>CANMKE010000016.1 GCA_947498325.1 uncultured Persicobacter sp.
ATAACTTTAATAATTATTTACCTTTGTAATATTATATACAGCCCAAAAGTTTACGCGCATGCCTTTCAGGACTGGTGTGCCGAAGGTTCATTTTGTATTCGCTTCGGGTTTTAACCTGAAGCCCGAGGTTGAACAGTCGGCAATTTAGTTCATTTTTTCTACCGGACGGTCTATTGGAGGGAGGCAGGCAATGGCTTCTTTAAGTCGGAATTTTTGCCCGAAATTCAGGTCCACCATTTTATTCAAACTAAATTCATAAGCCCCATTCCGATAGTGAATGTGCGTTTCTGTGCCGTCAAAATGCTGATGGATCACCTCATTTTTTTGCAGACTGTTCTCAAGGAAGAACAGGTAATTTTCGATAATCAGCTCACGGTCCTCATGTTCACTCAGCAAAATATCCCGAAGGTTAAATTTGGCAGGTTCATGGTGTGAAATATAAAAACTGATCAGCCCTTTTTCATGCTGAGTTTCTATATAACCCAGCGGTGTTGGGCACTGAATATTCAGGTTTTTTAATTGATGGGCATGTTTCCAGCATCGGCTGGCACCTGTTGAAATGGGTGCATTTGAGGACAGCTGGTTATGGCTCGGGCCAAAATAATCGATCCGTAAAGCCAGGCCCCTTTCTTCCATAAAAAAATGCCCTTCATTTGAATTCAAAAGGTTGTGCGCTTCACCATAGGTCGGCAGGCGCTTGAGGAAGGATGAAAATGGAATAAAGGCAGGGTTGAGCTGGATGTTATTCATGAAGGTTATTTTAATGGAATTACTGTAAAATCTAAATAATATTTAATTTTACCATCATCTCACCTTTAAATTATCGCGCTTTAACTAAAAATGATCGCTTTGTTTTTCTGCAATATGTCTTTACAATTTTTTCATTGTAATATTTTTTCATTTGAATGAAAACAAACCTTTTGGCATGGTAATAGTTGTATGTGCAACTATAAAATCGATCACCTCCTGATAGGGCCGTTATGCATGAAACTTACGATGAACATTGCTTGTATTTTGCCGCCAATACCCTGGCGCGGAAAATTTCCAAATTAGCCGACGAAGCCTTTGTTCCTGTGGGTATTCCAGCTTCTTACGCCTATTTGCTGATCTATATTCAGGGCAATCCTTCGGCTTTACAAAGTGAATTGGCGGATGGCATGCACCTGAAACCTTCCACCATTACCCGCTTTGTGGACAAGCTGGTGAAGGCGGATTTGATTGTCCGAAAAAAAGAGGGACGGGTGGTGACAGTTTCCTTGACCAACAAAGGGGAGGAGGTGATTCCGAAGATCACATCAGCATTAAAAAATCTTCACGATCGTTACTGTGAGCTCCTCGGGGAAGCTGCAGCCCTGAAACTCATTCAGGAGGTTTATCAAGCCAATAATAAATTGGAATAATCGGCACCTCGGCCAACATTTGCGCACTTTAGGGATTTATATCAGGGGTGTATCTAAACTTTGACCTTCCAATAGAAAGCCGTCAGATTTTCATCAGGAATATCTGATTTTAAACACCTTCCAATACTTGTATATACAAATAAAAAACAATAAATATTATGGGACAGCTATTAGTTATTCTTGCGCATCCGTCGATTTCGGATTCCATTGCCAACAAAACCATCGTGGAGGGGATTCAGCAAAAATACCCTTCGGCAGAAGTGCGCGATCTTACGGCACTTTATCCAGATTTCAAGATTGATGTGGCCGCTGAACAGCAAGCCCTGAAATCGGCAGACACGGTCATTTTCCAGTATCCATTTTTCTGGTACAATATGCCAGGTATTCTGAAGCACTGGTGTGATGAAGTGCTGACGTTCAACTTTGCTTATGGCCCAGAGGGCGATCAGCTGAAAGGGAAAAACTTCATGGCCAGTTTTACCATTGGTGGCCCACAGGATGCTTACAAAGCTACGGGTTATAATCATTTCCGCATTGAGGAATTTATGAAACCCATAGAGCAGACCGCCCACCTGACGCAGATGAACTATTTCGACCCTGTTTATACACATGGGATGGTCTATATCGAGGGAGTATATAATACGGTGGAAGGTGTAACCGAAAGGGCACAGGCGCATCTGGATCGGCTGTTTCAGCAGCTTGATAACATTCAGGCCTAAAAGGGGATTATTAGTGAAAGATGGAAAACGGGGTTTTTCAGACCATAAAAAAATAATAAAACAATGAAAGTGATTTTGGTAGGTTCCACAGGAACACTGGGAAAGAAAGTTTTGCAGCAGCTTGAAAGTGCAGGTCATCGGGTTTTAACGGTGAACAGAAGCAGTGGCGATGCGCAGCTGGATATGCAATCGGCAGAAGCCGTGGAGGCTTTTTTTAAGAAGGTGGGTACTTTTGATGCCCTGATTGCCACCAGTGGCACCGCAAAATGGGGCAACATTGAGGCGCTTTCTTGTCAGGATTATATGCTCGGATTACAGAGTAAACTGATGGGGCAGGTCAATCTGGTGCATATTGGTCGGAAATACGCGGCAGAGAAGGCGGTTTTTGTCCTTACCTCTGGGGTGTTGGCACAATATCCGATGGAGGGCAGCAGCTCCCTGACGATGATTAACAGCGCCATTGAAGGATATGCGAGGGCGGTAAGCGTGGAGCTCGATCAGCAGAAAATACAGGTGGTGAGCCCTGGCTGGGTGAAGGAAACCATGGAGATGATGGGCATGGACAGTTCGGAGGGAACAGCTGCGAGCGAGGTGGCGACCTATTATCTGAAAGCCTTAACGGTGGAGGAATCTGGAACGGTTTTACAGGTGGTCGGCTAAAGATACGATTCGGCTATTGATCAAAAAAAGAGGCTGCCCTGACGAAAGGGCAGCCTCTTTTGGTATCATTGATATGGCGGCAGGGATTATTCTGCGGTCAGTGTCAATGGTGCAATTTCATATTCGATGCCCGCTTCCACAGCAATTGCAGGAGAGCTTACCGCACGGATGGTCTGTGATTCCATATAAGTGCCATCAACAATGTGGCCATCCTCGTTGAGAGCCGTACCCACTTTTACGGTGTAAGTGGCAGGAAACAAACCTGGGAATACAAAAAGGTGATCGACCGTCATGGTAGAGATCATTAGCTCGTCTCCTTTGTAAAGTTCTACATAGGCCTCATCGATGCCCTCAATGTTGGTAAACATCACAGCACCTTTTACAGTACCCACTTCCAATAATGTTGCCGAAGCCACAGGGTCCAATTTATAGCCGATGCCGTTATTATGGCTGATCGAGGAAGGATCAAGATCGATGCTCAGGGTATAAGCATGACCCGCTTTGATGGTCGGGTTGGTGATTTTTTTAAGCTTCCAGCCAGAAGTTTGCGCTGAAGGGGTTTTCAGGTCGTGCTGCTCACCATCTACATAAATTTCATTGTCCTGATCCAGTACAAAACGGATCTCTTTAATTTCACCTTCAGGCAATTGTACCTCGCCCAAAAGGCCGTCAAGGTGTGGGTTACTGATGTTGTAACGGCCAGGGTTGGCGTTTTCAAGGGTGATCCATGAACCTTCATTGCTCATTTTGATGCGAACCTGCTCAATGTTCAGAATAATGGAATCATATTCAGCAGTGGCATTCACTCTCAAGTTGCCTGGCGCTTCCATGCTGCTCATTCTTACAGACAAACGTGCTGTACTGGCATTGTCATCTGAGGAACTACATGCTGTAAATGTCATCGCCACCAAAAGGACGATCAGTTGATAAAAAGTATTCAATTTCATATAGGTAATTTGTTGAATTTGTGTAAATATATCCCTTTTAGTGATGAAAGGTAATGTTTAAATGATAAAAAGTTAAATTACTATTAATGTTGATATTAAATATGGCATAAATAAAAAACGCCTGACAGTGGGTACCGTCAGGCGTTTTTGGAAAGATTGCTCAGGCAATCATTATTTTTTCTTGCTCCAGCTGTCGCGCAGCGCTACCGTTCTGTTGAAAACAAGGCGGTCAGCTGTGCTGTCTTTATCCACGCAGAAATAACCCATACGCTGGAACTGCACACTTTGCAATGGCTTGGCCGTTTTAAGGCTTGGTTCCACTTTGGCGTTGGAAATGACCGTCAGGGAGTTTGGATTCAGGAATTCTTTGAAATCCGTTCCTTTGTGTCCGTCGGGTGCTTCATCGTTAAACAGGCGATCGTAAAGGCGAACTTCAGCATCCAGGGCGTGTGCTTCAGATACCCAGTGAATCGTTCCTTTCACTTTTCGCAAGGAAGCTTCTGTGCCAGAACCAGACTTACTGTCGGTATCATAAGTACAGTGAATTTCCGTGATGTTGCCTTCGGCATCTTTTACCACGGACTCCCCTTTGATGATATAAGCATTTTTCAAACGTACTTCTTTACCCACCGACAGGCGGAAGAACTTACGTGGCGCATCTTCCATGAAATCTTCACGCTCGATGTACAATACTTTGCTGAAAGGCACCTGACGGGTTCCAGAGTTCTCGTCTTCAGGGTTGTTTTCAGCGGTCAGCCACTCTTCCTGTCCTTCAGGATAATTGTCGATCACCAGCTTCACAGGATTCAAAACCGCCATTACACGGTCATCAATTTTGTTCAGGTGCTGACGAACGGCAAATTCCAGCAAAGCGACATCAATCACATTGTCGCGTTTACCAATACCGATGGTTTTACAGAAATTACGGATCGATTCAGGAGTATAACCACGTCGGCGCAAGCCAGAAACCGTAGGCATACGAGGATCGTCCCATCCTGTAACAATATTTTCTTCTACCAATTGCAAAAGCTTACGCTTTGACATGATGGTGTAGCTCAGGTTCAGGCGGGCAAACTCGCGCTGATTAGGCTTGATGCCTCCTTCGTAAACCTGCTCCAAAAACCATTCATACAACGGGCGGTGAACTTCAAACTCCAAAGTACACAAAGAGTTGGTGATCCCTTCAAGGTAATCCGACTGCCCGTGGGCATAATCATACATTGGGTAGATGTGCCACTTGCTTCCTGTGCGATGGTGTGGTTTGTTGATGATGCGGTACATCAATGGGTCACGCATGTGCATGTTCGCGTTGGCCATGTCGATCTTCGCACGAAGAACCGCAGAACCTTCCGCCATTTCCCCATTTTTCATCTTTTCAAAAATCGCCAGGGATTCCTCCACTGGTCTGTCGCGGAACGGGCTCGCCGTCCCAGCTTCAGTAGGAGTACCTTTTTGTTTGGCAATTTCTTCGGCAGATTGCTCATCAACATAAGCCTTGCCATTTTTGATCATCTTCACTGCCCAAGCATAGAGTTGGTCGAAGTAATCAGAAGTATATTTTGGCTCGCCGTCCCATTCGAAGCCCAGCCATTGAACGTCTTCCTTGATCGCATCAACGTATTCCTGGTCTTCTTTTGATGGGTTGGTGTCATCAAATCGTAAGTTACACTTTGCCTGGTATTGCTGAGCCAATCCGAAATTTAAACAAATAGACTTAGCATGTCCGATGTGAAGGTACCCGTTGGGCTCAGGAGGGAAACGGGTATGTACGACACCTCCGTGCTTTCCTTCCTTGATCTCTTCTTCAATCATGGACTCAATAAAATTCAGCGATTTGTACTCTTCAGCTGAATGATCTGTCTCATTATGGCTCATATGTGAATTATTTTATCTTCTTTGGGTTCAAAGATCGTTAATGCAGATCACATTTAAAATAGGTGATTAGGAATATATTGATAAAATTGAGCGGAAGGGCAGGGGAAGCCACAGCAGGATTGTTTGGCGCAAAATGGATGTCCGCATACAAGAGGGCTTTGCATGTGGCCATTAGAGGCGCTGCACTAATGACCTCCATGGGGAAATATCATTCTTTACTTTTCTGTGCGCTGTGAACCTGCTTCAGGATCAATTTTTTGGGAACGAAGGGCGCCATTTTAAGCATGATTTTCTGACTGGTTTTCAGCCCTGTGATTACGTCGAGTTTACCATTGATCATGCCTGAGTAAGCATCGAGTGCGACCTGATCGGCGTCGGCAGTTTCGTCGAATAGGGCCGTTTTGTCCATGCCAGAAATTTCCCCAAAACCTGTAGCTGTTGCACCAGGCATCAGGTTGGTAACCGTTACTTTGGTGTCATGCAATTCTTGTGCGATGGCATTGCTGAAAGAGGTAACATAGGCTTTTGTGGCATAGTACACCGCCTGCAAAGGGCCAGGCACCAAAGAGGCCGTGGAGGAAACGTTTAATATTTTTCCAGCATTTCTTTTGACCATGTCGGGCAGAAAAAGGCGGGTGAGGGCCGATAGGGCAACAATGTTAAGGTTGATCATCGCCAGATCGTCTTCCCATGCCCGCTGATGAAATTTGCCGACACCGCCAAAACCAGCGTTGTTGATCAGGAAATCGATGGAAATACCACTGGCCTGCACCTCATCGTATATTTCCTGTGGGGCATTGGCGTCAGTGAGGTCCTTCACAATGACTTTGACGGCAATTTGATGTTTCTGGGAAAGTTCCTCCTTGAGTTCGAGTAATTTACCTTCACTTCGGGCAATGATCACTAAATCTCCACCCTGAGCGGCATGAATGCGGGCCAGGGCTTTGCCGATCCCGCTTGATGCTCCTGTAATTAATGCGACTGGTTTCATATGGTTATGGACGTTTGGAATTAGACAACGGAATTCGTTTTAGCTCGGCAGGTAAAAATGTCGATTATTTACCTTGAGTTGTTCAGCGACCAATTTAGGGATATTCAATGAGATTTCGGTCGCAGGTGTTATAACGCTCCTTGATTGCCCGTCTGATCCATGAATTTCAGCCCAAAGAAAAAATCTTGCTGAACTTGAGGGTTGCTTCAAGAGATTGGCATCGGCTTCTTTTCAAAAACCGAAAGCACCGCCTATTTATTTGTTGTTTTAATGGGCACCTTACCAACGGTTCAAGCAGGAATTATTGCCAGAAGGGTATTGAATTTTGGGCGTAAAAAAAGCTCGGGAACCACTCCGAGCTTCAAACTAATACCAATTATAACCTATGAACCACTATGATTATACTATACAAAATAGGGACATCAAAAGTAAAAAGAAGGGAGCTGAACCGAGCGGTTGAGCTCCCTTTCTACCCAACATCAACCTATGCTAAGTATTAAACAAAGCTTGTGCCAATCTTGGATCCCGACATTAGATATTGATGAATATTCAGTGGGGATTTTCTAAGATCGCCCCTTTCGGCGTCGGCTGTCGTTTTGTGCTGAACGATAGACTTTTCCGAGGGCCTTGTCCTTTTTGCGTCTTTGTACTTTATCCATACCGTAATGGTCCTGTTCACGGTGTAGCTTTTGGTAACTGTGCCACCTTCTCGCTTCCAGTCGGCCGTCTTCCAGCGCGTCCTGCACGGCACAGCCAGGTTCATGTTCGTGGGTGCAGCCCCTGAATTTACAGCTTCCGCTGAGTTGTGAAATCTCTTCGAAAGTCATTTCAATTCCCTCTGGGCTGTCGGTCAATCCAAATTCCCTTGTTCCTGGGGTGTCGATGAGCAAAGCACCATTTTGAAGTTGAACCAGCTCGCGGTGTGAGGTGGTATGCCGACCTTTGGCATTGGATGCGCTGATGCTTGCCGTAGCCATATGAGTTGCGCCCATCAACAGGTTGACCAAAGTGGATTTTCCTGCGCCTGATGAACCGACCAGAACGGCTGTTTTTCCTTGGCTGAGGTACTGGTTGATTTCCTCAGAATCTTCCTGAAACATCGAATGCAGGATAACCCTTGCGCCGTTGGCGATGCCACGGACGGCCTCTTTTCGTTCTGTGCATTCCTCGGCAGAACAAAGGTCGGCTTTCGTCAGGATAATTAACGGCTCAATAGCACAGGCACGGACTTGCACCAAATAACGTTCAAGCCTGTTGAGATTATAATTGTGGTCCAGGCCCTGAACAATCAAAACCACATCGATATTAGCGGCCAGAACCTGCGCCTGTGCAAAAGCACCCACACTTGCCCTTTGCAAAGCGGAGCTTCGGGGGTGGCAGGCCATAATGAAGGCGGTCTGTTCATCGAAAATCATGATGCCCACCCAGTCGCCAACCTGCGGGTTATCCGAAGGGTCTTCTGTGCTGTGTAGTAATTTTCCTGATAGGGTGGCTTTGAAAATGCCCGATTCGGCCACCACCTCATAATTGGATTTATGTGCTTTTAAAACACGGGCAAGCTGGAATTCTGGGGTTGGATTCTGGTAATTTGTGGGTAATCCCCACGTAGTGAGATGATTAATCATTGCTGATAAATTTGGGTATAAAATTGTAAGTGGAAAAGTTGGGGTACAGCGGCCAGTCAGCAACAGGAGAGGGTGCTGAGTAAGCGTTCAGAAAGACACTTTTTTTGGGCGCTATTTACAATTTTGATACAATCATCAGCCTCAAATTTAGCCAATTTTTGAGGAAGTGCAACAAAGTATACCGTGATATTTTTTCGACTCAGGCTGAATGGCATCGGCACCATAAAGAATTTACAGATGAACGGGCAAGCGTCAGTGGGTACCTGATTTAACAGGTAATGATGATTTGAACTGCTAAGGGATGGGGTGATTTAAGCGGCTTGAGTTTGCCTGCCGTAAGGCGAAATTGATGATCGACGGTGGTAAAAAAAACAAAAGCTCGGGAACCACTCCGAGCTTTCAACTATACCAAACTATAACCTTATATTATCACTATGATTTCATCATTCTATCGGGATGTCAAAAGTAAAAAAGAAGGGAGCTTAACCGAGTGGTTGAGCTCCCTTTCTACCCAACATCAACCTATGCTAAGTAATAAACAAACGCTGTGCCAAAACACTAATTTGGAACAGTAATCACACTGAATTTTTTGTTGGTATAAAGCTCGGCGGCTTCCCATAATTGTTCGGCCACCCGTTGGTCGTAGGCATTGGCATTGGCTTGTACAATTCCTGGAGGGCCCTTCATTTCCTTAAAGCCTGTGGGCCCGAAATATTCTCCACCGATCGCCTCTGGATCGAGCGCTGCCATAATGATGGGCTGTGCGGCCTCCTGTGGTTCATGGGAAATCATGGGCATGAGTGGTGCAGAAATTTTGAGCAGCAAATCGGGCAAATGTTGCATGAGGTTGGTAGGGGAAACACCTGGGTGAGCCACCACGGATTTCACGCCACTCTGAATTTTGTGGAGCTTTCTGTTGAACTCCAAAGCAAACATCAGGCAGGCGAGTTTGCTTTGCGCATAGGCCTTCATTTTTGAATAGCCCTTTTCGGCATTCAGATTATTGAAATCGATTTTGGCTCCTTTATGGGCGATGCTGCTGAGAGAAACCACCCGACTGTCTGGGGTGTTGTCCAAGAGCGGAAACAGCAGGTTGGTCAGGTGAAAATGCCCCAAATAGTTAATGCCTATCTGGCTTTCAAAACCTTCTTCGGTATAAGAGAGCGGAGGGACCATCACGCCTGCATTGTTGATCAGCAGGTGGAGTTGCTGAAATTCCTCCTTGAATTTTCTGGCGAATTCCTCGATGGAAGAGAAGTTGGCCAGGTCCAGGGGAATAAAGGTCAGTTTGGCCTCGGGCATTGCTGTTTTAATGGTGCTGATGGCCTGAAGTGCTTTTTCTGCATTGCGGCAGGCCATGACTACGGTCATTTGCTTGCGGGCCAATGCTTTGGCGGTTTCCAGGCCTATGCCTGAATTTGCGCCCGTTATAATGGCCACATAGCGGGGCTGCACGGCGACATTTTCTAAATCAAATGGCATGTTAAGTAATTGTGTGTGGTAAAAAAAGGTCAGTGGTAAGCTGACAAAAAGTGTGGTAATGCTACTAAAGTAGTGATTATGATTGATATTTTTATCTATTTGTTGCTTCAATAACAAAAAATAACCCCTTGCAGGGAGACTGCAAGGGGTAAAGAATTTTCAGAGCGTGCTAAAAAGAGGGCTTATCCTCCGAGTTTTCTTCATCAACTTTTGATGTTAAACACGCCCCCAAAACCAGCGAATTATTTTGAGTACAATTTTTTAGGTACCTTATAATAGTCGCGTTGTTGTTGTAGTGCCTTCATCAGACGTGCCTGTGTGGCAGCATATTTCTTCTTGCCGAAGATGTTATGCATTTCCGTAGGGTCGGTTTTAAGGTCGTACATTTCATAGTTCCCATCCTGATAGAAATCCAATAGCTTGTATCGTGCATCACTTACGCCGTCATGTCGGTGTACAGAGTGGAAACCAGGATACTCATAGAAGTGATAGTAAAGGTATTTTCTCCAGTTTTTCTCCGATACAGAACCGTCCATCAGTCCGAGGAATGATTTCCCCTGCATAATTTCTGGTGCTTTCACCCCACACATATCCAGGAAGGTTGGGGCGAAGTCAATGTTTTGTGTCAGTGCATTGATTTTCTTTCCTTTGGCTTTGATGAAAGGGTCGCGGATCATCAATGGCATGCGGTAAGATTCTTCGTACATCCAGCGTTTGTCGAACCAGCCGTGCTCTCCAGTATAGAATCCCTGATCTGAGGTATAAACAACGATTGTATTATCGAGCAAATTGTTTCTTTTTAGGTAATCGTAGATCTCCCCAACGGATTCGTCCACAGAGTGAATGGTGGCCAGGTACTCCTGCATATATCGCTCATATTTCCAGATGGCGATTTCTTTCGGGCTGCGTTTTTTGCTGTAGAACTCGTTGTTTCTTTCTCGGTAAGCGTCCAAAAATTCTTGCTTTTCTTCTTTGGTCATGCGTCCGAAGAATACCTGTGGCCAGCGGTCGTACAGCAGGCTGTCGCTGTCAATGCCACGAACCATTTTTAAGTCATGGCCTTCGTACATATCCCGTGCAATGCTCATCTCCTGTTTTCCAGCGGCAACTCTTCCTTTGTAATCATCGAAGTAGTTCGATGGAACAGGGAAGTGGATGTCCTCATACAGGTGATAATTTTTGGCATCGGGCACCCAGTTGCGGTGTGGCGCTTTGTGGTGCATCATCAGGAAGAAAGGCTTGCTTTTATCGCGATGGTCGAGCCAGTTTTCACACTTTTTAGTAATGATGCTTGTAACATACCCTTTCTCCTGGTGTGTTCCATCTTTGGTAATAAAATCGGGGTTGTTATACTCTCCCTGGTCATGCAGAATCTCCCAATGGTCAAAACCTACTGGGTTGGAAATCAAATGCCATTTACCGATAACAGCTGTCTGGTATCCGTTTTTGCGAAGAATATTGGCGATCGTTGGCTGGTTTCCATTGAAATGGGTTTTGCCATCGTTGGCCATAAAGCCGTTGATATGCGAGTGGGTGCCAGTGAGTACCGTGGCACGGGAAGGCCCGCACAGCGAGTTGGCGCAGTAGTTACGCATGAAGAGCGTCCCTTCGTTGGCCAGTCGGTCGATATTTGGGGTTGGCGCCAGTTTGGCAATATCAGATTTGTAAGCGGAAATTGCGCGGATGGCGTGGTCATCCGACATGATGTACAGGATGTTAGGTCTTTTTTGCTGACTCACCTGATCGGTATGCGTAGCTGCCTGTGCGGTGGGCATGTGGAATGAACCCAGGCATAAGGCTGCAGACAAGAGCGTATAAATAGTTTTTTTCATCTTAGAATATGTCTGTGAAATCAAACACGGGCCGTAAAAAATAGGGTAACGGCCCGCGTCCTATTCTATGAATTTATTTACTGAAATTGCTTATTTGGAAATCAGGCTCAGACCGTTCAAAAAGGCCTGTCCGTTGGATCCTGTAATTTTGATGTTCAGTTGCTGTTGGTCATTCTGGATCAACAGTTTTTTAACCAATGCACGGTGTCCGCCCACAACCTGCGCGGGGGTGAAATTTTTCAGTACCACCTTGCCATTAATTTCAACATCAATCGCCCCGACTTTTGTTTGCTGCCCTTGTTGATTGTTCAGCAAATAGGCTGATTGTGGACCCCAGTTGGACAAATCGGCGAAGTTGAGCGCCAGTTGGTAAGTCCCTGGGGCAACATCAAACTTGTAGCTGAAATCCCCGATTCTTGCGGTCTGAAACAAGGGTTGTTCGTCCGTATCTTTAATCGTCGCTACGGTTCCGTTGCGGTCGCCTTGTTTGAAGTGTTCCCCGCCAATAAAACCCCAGCCACCTTCGCTGTAGGCACGATCGGCAAACCAGGTAGTTTTAGCATGATCCGTATAAATGACTGATGAACCAGCATTGATATGGATATTTACTGGAGCACCTTTTTTGAGCTTCGCAGGGATGTTATTCAAACTCAGGGTAGCCACATCCATGGTGCGGTTTTTAGCAGCGATCAACTGATATACGCCACTTTTATTTTGCATTTTCCAGCGGGCAATGTGGTTTCTTACCGTACGTTCGCCGTGGTCGATGCCATTCACAAATAAGGACAGGTGGTTTTGGTTGGTGTACACTTTCACCTCAATTTTTGCACGATCGCCTTCGGTAACCTGCGTTCTGTTCGCCCAGTCGTCGGTGGCAATGTGAACAATCGGACGGTCTTTTACCAGGCAGGCCTGAAGGAAGTAGTACACATCTTTTGGGGTATGATCCAGATGCACCAGACCTTTATTATTGATATGCGCCATAGATTCCTGACGGGAAGCGGAGCTGAAATCTGCCAGGTTCCAAACCGATCCACCCATGATATAATCGGTGTTTTGTATCACCTTCAGGTAGTGCTCAAGATATTTTTGCTGATATTCCATAGAGAAGTCGAACTTCTGCGGATTGTTGGCATGGATACGGGCATCGGAGCCTGCTCCAAATTCCGAGATGAACAGCGCACGGTGTGGGAAAAGGCGGTGCTGCTCGGCAATGAAATGTTCGAAGCCTTTAAGTTGACCACCGTACCAGCCTGGGTAGAGGTTCCATCCTGTGATGTCAGCAATACCCGACATGCCATAGCGGTCGTAATTGATGTCTTCATTAAAGGCCATGGCGGTTAGTCGTGAAGGATCTTCTTCTTTGGCCAGCTTGTTCAGTGACTTGCCAAATTTGGCAGTCCATAGGCAGAACAAATCACGAGGCTCTTTTTTCTTGATGCGGTATTTCACCTGAATGCAGGCTTCGTTCATCAGTCCCCAAATAGCGATAGACGGGTTGTTTCTATACTGCTCAATCATTTCTTTCAGCATATTTGTGGCCGACGAAGTGAAGGCTTCATTTTTCGACATGATATCCACCAGTGGGATTTCCTGCCAAACGATAATCCCCAAGCGGTCACAGGCATCCAGAACAGCAGGGTCTTGTGGATAATGCGCCAGACGGGTGAAGTTGCCACCCATGTCTTTGATCATTTTCATGTCCGCAAAATGTTGCTCATCCGACACCGCAATGCCATAAGGGGCTTTATCCTGATGGCGACTTGCACCGATCAGTTTTAGGGGCGCGCCATTGAGCTCAAATTGATTTTGTGCATTGATGGCAAACCATCGGAAACCTACCTGATGTGAGAAGGTGTCCAGTGTGCGTCCATGGCGATCTTTCAATGTTGCGGTCAGGTGGTAGAGTAGCGGGCTGTCAGGGCTCCACAGCTGTGGCTTGTTGACCGTCGGCATTTCTACGCGCCAGGATTTCGTGCCTTTATGGAAATACTTTTTGAAAGTTTTCGCCATCACCTTTGATCCGTCAGGGGCAGTCAGTACCACCTCCATTTTCAGGTTCTGCGATTGTGCGCTGTTAATTTTACCTTCAAAAGAAAGTGAAGCCTGAGAGGCGCTTACTTTTGGCGTGCGAATGATTCCTCCCCAGCCACCAAGCTGATCAAGGTCAAAGTGCGTTTTGGCTTTGGAAACCATCCATACATCGCGATAGATCCCCCCGAAGATGGTGAAATCCCCCGATAGCGGTGCCAGGTTTTTATTTTCATTGTTCACCACAACTTTCAGTCTGTTGGTTGCCCCAAATTTCAGGGCTTTATCCAATGCAATATTGAAGGCCGTATAGCCTCCTTGGTGCGCCCCAAGAAGTTGGTCGTTCAAAAATACCTGAGCTTTGGAGTTGACACCCTCGAAGTGTAAATAGTGCAATCGGCCAGCTTCCGCCTTGTCGATGGTGAATTGCTTTTCATAAACGGCATACCCACGATAATAATCCTTCGTTTTGTAGGCATCCAGATTGTAAGTGTGCGGAATATGGATGGCTTCCATCTTGGCGTTGGGGTGCCCCGAGGCATCACTCAGCGCAAAGCTCCATCCGCCATTGAATGACGATGTTTGGCATATTCCCTGAAAGGGAAGCAGACAAACGGCCAGTAAGCTTAATAAAAAATACTTCATTATTGTAAGAGGTTAAAAACGCTAATTGCTTTCTTTACCCAAAGGTCATGGATAAATAATAGAATAAAGATTTTTAACCCACATCAAATCTACTGCGAAGGGTGAAGTCGCGCTAATAAGCTCTAAAAGAGGTTTTTTTGGCTGTTTTTTGTGATAATGTAACCCGAGGTTGGTAATGTTGTAGGGTTAAAAACCCTACAATGTGAGTACTACTGTACGCAAAAAAGCCCAGGCTTTCATTGCCTGGGCTTTGATGTTGGAGAACTTTATACCTACTCAATCACAATTCTTCCCGTGAATTCATTTTCACCGTCCAGTGCTCTGATGATATAAAGCCCAGGAGCAAGATGACTTACATTGATCTTGCCTTCGGCATCAACAAACTGCTCAATCAATACCGTTCCCGCCATCGAAATCAGCTGAACGCTCGACGGGTTCGCTACCTCGATATTCAGGATGTTTGTCGTTGGGTTCGGATACGCTAAAAGTGCAATTTGTGGTTTGTCTGCACCAAGTGGACGTGTTACCACAGCCAAGGCTTCTGAAGCATCCGATCTTTTGGACACTGCACTGGCATAGATGCGCTGGTAGAAGTTATAAGTTTCCCCTTCGGTAAGATCCGGGAATTCAGTGCTTCGTTGCCAGCCTTCGCCTTCGAGGCGGTACTCCATGAAGGGTTGTTCTTTGAGGTTGATAGATGTTTCCCTTACCTGCTCTGTTTGGGGTTTGTCTGGGCGACTGATATCCAGCATTCCGATAAAGATTGTTTTCGAAGCAAGGATACCGTCTTTTTCATTCGAGGTGATGACATACTTATTGTTGGCATTCATTATTTCCTCGTTGATAATTACACTGTTTGAAGTAACACCTGTTGGTTCCCCAGATCTATACCACTCACCTGTATAATTGGATACATTGATATCCTCAACAGTAGCGGTGAGTGTATCACCTGGATAGGTTGATTCGCTTAAAAACACCTTTCCTTTCAATGGTTGGTTTTCCAAATCAATTTCAACCTTCATTTTGCCAGTTGTTGTTTCCGAATTTGAATAAGAATATACATTAAAATAATAGGTTTGTCCTGCCGAGACAGCAAAACTATAATTCACCCCATAAATACATGACGAACTCGATTTCTCCTCCTGGTAATTTGTAGGTGATTCACAGCTTCCTGTTGATGCTTCGACATCGAAGTAGGTGTTTCTTGATACATTACAACTACCAATAGTCACTGTACCATTTGCAGGAGCTACGTACTCGAAATAATAGCCTTTTTTGTCTATGTCGTAGATTTTTTCGAGTAAAGGTGTACTGTTTTGGCATGGAGCGTAGATTTCGTCCACTTTGTTGATTTGTAAAGTTACGATATCTTCATCAGCTAATCTTCCAACCTCAAAATAATAGGTGTTACCTTCTTCTACATAAAAAGGTGAGCTGGTGTTAAATGATTCTTTTTGGGAGGAAGCATTGTAACAGGATGTTTTCACATAAAAGGTTCGATTACCCACATCATTTAGCATCTCTACTTCTATTTCTCCTGTAAAAGATGCCGTGTATTTAATGAAATTTTTCTTCCAGTCATTATCAAAAAGAGTAATAGGTGCACCCAGTTCTACATTCAGTGCAGTTTGACATGACTCCAGTGGGTCTACAGTGGTTGGTTCAATTATAATTATATCGTTGGGCGCTAACGAACTGGATAAGGCAGTTATTTTCTCTCCTTTTTCGATATAGATTTTCACCTTGTCAGAAACAGCCTCAGAATCCGTTAAATGATAGGTATGATCCACCGTCTGGTTATTATATCTCGCTTCACCATTGCCACAATCAAAGTAGAATGCAGCATATAAAGAGAACTCGGGTTTGTTACTTCCTGAAGCTGCTGAGAATTCATAAAATCCTTCTTCTGGTGCGGTGAAGGACCAAAAGATTTCATCTTTAGCGACGTTTTCTCCAATATTATACGCCACAGCAGTCTCACATTGATCTCCTGCCAAGGCCTCTCTGAGTTCTACATATATCTTTTTGTCTGTTCCCAAGTAACTTCTGGTAAACATAAAGGTCAATTTTTCTCCTTGTGTTACAGGGATGCGGGAAAGGACATTCTGTAAATTATCGCAAGGTCCCTCTTGAATCACAACGCTGGAACTGTTATAAAAAACCAAGGTACCATCTGAAGGAGCGGTGTATTCATGAAATTGAGGGGTGAAATTCGTTCCGTAAATAAGCATAGAATCTAACAACAAGGGTTGTGGGGCATTACAGTCCAGTGAAAGATTAGTTTGTGCTTCAAATTCAACATCAAAAGTTGCTGTCGAAATATGATCCAGGCTGATAACTATAGGTTGGTTCGAGGCGAGTAGAATATCGTGCGATAAAATATATGAAGTTGATGAACAGGTAGTTCCCTTTGGCGTCAAAACCATATTCACTTGCTCACTATCAAAATGTAATATACCATCTGTCGTTGGGGTGAATTGATAATAAGGCCTCCTTGTATTTTCAGGAGTTTCATTATTTCCGATTAATAGCTCAATAGGATCAGTACAATGTCCTTTGGTATCAGTTTTTTCCTGCTCGATTTCTTTCAGGGTAAAGCTGATCGGTAGATCTTCTGTTAGCTCAGTGTCACTGGGAAGGCTCACATAGATCAAGTAATCTCCCTTATCTAATTGGTCATAATAAGGAATTGATGAATAGTTACCGCTATTGTTACAAGATTGGTCTACTTGGATGTAAAGTTTCTCTACACCATTGGCGTCAATTTTCAGTTCTGACTCTTCTGGGGCCGAGATTTTATAATATTGTCTTACCTGATCCTTAGGGAAGTTGATGGTTGTTCCATGCTCAACGGCAATAGCATTCAAACACGAAGGTCCCAAGTCATTTCCATCAAAAAACGCTATTTCCCAATCGAAATCAACGTCTTTATTATCACGATTAGCTTCAATGGTTAAAGCTTCGCCAGCGAATACATCATATCTGATCTGTTTTGATGGATCAATATAAATTGAATTGTACTTACTACACGAATGTAATAATCTGAACATTATTTCCTGTTCAGTATTTATGGTTATCTGACCGTCCGCTGCTGGGGTATAGCTGTAAAAGGTTCTGGCTTTTTCAGAATTATTGATTGACTGACCTGCCTGTGCGGTAAGCGGGGAGTCGCAGAATACACCAGGTTGCAATGTTTTGAAACTCAACTCAACATCGATTTTGTACCTGTTTAATGCTAACTTGAGATAGATTGGGGTATTTTTGCTGACTTTTATGTTGGTGATTTTGTCATTATAGTAGGCGTCGTAACGGTCAGAACATTCCTCGTGTAGATATGTCCAAAAGCTTCGATCATTTTTCAATTCCAAATAACCATCTATTGGGGAGGAAATCTTGTACCACTTTGGTGTTGGGCCAACCCCTTGCAAGGTAGTAGATTCATTGATTTCTATGGGGAAATCGCATATATCTCCCGCTACCAATTCTGCAAGTTCAACAGAGAAATTATAGGTGAAGGGTGTGTTTATGTACTGACTACCCCAACGGATAACAACCTGCTGTTGCGGGGCTATAAGTATAGAGGCTTGAGAAGCTCTACCGCTATAATCATCATTGGACGCTAAGAGCTTACCATCGCATTCATCATAAATGTACAAATAGGTATCCAAATTGGTTAAGCCTACTGAGGAAACGGTTAGTTTTTTATCCTGGTCTGTTGTATTGGTAAACAGATAATATTGATCCTCTTCTGCATCAGTGTGATCTGCAGTATGCTCACCTGTTTCAATATTAGTGGCCTCTTCGCAGGTGAATGCGCCTTGGGCTAATAGGGTGGTAGGTAAAATAAATGAGATTATACAGAGGCATGTTAATCTCATTAACCCTTTAAAAATGGGGTGTGAATCTGATTTCATAAGTGTGTTTAAGATTGATGTTTTTTTAAAAATAGTTAAAATAATTGTATTGCCAAAGTTGAATTATTTTTACTGTATAATTGGGTGTTTTTGTTGAGTATATGTAGGTGTTTAGGTGTGGTATAAATTTATTGTGAAGCCGTTTTTCTTCAGTATAAAATCGATCTACATCATATTAATTCCGTTGAGCTCTCATTGAAATTGAATCAACTTCGTGGAGTTTTCAGCAATCTTTATCTTTAGTGCGTGTTTAAAGTCTATATTCGTGTAGCCTTATCAAGATCATAAATGAATAACTCAGGGCGATGAAAGCTTCAGAAGACTTTGGGTCTTTCTCATAGTCCTTTGATAATCTACGATATGAGTTAAACCATCCAAATGTTCTTTCAACCTGCCATCGCTGTTTTTGAGGGACAAATCCTCGATCTTTCGAAGGTGGGTTCTGTTTGGTATCCGTTTTCCAACCAAAAATTTCAGTACCTTCTGCGAACACTTTACCATAAGCGCTGTCTCCGCGGAACAATTCTAACCCTTCAAATTGAGTCAGCTTAGGAAGTAATTCAAGACCCGCTTCGGCATCGTGTTAATTTGCAGTCTAAACATGAACGGCGACCAATCTACCATCAATATTAATAGCAATACTCCGCTTTCGGACATTGATTTTTTTATTGCCATCAATTCCGGTATCAACCGATATGCTGGGCCCATTTTTACAGACAGACTATCAACTACCACTAAAGAAGGAGGCCGCTCTTGACATTGTTCCTGGCGATCAATTTTGGTTAATTCAACCATTGTCAATGAGATAAGGCCACTCCATAGCGATTTTTTTAAGTAGAAATATACTGATTGCCACTTGGGGAATCGGGAATCTAATGTCCTCCATTGAGCACCATGTTCTTGCTATCCATTGGATCGCATTGAATATTTCTCGAACACAATATTTTGTTGGACGATCATTAACAAAAAAACTATTCAATATATTTCCACTGAGAATTGGGAAAGTTGATATGTTTTACCTGCACAGCTCTGCTTTTTGTGTGAGAACCGCAAAGTTAGCCGATTTTCAATTTTTTAATTTCTACTCCCAATGTTCTTAAACACGCTCCAACCCTTTCAATCAGGCGTGTAAAGATAGTTTCATATATAAAGTATTGGTTGATATTTTTATAAAAATAGATAAAATAATTATGGTCTCAAATTTCCCGTAGGATACTTGTTAGATTGGCTTTTACCCTTCATTGAAACAGATTGATATTTTTTTGCCTGTTTTCCAACATATCCTCTTTGGTTTTGAAAATCCTTTTAATCCACTGATATTTGCACCAATGGAAGAATTAGTGAATGAAAAGCAGGCGCTGAAGAAGTTGAAGAAAAAACTGACTTCGGCAACTTCTCGCGCAATGATGGACTTCAGTATGCTGGAGGAAGGGGATAAGTTGATGGTTTGTCTATCGGGAGGAAAGGACAGTTATGCCTTGTTGGATATGGTGTTGCATACGCAGAGGGTGGTGCCTTTTCATTTTGATGTGGTTGCGGTGAACCTGGATCAGAAACAGCCTGGTTTTCCTGAGCACATTCTTCCTGAATACCTGAAAAATCTGGGCGTTGATTTTGAGATTGTCGAAAAGGATACCTATTCAGTAGTAAAAGAAAAAGTACCTGAAGGCAAGACGACCTGTAGTCTTTGTTCGCGTTTGCGCCGAGGGAATCTGTATGAAACCGCCAAGCGTTTGGGCGCAAATAAGCTCGCCCTTGGTCATCATCAGGATGATATCATCGAAACGTTTTTCTTGAATCTGTTTTTCAGCGGAAAACTGGAGGCCATGCCCGCCAAATATCTGACCGACGACGGAAGCTTGACCGTCCTCCGTCCGATGGCCTATTGCCGTGAGCAGGACATCGCTGACTATGCAGCGTTGCGCGCCTTCCCGATTATCCCTTGTAATTTGTGTGGATCACAACCGAAACTACAACGACAGGTGGTCAAGGGAATGCTCAAAACTTGGGAACAGGCTTATCCCGATCGTATGGAGATCATCATGAATGCGCTTCAGAATGTGAGTCCTTCGCACCTGTTGGATCATCAATTATTCGATTTTATGAATATGCACGGTCGCGATTTGTCAGCACTGCGGTAGCGGAGATTGATTGCTGAACAGCATAAACTTCTTGGGCATTTGTGGCGGTAGGTGCTGCTGTTGTTGAAAGCCAAGCCTTTTTAACAGTTGCTGGGATTTGACATTGGAGGAGGTGGTAATGGCTGCGCATGGGTGAATGCCTCGGACTTTTCCATAAGCGAGCAAGGCACGGCATGCCTCAAGCATATAACCTTTTTTACTGAATTGGGGCAAGAGCGCAAAACCGATATCAGGCAAGTCAAGGTAATTTCTTTGCACAAAACCACAGATGCCGATTGGTGTATTGGAGCTCTTGAGCACAATTTTGCGCATACCCATCGTGGGAGATTTATACGCAGGAATAATAGAATCTATAATATAGGTTCTTGCATGTTGCGTACTTTCGATATACTTGTCTCCGATAAATGTCAGCCAGCCTTTGGTGTTCATCAATTCAAGCAGAAACTGATCGTCCTGTAGATTGATAGGCACAATGGAAGTTCTGGGGGTTATGATTTTTAGCATATCGGCTATGCGGACTGTTGTGCTCTTTTGTAGAAAATATAATCGGTCGGTAAAGGTTGTACGTTCTGCTGACGTAACATAAAAGCAATTTGCCCCCGATGGTGCGTGTGGTGATTGGAAATATGAAACAGGATTTCACGGAGGGAATGATGAAAGAGGTCTCCGGTGGAGTTCTCATAAATAATGGTTTGCTCTAAATTTCGCTGTGCAAGAATTTCCTGTGTCTCCCGGTGATTTTGTTCATTGAGGGCAAAGCAGGCATCGATATCAAGTAACTGATGAAGGGGTGTTGCTGCCTGATGAAGTATGCGGGCGTTCCATATTTGGTGGGCATTCAGCAAATGACAATACAGCTGCATTTCCTGTCCTTGCAGAAGATTGTTATCCTTTAACTGCTGACCAATCATTTCATTAAACTGCAAATGGTATTGGAATATATCTTCAAAGAGTGTTTTCATAAAATCAGGTAATGTTTGATTATGAAAACGATCCTTTTGCCGCTAAAGACCAGTAGATAGGGTCAATTCATGGATTATTTTGACTGAATAAGAATAAAGTACCATAAAATCTCATTTCGACGGATTAATCATCGATCAGCCCTGTTTTGGTGCTTTATGGGCGGCATGTGTGTTTTCCTGCATTTTCAGGCGGTTCAGAAATTGTCCGTAATGATCCATTAAAGCAATGGTAATTTCTGCATCCGTGTTATTCATTACAAAGGTTAGCGGCAGGTGATAAAATTCCAAAAAAGCGTTCGCCTGCGTGCTGTCAATGTCAAATAGCTTTTGTATGGCTTGAGCACTTGCAAATTGATCATACCGGCTTTGCTTCTTTTTTTTAACCGCCTCCTGATAGAGCACATGCTGCATTTTCCGCTTTTCTTTGGCCTCTTTACTGAAAGCATTTTGGATGGTCGATAATGGATTCGATATCATCCCGAGGGCGTAGTCCGCAACATTGGGGTCTTTTGGCGCCTGAAGTCCATGCTTTTTCTTGGGCTTTTTTTGCATGCCAATACCTGGAATGTAGTAGGGATCATTCGCCTTGGCACGATAAACCCGAGGCTGATTGCCATTGGAATAGACATTGACATTCTCGAGCATTAAAGAGTCTTCGGCCATACGCACCTGCAAAATACCCGACGATATCATCTGATCTGAAATGGTAATCGGTGTTTTTTTGTAGCCGACTGCACTGAAGATCAGGGTGTCTTGCGCACTCACCTTGATATTAAATCGCCCTTCAGTATCCGAGGCACCACCCAGATTTTTGTTTTTGATAATGATGCTGACAAATGGGATCGGCTGATGGTCTTTTTGCGTGAAAATTTTCCCGTGCAATACAAGATTGTCCTGACAGAAAGCTGGCAGTTGGCCAAAGAATAACAGCAAGACGCAAAGCAAAAAGACGATCGGATTTTTATATGTCATAACAAGGAGTATCGGCGCAATATTAGGTTTAATTTAATATCAATCATAACCACAAGGCTCAGATTAACAAAATTTAACCTTTGTAAATGAGAGAGTTGCAAAATGTGTACCGATATTGATAATAATCCAGTGCGCTTTATATGGACGTTGCATGCAATGTCCGTACCGTGAGGTACAAAAAGTTTCCGAAGGTGTTGTTTAAACGACGATAATCTAATTTTCTTCGGTAATTTCCCTGGGTTCGTTTTTTAAATATTCAAGATATTCCCCATAATGCTCCATCAGGTCAATCGTAACCTCAGCCTGTCCATGATTCAAAATGATGCTATCCGAAGGGGAGTAATATTCAAGAAATCGCTTTGCTTTTAGGGTATCAATATCAAAAATTTTACTTACCGTAAGTATGCCTGCAAATTTTTCACGGCGTTTTTGTTTCTTTTTTGCGATCGCTTCATCATATAATATATGGCGCATTTTCAATTCCTCCTTTTCTTTTTTGCTGATGATACTGTGTAAGGTAGATATTGGGTTGAAAACCATGCCTAAGGCATAATTTGCAATGGTCGGATCTTTAGGTTTTTGGAGCTCAGGCTTCTTTGGGGGCTTTCTTTCCATGCCAATGCCGGGAATATAGTACGGTTCATTGATCTTCCGGAAAACGCGTGGCTGATTGCCATTGGAATAGACATTAACATTTTCAAGCACCAAAGAATCCTGCTGCATATTGACTTCCAATACGCCTAATTGTATCATCTTTTCTGTGATGGTAAAGGATGTTTTCTTATAACCGACCGCACTAAAAATCAGGGTGTCCTGTATGCCTACTTTGATAATAAACCGACCTTCAATGTCGGATGCTCCACCTACATTTTTATTCTGAACAATGATATTTACAAAAGGTATCGGTTGGTGGTCTTTCTGCGAAAAAATTTCTCCATGAATGAGATGATGCTCTTGGCCGAGCACGGGTAGTTGATGGAATAGCAAGGCGAGGCTGGTGGACAGAAATAGGTTTGAAATATTCTTTATCATAAAATAATGTAAATATTAATTCATTTTACATCATAATTATAAGATAAAGTTTAACATAAATTAACTGATGAAAGTAAGTGGTTTATGATTATTTAAGTGGGAGAAATCAAAATCAACATCAAAATCAACATATAGGAGCTGCTTGATAATTTGAATTGTAGTTTGCATCACCAAATAACATTTCGTTTTGGTTGGTGTCAGACCCATGTGTCTGACCTAAATAAATATTGCCTATGGTAATTTCGGGCCTGTTGCACAACCATAATGCGATATTATACCACGAAACTTTATTTGGACACTGAACGGGCTGACCTGTGTGCCTGCCCGAATCATCATAAATTTTGGATGGTTTGGATACACACATAGGTGCATCCGTACAGCTCAGGAAATAATATTTTGTGCTTAATAAAAAAAACCGAGTTATGCGACAGTCCCATAACCATTAGAGTAAAATTCTGTGAGTAAGTACCCTACTATGATTGTGGAGGAGCCCTTTACCGGGAGGAGCAAAACCACACCTTACCTAATCCTTCTGCTGTCTACCCTGATAAACATAATACCCAATCAAAACCGTCAGCGCCAACATCAGTCCAAAGAAAATATAATTATTAAAGCCCTGGCGGTTGCCTCGGGCAATTTCCACTTCCCAATAAACCATCACCGAAAACAGCAGTAACAAAAGGGCGTTCAGGTGGCGCAGCATTTTGGTAGACATGCGGTACTGTCGGCGGGCATTGCGTTTGGTGATTTTTACGGGGTAATTGAACAGGTGCGGGAACTTGTTGAGGAAATACAGCGAAAAGCAGGTGATCCAGGCAATGATAGGAAGTAGAAAGATGTCCACTTTACTGCCATAGCGGTCGGGCAGCCCATCCAGGCCATAATGAATGGGGATTTGTTGTGGCAGTTGGTCATAATACATGACAGGATAGGTCGCTAAAAAAATGAAAGCGCTCAAAATAAAGGTAAGCACGATATAATCAGTCCAGTCCAGGTTGATCGTTATCCGTGGGCGGTAGGCAAATTTGTTAAAGGATGTTGTCGTCATTAGTTGGTATAAGGGGGTATGATGATGATTCAGGGCAGTTTGTAAGCAGTTCAGCAGGAATGGCTGCTTCATGAGGCAATTTGGGCTGAGCAGATCAGTATTATCGACTAAAAAAGACCTGTAGCATCTTGAGTCGGCGAGTATCCCAAATCGTTATGGAGTAGTATGTTTATGAGGCAGGGAGGTTGATATGTATTGTCTATTCCACAAAAAGTGGCACTGTGTTACCTTCGTCCATGGCTTCAATTTTTCGGATAAATTTTCGCTTACCCATTTCCTGAACAATATATATTTTGGTGCCGACGGTCCAGTTTTCATCACGTTCCTCAAAGCCCTCCATAGGGAAACCATAGCTAAACTTGCCACCATCAGGCTTCGGCCCTTTTACAAAGAATTGTCGTCGTTCTTTGCTGTTATTCTTAATCTTGAATTTGATATATTTTGGTTCCTGTTGCTTCGGGCTGTCGGAAAGCAGACTGTACTGATTTGCCATGGGGGAATTCCCAGGAATATCCTGTTCCAAGTTGGTGATAGGAATGTGCAAAACTGTGCAACATAAAAAAGCTATTTTTAAGAAGGTACCGACCATAAATACTTGTTTTAAATCAATCGACTTACATTTAACAACTGTAACAGTAAGGTTGGTCACAATGTTATTGGGGGGCGGTCGGATGAGAGGTTTGAATGCTATAATGAAAATCTGTTAGTTATAAAAATGACGTATATCGTTTATCAGGTTATAAATAAAACATCCTTTTCTCCTAAAAATGATGGCTTTGGATAACAGATAAAATTTTTTTAAAAAATATCAGCTTAGAATAATACAATAGTGGTAAAGGCGATTATCAATACGAAATTCATTTTTATAACAATGTGATTTATTCGTGTTGGATATTTAACATTAAGATTTCACACAAATAATGATTAAAACAAGGGGCCAATTATGAATTTGTCATTTTTGGCGCCTCAATATTTTAAAAATGGTGTTAATGACGATCATTTTATCGATTTTTATCACTCAAATGAGTAGGGTTTTCAGATCTTTTGCCACGGAAATTTAAAACACGCTTTCGTCCTTGAATTGTTTAACGATGTGATTTTGGGATACTTTATGGAAACTCCATCGTGTTTTTATATCAATAAAATTTCCCTCAACTTTGTCCCATACCTATTACATATGTCTTCTGTAAAATGTTTGCGAGAGCAGCTTGGTGCCTTTCTTCAAAAGAGCAACAAATAATCAAACATTTTATTACATGAAGAAATCCATACTACTAACTTTAACCCTATTAATTTGCGGACTGAGTGCATGGGCACAGCAGACCGTTTCTGGGGTGGTCACTGAAGCAGAGTCCGGGGAGAGCATCCCGGGTGTGAACGTCATTATTAAAGGTGGCGAAGGTGGAACGATTACTGATTTCGACGGGGCGTATTCACTAACCGTTGAAGAAGGTTCTACGCTTATTTTTTCCTTTATCGGACTTGCTCCACAAGAAATTCAGGTAGGCAGCCAAACACAGATCGATGTAGCCCTTGGGCAGGACGTCAAGCAACTGACAGAAGTTGTGGTTACAGCACTGGGTATTTCAAGAGATAAAGCATCCTTGGGTTACTCTGTTCAGGAAGTAGGCGGATCGGACCTTGCGGTAGCACAAACGCCGAATGCCATGAGTGCATTGTCGGGTAAAGTTGCTGGTGTGCAGGTTTCTGGTGGTTCATCAATGGGTGGTTCATCTCGCGTATTGATCCGTGGAGCAGCATCTATCTCAGGAAATAACCAACCACTTTATATTGTTGATGGCGTGCCATTGGATAACTCCGATTTTAACGATTCCAATACCGCTCGTGGTGCTGGTGGATACGATTACGGTAATATGGCGCAGGATATCAACCCAGATGATATCGAGAGCATGTCGGTACTGAAAGGGCCTTCTGCTGCAGCACTATATGGTGCCCGTGCAGCCAACGGGGTAATTTTGATTACCACCAAAAAAGGAAGCACGAAACAAAAAGGGATTGGTGTGGATTTCAAAACATCGGTTACTTTTGAAAAAGTAAACTGGATTGCTAAAATGCAAAACCAGTATGGTGGTGGTTCTTCTTCAGAATTCGACACCGTAAGAGAGCACGATGGCTATAAGTTTGTTCCTTATTATACTGATGAATCCTGGGGACCAAAATTTAACGGTCAGCAGGTAGTACACTGGGATGGTATCCGTGGCGACGGAACTTTTGAAACCCGTGAGTGGAGAGCAACACCAAACGATATCCAGTCGATGTTTGACACTGGCGTGCAGTTGCAAAACTCTATTGCCCTGAGTGGTGGAAACGAGCAAGGATCTTTCCGTCTTGCTTATACCAACTTGACTTCTACAGGTTATATGCCGAATTCAGAAATGGACCGTAACACGTTCAACTTCTCTGGAGATTACAAATTTACAGATAAACTGAAGGCCAATGCGTCGATGAACTACATTCGTACTACCGCTTTGGGTCGTCCGATGACGGGTTACGATAACGGCAACATCGTTCAGTCTTCTATGCAATGGTCACAGCGCCAGCTGGATTACGACCGATTGAGAGATTACAAGAATCCTGATGGTTCGCAACGTGCATGGAACCGTACTTCTTACGCCGATGGAACACCAGCTTATACTGACAACCCTTACTGGACGCGTCACGAAAACTACCAGAATGATGAGCGTGACCGTTATTACGGAACGATGGGCTTGACTTACGAATTGGCCGAAGGATTGAACATTTCCGGTAAAGCATTCTATGATGCCTACACCTTCCGTGTTTATGAGCGTGTAGCAGTAGGATCTCAGGCGCAGTCATCTTTTGGTGAGGATTTCCATACCAACAGAGAGGTTAACCTTGAGGCGATGATCTCTTATACCAAGCAGTTTGGTGAGGATTGGAACCTAAGCACTTTTGCTGGTGTTAACCGCCGTGACAACTATTACAGAATGAACTCAGCCTCTACCGTAGGTGGCCTGCTGATCCCTAACTTATATAATGTAACCAATGGCCGTGGCATGCTTTCTTTTGCCCGTGAGCAACAAAAGCGTGTAAACTCGGTATTTGGTTCGGCTTCGATTGGCTGGAAAAACATGGTATATGTTGATGCAACACTGAGAAATGACTGGTCATCAACTTTGCCGTCTGCCCATAACTCTTTCCTTTATCCATCGATCACGACCTCTTTTGTATTCTCGGAATTGGAAGCGATTCAGAATTTATCCTGGTTGGATTTCGGTAAAGTGCGCTTCGGTTGGGCACAGGTAGGTAACGATACTGACCCTTACCGCCTAATGACCACCTACGCCAATGTGGATGATACTGGTGCAGATTACATGATGCCAACCACTCGTCCAAATACAGATTTGAAACCAGAAACAACACGCTCGTGGGAAGTGGGTCTGGAGATGTCGATGTTCGATAATCGCGTAACACTTGATGCGACTTACTATACCATGTCAACTTTCGATCAGATCCTTGCCGTGCCAGTTTCCGCTTCAACAGGTTATACTTTCGATCTGCTGAATGCAGGTACGATGCGTAACTACGGGGTAGAATTGGCCTTGGGTGTGGATGTTATCCGTAAGGAAGATTTCAACTGGCATACTGATTTTAACTTCTCAAGAAACCGAAATCAGGTAGTGGAACTGGCTGACGGTATTGACAACTACCGTTTGGCATCAGCGCCATTCAATGCCACAGTAAATGCCTTCCCAGGTTCTACTTATGGTGCAATTATGGGAACGGATTATGTTTATGATGGCAACGGTAACCGCGTGTTGGTAGAAAACAGTGAAGGCGAAATGGTTTACGCTGCAACGGAAACACCAGAGGTACTGGGGTCTATTCTTCCAGATTTTAACCTCGGTATCCGTAACTCGTTCCGCTATAAGAATTTTGATGCTTCGGTATTGATTGACATGCAAAAAGGTGGAAGTTATTTCTCAACCTCTTATATGTTCGGTATGTACTCAGGAATGTATGAAGAAACTGCCGCTAACGGGATTCGTGAAACAGGCATGATTCTACCTGGCGTTTACCAGAACGAAAGTGGGGAGTATGTTCAGAACGATCGCCCAACAAGTGCCTACACTTGGGGTAAATCTCACTTCGCAGGACCACAGGCGCAGAATGTTTTCGATGCGACTTATATCAAGCTGAGAGAGATCAGCATTGGTTATACTTTCCCGAACAGCATTATCGGCCCATTCCAGGCCATCAGAGTGGGTGCTTATGGCCGTAACCTGGCCATCTGGGGATTGGATAATCCTCACTTCGACCCAGAAACTGCCGTAACCTCATCGGGTAACGTTCAGGGGATCGAGGGTGGCGCATTGCCACCAACAGCTACTTTCGGATTCGATGTGTCTGTGAAGTTTTAAGCAACAGGTGAGGGAGTAACCACTGCCTCACCACCCTTATCTTTTTTTGAACAAAGACTTTATCAAAATGAAATTATTGAAAAACATAGCTTGTGGCATTGGACTGGCAGCATTAACGCTGGCAGGGTGTACACAGGATTTCGACAAAATTAACGTCAACCCGAACGAGCCGGAATTGGTGCCTACTTATTCCCTCTTTTACCATGGTACCCGCCAGCTGATGAACGATACCCGTGATGAGTGGTTCGGGGCAAGAATCGGGAATATCTGGATGCAGTATTACGGTACGCGTAACTACCAGGATGAGGACCGTTATGTATATCGTGAAAGTGTGACCAACGACGTTTGGAAGTCGATCTACCTTTCGCTGAACAACCTGAACCAGATCATTAAAATTGCCGAGCACCCAGATTATTCTTATGATTATGCGGAAGTGTACGGCAATGCCAACAACCAGGTGCAGGCTGCCCGTGTGATGAAGGCCTTTACTTTTCAGCTGACAGCAGATACTTTCGGTGCAGTTCCTTACGAATCGTACAGTGGCGAAAGCGAAAACTTTCAGGCACTCGGAGGCTCCATGTTCCCAAAATATGCACCTTCTGTAGAGATTTATGCGGATATGCTGGAAGATCTTAAAGCCGCTGCCGGGGAGATTGATGAGTCGAAGCCTGTATTTTCTGATTATGATCTGATTTACAGTGGGAATGCAACCTACTGGAAAAAATTGGCCAACTCTTTACGTTTGCGTATTGCTGTTCGTGTGAAAAATGTACCTGAATTGGCAGATGTAGCCATGGCGCATATCAACGAACTGAAAAGTAATCCTGCGGAGTTGATTGCCGCAACAAACGAAGGGGCTTTCTATCATTTTGAAGCCAACGACATTAAAGGGGCACCAATGTACAAGTCGTACTTTGTGAATAACCGTGTCGATTTCATGTTGTCGAAACACTTTGTAGACGTACTGAAAGGGGAATTATCGAAGCCTGACGGCGCCTCTTACAATAACCCATTCGAAGGCATCGTTGATCCTCGTTTGTATGCCTATGCAACACCAGGAAATTATGAAGAGCGTAACATGTTGCTTTCTGATGCTTTGGCGCAGATTAAGGCCAAAGAAGTGGAGCCAGGCGAATTGCAAGATTATATCGGTATTCCTGTAGGGGTAAGCGATAATTTGGCGCAGCAGGTAGGGCAGTATGCTTCATTGCCAGGCCAAAACAGCTTGCAGGTGGATTACCTTGAGCCTTTGATGACTTATGCTGAAGTTGCTTTCTTGCTTTCAGAAGTTAATAATTTTGATGCAGACTATTACGAAAAGGGTATCCGTTCTTCTATGGAACAATGGGGTGTTCCTGCGGATATGGCCAACGATTACATCAACGCTTTGCCGACAACGGTAGACCTTGAGGCGGTCATTACTCAGAAATATTTATCCTTATTCACGCAAAGTCACGAAGCATGGGCAGAGTACAGACGTACAGGATTCCCTCGTACATTGTACTTGCCAGGAGAGATTTCTTATATCGAAGTGGCAGAGGATGGCTCAACAATTGAACACCCATTTGCGCCACGTTTGGCAGGTCAGGATGTTGTTCCTACCCGTATGAGATACCCATTGGATGAGTTTGACCTGAACGGTGCAAACTACACACAAGCCATTGAAGACCTTGGAGCAAACAACATGTTGGTGCCATTGATCTGGGCGAAGAAATAATCAATAACCCAACCACTATACATCACAAAAAGAAGCACCCAACCAGTGCTTCTTTTTTTTGTCCCTAATTTTAAGGCCATTCCTCTGCGGACCTTCGGCCATAGGGTCATGGAAATTCAGGCACTTTTACCCATTGGCTTAGCTATTATAGTAGAAACGTTCCTGAATAATTTGGCCATCCTGCCATTTTTGTACCGCCACTTCTGCCATTTTCAGGCGTTCGCCCTGCTGATTGGTCAAATCCGTCCAGCTTTCCACCATCGTGATGTTCTGCTGCTCATCCGCCGTAATGGCATCGACGCCCCCGTCATGCATTTCCTTGACAAAGTTGTTTTGCCAGTCCTCAAGGGCCTTGCGCTGGGCATCTTTTCCCTGACGGACCTCCCCCGTGGCTTCAATAATTTTACAGTCCTGGTGGTAGTGCTTCTCAAAGGCATCCATCATTTTGCCTTGCGCCATCATATCGTAAAGCTCTTTGGCTTTTGCTAAATTACTCATCTGCTTGATCTTTGATTACAGCAGATGAACCACAACGGAGGCTTAAATGTTAAGCTGATTTTTTACGGTTATTATTGTGAAAATTATAGGTGGAATAAATCGACAATTACAATATTTCATATATATTGAGCCCCACAGGAATACTCGCTGCTGATGGTCAGCCGCAGGGATATTTTTTTTTATTTATGCCTCAAAGAAATCAACGATTCATCAAGCTGTTTTTACTGGGCTTGCGTGAATTCTTCGCCTATAACCGATTGGTTTTTCACCGCATCATGAACCTGGCGGCGGATACCGACTATATTGGAACCATCAAAGGAATCAAGGATGGGGTGGTGCTCGAGGGCTCCAACCTCTGGATTCTGATCTGTTCCACCATCATTGCCTGTATTGGTCTGGACACCAACTCCCCGGCAGTAATTATTGGTGCCATGCTCATTTCCCCACTGATGTCGCCCATTCTCGGGATCGGCCTGTCGATGGGGATTAATGACCGGGAGTACCTGATAAAATCTGGGCGTAACTTTATGGTGGCCATTGGCCTGAGCCTGTTGGTGGCCGTAATTTATTTCAAGGTTTCGCCTTTTGGGGAACTCACCGACGAGATGAAAGCCCGCACCGCCCCGACTATCCTCGATGCTTTTGTGGCCTTCTTTGGTGGGCTCGCTGGCATTATTGCGGGCTCCCGCACCGACAAGACCAATGCCATTCCAGGCGTGGCTATTGCTACGGCCTTAATGCCGCCATTGTGTACCGCAGGTTATGGGATTGCCACCCTGCAGTTCAATGTGTTTGGTGGGGCATTTTACCTGTTTTTTATCAATGCGGTACTGATCAGCCTATCGACCTACGCCATTGTGCGGATGCTTCATTTTCCTCATGTTGAAACCCCCGACGAAGAAAAGTCCGTGCGGTCCAAACGCTGGGGGATTGTCATTTTGGTATTGTTGCTGATCCCCAGTATTGTGTATCTTTTTGCCTCTGTAAAAAGAATTACGGAACGTAAACTGATTGAGAACTTTATTTCCAGCTACATTCATGGCGACCTCAATAAAGGGGTGCAGTGGTCCGAAAAGCGGGACACCCTCAATGTCCTTAACCTGAAGGTCTATTATTTTGGAACCTATATTACAGAGGATTCTGTTCGGCAGCTTGAAAGTAACCTGATTGAGGAATATGATGAATCGATTGTATTGGCCATGACGGCACCAAAAAAAGCGGTGCTCGAACTTATTCCGACAGATTCGCCCCCCGATCAAGAACAGGCGCAAATGAAACAGCAGTTGGTGATTTTTAATTCAAAAATGACCATCCTGCAACAGCGCTTTGATGCAGAATTAAAAAAGAGTAACCTCGCTTTGGTTAATCAGCTCAGCGCTAACGATAGCCTGCAGAAAAGCCTGGTGTTTTTACAGAATGACAGCATCCCGTTCCATGAAATTTCCAAAACGGCCAAAGTCATCTTTCCCGAGCTGAAAAGCCTCTCCGTAGGAAAAATCAGCACTTCGGATTTTAGTGAAAAACAGCCAAAACAAACCGTATTGGCTACTTTCAGGTGGGATTATAATCAGCCGCAGTATATAAAAGAAAGGAAAAGAAATCGAAAAAGGCTACAGCGATTTCTCGAAGCCAAGACCAAAGTAAAGGTGCGTATGGTGGAAGATCAATCGGTAGATTAACATTTTCAGGGACGTTATGCTATATTTATTGTTAAGCTATTGAAAATTATTAGTTTAGCGGGTAATCGTGAGTGCACGTTTTTTAGTGAAGACAGGATTTACGATCTTTATACCTGCGAAATCAGCACCTACTATTAAGATATAATAAATGACGCCAAATATACGAAATGGAATCAGCCATGCGCTGCTGTTCATTTTAGTCCTGCTTTGTTCCTGCGAGCAAACCGAAACCAAAAAGCACCCGCGAGTGAGTCCTACACCTAAAGGGATTTCCACTTTTCTGTTGGATAAACTGACCGTTGATATTCCTTATTCCGAGAGTCGGCCGTTCTTCTTTACCAATAAATCCGGTGATTTTTTCTTTGGGCAGACCCAGAAAATCGACCAAAAAAATTATGCCCTTTATGCGGGATGGCATGTCGGAAAACAGATCGTATTGCGCGATTATCAGCTGTATGCTGATGGCCGTAGCCTGGTGAAGGTGAAGCGACAAACGGAATTGCGTCCGCACGAATTGGTGAGGATGCACCATGCGGGCAAGGAGGTTTTCCACCTTTTTGATCAGCATTCCGTTTTGGCGATCGATTTTACCCCAAAATCAACGGTGGTAAAAAATACCCTCGGGATTTCCGTGCTTGGGCAAAGGCACGGCGAGCTGATCTTTGATCAGCAGCATAACGCCATCGTTTATCAGACCATCACTGAAAATGGTTTTGTGGCGGTAGGCGAGCGAAAAAATCAGCCTGCCAAATTTGTTGGTGGCCGCCTGGAAGTACCTAAAGGGAAGGTGGAGTTTCTTATTGCCTATGGAAAAAACAAGCAAGAGGCATTGACCCTCTTGGACAAGGCAAGGAAAAATGCCAAAACATGGAAAAATGAACGAGAAAACCGTTTGCTGAATTTCCTGAGAACCAATGCCATGCACTCCTCCAGTCCGACTTTCAATGCGGATATGCAATGGATTCACCTGAATATGGATGCCATGCTGATTAACCACGGGAAGCAGGCGAGCCTGATGACCGGTATTCCGTATGCGAACAGGAATTTGAGTGAGGATTGTTTCTCCAGCTTTACAGGGGCAATTCTCGTTACGGGTGAATTTGAGGTCGCCAAGCAAATATTAATCAACTTCAGTAATTACCAAGACCGTGACCCTGCATCCAAAACTTATGGGGCAATCCCTAATGAGGTGATCGATGGGCGTCCCGTTTACAGTGCACCGGCCGCAAGCCTGCAATTCATCAGTGCTTTATGGCATTACCTGAAGTATTCTGGCGACATGAGCCTGCTCGATCAGCTTTACCCTCATGTAAAACTGATTTTGGATGGCCTTGAGCATCAGGGTAAAATTGATGCAAAAGGGTATTTGCTTCATCAGGACAACCAAACCTGGATGAGTGGCCTTGATATTGAAGGGAAGTTCATTTTTGTGCCGCGCGGCAACAGGGCGGTGGAAGTGGAGGCTTCCTGGTACGATGCCTTGTGCTTCAGTGCAGAAATGGCCGCTTTAACAGCACATACAGACGATCAAGGGAAATGGCATAACCTGAGTGAAAAGATGGTTTATCACTTCCGAAAGGATTTTACGGGGCTGCCAAGTCAGGGCTTAGCCGATCATGTTGATATTAATGGCAGCAGGGATTTCACCTTCCGCTGTAATCAGCTTATGGGCTTACATTTGTTGAAGGACGGCTATAAAGCCAACGAAATTCTGGAGCATATCTGGTCTAAACTGGTCTATCCTTTTGGGGTTTCGACGATTGCCAAATCGGAAAAAGATTTTGTGGCCGATTATCCTGTGAAGTCCATCCGACAAGGACGTGTACTGGCAGATTTCAACGGACAAACCTGGCCTCGTGTAACGGGGGTAGCCATGAAACAAATGCTTGAAGTGGGCCAACTCGGCAGGGCTTTCCGATTGTTTGAAAATATCAACCGGCTGGCAATGGACCGCACCGTAATCGGTGGTGTGGGCGAGATGGCGGAAACCAATACGGTAGGTGATCGTGCTTTGCCAACCATGCATGGCGCCCTGATTCAGTCTAATGCCAATGCGGAACAACTGAGAATCTGGAGTGAGTATTTCCTTGGTGTACTTCCGGAACTTCAGGAAAAACGCGTGATTCTTGCACCTCGCATTCCATTGAAATTTGACTATATCGATACGCAGTTTAGGCTGGGCAAAAAGTTGTGCCTGTTTTCTTACCGAAGAAATGAGAATGAACAGGAATATACTTATGACTTGAAAGGCTTTAAGGGTAAAATCACCTTCAATGACCTCAGGTATCCTGATCAGACCATTAATATCAATGGTGATGAGCAATCACTGATCATCGTGACCAACAATGAGGAAATGCGGGTGGCTTTGCAGAAAGGGGACGATGATCCTGTAAATATTACCAGCGTGAGTTATAGTGCAGAAAATATGAAGGCGAAAAAACTGGCGGAGGCCAGTCAGATTTTTGCGGAAACAGATTTTGTGACAGAACAATAATAAAGTGGCTGATCATCAGTAGTTTTGAGAAGGTCAGCACATAAATTCATTTGCCCAGCTTTTCAGTGTGTTCATTGATTGCTCGGTGCGAAAAAATTCATGAAGGGGGATGCCAGCAGGTGTTCCCCTTTTTTGTGGGGTTAAAAATGGGTGTTCCGTGGCGGAATATTACATTGGTAAATGTTTTCTGATGGCGTGACATAAGGGGGAAGGCCGATGCGGAAGGATTTTGATGTAATATTTATCAGTAATAGGTGAATTTCCTTACGTGTTGAACAGGACGCTCTGCGGACTAAGAAGTGGTAGTTTCGTTATAAAGCCAAATAATAATGACTGACTTATGAAAAAGAAACTTACGCTTTCCACTTTTTTTGTTGCCAGCATTGGGGCAATGTTTTTATTTTTAATACCTGCCACGCCAGAAATTACCATTTGTAAAGCTGAAGTGGGCTTGAGTGGTGGTGTGCTTAATGGGATTTTGGGCAGCCTTGAATTACCCTTTCTTTTGATTGCCGTTGTGTTCAGTTTTTTGACGGCCAACCGCTTGAAAGGCGGAAAATTTGGCACCGGGATGCAGTTTATGGCCTGGGGCTTTTTGGTCATGGCTGTGGGGCATTTGCATATGCAGATCGATCATTTCTATGGCTTCAACCTGTTCAATACCTTGCTTGGTGAAGTCGCAGGGAGTATTGCCTGGTTTGTGGCACTGATCATCACCTGGGGCCTTTCTTCTACGGGCTTTTATAAAATTTATCATGCAAGTAAAATGTAATTTGCTATGGCGTGGAATTGGCGGAGTCGTTTTGATAATATCTTTAGGTTAAGGCGTGCAGGAACTTCCGATACGCCAGGGCTGGAATGCCGTGTGGTGGGTTACCTTCAGCAGAAAATGGAAGCGCAGGCTTTGCAGCTTCCCCTTTTTGCGAGTAAAGTAAAAGTTTATGCCAAGCAATCGGCGGAAGAGCGTGCCCAGAGCGTTGTCAGCCTGTTTTTGTTGTATGAACAAAGTTTATTGAGTAACGGGCATTCGGTAACACATACCCGCCGAGATCTGCTCGAACATTTTCCTGAACTTGAGTACCATCCTTATTTTTCGTTGGTATTTTTCCCTTTCGATCAGCAGAAAATCGCCATTGCCACCCTTTTTATGGCCGAGGTGCTTCGGCGGTCCGAAGAGGCTTTTGGCGCACTGAACGAGGGCTGGAAAAAGGCTTTTGAACATCAGCTTGCTTTGGTGAATTTCAGCACGACCGACGATCTTTCCATCAGTAATTACTCCAAATCATTGTTTGCCCAGCTGGAAAGCCGCTTTGGCAGGGCGGTCACTAAGGGCTTGTTTCAGGAGGAATTTTACAAGCTGCGGAAGATCTATCAGTTCCTGCCTTCTTTTTCGTATTTGCTTTCTTTTTTACCTGTAAATGTGCTCGACGAAAATCAGGTGTTGCAGTACAACAAAGCACAAATGGAAGAAGTGCTGCTGGCAGAATTGAACAGGCAGCAAGAGTTGATTCATGCACTGAATGAAAAAACAGCGGAGAATAAAAAGATCAAGGCTTCCAACCTTGCACAGCAAGAGCAGCTTTTCAGGGTTTTGGAATGTAACCCTGAGGGGGTGGTCATTATTGATGAGCAGGGAATGGTGGTTTATTCCACCGCCCGCTTCGAAGCCCTTTTTGGCTGGAAACGAGCTGAAATTCATGGGGTAAGTTATCAGCAAAGTTTTTCAAAGGATGCGCCTACCTCGGCCTACATTGGTCAGTATTGTGAGCAAAATAATATGGAGGACCTTACGCATCAGGAAGGGATTATTTTGAATGCTGCCGGAGAGGAAGTGCGGGTCGCTATTGCCGTTTCTGTGCTTTGTATTGAAGATGCGCGCTGTTACTGCCTGTTTTTTAAAGATATTTCCGAGCGTCTGGCTTATGAGCGAAAATTGAAAGATGCTAAAATTCTTGCGGAGGAGTCCGCTAAAGCTAAAGCGGAATTTTTGTCGATTATGTCGCACGAGATCAGGACGCCGCTGAATGCCGTTGTTGGGCTGACCAACATTTTGATTGAAGAGGACCCCAAGGAGGAGCAGGTGGAAAGCCTGCAAACGCTGCGCTTTTCTGCGGAAAACCTGCTGTCGATCATCAATGATATTCTCGATTTCAGTAAAATAGAATCAGGAAAGGTGATTTTTGAGTCTATCCCCGTAAATCTTGGCGACCTGTGTCATCAGGTGTTGAAAACCTTTGAAAGCAGGGTGGAGGCCAAAGGGCTGAATTTGGTGCTGAACCTCGAAACGGTGCCTCCATTGATGGTTTTGGCAGACCCGACTCGCATCAATCAGATACTCACCAACCTGATTGGCAACGCCCTCAAGTTTACTGAAGAGGGCGAAATAAAGCTGTCCTGCAGTATGAAGAAGGACAAGGACAACAAGGCGATTGTCAATTTTAAGGTGCAGGATACGGGGATCGGGATTGCGGAAGATAAACAACGATTGATATTTGAGCGTTTTGCCCAGGCGGAAAGTAATACCACGCGGCAGTTTGGCGGAACAGGCTTGGGCTTGTCGATTACCAAAAGTCTGATCGATCGGATGGGCGGATTTATTGGCGTGAAAAGCGAGGAGGGTAAAGGCGCTTGCTTTTATTTTGAAATAAAACTGGATCTGGTCAATATTCCCGTTGATGAACAGCAGGAGCGGGAACACAAAGCAGAGGAGGGTGGTCTGCGTGGGGTAACGGTGATTCTTGCGGAGGATAACCCCATTAATGTGATGGTCGCCACCAAGTTTTTGAACAAGTGGGCCGTCGAGACAGTGGTGGCCAAAAGTGGCGTCGAGGTGCTTGAAGCTCTCGAAGGTTGTGCCTCACTTGATTTGATTCTTATGGACTTACAAATGCCCGTGATGGATGGCTTTACCGCTTGCAGGAAATTGCGCGAGGGCACAAGCAAGTACAAAAATGTACCTGTGATTGCTTTGAGTGCATCAGTGCTCGATGAAACAAAAAAGGAGGCGGAGGATTCAGGGATGAATGACTTTATTACCAAGCCCTTTAAGCCTGATGAACTCTTCCATACCATTAAACGCTATGCCGCCAAAAGTACCCCCAATCAGGATGAGGTTGCGGAAAACCCAATGGACCTGACTTAATGCCACACTTTCGAGCGGATATAAAAAAAGCATGGAGAACGTTGGCCTGTGCAATATAGGCCATCAGTCACCATGCTTTTTCAGGTTATTACAATCAAAATTTATGCGGCAGCAGCAAAAGCTTCCTTAATGGCTTCAGCGGATAATGCACCGTTTAGACGATTGATTTCCTGCCCATTTTTATAGATAATCAGCACTGGGACCGCCTGCAATTTCAGGTACTGATAAATCGAATTTGCTTGATCAATATCGATATTTCTGAGGGTGATATTCTGATACGCTGGGGCGATTTCGTTCAGCAGTGGCTTATTCTTTTTGCAAGTCGCACACCAGGTTGCGTAAAAGTTGACCGCCTGAATTTTTTCACCTTCCAGTGATTTTTTGAAAGCCGTCACTTCTGCGGGATCGATAGGCTTCATTTTTCCTGTGGGTTGCAAAGGGAAACCTGCAGCCTGCCACGCTTTTATCCCTCCGATCACATTATATACTTTTGTAAAACCAGCGGCGGTAAGCTGTTCTGCGGCTTTGCTGCTGCGCCCTCCTGAGTAACAATACACATACAGGGGCGAATCTTTTTTGAAAATGGCAGTGGCTTTTTCAACCACCTCGCCTTGCTTGAAATCAGCAATCTGGGCCGTCTTGATAATTCCATTGGCTGTTTCCTGTGGCGTTCGGACATCAAGCAGTTGTATGGACTGTTGTGTCAGTATTTTTTGTAATTGTTGCACCTCCACTTCCTGTTTGGACTCTTTGGCCGAGCAGGCAACCAACAGGATGGTTGATAAAAAGAGTAATAGGGTTTTGTTCATCGTAAAAAGGGTTTGATATTAAGGAACCACTCGCAATGCAAAAGTGGTCATTTCAGACAAATTTAGCCCGATGCGGATAGTGGCAGAAAAAAATAGCCATTTTTTTTATTTTCAGGTAGGGGTAAATTAAAAGAATGGCATCCTGATAGTGTAAAAAGCAATTTATATTTAGCAACAAGCAATCTCCTTTTAGAATGAATCAATTCATGAAACGAAATTTTACATTAGTCATTTTTATGCTGTTGGCCGTTGGTGCTGTTCGCGCACAGGATTTTTCTGGTCAGGAAACAGGCAGTGAAACTTTAAAAACCTATCCTGTTCAGTTTACGCTCGTGACACCATTGTCCACCGACCAGATCATTAACCTGGACCCAGAGCAAACCATTCATCAGTTTTCCATCAATTTATTGCTCGGGAAAAATGGCGGACTTTCGGGGGCTTCGTTTTCTGGTATTGGAAGTTACCTGTACAACGATATGCGCGGCCTGCAAATGAGTGGGCTCGGGAGTATCACTCAGGGGGCTGCAGAAGGCGTGCAAATGGCAGGAATTGCCAATTTAGGGCAAAGTTTACGTGGCCTGCAGATGGCGGGTGTTGCCAATATCGTGGAAGAAAATGTCCTCGGGGCGCAATTTGCAGGGGTGTCAAACATTGCCGATAGTGTACGTGGCAGCCAGTTTTCTGGCGTATTTAATTTGGCCAATGGGCTGCAGGGTGGCCAGTTTGCGGGTGCCGTAAACTTATCGTTGCAGCAGGTCCGGGGGGCGCAATTTGCGGGCGCTGTGAATATCAGCCTGGATACTTTGGCGGGTCTTCAGGTGGCGCCCATCAATATTAGTCAGCGAGGATTGAAGGGACATCAGCTCGGGGTGATTAACATCGCCACCAACGATGTTCAGGGGGTGCAGCTCGGGGTTATCAACAGTGCGCGTCATGTGAAGGGCTCCATGATTGGGGTTATTAATGTGGCGGAATCTATTGATGGTTTTAATATTGGTGTGCTCACTGCCGTCAGACATGGTTATCGGGCGGTAGCTTTGGAGGCGAATGAAGTGTTCGATGCCATGGTAACTTACCGAATGGGGTCCGCTAATTTTTACAATATATATGGGATCAGTTACCGCAACTATAACGACTTCAATAATTATTACCGCTATGGCTTGACCTTTGGTTGGGGAACGCAGTTCCATGTCAGCCCCAAGAATCATTTCTTTTTTGAACTGACCGCCACACAGGTGAATGAAAACGAAGCCTGGACGAATTCGCTGAACCTGATTTCCAAATTTCATATGGGTATGGAAGTACGCTTGTTTCGATGGGCTGCTTTATCGATGGGGCCTTCATTCAATGTACTGACCTCGAATGTGAAATATGAGGATGGTTTGAAATTGCCATCCATCAGCAGAACTAATATACTGAACAGTCAAACACATGGCGATACCAATATTCAAATGTGGGTAGGTTTTCAGCTTGGCTTACGCTTTGGTCGCTTCCATATTCTGGATCGGGACCGAAATTAATTCGGACCGTTAAGATTGGATCAAATTACATTTTAAAATACCATGAAAGGGAAGTCGAAGGGCTTTCCTTTTTTTGTACATATCTGATATGGTGAGTGGCTGACGTTGCCTGATTTTGAAGCCGTATTTAGGGCTTGCAGAAGGGGTGGTTTCGGTCGTAATAAGGGAAGTTCCGCTCGTTTTTCAGCGCCGATTACCAAACAATTCATGGCTCAACACAGCGGACTGATTTCATGTAACCGAACCCTTTGAAGAAAAGCTAAAGGTTCTTTAATCTGTCTTTAGGGTGTTTTTCATAATATAAAGGTCAATTAGGGTGTCCAATTTTATTTGGACGTCCATTTAGATTTTAAATGTTCAGGTAGGCTACAATTTCGAAGGAATTCCTGTTTTTTATAAAAAGAATAATGCAGCGCCGACCGCAGGGCTGTCGGCAACAAACGATTTACCTTTATAATAAAAGTATGTTCAAACAGAATATCGGGCTGTTTGTAGTAGCTTTACTATTGTGTTTTTCTAATATTGCGAAAGCGGATGACCAGGGTGTTACCGACAGTCTTTCCTTTACTTTAGAGCAAACCATAAGCTACGCCAAGCAACACAGTCGTGAACTCACAGTCGCTGATTTGGCCAGCCAGATCGCCAGACGCAAAACGCAGGAATACACGGCGCAGGGCCTGCCCCAGATCAACGGGCAGATCAGTCAGGATTACAATTATGAAATTGCCACTTTCGGGGTCGATGAGCACGGTAACCCTATTCAGTTCGGAAGGAAGTATTCTGGAAACTCAACGATTCGGTTGAGCCAGATGATTTTCGACGGCTCCTTCTTTGTCGGCTTGCGGGCATCGAAGTCTTACCAGCAATTGGCCGTGAAGCAGGCGGAGCAATCTGAAATTACGGTCAAGGAGAATGTCAGTAAGGCTTATTTTCTGGTGTTGGTCAATGAGGAAAGTTTTCAGGCCATCAAGCGTAATTATGACCGCCTGGAGGAATTGCTGAAAGAAACCGCCAAAATGTACGAGAAAGGTTTTGCGGAGAAGATGGACGTGGACCGTATCAAGGTACAGCTTAACAATGCGGAAGTGGAGCTGAACCAGAACCGTCAGGAAACGGAAATCAGCCGTATGATGCTTAAATTTCAGATGGGTATGAACCTTGATCAGCCCTTGCGACTGATCACCAGACTGGAAGATCAGACCTATGAAAATGTCCTTGAAGAGGTGGTGCACAGCAGTGTAAGTAATCGCATTGAGTACAGCATCCTGGAATCTCAGGAGCACCTGAAGCTTTTGGAACAGCATCAGAACAGTTATAAATACCTGCCGACCCTTTCTTTAATTGGGACTTACGGTTACAATAATTTTGGTGATGATTTTGCCTCACTCACCACTTTCAACACCAGCTATTTCGCCAGTGGCGCTATCGGGCTACAGCTGAATGTTCCCATTTTCGATGGAATGCTCAAGCATCGAACCCATCAGCGTCTGAAACTTGAGCAAACCCAACTGGGCTTGCAAAAGGCCAATTTGCGGGATCAGATTCAGATCGAAATGAAGCAGTCGCAAAACACACTGGTGACCAGCGTGCGGACGGTCAGTATTCAAAAGGACAATATGGACCTTGCTGCAGAGGTTTATAAGCATGCGGTGGCCAAGTATCAGCGTGGGCTGGGCTCCAATCTGGAGGTGATCGATGCGGATAATGCCTTTAAAACGGCACAGAACAACTATTACCGCGCCATTTATTCGGCATTGGTGGCTAAAATTGAGCTGCAAAAAGCGATGGGCTCGCTATAAAATATTTTAAATGGAATTTCATCAATGAAAAAAATATATCAATACTCACTCCTTTGCCTTGCTGTACTGAGCATGGCCTCCTGTAAAGATGAGAGCGTAAAAAGCCTGACCAAGCAAGTGGACAAGCAACGTTCAGCGATTACAGAAGCACAAAATAAAATTCAGGCGCTGGAAGCGAAAATCAAGGTGCTTGATCCGACTTATGGCGAAAATACAAACCCTGAACTGGTGGCGGTGATGCAAGTTAAGCCGCAGACCTATATTCATCAGGTGGAAGTTCGCGGACGAGTGGAGTCCCGCGACAACGTGATGGTGGCTTCGGAAGCGACGGGTCGGATTCTGAAAATTCATGCTCTGGAAGGCGACAAGGTACGCAAGGGGCAGGTAATTATGGAGATTGATGCGGAGAATGTACGTGATCAGATTGCGGAGGTAGAAACCAATCTGTCGCTGGCAAAAACGATTTATGAAAAGCGGGCAGACCTGTGGAAAGAGAACATTGGCAAAGAGGTGGACTACCTTGAAGCCAAGACGAACTATGAGTCCCTCAGCAAAAAGCTTAAAACCCTCAAAACACAGCTTGGCCATGCGTATGTAAAAGCGCCATTTGCGGGAACTTTGGATTATTTACCAGTCAATAAAGGCGAGTTGGTGTCTATCAATTCTCCCTTGTTTCGCCTGGTCGGCAATAACGATATGCTGATCCGTGTGGCATTGTCTGAAAAGTATTTGGGACACATCCGCAAAGGGGATTCCATGCAGGTGGAAGTGCCGAACAGGGCACAAAAAATTCAGGTGCCGATTGCAGCGGTTTCCAATGTGATCGACCTGAACACAAGAACCTTTATGGTGGAGGCCCGCCTCGAGGGGAAACATCAGAATGCGCTGACCCCGAATATGCTGGTCAAAACAAAAATGACGGATTTCAGCCTCAGTGAAACCATGGTTGTGCCTACCGAGAGTATCCTTGCCGACCACAAGGGGCAGTATGTTTTTACGGTGAAAAATGAAAATGGCAAGTCGGTTGTTCACAAGCTTTATGTAGAAGTGGGCAGTGAATATGCAGGTAACACCTGGGTGAAAGCAGGGCTTAAAGGCAATGAGATGATTGTTACGAAAGGGCAATTCAAGCTCAATGAAGGCAATGTGGTGCGTTTATCTTAACTGGGATCAGAAAAAATGGAAAAAGAAAATAAACTGTTGAAGTCCTTCGGTGCCTCTACCTTTGCGGTGAAAAACCGCATTACGGTATATGTACTGACGGCTTTGATCATCATATTTGGGTTTATTGGTTACCAAAAATTACCCAAAGAGAACTTCCCTGAAGTAAATATCCCGACGGTCTTTATCGGTACGGCTTACCCTGGGAACTCCCCAGTAGAGGTTGAGCAGCTGATCAGCCGTGTGATGGAGAAGGAACTTAAAAGGGAAGAAGGGGTAAAGAAACTGACTTCTGCCTCTTCGGACGGCTTCTCCTCGATTACGGTTGAATTTAATATGGATGTCGATCCTAACGATGCCATATTTCGTGTGAAAAATGCCGTGGACAGATCGCGCTCGTTGTTGCCAACAGACCTGCCCACCGATCCGATGGTTAAAAAAATCGACCTGTCGGAATTCCCAGTATTGAACGTGTCGTTCTCAGGGCCTTATACCGTAGATGAACTCCGTGGTTTTGCCGAAAAACTCAAGGAAGAGGTGGAGAGAATGGCCTCGGTTTCTGAAGGGCAGATTAAAGGGGTGGATGACCGTGAGGTTCATATTGATATCGACCCTTACCAAATGGATGCGCGCCATATCACTTTTCAGGATATTTCACATGCGGTTCAGAATGAGCACAGAAATATTTCTGGGGGGGATATCATCAAGGATGGTATGCGCCGCTCGGTGCGTATTGTGGGGGAATTTAAAAACCCCAAAAATATGGAGAATATCATCGTGAAGGAGCAAAACGGAAAGCCTGTTTACCTGCGCGATATCGGGACGGTAACCTATGGTTTCGTGGATCAGGAATCTTATTCGAAGATCAACGGCGACCCAACCGTAACGCTGGATGTTATTAAGCGTGGGGGCTACAACCTGATCGAAACGACGCAAAACGTTCGTAAGATCATCGATGAAATGCAGGCATCGGTATTTCCTCACGACCTGAAAATTACCTGTACCGGTGATCAGTCCACCGCTACGCGGAACTCCCTGCGTAACCTGGAGAATAACATCATCATGGGGATGGTGCTGGTGATTTTGGTATTGCTGTTTTTCCTCAATACCCGAAATGCCATGTTTGTCGGCCTGGCGATTCCGATGTCTATGCTGATGTCTTTTGCCATTATCAGAATGGCGGGCATGACGATCAACACGATGGTGCTTTTCGGTTTGGTGATGGCCCTCGGGATGCTGGTGGATAATGGGATTGTACTGGTGGAAAATGTCGTGCGACTGCGCAAATCAGGCATGTCTAATATTGAAGCAACGATTTATGGTGCTGGGGAAATTGCCTGGCCTATCATTGCCTCCACCGCCACCACTGTGGCCGCATTCCTTCCGTTGGCCCTGTGGCCTGGAATTATGGGGGAATTCTTCCGCATGTTGCCAATTACCATCGCCATTGTATTGTGTAGTTCTTTGTTTGTCGCATTGGTGATCAACCCGACCTTTATCGCTTTTTTCATGAAGGTGGAAGACAATATTGAAAAGCCTAAAGTGAACAAAAAGCGGGTGCTCATGATCACGGGCGGTTTTATAGTTGTTGGGGCTTTGCTTTTGGTGACGGGCTTCAGGGTGTTTGGCAACCTGACCATGCTGGTGGGTATTTTGGGTATTCTCGATACTTTCTTGCTCTCTCCGTGGGCCTACAAATTTCAGCTTAAAGGGATTCCGTCGCTTGAAAACGGTTATGCAAAAACCATCAAGTTTGCTTTGAAAGGCCGCCGACCAGTCTATCTGCTTGGAGGAACAATCTCTTTGCTGGTGGCTTCAGTGGCTTTGTTCATCAACTTCATGCCCAAGGTACTTTTCTTCCCAGATAATATTCCTTCGCAGATTTACGTGATGGTGCAATATCCTATCGGGACAGATATTCAGAAGACGATCCAAACCACCAATGCGCTTGAGCATCAGGTTTTCGATGTGCTGAAGCCGAATATGGACGTTGTTAAGTCGGTGGTAACCACCTGTGGAACGGGATCTGGTGACCCTAATGTGGGCTTGTCGGCCAAAGGGTCCACCTCTTATCACGAGGGACGAATTACCGTCGATTTTGTGGATTTTGAGGACCGTAAGGGCGTAGATACGGAGAAAATTCTTGGGAAATTGCGTGCGGCTATCCACGATCAGCCTGGGGTAATCATCAAGGTGGATAAGAATAAAGTGGGGCCTCCTGTGGGGAAACCTATTCAGGTAGAAATTTCAGGCTATGAATTCAAGGAGCTGATGACTTTAAGTGACGAGTTGATCAGTAAAGTGAAGGGAGCCAATATTCAGGGGATAGAAACGCTTTCGAGTGACCTTGAAATGACCAAGCCCGAGTATGATGTGAAAATTGACCGTGAAAAGGCGGCCTATTATGGTCTTTCCTCCACGCAGGTGGGGGCAGAAATTCGGTCGGCGATTTTCGGTAGCCTTATTACAAAATATAAAGATGGCGTGGACGACTGGGACATCAAGGTGCGCTTCAATGAGGATTACCGATCGAATATTGATGCGCTCAAGAACAAGATGCTGAGCATGAAGAACGATCAGGGTAAACTGGTGCAGATTCCTATATCGGCAGTGGCTGATTTTAAGCTGAGCTCTACCTTCGGGATGATTAACCACCTGAATCAGGAAAGGGTACTGAATATTTCGTCGAATGTATTGCCAGGCTACAACCCAACGGATGTCAATAATCAGATTCGTAAGGTGCTCGGCAGTGTTCATGTACCTTCAGGCTACCATGTTCGTTTTGGTGGTGAGCAGGAAAAGCAGGCCGAGGAGATGTCCTTCCTGACCGAGGCACTGATGCTGGCCCTGGTACTGATTTTCGGTATTATTGTCTTTCAGTTCAATCAGGTAACGGCACCGTTGATCATTCTATTTTCTGTGGTATTGAGTACCATCGGGGTGTTTTTGGGAGAGGTGATCTTCCAGATGGACTTTGTAGTGATGATGACCATGATGGGGATTATTTCCCTCGCTGGGGTGGTGGTGAATAATGCCATTGTCCTGATTGACTTCTGCAACGTGAAAAAAGAAGAAATGCAGATGTCGCTCAAAGAGGGCGAGGAGATGACCATGACCCACCTTCGTCAGGCGATTGAAGATGCAGGAAAAACCCGTTTGGTGCCTGTATTACTGACCGCCATTACGACGGTACTGTCATTGGTGCCGATGGCCCTCGGGATGAACATCGACTTTGTTCAGTTCTTTCAGGATTACAACCTGAACTATTATGTCGGAGGAGATTCCGCAGCTTTCTGGGCTCCTTTGGCCTGGACGGTCATTTTCGGACTGACTTTCGCCACCTTCCTGACGCTGGTGATTGTGCCAGTAATGGTACTGATGGTCGATAAGCTGAAAATGAAAATGAAAGGATAAGATTCGCAAAAATTAATATCCCAATGAGAGGCTACTTCTTTAGTGAGGTGGCCTCTTTTTTTGTCAGGTCGCAGAAATTAGGCAACAGTCCGCGCCTCCACAAAATCAGCCGATTTAAATCAGGTAAATGAATTTGCATCAGCATTAAATTGAGCTAAATACACGCGGAATCGATGGCTTCTTTCGGATAAGTCATATCTTGCGGTGATGAATGAGTTTTTACAGCATATCGGCGGTTTTCAGTGTGTTTTGGGTGCACTGGCATTTTGTTTCAAAAAGGAGAAAAGTGTAAGTGATTACCTTGCGGGTTTGTTTTTGGCAGTTTTGGGCATTGGTGTCGCCCTGGATTTGTACCTGAACAATGGGCAGTCGGAGGTACAGGTTTTTATCCCCAACTGGTTTATCTTCTTTCCCTTCATGATCGGACCGATTTTTTACCTGTATTCCAGTTACCTGCTCCACGGGTACCAGGCATTTCATCTGAAGGATTTATGGCATTTCATCATGCCGCTCCTGATTGGCTTGGGAATGGGCATTGCAGATATTCAGCCCGTATTCCTGAAAAATTTATTCTTTGCCAACGACGGTTTTTTGTGGCTTCGGGTGGCGACATTACTTTGTCTTATCGGGTCATTTACCCTGTACGGTGTTCGGGTTTATCGTGAGCTTATCAGGCATAACAGTCAGCTCGACGATGATTTCTCCTATATCAGTGACCACCTGACGCTGAACTGGGTAAAAGTGTTGATGGTGATTTTCTTCATGACCTACCTGTTGCCGCCCATTATCGGCATTACGATTCAGTTGATGAAAATCAATACCACGGGCAAGATCAGCCCTGTTTTTATTTTAAGTCTGATCAGTAATATTGGCGTGGTGCTGTTCGCTTACGGCTTCTCGTATTTTTCCCTGAAGCAGAAGCTGATTTTTGCACACTTCAAACAGGTGGAGGGTGGTGGTAAGTTTGCCATTGTTCCGCAGGAAACAACGGCGGATGAAGAAAACACCAAGGAAGATTTGACGCACGACAAGCAAGCAGAGCGGCATTTAAATATGGATCAGCAAAAAGTTCAGGAGCATTTGGAAGCCTTGAACCACCATATGTCCACCAAAAAACTGTACCTCAACCCAGAGCTGACCGTCGCGCAGCTCGCCCATGTGGTTAATATTTCCAAACTCGATTTGACAGATTTACTCAATAAGCACCTCCGTAAAAATTTCTACAATTATGTGAATGAGTACCGTATTGCCGAGGTGAAAATGCTGCTGGCAGATCCCAAATATCAGCACATGACCATCCTCGCACTGGCCTTCGACAGTGGCTTCAGGTCCAAGTCAAGCTTCAACAGTATTTTCAAGCAATATACAGGTCAGACCCCTTCAGCATACCGAAATCAGGCATTAAGTCAAGATCTGAAGCGAGTTGATGGATAAATCCTGCTTTATATCCAGTTTATGAAATCTTTTGGGACAAAAGATGTTACATCAAGGAACATTGTCTCGAAAAGGTCATATAGGTAATAAAGATGGAAGAAAAAAGAATACTCATAACAGGTGGTTTAGGGAACCTGGGCTCATGGCTCACACAGCATTTTATTAGTGCGGGTTACAAAGTAACGGTGCTGGCACGTAAGATGCGTGATGTGAAAATCAAAGGTTATTATGAAATTATATTTGCTGATATCAGTGATTATGATGCGCTATATGATCAGCTTAAAGGGCGGTATTTTGATTATGTGATTCATGCAGCCAGTGTGAATGAGGGGAATGCGGACCATTATTTCCGCAGTGCGATTTTGGTGAATGTCCTCGGAACAAGGAATTTGCTGGAAATATTGAAGATGAGCCCGCCGAAAAACTTTATCTACCTTTCTACTTTTCATGTTTATGGGCGTTCTGCTGGTTATATCGACGAAGACAGCCTGCCTAATTGCCGACATGATTATGCAACGAGCCACCTGCAGGCGGAGCAGTCGGTGATTCAGTTTAATCAGGTGCATAATATGGATTTTACGATCCTCCGACTGACCAACAGTTATGGTTGCCCTAAAGACCTCGATTCTTCCAAATGGTACCTGATCTTGAATGATCTGGCCCGAATGGCCTATGAAAATGGGGAAATTGTACTGAAATCAAATGGCAATGCGACCCGAGATTTTATATGGATGGGACATGTGGTGGAGGCCATGGAGCAGATTTGCCAACTGGAGCGGGCACCCAATGGCATCTTCAACCTTTCGAGTCAGCGAAATTATAAGATGAGTGAAGTGGCAGAATATGTTCAGAAAGCCTATCAGGATTATTTCGGGACATCGATTCCTGTGGCGCTGAATGAGGAGGACATGAATACCTACGATCAGTCATTGCATGTAAGTAGCAAGAAATTACGGAGCCTGATTTCCATTTATTCCAGCCCGATGTTTTATCAGGAAGCCACCGCCATTTTTAAACTGCTCGAAACAGTTAAGAAGAAAGAATTGACCTGATGGCAAAGCAATAAATAATTAAAGTGCAACTCACAAAAGTGGATTGCACTTTTTTTATGCGCTGTTTTTGATGTAGTCAGCTGATTGTCAGTAATAAAGGGTGGTTGTGCGCGAGTTGCGGGCGATTCCTTATTTATACAGATTACAATTAATTCAACTTTTTAGTTGGTGCTTTAGTTGTGATACTATATATTTGAATAAATATTTAGACGTATCTAAAAAATTAGTACAATCAGCCAAAATAAAAAATGAAGCAACATCTAATATTGTTTATATTCATGTTATTTTCTTTTTCCGCCTTCTCTAAAGGTGGTGTGGATATTCATGGGAAAATCAAGGGTACCAGGGGCGAGTCACTGATCGGTATTGCGGTTCGGGTTGAAGGAAGCCAGTTGGGAGCCGCAACAGATGTTAATGGGGTGTTTCACCTCCATGGTGTTTCCGCAGGGCCAAAAACACTGATTATCTCTGGTGTGGGTTATAAATCCGTGAAGCAACAGGTGAATATATTAGCCAATGAGCCCCTGAATTTGGAGGTTACCCTGAAAGAGGATATCCTCGGGCTCGAGCAAGTGGTGGTCTCTGCCAACCGGGAAGAAATCAACAGGAAAGAGGCTTCGGTTCCTGTACAGGTGATTGGTGCGAAGATTTTTAAAACCACACAGTCTATCACCCTTTTGGATGGCCTGAAATTTCAGCCAGGTATTCGGGTGGAAAATAATTGTCAGAATTGCGGATTCTCTCAGGTACGAATGAACGGTCTTGAAGGCGGCTACTCTCAAATATTGATCGACGGCCGTCCTGTTTTCAGTGCATTGAATGGCGTGTATGGTCTGGAGCAAATGCCGACAACCATGATTGACCGTGTGGAGGTTGTGCGTGGTGGTGGTTCGTCATTATATGGTGGGAATGCCATTGCAGGGACGATCAATGTGATTACCAAAGAGCCTACGGTGAATGAGTTTGAATTAAATATTAATCAATCATTGATTGACGGACAGCGATTGGATCAGTCGTATGGATTCGGCGGAAATATCGTGGGCGCCAATATGAACTCAGGCGTATCTGTTTATGGTTTTTTCCGCGACCGCCAGTGGTGGGATAAAGACGGGGATGATTTCTCGGAAGTGCCTGAAATCAATAATTATACCCTGGGTTTCAAGGGATACCTGAAACCGACGGCTTATAGTAAAATGACCCTTGAAGGTAGTGCGATTAAGGAGCACCGACGTGGTGGTAACCGCTTTGAGTTGCCTCCACATATGGCAGATGTTGCCGAAGCGCTTGAACATGATATTATCAGTGGAGGATTTACTTTCGATCAGTTTACCCATGATATGAACCATAAGTTTTCGTTTTACCTGAGCAATCAAAATACCCATCGTAATTCCTATTATGGTGCGGGTCAGGATCCGAATGCCTATGGCAATACCAAAAATAACAATTTAGTTACTGGGCTGAGATACAACACCAATCAGCCACTTTGGGGAGGGACTACCGACCTGACCACGGGCGTGGAGTATAAGGATGAGTCTATCGTGGATGAATCGATGGCTTATGATCGCCCGATTGATCAGCATATTAAACAAGTAGGCTATTATGCGCAGTCGGACTGGCAAATGACGCCTAAATTTAAATTGCTGACAGGCTTCAGAATTGAAAGTCATAACCTGATCAGTAGACCTATTTTTGTGCCACGAGTAAACGGTAAATACGATTTCTCTGACCATTTTCGGGTTCGTGCAGGTTACGCAAGAGGGTTCCGTGCGCCTCAGGCCTTCGACGAAGACCTGCATGTAGAGATGGTGAACGGTAATACCATGGTGACTTTCCTGGCCGATGATCTTCAGCCAGAATATTCCGACAGTTTCACCGCTTCCTTCGATTTCGATCATGAAATTGGCACCTTTGATTTTAATGTTACCATGGATGCCTTCTATACCAAAATCAGCAATACTTTTGTCAATGTGCCTATCGGTATAGAGAATGGTACGCTGAAGCAGGAAAAACGAAATGGTGCAGGTTCTTTGGTGCAGGGCATCAGCCTGACACCCTCTTTGGCCAATGCTTATTTTACCGCACAGGCAGGTTTAACCTTTCAGAAAAGCAGACACGATGAAGGCATCGCCTGGTCGGAGGATGAGGATAACACGACCACAACTTATTTGCGAACGCCAGATTTATACGGCTTTTATGCCTTGAGCATCCGTCCGACAAAACCATTATCCGTTGATTTTTCGGGGAATTATACAGGCCGCATGTACTTGCCTCATTTTGAATCTGGCAATAATGAAGAGGACAGACTGGTACACACGCCCGACTTTATGGAATTCAACATCAAGCTGAATTACACCATGCAATTGATGGAGGGCAATACCTTGGAGTGGAGTGTCGGTGTAAAGAATATCACCAACGCCTATCAGTCTGATTTTGACAGTGGCATGGATCGCGATGCACAATATGTTTACGGGCCAATGATGCCCCGCACATTCTTTGCTGGATTAAAGATTAAATTATAAAAATACATTATATATCCCTTTGTATAGCCAATAGAGCAGACTTCCAAAGTCTGCTCTTTTTTTATATAAGGGTTAAAAATAAAGCAGATTGTTTTATTTTTTTGTCTTTTCGTTGAGATCGGGTTTAAATTTAACTTTAAGGGCTGATAATTTTACAAAAAATCATTTAGGTGGGTTGTTTTTTGTGTCTGGTATATACATTTTTGTTGCAAGCAATTGGAAACTGCTTTAATTCTTAACCTACTTACCTATGAAAAACAAAGTAATCGCCCTTTTGGGGTTATTTTTAGTGGGGCTGAGCTCCCCCTTGTATGCGCAGGCAGCATCAACGCCACAACTTTCCGCTGGAGATACCGCCTGGGTACTCATGGCCACCTGCTTAGTAATGTTAATGACCCCTGCAGGGCTGACTCTCTTTTACGGCGGATTGGCACAGCGAAAGAGTGTGCTTAATACTATCGGAATGAGTTATCTTGCATTCTGTACCGCCACCATCGCATGGGTGGTGCTGGGCTACTCGATTGCTTTTAACCCTGGAAATGCTTTGTTGGGTGATGCGGGGAATTTTATGCTGAAGGGGATTAATATCACAGACCTGACGGGAACCATTCCAACATTATTGTTCGTGATGTTTCAGGGAACCTTTGCGGCTATTGCCACTGCTCTGGTAAGTGGTTCAATTATCGAAAGGGTGAAATACTCTACCTGGATTATTTTTTCTCTGCTGTGGGTGATTTTGGTTTATGCTCCTGAAGCCCATTGGATTTGGGGCGGCGGTTTTTTATCCAACTCTGGAGAGCTGGATTTTGCTGGTGGAACAGTGATCCATATCAATGCGGGAATTTCTGGCTTGGTGCTTTCGTTGTTACTCGGTAAGCGGGAAACGCATAAATTAAAACATGCTCATAAGCCTTCGTCAGTGAAACTGATGATTCTGGGTTCTTCTTTGTTATGGTTTGGGTGGTTCGGATTCAATGGCGGATCGCAACTGGCGGCAGATTTTGTGGCGGCAAACACTATTTTGGTGACTAATATTGCGGCGGCGGCAGGTGGAATTGCCTGGGTGATGATCGAGTGGACGACTTCGGAGCGTAAACCTACCTTAATTGGTTCTGCTTCGGGTGTGATCTCGGGTCTGGTAGGAATTACCCCAGCAAGTGGTTATGTAGATGTTTCTGCGGCTTTGATTATTGGAGCGCTTTCAGGAGTGATCGGCTTTTTGTCGGTGATTAAGCTGAAAGCATGGTTGGGTTATGATGATACTTTGGACGTATTCGGTATCCATGGCCTGGTGGGAATTTTCGGCGCCATAGCCACGGGAATTTTCGCCAATCCAGCAGTAAATGGTGCAACAGGATTACTTTACGGCAACCCTGCACAGGTGTGGATTCAGCTGAAAGCGATTGTGGTAGTGTTGATTTACTCTGGTGGCGCCACGGTAGTTTTATTCTACCTCAGTAAATTTATTACCAAAGGAGCGCGTGTTGATCGTGAAACGGAGGATGTTGGAATTGATGAAGTGTTCCACGGGGAGTCGAGCTTTCATATGGATTTGGATAATGTTTAAAAAAAGATTTCATATATAATTTAAAGGCAGACCTCAGTCTGCCTTTTTTCTTTTCATCAATTATCTTCCTCAACCATAAACTTCTCACGTTCGGCCTGATGCATTTTCTCTTCAGCAACTCTCGAGGATAATTGCTCCTGCGTTTCCATCGCATTCAGTCGAATGGCCATGGCTTCGAGCATTCTTTCAATCATGGACTGATGAAGTGGATCCAAGGGCTTGAGCATCCCTATTTCAAGTACGCCAACGGTAATTTCCTCATATTTTATGGGGAATAGGTATAGGAAACAGTCCGTTAGTTGGCCGAGTCCTGAGCTTACAGGCTGAAAATATTGGGGTGGAAGCTGTTCAAAAAATTTCGCTTGTTGATCTTTGAAGGTACTGCCAATGATGCCTTCCCCGATGTCGTAGGTTCTGCTGATTTCAAGGGAGCAACCATACTGCGCGGCCACATGCAATTGTTGCTGACGTTTCAGGTGTACAACCGCCAATGGGGCTTCTATGCAAGGCGCCAAATGACTGATGATCTGTTGGCTGAGCTTTTCTATGGATGCCTTATTCAGATTAAGGATTTTATTCATCTTGCCTAACTCTTTTTGTAGCCATCTTTCGCCTTCTTCTTTTTTGTATTTTTCCTCCAACAGCGACTGCTGTTCCCTGAGTTCCTGTACGGCTTCCTCCACCTGTTGATTCAGCAGAACCTTTTGTTCTTTTTCTCTTTGAATGCGGTTTCGGATACTCCACGCTACCACCGAAATAAGCGCCAAAGCGATGATCAGCAAAAACCACCATCGTTGATAAAATGGGGCGATTACTTCTATGGCCAAGTTCCGACTTTCACTCCATTGTTTGCCGTCGGTGGAGGACTGTACCAATAACTCATAATCCCCTGCATTGAGCCATGAGTAATGAATTTGGTGCTCCCCTGCACGAAGGTATTTCCATTCTTTATCAAATCCCTTCATTTGGTATCTGTAAAAGATTTTCGAAGGGAAGCGGTAGTCCAAAGTACTCAGTGAAAGCCTGATGTTGTTTTGATTCAATGGAATATTCAGGCGATGGGTGTTCTCAATTTTGTCTGTCAGAAAAGCTTCCTCCTCTGTTTTGTTCTGTGGTAAAATCAGCTTTTGATTCAGTTTCAAAGCTGTAAAATTTACCTTTTTGGCTTCAGAGTCCACATGGATTTGGGCAGGATGAAAATAGGTCAAACCGCTTGAGCCACCAAAATACATTACCCCCTCTTGATCCTGAAAAAAGGCGCATTCGTTGTATTCATGAGAGGAAATACCATCCTCGGTTGTGAAATTCGTGAACGTTTTTTGCTCCTGATTAAAACAGCTTATGCCGTTATTTGTACTCATCCACAGCTGTCCCTGTTCATCTTCCAAAATCCCATGGATCGTATTTGACGGAAGCCCATTATCATAATCATAGGTATTGATCACCTCGAAGGAGGTGTTCAGGTGCGTCAGGCCAAATCGGGTGCCAAGGAAAATATCCCCATGCTTACTCTGATGAATACACCTGATTTCGTTATGAGACAAGCCGTTCTTTTCTTTGGTCAGATGCTTCAGGTTGATTTGCTCGGGGTCATAAACAAACAGCCCCGTATTGGTGCCAATGAGTATTTGTCCATCGACCATGCATTTGAGGGACATGATGCCTTTGAAATTTACAGACTGACCTTTCAGCAAATCCTCGACATTACCGAAGGTGTTTTCTCCTTTTCTTTGATAAATTAAACCGCCATACATGGTGGCGAAATAGCTTGTGCCATTTTTGTCGGTACAAATATCCCTTAGCGACCAACCTTTGAATTTGGTAGGGTCTTCAGGTAGGTGTTCGGCAAAATGGGTGAAAGATTGTAGTTCAGGGTCAAGAAGGCTTAGCTTACCTGCAAAGTAGCCTACCCATAATTGCTGTTTGAATGGTTTGAGTACCCCGATGATATTAGCCGATAGATCTTTGTCGGTTGTACCAATTTTATAGGTATGCTCCACTTCAAAATCTTCGTTGAGTACAAATAGATGCGAATTTGTACCTACAAATAATTGATCTTTGTTTTTGTAAATGCTGTAAACCTCTGTATCACTTTTTCTATCCGCCTCAAGTACTGATTTTTTCAGGCTTCCAAATGCAGGCAGGTAGGGATTTTTCTTGATGACTCCCCCTTTACTGCTTCCCATCCAAAGAATACCCTCTTTGTCGAAGGTCATCGACAGAATATAGTTGGTGCCAAAGCCATGTCGACGAGCATCTTTGTGATTATATTCCTCTACCTTATGGTCGGTAACGTGAAACAAACCCCTTGACATTGCCGTGCTGCTCGCCCATATTTCACCCCTCTCGTCTTCTTTTACGCTCGTGATGTGGGGTTCTGAAAAATGTCCCGTATAGTTTTTTATAACTTCACCTTGTTGATCCAACAAATGTAAACCCGTATCACCACCTGCCCAAATACGGCCATCGCGTGCAATACAAATGTCATGTATTCTCAAAGGCTTTTCTTCTTGGATCCCTTGGTCGGTGGCCAAAAAGCGCTTTTCACCGACCATCTTTAAATCATGGGAGAGGCGAAAACGATAGAGCCCGTGGTTTTTGGTTCCCATCCAATAAGTATTGGTTTGATCCTTTCTAATTAGGGTAATGAAACTTTCTGTACTTTGAAGCCCTGTATTGGTGATCTTTTCTGTTTTCGGGTGGATGACACTGAGCCCCTGTGTTGTACCCACGAAAACAAGATTTGTTTGTAGATCATAATACAGCGCTGTGATCTCGTTGGTTTTCAGACCGCTTTTTTTCAAGTATCTTTTGACGCGGTAATTTTGATCAATGCGGTTCAGCCCATTATTGGAAGCCATCCAAATATTACCCTCAGCGTCTTCACAGAAAGTATGTCGATTTTGAAGGGTCGAATTGTCAGTAACCATAACACTACTCAAGGTAGTTGAGTCGTTCGGGTCATGAAACAGATTCAGAAAATAGCCCAAGTCAGAGTCATAGACACTAACACCCCCTGCATCAAAACGAATCCAAAGCCTATTTTTTGAATCTACAAAAATAGAGCTGACATTATCATCAATGATTGCGTGTGGGTCTGTTTTTGATGCTCTGAAAACCTTGTATTCATAGCCATCATATCGCACGAGTCCGTCTTGCGTACCGAACCACATATAGCCGTCATGGTCTTGCACAATGGTATTGACCGTCGAATGCGGCAGACCATTCTCCCGCGACAAGGTTTCAAAAGTGGACTGATAGGCAAAGCCTTTGGTCAGCAGAAATAGGCAGAAAAGCAGTGTTGAAATTCTCATAATAAAAAAATGCTAACAATTCATAGTTGGGGAAGCATCAAACAGTGGGAGTTGATCAGCTTCCTTCCATAAAAAATTGGTGGTAATTGATTAAATCAAACTAATCAATACTTTATAGGAGACAAAGCAATTGTTTAATTGTCCTCTTTTTCAAGATGAATGTTTACTTGCTGTGGGTAGAAAGCCTGTCAAGCATAGGTTGTCCATCATTTTTTGACCATGATTTACATGATTAGAAGGATGATCACGATTTCTGCGACATACCTTTTTTTACAGCCCGCAATCGATAATCGGGAGGAAAATATTACTTTTGCAAAATGTTTAAGAATAAGCGCTATTACTATCTGATTCAGTTACAATACCTCGGTTACCGTTATCATGGCTGGCAAAAGCAGCCGAACGTAAAAACCGTTCAGCTGATGGTCGAAAGGACTATCCGCTATGTACTGGGTCATGATGAATTTAAAATATTGGCTTCGGGCAGAACCGATGCGATGGTTTCGGCGAATGAGGCGGCGATCGAACTGTTCGTCTGGGAGCCTTTGGAGGAAGATTTTCTGTCGACACTGAATACCAACTTGCCGAGTGATATTCGGGCAACGAAAGTGCAGCAGGTGGATGAAAAGTTCAATGTGATTCAGGGATCAAAACTGAAGGAATATATCTACTTATTTTCTTCTGGCGAAAAAAATCATCCTTTTGCCGCACCTTTCATGGTGTATGTGGAGCAGGAGTTGAATGTGGAGAAAATGATGGAAGCAGCCAAGTGCTTTCAGGGGGCACATAACTTTCAGCGATTTTGCTACAAGCCAAGTCCCGAGACGATTTTTGAGCGCACGATTGATTTGTGTGAAATCGTAAAAAATGACCTTTACACAGCGAATTTTTTCCCTGAAAATAGTTACCTGCTGAGGGTGCAGGGCAAAGGATTCATGCGCCATCAGGTGCGGCTGATGATGGGAGCGATCTTTGCAGTAGGGAAGGAGAAGCTGACGATTGAGCAGTTGAAGGAAGCCTTGAAGGGCGGCGACAATCAGCCTGTTTCCTACATTGCGCCAGCTTCGGGCTTGATGTTGAATAAATTGAGTTTCGACGAGGTGTAGGGTCTGGCCTATGTGCTTGATCAGAATGTAATTTTCACATCAACCTTCAATCAAACAAAACAAAAACCACAGCAGAATATCATCATGGGAAGAAAGGTAGAAGTACTTGCTCCAGCAAAAAATATAGAGGTGGGTCGTGCGGCGATCCGTCATGGTGCCGACGCAATATATATTGGTGCCGACAAGTTTGGGGCGCGTTCGGCAGTTCCGAATACAGTTCAGGACATTGAAAATCTGGCGAAATATGCGCATCAATATCATGCACAGGTGTTCGTTACGATGAATACAATTTTGTATGAAAACGAACTGGAAGACGCCCGAAAACAAGCGTGGGAGCTATATGAGGCGGGTGCTGATGCGTTGATCATTCAGGACATGGGATTGCTGGAGATGGACTTGCCACCAATGCCTTTGCATGCAAGTACGCAGACGCATAACTATGATTTGGATCGCATTAAGTTTTTGGAGAATGTGGGTTTGGATCGTGTGGTTTTGGCACGTGAGCTGAGTTTGATGCAGATTGAGGAAATCCGCAAACAGACCCATGTTGAATTGGAATATTTTGTGGCGGGTGCACTTTGTGTTTGCCTTTCGGGACAATGCTATATGAGTAATTCGATCGGTAGCCGTTCGGCAAACCGCGGTGCTTGTGGGCAGCCTTGTCGTTGGCCGTATGATTTGGTGGATTCCAACGGGATGAAGATTGCCGAACAGAAGCATTTGCTGTCATTGAAAGATTTGAACCTTTCGGATCATGTAGAGGATTTGATTTTGGCGGGGGTGGATTCGCTCAAGATTGAAGGGCGTATGAAGGATGAGACCTATGTAAAAAATGTAGTGGGTAACTTCCGCAAGAAGGTCGATGCCGTTTTGGAAAAACACCCTGAGATTGTTTCGGCAAGTGACGGAAAGGTAAGCACTACTTTTGAGCCCGATCCTGAGCGTACTTTCAACCGAACCTATACAACTTATTTCTTTGAAGAGCATCGTCCGAAGCGTTCGCTGATCAATGAGGATACCCCAAAAGCGATGGGTAAGCCGATGGGCAAGGTTTCCAAAATCAAGAACAAAAGCATTTTGCTGAATTCTGAGTTTGATTTTGCCAATGGTGATGGCCTTTGCTATATCAAAGACGATGGCTCATTGGGCGGAATGAAAATTGAGACCGTAGGGCAGAACGGATGGCTGAATTTATCGAATGTGGCTGGTTTGACTGAAGGCACAATGATCTACCGTAACCACGATCAGGATTTTGTTAAGCAACTGAATGGTGATCGCACCACAAGAAAGATTGATGCAGAACTGACGGCTTCCTTTGGTGAAAATCAGGTGCATTTATCCATTGTCGATGTGCATGGTCATGAGGCGAAATTGACTTTCGATCAGGCGTTGGAGCCTGCCAAGAATATGGAAAGAGCCGTAGCAGGTTTACAGAAATCCTTGAAAAAATCGGGGGATTCTATCTTTCAGATTACACAGGTGAATTTACCTGAAGAAGTGCCGTTCTTGCCTTCGGGAGCTGTGAATCAGATGCGCCGTGATTTGTTGGAGGCCTTGTTGGAGGTTCGCCTGAATGCACATCATCGGGAAGAAAAAGTCTTTGAACCAAACGATGTCCCTTATCCAAAAAGAAAATTGGATCATCATGGGAATGTGATCAATAGCCTTTCAAGAAAATTTTACGAGCGTCACGGGGTGAAAATCATCGAGGATGGTTATGAAATTCGGGAGGAGGAAGACCGCCAAAAATCGCGACTGATGACCACCCGCCATTGTCTGCACTATCAGATTGGGATTTGTCAGTTCCATGAGAATTTCACCACACCACCTGTGGGTGTTGAAACGCCGTTATTTTTGGAACATGCCGAGCATCGTTTCCGCCTGAAGGTGGATTGTAAGGCTTGTGTGATGAAAATAGAGAAGGCAGATTAAATATTAAGGTAGCGGCAGGGCATGCCCTGCCGCCATGTATATTTCATGCCCTGCCAATACATCAATTATCAATACTTCGTCTGTACCAGATTGGGGTTTGCCAATATCGGGCGCTGTGGAATAGGATACCAAAACTGTTTGTCGCCGGCAGGAACGGTTTTGAAGATTTGAACATCATCATTCACCGCCCCATCGACCAAACGGACGAGCGTAACAGGCTGGCCGTGACGTCGGAGATCAAACATGCGGTGCCCCTCATAAGCGAGTTCTTTTCTTCTTTCAAGGTAGACGTCAGTGGTGTCGCCCGTGGCAGGCGTAGCCCTGTTGGGGTTGGTGTACCTGTTTTTACGAATTAGGTCAATAATTGCCGCTGCAGCAGTATTGTCGCCTAAATGCGCCAATGCCTCAGCTTTGTTCAGCAGCACCTCAGAATAGCGTAAAATTTTGGGGGAATGTAGGGCTGTTACTCCCTCTTGCTGGTCGAATTTATAGATATATTTATATCCCGGTAAATTCACGGAATCAATGGTAACAAAGAGGCTTTTGCGGATGTCGCTGTCATCATATAAATCGACAAATTCTGGATTTGCGGTGTAAGCGCCATAGCCCGTGGTGCCGTCGAAGAAATAAACATACCCAAAATTGTTTGACCCACGACTCTGAACGGGATCCACTGCAATTTCAAAAATGGTTTCTATATTACTGGCTTTGCTTCGAAAGTAAGTTGGATAGTTTGTGGTATCCAGAAGGGTAACGCCCTGCACCGCATCAGCAGCATCTATCACTTTCTGATAAGCTTCTGCTGGGGGCATTTCATTGGATTCTACCGCCATAAACAGGTACAGGCGAGTCCTCAAGGCCTCCACGGCATTTCTCGATGGGAAATTGACATTATCAGTATTGGTAATCAGGTTGAAAGCGGAATCCAGATCAAGCTCGACCTGCGCATACACCTTTGCGGCATCCACATTTGGCATATTGTTGCCCAATGCTTCGTCAAGGTCGATTGTGGGTTCCGTAGCAATAGGTACATCACTGTAAAACTTGACTGCATCGAAGGTGGCCAGCGCCCGCAAGAAATACGCCTGCCCCCGAATATTACCATCGGTGTTAGGGTTATTAATGATCTGGTTGGCATTTTCTATGGCCTCATACATGGGGTCGTAGGTACTTCCTCCTGAGATGGACATGGCCTCGAATTTTTCCATCCTGGATTCAAACTCAAAACGCCCACCAGTATTAATACCCTGAACAATATCGTCGGTACCTACATCCGCAAGCACATAGGCATTTCTTCCATAATAATCGATGGAATACATATTTGAAAGTACCCCAGCAAGTTGATCCTGTGGGTATTGCGCAGCAACATCCACAGGCACTGCAAAATCCGGTTCGGTATCCAGGTTGCAGGAAGTGAGCGACATGGCGCCCAAAACAAAGGTACTGAGGAGTATATTTTTTATTTTCATGGTCGTGATTGGATTAAAAGTTAACATTCAGGCCACCAGTAATGACAATCCCTTCAGGGTATTCAAAAGAATTATAACCGTCGAAATCTACGGTGGTTGGCGTATAGCCTGTGTAGTTGGTCAGAATCCAGAGGTTTTGCCCTGACACATACACCCGCACCTTTGAGAGGCCAAGACTGCCAATCCATTGGTCGGGCAGGGTGTACCCAAGCGTAATATTCCGCAGGCTCAGGAAGTCACCATCTTCCAAATATCTTGTGGAAGTGGAGGTACCCCCACGGCTGCCAAAGCGTGGGCGGAAGGCCGTTTGCCCAGGGTTCGTCCAACGATCTTCACGGGCAGATACCACCTGATTGAAAAATCTTGTGCCATCGGCATCATTAAAAGTTCGTGTTCGGTTATAGATTTTATTCCCCGTTTGGAAGGTCAGCAGAAATGAAAAATCCACCCCATAGAAGTTAAATTTATTGGTCATTCCACCTGTGAATTTTGGTAACGGACTGCCCGCATAAATTCTTTCTGCCTCTGAATAATTAGTGGTGGCCACACGGCCGTTCGGGGCAAAGAAGAGGCTGTTGCTGTTATTCACCTCCGAGGAGGTAATTGGTGTTTGTTCATTTACATACCAGGCAGGATCACCATTGGCAGGGTTGGCACCGAGCCACTCAGGCATATAAAAGGTGTAAATACTTTGCCCTTCTTCTATAGTGTTAAACCCAGTCCGTATTGGAGCAATACCATCCAAAGAGGTTACCTCGTTATCATTCAGGGAAATGTTGAAATCAGTTTCCCAGGTGAAATTTTCTTTTTCAATATTATTGGCCGTGATCGTCAGCTCAATTCCTTTATTGACCAAAGAACCCGCATTTTTAGTGACCGTTACAAATCCATTCTCTCCAGCAAGTGGCACCTGTAAGAGGAGGTCACGGGATTTTTCATGATAAAAATCCACCGTCATTTTTACCCTTGATTTAAAACCGATGTCAAAACCTACATTTGCTTTTTCTTTGACCTCCCAGGTAAGATCTGGGTTGGCGATTTGAAAATGCGTAGATGCCGGCTGGCCGTTGTACACACCGTATCGGTAAAGCCCGCGTGAGGCGAAATTACTGATGCCATTGGCATTACCTGTTGTACCGAAAGAGCCTCGGAGTTTCAGCTGGCTGATGACCTCTTTGCTGAAGAATTCTTCGTTATCGATAATCCAGCTGGCACCAACGGAGAAGAAGTTACCATAGCGGTTGTCGGAACCGAACCTTGAGGAACCGTCGCGACGGAATGAACCCGAAAGGTAGTATCGCCCATCGTAATTATAAGTTACCTGAGAAAGGATCGAGAAGAATTTATAGGAGTCTCCGCGGCCATCTGCGGTAAATTGCTGTGTGGTGGCCTGCAATACGTCAAGGGGAATCGGTAATCCACTTCCACCGACGGTAGAAAAGTAAATATCAGCATCCTGAAACTCCGTACCGAGCAGTGCGGTGAAGTTCCCTTTACCGATGGCCGTTTCATAATTCAGCAGGTTGGTGGTGGTGAAAACGCCGTTCTGCGAATTGGTTTCATTGATACTTCCGGCGGCATTAGGATCGAAACCATCAGAGGTAGTTGGCTCAAAATACTGGGTCAGCCTCGCAATTTCCAGTCGGTAGGAATTGGTCGAACGGAAAGAAATCCCATTCCAGATATCATATTCCAACTTTCCGGAGATTCCTCCCCACAAAGATTCTGTCAGTCTTTTATTCAGTGGGGTATCGTACACGAAGTTTGCCGTAATCGGTGTTACAGGCGTGGCAGGAAGCCTGGTGTACAAATTTCCGTTGGCATCATAAGGGCTGTTCACGGGAGCCTGGAAGTAGGAGCCGAGCAGTGGAGAGCTGAACAGTCCACCACTGGAGGCGTCATTCTGAAATGATTTAGCGACATCGATACTAAAGCTGAGTTTCAGCTTATCTGTGGCCTGATTATCCACATTCAATCGGCCGGAATACCTTTTAAAGTCTGAGCCGATCAGAATCCCCTCCTGATCAAAATAACCAATAGAGGTGAAGAATTTCGTTTTCTCATTTCCGCCTTTTGCAGAAATCTGAAAATCCAAAGTATGTCCCGTACGGAAGGCCAAATCCTGCCAGTCGGTATCTATACCATTATAATCTGCGGCATTCAGTCCGAAATAATCAATATACTGCGCAGCATTCATCAATTCGAATTTACCGTCATATTTTCGGGATACCCCTGCGGCCAAGTTCGCCGAGAAGGTGGTTTCTCCCGCCTCTCCCTGTTTGGTGGTAATCACAATTACCCCATTGGAGGCACGTGCGCCATATAAAGCAGTGGCTGCGGCATCTTTCAGAATCCTGATGTCAGCAATATCAGAAGGGTTGATGTTGGCCAGCGGGTCACGTTCTGACTGTTGATTACCGGTAATGACTTCATCAGAATCGATGATCACCCCATCAATCACATATAGGGGGTTGGTAGCGCCATTGATCGAGCCTACGCCACGAATCCGTACATTGGTTTTTGCACCTGGCTGTCCGGTGGAAGCCTGAATCGCCACACCGGAAGATTTCCCTGTCAGGGTTTGTGAAACGTTTGGCGTAACAATGTCTTTTACATTATCAATCACGGGTACGCTGGTGGATTTGTCCACTTTGGTATACCCGACAATGACCACATCTTCGAGTTGTTTGGCATCAGCTCCCATCTCCACGTTAATCACCAGCTGGTCGCCCACTTTAATGTCTTGGGTGGCCAGGCCGACGAAGGAGAATTCCAATATCAGGTCGGGGTCATTTTCAGGAATCTGAAAGGAGTAATTTCCATCAATATCTGAAACCGTACCTGTGCTGGTTCCTTTAATCAGGACGTTCACTCCGGGCAGGGTTTCACCTTCTTCATCAGTGATTTTTCCTGAAATCAGGCGGGTTTGTGCCCAGGCAGAAAGTACGCCGAGCAACAGCAGAAAGGTAAACAGTAGTCTTTTCATCAATATGGTATTTATCTTCAAAGGTTGTTTGTCCGATATTTTGCAGCGTCCCTCCATCGTGAAAACTACGGCAAAAAGGGGCAAAAAAGTACGGGTTCACCTTTCTAACCCGCTTGATTTATCCTTGTTCAAAATTTATGATTCCTTGTTGCAAAAAAATGTGAAGCGTCTTGGAGGCCTGTTGATCACCCGAAAAGCAGGGGGGTAAAACTGTAATTTTGGTTATCTTTGCGCTTGAATTGATTTAATTTTATGATTAGTTTAATTTTTCCTATTTGTGTATAGGGTTGCTGGAAGCATACTTTTTTAGCGGGACGAGATTTTTCCTGAAAATTAATGCTTCCAAGCTTCAGTGCAGTTACACTGCATTTTCGGCCACTACCTTTATTGCGCGTAGGAAACCAAAACGATTTTATTTTAAGCTTATGTCAACAAATAAACACGCCATGATGCGTTATCAGATTATTGATGATGCATTGAATGGAGCAAGAAAGTACAATAGGGAGCAGCTGTTGCGCCATATTATTGAAAAGATGCAGGAAATGACGGGGGATCATGATTTCTCTATCAGCAAGCGGCAGTTCCAGAATGACATTAAGGATTTGAAAGCGGGGGTTACGGGAAAGCCGGCGCCTATCAAATTCAATAGGTCGAAAAATTATTATGAATATACCGAGCCCGATTATTCGATTCGTGAGGGAAAGCTTTCTTCGCGGGATCAGGAGGCGGTGAAAGAGGCGATCGAATTGCTGGAGCAATATGGCAGTTTTGAGTCGATGAAAGAGTTGCGTAACATCACGAAATTGCTCAAGGAGACGTTTAAAGTTTCTGTGGAAGAGGAGCGTCCAACGATTGTTTTTGAGCAGGTGGATTTGAAAGGTATTGAGCATTTGTCGGGGCTCAATGATGCCATTAAGCATAAACAGGCACTTGATATTACGTATCAGTCCTTCAACAACCCGATGGGGCAGACCCATCTTTTTTACCCTTACCTGCTCAAGCAGTACAATAACCGCTGGTTTCTGATAGGCAATCTCGATAAGTATCCGGGCGATTTGACCATCTATGCCCTTGACCGCATTATTGGTTTTTCGATTAATGCCTGCTCTTTCCGCGAGCCGCAGGGGATTACCGACATCAATAGCTATTTTAACAACCTGATCGGCGTAAGTCTGGGCAAGGGAGAACCTATTGAGGAAATTGTGCTGAAGTTCAGGAATAAAAGGGGCAATTATGTGCTGACCAAAAAGTTGCACAGCTCGCAGGAAGTGGTAGCACAGGAGCCCGAGTCGCATTCGCTGACCATCAAAATTAAGGTGCATCCCAACCTTGAACTGCTTTCCAAGATTTTTGAATTTGGGCAGGATGTAGAAGTGCTTTCGCCCCTGAGCTTACGGGAACGGATGAAGAACAGTCTTGAGGTAGCTCTTTCTCATTATCAGTAAGCGCGTGTTTGAAACTGAAATTTGCAGCGAAAATTTGGCGCATTACAGAAGTGATGAAGCGTCATTTTGGGAGAATTGCAGCAGTATTGTTGATCAGTAATGCAAAGATCAATACCTATATTCCGAATTTGCAGGAGGATAACAAGTTTTAAACAGGGGCAAAGTCGGTTTTTTAGATGCTGAGGCGGTATTGTCAAGGAGCCGCAGTAACTTGCTTGCAATTCAGGCAATTTAATTTAAATTGTCTCTTTGTAAAACCAATTCAATTATGGCATTTGAAGAGTCCAATTCCTTTGATTTTCCCCGAGTAATAATCGGAAATTTACCCGCACCAGACACTGCTCCCGATGTGGAATACATGACCGTAACGTCGGATCCGGCTTGTATTGTTCGGGTAGAGTGTTTGGATGACGAGGATGCCGAAACGCTCAAACCTGAAGGGGCGGCGGCCATCTTTAATTATGAGGGGGTAGTCCCTTATTTTTTTCACGTGATTCGTTACTTTTCGGAGCCTATCACGGACGATGAACTTCAGTTTCTGTTCCTGAGAAATATGTCGGAAATATATTTCAGGCACCTCAATTCGCAGGAAGATTATATCGATGAGGTGCTCGATGCCAACGACACACTTTTTCAGGAAATCTATGAGGAGTTTTCCGAAAATGAAGAAGAGGAATTTGAGGTGGAAGAGCAGGCCCACGACCTGATGCTTGTCGGTCGTATTGCCCGCCCTATTCTTGCTGAATTTGGGGCGCAGTTTGAAAATGATGAACAGTTTTTCGACCTGCGGATAACGTTGCCCGAAGATTTACTGGTGGCGGCCAAGGCCTATGATGAGATTGATCAGAAAAAGTATTTTTATTACAAGCTGAAATTTAAAGATCAGGACTTTGAGCCTTATCTGTCTAAAAGTGATGATGCCAAGCGTTTCAGTACGTGGGATGTCAGTGATATGGCCATTTATGATCAGCCCTTGCTGGAGTCGCTTTTGATCGAACCCTTCAAAGAGAATGCGCTCTTCATGGGTTATGAAGAGAAGACCATTGCGCTGTTTGATCAGGATCATTTTTATTTTGCCGTTGGCGGTGGTTTTTTGGGGATTGATAACAGAACCAATGAGCTGATTTATGTCGATACCATTGCCCGGGCCGCATTTTTCAAAGCAGAGCAGACAGCCACGGCTGTTGCAGAGGTAATCGCCAAGGAGGAAGGCCTGAGCTTGTCGCCGCTGCCTTATTCGGCCTATTGCCTGTGGAATTTACCCTATTGCGGACCATTAAAGATCAATGGTTATTTCACGACCCTCGTTGTGGAGCAGCAGCTGTTGTTATTTCATAAACAAAATCCACAATTTGTAGTGTTGCCGCATTACGACGGGAAAATCACTTTTTCCATTACGGTGGAGGATATCGAATTTTTAGAACTTTTTCCGGTGGATCAGAATGAAATTATAGAATTTTATCATCAGGATATCATTGAAGCCTTCAAGAATTTTATTGAATCTTTTGGGGAATTCTTATAAATTTTAAAGTCGATATGAAATTTGTTTAGCTTTCATCAATGATTGGCTGAAAAATTGATATTGTTAAAATAATTATAATAGCGAAGATTAAGCAATACATTGTTTTATTGCTGAAGCAATTAGATTTATATTATTTAAAACAATATCGATTATGAAAACTGTTCAAAGTACTTTCGCGCCTCAAGCTGCGCAAGAAATCAACCTGTTAAGATTAAATCAGATGGGGGTAATCTCGCTCGAAGAGGCTTATAAAATTGTAATGGACCGCAGAAAACGAAGCTTCAAAAAATGATACTTTGGGTTGAGCATAAAGGATTTGTTTTACAGTGAACTGCTTTCCGGTCATCAAAAATGCGGAGTGCATCTCACTTTAAAATATCAAGCGATATACCCAAAGATATTTTCCCAATTGATACCTACTTATTGACCCCTCCTGTTCGTATGACCGTGATATCATTCGGCTGCCGTGACCTGCAAGCACATTAAAAAGAGATGAGATTTCCGCAATAATTTATTTTTGTATATCACTAATTATTTTTTTACTTAGAAAATTATCTAAATCCCCCCATTGGTAAAAAATCGCATGCGGTGTTGGGCGTAAACTTCCCTTATAGTTATGTAGCACGATCAAACAAACAGTGCATTTGCTTTCCGGATTGAACCACCTTTCTTAGGAGTGCGCAATTGTAAGCCATTGTTGGTCAATGTACTGAAGTGAATGTGATATTCGTGTCTTCAGGACATCTACTTTTTATAGAAGAGCCATCAACATCAAAATATACTTTTACCATGAATTTAACTTCCGTAATCCCAGTGTCTGATACCGACACGTTAATTGATTTTTTAAAGCAGCAATTTGAGCTTTGTGTACAAACTGATCAGGTATGCCTTGAGGAGCATTCTCTGGACTTTTTTCAGAACGACCAGCAGATTATCGGTCATACCAAAGCGGATTCTTACCATTGGATAGACTTCCTGGATTCCAATGAAGCCATCAGCAAAGCGTTTGATGCCGGATACAGCATTGAATGGCACGACAGTATTTGTGATATTGAAGGGGTTTCCAACTCGATTTTCCTCAGCCTTACCCCCCTAAAAGACTATCAGCAAGTTTGGCAACAAGACCAGCAGGACGGTCATGCGTTTTTCAAATATTTCGGGATTTCTTTCGAGGAGTTTGCCACTTTCACCATGGGTAAACTTGAAGATGCCCTGCCACATATGAGCCGGATGGATATGCTCAATTTTCTTGATTATATCGCCCCGACTCAAATTTGGCATGACTATATGGTTTATCTGACCTCTCCGGTGGGTAAAAAGCCCTTTTCCAAAGAAGAAGCAGCCTTGCAACTGAAAGCTTTTTTTTTGGCAAACCAGCGCTGAGCTAAGCCTGATAAGCGGGCAAGGAAAAATAAAATGATGTTCCCTGGTTGGGTGCGCTCTGGATGTGGATGTCCGATTGATGCAATTCAAGAATTTTCTTGACAATCGCCAGCCCCAGGCCTGCACCCATCTTTGGCTTTGAAGAGGCCACCTGTCGATATCGTTCAAAAATATAAGATTGCTCCTCCACCGGAATACCTGGGCCGGAGTCTTTAATGGCAATCTGAATTCCTTCCTTGGCGGCACTCACTTCCAGTGTTACTGTCCCACTTTGTGGCGTAAATTTCAGTGCATTGTCAATCAGGTTTTGAATCGCCCGTTCCACCAATTTTACATCGGCAAAAACCGGCGCCACGGGCTCATGGATGCGGAGCTCAAAAGCGATGTCTTTCTGGTTGGCCAGTACCTTATTTTTGGCATGTAAATCATGGGCAAGGTCCGTCAGCAGAAAAGGCTCTTTCTCCGGTTGCACCTGTTTGGCTTCAAGCTTGGAGTACTCGAAAAGCTGTGCCACCATACTGGTCAGGCGCTCAGAACTCTGGTGAATAATTTCCAGGAAGTGTTGTTTGTCCGCTTCCTCAATATGTCGGCCCTTCATTTGCAGGGTTTCGGTATAGCCCTTCAGAATGGCAAGCGGGGTGCGCAGATCATGCGATACATTGGCAATGAGTTCTCTTCGGATAGTATCCACAGATTTGATCCGCTCCATATCAGAAACAATCTTATCGGCCATTTCATTGAAAGAGATTGCCAGTGATTGTAAATCGTTTTCCTCGGGATGATCGATTCGGGCGGAGAGGTCACCTTCCTGAAAACGGCGTACCTTGTAAATGATTTCCCGCAGGTTTTTACTCAAAAACCAAATGGCAATGCCAGCCAGCAGGCAGGCGAAAATAATCACCAGAAGCATGGCCGTCAGTCCTCCCTGAAGAAAGTAACTGGTAAAGATGCTGTTCTGGACGTGCTGTAACCGTTGGCTTTCAAAAATGATATAGACGAAGCCCTTTTTACCCTGATAATCATAAGGCGCGACAGAGAAAATGGTCTGGTTGTTTTTGTCACGCGGATTATCTCCAAGCACACACTTTTGGCCATCGTACTGTACAAATTCATAAATAGGTTTGAGGTTCACCTGTTCGGTAGGCGCTTTGGGGTCGTCGTGATCCAGCACCACAGAATAAAGGACGGTGCCGGCCTCATCAAGCAGGTAAACTTCTATGGATCGGTTTACCGCCATCATTTCGTGCATAATTTCTCCAAACAATGCTTTGTTCACACGACCATCGTCGAGGAAAGGAGCGTTGTTTTTAAATTTTTCGCTGATCAGATGATCGGCCACCTTGGCATTGACCTTCTGCATACTTTCATCGAAATACCGCTCTCCGTAATAAAAACTGATGCCCATAAATGCCGCAGCAAGCAGCAGGATGATAAAAAAGACCGACAGGGCGAGTTTGTAGATCAGCCGGTTGGTAATATGTCTGGCAGGTTGACTCATAGCTCTTCATTGAATTTGTAACCGATGCCCCAGGAGGTCAGGATGTAAGTCGGCTGTGCCATGTCGGGTTCAATCTTCGACCGCAGGCGGTTGATGTGTGAATTTACCGTGTGTTCGTAGCCATCAAAATCATAGCCCCAGATGAGCTGTAACAATTCTGTGCGCGAATAATTCCGCCCGGGGTGGGAGGCCATTAAATACAGCAGGTCGAATTCTTTGGGCGAAAGCTCAATCTTTTGGGTGTTCAGTAATACCTTCCGCTTTTCAAGGTCAATGGACAAGGCCTGAAATTTCAGCTGGGTAGGCGCAAGGGTTTGAGATATTTCCTCGGAGATCATTTTCGTTCGTCGGAAAATTGCTTTTACCCGTGCGATAAACTCCCGAATACTGAAAGGTTTGGTAATATAATCGTCGGCCCCCACTTCCAGACCCAGCACGCGGTCTATTTCTTCCGTTTTGGCCGTCAGCATTATAATAGGGGTGTTTTTTGTCGCCCGTACCTTTTGGCAAATCTCCATGCCATCCATTGTCGGCAGGTTGAGGTCAAGAATAATCAGGTCGAAATGTTCCCTGAGCGCCAGTTGGCAACCTTCGAGACCATCGGAAGCAGCGGAAGTTTCGCAGTGGAGATCGTGGAGGTGAATTTTAAGCAGCTGGATAATTTGGGAATCGTCTTCAATAATGAGCACTTTCTTCATAGGTAGGGCAGTTAGCGGGTAGCGCGTTAAAATATTAGATATTAACGAAAATTGTTCTGTTATATCTTGAAAAATTAGGGAATAGACAGGTAGCTGACATTTGAACAGGTAATCAGGAGAAAAGGGGAGTTATCACAGTTTTGTGAACTTCTTGTGAGCCTTATATGATCTTCTGTTTGCACCTTGTGGGTACCAAAACAAAATAAAACCACTATGAAACTATTTTCAATGAACATGATGGCCGCAATCTGTATGGGTGGCCTCGCCTTAGCTTCTTGTAGCAGTGATGACAACGATGCCGCTCCTGCACAGTCAAACATTACCCTTTCAATGAATGGCCTTGATAATCTTGGTGATGATTTCGCTTATGAAGGGTGGCTGATTGTGGATGGCAGCCCGGTTTCCACAGGGACTTTCACGGTGGACGATGAAGGAAAGCTTTCACAGAATTCTTTTAACATCGACCGGTCAACACTGGAATCAGCGAGTACTTTTGTGCTTTCGATTGAACCAAGTCCTGATAATGATCCTGCGCCCGCACCAACCAAATTATTTGCCGGCGATTTTGTAAACAATACCGCCGCTTTGGGAACTGCACCTGTTGGCAGCGATTTTCAGGAAGTGAATGGTAAATATATTGTGGCAACACCTACGGGTACAGGCGACGAATCTGAGAAATATAGTGGCGTCTGGTTTCTGGAAATGACTTCTGCTGGCCCTGTGGCTGGTTTGAAGCTTCCAGAACTGGCCGATGGATGGCGCTATGAAGGATGGGTGGTTGTTGATGGCACCCCTTTAACTACGGGAACATTTACTTCCGTGAATGGTGCAGATAATGCAGCGCCTTTTAGTGGAACGAATCCCGGCCCAGCATATCCTGGTGAGGATTTCCTTCAGAATGCGCCTAATGGATTGACCTTTCCTACTGATGTGAGAGGGCGTCCGGTAGTGATCTCAGTAGAGCCTTTCCCAGACAATAGCCCTGCGCCTTTTGCATTGAAGCCGTTATTTGTACAGACTCCCGACCAGGTGGATGGGGCAGTAGAAATGAAAAATTATGTAGAGGAAAGCTTCCCAACAGGAAGCGTGAGCAGAAACTTTTAAGTTTTGAAAATAGCGGCCCTCGCCAATGGTGGGGGCCGTTATTTTTTTGCGAAAATCAGATCTTCGTCAATTTGACGATCAAGATGATCAACTGCTATGCCTAAAATGTTCAGACGGGTTTCTGGGCGTTTTGCAGCGCCAGGTGTTTTCTCGATCTGAATCGCCTGTAGGCAAATTTCATTTTTCAGGTGTTGTAAAGCGAGCGATTTTGTGGTAATACTTTTCATATCTTGATTTATGATGTTCGGTGATCATAAATCAAAAAGTAATCCAAATCGGCTATTTGCTTTAAAATTTATCAGAATTATTCTGCATTTCCTTTTTTGATATTGGTCAGCTTATCGGCCTCAATAAATATTTTGTTGACAGCAGGTACCTCTTGTTTAATGGCATCTTCGATGGTGACTACCGTTTGCTCGATTTCCCTGGCAGTGAGCTCGTCCTTAAAATCAACTTCCACATTCAGTAAAACCTCCGAAGGTCCGAAGTATAAACTCAAAGGTCTTTTGGCGCTGTCCACATAAGGGTGCTTTTTGAGAATCATCTGAATCTTATCTACATTTTTAGAAGATAATCCCTCGCCGATCAGCAGCCCTTTACACTCTGCCGCAAAAAACAACGAAACACCTATCAGCAATAAACCAATCGATATGGAGCCAAGGCCATCGAAGTAAACAATACCGGTAACATGTCCCAAAATTACTGAAATCAGGGCAAGCACCAGACCGATACAGGCTGCCGTATCTTCAATCACAATCGCGACCGTAGAGCTGTCTTTACTTTCCCGAAGAGCCTTGATAAATGGGAGGCCATTTGTTCCTTTTTTAAATTCCTGCAAGGCCACGCGCAATGCTGAACCTTCAAAAACCAGTGCAAGAATCAGGACTACATAATTCCAGGTGGGGTTACCGAGGGGCTTGGGCTCAATCAGGTGGTGAATGCCCTCGTACAGTGCAATTCCCCCTCCGAGGGCAAAAATCATGATCGCCACCACGAAGCTCCAAAAGAAAACTTCCTTGCCATAACCAAAAGGGTGGGCATGGTCGGCAGGTCGTTGGCTTTGTTTGATGCCATATAATAATAGAACGCCATTTCCCGTATCCACAAGGGAGTGAATTCCCTCCGATAACATAGAAGATGATCCGGTAAAATAGGCGGCAACAAATTTACTGATGGCAATGCCCGTATTGGCCAATATTGCGCCGTAAATTGCTTTTTTCGATGATCCTGCCATATAATTTTAGAAGTAGGTGAGTTAGATAATAAACAAATTAAAAACTGTTGGGCACAAAAAAAAATCTCAGCAGTGATACTGAGATTTTTTTAGGAGTGTGTATTTTATTAAGCTTCCAGGACTTGTTCTTTTTGATCCGCAAAAGCCAGAAATTCTTTCAAATTGAACTTTAGATTTTTTTGCTCTCGGTCTTTGGAATAAAAATCGATAGCATTCTGAGGGAATTTAGCAGGACGCTGATCCGAGATCAACCATGCTCTGAATTCCTCCTCCGTAAAAGGCCCATGCTTCTTTTGATGGCTACTGATATAGGCTTTGGCAGCCCGGTAGCTTAAGTAAGCATTTTCTTCCTCGGGATTTTCATGAACAGTGATTGGGCGAGCCGGTTTTCTTAGGGGTGCTTCGGTATCTGTAGGAACAGAAAGAAACTCCCAAAGGTTAAACTTCTTACCCTGGCTCAAAAACAATGGTCCGTACGATTGATAAACGTTTGAAGGAAAACCCTTCGGACGGTGGTTTTTCAACCAATATTGAAATTGACTATTAGTGGTGAACTTGCCTCTTTTTATCTGATAATCAACGATAATTCGTTTGGCCTCCTCAAAGGGCATCAATTTTGAAACAGGGCCTCGCTTTTTGGCAGGTCGCCCGCTTTCGTTTGGCCTGTTGCTACTTCTTGCCTTACGCTGGAAGTAAAATTTTTCAGGGCCATAAATATTTGAGGGGGATTTAGAAAGGATGAATCCAAACTTGTTTTCGAATTCATCAAAATCAACAGAGGCTAAAAAATCAGTATAATCCTGCTTGGTTCTGATATTCAATACAGATAATATGTATTTGAAATCCTCCAAATTAGGATAAACCTGACGTGTAGTACGTACGTGAGGGCCGCGAATGCGACTCAAATCTATTTTATTTAACATTTTGGTAGTGTTATGCTTAGTGGCCTTTCATGTAATAAGCAAAATAATTATTCATATATACTAAATTTTTTTTAATATGTCGAGCAATAGAATGATTAATTTCATTAAAAGATTCAATTCACCTACAATCTTCTCGATTATTGATTTTTCCTACTCTTTTAGTGCCCGTTTGCAGCGACTTTATTATTTTTTGCACAAAACGGATGCGCGTCATTTAAAAACCGATTTACGGATAATGTCCCCAAATGATTATTAGTAAAAGACTATTTTATTGACAGTAAGGTGGTTTATATTAGAATATGCAAAGTATAAAAAAAGGACCAAAAAGGTGACTCATAGTTGTTTAGAATTTTATAAGTGGTACTTTTTGAATAGGGTGGTTTTTTGATGATTGTAAGGGGTTTATCGCTCTAATTTTGATTTTTGGCCTGTTTTGAGCATAAATTATAATATGTATAAATCTATAATTTGTTGAAAAGCTAAACTATATTTATCTCATTATGGTAGATTTTTTATATAAGTCTAAGGGTCTTTTTCTTTTGATTTGGCCTATCGATAGCGGGATAGATATAAAATTATAAATGATGATATTGATTTTTGTTTATGATTTGAATGGGAATTGAATGACCAAATATTATTTGAGCTTTTGACTTAAATGATTCGTAAGTTGAGGGCTGTATTTTAGGAATTGGATCTTTATAAGCATTGCGCTTCAACAAAAGTCAGGAATGTGTAAATTGCAGGCTAAATATTGTCTGATGATTTTTGACTACCAAAATATAGATCTGCCAGTTAAGGAAGTGATTCCAGCGTTGCAGCAAAAATTGAGTGCACATAATACAGTGATCCTGAAAGCGCCCCCAGGTGCAGGGAAAAGCACCTTGTTGCCATTAACCCTTCTGAATGAGGATTGGTGCCAGGGCCGTAAAATTTTTATGCTTGAACCCCGACGATTGGCCGCAAAATCTATCGCAGAACGGATGGCATACTTCTTAGGGGAGCCGGTTGGCCAGACGGTAGGCTACCGAGTGCGGTTTGATACCCGCGTAGGCCCAGATACTAAGATTGAAGTGCTTACGGAAGGCATCCTGACACGGATGCTGCAATCGGATAACGAACTGCCTGAGGCGGCCATGGTGATTTTTGATGAGTTTCATGAGCGGAGCCTGCATGCGGACCTGGCCATGGCTTTGTGTCGGGAAACACAGGATGTCCTCCGCCCAGACCTGAAGATTCTGGTCATGTCGGCCACCCTCGATATGCCCCAGCTGCAAAAAGGGCTGAAAGCGCCAGTCATTGAAAGTGCTGGTCGACAATACCCTGTGGAGGTGCATTATGGGGAAGATGCCGATATTCATTTGTTGCCAGATTTGGCGGCGAGAAAAATTGTGCAGGTCGCCAATCAGCATGACGGCGATATTTTGGTGTTTTTGCCTGGGCAGGGAGAAATCCGACAGGTGGAAGAGCAGCTCAAACCTTTAGGGGGTATTTTTAGCGTGATGCCACTTTATGGGCAATTGCCTTTTCGTAAACAACAGGCCGCGCTGTTCCCTGACCGAAATGGGAAAAGAAAAATAGTACTGGCCACCTCTATTGCTGAGACCTCCTTAACTATTGAGGGTATCGGAGTGGTGATCGACAGCGGTTTTGCACGGGTCGCACAATTTGACCCCAATACGGGTTTGTCAAGACTGACCACCATTCGGCTGTCCCATGACGCTGCCGATCAGCGGGCAGGACGTGCAGGACGACTGGGGCCGGGAGTTTGTTACCGCATGTGGAGCAGGGCAACACATGAACGCCTGCTGACGCATCGTGTTCCTGAGATCGAACAAGCGGATTTATGTGCGCTAATGCTTGATTTGGCCGCCTGGGGGATGGAGGACGCCTCGTCCCTGTTTTGGGTGAGCCCACCTCCTGCAGGCAATCTCAAACAATCACGGGAGATACTGCGAGAGCTCGAAATTATTGATGATCAAGGCCTCACAGCCCACGGGAAAGCCGTTCAGCGGGTGCCTTGTCATCCTCGGATTGCACATATGTTGATCCGTGCCAAGGAGCATGATATTTTGCCTTTGGCCACAGATTTGGCTGCTGTGCTTGAGGAAAGAGATCCATTGCCCAAAGAGGTCGGGGTGGACATCAACCTGCGGATTGAAGGCCTTCGCAGGTTCCGGAAACAGGATGGGAAAAACCGCCGATTTGGGACGATCAATAAATTATCGGCTTCCTACCGCAAGTTGTTTTCCATAAATGAGCAAAACGGTTTGGTGGATATGTATGAGGTGGGTTGGTTGTTGGCCAATGCCTACCCTGAGCGTATTGCCTGCGCCCGCCCAGGAAACAACGCGCAGTTTCAGCTCGCCAATGGGAAAATTGCCATGATTGGTCATCGTGATGAGTTGGCGCACGAAGCATGGCTCGCTGTGGCGCATATTGACGCCCGCGAGGGGATGGGGAAAGTTTTTATGGCCTCACCGCTCGACCCGAAAGATTTAATCAATATGCTGAAGAAAAAGCGTACTGTTCGCTGGGATCATGATGAGGAGTGCGTGCAGGCTTGTGAAGAATTACGCATTGGTAGCATTGTGTTAAAATCCACGCCCCTGGCCGAGGTCGAGGAAGAAGAGGTTCAGCAGGTTTTACTGGAAGTCCTGCGGCGTGAAGGGGGGCACATGCTGAATTTTTCTGATGATGTAAAGCAATGGCAGGCAAGGGTGATGTCCTGTGCCACTTGGCACCCCGAAGAAGATTGGCCTGAAGTAAGTACCGAAGCGCTGCTTTCAACGGTTGACTCATGGCTTTCACCTTACCTTCAGGGGGTGCGTAAAGCGAAACAGCTTTATAAACTGGACCTGATGGAGGTCTTACAGTTTTCACTTTCCCACGAGCAGCAAGGGATGTTGGAGCGTCGTTGTCCTATGAGAATAGAAGTGCCGAGTGGTTCAAAGATCAAGCTGCAATATCAGCAGGATGGGAGTTCGCCTGTGCTGGCGGTGAGGCTGCAGGAAGTTTTTGGTCTGCACGATACCCCCAAAGTGAACCACGGCCAACAGTCGGTATTAATGCATTTGCTTTCACCAGGTTTTAAACCTGTTCAAATTACTTCCGACTTGCAGAGCTTTTGGGCAAATGCCTATTTTGAAGTGAAAAAAGACCTGAAACGCCGCTACCCTAAACACAGCTGGCCAGACGATCCGCATGAAGCCATAGCAATTAGTGGGGTGAGGCGGAAAAAAGGCTGAATTCATTAAGTTATTTAATATATAATTAAGAATATTGTATTTAGGATTCAATGTGTTCAATAAAAACACCTAAAGAGAACGTGTTGAAATAAATTAGCGTTCTAACCTTATGTCTGAATCTTAAATTCGTCATCCATAAAATGACGATATTGAACTATTAAGCAGAATAAAGAAGTATGGATAAAGGAAATAATTATGCACTGATTATGGCTGGTGGTGTCGGTTCCCGACTTTGGCCATTAAGTAAGTCTGAAAAACCGAAGCAATTCCTTGATTTGCTCGGTATGGGTCGTTCATTGCTGCAATTAACATTTGATCGCCTGGCGAAGGTGTGCCATGAAGATAATATTTATATTATCACCAATGAGCAGTATGCAGGCCTGGTACAGGAGCAGTTGCCCAATATTAGCAGTGAGCAGATTTTGGCGGAGCCAGTGTTAAGAAATACCGCGCCTTGTATCGCTTATGCAGCGCATAAAATTGCCTCAAAAAATCCTGAAGCCAATATGGTTGTCGCTCCCGCCGACCACCTGATTTTAAATGAAACCTCCTTCGTTGATGCAGTGAAATATGCTTTTAATATCACTGCCAAAGATGATGTGTTGGTTACCTTTGGAATTCAGCCTTCCCGCCCAGATACGGGCTATGGTTATATTGAATATGACAAAACCGCTGAAGGCCTGACCGAAGTGATTCAGTTTAAGGAAAAGCCAAACCTTGAAGTGGCCAAGCAATTTCTTGCAGAAGGTGGATTTTTGTGGAACTCAGGGATTTTTGCCTGGTCTGTTAAGTCGATTATCAGTAGCCTTGGAAAGAATGCGCCAGAAATCAACGGGATTTTTGAAAACATTCAGTATTATTCTTCTCAGGAAATTCCTCAGATTGCCGAAGGTTACCAAGTATGTCCTTCAGATTCGGTGGATTATGCCATCCTTGAAAAAGCGGACAACGTAAAGGTGTTACCCGTACAGTTTAACTGGTCAGATCTTGGAACGTGGAAGTCAATTTATGAAAATAAAGAATATGACTTTGATAAAAATGCGGTTCACGGTAATGTGGTAACAGAAAATACGAATAACTGCCTGATCAAAGTTCGTGATGGTAAATTGGCAGTAGTGAAAGGATTAGAGAACTTTATCGTTGTTGATGAAAATGATGTTCTTGTGATTTGCCCGAAAGACGAAGAGCAATCCATTAAAGACATATATACCAAAATCAAAGATACAGTAAATAAAAATTTTATTTAATTATATAAAAATATTGATATAAAAAAGGTCGTGTTAAGCGACCTTTTTTATTTGCCATGTAAAAAATGGAGCAAATTGAATCTTTTGCCTTTCTTGCTGAGCTCTTTGGTGTATTCTGTCAAGGGGTTGTGAGGAAAGCGTGCTGGACGATGTTTGTTCAGCCAGTCGGTGAACTCTTTACGGCTCTCAATCGGGTGATTTTTTTCCTGCCAGTTCTCGATATATTTTTTTGCTTCCTGATAATTCATCGCTGGAGCATCTTCTTCAAGTATTTCTTCAGCAGTTAATGGATAAGCAAGGTCTGCGGTGCTTTTGTCTCTTTTGGTGAACAAGGCATTGAGGGCTGCTTTAGGATCCTGAGCAATTTTTTTCTTTGCTTCATTATTGATCTGTGGGATAAAAGCATCGATTCTCGGCTCTTCAGAAGCGGAGACAACCACCTTCTTTGCAGCAGCTGGTTTCTTCTTCCGGGCAAAAGAATGGCCAAGGAAATTGGTCAGGCTGAAGCGCTGGGCAGGATATTCGGCTTTGAATGTTTTATTGACATCCAGCGGGAAGGTTTTCGGCGCAACGGTTTGTACCCAATCTTCGAAAGCGGCTTTGGATTTAAATTCACCATGAGTGCTGATATAATCCCGAGTGAATTTTTTGGCCTCATCGTAATTCATCATCTGCAAAGTGGAAGATTTTTTTGCAGGTTTTGCAGGTGTGATTTTTGGCTGATTTGCTTGAGGTGCAGCGTCTTTTTTTACCGCACTGGTATTTTTAAAACCTTTGATAGAACCGTAGGCGGCGTAGGGTGATTTAGGGAGCACAAAACCCCAAAGTGACTGACATTGTGATGGCTCTGCTTGTTGATATATACGACGATAACCATCAATACAATTGATATCCAAAGTTTTCAAAATTTGTATAAAATCTGTTTTTATTGGATATATTTTTGATTTTGTTTTTATCCTTTTTTCTGAAAAATCAATAGATGCTATGGCATCCTTTACACTTTTATCTAACATGTTCTTTACTCAAACAAGTATTTTGTTGACATAAACGCACACTGTTTTAAAAATTTACGGGGACGTAAATAAGTATGCTATTAAAGAGAATTGGAATTTGTTATCCGCAAATATATTGATCTTTACGCAAAGAAGATCCTTTATGTTCGCAAGCGTAGAAGAGTTTGTGGACAATGCTCGAAATTAATTCAAATTTTGAGAAATAACTAATCAGTGGGCTGAAAATGAAGCCACAGAAAACTTTGGGCACAAAAAAAAGGAAGCCCAAGTGTGTTTGGCTTCCTTTCAATACTGTTATAAGTTTACGCGAAGATGAGACTATCCACCTTTTTCACAAAGTCGGCACAAGTAATCAGCGTATCACCCGTTCGTTCATTTTTGATCGTAACGTTGCCTTTCTTGGCATAAAGAAAGCTGCCTTCTTGTGTTTGAATGTACTCATCCTCATTAAAAATACGAATTACGCGATAAACGTCCTTCGTTGGAGGACTGATCAAGTTTACTTTTTCTTCTAAATGTAGCATGTCCCTTAAAAAATATGTTTCATGAGTAATTTAATCAAGAAAAAAGATAAGTATTATGACATTCGTTAGGAAGGAACAAGATTATAGCCGCCTTTTTGAATATTGTTATTTTCGTTTCTGAATTTTACGAATATATCAATATTCTGGAGGAGCTAAAGCGTGTTCAAAACTTTATATTCACAGTAGGTGGTAAGTTTTTAAACACGCTCTTTTGAATCCGTAATTCGAGGCTTATGGCCACAAATGGGCAGGGTTTATCCTAAAGGAAGGATGGTCTTTCCGTAGGTGCCATTGATGATTTGAGCCATGGCATCATAAAATGCCAAACCGCCACAAATAATCCCAGTGATGCCTGCGGCCATGCCTATTGCTGAAATATGCGTGAAATTTTCAAGTGCTAACAGGAAGAATAAAATCGTTAAGCTGCCAAATACTCCTTGGGTGACCTTGCTGCTTTTCATCGTCGCGCCAAACATACCTGCGGTAAACAATCCCCAGATAGACAAGTATGCGCCCAAAGCGGTATGATCTGTGGCATTCACCTTGATCCCTGCTGCGGGCATCACGAAAATCGCCACCAATGAGAGCCAGAAACAGCCGTAAGCAGTAAATGCAGTGGCGCCAAAAGTGTTTCCTTTTTTGTTTTCCTGCATTCCAGCGATTACCTGCGCAATTCCACCGACAAAAATACCCATTCCCAAAATGGCAGAGTTTACATCAAACAGGCCAATATTGTGCAGGTTCAGCAAAATTGTTGTCGAGCCGAAGCCAAATAATCCTAAAGGCGCAGGGTTTGCGATGTTCATATTAACGTTTACTGCGCTTTCTAAATTTTTCATGTTCTGAAGTGATTGTTTTTAAATTGGCGCGCAAAGTATGAAAATTATATCAATTTACAGATATACGTCATGTTTTTAGTTCAATAAAAATGATACATATCAGTATATCGTTTTCTAATGTTATCATTGCCTGAGGGTTATTCTTTTTGAGTAGGATTGTTTCTGTAAATTATATTGTTTAACTTTATTTTACCCAAATGGGTAAAAGTTGAGCAAATGAAACAGCAAACCAAAAATAACATTATAGCCGCCGCCCGTGAGATGATCCTTGAAGAGGGCTATGGCGCTTTGCGTATGCAGGCTTTAGCCGACAGGGCGGAGGTCAATAAGGGGGTTATTCACTATTATTTTAAGGGGAAGGAGAATTTATATCAGGAAGTACTCGCCTCGCTTGTAGGGCAAATTTATGTGCAAGTTCAGGATGAACTGATGCGGGAGGTGCCATTAAAAGAACGGCTGGAGTCCGTTGTTGGCTTGTACCTTCAGAAAATTGCTCAGGAGCCGCGCTTGCCCTTGTTTATCGTCAACGAATTGCCAAAAAATCCTGCTCTGCTTTCCAAAATGCCTTTACTGCAGGAGGTGCGACAGACTTTAAATGGATTGTCTGAAGTGCTGAAAGAGGAGGGATATCAGTATGGGCTTAAAAATGCCATGGCTTTGGTGATGAATATGGTTTCGCTGATTGCCTTTCCATTTTTTATGGTCAGTATAAAGGACAAGGTATTGCCCGATAGCCCACAGGCAGCAGAGGTGCTTCAGGATTTTATGGCTGATAGGGCGTCACAAATTGCAAGCATGGTGATGGTAACATTAAAACAACAATCGGATGAATAGGATATTTTTATTAGCGATTTTGGTCATTTTTTGCCAGAGACTGATGGCACAGCCCGTACGGCTGGAGGACTGTATCTCGAAGGCCATCGCTCATCAGCAGTTTCTGAGTCAGCAGGAGGGAATTCAGCAGCAGGGAGCACTGCAGGAAGCCATCATTAAAAAGGAGTGGTTACCGCAGTTGGCCTTGCAAGGAAGTGCTGCGCTGCAAAACGAACAGATTACTTTCCCTTCTGCTCCCAACGGCATGGCATTTCCTGAAGTTCCTTTATATAATGTCAGGGCTCTGCTCTCGGTATCGCAACCGATTTACGATGCCGGCATGGTGGCACTGAAGTTAAAAATGAAGCAGCAGGAGCATCAGCAGGACTCTTTGTCGTTATCAGCCAATCAGCTTCAAGTCCGACAGCAGGTAACGGCCATGTATTTTGGCTTATTGCTGAATCAACAGCAACAGGGGATTCTTGAGGGGCATCTAAAAAGTCTTCAGGCACGGGTAAAGCAAGCAAAAGCAGCCGCTGAAGGTGGCGCCATGGCCAATGCAGCGGTAATGCAGTTGCAGGCACGGGTTTTGGAATTGCAGCAGCAATTGTTGGAGGCTTCTTCAGGGATTGAGGCGACCATTGAGCAGCTGAGCCTCTCGACTGGGGAAGCCTACACCTCGGCGACTGTTTTTGAGCTACCGGAGGTACAGGCTGACCTCGCCGACGTGAGTGTCCTTCGCCGACCAGAAATGCAGCTGCTCTCAGGACAAAAATATGCGTTGGGATTAAAGCGGAATATGGAACGGAACAAATTGCGGCCACAGATTGGCGCCTTCGCCTCTGCTGGTGTCGGGAACCCTGGCTACAATATTATTGAAGCAGGATGGAGCCCAATGGCTTCGATTGGTTTGAGTGTTAATTGGGTGTTTTTTGACTGGGGAAAAAGCCGCAAAACAAGGGATGTGATCCAGCTGCAACAGGCGGCTGTTGATTATCAGCAGGAGCGGCTGAAACTGAACCTGCAATTGCAGCTGACCAGCCTACGCAACGACATCCTGAAGAATGAGGCCATGCTGGAGTCTGATCAGCAAATAGTAGCCTTAAGGCGGCAGGTACTGAGCAGGGCTGAAGTGCAGGTAACCGAAGGGGTGATGACCACCGCCGATTACCTCAGAGTGGTGCAGGAATCGCAGGAGGCGGAATTTAAAATGGCCATCCATCAGATTCAGGTGCAAATGCAGAAGTTGAATTTTAATTTGGTTAAGGGACTTTAACAGAAATAACCATGAAGAATATTTATTGGATTTTTATCGTGGCCACCTTTGCGTTTGCTTGTGAAGGGCCAACACAAAAAGCGGATGCCTATGGCACCATTGAAACGGATGAGGTTCTGGTGGTGGCGCAGGGCAATGGGATCTTGAATCATTTTGCTCTTGAGCAGGGGCAGTCCCTTAAAGCTGGTGAGGTAATCGGGCAAATTGATACCGTTCAGCTGCATATTCAGCGACGGGAAATTGAGGCGCAAAGGGTTGTTTTGCAGGCACAGCAAAAGCAAATCAGTAGCCAGATTGCAGTGCTGAAATCCGAGGAGCAAAACCTGATCAGAGAGCAAAAGCGCACGGAAAAATTATTGAAGTCAGATGCTTCCACTCCTCAGCAAAAAGAGCAGATTGATGGGCAGCTTCAGGTTTTGAAACAGAAGATCGCCAACGTAGGAGCACAATCGCTGACGGTTTCCGCCAATCGAAAAGCGCTCGATGCCAAGGAGGCATTGCTGGAAGATCAGCTGAAAAAGTGCACCATCGACAATCCTGCAGCAGGCGTGGTTACCAATAAGTTTATGCAGGAGAAAGAAATGGTGAAAATCGGCAGCCCGCTCTATAAGGTCGCTAACTTGTCGGAGGTTTATGCATGGGTGTACATTTCTGGCCGTCAGCTTTCCACGGTGAAAATTGGCGATACTGCGCAGGTCAATTACGACCTCGACAATGGGGAGATGGGCTCATTAAGTGGACGGATCGCTTATATTTCGGCAAAGGCAGAATTTACGCCCAAAACCATTCAGACCAAGGAGGAAAGGGTGGACATGGTGTATGCCATGAAAATTTTGCTTCAGAATAATGGCGTTCTAAAGCTTGGAATGCCCGTAGAAGTGCATTTTTCAGCAAAAAAATAAAGGCACCCAAGCCAATAGCATCATGATAGACTGTATTAATCTTACCAAACAATATGATGGACTCACGGCCGTAGATGCGGTCACCTTTTCGGTGAAAGAAGGGGAGCTTTTTGGGCTGATCGGCCCTGATGGTGCGGGCAAAAGTACCATTTTCCGAATGCTGACAACCCTCGTTTTACCTGATGGAGGAGCAGCCACAGTTCAGGGGTTCGATATTGTTGCTGACTATAAAAAAATTCGACATCAGGTGGGGTATATGCCTGCGAAATTTTCTTTATATCAGGATCTTACAGTGCAGGAAAATCTTGATTTTTTTGCAACGATTTTCAATACGACAACTGAAGAAAATTATGATTTAATACACGATATATATATACAAATAGCACCCTTTAAATCGCGAAGGGCAGGAGATCTTTCTGGAGGGATGAAACAAAAACTGGCTTTGTGCTGTGCCCTGATCCACCAGCCGAAAGTGCTGTTTCTTGACGAGCCCACCACAGGTGTGGATGCGGTGTCGCGTCAGGAATTTTGGCAAATGCTCCAACGGCTCAAAGCGCAGGGCATGACTATCCTGGTTTCGACCCCCTATATGGACGAGGCCAATTTGTGTGAACGAATTGCCCTAATGCAGTCGGGCAAAATGATGTCTATTGATACCCCTGATGGGATTGTTTCGCAATATCAGGGAGATTTATTTGCTGTGCAATCCAATGCCATGAGTCGGTTGTTGCGTGATCTCAGGGCTTATGAGAACGTGAAAAACTGCTTTGCTTTCGGTGATTTCCACCATTTCAATTTTTCAAACATCGGAGAAGCGCAAGTGCCTTTACTGCTGAATTACCTCAATGGCTTAGGGCATGAAGCACTGATATGTAAAAAAATCAGGCCAACAATTGAGGATTGTTTTATACAGTTAATGCAATAAATATGAAAGAAAATGCCGTCATAGCAGTCGAAGGGCTGACCAAAAAATTTGGTGATTTCATAGCGACCGATGCCATTACCTTTACGGTAAAAAAAGGAGAGATTTTCGGATTTTTAGGCGCAAATGGTGCGGGAAAAACCACCGCCATGCGAATGCTCTGCGGCCTGTCGGTGCCGACGGCGGGAAAAGCGAAAGTGGCAGGCTTTGATGTGTATCGTGAAACGGAAAAAATTAAGCAAAATATAGGCTATATGAGTCAAAAATTTTCGCTTTATGAAGATTTGACGGTAAAGGAAAATATCCGTTTTTTCGGCGGAATATACGGCCTGTCGGATCAGCAGGTCAAGGAGAAACGGGAGGCACTGGTGCAGGAGCTCGAAATGGGAAGTGCCATCAATAAGCTCGTGGGGGATCTTCCGCTGGGCTGGAAACAAAAGCTGGCTTTTTCTGTCGCGATTCTCCACCGCCCACAGATTGTTTTTTTGGATGAACCAACGGGCGGGGTGGATCCGGTGACGAGGCGACAATTCTGGGATTTAATTTATAAGGCATCAGATGAGGGGATCACCGTTTTTGTAACCACTCACTATATGGATGAGGCAGAGTATTGCCATCGGGTATCGATGATGGTCGATGGGAAAATTAAAGCTCTGGACAGTCCCAAAAATCTTAAAAAGCAATTTCAGGTCGATAGTATGAATGAGGTCTTTTATCATTTGGCACGACAGGCACAACGTAAATCCGATTGATCATGAAACAACTTTTTATATTTATAAAGAAGGAGTTCTACCACGCCTTCAGGGATAAAAAGACCCTCTTGATGCTGTTCGGCTTGCCGATCGTGCAAATCTTACTTTTTGGTTTTGCCCTGACCAACGAGATTAAGTCTTCAAAAATTGTGATATTTGACCAAGCCAAGGATACTTACTCACGGCAGCTGGTCGAGCGGATCAGGATCAGCAAGCAATTTGCAATCAAGGAAAACTTGCAGCACAATACGCAAATGCTGGAGGCTTTCCGTTCAGGCGATGTGAAAATGGCGATCGTAATTCCTCCAAAGTTTGGGGAACAGCTCGGGCGTGGTGAGCAATCCGAAATTCAGGTGATTACGGATGGAACGGACCCCAACACGGCAACGAATATACAAAGTTATATTGAAAATATAGTAAGCTTGTTTTTGGCTGAAAAACATTTACTAAACCCTCAACTTCAGATCATTCCAGAGGTACGTATGTTGTATAATCCTGAACTTAAAGGAACCACCAATTTTGTGCCTGGCGTTATGGCGTTGGTGCTGATGCTGGTGTGTGTACTCATGACCTCGGTCTCGATTGTTCGGGAGAAAGAGATGGGAACCATGGAGATTCTTTTGGTGTCGCCGATGAACCCTTTTATGGTGATTATTGCCAAGGCCATTCCTTACTTTTTGGTATCCATTGTCAATCTTATCATCATACTTTTACTGTCTGTATTCTTGCTGGGTATGCCCTTTAATGGCAGTGTTTTGCTGTTATTGGCAGAAAGTTGCCTGCTGATTTTTACCGCATTGTCTTTGGGGCTGATGATCAGTAATGTGACCGACTCGCAGCAGGCGGCCATGCTCATTTCCCTGATGGGATTGTTAATGCCCACCATGATGTTCACGGGCTTCATGTTTCCATTGGAAAATATGCCTGTGGCCTTGCAGGTTGTGGCCAATTTTGTCCCCGCAAAGTGGTACTACATCATTGTGAAGTCGATTATGATCAAAGGTCTGGGCTTTTCAGCAATATGGAAAGAGACCTTGATTTTGGCGGTGATGTGCGTGGTGCTGTTGGTGATCAGTATTAAAAAATTTAAAATTCGGCTATAATGAGAATCCTTAAATTATTGCTCCAAAAGGAGTTTCTTCAGATTTTCAGAAATAAAAGTCTGTTGCCCATGATTTTTGTAATGCCACTGATCCAGTTGCTGCTGCTCCCTTTGGCGGCAGATTATGAGGTGAAAAATATTGCCATTTCCATCGTCGATCATGACCACAGCACCACTTCCGCAGCACTGATCCGCACGATTACAAGTTCAGGGTATTTTGAGCTGAATGATATCGGTGATGCCTACGAGGAAGCTTTTCAGCAAATAGAAAAAGATCAGGCAGATATTATTCTTGAAATTCCTGCATTTTTTGAACGAGATTTACAAAGGCTGAAACAGAATAAATTAATGATCTCTGTTAATGCCATCAATGGAACAAAGGCGAGCCTTGGTGGGGCTTACCTGATGAGTATCATCAAGTCTTTTCATCAGAAATTGGGAGCAACTGTTCAGGTTGAAAATCCGCGGGGAGTGGGTTCAGGAATAGAAGTTAGAAGTCAGCACTGGTTCAATGAATATATGAATTATCACTTTTTTATGGTGCCTGGAATTTTAGCGATTTTGGTAACCATGGTGGGGGCTTATATGAGTTCACTCAATATTGTTAAGGAAAAGGAAATTGGTACCATTGAGCAAATTAATGTCAGCCCAATAAAAAAGTATCACTTTATTTTGGGAAAGCTGATTCCTTTTTGGTTAGTAGGATTTTTTGTATTTTCCGTAGGTTTGGGAGGAATTGCCTATATGGTTTATGGCATTGCGGTGCAGGGCAGTCTGTGGCTGCTGTATTTTATCCTTACTTTTTTCCTGATGGCCATGCTGGGCTTTGGCCTGTTGCTGTCCACTTTTGCCGCGACCCAGCAACAGGCAATGTCGCTGGCATTTTTTTTCATGATGATTTTCTTGCTGATGAGTGGCCTGTTTACTCCCATTGAGTCCATGCCCGCCTGGGCGCAGGTGGTGGCTTATCTGAATCCCGTAACCTATTTTATTGAAGTCCTTCGGATGATCGTACTCAAGGGGTCGAGCTTCGTTCATGTTAAAAGTCACCTTTGGGCAATTATCGGTTTCGCCGTGTTTTTCAATGGTTTGGCCATTTTCAATTACCGTAAAACCTCCTGAGGCCCTGGTGATGAAACAATTTTCTGCAACGGAACATTCTCATTAAAAACCAACGATTAAGCTATGTTTGGACTATTCAAAAAGAAAAGCAAGAAAGAAATTCTACAGAAGAAATATGAGCAACTGATGGAAGCTTACTTTCATTTGTCAAAAACCAACAGGCGGGCGAGTGACGAGAAATATATGGCCGCACAGAGCATCCTGAAGCAGATTGAAGCTTTAGGTTAAGTAGTATTATTTTATTAAATCAAGGAATAGCGTAGCGGATTGGTTACGCTATTTTTTTGCTTCGGAGGTTAAAAAACCCATTATTTTGGCAACAACCCGCTCATCTCTTAATGTTCGGTTGTGCCCCAGGTTTTCGGTGGCCATGGTCAGGAGTTGCGGATATACTTCGGCAAATTTTTGCTGATGATAAAAAGGCACTTCGGTATCGTGCTGATCATGAATATTGAGCACCGCCGTATTTTGGGGGATCGTCTGAATGAGTTTTTCGCCCTGCACATCGAAAAAGTCAAGCCCTACCTTTTTGTAGATAAACTGGTGTAAATATTTCTGATTTTGCGGACGTGCATTCACTTTTTGTTCATAGCCACTGAGGATATCCTTGCCGAGTGCTGGGGCACCGATCTGCACTATTTTTGTTGAAATTGGCCATTTATTCATGGCAAATAAAGTAGCGACCGCCCCCATAGAATGCCCAATAACCATTTGAAATGCACCTTCCTGCTGATAAATCAGCTCTACAATAGTGGCAAATTCAAGTACATTGGTTTCTTTTCCTGACGACTGACCATGCCCTGGCGCATCAAAAGTAATGCATTGGTAGCCTTTATCGACCAGCGTTTCCACGAGCACATTAAATTGTGTGGCGCGGCCCATCCATCCGTGAACGAGCAAAATTTTTGGCGACTCCTGCTTTCCCCATCGATAGACCTTCACCTGATTTCCTTCCAATGGAAGGATCGACGTCTGTGCAGCAGCAAGGAATGCCTGGTCACGGTCGTTCATCGGCCTTTTAAAAGGCTTGAAAAACAGGGTGGTATATAATTTCCCAGCAAGTGGCGGGGCGCATTTCTCCAATATAGGAAAGGCGGTTCGGATGATATTCAAAGGAAAAGGGGGACGCTGTTTGGCTTTCATGTGTTGAGTAACTTCAATAATTCATTCAATATAGTTGGAAATGATAATTGATCCTTTTTTTCTGCCACTTAATTTATATCATTGTGCCCTTTCAGTAAATATTACTATTCGTTTTGGTCGTTGTTAGCAGTTGGACACTTTCACGGTACAGACGTGGCATGCAAGGTGGCTACCAAAGCGGTTTCTCTGTTTTCAGTGAGCCACCAAAAACAGTTGAGCAATTGCCTTGGGGGTTTATATCAAATGAGAAGAAGCAGGCGCATGAATATAATCTTGTTGATTTACACCGTTCATCTGTAGGAGAAATGCATGCAGGCGACCATCGTAAAGTAATTACTTTAAGCCCTTTTGGTGACCATTCAGGGGGAAGTATTTAAATTGGCGATCAGAAAATGAAACACATAAAATAATGGAATTTTTTAAAGCGACGGAACAGCAATTGTTCCATTTTAATGGCAGGGGTTATTTCGATGCCAAAGACGAAGCATTTATTTTTGGCAATGCGGGGACGAATATTCGGTTTTCCTTTTCAGGGGATGCATTACGGCTATCTGTTGGGTTAAAGAAGCGATTGATTTCGAACGCTAATTTTGTTCGGGTGCTGATTGACGGGCAGGATCACGGTCGATTTCCAGTTAAATCAAGGCGGCAGGCGCTGGACTTCCACAAACTGACCGACGGACGCCATTTTGTGGAGGTGATTAAAGAAACCGAAAGTTTTTGTGGATTGCTCGCCTTTTATGGGGCTGAGGCCTCTTCTGTTTTTAAAGAGGAAGCGCGGCAATGCAAGCCAATTTTATTTATTGGAGATTCCATGACCAACGGTTGGGGCAACAGGGTTTCGGACGACGAACTTCAGGACTGGACGGGCAGCTCTTCCGCTTTTGAAGGTTTTGCCGTGCAGTCTGCGCACGATTTAAAGGCGGATTATGCCTTGAATGCGATTTCGGGATTTGGGCTGTATCGCAACTGGAATGTGGAAGACGACTGCCTGCCTTTGCATTATGCGAAAACCTTTATGCCGCTGGCTGCCCAGCCTGAAAGCGGTACGGAAGAGGCGCCATCGCTTGTTGTGATTGCCCTCGGCACCAATGATATCTCTTCAGGAGACGGGGAGCATTATCGTTCGCCTTTTGATGCCCAGCAATTTATATCCGCCTATATCGACTTTATCCACCATTTGTCGGAATTGTATCAGCAGCCGCGGTTTTTGCTAATTAACAGTGTGATGTACGGTGGAGAAAAACATGAAATTATTAACCAAACCTTACGTAAGGTTGTTCATCAGGTAACAGCGCTGCCAATCGATTTGCTCCTCATGCCACCTATGGCATGCGAAGGACTTTCGGAACACCCGAGCACAGCAGAGCACCGTTTGATGGCCGATTTGCTTACTGACAAGATTAAACAAATGGGATACTGAGTTTATTTTTGTTTATCTTTTAAAAAAAATTATTAAACACTAAAAATTTTTATTTCGCCATAGGGGCTTGTGAGGGCTGTTTTGGGATAAAAATAGCCCAAACTCATTATCTTTGTTTAAGTAAAACTAATTTATAGTTAAACAAAAATGTCGTTAAGCACGTTTTTGTTTATGAAAGCAATCAACAGGTTAGTGGAGCGATAATGTTTTGAGTTTCTGACTAACCAAGTGTTAAAAATTTGATTTAAGCAAAATTGGTGATATGGAAGCGTTTAACATTATTGACATTGAGCAACTAACAGGGATTAAAGCACATACTTTACGCATCTGGGAGCAACGCTATAATTTTTTGACTCCCAATCGTGACGATACAAATAACAGATGGTACACCAATGTGGACCTCAAGATGATTTTGGAAATTGCCCTGTTGAAGGACAATGATTACAGGATTTCTAAAATTGTGCAATATTCACCGGTTCAGCGGGCGGAAATGGCGCAGACAATCATTGCGCGTTTTTCGAATGTGAATGAAATGTTGATGGGATTGTTGCTTGAAATGGCACAAGGAAAGCAAGAGGGATTTGAGAAGTTGTTGGCTTCCATTATTCTGAAACTGGGCTCGGATGAAGCACTTACCGATGTGGTGTACCCACTATTGAAGCGAACAGGCATTTTGTGGCATCGTCCGATTGTTACCGTTAATCAAACGGATTTGGTACGAGCAGTAGTGCAGGAACATTTACGTTATGTGATCAGGACGCAGCAAATTAAAATGGAGCAGCCAGAGCGCAGTTACTTATTGTATTTGCCAGAAGGGGAGACCGAGCAGCTGGCCATTATGTTTGCACAGTTCCTGATTCAGCAAGAGGGAAATGAAGTCCATTTGCTTTCAAAACCTCAGCTGCCTGAGCAATTGAAGGAGAATGTTCTTAAATATAAGCCAGATTGCATCATGACCGTGATGAACACTTTTCCAGGTTCATTCCTGACAGCACAGGCTTATGTGGATGAACTTTCAAATACCTATCCGAATTTGCCGATTCTGGTAACGGGAAAGCAGATCATGGGACAGGGAATTATTGAGCCAAGGAATGTCAACATCCTGAATAAATTGCAGGACCTTGTGGACTTTATGGCGGACTTTCAACTGGAAGAAATCTATTAAAGGTCAGTTATTATTTTCTGATTAAAATGATGAATACTGATAAATCATAACCCGTAATTCATCGTGCCGTATTTTGCCAAATATGTTTAGCCAAAAAAATCCCTCAACTTAGCTGTTGAGGGATTTTGTATTTTTCGGCCACCTTAATGATGGTCTATGATTGGCTTGTTTTTAAAACTTTCCACCCTACTGAAAATTCAGCTTATTGGAACTGATTTTGAATTATTTTTCAACAGCTCAACGATACGCTAAATTTTTGTCGCGGATTTTAAGTTCTAAACACGTGCTTAGTTTACTGGAAAACCGCGATCTCTTAATAAGGCGTCAATTTTTGCATCTCGGCCACGGAACTGTCGGTATGCAACTGCAGGGTCAACGGCATTTCGCGGAGCAAAAAGGTATTTCACCAGTTTGTCAGCCACTTCTTTATCGTAAAATCCACCTTTGGATTCTGCAAACATCTCGGCAGCATCTGAAGTCAGTACATCGGCCCACAGGTAGCCATAGTATGCAGCGGCATAACCTTCACCGCTGAAAATGTGACCAAACTGCGTTGAACGGTGACGCATCACAATCTCTTTAGGCATCTTCAAGTCCGCTAAAGTTTTTTGCTCGAATTCACGTGGATTTAAATTCGATGGGTCTTTCAGCATGTGGTACTTCATGTCCATCAGCGCTGACGACAGATATTCAACAGTGGCAAACCCTTGGTTGAAAGTGGAGGCCGCTTTGATTTTCTTCACCAGTGAAGCAGGCATTGGCTCACCAGTTTTATTGTGCTTCAGGTAGTTGTTAATCACGTAGTCAGTGCCCAACCAGCGTTCGAGAAGTTGCGACTGAAATTCGGTATAATCACGAACACCACCATCGAGCGTTGGGTATTTGATATTCGAGCTCAGGAAGTGCAGGGCGTGCCCAAATTCATGAAAGAAAGTTTCTGCATCCGACCAAGAAACCAAAACAGATTCACCTGGTGCAGGCTTAATGAAATTCGAGTTGTTCGATGCCAAAACATCAGTTTCTTTGTCCATGAAGCTATGACTGCGATAGGTCGTTGCCCAGGCGCCAGAGCGTTTCCCTTTGCGTGCAAAAGGATCAAGGTACCACAAACCGATATGTTTTCCTGAGGTCAGGTCGGTGACTTCCCAAACTTTTACATCCTCCTGAAAAACAGGAACACTGCCGTCAGTAATTGGGGTAAATTTGAAGTTGAAAAGTTTTCCTGCCACATCAAACATGGCTTCACGCAATTTGTCGAGCTGCAAATACTGTTTTACCTCATCAGAATTAAGATCATACTTTTTCTTGCGAACTTTTTCCGCATAGAAACGATAATCCCACGGCTCAATTTTGAATTTTCCGCCTTCAGCATTCACAATCGCCTGCATGTCCTTAACCTCTTTCTTTACACGTTCCAAAGCTTTAGGCCACACCTTATTCATCAGAGCATAAGCATTTTCAGGTGTTTTGGCCATGCGGTTTTGTAATCTCCAGCTGGCAAAATTATCAAAGCCCATCAAGTTTACGCGCTCTGTTCTTAAAGTAAGAATCTTCGTGATGTTCTCATTGTTATCATGCTTATCGCCATTGTCGCCACGCATAATATAGTTGTGCCATACTTTTTTGCGCAATTCGCGATCAGTGGAATAAGTAAGAAATGGCTCCATAACCGATCGGGTGTTGGTAATGGCATATTCTCCCTGATGGCCCCTGTCTTCAGCGGCTTTGGCGGCAGCAGCCACAAAAGAATCGGGCAGGCCGCCTAATTGGTCTTTTTTTAGGTAAACAACATAGCCTTCTTCATCTGCAAGAACATTGTTGGAGAAGTTGGTATACAGAGAAGACAATTCCTTGTTGATCTCCGCATAGCGGGCTTTGGCTTTTGCATCCAAATTGGCGCCATTCATGGTATAATATTCATACGTCAGCTCCACAACACGTTGCTGTTGCTCAGGAAGCGGGTTCTTCTGCGCATCTTCATAAACTTTTTTGATGCGTTGGAACAGCTTTTCATTCTGAAGAATTTTCGAGCTGAAGGCCGAAATTTTTGGTGCCATTTCTGACTGTAGCGCTCGGAAGTCCTCATTCGACATATTACTCGAATAAATGCCATAGTAAACAAATACACGATCCAATGCTTTGCCAGATTTTTCCATGGCAAGAATGGTATTGTCGAAAGTCGCAGGCGCGCTGTTATTGGCAATGGCCTCGATTTGTTGCAGTTTTTCAGCCATTCCTTGTTCAAGGGCAGGTTTCAGGTCTGCAACGGTCATTTTATCGAAAGCAGGGGTTTCGAATTTCCCGCCCCAGGTCGCTAATAGGGGATTTTCTTTCATAGTGGCGTCAGCAGTTTGTTCGGCGCCGCTTTGGCAGGCAGAAAGCAGGGTAAAACACCCTACCAAAACCATCGCAGGACGCTTCAATTTGGTAATTATGCTCATCGGTGAATAAATTGGATGAATAATAAAAATAGATTTAGGGTAAAGTTAAGAAAAAAACAGATGTTGATTTTCGATGAGCAAGTCTTTTTAGGCGTAATGAGCTGTGCTTTTATTTAAATTATTTCAAGAACCGTGTGAGGTATATGATTTATTTATCAAAATAACCTGCGGACTTTGTCCCATTTCAGCACTATTGTTTATGAAACCACTACCATAAAACTAAATCATCGATTATGAAAAAATTCTTTTTATTATTGATAGCCTCCATGAGCATGTTCGCTTGCTCTGACAATGATCCCTTTGATAACGCCCAAACGGTGGTAAAAGGAATGGTGACTTTTGGGGAAATGGAGGAAGAATTTGAATGCGTAAATGGTGCGGGACCAACCCTAACTTTTGAAGTGCCTTCAGGGACCGAAGAAATGGTGGTTGTGATTTCTGGGGTGAACATCACGGTGAATGAAAAAAATGCGCAGAAGCATGGTGTGCCATCATCGACTTTGTTTACTGAAGAGGGCAGACGTGTTCCTGGCCGATACAGTGTTTCGCAACAGACGATCACTTTTGAATGGACTGAATCGGAGGTTGATCCAGCTTCGGATGATGATGAGGAGGAAGAAACGACGACCAAAAGCTATTCAATCAATGTAGGTCAGGGCTTCATCGCAGAAGGTTTCCCAGTAAGTTCATTTTTAGCTTATGGCTTTGGACTTGAGCTAATGCCTGAAATTGAGGAATAAACCATAAAAAATAAACATCAGTACTGGTTTTACAACCAGGAAATACAATACTTTTTCCCTAAACATCTACCTATTTTTTTTTAACCACTCTCTTTATTGAGAGTGGTTTTTTTGGGTCTGAAGTATTGATACTTTGGTAGGTGAATTACTCCATAATTTTAAGCCGACAGGCCATGACTACTGATGACTACTGAGCTTTGCGGGTCGAAAATATTGTTCGTAGCCCATTGAAAACAAAGCTTCCGCTCTTGTGGAGGCGTTGTATGGGACGTCCGTATTGTGAGGTGCCACAATTTCGGACGCCTATGATCATAGGTTATTCTTTCAATACCATATCGATACACATCACCGCGGCAATAATCATCTTTCTTAGCGGATGCTGTGCAGGGACCTGATCAGAAATTTCAAGCACATAATTGTCTGCGGTAGTAAAGAGTTCCTTAGCCATGCCCGCCCATTTTTTTGAAATGTGGGCAAACTCTTTTTCTCCATGCACAAAGCGGAAATCCCAGGAGGTCCACTTGCCCTTCAGCTGACAAAGCTCTTCGCCCTGAGGGTTGTACAGGTTGAATTTTCCTCCTATGGAAAAGAATTTTTGTTTGAAATAGCCGATCAACTGATCTTTTTCATCAAAAACTTCCACATGGGACAGGAAAATAGAGATGCCTCTTTTGATTGTCAGGATTTTACGGCCTTGCTGATCTTTCAGCTCAATATTAAAAGGAGTTGCTCGCTTATAGTCTGTGAAGCGGAAAATTTTGGTGAAAATACCGAGATTTTCTTCGCGGCAGGTCATCAGGATCTCCTGAGTTTCTGGATGAAGAATGTCGTAATTGTTAGCAGCTTTGAACATTCCCACATGCTCTTTTACAAAGAAAGCATTCAGGTCCGTTACGGAATTTAAAGTAGTATCCATGAAAAAAATAGTTATTTACGGTCTAATGTATGGTATTTATTTTTATAATTTACTATCTGTACACTTATTTAAGTGCATGTTTGAAGCTTCAAATTTAAAGTAGCATGTTGAGTTTGTAAATATGTGTTCCCCTATACGCACAAGCGTGTTATTCCCATTTGGTTTTGTGTGTTCTTATTTTTTTGCGCTATTCCATATCGTGTAATCGTCTATCAATGAATAATAATTGCGGTTTTATGTATTCTTTTGAAGGATTTTTGGTGAAGTTTAAAATATATTACTGCTCTGAATTCAGGGTGATTTTATGTTTGTAGATTACTCATATTCACGCCTATTTTTCAGGGTATCATTAATCGACTATCGTTCATGCGTCTTTATGGTCGCTTAGCATGGTGAAGTAGCAGGCGCTTGTGGGTGTTCTTGCTGTGAATATTTCCCTGTTTGAAATTAATTTCGAGCGGTTCATGGGGCTTTTCGGAGGATATTTTTTGAATTTTATGTTAAAAATTTTAAGTGTTTTTTATGTCGAGATTTGGCATCGTTGCAATCGTCTGAGGTGAGTTTAATTTTGGGGTTATTGTATTTGTAGATTGGTGATTATTATTTTAAAAATCATAGTTGTTAATACAGTTTTAATCAATATTTCATACCTGTATTTTGGTCGTTAAATCAATGATCAAGCGTATAAATTACTTTATATTTGTGAGTTACCTTGCGGAATATGCTAAAAGGTAAAAAAATTTCAGACTCACAGATCCAAGATTGAATGAAGAAGCACCTACTGTTATTGACTGCGCTTTGCCTCTCGGCCCTTAGCGTATTTGCTCAAAAAAAGACTCCTCTGAAGCGCCCTAAAATGGTCGTGGGGATTATCGTTGACCAAATGCGATATGATTATATCACCCGTTTTTGGGATGAATTCAGCGAAGATGGATTCAAGCGTATGGTGAAAGAAGGAACCACCTTCAGAGATATGCACTATAACTATGCGCCGACTTGTACTGGCCCAGGACATTCCACCGTTTGGTCAGGGGCTTACCCTGCGAATTCGGGTATCGCCAATAACAGTTTTTACGATCGTAAAAGTGGTAAAATGGTGTATTGCGTTACCGACACCACCCAGACTACCGTTGGAGCCAATGACGAATACGGGCAGTGTTCTCCGTTCCGCATGAAGGTCACCAACCTGGGCGATGAGCTGAAGATGGTTTCGAACCAACGTTCAAAAGTCATTGCAGTAAGTTTCAAAGACCGCGCGGCAGTATTGCCTGGTGGGCATTTTGCTGATGGTGCTTTTTGGTTTGATTATAAAACGGGCGACTTCATTTCTTCTTCTTACTATATGAAGGGAAAAGATTTACCAGCATGGGTTCAGGCTTATAACCAACAAAAACGTGCCGCGCAATTGGTGAAGCAACCGTGGAAATTACTTTTTGCTGAAGACCATTACAGTGCTTCGATTCAAGACAATAATCGCTATGAAGGCTTATTTACTGGCGAAAAAACACCAACATTCCCACACGATATCAAAGCGATTTCACGTCGTGAAAAGCGCAAAGGAAAGCCTGAATACGGTATTTTGGCCAAAACGCCCTGGGGTAACCAACTGACTGTTGAGATGGCAGAGGCGGCGATCAAAGGGGAGCAGCTTGGAACACATGCTTTCCCTGATATGTTGTCGGTTTCGTTCTCCTGTACTGATTATGTGGGGCATCAGTTTGCTCCTAATTCCCGCGAGGTAGAAGATATTTATTTGCGCCTGGACCGTCAGTTGGCACAATTGTTCAAAACCATTGACAGTACCGTGGGCATGAACAATGTTGTGGTATTCTTGACTGCCGATCATGCGGGTGCTTTCAATGCCAACTACGTCCATGATTTAGGTTTTCAGCCTGCGGTATATGTAAAAGGCGAAGACCTTGTTGCACAAACCAAAGCGGTTTTGAACAGCAAATACGGTCAGGCCAATTGGGTGATGGGTTATTATGGAGAACAAATCTACCTGAACCGTCAGTTGATTGCGCAAAAAGGGCTGAACCTTGCGGAAGTTCAGAAAACTGCTGCCGACGAGCTGATGAAAAATGAATATGTGAAAGAGGTGGCTACCGAGCAAGATTTGCTTTCGGGCAATTTTACAGAAGGCTATAAAGCTTTACTGAAAAGAGGTTGTCATCCCGAAAATTCTGGCGATCTGTTTATGGTGTATCAATCTGGTGTATTAATGCAGTGGGGAGATCAACAAACAGGAACCTCACATTCTATGACGTATAATTATGATACCCATGTGCCTTATTTGATGATGGGCTACGATGTACCAAAAGGCAAGGAGGTCAATCAGAAAGTGGCCATCACGCAGATTGCTCCTACCATCGCCAATAAATTAAAAATGACCGCCCCATCAGCGGCTTTTGAACCTGTGTTGCCTTTAGTTTGTGGCGCAAATTAATGTTCAATTGAATTTTGAAATGATGAACTAAACCGCCCTTTGTGGCGGTTTTTTTTATGCCTGAATTTTTTTCAGCAGCCTATTTTTCCACTTCAGTGTGCAGTATTTCCGTTTCGCGCAATCAGGGGTTTAGCATGCATGCCGCATCCATTATTTTTGAGCTGTAATCATCAATAAATCAATAAACTAATGATGAAATTTCTAATGGGCTGTGCAGCAGCATTGCTGATGGTCTCTTGCAGTTCAAAAGCAGATCACACAAAAACAGCAACGCCACAGGTGGTAAAGGCGCTCCGTTTTGGGCAGCAACCGACGGAAGAAAGGCAGGTTTATACTGGGGTTTCCATTCCTCATAAATCTGTCGAACTGTCCTTTAGGGTAAGTGGCCCCTTGGTGGGATTCGATCTTGAAGAAGGGCAGTATGTCAGCAAAGGCGCTTTTTTGGGGCAAATAGACACCCGAGATTTCGAGACGGCACTCCGTAAGGCAGAAGCCAATTTTAACCAGTATAAGGCTGCCTGGGAACGGGCGGAAAGACTGTTTCAAAAGAATAATGTTTCGCAGCAGCAATATGATTTGGCAAGAGCACAGTTTCAGACCGCTTCCGCCAATTTGAAGGAAGCCGAATATGCGCTGAAAGATACCCGCCTTCTTGCCCCATTTTCTGGCTATGTAAAGACGGTGAATGTCGAAAAAGGGCAGCACGTCAACGCAAGGCAAACGGTGATTACTTTCTTGGATTTATCGAAGGTGAAGGTACGATGTGCCATTCCTGAATCCCTGGCGATGAATCCTTCAGAGATTGAACAGGTGGAGGTGCGTTTTGAAGGCTTTGAGGCGCATCCCTTTCAGGCGACCGTCAAAGAAATTGGGCGTGATGCCGACCATCTGAAATATGCTTATCCCATGATTTTGGAGATTGACAAACCAGATGCTTCCCTGATCGGGGGGATGGCCGCCGAGGTGGAGGTTTATCTTCATGCCCCAAAAGATACGGGGGTGTTGTTGCCTTCTACGGCAGTACTTGGGCACCCCAATGGAGAGCAGTTTTTTTGGGGAGTGAAAGATTTACAGGGGCCGTTGGTTAAAGTGCCTGTTAAGCTCGGAGCCATGAAAAATAACGACTGGCTGACGGTTTATCCAGAAGAGAGCGACTGCGAATGGGCGGTTTCTGCGGGTGGTATTTACCTTCATGCAGGGCAATTTGTGCGCGTAAAGAAGGAAGTCAGAAACTTATCAATGAAGTAAGGAGCCGATGAAACTGACCAAATTTACTTTAGAAAATAAACCCTTCAGTTGGTTTGCCCTCGCATTGGTATTTTTCGGAGGCATTTTCGCTTACCTAAATATCGGCAAACTTGAGGATGCCCCATTTACCATTAAGCAGGCGATAGTCCTGACAAGCTACCCTGGAGCATCGGCGGAAGAGGTGGAGGAGCAGGTAACCGATAAGCTCGAAGAAGCGATTCAGTCTATGGGGGAATTGGATTATGTGAAGTCTGATAATCGCCCTGGTGTATCGAAAATTACCGTCAATTTAAAACGTGAAGTCAAGCAAAAAGACCTGGAGCAAATCTGGGACAAACTAAGGCGTAAGGTGGGGGATGCGCAGGCACAGTTGCCCACCGCTGCGGGGCCCTCTATTGTCAATGATGATTTTGCAGATGTCCTTGGCGTCTTCTATGGGATTTATGGGGATGGTTTTACGTACCATGAGCTCAATAAATATGCGGATGAGATTAAGAAGGAAATCCTGCAGGTGCCGAATGTTGCGAAGGTGAAATTGTTTGGCAAGCCCGTGGAAAGTGTGGACATCAACCTGTCGTACAGTACCATGACGGAGCTTGGCATTTCGATGGCTTCGGTGGTGAAGGCCCTAAATCAGCAAAATCAGTTGGTCAATAGTGGGTATGTTAATACGCCCACATCGCAAATGCGCATTCAGGTTTCGGGTGATTTTTCCGACCTCAATACACTGGAGCACTTTTTGGTTACTGCCGACAATGGGGACCAGATTCGCCTGAAAGATTTTGCAACGGTCACGATGGGCTACCAGACTCCCTATACCTCGAAAATGAAAATTCAGGGGATGCCCGCTATTGGCGTGGCAATTTCAACCGTGGATGGTGCCAATGTGGTGGACATGTCGCAGCTGGTGCGTAACCGTCTGGCCACCATTGCCACGAAACTTCCCGCAGGACTGAAGATAAAAAACATCTATGATCAGGGGCAAGCCTCGCAGGAAGCCAACGACGGTTTTGTGATCAACCTGCTGGCATCAGTTGGCGTGGTGATCATTATTTTGCTCTTTTTTATTGGGCTGAAAAATGGCATTTTGGTAGGGTCAGGGCTGATTTTCTCCATATTGGGCACCCTGATACTCATGCTTGTTACTGGGCTGAACATGGAGCGGGTATCTCTTGCGGCACTAATTATTGCCATGGGAATGCTTGTCGATAACTCCATTGTGGTTGTGGAAGCCGTGCTGATGGCCATGAAAAAAGGGGCGACCAAGGCGGAGGCGATCCAGAAAGCGGTGGCAGCATCCTGGTGGCCACTGCTCGGGGCAACCATCATTGCGGTGCTGACCTTTCTGCCGATACGAATTTCACCTGACTCCACTGGCGAGTATTTGTCGTCCTTGTTTTCGGTCATTGCCATTTCGCTATCGCTGAGCTGGATTTTTGCCCTGACCCAAACGCCGCTGGTGCTGGATGCTTTCGTCAAGGATAAAAAGGACGATGCCGAGGAGCAGACCGATCCCTATGGAGGTCAGTTTTATCATCGCTTCAGGCTGGTGCTCAATTATTGTATCAGTAAGAAATATCAAAGCGCCCTGTTGATCGCCTTGCTTTTCCTGACTTCAATTTTCAGTATGCGCTTCCTGACCGTCATTTTTATGCCTGATTTGCAGAAAAACATGTTCAAGGTGAATGTCTTTTTGCCGGAAGGGGCAAGAATTGGCTATGCTGAAGAACGCGCAGATGAGCTCTTTGAGTGGCTGGAAGATCAGCCCGAGGTTCGTGAAGTAACAACGACGATCGGCATGACGCCCCCGCGGTATTTCCTGGCCTCCACGGCATATGGTCCGCAGTCGAATGTGATACATTTTATCGTTGAATGTGAAGATTTTGAAGGCGCCGAAAAGGTGCTCGGCAGGGTCGAAAATCAGAAAGCATCCCTTTGGCCTGATTTGTTTGTCAGACCAGAATATTTCTCCGTCATGACACCCCTCGAAGCCAAAGTGGAGGGCCGTTTCATGGGGCCAGACATGGCCGTGCTCGACTCCCTCTGTTTGCAGGCCCAACATATTGCACAGCAAAGCAACAAGGCAAGGCATATACGCTCAAGCTGGTGGAATATGGCGCCCAAATGGGTGGCAGAGTACTCGCCCAACAAAGCAGGACGGTCGGCGGTGGTCCGTTCAGATGTTTCAAATTCTTTTCAGATGATGAGCAACGGCTTGCCTGTGGGGGTGTACCGTGATGGGATTGACCTGAAGCCGCTTGTGCTGAAAACGGATACCGAAGAGGTGACGGATATGGACAAAATAGCCAATATGCAGGTGCTCGCTGGGGTGAAAAATGTGCCCCTACAGCAGGTGGTTGCTGACTTGCACCTTGATTTTGAGTATCCGCTGATTCAGACCTACAACCGAAAAAGGGCCATGTCGGTGATGGTGGACCCCGTGGAAGGGGTTACCACTGGGCAGTTGTGGAACGAAATTGGGCCCGAGATTCAGAAAATGAAGTTGCCCGAAGGCTATTCCTTTATGTGGGATGCGGAGAAAAAAAATCAGTCAGATGCAGTTTCGGCAATCCTGACCTTTTTTCCGCTGGCATTTTTACTCATCATCGCCATTCTGATCGCCCTCTTCGGGGATTACAAACAGCCCCTGATTGTAACGATCATGTTGCCGCTGTCGATCATCGGGATGATCTACGGCTTAATCCTGACGGGCAAGGCCTTCGACTTTATGAGTTTCATTGGCTGGATTGGGCTTCTTGGCATGATCATCAAGAATGTGATTGTCTTACTCGATGAAGCCAATATCCTCACCAAAGCAGGGGAGTCCCGACAGACGGCCATTGTGGAAGCGGCCATCTCCAGGATGCGCCCCGTACTGATGGCGGCCATCACGACGATGTTCGGGATGGTTCCACTGATTCCCGATGCCGTTTTCGGCTCGATGTCAGTATCGATCATCTTTGGGCTGGGTTTTGCCACCTTTCTGACCTTGTTGGCGGTGCCTGTTTTCTATGCCATATTTTACCAGATTAAAGTTGAGGGTTAAAATGAAAAATTTCAGGATAATATACAGGCTGGCAGGAATGCTCAGCGCAATGGGATTCGTAATCCTTCCCTCCTTCGGGCAGTCGGATCGCCTTTTGGAACAATATCGGAAGGAAGCCATTGCCCATGAACAACAGGTGAAAATGGCGGAAAATGAGGTGAAAATGGCCAATGAAGCCTACCGCATCACCATCTCCAATATGCTGCCTCAGGTAACGGCGAGTGGCGATGCCACCTATGTTCAGCACCCTGCACAACTCACCCTGCCCGATGGCATGGGGGACCTTTCTGGGCAGGTGATTCAGGGGGCGGCGAACTATCAGTATGGAGCGTATGCCGACGCGCGGCAGTCGATCTACCACGGGCATGGTCAGCAAAATCAAAAGAAAAAAGCGATGGTCAATAAGGCCATTGCTGAAGATCAGTTCTCTTTAACAAAAACGGAAGTTACGCTGGCGACCGATATGCTGTACTGGCGAACGGTCGCACAGCGGGAGGTGTATCATGCGATGGTGGATTACCGTGATGGTATGCGGGAAATTACCGAGGTGGTCCGCAGCAGGGTGGAAGCCGGCAATAGCCTGCGCAACGATCTGCTGATGGCGCAGGTGCGGCTCAATAAAGCAGAACTGGCGGTGGTACAGGCGGAAAATAATTATAATGTAACTAAAATGTCGCTGAACAGGGTGCTGGGGCGCCCGCTGAATGACACCACCATTATTTCAGATTCCCTTTCGGTGAAGGAGGAATATGACAACCTCAACGAGGCCACCGTGCGTGCCGAAATGTTGATTGCTGAGAAGCAAATCAGCCTGGCAGAATTTGAGCTGAAGATTGTAAATGGGAAGTACGGGCCAAAGCTCGATGCCACCATGCTGGGCATGTATTCTTCGCCAGGCTATAATTTTGCCCCTGGTGCCGTGCCTAATTATCGGGCAGGCTTTACCTTTTCCATGCCCTTGTACTGGGGCTCGATGCGGAAGCGGGAAAATCAGCTGGCGAAGCTGGAAATTCAGAATGCACAACTGGCTTATGAGCGGACGGCCGAACTGATGAACCTTCAGCAGGAACAGCAATTCCTCGCGTGGCGGAACAGCCTTCAGGAGACCGATCTTGCGGGGCAGTCGGTGGCCAAGGCCAAAGAAAATGCCGACCTGATGAACGACCAATATGAAGAGGGGATGGTTTCGGTGCTGGAGGTCGTGGATGCCCAGCTTTATTACGAGGATGCGCTGGTTGATTTCATCAAAACAAAGCTGAAAGCAAAAGTGGAGTACACCCATTATATTCGGGCAATCGGACTGATCTAATCAGTGCCCCACACCCATAAAGGACCCTCATTTTGCCCTCACATTTAAGCGGTCTACTATAAGCTGATCTGCTCCGTTTCGGCCAATAGTTGCGCCCCTTCTTATAGCTTCAACCTGTGGACTCATCTGATGATCAGATGCAAACCCTTCATTTTTTGCCCCAAAATAAAGGATGGCAGGCAAGTGTGCCCAAACGCTGGCCGCCATCCTTTTCCTTTTTTTGATTTTCATTTGATGTTGCTTTATCTATATTTAGTCATGTATATTATTTATCGCAAAAAAAGCAGCGCCCTTTTTTTGAGCTTTTTGGTCTCGGTGATGGTGACCCTGCTGGTATTTCCCACAGTGGATGACTCCTTCACGCTGGCCAATGCACTGACCAACTGGATCACCTATGTGTATTTGTTGTACTTTAATTTTACCGTATATATTTCCCTGAAAATCGATACTTTCGGTAACAGTATCATGCCCTGGGAAACCTTTCAGCACCGCCGGACGGTCATTGAGCTCGGGGCGATCTTTGTGCTTACACTCATCTTTTTCTACATTACCAATATTTGTGTGGGGCTGATGTACAATTTTGAAAATCCCTTCGCCTTCAAACAAAAAAGCCTGCTGGTGGGCGGCCTCAGCAGCCTGATCCTGATCTTCCTGATGGGATTCCTGATCTCTCAGGATTTCCTCTATAACTGGCAAAAAAGTCAGCAGGATGTTAAGGAACTCAAGCAGCAAAAGCTTGAAGCGGATTACCGTGTGTTGCAGGGGCAAATGAACCCGCACTTTCTTTTCAACAGCCTCAATGTGCTGGTCTCTGAAATTGACCATGATCCCGCACAGGCGAAAATCTTCGCCCTGAATTTGGCAAGTGTTTACCGTTATGTTTTGCAGGCCAAAGATAAAACCGTCGTTACGCTGGCGAAAGAGTGGGAGGCGGGAAAATCCTTCCTCGATCTGCATCAGGTGCGCCTTGGAGATGGCCTGATTGTGGAGGTGGATCAGCAGCAAGGGGCAGCGCTGAAAAAACAGCTGCCGCCCTTGAGTTTACACAGCCTTTTCGAGAATTGTATTAAACATAATATCGCAACCCTGCGCAAGCCGCTGACCATCCGTGTGCAGATTACAGACGAACTGGTGGTGGTTTCGAATAATGTGCAGAAAAGCCAAAAATTACCCTCTTTCGGGATTGGGCTGGAAAGTATCCGCAATACCTATAAATTACTGAAAGTGGAGGAGCCTGTGCTCGTGGAGGCCACTGAAAACCATTTTTCCGTTACTTTACCCTTGATTTAGTATGAACATTGTCATTATTGAAGATGAAATCCCCGCTCAGCGGTTACTGAAAAAATACATTAAACTGATTCGTCCAACATGGGAGATCAGCATGGAATTGCAGTCGGTGGAAGAGGCGGTAGAGTATTTTTCTGAAGGGCATAAGCCTGACCTTGTTTTTGCTGATATTCAACTGACTGACGGCCTGAGCTTCGATGCTTTCGAAGCCATTACACAACCCCTGACCATCGTTTTTACCACCGCCTACGATGAATATGCCGTGCGTGCCTTTAAACTCAATAGCCTCGATTACCTCCTCAAACCTGTGGAGGTGGCGGACGTCCGCAAGGCGATTTCCCGTTTTGAAGAACAGGGGAAAGTGCTTGAGCATGGGCGTTTGCAGCAATTCATGCACGATTATCAGCAGCCTCAAAAATACCGGCAGCGGTTGTTGATTCCTGTGGCAGATGGCATGGAAGTGCTCCCAATTGCGGAGGCCGCCCTGTTCAGGGTGCAGGAAAGGGTGGTGTATGTACAGACTTTTTCGGGGCTGGAATATCGGACAGATTTCACCCTCGACAAGCTGGAGGGGGAACTTGATCCGGGTGATTTTTTCCGGGTCAATCGTCAGCACATTGTGCATGTTGGAGCGATTCAAAAACTCGAACCTTATTTTGCAGGCAAGTGGGTATTGATTCCTGTGGGGAATAAAATTCAGCCCCTGACCATTCCGAAGGAAAAAGTCAGCAAGCTCAGGGCTTGGCTCGACCAATAGCGTGGTTGTTCTGCAATCGTTTACGGTAAATTATTGGTGGCTCCCCATCGATTGTGTGAATTTTCTATTATCTTCTATTTATTATTGTGAATAAACTATGTTGATGATGAGAAGATACTTACTTTTTGCGATATTGGCAATTTGTTGCCTGTCGCTTTCTGCGAATGCGAAGCCGGTGATCGATCACCTCGAGCCCATGAACTGGTGGGTTGGCATGAAGAACCCCAACCTTCAATTGATGGTTCATGGAAAGGATATTTCAAGCCTTACTCCTGAGATTAACTATGAAGGGGTATCGTTGAACCGGATTACGAAGGTCAAGAGTCCCAATTATTTATTCCTCGACCTGACCATCGCACCGCAAACCAAAGCGGGTACTTTTACCATCAAGTTTAAGAAAGGCAAGAAAGTGGTGCTGTCGCATCAATATGCCCTGTTGGATCGTGCGGAAAATTCTGCAAACCGTCAGGGATTCAACAATGCTGATGTGATTTATTTGATTACACCAGACCGTTTTGCCAATGGAAACCCTGACAACGATACCGTAAAGGGCTATAAAGATGGCCTCGACAGAGCCAACACCAACGGCCGCCATGGTGGTGATATTCAGGGGATGATGGATCACCTGGATTACATCAAAGACATGGGCTTTACGGCGATTTGGCCTCAGCCCCTTGTAGAGAATGCACAGGATCAAACCTCTTACCACGGATATTCAATCACCGATTTTTATCATATCGACCCACGATTCGGGAGCAATGAACAATATAAAGCACTGTCTGCTGAAGTGCATAAAAAAGGCATGAAGCTGGTGATGGATATGGTGTTTAACCATTGCGGATCAGGACACTGGTGGATGAAAGATTTGCCGACCAACGACTGGCTGAACTATCAGCAGGAAGGTTTTCACCGCTGTAACCACATGAGAACCACTTCGCAGGATCCTCATGCTTCGAAATTTGACCGCCAGGAAATGGTGGGTGGTTGGTTTGATACCACCATGCCCGACCTGAATCAGAAAAACCCTTTGATGGCGCGCTACTTGATTCAGAACTCGATCTGGTGGATTGAATATGCCAATTTGAGTGGTATCCGAATGGATACTTACCCTTATCCTGACAGTAATTTTATGGCGGAATGGACTAAAGAGGTGATGAACGAATATCCACATTTCAACATTGTGGGCGAAGAGTGGTCTGTAAATCCTGCGATTGTTTCTTACTGGCAGAAAGATAAAGTAAATGCCAATGGCTATACGTCTTATTTGCCTTCGCTGATGGACTTCCCAATGCAGGATGCTGTGGTGCGAGCGCTAAATGAAAAACAAAAAGATAAATGGTCGGATATGTGGTTGCCACTTTACGAAATGCTGTCCAACGATTTTCTGTATCCGCACCCTGATCAATTGACGATCTTCCCTGACAACCACGATATGTCGAGATTTTTCTCGCAGGTACACGAAGATTACAACCTGTTCAAGCTGGGTATTACGTACTTCTTGACCACCCGCGGAATCCCGCAGATTTATTATGGAACAGAAATCCTGAAAACGGCAGTAGATGATCACGGTAAAATCCGCTCTGATTTCCCTGGCGGTTGGGCTGGCGATAAAATCAATGGCTTTACAGGCGAAGGACTGACGGCTCAGCAAAAAGATGCGCAGGCCTTTATGAAAAAAATCCTGAACTGGAGACAATCAGCGGAAGCGGTTCATCATGGTAAAATGATCCATTTTGCACCTTATCAAGGCGTATATGTTTACTTCAGAATGCTGAATGATAAGATGGTGATGGTTGTTTTGAATAAAAATGCAGAACAAACGGAAGTTGATCTTTCAAGATTTGCCGAAGTGTTGGGCAGTGCACCACGCTCTGGTAAAGAATTGTTCAGTGGCCAGACAGTAGACCTGTCGCAAAAACTCACCGTGCCTGCCATGGCACCAATGGTGATCGACATTAATTAAAGAATCCAAATTGATACGAAAGGTAATTTTGAGCCTCAGCATTTCGCTGGGGCTTTTTTCTTGCGCAGTAATTTGGGCAGCCCCAATGTCATTAAGGTTTGAACGTTGCCCCGTAGCGACATTATTTTTAACGTATAGCACAAGGCTGATTTTATAGAGTCCCTTGGATTTATTCAAATTGCTACGTGAAACATCATGAATTATGCCTTTGCGCGGTTTTATATTGTCCACAGATGACACAGATTTCCACAGATTTTTTTAGATGGAAATTTATTTTGCGCCCTTTTCGGAGGTCTGTACTTTGTGGGTTATTCTCCACGGGTTTTCACCCGAGGCTAATGAAAATGTACCTTCGGCACACCAGTCCTGAAGGGCATGCGCGTAAACTTTTAATTTCGATAATATCAATTAATGGAATATTTCTGTCAATTCAAGAAGGTGATCCTCAT
>CANMKE010000017.1 GCA_947498325.1 uncultured Persicobacter sp.
CAGTATCAAGGTGCATAACTTTAATAATTATTTACCTTTGTAATATTATATACAGCCCAAAAGTTTACGCGCATGCCTGAAGGGACTTTTTGGAATTGTCATGGAATTCATTCCATGGTAAAAATAGGCGAGAGCAAATTTATTTGGTGTCATAAATTGTGAACATAGTTGTGCCACAGCCCGAGGCTAATGAAAGTGTACCTTCGGCACAATAAGCCCTGAAGGGGGCTTCTCCAATAGCCTCGGGTGAGAACCCGTGGAACAAATAAGAGTGGTAAAAGATTAATCGGCCATTGAAATGTAAAATGGAGTTGTGCGACAGCCCCTTAGGGGGTGTTTGAAAAATTAGCCGGATTTCGCCGTCAATTTTTTTAATGTTCGCGCTTACTTTTTCAGGTTACCTTTATTAAATACATGCTCGGGAATAGGGACATCGTACTGTAATTTATTGGTGATAAAATCGGTGCCTTTGCCTTCCTTCAGGGCGTCCTTATAATTCATTTTCATGGGGAAATATTTATTGCCCACCTGCTGAATATCCGAAAAAGCGATGGTTTTGAGCAATTGCCCACTTTTGGCATAAAGGTCCTCTTTCAGGGGTACAAAATAGGCCTGATCTACCCACAGGTGCATTTTCTGGTAGGTGAGGTCGTCGTACTTTGCGAGCAATTCAATCAGCCATGATTTTCGGCCATCAATTTCTTCCTCTTTAATAATCTTGCTTTCGTAAGCTTCGGCGAGCTTCCGTTCCTGCATCATGTCTTCATAGGATACATCCGAGCCCATCAACGACTGCCTGAGCATGTGGCCAGAAATCTGAATAATGCGGTCGGTGGAGGGCGAGTAAATCCACAGGCGATCTTTCAGCTTGAGCATCTTCGTCCCTTTTTCCCTTGCAGGCGAAAGGTACTCCGAGTAGGATTCATCCTCGCCCCGACTGTAGCTCAGCGAGGTGATGGTTCGGTCGCGGCGTTTGCCATAAATGACCATGCTTGATTCTGAAATTTTGGTGGAGGTGAACATGTTGCTGTCCACTTTTTTAATGATCTCCATCGCAGAGGGTGCCTGCGCGAGCACGCTTGTAGCCCAAAAACAGGCGATAAAAAGTATGTATTTCATGATTGATGATCGGTTAAACGCCTAATTCATTGAATAATTGAGAGGTTTGTCTTTTGAAGATGCCACGCCCCGACAATACCGCGCCGAGGAATGTAGCGCATACGCCAGGAATAAACCCGACATAAAACAAGCTTGGGGTAATTTCTGCCCGAATAACATTGGAGATCATCAGGTTGGTGCTTGAGGTATTGGTGGTGTAAGCGGTGGTATCGATCCCCACCTCCTGCAAATAATAAACCACCGCAAGGCCGAGCACGGTGCCCAGCAATGAGCCCACAAAGCCCACCATAAACGATTCACTGAGCAAACTCTTGTAGATGCTCTTTTTGCTTTCCCCAAGGGCGATACGGATACCAAATTCCTGGTAGCGGCGAAGCCCTCCGAGAAGGCCTGTGTTCCAGAGGACAATCGACATGGCTATGATGAAGAGAATATTGATGCCACTGCCGTATTCTTCCGCCATGCTGATGAGCTTCTGGAGGTTGTTTTGCTCTCCGAGGGTCATCATGATCGGCGCATACTCATCGGCAGGGTCCACCTGCGCATTGAACTGATCCCTGACCTGTTCGGTCATTTCACGGTTATAAATATCGTTCGGCAGGTAGCCGAAAATCTCTGGGGAAGCATCCCGCATGTCGAGGATTTGCTGGGCATCCTTCAGGTCGATAATGAAAGTCTGATTATCCAGCGACACGGTACCAAAAGAGATGGTGCCTGCCACGGTCAGGTTCTGAAAGCTCATCGCCCCGTCCATTGTTGCACCAAAAAAGGTCACCTGATCTCCAATTTTCAGCTGAAGGCGCGCCATCAGGCCATCGCCCATCAGAATCTCAAAAGGCTTGGTGGGGTAGTGCCCTTCCACGATAGAGGAGGCAATGTTCAGCCGTTCGGCATCATGACTTCCCTTGCGGAGATCGAGGGCCATCGCATTGCCTGTTCCTTGCGCTCGGGTCTGCCCCTGGGCATCGGGAACATCAAGCATCCCCCCAAAATTAATCCTCGGAACAAAGTCCATATCAGGAAATTGCTGATGTAACTTGTCGAGGGTTTCCTGCAGGTCTAAAATCGATAAATCAATCGGTTTCTGACTGATTTCCTGCTGATAGGCTTTGGTGACCACTTTCACGTGGCCTGTGGAAAATCGGGCACTCTGGCTGATCATCCCGCCCATAGCCCCAACAATATAGCCACTGAAAACCACCGAAAGGATGACGCCCAGTGCCACGACAATCACAGGAAGTAAGCTCCTGCTTTTATCTCTTATGAGTCCTTTGAATAAAAACTTGATCATGATTTTTTTCCTTTAAGTGCATCAACAGGGTTCATGGTGGCGATTTTTCTTACGGGCAAATAGCTTACAATGCAGGCCAGCCCCACCACCACAAGGAAGGTGGTTAAAATCAGGCTTGCCGAAACATACGGATAGACCTTTTCGCCCATGGTAATGCCCATCTCGTAGGTCATTTCTTCTTTCCCGAAGGCAATCCCTTCCTTGGCGAAATACTGAAAAATAGGGTAGCTGTACAGGCTTCCCACGATACAGGCCAAAACGGCATACATGATCCCTTCGAGGGTAAATAGGGCCGTAACCCGCTTTCTGGTAAAGCCAAGGGCGATATACGTACCGATTTCTTTTTGTCTTTTAAAGACGGAAAATACCTGTGCGTCGAAAATGGCAATCAGGGCAATGGCCAGTAAAATGATATAGCTGAAAGCGGAGGTGCTTTTTTCCTGCTCAATCATCTGGTAAGTGTCTGCCAGCAGGTCGTCCTGAGATTTATAATGCCATTTTTGGTCGGTTTCGGGCTGATACTGCGCATTGGCCACCTGGTAGGTCGCGTGGTTTTGCAGCCCCGTAAGCGTCCACAGTTTACGGATGGGCACCCAAATTTGGCCGATATCCACTGTGGGTACGTCGGTATCAAATATTCCTGCAATGGTAATGTACTGGGCATCGAAAGCCCCATTTTTATCTTTCCAGCGCATCAGCATGCGGTCGCCAACTTTAAGGTTGTTGGTGTTGGCCATATACCGCCCGATGAGTGCGGGGATGTTGGCATCGCTTTTTGCCAGCACCTCAGTAGGAATACTCAAGGTTTGCTGTTGCACATCAATACCCTTGATAACCACTGGGAGCATCCGCTGCTTGGGGTAAATATTCCCCTGCTGTAATAATATCGGCGTAAGGTTGGGGTTGGGCGTAAGTGCGCCATGCCCCTGCTGAAGGCTGAAGGGGTCCTGCGGGTCGTATTTCGGGTGAACCACCTGCCCGTGCCCAAATGCCCAGGCGATATTTTCCCCGACGGCCTGCTGTTGCCAGCCATCCATAATGCCGTTGAGCAATAAAATCACCACAAAGGCGAAGGAGAGGATCCCGACATTCAGCCAGGTACGTAAGCCTGCGCCTATGATATTGCGATAGGCGAGCTTGATGTTGAGCGAAAATTGATCAAACAGGTTTTGCATCGGCTTCTTTGATTTCGTCTTTGATGATCGTTCCATCTTCAAGCTGTATCACCCGCTCAAGGTATTGAATCACCTTGCTGTCGTGGGAGGAAAACAGGAATGTGATGCCCAGCTCCCGATTGAGCTTGCGCAAAATTTCCATGATGTTGTAGGCATTGGCGGAATCCAGGTTGGCCGTAGGCTCATCGGCAAGCACAATGGCGGGTTTCTTGACAATCGACCGGGCTATGGCTACCCGCTGCGCTTCCCCCCCAGAAATCTGGGCAGGTTTTTTTTGTGCTTTATCGGCCAGCCCCACCCATTCAAGGGCTTCCATGACCATCCGTTTTCGTGTTTTGGAAGAGATCTTCTGAAGCAACAGCGGAAATTCTACATTTTCATAAATGGTATAGATGGGCAACAGGTTGTAGCTCTGAAAGATGAAGCCGATCAGTTGATTGCGCAGGTCGGCGGTTTGCTGATCATTTTTTTCCGAAAGCTTTTCGTCTTCCAGGTACACCTCCCCACTGGTGGGTAAATCCAGGGCGCCAATAAGGTTGAGCAGGGTGGTTTTCCCTGAACCACTTGGGCCAATGAGTCCAGCGAATTCGCCTTTTTCAATTTCAAGATGGATATTTTTCAGTGCCTCGAAGGAAGTGTCGCCTACGGGGAATACTTTTCCGACGCCCTGTACTGAGATTAAAAATTTGTTCTTCTCCATAAAAGTTGAATTTAGTGATTATAAACAAGCATCAGTCGAGCACCCCATCCTGCCGACATCTGATTGAAGTCGTTGGTGGGAATATTGCTGCGGACGTCAGGATTATAGTAAACCATCATGTAGGCCGATAGCCTACGGAAGTTATGTTGAAAGTTCATGAAATAGGCCGTTTGCTGACTTTCCCAAAGGTGATAGACCATAAAGGAAATATTGTCGTCGAATGTCAGGGGGTAGTTGGTTTGCAGGGCGGTGGTATTCATGATTTCCCGAGGGCCGCCAAAGGTTGGGTCTTGCGCATAGGCAGAAAGCAAATGCTCGCCGCCAACATAGAGGCCATTGCCAATGCCGAGGGTGTAATCAAGGCCGACATCGAGGAGCCCCTGATTTTTGAAGGGTGCCAGTTCCTCCTGCACAAAATCGCTTTGGGTGTAGGTGGCCTCGAACCACAAACCGATGCCGAGGTCCCATTTTCCATCGAGGCCAATTTTATTCTCAGGCCCCTGAATGAGGTTGTTTTCCTGAAGTTCATCGTCGTAGAGACTTTTATGATGAAAGCTGATCGCCAGTTCCCCTTTGGCGGTCGGGTACTGAAATCGGCCACCATATTCTGGGGCTTTTCGGTCGGTTTTAAACAGGTCGGTGCCACGGCGGTTTTCATTGCCATAAAGGCCCCAAAGCCAGATATTGGCATTGTTCTGAAAATAATATCTTCCCAAAAGTGCATACACCCCATCTGTTAATCCGAGGGGATCACGGGGGTCGATGCCATTGAACCATTGCATTGGCCGCAACATACTCGAAGAGCCAAAATCAATCTTTTGCAAACCCAGTCGGATTTCAAGATTATCATGGGAATAGCGCGCCCAGAATCGGTAGGGACTGACTTGTCCTTCGTAATAGGGGCGCTCTCCCACGTATTTCATGGAACCGTAAATATTGGCAGAAACATTGATCGTGAAAGCCGAAGCACTATCCAGCATATGCCGATATTCCAGCTCAGGCAAGTAGCGTGCACCACTCCAAAGCTGATGATCTTCTTTGGGCGTATAATTGGTGAAACCCATGGCCATACCATTGAAATTCAGCTCTTGGGCCTGGGCGCTCAAGCTGAATAGCAACAGGATAAAGACGGTATAGGTGATTTTCATGATGATGGATTATTTTTGACCACCAGCAATTCCGAAAAATAAAAACTCGGTAGTCGCTTTGGTCATCTGTTGGATGTCGGTAAAAAGTTGTTGGTAGGCGGGGTCGTCAGCAAGTTTCGATATATACTGTATCAGGTAAATGATCTGATGGGGATTGAAATCCTCTTTAATGGCCCCTTCCTGCTTACCCTTTTCCAGGTCTTCAATAAATTGCTGATATTGTTTTTGGCTGTGCTGCTGAATTATCGGGGCTATTTGCGCATTCTTCATAACCTCCTCATAAAAGAGGCTGCTCAGTCCTTCAGTTTTTTGCATTTTAAGAAGAAGAATTTGTTCTAACTTTTCTTTGAAGGGGATGTCTTCCGTCATGACTTGAAGGTATTCCGCAAAGCTGCTTTCGAGAATATCTTCCATCACCGCACGGGCAAGATCTTCCTTGTCTTTAAAGAGGCGGTAGAAGGTCATTTTACTGACCCCTGCATCTTCATAAATACTTTTGATGCTTGGTTTTTGCATGCCCTGACGATAAAATATAGCCTGGGCAGCAATCAGAATTTTATCTTTAGCCTTCATAATAGCGCTTAATTATGTGACCAATGTAGGTAAAAATTTAATAAAAGGTAACATTTTGAGCCGTAATTTTTCTTTTTATGAAATCTTTATCCTTTTTCATTACATGGCGTTTAATAGGTGGAAGCTGATCGGTTGATCAGCGTATTGATAACCTAATGACGGAATTATGAAAATAGCATGGAGCCTGATGTTGAGCTTTCTTCTGCTGCTCAGTACGACTGTTTTTGCGCAAAACGCAGACATCAAAGCGAAGCTTGAACAGTATCATTTTAATAGTGAAAGCCTCACGGAGAATTTAAAAGATGCGGATGCTAAACATTCTTTTGAATTGAAAAATATTAATACTGCGGGTGATAAAAAAACAGTCACCATTTCTTCTTTTGATCATACCAAACCCGTAGGGAGCAAATGGCAGTTAATGTCTATTGATGGTAGGGAGCCGACAAAAAAAGAGATAAAAAAGTTTAATAAAGAACATAATACAAAACAAGCGGAAATCAACGGGAAAGTAGATGATGATTCCTATAAAATCCTGGAGGATAATGAAGATTTTTTAGTGCTCGGGTTTCGTTATGACCGTTCCTCCTTACCTAAAAAATACGCCTTTTTGGGCGATTGTCAAGGAAAAGCCTATTTGAGTAAGGCAAGTAAGCAACTGGAAAAGGCGACGTTCAATAATTTGAAGGACCTGAAAATTAGTATCATCAAAGTAAAAAAACTATTGATGATCGTTGATTATGGCCAAGGTAAAAATGGGATCGGTTATTTGATTCAGGATTCAAAATCCAATATTACAGCTAAATTATTAGGCCAGGAAGTAAAGATGATGGATGAAAATTATTATACTTACAAATAGTAGTTTTTATTAATTTTGACTAAATTATTGCGATAATTATAGATCGTTATTCGTGATCCAACTTCAACCTAACACCATAATATGAACATGAATGCATTGACCTTTTCTTCTTTTGGTGACGCGGAGGTCTTGGAATATATAGAGGTCCCCAAGCCTAAAATTGCCAAAGGAGAGGTCTTGATCCAAATGAAAGCGATTGGGCTTAACTTTGCGGATATCTACCGACGCAAGGGGCATTATCACCTGAAAGGTGAACCCCCTTATATTGCGGGTTATGAAGGCGCAGGGCAGGTGGTGGAAAGTAAATCCTCCCAACTGAATGTGGGCGATAAGGTGGCTTTTGCGGATGTGCCTTTTGCCAATGCTGAATATGTGAAGGCACACGAAGACCATGTGATCATTCTTGAAGACCATGTGCCATATCAGTTGGCTGCTTCCTTGCTGTTGCAGGGCATGACGGCCCATTACCTTTGCCACGACAGCCATTTGATACAACCCAAAGAGGTGGTGGTGATTCATGCCGCCGCGGGTGGTGTTGGTCAGCTTCTTCTACAGATGTGTAAAATGAGAGGCGCAACCGTTATTGGTTTGAGCCGCTCAGCAAAGAAGCTCGAAAAAATTAAGGAACTTGGCGCAGACCATGCCTTACTACTGACCGACAAGTGGGCGCAAGATGTGCTCCATATTACGGAAGGGGAAGGCGTAGATGTGGTTTACGATAGTATTGGTGCAACGCTCAACGACAGTATTGCGGTAACCAAAGAGAAGGGGACAATTGTGTTTTATGGCATGAGCGGTGGAGATCCTGCCCAGGTTGACCCCCGAGTTTTAATGGATGGCAGTAAAAAGCTGGTCGGAGGTGATTTGTGGAGCTACCTGAAAACTTCCCAGGACCGAGCCTTCAGGGCACACCGATTATTTCAGTGGATTTTTGATGCTAAACTTGTTGTGGCGCCCCCTGAAGTTTTTGAACTGGAGGAAGGCGAACAGGCGCATGAATTTCTGGAAAGTGGGAAATCTGAGGGGAAAGTGTTGCTTGTTCCGTAGCTCAAATCCGAGTGATGAAAGTGGGGGAAATGGCCATCTCTACTGATGAATATAAAATCATTTGTTATTATTTAATGATCGTGTTTGATTTTTCAAACCAACAAAAAAAGACTGCACCTAAAATGCGGTCTTTTTTTTGTTCCCTAAGCATTCAAGTATCATATTTGCAGCCATTTTAAAAAATAGGAGGAGAAATCGTCTCCTGAAAAATATTCAAACGGAATAAATGGCAAAACTTACCGAAGGGAAAATACTGCAAAGTATTGTGAAATTGGGGCTTCCTATTATGGGGGCATCCTTTGTGCAGATGGCTTACAACATGGCGGATATGGCCTGGTTGGGTCATGTAAACAGTGAAACCGTAGCCGCAGTGGGCGTTTCATTGTTTTTTATCTGGTTTTTCAACTCCTTGTTGATGACCACCAAAATCGGTGCGGAGGTGACCGTTTCTCAGGCCGAAGGCGCCAAAGATTATGAAACCTCCAATCGGTCCGCTTTTACGGCATGGTCCTTAGGGGTGATACTTTCAGTGGTGGCATCTGTCATCGTTTATATATTTGCACCGAAATTATTGGCGCTGTTTAATTTCGACAAGCCTGAAGTTGCCCAGATCGGAACCACCTATTTGCGATGGTGTGCGCTGGGCTTCGTCTTTGCTTTTGGCAACCCCACACTTTCTGGTGTATTGAATGGCAAGGGCAATAGCCGCGTGCCATTTGTGCTGATCAGTATAGGATTGGTACTGAATATTATCCTTGATCCTTTGATGATATTCGGCTATGGATTTGTACCTGCAATGGGTGCTAAAGGTGCGGCAATTGCCACCGTTTTAACACAGGTATTGGTATTTGCCGGTTTCATCTTTTATTATCTGAAGCACGAGATTCAGCATCATGCTTTTTGGAAATTTGACTTTCAGATTGCCAAGCGCATCTTTAAAGTCGGAGGGCCTGCAGCAGTTCAGAATGCCCTGTTCTCGGTTTTTTCGATGGTTTTGGCGCGCATTGTCGCGGTATATGGTGCCGACGCCGTTGCCGTGCAGAGTATCGGTATTCAAATTGAAGCCCTTTCCTGGATGACGGCCCTTGGGATTTCCACGGCCTTATCTTCTTTTGTTGGGCAGAATTTTGGCGCACAGAAACACGACCGTATTCGCAAAGGGGTGAAATATTCGCTCTTGGTGATGAGTGCGTTCGGCATTTTCATCTCGGTGCTGTTTATGTTTGGCGGAAGTAACATTTATAAAATATTCATTGGTGAAGCGGCCGCTCAGTTGCTTGGCGGTAAATACCTGTTCATCCTTGGGGTATCACAGTTATTTATGATCTATGAGATTACGGGTTCAGGCTTGTTTTATGGCTTGGGGAAAAGTCAAATTCCTTCCGTAGTAGGGATCGTATTTACAGGTCTTCGGATTCCGTTGGCGTTGTTTTTAGCACATCAGATGGACATGGGCGTTTATGGCGTTTGGTGGAGTGTCAGTATTTCATCCTTTGTAAAAGGGACTGTTATTCTTGGGCTGACCGTTCGAATGCTGAAAAAAATGAAGCATCAGGAGCAGGAAAGCATCGATGTGGAATTGCCTGAAGTTGCGCTAAGCTAATCAACAGACGAACAAAAAGAACAAATGAATCCTCTGCCTCAGGCAGGGGATTTTTTTTGCCTAATGCTGAATATCGAAAGTAATGACATGAATTTGTGTTGGAAATGGAGATTAGATTTATATCGAAAAAAATCTTTTTTACCGTCCTTTCCATCTCTTTACTTGTATAGTGCAATTAATAATTAATAATTGTCATTTAAAAAGGTAGAGATTAAACGGCTCAGATTTGATGGCATATTGTTTGAATAGGGGCTCTTTATACATTAAGTACTGATATTCAGTTGTTTCAATAGCCAATGACTCCAGTTAATCATGATTTTAAGGTAAGATGTAAATATTTTCAGCTTACTTTCGTACTATTTCTTTTACTGTTAGGTGCAGCCTTTAAAGTGAAGGCGCAAGAGAGTAACATTCATTACATCCCTCCTTTTTTCTGTGAAAAAACTGTCGATGGGCATTCCTATGACCATTTTTTGAAAGGGCACAATAGAAACCTTAAAATTCAGGCAGATATCAATGAGCATTTCGCCATTCTTTCTACCAATCAGCAGGAAGAAATGGAAGTCTCGATGAGCATCTTTGAAAATGGGGTGTTGCGCCCTGTGAAAACATTCACCATTTCAGAATCGAACCCTGCACGGATAAAACTGGCAGATTATAATAGCAGCAGTCGCTCTCACAACAAGGTCAACATTTCCTCCGTTTTTGGAGACCAGAAAGCCTCCTTTACCATAGGCAGTGGCGCGGAAGGAGTGAATAAAGAGCTCAAGATTAAGGATGTGCTTTTGGTGAATGAAAAGCAGCTCCTCGGGCAGCGCATTTCAGGTGGTGGCCTGGTATTTAAATCCCTCAATCCACTTAAAAGTTTCTTTGTCAATATTACGCATTTGAGTAATCCGCAAGCAGGAATTTTAACCTCCAAAGGGGAGTTTGCGGCAGGAACGGACTTTTACACCGGTAATATGGTCTGTAGTGCCACCAACGATTCCCGACGGAATGACTTTATCTCCATTCTCGCTTTGGAGGACGCTACACAGGTGACCATTTCAAATAAAAATGGCTTTGACTTCTACAATCCCAAAACACGAAAATATGATTTGCTTGGCAGCAGCCATCAGAAAACGATTGTCCTGAACAAAGGGGACAGCTATGTGCTGGGCTATCACTTTGGTGATGCTTCAGACAAGGATCGTTTTGTAAACCGAAAAGTGCCGGATATCAACGCTATTATTGGTACGCACCTGCATACCAATGGGCGAAAGATTGTGGTGAATGCAGGGGCCTGGTGTGGTGGTGGCGGCAAAAATTATGGCCACGATATCGGGATGGATCAGTTGGTGCCGACAAATTTGGTGGGGAACTCCTACATTATTGCGCGTGGACCAAGTGGCAGCCAATGGCCAGAAATTGAACAGGTGTTGGTGGTGGCCACCAAAGACCACAGTAGCATTTCGGTGAATGGACATCGGGTAAGGGAAACAAAGGATGCTGGGCAGTATTGGATCATCAAGAATAAAGATTATAAATCCAATGGCGGCGGGGAGAAATACATGTACATTTCTTCTGACGATCCTATTTATGTATATCAGACCACGGCAGGATCCGACGACCATAGGGTTGGTAGAAATACGCCGGGAATGTTTTTGGTACCCAGACTGAATTGTAATGGGGCTCATGAGGTCAGTATTTCTTACGCCAACACCCTTGGCCGACCGGAATTGAGGGTTATTGCACTGACGGATAAAATTTCCTATCAGATTGACGGTGGGGAAGTTCACCGCCTGAGCAATGCAACACAAGTGAAAGAAGGAGCACAGGAGGAAACGCTGCCCAATGGAAAGGTGGTGAAGAAGCCTTGGTATGTTTTTAAACTTCGTGGTATTGATAAGGCATCGGGCATCCACGTCTGGGCTGATGACAAAGACAGCCCTGTGAATGTGGCCCTGACCATTCATGATTCCAGTATTGGTGCCGGAGGTTTTTATTCTGGCTTTGGAACCGTCCCTTATACCAACCTGAGTGCTGGTGTGGATACCCAAGGGGTACAGGCCAAAAATGCGAGTGTGTTGATCAAGGATGCGGTCAAGGATTACGATTATCAGTGGTATAAAGACGGGCAGTTGATGTCTGATTTCTCTGGGAAAAACAAGGCGAAGTTACCGCTGAAAACACCCGGAGAGTATGTTGTTGTGGCCAAAACCACCTGTGGCAGCCGTACTTATCCTTCCAAGGCGGTGCGGGTGATGCCCAATTTGATGCTTGATATGGACACTGTTCATGTCAATGAAAAAGATGGTATGGTGAAGCTTGTGTTAAAGCGACTTCAGGCTTCCCAAAAGGACATTACTTTTGATTATGCGTTGCTGAACCAAACCACCACTAAAGACCAGGACATTGTCCTTAACACTACCGCTACGGGACTGATAAGGCCACAAGATCACGAATTCCCGATCAGTCTTAAACTGATCGATGATGATCAGAACGAAGATCAGGAGCAGGCTTTTCTGAAAATATACAATATCAAAAATGCCGTTACTGGCATTGCCAATGGGACGGTGATCTTTCCGATTATCATAGATGACGACGACCCTGAGCCTTCGCTGGTGGTTTCATCAAATACCTTTGAACCTGTCGAGGGGCAAAACGACCGTGTGGTGGTGAATTTTGACCTCAGCAATGGGAGATCAGGGTTTTCAGGCTCTTCAAAACCCATCAGTTTTCATTATCATTTAGCACCTGCTGGGGCGCATCCTGCCAATGCCACCGATTACCAAATGGGGGCGCATCAGCCTGCTGAGGCAACGGTAAAATTTGCCCCAGGGGAAACGCATAAATCGATCTCTTTTGCCATTAAGGATGATCAGTTGGCAGAGCTTGATGAAGGTCTGGAACTGACGGTCGGTTCGGCAACCCATGTCAAAGGAATCAAAAAAGAGGGGACAACAGGGGAGCGCGATCAGCTGATGATCCCGATCACGATCAAAGACAATGATCAGGCGAAAATCTTTCTTTCCGCCTTGCCGGTAACTGAGGGCGACCCAGTGAAATTTCATGGGCAGGTGATGATCAACGGCGCCGAGGGACAAAGTCAGGAACCCATCACGTTTCAGTATTACCTCAAAGGAGGTTCGGCGGAAATGGCCACAGACCTGAATGCCCCAAAAGATGGAGCGCACGATTTTGTGGGCTCTTCAGCAGTAAAAACTTTTACAGTAAAACCGTTTACAAAATCTTTTGAACTCACCACTTGTCCTACCCTGAAGGATCGGGTGAAAGAATCTGCAGAAGTATTTTCTTTGTTTGCAGACCATTACAAACAGGCAGATGCCGCCAACTCTACGCATCAGGTAGATGCGGTGATCAACGATAAAGACGCCAAGGCAGATTTGGTGGTCGCTTCTATGCCCATTGTCGAGGGGGATAATCTGGTATTTCATGTGCACCTGACAAAATCTCTGGGGGCGAATCTGAGCCTCAACTATGAGCTCAAGCCCGTCTCGCAGGGCAATGTGTTGAATCTTTTTCCTTCGGGGAATGCCACTCATTTAAAAGGAACGCTGTTGTTCAAAAAAAATCAGGTGGAAAAAGTCATTAGTATTCCTACTGCTGATAACAATATCGTGAATGGGAACCATCGGGTACAGCTTCATTTTCATGCGCAGGTTTCGGATATCTTCAATCCGAAGAATACTGTTTTCTCGCAGAACATCCTTGATAATGATGTTACGCCAGTGGCAAAAAATGACCAGTTTACTTTTGCGGAAAGTGATGCGGGAGCCCAGTACAATGGCGATGTAAGTGCCAATGACCTCGGTAAAACCACCACGCCGCGTTTTACGGTCAGTGCTTCAGATATTGACCGCATGAACCAGCACGGTAAGTTTACCTTCCACCCTGACGGGACTTTTGAATTCAGCCCTTTTAAGGATTATTATGGGGTTCAGAAGTTTGGCTATGCCCTGCATACCAATGTCGGTACGGTACATGCCACGGCGGTGCTGGAAATCACCAATGTGAACGATATGCCTGCGGTACGAAGCGAACAATTTTCAATCAATGAAGGGCAAAAGACGATCAAAAGTTTTGTTGCCTCTGGGCTTGGCGATGGGGGCATTCATTTTGAAATAACGAACCCTCCAGTACACGGACAAGTGAAAATCCTTGACGCTCAGCGGGGGGAATATCAGTATATTGCAAATCAGGATGGTTTCGGCGATGACCCTTTTCAGTTCACCGTGAAAGATCGGGATGGCGACCTTGCCGAAGGGACGATCACAATGAAAATCGCCTATGTGAATAATCATCCTCCGCATGCCAATGATGATCAGGTAACGATCAATACCAACGATGAAGCAACGGTAGATGTGCTGGCCAACGATACTGATGCTGATGGGCAGGCGAAATTGAATAGTGGTGCCTCGCAAATTACCCAGCAGCCTCAGCATGGAAAGGCCGATTTTGACCTAAAATCCAATCAGGTAATTTATGTTCCTGAGCAGGGTTTTGCAGGGGTGGATCATTTCACTTATCGATTTATGGATGCCCTCGATGCGCAAAAGACGTCTTTCTATTCCAATGAAGCGACCGTAACGGTCAGGGTGAAAGATGTGGAGCCTCCAATGATTAATGCCCAGGATACAACGATTTATATTGGGCATAAAAAGGCCGTTCGCATAGCTTCAAAGGGTATTTTAATTTCGGCTTCGGATAATAGCAAAGGCAAGGTTGATGTTCAATTCAGTCAGGAATTATTTCAGGGGATTGGTGATTTTCCAGTGCTGATCACTGCGACAGATCCGTCGGGGAACCGATCGAAATATGCGGTAACAGTTCATGTGAAGGACCAGACAGCCCCTGTATTTACGCCACTGAAAAAATCAGCGGTAGAAGTCAATATTGATGCGCAGGGACATGGGGTGTTGGCCTTGTCGGATTTGTATGATACCGTCGTGGATAATGTCGATCCGAAACCTACCGTTCGTGTTTTTTCTGGAAAGCTGACTTTTGGATCCCTCGATTTGGTTCATCCGCATCAGGAAATCCAGCTTGAAGCAGTAGATCAGTCGGGAAATCAGGCCATTTTGAAAGTGCCTGTGGAGGTCAAAGATCATATTGCTCCTGTTGTAAAAACAAAGAATATTACCATTAAGCTGAATCAGCAACACAAAGCCCAAATTACCCCTGAGCAAATCAACAACGGCAGTTTTGATAATAGTGGGATTGCTCCCGAGCTGTCCCTTGACCGCCATCAGTTTACAGCAAAAGATGCAGACCTTCAATTGGTATTCCTGACCGCCAAAGATGGTTCGGGCAATGTCGCTCACCAGCCTGCAAAGGTACGGATTATCGATGAGCATGCCCCAAACCCCTATGCAAAGGACCTTCTCGAAGCCCATTTGAATACCTGGAGTAGTTGGGGGGAAATGGCCAAGCCGATGGTGGTCGCTTTGAACCCCGAAGGGAAGGCCGTGCTTGAAATGTCGCAGGTAAAAAATACGCTGGGCCAACCGGAAAAGGTAAAGACTTTATCGGTCAATCAGCAGGTATTTGCACATACGGGTGAGTTTCCTGTGGTTTTCACGATCAACGATTCTGTGAAGGTGAAATCCACCGTTGCTGTGGTCGATTATCAGTCGCCACAATTGAAGCTCAATGGCGCAACCGTTTACCTCAATCAGGCGGGAGAGGCCAAGGTTTCACCTGCGGAAATGTCGCAGCTTTTTGCGGGTACAACCGATAACAGCCAGGGGCCTTTAACCTATAGTATTGGGCAGCAGATTTTTCATACTGCGGGAACCTTCAAGGTGAAAGCCGCTGCGAAGGACGCTTTTGGTAATGTGGCCAGTGGAGAAAGTGTCATCACGGTGATTGATAATATAGCTCCGAAGGTAAGTTTGAAAAACAATGTCACTGTTTACCTTAATGCAGAAGGGAATGTGAGCATTAGCCCTGCGCAATTAATTGATAAAATATCGGATAATGGTGGAGGGATTGCTGAAAAAGTGCTCAGCCGCGATTATTTTAATAGGCAACAGTTGGGGAATCAGCCGATAGCATTGACCGCCATTGACTATGCGGGCAATAAGGTGAGCCTTGCCACAACCGTGCATGTGGTGGATAATTTGCCCCCTGTGGTGGAAGCGCACCCGCTGACATTAACACTTGACAGTTTCGGTAAAGTTGAACTTGCTCAGCAGGTGATTCAGCACCAATTGGTATCAGCCAAGGACAATGCGCATGGGCCGCTGAATTATACTGTGAATCAAACGGTGTTTAATGAGGTCGGCACTTTTCCTGTGACCGTGCAGGTGAAAGATGCCTCCAATAACATCACTTCAGTAAATACAAAAATAACGATTCAAGATAATATCGCACCCGCCTTAAAGGTGAATCCTCAAACGCTTCAACTTAATCAGACAGGTGAAGCGGAGATTTCTCCAGTGGTATTGGCGCAGCTGTTCAAAGGGACTTTTGATAACAGCCAGTCGCCGATGACTTATCATGTGGATCAGGTGAAATTTAAAGCCCCAGGGCAGTATAATGTTCTCGCCTCGGCAATTGATGTTTCTGGAAATGAAAGTAGCAAGAATGTATTGATTACCGTTCAGGATACCCTTTCCCCTGAAATCCAAACGGTGAATCATCAGGTGGTGAGCGAAGTTGTTTCAGGTCAGTCGCCTGTGGTGGCCTACCCAGTGGTTGATCAGAAAAGTCAGTTGGTGCTTCCTTTGGGAAGTGATGGCAAAGTGGAGTTGTCACCTGCTTTGCTTCAGCGTTTTTATGCAGGCAGCAGCGACAACAGCAGTCAGGCGATTGATTTTACCGCAGGCATGAAAACCTTTACGGAGGTTGGGACTTACGTTACACAGCTCACGGCGACGGATTTATCGCAGAACAGCAAGACGATAGAACTGAATGTTCGGGTAGTCGATACACTGAAACCTACTTTGGTGCTGAACCCTGTACACCTTATTTTGGGTACTGATGGCAAGGCGGTTTTGACAGCGGAACAATTGGACTTGATGTTTAAAGGAACGACCGACAACAGTGGTAAAGTAGCATGGAAAGTAGATCAGCAGCAGTTTGGTGGCGTAGGCGATTTCAAAGTGAAGGCAACAGCGGTCGATCTTTCCAATAATGTAGTGAGCGGCACGGCGATAGTAACGGTGCTGGATCATTCGGCACCTGAAATCCAAACGGTGAATCATCAGGTGGTGAGTGAAGTTGTTTCAGGTCAGTCGCCTGTGGTAGCCTACCCAGTGGTTGATCAGAAAAGTCAGTTGGTGCTTCCTTTGGGAAGTGATGGCAAAGTGGAATTGTCACCTGCTTTGCTTCAGCGTTTATATGCAGGCAGCAGCGACAACAGCAGTCAGGCGATTGATTTTACCGCAGGCATCAAAACTTTCACGGAGGTTGGGACTTACGTTACACAGCTCACGGCGACGGATTTATCGCAGAACAGCAAGACGATAGAACTGAATGTTCGGGTAGTCGATACACTGAAACCTACTTTGGTGCTGAACCCTGTACACCTTACTTTGGGTACTGATGGCAAGGCGGTTTTGACAGCGGAACAATTGGACTTGATGTTTAAAGGAACGACCGACAACAGTGGTAAAGTAGCATGGAAAGTAGATCAGCAGCAGTTTGGTGGCGTAGGCGATTTCAAAGTGAAGGCAACAGCGGTCGATCTTTCCAATAATGTAGTGAGCGGGACGGCGATAGTAACGGTGCTGGATCATTTGGCGCCTGAAATCCAAACAGTGAATCATCAGGTGGCTCATGTGGTGTTGCCTGGAGGCGCAAAAGTGATGGCTCAGCCTGTGGTGAATGCGACTTCAAGTATGACCATAACGCTGGAGCATGCCGACAGTATTGCCATGACACCACAAGTTTGGCAGACGGTCTATGCTGGCACGAAAGACAATGGTGGCAAAGTGTTTTTCCCCAATCCCAAGGTGGTTTTGGTTCCTGGGGTTCATCATATTCACTTATTTGCCTCAGACAGTTCGGGTAACACCAGTGCGATATTTTCCAATGTTACTGTGATCGATCACCATACAGTGCCAATTTTAAAGACGCAGTCAGTTTTCATAGCGCTTGATGCACAGGGAGTCGCACATATTTCACCTTTGGTGTTATCAAAAATAGTGGCAGGAAGCCAGGATAATAAAGGAGGGCAACTGACCTATAAGCTATCGGAAAAACAATTCAGAACGGTGGGTACGCACCAGGTGATGGTCGAGGGCACTGATGCGCAGGGCAATACGGCAAAGGCGGCTGCGGAAGTAAGGGTGGTCGATACTATGGCGCCATTCCTTCACACGAAAAGCATTTTCGCCTATCTGAATTCAGCAGGAATCGCAAGGATTACCGCCGAGCAATGTGATAACGGAACGGACGACAACGCTCCGCAAAAACCTGCGCTTTCTGTTAGTAAAACCCATTTCCAAACCAAGGATCTTGGAGAACAGTGGGTCAGTTTTTCTGCCGAAGACAGCAGCAAAAATGTGGCTTCGGAAATGGTAAAAGTAACGGTACTCGACACTATCGCGCCGACGGTTTTAACCAAGCCTGCAAGGGTTATTTTGCGGGAAGATGGAACGGCGCAACTAAGTATTGATCAGGTGGATCGGGGATGTATAGATAACGATGGCTTTAGACCGCTGCTGTCCCTGGATCAAAATACCTTTCATGCGGTTGGTACTTATTCAGTAACCCTTTCGGCAGTAGATCAAAGCGGGAACATTGCTGCTGCAAAGGCGAAAGTCAAGGTGGTGGATCCTGTGGCTCCACGGCTGAAGGTGAAAAATATCATTGTGGCATTGAATGAAAAAGGCGAGGTGAATATTTCAGCAAATGATATTGATGATGGTGTGGTGGATAATGCTGATGGTGCGCCTTTTTTGGCCTTGGATAAATCTCACTTTTCAGGGCAAAACCTGGGCGCCAATGTGGTTGTGCTGACCGCCATTGATGCGAGTGCCAACATCAGCAAATCTACCGTCAGTGTAACGGTGGTTGATACGCTTGCGCCAACGGCAATTGCGAAAGATACTTTATTGGTGCTTGATGATCATGGAATGGCGAAGCTGAGTGCTGCCATGGTGGACGGGGGTTCACATGATAACTGTATGATTAGGGCACGTGAGCTTGATCAGTATAAATTCACCGCCAAGGATGTTCATGCGCATACCCATCAGTTGACCGTTACCGACCAAAGTGAAAATAGAGGAAGGGCGAAGTTTACCGTAACGGTGATCGATCCGAAGGCGGTATTGCGAATCAAGGACTTCCCTGAGCAGATTATGAATGGTCAGCATTTGGTGAACTTACCAGACCTCAGGGGTACGGTGGAGGTGATTTCTGAGGATATTCCGCAGGGGACACATTTAGTTCAGCAGGCTACAAAAGGGAGTCTTGTGATGGCAAAAAATGGCACGGTGAAGGTAGTGTTCAAATTACTGGACGATAAATCTGGGCAGGTTTATGGCACAGTGGAAGGGCTGTACCCTGTGCGTTACAGCGCGCAGGCGAGTCAGAAAGCATTGCTACTGCCCAATATGATTACGCCGAATAATGATGGGGTGAATGACACGTTCAAAATTCCGCATTTGGATGAAATTGAGCGGGTGAGCCTTGAAGTTTATGACCGTTCCGGAAAGTTAGTCTATAAAAATGCAGATTATCACAACGAGTGGGGTGGTACTCGCAGAGGACTGGGGCAAAAGACGGAGACTTTTTATTATAAGGTGACCATCGTAAACCATAAGCCACAGTCGGGATTTGTACATGTGGTGAAAGGATAACATCGATGCCCAGCAGGGTAAAATCAATCAGCAAGAAATTAAAAAGCCGACGCCATAAGGGGTCGGCTTTTTTTGGCGGAAAGCTTAAATGCCGTTGTCGCGTTTAAAAATGCCAATATATTTTTTGGTGAATGGCACATGAACGGCCGTGATTTTTTGCCATTCCTGAAAGTTCGCATATTCTTTCTGCCAGGGCCTGTAAAGGGTAGGGGGCAGATTAAATGCCACCTTTTTATGATCGTTGTAATAATTCAGCAGCCCTTGTAAAAACTGATTGGAGAACGCCCTGACCGTCGCATTCAGTTTGGTGCGGTGCTCCATGGCATTTTCAAAATGGCTCATTGAGGCCCGCAAAATGTCGGGGACTTTTTCATCGAACTTACTCTTATTAACCTGTAAATCGATGAGGGTGCTGAGTTCATCACCAATAAGGTAGTTGATCAATACCGCAGGGATATCGTCGAAGATATTGCCAGGGGTAACTTCTTCCATAAAGCTGACCAGGGTGGCTGTCAGCACCTTCCCCGCTTCAGATTCCCGCCGCTGATCCTGAATGATACTGATGCCCATATGGCTTCCTGACTTGAAGTTTTTGAAGATCAGCTCTTCGTCTACACCCATCAGCCTGCCGACAATCTGCCATACATAAATATAGCTTTCGATTTCCTCTTCGGTAGGCTTGATACCAATTTGCATTAATCCCTGAAGGGGGAAGACGGAAAAGGAAAGCAGGGTGCCCGCCATATCCTGTTGATTGATCGGCTGACCAAGTTTTTCAGCGTCCCAGTGCTTTGGGGCATGATGGAGATGGTGGCGAACGGTGGCATGCATAAGACGTACCTTTTGGATGTTTCTGAGTGCTTTTCCTTTTGACCGGAAACCTTCTTCAGTGAAAATATCCAGGACAAATTGGGCGGTTTCCATTAATCGACGGACAAAGGGGCGAAGGTTGGCGCCTTCTTCTTCCAGTCGGCCTGTACGGTGGAGCACCTCGGCGCCATAGCCACAGGCATAGGTAGCAGGCAGGGATTTTAACAGCAGCAAGGCCGAAAGCATGGTGCCATATTGCTGGAAGAAGGATTCCGCTTTATAGACTTTATTCATGTCAATATCGGCAGGAAGTTCATCCCATTTCTCAAAATAGTCTTTGAGATAGGACGGAATGGTTTCGTCGAAATGATAATGATTCGCTTTCAGCTTTTCGAAAAGTGCGTTGGTTTCTTCGAAAGGGTTGCCCTGGGCATTGGCGATAATTAAAGCAATGGTTTCGTCGGCTAAAGGGTCGGTCATCTGCCGATATTGTTTCCAGTCCCAGCCTTGGCATTTTTTTTCAGGCACTTGTGCACTTATCATAATTTGAAAGAAGTAGGTTGATGATTAATATTAAAAATATGCAATAAAGCTGGAATATGTAATTATTTTCCCATAAAAATGATGTAATAAATCAAAGTAATTCAACGAAAAATAGCGAGTGTTCGATTTGCTGATGATTTGAGCAGTGGTTTTAGCCCTCCTGCTTTGCGAAGTTGGGGGCTCACAGGTGAGAGGAATGGTCACACAGGAGGCTGATTAGCTGTAATGCACAAAAAAAGCCTCATGGAAAATATCCATGAGGCTAAAATATGATGAGGGTAAATATCCTCAGCAGTGGTGCTGATTTTCCCTGTCACCGGGCACGTGTTACGCCATAGCGTTATACATCGTTAGGCACCCGGATGGGAAAAGGTTTATTTACCTTTTGATTCACTCAGTTTAATGTTCAGTTCTCGGGCGATACCTTCTAAACGGTGAAGTTCGTTTGGAAGAATCAACGACAACGACAACCCTTTGCGTCCTGCACGACCTGTACGACCTGCGCGGTGGGTGTAGAATTCCATTTTTTCTGGCAATTGGAAGTGTACCACATAAGCCAAATCATGGACATCAATACCACGGGCAAAAATGTCGGTAGCCACCAAAATTTGAAGTCGGTTCTTACGGAAGGCACGCATCACTTTATCGCGCTCAGGCTGATTCATATCCCCCTCAATGGCTTCAGTAGCATAGCCAAACTCTTTCAGCTTTTCGGTAAGTTCGCGAACGGCCATTTTCGTTTTACAGAAAATCACCCCACGGTCTTGCCCTTGTCGGCCCATAAAGTCTGTCAGCATTTTGAATTTATCAGCGTGCTTATTGTAGAGTTTATACTTATGGTTAATGTCTTTATTCACGCGGTTTTCGCTGTCAATCTCTACACGAATAACCTCTGGGCTCATGAATTTTTTAACCAAAATCTCGATTTCACGAGGCATTGTTGCAGAGAATAACCACGTATCCTTTGCTGAAGGAACATACTGAAGGATTTCATCAATTTCTTTTTTGAAACCCATGCTCAGCATTTCGTCAGCCTCATCGAGTACGACAGTTTTCACCTGACGTAAATCTATCGCGTTACGGTCGATCAAGTCTTTCAAACGGCCAGGAGTCGCCACAACAATATGCGTTTGGCGCTTCAGGTTATCCATTTGTTTGGCGATAGGGAAACCACCATACACGGCCTCAGTGAAAATCTTTTCACTGTACTTGGTGTATCGGAAAATTTGTTTGGCAATTTGTTGACACAACTCACGTGTAGGTGCCAAGATTAGCCCTTGTGCCTTGCGGCCCTTCGGGTTGATACGTTCCAAAAGTGGCAAACCGAATGCTGCGGTTTTTCCGGTACCCGTTTGTGCCAATCCTACAAAATCATGGCCTGCTTCCATCAGCAGGGGAATGGTTTGTTCTTGAATTGGGGTAGGGCGTTTAATATTAATATCGGTTAGGCCTTGAATGAAGGCATCTCTGATTCCTAAATCTGCGAATGTGCTCAATTTGTCTTTTTTAAATTTGTTGGCGCAAAGATAGTTATTTTTAGCCGCTTATGTTGCATAATTGTTAAAAACAACGGTGATTATTCGGTCAACGGAAGGGATTTCTGAGGAGTGGGACTTAAATTGATATTTATCCTCCAATGATTGACATGGAGTCGTGGCCGGAAGAGCGGTTTTCTGCCTCAAATCCATTTTTCGCTTTTTTGCTGACAATCTGCTGAAAATAAGCAAGGAGGTCCGCATCAGTGGCGCCACTTCGCATCAGGTCCTTAATATTATAGCCTTTTCCCGCATAGAGGCAGTTTCTGATTTCCCCCTGGGCAGTCATGCGCAGGCGGTCACAGGAGCCACAGAAGGTACGGCTGTGTGCAGGGATAATCCCAATTTTCCCCTGCCAGCCTTCAATGGAATATTTCTGGGCCGTACTTTCAAAAATATCAGCCACCAAGGGCGCCTGAAGTTCTGCTTCAAGAAAATCCTTGATATTTTGATGGGTCCACAGTCTGGCTTCCTGATGCTCTTCCCCGCCATTAAAAGGCATTTCTTCGATGAAGCGAACATCGATAGGTTTTTTTTGTGCCAGGCGTGCCAATGCGGGAAGTTCAAATTTATTCTTTTCCCCCATCACCACGGTATTAATCTTCACCTTGAAGCCCATTTTTGTGGCCAGTTCCAGGGTGTTCAATACTTCCTTTAGGCCTTTTCTGCGTGTAATTTCGAGGAATTTTTCTTCAGAAAGGCAGTCTAGTGAAAGGTTCAGGTCGGTGATGCCGAGCGTCTTCAGTTCTTCAAGGTATTGCGCCGTCAGGAGTCCGTTGGAAGTGATGCCAATGTTTTTCAACCCCTTGATTTTGGTCAGTTCCCTGAGGAAAAATAGGAGCTCTTTGCGTACAAAAGGCTCGCCTCCAGTGATTCTGATTTTTTCCACACCTTCCTTCACCAAAATGGTACACAGGCGGAGCATTTCCTCATAGGTGAGTAAATTTTTGTGGGCAATGAATTTGATGCCCTCTTCGGGCATGCAATAATAACACCTCAGGTTACATCGATCGGTAACGGAAAGGCGGAGGTATTTTATGGGGCGACCGAATTTATCTATCAGCATTCAATTAGTATTTTAAGGATGTGCGCTTACCCACACATGGCCGTTCTGCAAGGCTTCTTTCTTCCATATCGGAACGGTCTTTTTCAGTTCATCAATCACATATTCGCAGGCTTCAAAGCCTTGCTTTCGGTGGGGCGTAGCCACTGCAATGACTACCGCGAGGTCGCCAATGGTTTTTTCGCCCAAAGCATGATGAATGCTTAGTTTATAAACGTCAAAAAGGGACAGGGTTCTTTCTGCAATTTTCTGTAATTCCTTGATGGCCATGGGTTCATAAGCCTCGAAGGTGAGTTTGCAAACCTGTTCTCCATTATTATGATTGCGTACTTTGCCAATAAAAACATTATTGGCGCCACACCGCTCATCTTGTATAAAATCGGTGAGTTCTTCAACGACCAGTTGTTCTTTAAGCTGTATGTCGATTTGGTGGATCATTCCGTTTTGGTTCCGTTTGAAATTGAAAGTGCTTTGAGCTGCCCCATGCGCCTATCCGCCAGCAACGGGAGGGATCAGGGCGATTTCATCCTGTGCCTGAATTTTCTGATCGTCGGTGGCATATTGCTGATTAACACTGATGGCCAGGGACTGCAATTTTTTCATTGCGGGGTATTCCTCCTTAAGCTGCGCTTTTAAGGTACCGACATCCGTAGCCTCCGTTTTGAAAATCAGTGGTGAACAGCCCACTATTTCTCTTGTAATTCCAAAAGTGAGAATGCGTAGTTCTATCATTTTGCTAAGGTAATCAAAACTGTTTTTTAATTTCTTATTATCCCTATTAATAAGCATTTTTCAAACAAAAAGGGTGTCGTTGATGAACTTTTTGGTTGAATTCGGGGATCATTTCTCTTATTTTTCTACCTTACTGCTTATACTAATCATTCCTCAATTAAAAAATAATGAAGGTCAGACTAAGGAACAATACGGTGCGTTTGCGCTTGGATCAAAAGGATATTGCGGAATTAAAATCTGCAGGGCAGGTGGTAATGACCACCCCATTTATTCAAGGGAAACTGACATGGACGATTTGTGGGTCAGATGAACAACAATCATTCGCAGCGGTATTGCAGGGGCAGCAGGTAACGATTCAGGTGCCCAACGCGACACTTCAGCAATGGATCTCCACCGAACAGGTAGGCATCGAAGGGGAGGTTGCTACGGAAGGTGAAGCCTCCTTGAAGTTGCTTATTGAAAAAGATTTTAAATGTCTTACTGCCCGTGATGAGGATGAGTCCAACGCTTTTCCGAATCCGTTGGATAGCCATCAGTGTTAAAAAAAATACCACAGCCGATTTGACTGTGGTATTTTTTTTAGGGCTGCATTTTTTTGATGACGGCCTCTTTTTCTTCTGGTGTATTGATATTTTCCAAGGCTTCCGCTGTCAGTGGGCTGATCACTTTACAGGGTTCATTTATCAGAACTTTGCGTGGGCAGGAGTAGCCCAGGCTCAGGTATTGCAGCATAATTGGGTAGGCGCGCGGCTCCCAGATGGTAATCAGTGGTTCAGGGAATTTTTTGTCGGGAACCTGAAAACAGGTCGCCAGTGTACTGCTGTCGCGCTGGTCAATGAGCTGATGCAAAGTTTGCGACGATAATAGGGGTAAATCTACGGCAATAACCAGCCAGGCAGCATCAGGATCGTGCTGAAAAGCGGACAAAATACCACCGATTGGGCCAAGCCCGAGATATTTATCTACAATCAGAGGGTGCTCCTCGAACTGTGCTGACTGCTGTTCATTACAGGAAATGAAAACCTCCTGACAATAAGGGGCGAGCAAATCCACGGCAATTTTCCATTGCGGCTCCTGCTGATAAACCAACTGACTTTTATCCTCACCCATGCGTTGGCTTTTTCCGCCCACCAATAACAAGCCATTAACTTTTGGCTGTTTGGTTAAGCTCCAGGCCTTCAGGAAAGTGGTGATTTCTTCCTTTTGTGTCTCCTGAAAAACAGGGGTGTTTTCGGAAATAACCTCCTGAATTTCCGTCGGCATGCTGGCGCCCTCACGGACAATGACCATCAAAGGGGCATTGATTTTTTTGGCATGCTTGGCGACATTTTTTTTAGGGTCGATAAAGACAATCTGTTCCGCCCCTTCAAAATGGTTACCATTAATGATCAATCGGTCACAAGGCTGAAACTTGATTTTCAGGCCAAAGTCTGAAGGAAAACCAGCGGTCTCCTCTTCAAAATAAGTTTGCTGATGACTGACCACCTGATGAAAAGGATGCGACAAGGGCGACGGGTGGTGATCCATGTCAAGAAAACCGACCTTTAGTGGCGCCCACAGCGTGGCCATTTCTGTCGCCCAGGCCTTGATAATATCACAGGGCGCTCCCATCAGGGCGATTTCGTGGCGATGGTAATTGCCCATTTGTGGTCGGGTGATTTTTGCGTGTTTAGACCAAGTTGATGTCATTTTTACCTCCTGATTTTTGGATAAGTTTTGTTTCTTTAATGATGATTTCGTGGCTCAGTGCTTTGCACATATCATAAACGGTTAAGGCCGCAGTGGTGGCACCGTGAAGCGCTTCCATCTCAACACCCGTTTTCCCCGTGGTTTTTACACGGCAATAAATTTTGATTTCAGGGGCTTGCAGCTCTACCCATATTTTTGCGCCATCAAGGGGTAAAGGGTGACATAGCGGGATGAGTTCTGCCGTTTTTTTTACCGCCATATGTGCCGCGATAATGGCTGTTTGAATGACAGGCCCTTTTTTAGTCATTAATTCTTCTCCTCTAATGGCCGACCAAACACTGTCGGGCAAAAGGACAGTGGAGGTTGCAGTAGCGACGCGCTGGGTGATTTTTTTGTCTCCGACATCCACCATATGTGGTTGGCCGTGATCATCGATATGGGTAAAATCAGTAGATTTTGCCATTATAAAATTATTGGTTTGGAGTTTTAGTATAGGTACCGATGTAGTCAGATATTTTATATATCTTCGGCTTCCTCAATTCATTAATTAAACAATATAGCAATGATCTCGGTGAGTGAAGCAGAAAAGCTGATTTTTCAGATAAAATTAACGCTAAAGACTGAATTAGTACCATTATCAGATGCCATAGGACGTGTGCTGGCAGAAGATGTTTCCGCAGACCGCCCATTCCCCCCTTTTGACCGTGTGGCGATGGATGGTATTACGGTGGGTGAGGGCTCATTTCAGGAAGGAGATCGTTTTGAGGTGAAAGGAATTCAGGCCGCTGGTGCGCCGACAACCGAACTTACGGCTCAGGCGATGGAAGTCATGACGGGGGCGATTTTGCCCGTAGGAGGCGGTTCGGTCATTCCTTATGAGCATTTGAGCTGGGAGGAAACAGAAGGCTGCCGTGTGGCAATCTTGCAGCAGCCCTGCAAAGCGGGGCAAAATATTCACCGAAAGGGTAGCGATCGGCCCAAAGGAGATTTGTTAATCGCTGCGGGCAGGAAAATTTCATCCCCTGAAATTGCGACCCTGGCGACGGTGGGAAAAGCTGAGGTGCGGGTGCAAGCACGGCCAAAAGTGGCGATCGTCAGTACAGGTGATGAACTTGTGGAGGTTGCAGCGATGCCATTGCCGCATCAGATCAGGAAGTCGAACAGTCCCATGCTGGTGGCACGACTTGCCGAACTCGGCATTGAGGCGCAGGCCTACCATTTGAATGATGATCGGGAATTGCTGAAAGATGGGCTTGAGAAGCTGATGCAACAATATGAAGTGCTGTTATTTACCGGAGGGGTATCGATGGGGAAATTCGATTTTGTGCCCGAGGTATTGGATGCCGTTGGCGTTCGGAAGTCCTTTCATAAAGTGAAACAGCGCCCGGGAAAACCATTTTGGTTTGGGGCATGGGATTCGGGGGTGGTTTTTGCGCTGCCAGGCAACCCTGTTTCCAGCTTTTTCTGTTTTGAACGATATTTTATCCCCTGGTTTTATCAGCAACAAGGTCGTGATTTTAGGCCGTTGCGGGTACGCCTAAGCTCGGAGGTGGTTTTCAAGCCAGCACTTACCCGTTTTTTAGAGGTTTCAGTTCGGCAGACTGCGGAAGGGATTTTTGAGGCTGCCCCACGTAAAGGAGGAGGCTCTGGAGATTTGGCGAAGCTCAATGAGGTAGACGGATTTATCGAACTCCCTGCAGCGGAGACGACCTTCCATGAAGGTACTTTTTTCGATTTTTATGGCTTCAGGCAATAGCCTCAAATAAAGGAGTGGAGGATGATAAAAAAAAAGTCTGCCAGGAGGTTGGCAGACTTTTGCATTCATCAATTATAGGCTCTGATATTTTCAGTATTATTCATTTGTTGTTCTATATTGTAGCGTTCTTTTTCATCCGTTTTTTGTAAATATTGCGGAACGGTAAGGATCAGTTCGGTAAGCTTTGCGGCAACACTTTCTACGCCGTGGAAGGTAAGCCCGTCGTTTGTTTTCAGGTGTGGGGTGTCTTGTGTAAACGCCAAATCCACATGGTAGCAACGCGCTGTCAGGTATTCATATAGTTCCGAAATCATCGGGGCAGGGATTTGCAACTCATTTTCATGGCGCCCCCTCGACCTTAATTCCCAATCGTTGGCGTATCCTTTCAATACCCCGTTTTGGTAAAACTGTTCTTTCCAAGTTTCCACATAGGCATACTGGCATTCCTGCACTTTAAATATGCCTTTATCATAAAGTTTCATCGCCGTGTTTAATGGGATAACAGTCATAAGTATTATCGTTTGTTTATGTTATTATAGGACGGGAAGTGCCGCCTAATAGATCAATAGATGTGATTTAAAAGCAGAGGTTGGCAATGAACAATACCCTCATACAAGCCTCAAGATCAATATATGTTATGATCTTTCAGTGAAATATTGGATAAGTGAAAAATTCTTGAGGTTGTCAGATTGTGCTAATTTTTATCATTTTTGGTTAAAAAAGGGAATTGGATGATCGGAATGCGATATTTACTCACAGAAAATCCTAAATTTGAGTACATATTTTATCAACCGAACCCAATTAAAACCTTTTAGTTTGCCAATTTCGATGATTTTGAGGAATGTTCTTGTCGCCGTTTTTTTGTTATGTTTCAGTGTGCTCACCACTTTTGGACAGTCTAAGTCTAAGCCAAAAGATCGGCTGCGAACCGATGCCGCACGAATAAGTGAGGCGCCTAAAGTGGATGGTGATCTCCAGGATGCCGTTTGGCAGCAGGTGGCTGGTTTTGATGGGCACTTTGTACAATCGTCACCAAAAAATGGGGAGGTTTCGGCATTTAAGACGGAGGTAAAAATTGCCTATGACGATCGGGGTATATATGTATCTGCATTGATGAAGGACCCACAACCTGACAGTATTTTTCAGGAAATGGGCATCAGGGATACAGGCTACAACAATTCGGATATTTTTTCCATCGCCTTTGATACCTATAATAATCAGCAAAATGCCTTTGTTTTTATGGTATCAGCTGCGGGTACACAGAGTGATTACTTTGAAACCGTGGACAATCAGGACTTCAACTGGAATGCCGTCTGGAAGTCAGAAGTCAGTATTAATAAATTGGGCTGGCAGGTAGAAATGTTTATTCCCTATATGGCTTTGCGGTTTCCGAAAGCGGAGGTGCAGACCTGGGGACTGAATATCCATCGGGTGGTTAAGCGTAAAAACGAATTTTCCTACTGGAACTATGTAGATCCCAATACGCAGGGCTTTGTGACCCAATTCGGGGAATTGGAAGGGTTGAAGGACTTGAAGCCTCCATTGCGTTTGGCCATTTCTCCTTATTTATCCTCCTATTATAATATTGATGGGGCCGCTGATGTAGCTGAATTCAGAACGACCGCTGGACTGGATTTGAAATGGGGGATTAATCAGGCATTTACACTTGATATGACCCTGATTCCCGATTTTGGGCAAGTACGCGCCGATAATCAGATACTGAATTTGTCGGCTTTTGAAGTCCGTTTCGAGGAGAACAGACCTTTTTTTACCGAAGGGACAGAGCTCTTTAATCGCGGAGATATGTTTTATTCCCGACGGGTGGGAACCTCTTTTGGGTCGGTGGAAATGGAAGAACGTGAGGAGTTGGTGAGCAGGAGCTTTGAGGCACCTCTTTTGAATGCATCAAAGGTGAGTGGTCGCCTGGATAATGGCCTCGGGATTGGTGTTTTTAATGCGATCACGGATGCCAACAGGGCATTGGTAAAAGATACCTTGACGGATAAAACACGGGAAGTTTTAGTGGATCCACTGACGAATTTTAATGCGATTGTGCTTGAGCAAAATCTGAAGAACAATTCCAATGTGGCTTTCATGAATACCAACGTACACAGGGGGCGTGGTGGTGAAATGGCCAATGTCAGTCGGTTGGACTGGCGACTGTTCAACAAAACGAACACTTACGCTTTTCGGGGTAGTGCGGCCTACAGCCATATTAATGAAGGGGGAAATGAAGGTGAAAAGCCCAACAAAACAGGCCATAATATTCAGCTGAATGGTGGAAAAGTCAGTGGGAAATATCAGTATGTTACCTGGGCAAGTGTGGTGTCCGAGAATTACGACCCGAATGATATGGGTTTTCTACGGCGGAACAACCTTCTGGAGCAGGGGGTAGAATTTACGATCAGTGAACAAACACCCTTCAGTATTTACAATAATATGGAGTGGAATATTGGCTATGAGCAACGTTACCTGGTCGAGCCTTTTGAGTTTACCAATTTGGGATTCTTTACGAATATCAATGCGCAGTTTAAGAACTTCATGTTTGCCAACGCCTGGTTTTCAAGTAACCCTATTGAGAATTATGATTATTACGACCCTCGGTCAGATTTTGAATATTTTTTCACCCGTCTACCCAATTTTGATGGAGGCTTATATTTTGCTTCCGATGGCCGAAAGCGCTTTCAGTTGCAGCTTTCGCAGTGGTTTTGGGCTTGTCCGCAGCGGGATCAGTTTGATAATGGTTTTAATATCAGTCCCCGTTTTAGAATTAACAAGCGCGCAACCGTATCGATGGCTTCGAGCTTTGGGATAATGAGAAAAGAGAAGGGCTTTGTGGACCATGACCGACATGAAAATGGCGACATCAATCAGGTGATTTATGGTAATCGCAATCGGTTTGAGTGGGATAATTCGATGTTTGCAAATTACTCGATCAGCAATAAAATGGGGGTTAATTTGCGTCTGCGCCACTATTGGAGTAATGTGGTGTATGATGAACTGTATGCTTTAGGAAAAGACGGGGAATTATACGATACCGATTTTCCGTTGTATGATGAAGAAGGAAATGAAAAATACCTAACGAATTTTAATGCATTTAACGTCGAATTAACCTACAGCTGGGAGTTTGCCTCTTCAAGTTTTCTTACTTTTGTATGGAAGAATCAGGTCTATGCTGAAGATGGGCAGAAAAACCTGAGCTACGGGGAAAACCTCCGAAACACGCTTGCTTCAGATCAGTTGAACTCTTTGTCTCTTCGCCTAATTTATTTTCTGGATATTCAGCAGGTAAAAGACCACTTCCTAATGTAGTGGAAGTGCTGCATATCTTTCTCTTTACTTTCGACCATGCGAATAATCTACTTGTGCTTACTGACCTTATTATTCTCCTGTCAGCAGGAAAAACCCCTTACCATGCGCATCGCCGTGGCGGGAAATATGAAAAAGCCCCTCGAGGAGCTCATTGCACAGTACCCTTACGATCACTCGCATATCACTTTTACCTCGGGTTCTTCAGGTAAATTGTATCAGCAAATTGCCCATGGAGCGCCCTTTGATTTGTTTATTTCTGCGGATGACCGATATACTAAAATGTTGGCAGACGCGGGCATGGTCGAGGGGAACAGACTGGTTTATGCCTATGGTCATTTGGCGGTGTGGTCCAAGCAGCACAAAAAAATCGACGAGCTGAAAAAGGATGTTGAAAATGGTGCTCGGGTCGTTATTCCCAACCCACGGCTGGCTCCCTATGGTTTGCTGGCCAAAACCGCTTTACTCGAAATAGACCCCTCGCTGATGAGTGAAGCTATTCTCGCAGAAGGCGTCATGCAAACCAACCATTTTATTGCAAGTGGTAACCTGGATTGGGCGCTGACGGCCAATTCCGCAGAGGCGCTGTTTGACAAAGGTTACGGCTATTGGCACCCACTTCCTGCAAAATGGACGGAGCTGAAATTGGCACAAGAAGCGGTGGTGATTAAAAGAAAGCAGGCAGATGTGCAGCTGCAGCAGGCAAAACAGTTCCTCGACTACCTTAATTCGAAGCCTTCCAAAGATCTGCTTGCCAAATACGGTTATTCCTTTTAATTTCAAGAATGATAAATTTTAGTGTGGACTGGTTGCCCATTCTGTTGAGTTTTAAGCTGGCCCTGTTAACCACCATTTTACTTTTAGTGTTGGGCTTGCCCTTGTGTTATTTTATGGCACATTCCCGCCATATTGGGGTAAGAATACTCGAGGTGCTTTGCTTGCTGCCGCTCGTTTTTCCCCCAACGGTGCTTGGGTTTTATTTGCTGATGATATTCAGCCCTAATTTTGCATTTGGCCATTTCCTGAAATCCCATTTTAATTTTCAGCTTGCCTTTAGTTTCGGCGGGCTTCTTTTTGCCTCCGTACTGTATAATTTGCCCTTTGTGGTTCAGCCCCTATTGGCGGGCTTTCGCAGTTTGCCCAAAAACTTGCAAGCCGCTTCCTTCCTGATGGGGAAAGGACATGCCGAAACGCTTTTCAGGGTCCTGCTGCCCAATATGAAGGGGACTTTGTGGGCGGCTATTGTTTTGATCTTTGTGCATACCCTTGGCGAATTTGGCGTGGTTTTGATGATCGGTGGCAATATTTCTGGAGAAACCAAGGTGGTCTCGATTGCTATTTATGAAGCGGTGGAAATGATGGACTATCATACCGCAAATACCTATGCCCTTATCATGATCGCCTTCGCCCTTACCGCTTTACTGACCTTGCGTGGGATCAGTATTTTTCGATATAAATCTTAACAAGATGATCAGTTTTGATATTCAGCACCATTTTAAAAAATCTGGCTTTTCAATAACTGCCCAAGGGAAGTGGCCGCAGGGGAAGCGAATTGCACTTTACGGTCCTTCGGGAACGGGCAAAACAAGCCTGATTTTGATTATGACAGGACTGATGAAAGCACAGCACGGCTACCTGAAAGTGAAAGATCAGCTTTGGTTTGACTGTGCTAAAAATAACCACCTGAAACCCCAAAAGCGGAAAGTTGGGATGGTATTTCAGGATTTGGCACTCTTCCCCAACATGACGGTAGCCGAACAGTTAGCCTTTGCGAGGCAGGATAGTTCCAAAAGTTACACCGTCGGTCAGATGATGGCACTTTGTCAGCTTTCAGGCATGGAAAAGATGCTTCCTGAACAGCTTTCGGGCGGGCAAAAACAGCGCTTGGCATTGGCTCGGGCATTAATTAACGCACCTGAGATTTTATTGCTCGATGAACCTTTTAATGGGCTGGATCAGGGAGTGAAACAACAGCTTTATCGAGACCTGAAGCCACTTTTTCAACAAATAGGCTGTACGGTTGTCATGGTCTCGCATGATGCGGAGGAAATTGCCAATTTATGCGAATGGGTTTACCCGATGAAGGCTGGAAAAGGGGAGGAATTAGTGGCTGTAGACGAATTTTTTCAGCCCTCAGAAAACAGGGGGATTTTTTTGGGGTTGGATGCTGATGATCCTGTTTATGCTAAAGTGATGGTGGGCGGAAAGGTTTTGCGGATTAAACGGGAAGCGATCACCGAAAAGGTTGCTATTGGTGAAGACGTCCGATGGCATTGGTAACATTTCTTGGGATGACATCATCAGTCCAAATGGCCATTTCCTTGGTTATACGTGCCCATAATCAGTCAAACATTTAAAAAGAGGCCTGAAACCTTTCGGCTGAAATTTGATCGATAATTCTGAAGTTAATTTTCAGCAGATTTTTGTATTATTTCCTTGATGCTTTCGTAGTTAAGAAAGGAACATACAAAAACGAAAGCTTAATGGGAAAACGTAAACCGATTTTATGGACAATCTTGGGACTTGCTGGCTCAGCATTTTTAGCAGACCGACTGTTTAGAGGTTCTACTTTTAAAGGGCACAGTGATAATTTAGAGGGGGGAGAATTTAAAAATACGGGTGGAGGCAAGAACTCTATATCCCGCACGGTTGGCAAAATAATGCTCAACTTTGATAAATGGGAGTTATGGCCTAAAGCGTATGAAAAACCTTTGGCAAAGATTCAGCCTTCCTACTTTGATGAGGAAAATCAAGTCAAAGTTTATTTTATCGGTCATGCCACTTGCCTGATTCAGTGGAATGGTCTGAATATTCTCACCGACCCGATGTTTTCCCGATCGGCTGGACCTTTGGGGAAAATGGGCCCTGCACGTAAAGCTCCTCCTGGGGTAAATATTCAGGGGCTGCCACCTATCGATATGGTTCTGCTTTCACATAATCATTATGATCACTTCGACATGGACTCGCTGGAGTATATCGGAGCAAGTCAGCATAAATCACCTATCGTAATCACTGGGCTGGGAAATGCGAAGCTGATAAAACGGACGGGTTTGCATCCTGCTGTGGAGCTCGACTGGGGCGAATCAATTACCTATAAAGGCTGGCAGGTGTATTTCGAGGAATGTAAGCACAGTTCAGGGCGGGCATTCTCGGATCAGAATAAAAGCCTGTGGGGCAGTTTTGTGATTGAGAACCCCAAAGGACAAAAAGTATATTTCGGTGGCGATTCTGCCTATGGCGGCCATTACCGAAGAATTCACCGCAAGCATGGGCCAATGGATTTATCCTTTTTGCCTATCGGTGCTTATCGCCCGAAGGAGGCTTTTGGTGATATTCATATGAATCCTGAGGAGGCCATTAATGCACACAAAGATCTCCACTCCAAAGAGACCATCGCTATTCATCATGGAACTTTTCAATTGACGCTCGAGGGGCGATTCGATCCTATTAAGGAGTTGATGGAAGCAATGGAGAAGGAATCGGAGCCCATAAGCCCATTTTATTCGCTGAAAAATGGCGCCTCTAAATTGATTGATTTGGAGAAAAAAGACGTTTAAAATCATATATATCGATACGAATTTACATTATTTCTACTTTTAGGTATAGTTATGGATGTTGGATAGTTGATATTTTTATTAAACAATCTACCATGAAAAAACTCCTAATTGTAGGGATGATGTGTCTTGTCGGACAACTTCATGCCCAAGCATTGCTGAGTCCTATGCAAGACAATGCGCTGATGTTCCTAAAATCAGCAAAAGTGACCACAATGGATCATCAAGAAGTGGATGGTCTGAATTTCAAATCTTGTTCTTCAAGTAACGGTCGTCTGAAGTCTTTCACCCTGAAAAAAGAGGATGGAAGCAAGCAAAAATTCAAAGCGGAACAAGTAGAGAAAGTAGTGGTTGAACCGAAAGGTCAGGCCAAATTGATCATGTCTTCGGAAAATGCTTCTTTAGTTTCGACCCTCAAAAAAGACTATTCAGGGATTGCCAACACTAAGTATATCACTTTTGAGCGTGTTGAGTATAAAAAGGGTAAATTCGCTTTACTGCAACTTTTAGATCCACAGATCGATGAGCATGTAAAAGTTTACCTTGATCCTAATGCCAAGAAAACAACCAATTTTGGCGGAATTGTAGGGGGAGACTATAAAGAGTTTTTCGCAAAAAAAGGAGACATGACCATCTACCTGAAGAAGAGCAAATACAAAAAACAATGGCGTGAGCTTTTTGGGGATAATGCGAAATTCTGTCAGATGATGGAAGACGGTACTTTATCGCCAAAAATTAAAGACTTGGCTTATCACATTGCTGTTTACAATGAGACCATTTAAAGTCGTAAATAATTAGTCGTTTTAGAGCAAGGTACTTTTGGGTGCCTTGTTTTTTTTTGTCGGTAGTTATCGGGATAATTTTCGAAATGTTATTCTGGCTGAATTCCTCAACCTTTGTTTTTTACTTATTTATACTTCGAAATTTACAATGAGACAAACAACCTTGATTTTAATCGTTTGTATGCTCGCTTTTGTCGGATGCAAAAAGGCGGAAGACCAACGGCCACTGAATTTTTTTACCGTTAATTTTGATACGCAGGGCGGTCATGAAATCGCTCCCCAAAAGGTGCAGGAAGGTCAATATTTATCGGTGCCAGATTTGCCTGAGAAGGATGGCTATAGCTTTGTGGCCTGGAAACTTGGTGATACGCAATATAATTTCGGTATTCCCGTAACCTCTTCCATCACCTTAATGGCTCAATGGTCTCGAAATCCCTATTTCACGGTTCATTTCGATACTGATGGCGGAAATGAAGTGAAAGCCGTGGAGGTTGATGAATCGGATTTTTTAACTGCCCCAACTCCACCACAGAAAGAACAGGCTGTTTTTGATGGCTGGTATGTTGATGGCAAGCCATTTGATTTTTCAGTAGCTATTCAAAAAGACATCACTTTAAAAGCCCGATGGATCAATAAACTAAATTTGCACGCTGAGCTACTTTCTGCCCCCAATACTTTTTGGTGGGGAAAAGGAGGGAATTATTATGATACTTTTGATGCTATGAAATGCTTCGATCAGCTTACCATAGACCACCTTCTGACGATCAGCAACCTTAATTTTAAGGACATGATGACGATCGTGGGGTTTGGTTTGTCGAATTATGATGCCTCAACGGTAGATGAATCAAAGTACCCCTCTAATCAGCTGGCTATTCAATACACGGCTTATCCTGCAAAAGTGGCGGCAGGCGAACAGTATTTGGTGATGTACAAAGCACCAAAATCTTTCGGGCCTACCTGGAATACCGACAGTTTGAGTTTTACGCATGAAGTACAATTAAAATCCATTGCCATCACCAATAATGCTTATGCTTATTTAAGTATGCTGAAAGGAGATGCGATGGGTAAAAAATTCGGTCCTGATGATTGGTTCAAAGTGACCATTGAAGGGTACAATGCAAAAGGCGAAAAAGTGGGTGAAGTCGAGGCTGCTTTGGCGGAACATGGTCATATCGTCGACGATTGGAAAGCGGTGGATTTATCAGCTTTGGGTAAAGTTAAGAAACTGACATTTAACCTGGCATCCTCGGATCCTGCCGCTCGCCCTCCTGGGGATTTTAACACCCCATTTTACATTTGCCTGAAAGATATACTTTATTACTAAGCATCAGCTATTTAAAGGGTACTGATATACAAGAAGCATATTCACTATTAATCCGCTCAGCTTCCCATCAAAAACGGGGGGAGTGAGGGGTAAGGTGCATTTAATTGGCTACTCCATCTGGGTAGCCATTTTTTTTGCTGTACAAATCGTTATTTTAATGATGGAGCAAAATAAGGAACAGTTAATAATATCGGGGCAAGTCGTTGATGAAAATGGCACAGGCGTACCAGGGGTCAGTGTGGTCTTTCCTGAAGAGCGCCTTTTTCTTTCCACTGATGTAAAAGGCCATTTTTTTACGGTGGCTCAAGCCCGAAAATCTCGCTTGAATGTGAAAGTGATCGCACAGGGCTATTATCTATATGAAGGTACACAGCGTTCGAAGCGGGGTCAGCTCAACTTCGAGAAAATTATTATCAGGGAAAGCAAGCCTGGGGAATATGCCCCATTCTGTGCTAAAAAACGCCCCTCTTGGTGGCTCAGGCTTGTTCGCATGATCAATAAAGCTTTAATAGGGTGAAATTAATTTAGATTATTTCATCCTATTTTTATATTCATTGATCTGATTTTTAATTTTTTTTTGGTGTGTGAAATGCGTGAGTTTTTGTCGTTTTTTTGAATTTATTCCTTCTCTTTTGTTATTCTATACGCTCCTTTTTTCCCCTTTTACTGACCATCAAACCATTCGAAGGTTCAATGAGTGGTTTAAGGTTTATATTAGGAATGTATGTTTTTAGTACTGATATGTTGGATTCAAAATACCACTATAGGGACTTTTGGTTTTACTATAGTTATAAATACCAAACGAAATGAACATCAAAATTTTCTAATAATGTTTAACAAACTTACCTTACTTTCCATCTTTCTATTTGGATATCTATTTACTGCTTGTAATCAAGAACCAGGCAATCCAGTTGCTCCAAATGTAGATACAAGCTTCGAATCTATTAATGTCCCTGAAGGGTTTGATTTTAAAACTTCACACAGTGTTGGTGTGGTGCTTTCAGATGAAGATGCGACAGATCAGGCGTTTTACGAAATGTCTTATTACGATGGCAACCAACAGGAATATGTAATTGGCCGTGTATTTATGCCAATAGGCAAAACAGAATATACTTATAAGCTCAATTTGCCAACTTACGTTAAAGAATTGAAAGTAACGAAGGTACGTGGATCACAGCAAATTCAGGAAATGGTCGATGTAAGCCCAAACACAGTGGTTACATTTTCAGGAGAAAAGAATCGGATCCTGAGTTGTAAATCGGTGCTTTACGGTGTGAACAGTTCTCAGAATTTTTTCACGATCGATCAATCTTCAGATGAATTTACATCTACCATGGTAGAGGAAGTAATGGAGCATGGTGGCTCTATCGCCTGTGCAGTTGATAAAAACAACAAGCGTGTTTATGTGAGCTTCGGTCGTGCACTAAAATATTATGACCTGAATACAGAATCGTGGGTTGATGTTGCTGAGAATAACCCTTTCAATGGCGGATATCCTCGTATGGAATACAACAATGCCACAGATGAGTTATGGATTGCTAAAAATGAAGAAATGTATATCCTTGATCCAGCTGATGGTTCACAGAAAGACAAATACATAATTAGTGGATTGGAATCCCCTGTAGGTGGTGGTGATATCGCGATCAGTCTTAGTGGCGATGTGTATATGTGTTGTTTCTCTGGTCTTTATAAAGTATCAAATATTGACACAGGCAGTAAAGTGGTTTCTGTAACGCGTATCAGTGCTGAAGCATTACCATTCAGTCCAACCTCCCTGGCAATTGACCAAGACGACCGCTTGTTTATGGGTACTAATGAGGCCAACAGTAGATTGATTGAGATGGACAAAGAGACAGGTTCTTATCAGGTTCAGGTAACTTATCCACATAAAATTAATGACCTTTCTGCCTTCCCTTGTACAATTGATGAGTGTGATCAAACAGATACTGATGGTGACGGATGTATTGATTGTATTGACGAAGATCCTCTTGATCCTTCAACTTGTGGAACGATTTCAAGCCCAAGTAAATTCGGTTACGGTACCATCGCTTACGAGGATTTGTGGCCATCAACGGGTGATTATGACTTCAATGACTTGGTTGTAAATTACAGATTCAAGATTTCTGTGAATGGAGATAACATGGCGACAAAAATGACCATCTTCCTGAAGCAAAAAGCACGTTCAGCTAACTATGACAATGGATTCGGTATTCAAATGCCAATCGGTTTACGCCAGGGGAATATCTACCGTATTCGAGGAAATATCAATACAGGATTGGTGACCAACAACTTTAATGGTTCTGAAGCGGGACACGGCAGTCGAGTAGTGATTATTGCTTATGATAAATCGACGGAGATGAGTAGCTTCGGACTTTGTCTTGAGGAGCACGATATCAAGCCAATCACAATTACCATCGACTTCAAAGAGCCAATTGATGTATATGCACTTGGTTTGGATAATTTCCCTTACAATCCATTCTTGATCCAGAAAGGAAACAGAGGTCATGAGATTCACTTGTTCAACCAAGAGCCAACAGCATTGAACGATAATAGCTTATTGGGAGCATCAGTAGATGAGTCGGATGCCGCTGAAGGCGTTTATTACCAAACAAGAAGAAAGCACCCATGGGCATTGAATATTATTCATGACTTCCGTGTAGTGAATGAAGGCGTAGCGATTACCGCAGCTTATAACAACTTCAAAGCTTGGGCGGAGTCAGGTGGAACAACCAACACCGACTGGTATAAAGATAACGAAGGGTACAGAAATACTTCAGTGATTTGTACTGATAGATAATTTTGAGTAGATAGATTAATGTGAAAAAGGAGCTGGTTTCAGCTCCTTTTTTTATTTTATCATTTCACAAAATGCCCTCCACAGGCCGTAGCCCTAAATATACAGTGTGGTGGTGGCGCAGGAAATCAGTTTGAGGGGGGCCAGCATCAATTATATGCCTTCGACAAATCGGTCGTTGATTTTTTGAATATGGCGGGCATTGTTCCCTTCAAGAAGGTTGATTTTTTCGATCTGCAATTCAGAAGCCTCCTGTATATTTTGCATCACAAACCACTTGACCGTTTCTGAATACGGAGGGGTCGTCAGGGAACCATCATAACAATAGTAGTGCTCACTTTCTTTGATCACCTCCTCAGCATTCACAAAATCACTCCATATTTCCTGTTGCCCTTCATTACTTGGAATTTGTGTAATGAATTTTTTCAGAAATTGATTTTCCATACCTTCTTTGAACAGTATGCCTACCACTAAATAGGTGGTGTCATTGTTGATTGCCGTATGGACAAAATGAGCTTCCATCGGGTAGGTAACGCCATCAATGAGGTGCTCGGAAGGTGTATGGAAATGAAATTGCCTTAACCGGAACAGCTGTTCGTCATACTCAAGCACTGAACCAGAATCGTAATCCAAGCGAATCGTGTGACCTGTGTTGACAATTTTTTCATGTGATTTTTTATAGTTCACATGCCATTGATGCCCCTTAGTCGTTCCAATAGAAGCGGTTTTTATGTTGATCGGCGACTGCTGCGCTCCTGAAGCTTCCTCAGCAAGATAGGTGCAATCAGGCTTATCATGTGGTGGTGTATTTTCTTTTGATGTCCCTAAATGATCCAATACTAAAACGGTACTCAATACGCCACAAATCAGCCAAGGAAGCAAACTTTTCATCTTCATAATTGAACTTGTTGATGTTTATACAAATGTATTTCACCAGCGGAGATCAATTCATGACTTTAATCAATTACTAATATGAATATTGATGATTGTTGTGGTTATCGATATTTTTTATCTGAATCTGTTATTTAAATTAAGGAATGGAAAAGCCTGTTGGTCGGTCAGGATCCCCAAATCGGTCAATTTTTGATTGAGAACGGCCACTTTCATTCGTTCTGAAGGAATTTTATCCAATGGCAAACACGAGGGTTTGCGGACAGTAGCAAAGAAGGCCTGCTGTAAACTTTCCTGATTGAGTTCTTTTACTTTCTCCAGTTTTTGAACGATAATATTTTTGTTGCTCATTGCGCTAATTTCAGTGGTTAAAAATTCAGTGTTTGATCGTGGTCATGCCATTGAGGGCTGATCTGTGGTGCTCCACTGCGTTTAATGAGTTCGGTAACAAGCAACTGTTGCTGCTTTTGCTGTTCTTTTTTACAGCGCCAGTTTTCGGCATCCTGCGCGCGGTAGTGCTCGAAAATTTGCTGATCGGTACAGCTGTTCAGAAAAGCTTGGTATTTCTGCTGAAATGGATTTTGAATAGACATTGTGCAACCAATTTAGTAAAATAGAAAATTAGATTGCACCAGAAAATTTGCGTGGGCGAGATTTATTTTGTCTGTCGCGACCGCATTCGGAACCACCGTGGCCTCAACGGCTCGGTTGGTATTCTCATGGAATTCCTGATGCATTACAAAGGTAGGGGGGAATGATTTACTTTTCCAAATGTTCAACAAAAAAAATAGCATAAAAAAAACCGTAAGCTTAAAGGCTTACGGTTCATAATTGTATTTTATGTAGGAGGCTTATTTGCCCGCATACATTTTTTCTTTACGTTCTTTTACCACTTCATCAGAAAGATAACTGTCGAAATCGGTATGTTTATCAATCATTCCGTTAGGGGTGATTTCGATAATTCGGTTGGCTACCGTGGATACAAACTGATGATCATGAGATGCAAACACAACTGTTCCTGCGTAATCTTTCAGGCCGTTGTTAAAAGCGGTGATCGATTCCAGGTCAAGGTGCGATGTCGGCTCATCAAGGATCAACAGGTTAGGCTGTTGAAGCATGATTTTTGAGAGCATACAACGTACTTTTTCCCCTCCAGACAATACGCGGGCAGACTTCATGATTTCTTCACCAGAGAACAACATACGTCCCAGGAAGCCACGAATGAAGGTTTCATCCTCTGAAGTAGTGTACTGCTGTAGCCACTCCAAAAGGTTATCGTCAGTATCGAAGAAAGAAGAATTTTCATTTGGCAAATAACCTTTATTAACGGTTACCCCCCAGTTAACCTCCCCAGTGGTAGGTGCCAATTCTCCATTGATAATTTCAAAGAATTTCGTTACGGCCAGGCTGTTGCGGGAAACAAGTGCAATTTTATCTCCTTTTGCCAAGGTGAAATTCAAATCACTGAATAGTTTCTTACCATCAATTTCATAGCTCAAATTGGCTACTTCAAGAATTTGATTACCCACTTCACGCTCTTGGCTAAAGATAATACCAGGATAACGGCGGCTTGAAGGCTCGATGTCCTCCAAATTTAATTTTTCCAATAATTTCTTACGGGAAGTCGCCTGCTTGGATTTTGCGGCATTGGCAGAGAATCGCTCCACAAAGGTCTGCAATTCCTTGCGTTTGTCTTCCATTTTCTTGTTTTGGTCTGCTCTTTGGCGTGCGGCCAATTGGCTTGACTCGTACCAGAAAGAGTAGTTACCTGTATGAATCTTGATTTTCGCGAAATCAATATCCACCATATGCGTACATACAGTATCAAGGAAGTGACGGTCGTGAGAAACAACGATGACAATATTGTTGAATTCCAAAAGGAAATCTTCCAGCCACGAGATGGTTTCTACATCCAAGTCGTTGGTCGGTTCATCCATAATCAGGATGTCAGGATTTCCAAAAAGTGCCTGAGCAAGCAATACCCGTACTTTTTCAGAACCTGAAAGCTCGGACATCAGCTTGTAGTGCAGATCTTCTTTTACACGAAGGCCACTAAGAAGGGCTGCAGCATCACTTTCGGCATTCCAACCGTCCATCTCAGCAAATTCCGCTTCCAATTCTGAAGCGCGGATGCCGTCTTCTTCAGTGAAATCTTCCTTTGCGTAAAGGATTTCTTTTTCTTTGATGTTTTTGTAAAGGACATCGTAGCCCATTAAAACGGTTTCCATAACCGGAAACTCATCAAAAGCAAAGTGATCCTGTTTCAAAGCTGTCATCCTTGTCGTCGGACTCATCGATACATTTCCCGAGTTAGGATCAATCTCTCCTGACAAGATCTTGATGAAAGTAGATTTACCTGCGCCGTTTGCGCCGATCACCCCATAACAGTTCCCCTCAGTAAATTTGAGGTTCACATCTTCGAAAAGTGTTCTTTTGCCGAATCGAAGGGATAGGTTTGAAACTGTAAGCATTGATTATATTTTAATTTTAAATAATTCGCAAATTTGCGCTTAAATTTCACAAGGTCAAAATATATACCTTGCTAATTTATTTTTGTATAGAGGATGTGGGTTTTTTAAATATCACGCGTTGTGCTCCGAGTAAAATGACAAGTATTGCACCAAAGAATATACCACTCAAAATAGCGACAGGGATGGCACCGATCAGATACGCCAAAAATGAGGACTGAGCGGTTGCAATGCTGATTTCTGTAAAATTTTTGAAGGGCATGGGTTGCCCCTGAAAGAAGAAACCAACCTTCAGTGCGTAATAAATAAGGACCGGAAGCAGCGGGGTGAAATTGATGTAAGAACCCAAAACCACCAGGGGCGAGTTCAGCTTAAATACCCTTGAACTTCCCAAGGCAATGACGGTCTGAAAACCCCATAAAGGCAATACACCAATGATGACTCCCAACGCCACCGCAAGTCCTTTTTTCCATAAAGGCTCATTTGGCGCGAGCAGGATTTCCTTCAAATCCAGGGATTTAATTTTCAGCCATTGCTTGGCCCACCAACTATGTTTGCTTGTTTTGTTCATGCGCAGGATTGACTTGCAAAAGGGCAAATATAGTGTTTTCTAAATTACTTGAGCAAAAAAAACGGTCGATGAGTGATCGGCCGTTTTTCTGTCTGTTGCGTTAAGTTCAGTCGGTATTCTGCTTTCTGAATTCCAAAGGTGTAATGCCCATTTCTTTTTTGAAGAAATAGTTAAAGTAAGCAGGTGATTCAAACTCCAATTCGTAAGAAATGCTCTTTACATCCATGTCTGTGAACTTCAGTAAACGTTGCGCATTGATCAGAATCATTTGATTAATAAAATGCTTCACATTTTTACCTGTTGCCTTTTTGATGGCGATATTCAGGTAGTTTGGTGTGATGTTCAGTTTATCAGCATAAAATGATACACGACGCTGTTTCTTGCTGTGCAAAAAGAATAGTGAGAAGAACCTGTTGGTGATGGATTGGTGAATTGAAGGGATTTCAGGCATCCTTTTAATTGCACGCTCCAGGATGACAAATACCTCCATGATATACAAGTTGACCATCACCTCGCTATATGGGCGGGCAAGTTCGGTTTCTCTTGTAACTTTCGTGAAAAGGTTAATGATCGCATCCGTTTCCTCGATGGACAAGCAGATTTTTTGTGTCTGCATGCCTGCACTCATGATGAATACATTGCTGAGTTCCTGCCATGCGTTCATCAGCAAGTCATTGCTAATATCGATGATGGCAATTTTCCCACCTTCAATATCCACGTTTCTGATTACCTGACCTGGGCCAAATAGGAAAAGATCATTGCCTTCGACATTTTGTGTTTCGAAATCAATGCCAATTGATCCGCTTCCTTCCATTACAAGTAAAATCCCAAAGTCATCAAAATGCTTGATGGGCGTTTTTTTCTGGATTAACGGATCCGTATCTAAAAATGCGATAGAAACTTTTTCTGAGTTTCCTGCGGATTCTACTAATTCATCAACTGATAATTGACTGATCATATAAGTAGGTTTTTAATATTTGCGATCTATTTCATCATCGAAAAACAACTGTCAAAAAAAATTGACTTTCTTCAAAAGTGTATTTTGATGCTTTGTTGCTATTATGGCAAAGATCGTTCTACAAATACTGCCTACATTTAGAAAATGCTTCAAAACATATAAAAAGCGATAAAATAATAAAATAAAGGCATCATTTAATTGGTTTTGTGCAATTAAAATATCCTTAAAAGGTATTAATTTTTATAAATCGACAATTTTGGCCTCCTTGTCGCGGGCTTTTATGGCTGTGTTGTGCCAATTTTTATGTTGACTATTTTATAGTAGGTTTTATTATTTGTTTTGTTTTCGGTAATCCAAAGGTGTAATTCCTGTTTCCTTTTTGAAGAAGTAATTAAAATAGGCAGGGGAATCGAAATCGAGTTCGAAAGCGATTTGCTTGGCGTCCATGGTGGTGAATTTCAGTAATCTTTTGGCGTCAGTAAGGATCATCTCGTTAATAAAATGCTTCACATTCTGACCTGTGGCCTTTTTCACGGCAATGTTGAGGTAGTTGGGAGTGATATTAAGCTGATCGGCATAAAAGGCGACTTTACGCTCATGGCTGTTGTTAAGATAAAACAGCGAAAAGAATTTTGCGGTAATGGTTTTAAGCTGATCGGCAGGAAGGGGATTTCTGCGCATTGCTTCTTCAATGGTGATGAGCGCTTCAACAACCAGGCAATTGAACAGGACACTCTTAAAATGAAAATCCTCGTTCGCTTTACTGATGAGCTTTTCGGTGATGATCCGCAGCGTATCACTTTCTTCTTCGTTCAGGCTGATATGAGAGTTGGTATGATCGGGGTTCAATACATATACACCATCGAGTCGGCGCCAGACATCCATAATCACATGGTTCTGAATATTGATGATCCCGACTTTTCCGTTGGGGATGTTGATGTCTTGAATCACCTGCCCAGGCCCTGCAATGATCAGGTCGTTTTTCTTGATTTGATAGTGGTCAAAATCAAGTTGTAAAGATCCTTCACCTTCAATGACGTGGAATATTCCAAAGTTCACAAACCTTCCAATAAACTTTTCGGCTTCATCGTTGATGGTTTGGGTGAGAATAATTGCACTGTAAACATCTTCAAACTCTACGGTATCCTGAGTTTTGAAATTGTAAGGTATCTTTTTGATCATTGCTATTAAATTTATGCTTGAGTGTACGTAGGTATATAACTAATTATATAGGAGGAGGTTGTTGCTTGCTACTTTTATGTTACTTAACGGGTGCTTGAAATTGTTTTTGATGTATTTTTATGAGGTTTACCGTCTATAAGTTAAGGTTTAATTAACAAATTATCTAATGTAATTCTACTAATTGCTTGAATTGCACCAAAATGAATAAATCACAACAATCGGGCTTAATTTTTAAGTCCTTCAAGGGTTGTGATTAGGATGATTGCTTGATTTTAAGCGAGCGCAGATAATATATTTATCAATTAAAATGTTGTTCTCCTCGCTTGGTTCCCATTATCGTGATTATTTTATTCCTTATCACCACTGAAATTCGAATTTATATATCATAAGCATGATAGCGGGAATGATTTGACCGTTCAGTTTTCAGCAGGCTTTTTTTGTGGCCTATTTCCTGAAAAATAATGGTGGAGCCTTAACGATTGGTTTGTGGGAATGTATTTTGTATAATTTTGATAAGTTGTTTTTTGGTGTGGTGCGTTCACTTCGGTGATTATGATTTTATTTTTTATCAATATAATATTATGATTATATCGTAAAATCTAACTGACAGCTCAATAACCCCTGTTTTAGTTCTTTCGTATGGATAATCAAACAGAAGTTTATGAAGTTAAGTAGTTCGTTTAAAGAGGGAAGGGCGTTGCCAAATTCAGATTGTGCCCATTGTCAGCATTACGATAAGGCAAAGATGTCTTGCGCGGCCTTTCAGGGTGCAATTCCAGCGGCGATACTTATGGGCCATAAACGGCATCGTGCCGTTTTGCCCGCTCAGGTTAAAAGTTGGACCTTCACGCCGTTCTTAAATACTGAAAAGTGGATTGATCATTTCTCACCTATTAACCAATAAAAAAGCCAGCATCGTTAAATGCTGGCTTTTTTTAATTAGCAGGACACCAAATGTGGTTTCTGCTGATACAGGTCCCAAATGAGTTCGCCAAAGAGGGTATTGGCCCAGGCAAACCAGCTTCGTGAGAATTTGGTCGGGTCATCTTTGTCGAAGCTTTCATGCATAAAGCCTGTTCCTGCATGGGTTTTCTTCAGCATATCAATACAGAACTTGATCTCTTCGTCGCTGGTGGAAGTCATCGCCCGCATGACGATGGCCATCGGCCAGATATTATCTTTCCCCACATGAGGGCCTGTGATTCCTTCTCCTGCTTTACCTTTGGCAAAATAGGGGTTCATGTCGCTCAAAAGGAATTTTCGGGTATTTAAATACAAAGGGTCGGTCTTTTCAATAGCGCCTAAATAAGGTAGGGAAAGGCAGCTTGGAATGTTGCCGTCATCTTCGAGCAACTGATTCACAAAACCATCCACTTCAAAAGGAATCACGGTTCCGATGCCCTTAACCTCCGCGCGCGCATATATTTTAAGTGCCTGATCCACTTCGTTGGCCAAATCCATACAGGCTTTTGCCAATTGCTGATCCATGTTCATGGCCTTGAGCATTTCAGCAACATGGCGCAACTCTTCAACAGCAAAATAATTGGAAGGAATCAGGAACGGAAATACCGTGGCATCGTCAGAAGGTCGGAACATAGAGCAAATCAATCCAACAGGTTTTGTCGGTGCCCCAGCGCCCCAAAGCGGCAGGGTATCTTCCTGCTTGTTTGTTTTACGCATAAAACTATAGGGTCCGTTTCCATCTTTGCGTTGTTGTTCCTTAAAAGTCTGAACAATCGCCTTGATACTTTGCTCCCAGTTGGCATCGAAAGGAGTGGTGTCACCCGTCGTTTTCCAATAACCATGCGCAAGGCGCATAGCATAACAGAGGGAGTCGATCTCCCATTTACGCTCATGCAATTCAGGCTTCATGTCGGTCATGTCCGATGCCCAGTGGCTGACGGTTTTGTCATCTTTGTTAAAGGCGTTGGCGTACGGATCAATCAGGATGCATTTGGTCTGTCTGTTGATCAGGCCATGAATCATGGTTTTTAGTTTTTTGTCTTTCTGACAAAAAGGGAGATATGGCCAAACCTGTGCCGTAGAATCCCTGAGCCACATGGCATTGATATCACCCGTAATGATGAAAGTATCTGGCTTGCCATGAATCATGGAATGATCAACGGTGGTGTCGAGGGTGTTTGGAAAACAGTTTTCGAACATCCACGCTAATTCAGGATCGGAACAGTCATTTTTAAAAGCTGCAACGGCTTTATCAATGGCCTTACTAGTAAAATGTCTTTTTGATTTCTCAGGTCGGTGACTGGTAAATGGCGATACATCCTTTGCGGCAAACGCCATATTAGGTGCCATCGTCAATGCTCCTAATCCCAGGCCTGCATTGCGAATAAATTTTCTTCTATTCATAAAAAATAACAATTGCTAAAAAGTGGTTGACAGTGAATGCTATAATATTATTTCAAGTTAAAGTTTTCAACTTGCTTTTTATATTCTTCTCCAAAGAAGTTGTGGTAACGTTTTTTGAACCTGTTCAACTCCGATTGCGCTTGCCCGATTTTGTTCAGCTGAAGCAGGGCAAGGATTTTAATTTCAAGGCCCTGTTCATCAAGGTCATCCAAATGCAGAATGGTGTCTGCCAGTTGGATTTTTGCTTTTGGTGCGGACATTTCTGCCGCAAAATCAGTCAGCAATTTAATGGTATCGCTGACAATAAAATTGTTAATATCGTCAAGCCATTCAGCCTGAAGTGCCGTAGGAAGCGCTCCACGTCGAATCAGCGACATAATTTGCTGTTGAGTTTCCTTGGAAGTATCGCTGGCCAATTGCGATTTAAGGAACAAGAGTTCGGATAGGTCGCAATAGGCGTCCCCCGAAAGTTGTAACTTCCATTCCTGTTGCTCATGAATGATTTCTACCCCATCAATTTCATCGAGGATGAGTCGAAGGCGGCGAATAGAAATCGATCGATTGTTTTTTCCACTGCTTTTTGTCGCCGTAGGCCAAATTAATTCGGTCATTTCTGAGGAGGAAATCCCTCGCCCGTGATTGTACGGATAACAGATGATCAGCAATAAAATTTGCTTTAGCTTAGGCGTAATTTTATGTGAGATATCTAATCCCTCCTGGTTAAATACCTCTAAACCACCGAAAAGGAAGATGGCGTTTTTTCGTGGGTACTCCACCTTTTGGGGTACGGTTACATTTGCTGAAGCAGGTTCGTTTGTTACCGTGACTGTCTCATTGGTCGGTATAACGGATGGCGCTCTTGTTTCTTCTCGCGGTGCAGAAGCCGCAGGTGCAGGGGATACAGGCTTTTTGGTGCTTTTACGTTTATAGAATTTGTAGCCAAAAAATGCCAATATCAGTGCCACACCAGCCCCCAAGAAAGTATAAAACAGTTTCCAAATCCATTCTGCTGAAGCGGTAGCCGAATTTTCAGGGTGGCGATTTTGATGCGATTCCACTGCTTTGTTAAAAGCGGAAGCCTCCATTGGAGGGCCATTGAGGGTGAATATTCCCACATCACCAGTTGCACCTTCAATGGTGGACCTTGTTACGGCAACAAACTGACTGAGGCTGTAATCAAAAAAGAGTTTTACATCAGATCGGATATCCTTGAATTTGAAAGGTATGGCATTACTGACGGTAGTGAAACTGCCATCTTTAATAGCAAATTTTTTCAGTTCAAGCTTGGTGTTTTGATCGTAGGGGTCGAAGGTCAGGGCATAAAAATGCTTCCGGTCAGCATCCAGCACAAGGCCTTTTGCAGGGACGATCGGGGTATTTTCATTTTCAGATTTTTGCCACAGTCTTTTAACCGTGTAGTTGGTCAGGTCTACTTGATACAGGTCCAAATAGGTTACCGTACCCAATGCCTGACGGCCATCGTGGTTACCCATTCCTCCAAAAAGAAGGTATTTGTTATCTCCCATATACACCGAAGAAGAGAGGTAGCGCGGTGGAATGGTGTCGCCTTTAAAGCGGATTTTATTCCACGTTTTTTCTTGGCGGTCATATTTCAGAAAGTGGTTTTTATATTTGAAAAAGCCATAGCCCCCAAATGTAATGTACTCATCCCTCAGGCTGTCGTAGAGTAAGTTGTGATGCCAGTAGCGCATTTCATTCTGACACACTTTCGTCGTTTCCCACTGATTTTTTTCCCCGTCGTAATGGCTCAGTTCTCCCTGTCTGAAATCGTAAGAGATGGTCTTTTTAGTGATCGGGTTCCAATAACTGTTGATATATAGCGGATCGATAGAAAGCCCTGTGTTAAAGGTGGTGCTGTCGAGCGACGATTTGGCAATATTAAATTGGTAGCCGAAATCCTTATTAATAATATGAATGGTATGGCTTGCCGGCTCAAACGTGATGCCTGGTTTAAAGCAGGACGCCAGGCTGGCAACCTTTTGCCATTTAAAATGGTGATTTGCCTCCCAGGATGGGTGGGAAACATGCCCTTCAATTTTTCCTTTGGTGGGATGAGCAAGGTTGCCCTGAATTTCGTTCAGCGGCCAAAAATGCTTTGTTTTATTATCGACGAGCAGTTCAATATTTCTGACCGACATGTCGGCAACATCGGTGGTTACAAATTTGCCATCGCGATGTTTTCCGAAATAAATTTCTACTTTATTGTTTTTTTGCGACCATACAGCCTGTGGGATGTCGATACGGCGAGTCTTTCCGAGGTAGGAAATGGACAGTTTATTGTGGCTATCCACCATCAGTTTAATGGGTTGCCACTGAATGATTTGTTCCTCCTGATGTGTTAGGGGAAAGGTCGTGATCAGCTTTTTGGCACCCACGAGTATCAGTTCCTCTTCTCCTTCAGCACTGCTTGGGGGGCTGTAAGAGAGGTCAATGGTGTTTTTATCATTGAAAATGATTCTTACCACATTGCCAAAAAAGGGGGCGGGTCGGAGTTTCAGGTCAAAGGATAACGACATGTTTTTTTCAGCACTGAAGGCGTGGTCATGTCCAAAGGAAATCCCTGTTCGGTTATTGTTTTCGGCCTCGTGGCTGATAAATCTTAAACCGTTTGAATTACTGCTTTGAGCCACTGCAAAAGCAGGGCTAAGAAGGAGTAATATATAAAAAATGATATTTTGTGTATGTTTTTTCAACACTAAAAATACGTTTGTTTATTCTTTTACAAATTTATTTATTTAAATAAACTTAGCAATTAATATTATACATATTCTTGAACACTTTAGGGTTTAAAAAAAGGAGATGGAAAACCCACCTCCTGTTTAATATGAAGATCTATCTTTTATGCATCAACTTTTCCGTTTGGTCGCTGGCTGACTGCCGAAGCCCATTTTTTATTGGGGGTATTGCCCATTTCAAAAACGATTTTCGCACCACCGCTAATTTCCTTATGCGTCAGGTAAGCGCGGTTCAGTGGTTTCCCATTGATGGTCGCTGACTGAATATAGAAGTTTTCATCTGAGAGGTTGTTGGCCTTAACGACAAACGATTTCCCGTGCTCCAGCTGAATGCTTACTTCATCAAACAAAGGCGTGCCAATCGCATAAATCCCGCTTGCCGGATTTACAGGGTAAAAGCCCATGGCTGAGAAAACATACCATGCCGACATCTGTCCGCAGTCTTCATTACCACAAATGCCATCTGGCGTTGGTTTTTGTAAATCGCGGCAAATTTCATGAATGGTTTTCTGTGCCTTCCAAGGTTCGCCGGCATAGTTGTACAGGTACGCAACATGGTGACTTGGCTCATTACCGTGCACATAAATACCTTTCAGTCCAGAAATCCACTCTGGCCATCCGCCTTTAGGCATAGGGTGTTCCTTGTTGAAAAGTTCATCGAGTTTGTCGGTAAACGCTTTGTCGCCACCCATCAATTGAATCAGTCCGGAAACATCCTGTGGAACAAACCATGAATACTGCCAAGCATTACCTTCCATAAACATGTGATTGGTGTACGACATCGGATCGAAATCTTTCACCCATTGGCCATCGCTGTTTTTTGCGCGCATAAAGCCGCTCGTTTTATCATAGTTATTGATAAAGTTCTGTGAACGCTGGGTAAAATAGTCGTAGTCGGCTGTTTTCCCCAAATCCTTTGCCATGCGGGCAATACACCAATCATCATAGGCATACTCTAAAGTGTAAGATACCGAAGATTCTTGTTCATCCTGCGCCACATAGCCCAGCTTTTTATAGCTTTTCAGCCCGTGGGCATCCTGCATGGCAGAGTTTTTCATTGCAGTGTAAGCCAGTTCAGCATCCACATCTTTCAGCAAACCCTTAAAGTAAGCATCCACAATTACCGGTACGGCATGGTAGCCAATCATACAATTGGTTTCGTTTCCTGCAAAAGACCATACGGGCAGTAAGCCGCTTTCATTGTAATGATCAAGCATTGAAGCCACCATATCTTTCACTTTGGCAGGCTCCGTAATGGTATATAGCGGGTGGAGCGCCCGGAAGGTGTCCCACAAAGAAAAGGTGTCGAACCTGGTATGACCATCCGCAACTTTCGTTTGACCATCCACACCTTTGTACTGACCGTTATGATCGCTGAAGGTGGTTGGGGCCATCATTGTTTGATATAATGCCGTGTAGAAGGACGTTCTCGCGGCCTCATTTTTTGTTTTCACCTGAATGGGGTTCAGTGCCTGCTCCCACTCCTGAGCCGCCTTTTGACGGGTCGCTTCGAAATCAAATCCTGCTAATTCCGCTTCCATGTTCTCTTTGGCATTGTCAACACTTACGCTCGAAAGAGCGGTTTTGACCATGACCACTTCGTTGGCTGCAGTTTCAAATTCCATATGGGCAATGACCTTTCGGTTCACTTCCTTACCGTTGATTTTGAATGTGCGGTCTTCAAACTTTACCGCCTTGAATGGCTTGGAAAGGCGGGTGTAAAAATATACCCGCTGATCCGGTGCCCAGCCTTCTGAATGGCGATAGCCGACGAGCGTCTGCTCATCCACCAATTCAATGGAGGCATCGGTTGTTTTATCCCAGTTCATGGCCCTGTTCAAATCCAGCTTCACCTCGGCGTGATCAGCCTCTGGGAAAGTATATTTTTGCAGCCCCACACGGTTGGTAGCGGTTAATTCCACTTTGATATTGTAATCCTTCAGTAAGACTTCATAATAGCCTGGTTTAGAAGTTTCCTGATCATGGGAAAACACAGAATATACCCCGAGGTTTTCCTTTGGGGTAGATTTTGCCGGATGGGTAAAAGGCATGAAGGCAATATCATACAAATCGCCGACACCCGTGCCGCTGAAATGGGTATGGCTGAAGGAGGCGATCGTGGTATCCTCGTAGAAGTAACCAGCGATTCTGTCCCAGCCAGAGGTACCATTGTCGGGGCTGAGCTGCACCATACCATGGGGTATGGTAGCACCAGGGAAGGTGTGTCCGTAGCCACCCGTTCCAATAAAGGGATCTACAAATTGGGAGACCGATGAATCGTGCTTGGTGGTGGTTTGCTGAGGTGCATTACAGGCACTTAGCATCGCAATAGCAGACACGATGAGCGGTTTGAAAAATCGACTGGAAGACCTATTCATGATTGTATAGAATGTTAATAAAAACCACAATTCAAGCTAAAATATTGATTGTTGTTGATATAGGTTTCTGAATAATAAAAATAATAACTTTTTTAAGAAAAATTAGCGCAGTGTTTGTTCAATACGCACTAACTCAACTCTTCATGGAATTTCGATGATGGACGATCTGCTTTCGGCGTACCAAATTGTTTGTTTGGTTTGTCGCCCATGGTGAAGGTCAGTTTTCCGCCTTTCATAATGTCTTTATGCAGAATATATGACTTTGAATAATCCTGCCCGTTCAGACTTACCGACTGAATATAAATATTTTTTGCGGACTGATTTTCCGTGGCTATCGAGAAACTCTTGCCATTTTGCAGTTGAATAGTTGCCGAATTAACTGAAGGGCTGCCAAATACATACATGCCGTTCATCGGGTTCACGGGGTACATCCCCATGGAAGAGAAAATATACCAGGCCGACATCTGGCCACAGTCCTCATTACCTGGCAAACCTGCAGGGCCGTCGTTGAACATGGTACTGCAAATTTCGCGAATGCGCTCCTGTGTTTTCCAGGCCTGGCCGGCATAATTAAACAAATACGCTGTGTGGTGGCTTGGCTCATTGCCCTGAGCATACTGACCGATAAGGCCTGAGATGTCAGGAGAAGCATTTTCGCCCAAATCGCTGCTCATCGTAAATAAGGTGTTCAGTTTATTGACAAAAGCTTCATCTCCACCCAAAAGGTCGATCAGCCCTTCAACATCCTGTGGTACAAGCCACAAATATTGCCATGCATTTCCTTCACAATAATCATCGTCTCGGTGACTTGAGGCAATAGGGTTGAAAGGCGTAGTCCATGAGCCGTCGGTTTTTTTGCCTCGGAAAAAACCAGTTTCTTTATCAAAATATTCTGTATACAGCTTGGCGCGCTTGCTGTAATAGTCAAAATCTTCCTGATGCCCTAAAGCTTTGGCCATTTGTGCAATTCCCCAGTCGTCGATAGCATATTCAAGGGCTTTGGCAACAGATTCCCCCACCTTGTCTGCCGGGATGTACTGGATTTTTGTGAGGTAGGGAATGCCTTCACGGTCGGCATTGGCAGTGGTTTTCATCGCTTCAAGGGCCAGTTCTGCATCAAATCCTCGAATACCTTTAAGGTAAGCATCGGCAATTACAGGGACGGCATGGTAGCCGACCATCGTGTTGGTTTCATTTCCAGCCAACGACCAAACGGGCAAGAGGCCACTTTCTTTGTACTGCGCTAAAAAGCTGTTCACCATATCCGCAACTTTATCTGTTTGTGTGATGGTGAAAAGCGGGTGATTGGCGCGGTAGGTGTCCCAAAGTGAAAAGGTAGAGTAGTTATTAAAATCTGCCCGATGCACTTTGCGGTCAGTTCCGCGATAGGTTTTGTCGTGGTCATTATAAAGGTTAGGGGCAGAGAGGCTGTGGTAAACCGCTGTATAAAAAGTACGAAGGCTTTTATCGTCAAGGGTGGTCACCTCAATTTTCTCTAATTCCTTTTGCCATTTTTGGTTGGCTTGTGCAACAACCTGCTTAAAGTTCCATGCAGGAATTTCCGCTTCCATATTTTTTTCTGCCTGCGCAATGCTTACCGGCGAAAGGGCAACTTTTATCTCTACCGTAGGATTTTTTTCAGTATCGAAGAAAAATACGCCTTTTACAAAGTTGGATTGTAAATCCTGACCATCAACCGGCTTGGTGTCTTTATATAGCTGAAAGTCCGTAATTGGCTGGTTGGTTTGGGCATAGAAATACAGTTGTTGGTCGCTTGACCATCCGGTGGAGTTTCTTTTGCCTACAATTGTATGATCGTCGATGACTTTTATTTCACAATCTTTGGCCAAATCCCAGCCGATACCTTCCCGAAGATCCATAATCAGGTGGGCATTGTCGTGTTGCTGAAAGGTATATTTATGAAATCCTACCCGCTCCGAAGCCGTCATTTCAGCCTTAATATGATAATCGAGCAAATCTACCGCATAATAACCCGCTTTGGCTTCTTCACGGCCGTGGGTGAATCTTGAGCGGTAGCCGGTGTCTGGATTTTCTACGGATCCTTTCACCACCTTTACCTCTCCTGTATTTGCCATGATGAGGATATCTCCCATATCGCCAATGCCCGTGCCACTCAGGTGGGTGTGGGCAAATCCGACAATTGAGCTGTCAGCATAATTATAGCCCGAGCACCAATCCCAGCCATTGTTAAAATTGGAAGGCCCGAGGGAAACCATTCCGAAGGGAACCATGGCGGAAGGGTGGGTGTGCCCATTGCCAGAGGTGCCAATCATTGGATCGACATATTGTGTCAATGATGCTGTTTTCGGTGTTTGTTTGGGTTGCTGTATGCAGCTGCACAAAGCCAATAGCGCTATATAAAAAGTTTTCTTCATCATTTTATTATGCTGAAATTGATTTCAAAAATTACATATAAACAAACCGTTGCATGAAAATTCAATTGGCTTGCTTTCAGGGTGGTTGATGTTCGACAATTTTACGTGCCGGTAATTCATGTCCCTGTTTTTCAAATGTAGGAGCACTTAGGTACAAAATGTGGTGAGGAGTTTGATACAAAAGGGTTACATACTGAGTTTTTCGCAAAGTTTTGCCTGATTTTCAGGTTTTTTTTGTGCTTTTAGGAAGTTGAAGGCGGTAGGAGGTGACCGACTCAGTAGTTGAAAATCCCAAAGCTTCGAAAATTGCAAAAAAGATGAAAGTTTAAAAATTAAGAATGAAAATGGATTACATTATTAACAATATAGATTATATATGGGTTAAAAATTAAAAAATTCATAAAATTTACGCTCAAAAATTTGTGAAGTTTTAGGATTATTTAATTCTTGCAAACGTATTCGGAACGGAGCATTTCACTTGATCTTTTTACCTACAACTCAATTGGCTTCCTACGAACACAGATCTTAATTTTTTTATTTACAAAACGTCACATTATGGTCCAGATAAGACTACTATTTTGGAGTCTTTTATTGTTGAGCCCATTTGCTTCAATGGCACAAGGTTTCACAGTAAAAGGTACAGTTAAAGATGCAGCAGATAATTCTGCATTACCTGGGGTAAACATTACGATCGTAGGATCATCAAAAGGAGCAGTTACTGACTTCGATGGTGCCTACACTTTGGAGCTTACAGACAGAAATGCAGAATTACAATTCTCATTTATCGGTTACAAAGCTCATGTTGAAAAGATCGGCAACCGATCAATAATCGATGTCAATCTTTCTCCTGAAGTCACACAATTAAATGATGTTGTGGTTACGGCCTTGGGTATTGAGCGTGAAGAGCGTTCTTTGGGTTATGCTGTTTCGGAATTGAAAGCTGAAGAAATGGGGGTAACCGCCACGGCTCCTTCGGTAATGAATAACCTTCAGGGTAAAGTGGCCGGGGTTCAGATCTCGCCAGTATCAGGTGGGGCAGGTTCATCAGCAAGTGTGGTTATTCGTGGTAGTGCCGTTTTGGGTGGATCTAACCAGCCGTTGTATGTTATTGACGGGGTGCCAATGTCAAACAACCAATTGCAGTCCGCAGACGATAAAGACAACGGTGGTACCGATTCGGGTAACGGTTTGTCGGGCATCAACCCAGAAGACATCGAGAGCATGTCGGTATTGAAAGGTCCTGCAGCAACCGCACTTTATGGTTCTCGTGCGATCAATGGGGTAGTTTTGATTACGACCAAGAAAGGTACACAACAAGCAGGCTGGGGAATTGACTTCAACTCTGCAGTTACAGTAGATATGTTGGGCATTACGCCAAACCAACAAACACAATACGGACAAGGAACCGACGGTCGTGGAGTTTCTGCAGATGATGCTAAAGAAACCCTTTCAATGTGGGGTGAGCGCATTACCGGACAGCGAAATAATGGTTATTTTGACGGTAAAGAGCGTGTGATGGCTGCTCAGAATAACTACAAAAACTTCTTCCGTAACGGGGTTTCTTTGAACAATAACATTGCCTTGACTGCTGGTAATGATAAATCAACGGTTCGTTTGTCTTATGGTAATTTTGACAATACGGGAATGGTGGAAAACTCTACTTATCAGCGTAACTCTTTCAACTTGCGTGGAACCACCAAATTGATCAACGATAAACTGACTTTGGATTCTCGTGTTACTTATGTGAATGAGAAAGCGCTGAACAGAATGAATTTGGGTAATTCGGTGAACAACTATATGGGCATGATGTTGAGCATCCCGACTACTACTTCTACCGAATGGCTGCGCAACTACAAAAACGAAAGCGGCTTGCCGATCGGTTACAATAACAAAGAAGCGAACCCTTATTGGTACATCAACGAAGTACGTAACGAGGATGAGTCCAACCGTATGATCGGAATGGTAAGTGCCAACTACCAAATCACTGAAGCCTTGTCTGTATTGGCACGTGCGGGTCGTGATAACAAATCATACCGTCAGAATGTGATCGATCCAATCGGAACACCATTCTATGAAAAAGGACGTGCTTTTGAGCGTACCTCTTTGGAAAATGAAGACAACTTCGATGCGATGCTGACTTTCCACAAAAAATTCGGTGACTTCGACATTACCTCTAACCTGGGTACTTCTTATATGCACCAATTGAGAAAATATACCGATGTGGGTTCTTCGGAATTCTCTTCGGATATCATTCAAAACCCTGGTGCGGGATCTAACCCATTCATGGAGTTCAGAACTTACGAAAGAGCGATTTCTTCGGTATTCGGAACGGCTTCATTGGGCTATAAAGGTTATTTGTTCTTGGATGTAACGGCTCGTAATGACTGGTCATCGACTTTGCCAATGAACAACAACTCTTTCTTCTACCCATCGGTTTCGGGTTCATGGGTATTCTCTGATATGGATTGGAATACACCAGACTGGTTATCATTCGGTAAATTGAGAGCTTCTTGGGCACAGGTTGGTTCAGACACCGATCCTTACAATTTGGCTTTGCAATATGAGTTGGATTCATGGCCTCATCCAAAAGGACAGAATGGTTTCAATATGGGAGGAATTAAAGGGCATGAGGTGCCTAATTCACAATTGAAGCCTGCCATTTCTACTTCTTATGAATTAGGTTTCGATTTGAGATTGTTCAACAACCGCATTACTGTTGATGGTGCTTACTACAAGCAGTCGGCGGTAGATCAGATCTTGAACGTGGACATTTCTGGCGCTTCAGGTTACACAAGTGCATGGATCAACGCTGGTGAGATCACCAACCAAGGTTTTGAATTGATGGTTTCGGCGAAAGCAATTCAAACCAATGACTTCACGTGGGAAACAACGGTAAATGGTTCTTATAATCAAAACGAAGTAGTATCTCTTTCTCCGGAAGTAAATCAGTTCTTGTTGTTGCCAACTACTGGTTCGGTTTCGGTACAGGCGATTCCTGGTCAGGCTTATGGGGTGATCCTGGGTAAAGTTGCTCAGACGGACGGACAGGGCAACTATGTAGTAGATGACAATGGTCGTGTGCAGTTGCAGGATGATCCACAAATCATCGGTAATGGTGTTCAGCCTTGGATGGCAGGTTGGAGAAACACCTTCACTTACAAAAACTTCTCTGTTTCGGCTTTGATTGACGGTAAGTTTGGAGGGAATATCTACTCAAACACCAACGCTTCGATGTACTCATCTGGTCGCCATGAGGCTACTTTGATTGGTCGTGAAGAGTTCAATAACGGTGGATCTTGGAATCCCGGCAACTTGGTGCAGGCTAACGGTGACGGAACATTCACGCCATTTACCGAAGGGGTGAACCCACAAAACTATTACGGTTCATTGGCGGGCGTTTCAGACCAACACGTATATGATGCATCTTTCATCAAATTGCGTGAGGTATCGATCTCTTACCGCTTGCCAAACTCGGTATTGGACAAAACACCATTCAAGAACTTGTCGGTTTCAGTGATCGGAACCAACTTGGCTTACCTTTGGAATAATGTAGAAAATATTGATCCAGAAGCATCCTTTACGTCAGGTAATGGTCAGGGTATTGAAAGCTCTAACTTGGCTATTCCTCGCACTTTAGGTTTCAAATTAAATGCTAACTTTTAAGATTGATCAACATGGGAATTAAAAAATATATCTTGAGTGCAGCCGTTATCGCTGCCTCCCTTTCATCTTGTACACAAGGGTTCGAGGACATGAACCAAAACCCTTGGACAGCCAACAAATTGGACGTTAAACATCAGTTTGCTTACGCCCAGGCGAAAATGTACTCACATGGTCATGAAGGTTTCCGTGGAAACTTGATCATGTCTCAGGTATTGTCTGGTGTGGCGGGCTGTCGTTATACTTCTGGTGCTGGATTTAACCGTGCAGACGCCTATACCAATGCTACATGGGAGGTGATCTACCGAGATGTGATGAAAAATATCGTTGATGCGCGCACCAAATTGGAAGCTGAAAACACAGACGGTTCCAAAGCAGCCCAGTTGGCACAGTTGAATGTAGTGAAGAACATTGCTTTGTTGAGAGCGACTTTACTTTATGGGGATATTCCATTCCACGAAGCAGGGCAGGGTTTCCATGACCGTAATTTCTTCCCGAGCTATGATACGCAAAAGGAAGTGTTGAATTCAATGGTCGAGGAGATCAAAGCCGATCGTGATGCAATTTTGGCATCCAAGGCAACAGATCTATTAGACTATGATCTTTATTTTGAAGGAGATCAAGCTTCTTGGGGACGTTTGGCCAACTCATTATTGATGCGCATTGGTTTGACCATGTCGTCAGCGGACGAGGCAAAAGGCAAAGAAGTATTCAAAGAGGCTTATGAGAACAAAGCGGGATATATCAGCAGCTTGGCAGAATCAGCCGTTTTGGAACATACAGAATTGGGTGGCCCTTGGGGGCAACACGTGAACGGTTCCGGCGTAGCGAATGAAGGTCGTGTGGGTGGTTTTGCGCATGCTTTTATGTCATCGGTTACTCTGAAATCCATGCAGGAACTTCAGGATCCTCGTTTGTTCTGGGTAACAACTCCTTTGGATATGCGCTCGGGATCATCTAAAGCCTTTGTGAACATGCCGGATTACGATCCATTCCAAATGGCGGAAAAAGAAGGTGAGCCATTTAAGCCAGTCTCTTTGCGTGGTTTGCGTCCTGGAGATGTAAACAATGGCCGTCAGGGTACATTCGTACAGGATGTTACCGATGGTGATGGAAATGTATCGAAAGAGGTTCAGGTGGCTGGTCTTTGGGTGAATAATATGCAAAAAATTGTAGGGGAAGATACCCTTACGGTTTTAGGTACCAATTATAAGCGGGATTTGGATGATGATGGCCGTTTTATGATTTTGGCAGGGATCAATCCTGAAACGATCTTGGGTTCATTGTCTCCAACGATGGTCATGTCTGCGGATGAAGTTCACTTCATGATTGCTGAGGCCGCACAACGTGGCTGGGTAGGCGCAAGTGTAGCGGATGAGTTGAAAACAGCGATTGAGATGGCTTTCGACAAATACCCAACATTCTACCCTGGTCAGTCGGTGGTTACCAGCTTGATTAATAACTATAAAGCAAGCACCGGTAAGGATTATGATTACGCTGCAGCGGTAACGGCTTATGTGGATGAGGTAATGGCTGAATTCAATGGTGCCGGTAAATTCGGTGACTTGTTCCAGGATAAATTGGACATCATTATTTATCAGCACTGGTTGTCGCAATTGGGTAATGGTTACAAAGCGTATGCAATGTGGAACCGTACGCATTACCCTTCAGTAGTGAAAGACCAGTTCGTGGGCAGTGACAGAGATGTATCGTTGCCAGTTTATACTGACAATCCAATCCTGACGGGCAACTATACGCCAAACAGTTATCAGGAGCAGGAATTCCACCGCGGTGGCGTAACCAATGGCGTTCGTCCATCACGTTTCCCTTATCCAGACAGAGAATTGACGGTGAATGCAGCGAAGGTTTCTGAAGCCATGAACCGTCAGCGTTCCGACGCCAACGAAAGTTCTATTGACTTCATCGGTGTAAAACAATGGTTCTCGTTTAACGGAAAGCACTAATTTGTTTAGGCGGGTTTAATTTTTTTCGCCACCACGGAGAATTTTTAAACACACGCTAATGTTATAAAATCCAAAAAGGGCAGGTCGGAAGGCCTGCCTTTTTTCGCTTATTGAACTGAAAATTAAAGTGTATGAGTCCAGGTAATCAGGGGTGTAACTCTAATTTAACCCACAGGATTGATATTGGATGAGGAATACATGGGAGATTGATCAATATTATTTTTTCGATGAAGCAGTTAGAAATTTGTGTGTACAGCCTTGAATCAGCCCTAACGGCACAGGCCAATGGTGCTGACCGTGTGGAGCTTTGCATGGGGCAGTTTGAAGGTGGAATTACCCCGAGTATGGGTTTAATTCAGCAGGTAAAAAAACACTTAACCATAGGGGTAAATGTGATCATCCGACCGCGAGGAGGAGATTTCGTCTATACTCCGCAAGAAGTGGAAGTGATGCTTACCGATATTGAAATGGCTAAAAGCGCGGGCGCCGATGGGGTTGTTTTTGGCGCACTTTTGCCTAATGGTGCGCTTGATGTGGCCACCTGTCAGCGATTGGCACATGCGGCCGAGGGAATGGACATGACCATCCACCGAGCTTTTGATATGAGCAATGACCTTCCGAAGGCGCTTGAAGCATTAATTGAAATGGGCTTCAGCCGGGTACTGACCTCTGGTGGCTACAATACTGCGCCCGAGGGTATGGCCGTGTTGCAGCAATTGGTACAACAGGCCGATGGCAGACTCAGCATTATGGCGGGCAGCGGGGTAAGTGCGGATAATGCCCACGATTTACTGATGGCGGGCATTGAGGAATTACACCTCTCGGCAATGCATGCCTGGGACAGCCCGATGACCTATCAGAACCCTCAGATTTCGATGGGCAAGGAGGGAGGCATACCTGAATATACTCGGTATGGTGCCGACGGGAAAAAAGTGGCGGCCGTTCGTGCTATCATGGATCAGTTCAATCAATAAGCCTTTTTTAAAATGACTATTTTTCATAAATCATCCTATATTATTGGGGCAGTTTGCTGTCTGTTAATCTCTTGTGGCCCTAAAGAATACCCAGCGATAGGCAATACGGAACTTCAGCTCTTTGACCGACAGATTGTTCAGTTTGATCCAGAGATTGGGGACATTCAGGAAACGGGCCATCAGATTGAACTTGATAATGGCCGAATTGTCCTGACGAAAGTTCAGATCCCGCTTTATGAGCGGCGCGTCAGTGCCAACCTACACCTGACTTTGCAGTCCAATGGTGACCGATGGGATAAATCGGGTTCTGTATTTATGTTTCCTGCTGATCAGGACATCAATCTGATTGAAATTAAAAAAGGCCTGCGGAAGTTTCCTGCCTCTGCTGCCATAAAAGAGGATTTTGTAGGTGTTCTGCCTGCTAAAGGCTACACGCCAGCACAGGAATTAATGCGCTTTATGACGCCTTTTGGGGTAGGCTATTATTCTCAGGATACTGTACAGGCTACCAAAAACCGAAAGCCGGCATATATTGCCAAGTGGGAAGATCAGGTGGATTGGGATCAGGATATTACGGACCGTTTGCCAGCAATGATGGGCAAAGAAGTTTATATCGGTATTTGGATTGACACCTGGACGAAGCAAGGCTATAAGGTTTCCGCAGATATCCGTATTAAGGAAGCACATTTGGCCAATGATGTCCGTCCGCAGACCGTAGCCATCCCTTTGCTGAATACCATTGCTTATACGGGGCCGCAACAGGCATTTGATTATTTGAGCCGACAGCCGCTTACTTTTGATTTTGAAGTTCCTTCGAATTTGCAGGATGCGCAGATCAAATACTTGATTACAGGTCATGGGGGACATTCTGGTGGAGATGAATTCGTGAAGAATCCGAATCAAATTTTTGTGGATGGTCAGCTGATGCTTGATTTTACGCCGTGGCGCGACGATTGTGCTTCCTTCCGAAGGTTCAATCCTGGCTCTGGTGTGTGGATGGAAGCGGTCGATAGCGCTCAATGGCTGGACTGGAAAAAAATGGAATATGTTAATGGAGATATTCAGGAGCGTGTGGCTTCTTCAGATTTCTCCCGTTCGAACTGGTGCCCAGGAAGTGTGGTTGATCCTGTAGAGATTAAGCTTGGAGATTTAACCCAGGGAAAACATCAGTTAAAAATCGCATTGCCCAATTCACAACCCACCACCGGGCAGGAACATAACCATTGGTTGATCTCCGCCTATTTGGTTGGTGAGTTAGCACAATAGAATAAAAAACACGAAATCATGTAAGAAATGACATGGTTTTGATTTCAAGGGCTTGAAAAACATCAGCCTATATGGTGACCATAGCGAGCCGTCACCTTCAGCCGTTTGGCGATTTACCGATTTTGTATCATTAGTATTTTTTACCATGAGATATTTTGCACATCTGTTTGCTATATTGGGGATGATTTTTATTGGACTGGCGGCATGTCAGACCACAAAAGAGACCTCAGCCCCCGATGGCCTTGATCTTCGGATTCAAAAGGCCTTGACGACCGCCGGGGAAAACCGTTCGGAGCTTGAAGGTGCATTAGCATCCGTTGCCGAGGAGCAACGCGACGGCTTACGCTTTCTGATCGCTTATATGCCTGATCGTGATTTAACACAATTGTCAGGGAAATATTTGCTGAAGAATTTGCAGTGGGCATACAAAGCGAAGGGCACCTTCAGTTGGTGCAAGCAGTTGCCTGACAGTGTTTTTTTCAATGAAGTGTTGCCTTATGCAAGCCTGAACGAACGCCGCGACGACTGGCGGGAAGATTTTTATGAACGATTTGCCCCTTTGGTTTCCAATACAGAAGATATCCGCGAAGCCATAAAAATCATCAATCACGCCATTATGGAGGAGGTTAAAGTGAAATACTCTACCGCACGTCCAAAGCCAGATCAGAGTCCTTATGAGTCTATGGATTGTGGGCTGGCATCTTGCACGGGCTTGTCTGTTTTGCTGACAGATGCCTTCCGCGCTGTGGGTATTCCGTCAAGAATTGCAGGTACACCTAACTGGACCACCAAAGAAGGGAACCATAACTGGAACGAGGTGATGGTGGATGGGCAATGGTATTTTACAGAGTATTACCCGAGCGAAGGGCTTGACCAGGGGTGGTTTCTTGCAGATGCCGGGCAAGCGGACCCGACAAGTAAGGCGCACTGGATTTATGCATCTTCATTTAAACCGGCGCAAGCCTACTTCCCTTTGGTATGGGATGAGAAAATTCATTATGTGCATGCAGAAAATGTTACCGAAAGATATATCCATTTATATCAGCAGGCTCAAATGCACCAACAGGTAGAGGAAGCGGGAAAAGTGCAATTGCAGCTGGTGATGTTCAAACGCCAGGGGTGTTCGATGGGAGACGATCGTGTGGCGGTTCCTGTGAAGGTATATGCAGGTAAAGAACTGATATTTGAAGGAAAGACTGCTGATGCCCAAAAGGACATGAATGATTATCTGACAGGATTTGTGGCTGAAGGTGCTACTGTGGCAATTCAATATACCGATGCCCAGGGAAAGTTGCGACAAGTTCAGCAGGTAATGAATGAAAACCAAACACTTAGATTGTACTATCAGTAGTTGAAAAATATAAATATCTGATCAATATTACCGTCAGTGGAATTAAAAATTTAATTTCTGCTGACGGTTTTTTTATGTATTTGTTAATAATTTTTTTTGAGGATTTATCAAAGTTAATGTAAGGTATATGCCTACATTATTTTGAATAATGATGGTTTTTCTGTGATTATCATAAAAATTTCATTTAAAAATTATTACTTTTAAATCCCAAACAACATCAGATCTTTTATGAAGTTTTTTTACAGTTTATTTTTGGTTTTTGCAGTAGGAACTCATTCAGCCTACGCCGAGCCTAAATCTACTCATTCATTGAATATGGCATCAGAATTTGAGCCTAACCGCATCCTGCAATCAGTGGAAACACCCCCTTTGTATGTGTCCCTGAGATCGCCCATTCATTTTGATCCCGCACGTTCAATGTTCGGATTTTCCCCTTCATCACTTGCCGCACGTGGATATTCTACCACATCCCTCCGCCCAAACCTGAGCTTTATTTCAACAGGCCAACGCAGTGAAAATGCCGACAAATCACTTTCAGAACAGTTATTATTAATGTTGGTCGCCATTCCTTTTGGCTTTTTACTTCCAATGGGATTCTCTAAAATTGGGGACGTGTGGAGCCGTTCTTAAAATTGAAAATAGAGAAATAAAAAAAGCACGGCCTAATGACCGTGCTTCAAAGAAATAATGCTTCGCTATTTTACAGCGCTTCAGTATTCCAGCTTCCATCCTCTAAATGCATAGAGAATGGAACGTTGGTTGGTTGTGTTCCTCGGTTTTTATTCGGTGTTTTGCTCATCGTGAAGTCCAGCACGCCACCTTTCATAATATCTTCATGCTTCAAGAAGTTATTTGGCCACGGGTTGCCATTCAAACTTGCTGATTCAATATATACATGATCATTTTTATTGTTGTCAGCCTTGATAGTGAAGGTGTTACCATTTTCCAGCTTCAGGTCAATTTGATCAAACAATGGTGACCCAATTACATACTGATTGCTTCCTGGGGTTACAGGATAGAAACCCATTGCAGAAAATACATACCAGGCAGAAGTCTGTCCGTTGTCCTCATCACCACAATAGCCATCTGGATAAGGGGTGTACATGCGATTCATGACATCGCGAACGTGTGCCTGTGCTTTCCAGGGTTGTCCGGCATAATTATAAAGGTAAATCATATGCTGAATAGGCTGATTACCATGTGCATAATTCCCCATGTTGGCAACTTGCATTTCACGGATTTCGTGAATAGTGAATCCATAATAGGAGTTGTCAAACTTTGGCGCCATAGTAAACACCTCGTCAAGTTTATTGACAAACTGATTTTTTCCTCCCATCAGATCAACCAAGCCCTGAATATCCTGAAATACAGACCAGGTGTAATGTAAACTGTTTCCTTCAGTAAATGCATCTCCCCATTTAAGTGGATTGAATGGCGACTGAAATTCTCCATTTTCATTTTTACCTCGCATCCAGCCTGTTGAAGAGTCAAAGACATTTTTGTAGTTCTGCGAACGTTTCTGGAACACTGAAACCTCATCAGCTGATTTCCCTAATTTTTTACCAAATTCAGCAATACAATAGTCTGCATAGGCATATTCGAGTGTTCTTGCAGTGTTTTCATTAATGCCGACATCGTAAGGAACATAGCCCAGTTTATTGTAATAATCAGCACCCAAACGCCCCACGGAATGCAATGGGCCCGCTTGATTGGAGTTTTTCACCATCGCCTCGTAAAGAACGTCAGCATCAAACCCACGGATACCCTTCATATAGGCGTCGGTAATTAATGATGCCGAGTTTGAACCGATCATACAATCGCGGTGTCCTGGCGATGCCCATTCAGGAAGCCAGCCACTTTCCTTGTAAGTATTCACCAAGCCTTGCATAATTTTGCTGTCCAAGTCCTGATGCATCAGCGTGAAGAAAGGGAAAACGGCACGGAAAGTATCCCAAAATCCGTTATCAGTAAACATGTAGCCAGGTAGTACTTTACCGTTATATGGAGAATAGTGAACTACCTCGTTCTGTTGGTTATATTCGTAGAATTTTCGAGGGAACAGCATCGTTCTGTAAAGGCAAGAATAGAATGTCGCTTGCTCTTTTTCGGTACCTCCCGTAATGGCAATACGGTCAAATTCTGTTTGCCATGCTGCTTTGGCTTTGGCTTTTGTTTGCTCAAAAGTATCTGCACCAACCTCTCTCTTCAGGTTGATTTCTGCTTGTTCGTGAGAGATAAAAGAAGCGCCGATCTGGGCAATGATTTCCTCTTTTTTGGAAGTCTCAAAGCGAACCATCATACCGACATGCTTGCCTTCAAGGTGGTCAGTATTGTGCAATCCCTTATCATCCCATGTTTTTACTTCTGCAATAGGTTTATTGAAAGAAATAACGAAGTAATTTTTGAAATTGTCCGGTACACCGCCGTGGTTATTTTTGGCGTAACCGTAGATTTTATTGTCCTTGATTTTAACACCAGAACCCATATCGAAGGCATCGATGACCACCCAAGAAGACTTGCTCTCAGGAAAGGTAAAACGCATTTGCGCCGTTCTTGTCGTTGGGGCTACTTCAGCCGTAACATCATAATCTGCCAGATAAACACTGTAATAATACGGCTTGGCAATCTCTGCTTTGTGAGAGAAATAGCTGGCACGCTCTTTCTGCTTGTAAGCCATTTTACCCACCACAGGCATTAATGAGAATGCGCCGTAGTCGTTGATCCAAGGGGAAGGTTGATGGGTTTGCTTGATGCCCTGAATCTTTTTTGCACGGTAGGCATACATCCAACCATTTCCATTTTCACCAGTCTGTGGCGACCAGAAATTCATCCCCCAAGGTGTTGCAATTGCGGGATAGGTATTTCCGTTGGAGAGCTCAAAGTCGGAATCGGTACCCACCAAAGGGTTGGCCAAATCAATCGTTGCCTTCGTTGAAGCTTGCGGATTGTTGGACGCTGTTTGTTGGTGCTTCTGACAAGAGAAGAACGCACAACAGCATGCGATAATTAGAAAAATAGGTCTACACATGAATATTATGGCGATAAAAATGATGACAATTAATGATCAGTTACCTGCCGATGTGCAGGGCTGGATCTTTGCTCAAAAGTATCGGCCAAAGATTACAGTTGGCTCATTCGATGGGTTACATTTGCGATTACATCCCCTGAAATGCCTAAATTACTTGACTAATTTTAAATTTATAGCCGACTTCCCCCTGAAATTTTATGAAATTTCAATATCATGACGTTGCCGTATAGGTGCTGACCCGATGTCATTAAGCGAAGAGTTTTGGGGTTACTCAGGTGTATATTTGAAATGAATGTAAAGGCATAACCAAGGAGTATTACAGTATAATGCAGTGCTCTAAACTAAATATTGAACGATAATTTGTGGTCAATACGGTATCATCTGTTCCTTGTGGGGCAAGAACGTATTGCCTCAGGATTATTTTTTAGGACGTACATGTTTTTGCAGTAGCCGCTGTGCTTCTTCTTTTACCAAAGGGTGCTTTCGGTGTTGCCATAATTTCTGACGATTTCGTTTGGCACTTTCTACCAGGTCAATAACCGGCAGTGGGTAATCAGTCCCTAATTTAAAACCTACTGACGACAGACCGATCGGTGTGGCTTCCCAGGGAGCATGAATTTGTGCCGCACTGAGGGCTCTCAATTCTGGTACCCATTTTTTGATGAATGCTCCCTCGGGGTCGTGATCCTGCCCTTGTTTTACAGGATTGTAAATACGAATGGTGTTAATTCCTGTGGTGCCTGCCTGCATCTGAAATTGGGTAAAATGAATGCCGACCTCATAATCAAGGAACTGTCGGGCAAGAAAATCCACCCCCCAGCGCCAGCCCTGACCTAACCGATGGCAAAAGAATGAAACGAGCATGGCACGCATTCTGAAATTGATCCAGCCAGTAGCTTTAACACAGCGAATGCAGGCGTCCACCATCGGAATGCCCGTCAGTCCATCTTCCCATGTTTTTATGAGGTCGTTCTTGCGCTCCCATTGCAAGAGCTCAAAGCCTTTATTAATGCAGCGGTGTTCATAATTTATTTCCATTTCAAACTTCTGAATAAAATGACAGTGCCAGCGAAGCCAGGTCAGGAAAGCCGAAAAGTTGGCTTTGTACCACAGATTATTACCATGATATTTCACAAACTGGTACACCTGTGCCACGGATAAATTCCCCCATGCCAAATAGGGCGACACGCGCGCGCATGATCGCCTACTCTCCGCAGGCTTGGAGATGTGTTTTCGGTAATTTTTGGCGCGATCTTCCACAAAGGAGGTCAAATATTTCCATCCATTGGCTTCTCCGCCTTGCTGCATGCTGTGGGAGGAAGAAGTCCATTTTTTACGCATTGGGGCAGGGAGCTGGAAGCTGCCGAAAATGTTAGGTGCCATTTTGAATTCATTCAGCTTGAAATGATTCTTTAGGAGAGGCGCTTCCATGGTTTTTGTCCATAGCCGATCCCAGTTTGTACGGTTTCGGAGTCCACGAACAATGCCGTCGCGTTGAGATTCCTGCCAGTGGATTTTGTGCTCCTGGCAATAGGAATTGACCGCTTTATCCAGATCCCAACTTAACTTACGACCAGTTTCCTGATAGCTGAAAACGGTTTTCAGTTGGTAGTGGGGAGCAAGTGCCTTCAGCAAGTCCAGCATTTCAGCATAGGCCACGATAATATTCCGCTTGAAAGGGGCGAAAACCGTATTCATCTCTTCAATCGACTCCAAAATAAAACGGCCATGTCGATCATCAAAGTCGGGCATTTGCACCATTGAGGGCGAAAAGTTGTAAATGATCAGGTAGGGGATATCCTGCATTTCAGCCAAATGCAGCGGCTCATGATTTTGCGTGCGTAAATCACGTTTTATCCAGACAAGGTTAATTTTAGGCTTCATGGTACACCGCAGTTTTTTTGCACTTCTTCCAAAACGCAAAAAATGAATGGTATGCACCCTCCACGGGAAACATCCAGTCTCGTGCTTCCTCGGTTCCTGTATAATGAGTATTCAGCGGATGTTCCTTGTATATTATAGCGCTTGTGCCTGCCTGTGCTTTCAAATCAGCAAAAGACCCAACGAAAACCTGCAATTCAGGAATATTTGTCCGCAGGGAAAGCAGGAAATTAATGGCATTTTGACCAATGGGGTATTTTTCAAAAATGGCAGGCTCAAGTAATAAAATACGGTTGGCAGGTGCTCCCTCGTGCCACTTGGGGTCCATATTATAATAGTTATAAATCAGGGTGTTTTGGTTGGGGTCGATATTGATTGCTTCAGTGGTGGGGAGTGGGCTGCGAAGATTCAATTTCACGGACTTTTCCAATTCTTGAGGAATTTCCCATTGATCAAAGGCGGAATAAGGGACATCCAGGAAGGTGCCTTTTTGGTCGCTATAACAGTACTTATTGATATTGGATTGATTTGCGACATATTTTTTATGGCTGTTGCTTCCCGCCACCCATTGCCAGCTTAGGGCATTGCTCGCCCAGTCGCCATCCAGCAAATGATAGTACATCCATTGTGCAGGATGATGCCAATGGGCAAAGCCGAGGTTGCAACTGATGCCTGCAATATACATTCTGACATGATTATGCAGGTAGCCTGTTTCATAAAACGCCTCAATGCAATCGTCAATTGCTTTTATGGAAGTTCGGTGAGCTGCGATAGCCTCAGGAATGCCATAATGATTTACGGGTTGCTGCGGCTTTTTGAGGTCTTCATTAATGGCCTCTCCATGGGCGATCCATAATTGCTGCCAGTAATCGCGCCAGGCGAGCTCCTGGATGAATTTTTCTATTTTTTCCCTGGGAAGATCACGTTCCTGTATGCGCTCCATGACCATTTTAGTGGAAATCACACCCCGAGAAATATAGGGGGAAAGTCGACTCACGGAGCCATCCAAAAAATTTCGGTCCGATCCGTACGCCACAGGATCCACAGCGTCAATGGCGTTCAGAATATCCTGATACACAGGGCTGAAAGTAAGCGATTTATTCGTCATGATGCAGTTGTTTCTTTTGATAAACGGTTTGTGCGCCTTTGTAGGGCAGTGGCATGACAAAATATAAGGAGCGTACTTTTGATGAATATAAATGGTGATTTATTGCCGTAGAATAGCCATTGAATGCCGATGATATGTGATAAAAAATACGATTTGTCAGCAAAAAAATACTTAAACCTTACATTCAAAGGTGGTTCATCATTCACCTTCGTTTCACTAAATAATATAAAATTTAAAAATCATGGTTAGTCTAATTTACACAAGTAGAAGCATCAGTCCCTTTGATGGAACTGGCTTAATTGAGCTTTGCAACCTGTCCTCTATTGCGAACCAAAAACGGCAGATTAGTGGTTATTTATATTATAATGATGGCTTGTTTTTGCAATATATCGAAGGAGAGGAAGACGATGTGATGTCGTTATTTGAAAGCATTAAAGCAGATGAACGGCATGAAATTCTGTCGACGGTTTTTCAGGAACGATTGTTAAAGCGTCGATTCCCCGTCTGGGATATGCGCTGGTTAAAAAGTGAGGATCTTGGTGATACGGATTTAGAGATGCTTTTAATCAAGCAGATGAAAATGTTAAGACTGTATCAGGGTAAAAACACGAAAATGGCTGAAATGGCTTGGTCCCTGATGGATTCTATTTCAGCTATGCAATTAAAGTAGTAAGCAGTTTTCGAATCTGTTTAGCGATAATTTTTGAAAAGGCATAATTGACTGAAGGCATAAACCCATTCTTTTAGGGCCATGATCTTATAAATCTTTAAGGAGTACATTGTGCCCCTTTTTTTTGTGTAAAATAAAAAAGGAATGCCGAAGCATTCCTAAAGTAGATTAATATATGGGAGAAATATTTAAGCGGTTTGACTGATGTTTGAAACCGTCGTGTATGGTGTTGCTTCAACAGGCAAGGCACACATCGTAATAAGTTGATGACGGTGACGCATCCGGTCAAGTCTCAATTTCAATTCTCTTGGATTGAATGGTTTTTTCAGATAATCAAATGCGCCAGCATTAAAGACCGCACTGATGCTACTCTGATCATTGTCTGCCGATAGGCAGAGAATTTGTTCTGGGAAATAGGCGTCAAAAGACTTGATGAATTTTATCAGCTCAATCCCAGTATCATTTTTTATTTGTAGGTCAATTATAAACAGGTCAGGCGTTAGTCCGTTCGCAAGTGCCTGCATGGCTTTCCGCATATCTGTAAATGAGACGATTTCATAGTGTTTCGAAAGTGAATGATTGATGATTTTGATAATCATGTTGTCGTCATCAACTACAAGTAAAACAGGTTTATTGGTTTCCATATGCTATAAATAGTTTCTATGGAGAATAACGTCCCTGAGCCCAAATGATTGTCGATTATCAGTGGCATGTTAGGATGGAAAAATGATTTTGGTGTAAGAAAAATAAGGAGTAGGGGGCATTTTTCATCCTTTTTGAAGTGGACGAATTCTGGATGAATCTATGGAAAAATTACGAATGGAGGGGATTTTGGATGACCTCAGCAAGAATAATCAAAATAAAAAGTAAAGGGTCGTTAAAGTGAAAAAAATAATACAAATAGTTAAATTTTGTATTTTGCACACCTGATGAATTTCTTACATCTTATCTTACATGATCTTGTTTGGAATATTAAAGAAAAAAGGGCTGTTTTTTCATAGAACAGCCCTTTAAAAGATTTATTATCTGGCAATACCAATTCTTACCGACCTTTTTTTGATTTTCTCCTCACGGAGTTGCTTACTGACTCTTTGTGCAACATCAGCGGAAACAGCCACAAAAGCGCAGAAGTCAAGGACATCAATCTTACCGATTTGCTGTTTTTCAAGCCCTCCTTTCTGGCAGAGCAATCCAACGATGTCTATTTTGTTGACTTTGTCTTTTTTTCCTCTGCTGATAAATAAGGTCGTCCATAGGGGCGCTGGAATGCTTCGTTGTTCTTCGGCTTCAAGATCAAAGGAGATCGCTTCCATATTGTTGGGCAGATAATCAATGTCCCCTTTTTTATCGGAAAGCATTACATAAGCAGTACCATTTTTATCCATCCGTGCGGTTCGGCCATTTCTATGCGTGAACGTAGCCACCTGTCGTGGTAACTGGTAATGAATCACATGGGCCACCTGATCGATATCCAGACCACGGCCCGCCAAATCAGTGGTAATCAAAAAATGTGCACTGCCATTTCTGAATTTGATGATGGCGCGCTCTCTTTCTTGTTGATCTAAATCTCCGTGATAGGGGATACAATCAATTTTGTCGAGAGTCAGTTGTTCATGAATTCTGCGTACCGCATCCTTGTGGTTACAAAAGATGATGGTCGATTCTCCGCCAATTTCACCCAATAAGGCGCGCAGACCGATATATTTATCCTCATCTGCCGTTGTGAGACTCTTTAGTTGCAGCTCACTTTTGGTATGCTCTTCTGAAAAGTCAAGCAAATGGGCATCAGGCATATTGATGAATTCAGGCACTTCGATGTCAGCCGTAGCAGAGATCAGAAATTTATGTGTAACATTGGGCAGGTGGAAAAAGATGTCTGCCATGTCGCGCAAAAAGCCCATTTCCAAACTTTTGTCGAACTCATCAAGGATCAGGTGCTTGATCGTGCTGCCATCAATGTTTTCTTTATCGAAATGGTCAAGTAATCGGCCCGGTGTTCCGACAATGATACTTGGCATGTGCCTAAAGTTGTTAATTTCAGTCCTCATCGGATGCCCACCATAGACACTGTTGATTTTATAGTTGGTCCTCATTTTCTTGAAAACGGACTCAATCTGTAAGGCCAATTCTCTGGAAGGTGAGATGATCAGGGCCTGTACACCTTCTACCTCAGGATCAAGTTCTGCGAGGATCGGAAGAAGAAAGCCTAATGTTTTTCCACTACCTGTTGGTGACCAAAGCTGTAAATTTTTCTTTACAGGGTAATTTGCCAAGCAAGCCTCCTGCATTTTATTTGGGCTTTTGATACCTAAATTTTTCAGGTAGGGAGAGAAATCGAATGCGTGATCTGCCATAGCATTTTATCAATAAAGAAATTAAAATTTTAGCTATATGTATATTTTAGACAAATAGCTTTCTGAAATTCATGTGGATTATTTAAGATAATCCTCAAAAAGGAAAAGTATTTTGTGTAATATTTTCCTCGGTAATTATCAAATTTAAATAATTGATATTTCAATTAATGTTATAAAACAAATTTGATAAAGAGATGATGTTAGATTAATATATAAATTATTTTGAATGATTATAAACCCTTAAATTGTAGACGGTTAAGAAAGGGTTAAGCCATCAGGTATAATTCTTTTTAGATTTTGAGGGGAGAAGGGGTTCTCCCCATTTTTTTTGCCCTAAATTAAGGCGTTAGGGTCTTTAACGGCAACTTTTTCAGGGGTTGGATAAGTGATCAATTTAGAAAAATCTTTCTTCCAGAAATCCATATCCAAAATTTCGTGTTCACTGTTTTGCGTCAGCGTAATCACCACGGGCGTTTGGTCACTGTCAATATAAATCACCTGAACAAGGTCATTCAAGTAAGGTGCTTTATTAAAGTCAGTAAAATTTATACTGCCCATTTTTCCGCCTTCATATTCTTCTACCTCGGTTGGGATGTTGATACTGTCAGGATCTAAACCTGCCAATTTCAGTAAATGACGAACAAGGGTCATTTCATTTTCTCGGATAGTTCTGCGTTCATTCATGACTGCAAGTTAATGCTTTTTTCGCAAACCGACGCATTATTATTGGCCTTCGGTTTGTTCGGTTAATTTAGTCGATTGGCAAATAGGCGTCAATGGAGCGTACTTCAGGCCTTTGTCACCACTGATATATGGCTTAGCTGCTTCCAAGAGCTGATCAAGTTTGCCTGTTCGGTTTGGTGGTTGACAGTCATTATGCACTCAGGGATTGCCAGAAAGTCCGTTTATGTTCATCAACCTATGAACCAATAAAATGACAGGTTAAAGCGGTTTCATCGTGATGATGATCAGGCTGATCACAATGTTCATAATGAGACTGGTGATGCATACAAACATCATGAAGGTTTTTGAAAATTTGGTCGGCAGCTCGGTAGGCCCTAATTTGTTGAGGGAGTAATAAATGTGGAGGACCGACAGCAGGGAGAAAAGGCAAGTGCCGAAGCACAGGAAGCCGACGATCCAGTGTAAGGAAGCCATGGAAATGACGCCAGTGATGGCTTCCATGGTGAATTTTTTGATCAGAAAGGTAAATCCGAGCAAGGCGACTTCGGTGCGTACCCATGCCAGCAAAGTTCGTTCGGTGGCAAAAAACACTCTGGGATCTTGTAAATAGGCCATATTTCAGGTTGATCAGCTTGAGGTGAAAATGGAACGCTGGCACGAATGCCAGCGTAAATTTTTAGTGTTGGATGGTCAGTTTAGAATATCCTGCACCTGTTTTTTCCAAACGGATTTGGGTGCTTATTCGTTCCTGTAGCTCAGGTACGTGGGAAATGATGATGATCTTCTTTCCAGTTTTGTCCTGAAGGTTTTCAAGTGTGGCGAGGACCTCCTCAAGGGTGGCTTTATCGAGCGTACCGAAACCCTCATCTATAAACAGGCTTTCAATTTTCACTTTTTGACTCGCCATATCAGACAAGCCCAAAGCCATAGAAAGCGCCAAAAGAAAAGTTTCGCCGCCAGAGAGGGTTTTTATCGCCCTGATCTCATTGCCCATTTCAATATCTCTGATATACAGATCATCTTCGTTGCTATGCTCAGGAATACCAACAAACTGATATCGTTTATTCAGCATATTCAGGTATTTGTTGGCGTATTCAAGCAGTATTCCCAACATCAGCGACTGGGCGTAATTATTAAATTTATCCCCTTCAGCACTGCCAATCAGTTCGTTGAGAATATACCAAACCTTGGCATTTTCTGATTGTTTTTTGATTTTCTGATCGAGTGACTTTGAATAGGATAATATCGAGTCGTTGTGATTGAGCCTGGCTTTCAGGTTTGCCATTTCCTGGGTAAAACGGTGGTGTTCTTCGGCCTTTGTTTGCAGGAGCTCGTCCATCTTTTCAGGCGCAATACTTTGGTCACCAATCTTGGTTTGCAACTCACGAATACTTTTTTCAGTACCCTGTAAACGTTCCTTTAGCCTGGTGTTTTCCTGATACAGGGCTTCTCTTTTAGCCTTCCATCCCTCGGCTTGTGCCTTATACTTCAGGACGGTTTCAAAGGCCGACCGTTCCGACATTTTCAGCTTTGCCAATGCCTGTTCAAATGCTTCCTTCAGCGTATTGATACTCGATTTGAGGCGTTGTTGCTTTTCCCTGCTCACGATGGTCAGCTGTTGCTTCTGCTCAATTTCCTGCTTGTTGAGGGCGAGTTTTTGTTCCTCATTTTGTAAGGCGGTAGCGCTGGCTTGCTGTTTTGCTGCCCACTGCTGCTTTTCATTTTCCGTTTCCTGATCGCCAAAAATGGTTTGTCGCTGTTGTTGCAGGTTTTTAAGGACAGTATTTAACTGCTCAATTTCCACCTGAGATTTTGTCAGCTCGGTAGTGTTCAATTCAAGTTGCTCTTTGGCATTCTGAAGGTCATTACGATGAATGGAGTAAGCTTCAGAAAGGTTGTTTAGCGCCTCTTTATTGGTTTCAAAAAGCTGCGCATGCTGTGTTAAAGCGGAGAGGTCGGCATCGGGAATGAGTTGTTGATAAGGGGCAATACGCTGTGCTATTTTCCCTTCAGCTTCCGTGATTCTGTTCGTGTAGATTTTTATTTCTGACAATTCACTGATCATGAGCTCGTACCGTTTCAGCATATCAGCCTGTTGCTTTGCAGTATGGATTGTCGCTATGGTCGATGGAATATTTTCTGACTGTAGCGGTGTGCCCGTTAAATTGGAAGCCTTAATTTTTGTGATTTCTTCAGCGATCTGCTGCGATTTCTCACCGATGCTCTTCAGGGATTTTTCATATTCTTCAATTTTGAAAATCGCCTGCTTGAGGCGGCCTTCCGAATCCATTAAGTGCTTTTCAGTCGATACTTTTTGCTTTTCAGTTAGTAGAACATTTTTTTCCGCCCTGCTGATCAATAACTGATCGGTAGGTTGGTCTGCAAGTGGGTGATCCGTTGCGCCGCAAACAGGGCACTGCTCCTGTGGTAGAAGTTTTGACCGTAGGTACGCCACGCCCTGATCATGCATCAATTTGGTATTTTCATACTCCTTTTTTGCAATGTCAAATTCGTTTTCATGTACCTTCAATTGCACCGTCAATTGCTGATGCTCGGCCTCGGTTTTCACTTTCTCCGCCAGTACCAATTTAATATTTTGCTGACAAAGCTGTTGTTCTCGTTCAACCTGTTGCTGGTCTTTAAATAATCTTTCAGCTTGTTCCAGCAATGAGATTTGTGCCTTAAAGGTGTCCTCATCCCATTTATAGGCCAATTGCTCCTGAAGTTCAGTACAACTTTTTTCAGTTGTTGAAATCCACTCAGGAATCATGTCCGCAAGTTGTTGTTGCGCAAGGGCATCCTTAATTTTGCCCACCAGTTTGTCGCTGTTGATCGTGTTCAGCTTGCTTTCAATCGCCTGTTGCTGATCAGCCATCTGCGCCTTGATATTTTCGAGAAATGGCAGGTCGTTACGCAAATGTTCGAGCTGTTGAAACTGCTCAAGCCAAGCTTGCTTTTGTTCGCGTTGTTCCTGCAACTTTTCGGATTTCTCCTGCAGGGATACAATTTTTTGTTGGATTGCCTGCTGTTTTTTAACTGCCGATTGATGATTTGGCTCAAGGTGGGCAAGGGTGCTTTGGTGTGCTTTTATCTGCTGATCAAGTGCTTCGGTTTGTTGGATAAGTACCAATTTCTCCTCGAAAGCCTTATTGAATTCAGTATGCGCTTGCTTTCTTTTTTCAACTTCCTTTTTCAATTGCTCCTTCAGCATCAATAAGCCTTCCACAGCACCCGATAAATCGTGGAGGCTTTTTAATTCTTCCTGCAGTTGATCTTCTTTGTTTTTCAGGGCTTCAAAATCTGCCAAGTAGGGCAGACAAGCCTCGTAATTTTGAAGTTTCTGTTCCTCCTCCGCAAATGCAGTACATTCCTGTGTCAGTTCCTGAATTGCGGTGTCGGTTTGTAGCTTTTCAGCCTGTTTCTGCTCCAGTGCCTTGAAATTGTTCAGCTGCTCTTTCAGCACCTTAATTTCATCTTCCAAAGCCACTGATTGAGGTTGAAGACGCTCAATTTCTTCATTTATCAAAATGATTTCTTCCGCACTCAGACATTTTTGAGCCTCCTTTTCTTGTTTCAGTTGAAGGATGGAATCTTGCAGCGTTTTATTTTTTAAATACGAAGCCTTGGAAATTTCCCTAAAATCGAATGATCGGGTGATTTTTTCCAGCAACGCATTTCTGTCCTTTTTATTGGCACGCAGGAATTTGGCAAAAGCGCCCTGCGAGAGCATCACTCCTTTAATAAACTGATCATAATTCAGCCCCACAATTTCTTCGATCAATGGTCGGACTTTGCTTTCTGCCCCTTTGGCGAGGATTTCCCCCTCTTCACTATGTAAATTGCCGAGTGCAGAAAACTCCATATGGTAGGCCTGAATCTTATGCTTGGCTTCTCCTTTTTTTCCTTTTCTTGCCGACCATTTTGCCCGATAATAGGCGATGCTGCCGTTCTTCTTGATTTCAAAATCAATACTTACCCCAGCTTCCGATTCACCTCGGGTAACAATTCCGCCACTTTGCTCAAGTTCTTTGGCGCTGAGACTTTTATTGTAGCGTGGGGTTTTATTGAACAACGCCAACAAGACGGCGTCGAGGATGGTGGTTTTTCCCGCCCCTGTATCCCCCACAATGGCCAACAAATCGACTTGCTTCAGCTCTTCACCTTCAAAATCGATGGTATGCTTTCCCTTCAGGGAGTTGAGGTTATGAATAACAATTTTATTGATTTTCATGGCTTAGTCGTTTTTGGTGGTGTTTTCAGCAAGAGTGAAAAAGGCTTCGAGCACATCTTTTTTAGTGAGTTCGTCTAAATCAACGGCCAGTTCAAGGCGTGCCTGAAAAACTTTCTCCGCCGTAAATTCCTGCTGATTGATTTGGTGCTTTTGGAAGAGCTGTTGCGCATCTCGGCTGTCGTGGGTAAAAACAATACTGCTTTTAACAATGATGGCGTGTTTTTGTGACTGATGAAATTCCTCGCGCCATTCATCGAATCGGGAACGTAACAGTGGGTCGTACTCCTTTTCCACCAATTTTACCTCTATTAAAGAGGGGGCAGTGAATGTTTCGAGCTGATCCGCCTTAAGTTTGATCTCTGCCAAGGTGCCTTTGAGGGTGATGAATTTTCGATAGACGGGAATTCGGATTTTGTCAATTGCCTGAATTTTCTGCCCCTTGATTGTGATGAGGTTGCATTGCGATTTATAATTGCGTTCTGCAAAACTCAAAGGGTAGGGCGCACCCGAGTAATGAATTTCCGTTGGGCCACTGATTTGCTGTGGCAGATGAATATGGCCCAGTGCGACATAATCGAAAGTGGCAGGGAAAATACTGCTGTTCACCGATGCCTGATGCCCCATTTGGATCGGGCGCTCGCTGTCCGGAACTTTTTGGTCGCCTTCTTCCGTTTCTGGAATTTCAAGTTTCACCCCCTGAGTGTACAGGTGTCCCATGGCGATTTTTGGCGCCTCCGCCAGTTGGGCAGTCATTTTCTCAGCAAGGTTTGCATAAATGGTTTCAATTCCCGACCTAATGGCGACCTCAGGTTCAATGGTAGGATCGCTGACACTTTTTCGTAGGTCCTGATCCCTTAAAAAAGGAATGGCACCCACTAAAACTGTTTCGTCGCCAGACTGAAATGTAATAATATGGTCGTCAAGCTCCTCTTCGAGTTGGCAGGCCACATCAATATTGAGGGCTTTAAGAATGCTTTTCGGCACGCGCATATTGGCTCTGCCATCGTGATTACCATCGGTGATGATGATCTTTTCAGGATAATTGGCCTTGAACAGCTGGGCAAGAAAATTATTATAAAGTTCCTGAGCACCCATTGGTGGGTGGGCGGTATCGAAAATATCTCCAGCAATCAGCAGGAGATTAATTTGTTGTTCATTTATGTAATCGGTGAGCCATTGCAAAAAATAGCGTTGGTCTTCAAGGAGGTCAAACTGATGGAGTTTTTTACCTAAATGCCAATCCGAAGTATGTAAAATTTTCATAATGGAGTTCTTTATGCCCTACAAATTAAAGATTATTTGCCCATTTTATGATAGACAAACAAGGATATTTAAGGGCAAAAGAATGCTTTCAGGGATCAATAATGTAATATCTGATGAAGTGATATTTATAATTTCCGTCTTCAGATTTCAATAATTATTGGTAGGTTGTTTTTGGCACTTTATTTGGATTAGCTATGAAAACAAAACTACTACTTATGAAAACTACCCTAAAATTAATTGTTGCTTTCCTGTTTTTGTCGACAGTTTTTACAGCTTGTTCAAAAGATAACGATCCGGTTGCCAACTTAACAAGTGATATTAGCGGTACCTATAAGCCTCAAACTTATGAGTCAATGGCTAAAGGTTTGGATGGAATATTTGCTGAAGGCGCTCAGGCACAGCATCAGAGCCTGAAAAAGGGCGTTGTACCTAAAGGTGCTACATTGATTGTGAGCCGTGAGGATGACAATCATATTAATATTGTGGTTGACCCACATATGAAAGCGGCGGATGTGATGACTTTCAATCATTTGAAAGTGACCTTTAACGCTGGAGTGTATACTTTCTCTTCGGATAATAAAATGCCTGAGAAAAAGCAATCGTGGTTGCAATCAGCCTATAATGTTGATCCTAATGCGGGTAACCCATTGGCGGGTTTGAAAATCGGCGGAACCCACGGGAGCATTAAAGATGGTAAACTAACCTTGGAACAAGACATGATGGGTGTTCCTGTGGTGAAAATTATCGCTCAAAAATAGAATTACATAACGCTACAAGTATAAACGCTAAATTAACCATGCTTTTTTCATAAGGCATGGTTTTTTTGTGTCCAATAAATCCGCTGAAAATCGTGAATATATCAGGCAGACCGACAGGTTTAATGACACTTTTCAGCGGATTTCAGGATTCGTTTATTGCTCGTTATGCGCTTGCAGCATGGAGATTAATTGGCGTTTATTAATCCGAGCATTCGTGTCGAGCTGCTTGAGGCTTTGAGCGATGGTCTGTTTCGATTGTTTCGACAAACCGAAAAGGCCAAAGTGAATTTCTGTGCGTTTTTGGTTTTCATCCACAAAAAAGTATTTCATCTTAAAAGAAGGACTTCTGCGGCTGTCGAATGGTGTGGCGACGGTAACGAAGCTTAATTCGCCAATGGACTGACTCCTGACATACGGCGCCTTTCCCTGCGTCTGATGGTAAATGCCCCTTGACCAGTGCTGTGGCATGGACTCCTTTTTTTCGTGCTCGCCATTGGCGTGCGCGGCATGGGCAATGAGGCCAAATAAGAATAGAAAAAAAATATTTTTCATAGGTTGGAGGATTTGCTGTGGTGTAGTTTCTTCCTTAATCTATGAAAAATATATCTAAAATTATAGTTAAACAGTCAAACGAACGGAAATTCCTTCCTTCGGGATATTTTATTGCAGCTGTTCAATGAATGCCTGAAGGGTCTGTTTTAGGGCGATCATTTCCGCCTGTGGAATCTCCTCCACCTTTAGGGAAGCCTTCAGTTCCTCAGGGATTTTCAGGGCATCCTCTTTCATTGCTTTGCCTTTTTCGGAGAGTAACACAATCACTTTACGCTCGTCTTCACTTGATTTTGTCCTGCTGATAAGGCCCAGTGTTTCCATGCGTTTCAATAAAGGGGTGATGGTGTTGGTGTTCAGAATCAGCTTTTTGGCAATATCATTGACAGGTTGCGCATCCTCTTCCCATAAAACCATCAAGACCAGATATTGAGGATATGTCAGGTTCAGCTTATTCAAAAATGGCTGGTAAGCCCTGACAATCAGCCTTGAGGTGGCATACAAGGGGAAGCAAAGTTGATTGTCGAGTTTTAACGGGTCATATTTATCGTTCATAGCCTCAATGATTTTTTACGGGGCAAAGGTGAAAAGAATTCGGCTTTTAAGACAAGCAATTTTTCAGGTCTTTTTCAATTTTCTGTGGTTTGGTTGTTGGCGAGTAGCGCTTCAGCACATGTCCTTGATCGCTGATGAGAAACTTCGTGAAGTTCCATTTGATTCTTGACCCAAACCAGCCAGATTTTTTATCCTTTAAATATTTGTACAGCGGATGAGCATTATCACCATTCACCTCTATTTTCTCAAACATTGGAAAGGAAACCCCATAATTGATCAGGCATCCTTCCTGAATGTCTGAGGCCGTTCCTGGCTCCTGATTGCCGAATTGGTTACAGGGGAAGCCTAAAATAACGAAATCCTGGTCTTTATATTTTTTGTACAAGGCTTCGAGTCCCTCGTACTGAGGCGTAAGTCCACATTTACTCGCAGTATTAACCACCAGGACGGTTTTGCCTTTAAAATCTTCCATGGATATTTTTTTCCCTGTCAGGGTATTGGCCTCGAAATTATAAAATTGTGGATTCATGATGATGAAAATATTGGTATAGGATTATTTATGTCGTGTGCGACAAAAATAAAAACGATAAGTAGAAATAAAAAGTTTTTGGGGGTGAATTATTCGCGCTTAGGGGTGGTAGATAATTTTATTAAATATGATATTTTAATGATTAAGTATTAATAATGAGAGTAGCTGTTATTGAGTTCAAAGTGGTGGATTGCAGGTAAAAAAAATATGGTTTTCAATCAGATAGGGCTTTGAAATTGAGGATCGCAGAAAAGGGCCAAGCTAATAAATGGACTATTTTAAGGTGATAAATATTAGTTTTTAAGGAATATTTAAGGTGAGAATTGCATCGGTTGTGGACGGCCGAAATTTTGAATTTTACTTTTTTTAAGGGGTGATTTTTGAGATTTTCCTTCAATAATCATTCTTATTATGTTTGTTTAACAATTTTGAACAACATAAAAACACCAAATAAACCATGGGGATCTTTGATCGACGCATTGCTTACAAACCACTTGAGTATCCTGAAGTTTTACCTTTTATTGATGCCATCAATCAGACCTTCTGGGTGCATTCAGAAGTAGATTTTTCGGCTGATATTCAAGACTTTAAAGTGAACTTCTCTGAAAAGGAGCAATTTGCAGTGAAGAATGCGTTGAAATCCATCGCTCAGGTAGAAGTGTCGGTGAAGCAATATTGGGGGAACTTATTTCGCCACCTGCCCAAGCCGGAATTTAACGGGCTCGGTGCTACTTTCGCGGAATGTGAGTGGCGACATTCTGAGGCATATTCCCGCCTGTTAGAGGTTTTGGGTATTGCCGACGATGAGTTTGAAGCATTTGTGGCGCGTAAAGAAATTCAGGGCCGCCTTGAGGTGCTGACCCAAAATATACAGCTGAAGAGTGACCACAGCCGAAAGGACTTTTTGAAATCCCTTGCTGTTTTCGCCCTGTTGGTAGAGAACGTCAGTCTGTTCAGTCAGTTTGCCATCATTTTGTCCTTCACGAAATTCAAGGGGCAGCTGAAAAACACTTCAAATATTATCGCTTGGACGTCCAAGGATGAGCAAATTCATGCCAATGCAGGCATTTGGCTCTTTAATCAGGTGGCCAAAGAATACCCTGAACTGATTGATGAGGAGTTTCTTTCGGACTTAAAACAAATTGCTGCGGATTCCCTGAAGGTTGAGGATCAGATTCTGGACATGATCTTTGAACATGGAGAACTGGAGCATATCTCCAAATATGATTTGAAACAGTTCATGATTGCCCGTACGGCGAAAAGCCTGGAAGATATTGGCATCCATGATTTTTCCAAACCTGACCCTGAAGCCGTCAAGCGGATGCTGTGGTTTGAAGAGGAAGTATTTGCCAATACGCAGGACGATTTCTTTGCCAAGCGACCTGTTGATTATTCGAAGCATAATCAGTCCATTACTGCCGACGATTTATTTTAACCGACCTATTTAAAGACATTAACGACAATTACCGATTTTACCAATGATTACACCTATTAACACCCAAAGAGAACGATACGATTGGCTGACTGAAGAATCGCAGGTAATGCTGGAGCGAGGATACTTGCTTGAAGGCGAAAATGTGGATGATGCCGTTCGCCGTGTGGCCAATGCCGCAGGGAAATATTACAAAGGAACAGCGCTGGAAGGCGTGGAAGAGCAATTTTACGACCTGATTTCTTACGGTTACCTTTCTTTGGCTTCGCCGATATGGGCAAATATGGGAACCGTTCGCGGCTTGCCGATTTCCTGTTTCGGTAGTTATGTGGGCGACAGTGTTTCCTCCATAGTGGATTGTCATTCGGAAGCGGCGATGATGTCGAAGCTTGGTGGTGGAACCTCCGGCTATTTTGGGGATTTGCGTCCTCGGGGTGCAAAAATCACGGGTAATGGAACCTCCAACGGGCCGGTGTCTTTCATGAAAATGTTTGATACCATGGTAAATGTGGTTTCGCAGGGGAATGTCCGTCGAGGTGCTTTTGCGGCCTATATGAATGTTGAACATGCCGACATTGAGGAGTTTTTGGAGATTAAATCTATTGGGAATGATATTCAGAACCTGTTTTATGGGGTAACGATCTCTGATCAGTGGATGGAGGAAATGATCGGTGGAGATATGGATAAGCGTCGGGTGATGGCAAAAATCATCAAATCACGTCAGGAGAAAGGCTTGCCCTACATTATGTTTTCGGACACGGTAAACAACAATACGGTAGATGTTTACAAAGACAAAGGGATGCGTATTCACAATTCAAACCTGTGTACTGAAATTGCTTTGCCGAATGGTCTGGATGAGTCCTTTGTATGTTGTCTGGCGTCGATTAATTTGGAACGATGGGACGAAATTGAAGGGAAAGGCTATATTCCAATGATGATTTATTTCCTCGATGCCGTAATGCAGGAGTTTATCGACAAGTCGGAGGAGCAGTCGTTTTTGACCAAAGCACGAAAATTTGCCATGCGTCACCGTGCGCTCGGACTTGGCGTAATGGGCTGGCATTCTTATTTGCAGTCACGTGATTTACCTTTCGACTGCCTGACTTCCACCATTTTGAATAAGAATATCTGGAAGGAAATTCAGGCGGAATCTATGCGCGGCTCAACTATATTGGCAGAGGTAATGGGCGAGCCTGAATTACTGAAAGGTTATGGCAGAAGAAACACCACGCTGAATACCATTGCACCGACCACCTCTTCGGCGAGTATTTTGGGGCAGGTATCACCTGGTATTGAGCCTGTAAACAGTAATTATTTTACGGTAGGTTTGTCGCATGGTAACTTCACCCGAAAGAACAAATATTTGGTGGCTTTGCTCGACCGTAAAGGGGAGAACACGGCAGAGGTGTGGAAATCAATTATGCTGATGCAAGGTTCTGTGCAGCATTTGGACTTCCTGACCGAAGATGAGAAAGAGGTTTTCAAAACGTTCAAGGAGATCAATCAGTATGGCATTGTTCAGCAAGCGGCAGACCGTCAGCAATTTATTGATCAGTCGCAGTCGGTAAACCTGAATATTCCGCCGTCGGCGAGTCCAAAAGAAGTCAACGGTTTGATTATTCAAGCTTGGCGCCAACAGGTAAAAACACTGTATTATCAGCGTTCGCAGTCGGTGGCACAGGGCTTGGCCAATACCATGAATGCGGAATGTTCTGCTTGTGCAGGATAAAGATTTTTGAAGGCATAAACGCTAACTTCACTCTTCCATAAAATAGACCATATCGGGTGTTCCCGAGATTTAAAGGCTGCTTATTGGGCAGCCTTTTTTGTGTTTTCATTTTCTATCTCTATCTTTTGGTATGAATACGGCAAACAATTTTGATTACATTTTCTGCGGATTAGGGATGGCTAATCTGAGCTTACTGGTGCGTGGTTTGGAGGAAGGAATCTTTGATCATAAAGCCGTGCTGCTCATTGATCCCAAGCCACTGGCCGATCGGGGTAACGATCGCACGTGGTGTTTTTGGTCTGATGAAGCTCTGCCTTTTGACTTTTTAGTGTCGAAGGCGTGGTCGAAAATGCACTTCTTTACACAGGAGGGCACGCACATTCCTTTGCGTCCGCGCAGGTATGTTTATCAAATGATACGAAGTGCTGATTTCTACGCCTATGCGCAGGCTGTGATCAGTCAGTTTTCCAATATTACCACAGTCGTTGCGTCGGTGTCGCATATTGATTCCAAAATTGGGCGTGTTACCGCAGGCGAGCAAGATTATGAAGCACCCGTGGTATTTAACAGTATCAGTCCTGATTTGTCATCTTTTGGCGGGCACCCGACCCTGTTGCAGCATTTCAAGGGGCTGATGATTGAAACGCCCACGCTGCATCAGTTCGAGAAACATGAAATGTACCTGATGGATTTCAGGTGTCCGCAAACTGAAGGCACCACCTTTTTTTATGTACTTCCTGTGGCGCCCAACCGTATTTTTGTGGAGTACACTTTTTTTTCACCAAAAGTATTAGCCGAAGAGGTGTATAGGGAAGGGCTGAAAGAATACATTTCCAAGACCCTGAAAATAAGAACTTTCGATGTGGTGGAAGAGGAGTTTGGTATTATTCCTATGACCTCTTTTCCCTTTAAAAGAAACGAAGGAAAGGTTGTGAACTTGGGGGTTGTGGGTGGTGACACCCGTGGTTCAACAGGTTACACTTTCAGAAATACCCAGTTTGTGGTCGGGCAACTGATTAAGTCTATAAAAAAAGGAAAATCGCTGGAGGTCAACGAGCCTGTGAGTGCTGTACATCAAATGTTTGATGAAACCATTTTACGTGTGCTTTTGGCGCAAAAGGAGTATAATGGGGCGCAGATTTTTGCGGATCTTTTCAGCAAATTGCCTACCCACCTGATGCTCTCTTTTCTCGATGGTTCAACCTCCTCCCTTGAGAACCTGCGCGTTATGAGTGCGGTGAAGGCGCAGCACTTTATCAAGCCCTTTTGGAATGCCTATAAAAATCAGAAAATGAAGCCTTCCTAAACGACGGCTATCTTCGGCAATCGTAGCGACAGCCTTTATTCAAAGTGAACATTCTATATGCCTTCTTTGCTGTGGATCAGTCGCTTTTGGCAAGCTCAAACAAACTAATCAGGGGATAATAGAAAATGCAGCGCACTCTTGCGGCCTGCGAATCTATGTCCGTGCCGTGGATTTTATGCGGAGTTAATTTAACATAATGCAATTGGTGCAATGGTTGAGTAGAGAAAGTGTGGGAATGGGAGTGATACGAGCCACCAATTTTGCCTTATTTTGCCATTCATAGATTGGCAGATGTTCTTTAGGGAATCGTCAGTTTTTTCTGGATGAATGGTTATTGCCTGTTATAAACCAATGAGGACGATTTCAGGGAAAGGTCATCCACTGATAAAGTACAATCCGATAGTTGAGGATTGGAGCGGTGGTGGCAGGTCTGATAATCACACCTTTTTATATTGCCAACTCATTGGGGTGATATAGTGGACGTGGCTTTTAGCCTTCTGCTCAACCTGCTCTCACCCATCTGATTAACTGTAGGCAAATTTTTACTCAATATTTAAAAAGGGCATCGGTAGGGAGCTTGCATGCAAAGCCCTGAAACAGTGGGTCAAAATTCTGCTCAAATTTCAGCGAAGCAATACTATACTTTTCGGAGATGATGTTTAAGCTTAAGTAATTTCAATTGGGTGGAATGAATTGGAGTATTTGGCACATTTTTGGATAGAAGAGAGGAGTAGCTGAAAAATGCTATTTTCTTAAATTGGGCTATGGAGTTAGCCATAAATGCTGAGATAAGCTGATGACTCCTACTTTAACTTAATAAAAGTAGGGAACGTCATATGCATACATTATTACCATATATTTTTTCTGGATCTCAGCCATCCGCGTTTGCAGCGCAAACCACCCCCTCAATAATATTCTTCCCACAAGATTATCAGCAAGGCCCTGCGGCTCTTGTCGATTCATCATGTCACTATCAATTCTAAAAATAAAATTATGTACATCGATCTGATAAAGCATATTGGTTATCAAATCAAGTTATTGGTTAAATGGTTTTTGCTCATCGTGCCTATTGCGGTGATCGTGGGATCATTGAACGCCTTCTTCCTTTGGTTGTTGGAAGAGGCTACAGGTTACAGAATGAGTACTTATGCGCATCATTCGTGGATCATCTATTTATTGCCACTTGCGGGTATTTTGATCGTTTGGTCTTATAAAAAATATGGCAAGAACAGTGCGGGAGGTAATAATTTAATTATCGACGAAATTCATGAGCCTGGTGGTGGGGTGCCAACACGTATGGCGCCGTTCGTATTGTTCTCTACCGTAATCACGCACCTTTTTGGTGGTTCTGCAGGTCGTGAAGGAACGGCTGTTCAAATTGGGGGAGCCATTGCACAACAATTTGGCAAATGGTATAAACTCGATGAAAAAGACACTAAGCTGATATTGATTTCAGGGGTTGCCGCAGGTTTCGGCTCTGTTTTCGGTACGCCTATAACAGGTGCAATTTTCGCCCTCGAAGTATTGGCTATCGGAAAAATCAAATACCATGCAGTAATTCCTGCATTGATCGCCTCAGTAGTAGGTAACTTTGTAACGATAGCCTGGGGAATATCTCATGAACATTTAAGACTGGTTAATATTGCCAAAGAGGTGAATGTTCAGTTCAATGAAGATTTACACTATGATCATATTGCTTTACTGATTGGGAAAATTGCTTTGGCAGGGATTGCCTTCGGTTTTGCTGGTTTCTTATTTGGCGAACTGACCCATAAAGTAAAAGAAGTATTGACGAAGGTTTTGAAAAATCAATACCTCGTGCCTGTGGTAGGAGCGATCTTCGTGATTGCCGTAGTAAAAATTTCAGGAACTTACGATTACATCGGTATTGGTACAAGTTCTTATTTGCCTGGGGGCGTTTGTATTTCTTCGGCTTTTCATGCTGGTGGCGCAAAAGCTTATTCTTGGCTGATGAAATTAGTGATGACTGCCGTAACATTGGGCTCAGGATTCAAAGGTGGTGAAGTTACCCCATTGTTTTTCGTCGGAGCAACTTTAGGAAATACCCTTGCTGGAGTTTTGAATGCGCCCGTCGCTTTGTTTGCCGCATTAGGATTTATTGGGGTGTTTTCAGCAGCGACCAACACACCAATGGCCTGTACCATTATGGGTGTTGAATTATTTGGATCTCAATATTTATTATATTTTGCAGTAGTGTGTTTTGTTGCATATTATTTTAGTGGTCATACTGGGATTTATACTTCTCAGCGTGTTTCGGCACCGAAGCTGATCGGCAGAATACCTAAGGAACAAGGGACATTGGGGCAACTTCGAAAGGAGAAAAAAGCGTTCCCATTATCCAATAAATAGATATATAAAAGTTTAGTTATCGTTAGTTTTGAGTTGCAAGGGTTGGAGTCGCTCATTTCTCCACCCTTGTAATTTTATTTTTCAATTTATATATATTGATTTTGTAAGTCGGTTATTTAGATTGATTCTTTAGTAGCGAAATAATTAGAAATAAAGGGCCTTTTGGCGCGTGTGGCAAGTTATTTGCCATTATATAATAGAGAACGACAAACAGTGTTGTTCATCACCAGGCAAATCAAATGATCTAATTTGATGCTCGGTTTTTAAAGATTGTTATTTAATCTATCCATTTCAGTGATGGCAGGCTTGATAAAAATTTATATCATTGTTAGATATTTTGGTTTGCACCTTTAGTATTTAGCACCTACTTTTGCTGAAGCATAGAAGGAAAAAATTCTTCGATATGTTTAATATTTATTTTTAAAAAAATAGATATAAAATATCGTTTTCAAATAAAACATTAATTATGGAAACTTCTCACGAAATCCAAGGAATGTATTGTATCGCCAGAGATGCAAATCATGGCGCGGCTCCAATTCCAGTTGAAGGAAAATGGGTTAAAGCTACAGATGTATCAGATATTTCAGGTTTGACTCACGGTGTGGGTTGGTGTGCTCCTCAGCAGGGCGCATGTAAATTGAGCTTGAATGTTAAAGAAGGTATCATTCAGGAAGCGTTGATTGAAACAATTGGTTGTACAGGTATGACGCACTCAGCAGCAATGGCTTCTGAAATCATCACTGGAAAAACTATTTTGGAAGCATTGAATACTGACTTGGTATGTGATGCGATCAATACAGCGATGCGTGAGTTGTTCTTGCAAATTGTTTATGGACGTACACAAACAGCTTTCTCAGAAGGTGGTTTGCCAGTAGGTGCATGTTTAGAGGATTTGGGTAAAGGCTTGCGTGGTGTAACTGGTACAGTTTACGGAACAACAGTTAAAGGACCAAGATACTTGGAAGTTGCTGAAGGTTATGTAACTCAGTTAGGTTTGGATGCTGACGATGAAATCATCGGTTATTCATTCGTAAACTTGGGTCGTATGATGGACTTCATCAAAGCTGGCCAAACAGCTGACGAAGCATTGAAAAACGCTTCAGGTACTTATGGCCGTTTCAAAGACGCAGTTAAATTTATTGACCCACGTAAAGACTAATTCATTATGCCATTATTTGAAAGTTACGATCGTCGAATTGATCAGATCAATTCAGTATTAAAAGCTAACGGGATTGAATCTTTGGAAGAAGCTAAATCAATCTGTGATAACTATGGTGTTGATGTAATTTCTTTGGTAAAAGAAATTCAGCCAATCGCCTTCGAAAATGCAGGTTGGGCTTACACTGTAGGTGCTGCCATCGCTATTAAAAGAGGTTTGAAAGACGCGCCAGCAATCGCTGAAGCTTTGGGTGAAGGTATCCAGTCTTTCTGTATTCCTGGTTCTGTTGCTGACCAACGTAAAGTAGGTTTGGGTCACGGTAACTTGGGTGCGATGTTGTTGAAAGAAGAAAACACTTGTTTCGCTTTCTTGGCGGGTCACGAGTCTTTCGCAGCTGCTGAAGGTGCTATCGGTATCGTAAAATCTGCGAACCGTGTACGTAAAACGCCATTGAAAGTAATCTTGAACGGTTTGGGTAAAGATGCAGCGAAAATCATCGCTCGTATCAACGGTTTTACTTACGTTCAAACTAAATTTGACTACACTACTGGTAAAGTAGAAGAGGTAATGCGCAAAGCTTACTCTGACGGTGAACGTGCACAAGTATTGTCTTTCGGTGCTGATGATGTACGCGAAGGTGTTGCGATCATGCACAAAGAAAACGTAGGAGTTTCTATCACTGGTAACTCTACTAACCCAACTCGTTTCCAACACCCAGTAGCGGGTACTTACAAGCGCGAGCGTTTGGAAGCTGGTGAGTCTTATTTCTCTGTTGCTTCAGGTGGTGGTACAGGTCGTACTTTGCACCCAGACAACATGGGCGCGGGTCCTGCTTCTTATGGTATGACAGATACAATGGGTCGTATGCACGCTGATGCTCAGTTCGCTGGTTCTTCTTCTGTTCCTGCTCACGTAGAAATGATGGGATTGATCGGTATGGGTAACAACCCAATGGTAGGTGCTACTGTAGCAGTTGCTGTGGCGATCTCTCAGAAATAATATTTTAAAACCCTGATCAAAAAAGGATGTTTTGTCGCCATGAATTTATTATGGCAACCGCCGAAAGGTTCGTGTGAACGATAAGGACATTTTTTTTATGGTAGTGGTTTAGAGCGGGGGGCAATTTTTGCCTCCCGTTATTTTTTGCCTACACTTTAATAGGTTTTTATCGATAATTTCTTGAACTTTTAGTAAGAGTATCAAGAGGAAGTAACAAAATTAACCTATGAAAGCCCAAATTGTATTTTATAGCAGTATGGCACTGTCATTGTTGTGCTTGTTGGTCATGTGTAGCTGGCGGTTTGATTTTGTCTCTTTTGTCCATTTTGGGGAAAAGGTGGCGACCATGAAATTTAATACGGCACTGCTGTTTTTTATTACTGGCGTGGGAATATTCTTGGCAGAACGGAAAATCCTGGCCATCAAATACAGCTGTATTTTGGTGCTGATTACGGCCTCACTCACCTTGCTGGAGTATCTGCTTTATATCAATTTCGGAATCGATCAACTTGTTTCTGAGGACCATTATTCCCAGGATTCTATCGGTCGAATGTCGCCTGCCACGGCGGTTAGTTTTATGCTGTTGGCATGTTCCCCATTGATTTACGGGCGATTTTCCTCATTGCGCAGTGTCTTGCGTTACCTGGTTACCCTGGTGGGCATGATCTGTTTTTTCAGACATCTGCTCGAAATTCCCAACAACTATATTCCTTATTTCTTCCGCTCGATGTCGGTTTATACCTCATTTCTGTTGCTTTGCTTTGGGGTTATTTTGGATTTCCACGAAAAGAAAAGCGTGCTTTACCAACTGCTTTTTGGTAAAACGGCGGCGAGTCAAATGTTTCGGCAGATGGTTATGCTGCTGCTGGTGATTCCCTTGCTGGCCGCCTATGTTATTCAATATCTTGCCACGCAGGGGCAACTGAATTTACAGTTTGGGCTGACGTTGTTTCTGTGTGTTTTCTGTTCGCTGAGTGTTGCCTACATTGTTAATTTACTGTCGAAATTTCAGCAGAATGAACAAAAATTAGCCGTTCACCGAAAAAACCTGATACAAAAAAATAAGGAACTGAAACGCTTCAAATCTGCCGTCGATGATGTTTCGATTATCTCTACCGTGAATGCCGACAAGGAAATCACTTATGTGAATAGAAATTTCATGGACATTACCAGGTATTCGGAATCGGAGCTGCTGGGGGAGAATCACCAAATTGTGGATATTCCTGAAAGAGATGAAAAGCAGTTCATGGAAATGTGGGCCGATCTACATGCAGGGAAATCATGGAATGGCGACATGAAATGCCAGGCAAAGGGTGGCGATCATTTTTGGGTGCACACCACTGTGGTACCTTATCTTCAGTCCGAAACGGGCATGCAGAAGTTTATGTTCATCCGTCGGGATATTACAGCCCAAAAGCTTGAACAGGAAGCTTCTGAAGAAAACAAAAGGGTATTGCAGTCTGAGAATGCTTTCCTGACCAGTTTTGCATATACCGTGGCTCACGACCTGAAACAGCCCCTGGAAACTGTGCTTGGGCTCATTGGTCTTTTGGGGGCGAAACTCAAGGAACCCATTGAAAAAGAGGCCACACTGACGCAATTGATGATTCATGTGAATAATTCTGGCTTGCGGATGAAGCGGCTTATCGAGGACTTGTTGAGCTTCGCCCGAAGTGATCGGCGCGTAGGTTTTACGTCTATCGATTTGATGGAAACCTGCCGAGGCATTGTTCATGACCTTGCGGCTCAAATTGAAAGTTCCAAAGGGGAGGTGCGCTTTGATAACCTTCCGACTATTATTGGAGAGGAAACCAACATTCGGTTGCTATTTCAAAATATCATTTCCAATTCTTTGAAATTTGTTCCTGCGAATCATCAGCCCAAAGTGGAGATCAAGGCGCGGGTGGAACAGCAGTTTTTTCATTTCCAGATCAGCGATAATGGCATCGGTGTTCCTGAAGATAAACTGGAAGAAGTCTTTGGCGTTTTCAGCAAGATACACGGCATTTCGCAATATCCTGGCTCAGGACTTGGGCTCGCCAACTGCCGAAAAATTGTCAAAGCCCATGACGGTGAAATTTTCATGACTTCCGAAGAAGGCAAAGGCACCACGGTCCATTTCAGGTTATCGCGGCAGTTAAAAGAAAAAGCACCCGTAGCCCAGACTCAGGACTAAGCTTTTGTTACTTCATGAAATTTTGGGTACTAAATGACATCGTGGACTGACCCAATGGCATTAAGTTAAGGATTTTTGGGTGACTCAGGTGTAAATTTGAAATGCATGTAAAGGCATAATTCATTATGTCTAACGTAACCATTTGAATAAACCTAAGGGAAATCAGCGTTGTATTAGACGTTAAAAATAACGTCTTTACGGGGTAAGACGCTTAACTTAATGACATCAGTGGACTGACCTTTGTGTCTGCCCGAATCATCATGAATCTTGTCTGTTTTGGATACTCACACAGTTGCACCCATACAGCCCACGAAATAATCTTTTGTGCTATTTCATAGAACTGAATTGTGCGACTGCCCGATCAGCAAAGCGTCAAAAAGTGGCCATATTTAAGCATGAGATCCTAAATGATACAAGCGCAGTACGCCACGATTGAGGTTTAAAATTTTCTGTTGGAGATATTGATCAGATACCGATGGGTATTTAAGAACAAGGGATACACCTCAGGATTAATGTCGATAATCACAGCATAGGAACCGATTTCAAAATTATGGAACAGCCGGCGGTACCTCAAGCTCTGAAGTTCTTCAACAGGTAAGGCGAGCTTACGGCAAAGCTGATATCCTGCGAGGCTGATATCCTGCCAGGTATTTTTTTTGGCCGTAAACTGATCAAGCTTTTTTCTGCTAACCTCATAGCGGTACAGATGAGGTTCCACCTGAAGGGCAATAAGGTTAATGATGGCAGCCTCCAATGAGGTGAAAGCACGATTGTTAAAAGCAGCAAGGGTGTAAATATTTATCCGATTTTTCCGTCGTTTTTGTGGCATTTTAATAGGGCTCTGTTCCTGATTATTCGACCTCCCTGGCTTAATGTTAATAGGAGGGTGAAGTGTGGAGCGTAAGCATTTGGCATAAGAATCTGTTTCTGAGGTTGATTAACCTCTCTGCTTTCCGATACTTAATGTCTCAATAGTTTTAATGTTTTTGGCGTAAACACACAATAATTCTTAAGTATAAGTCTTAAAAGGGTTATTTTGTTGAATAATTTTTTCAGTTTTATTAAATTTATTACACCTTTAAAGCCCTTAATTTTATTCCTAAAAAATGAGCAATCGTGCATTATACGGAAAGAAAGACGATGGAGTGGCCGTCAGAAATGCGTTCCGTGGGGGGTAATAATTCGGGCATTTTAGCCATTTTACATTTGGGTCGTGGGGGGCTATGGTCGCAAGTATGGTTATTCAGCTAACTGCAATAAATAATTAGTGATTTATGCAGCTATTCCGATAGGATTTAAACTATCCTTTCTCTACTTTCATTAAATTATAAGCACGCATTATGCGATGCACTTATCAATTTTTGATCATAATATAGAAAAGCATTGCTTTTCACTTGAAAGACCCCTGATGAACACAAACAAAATTATTGTTGGAAGCGAAGAGTGGTGTGCTTTGCCTCAACTGAATGTTCCTGCGATTAAGGCACGAGTAGATTCTGGCGCAAAGACTTCTTCGATTCATGCGGTTAATATTACTCCTTTCAAAAAGGAAGGAGCCCCCTGGGTGAAATTTGAAGTTCACCCGCTGCAAAACGATGGCAAAACGACCATCCATTGCGAAGCTCCATTGGTGGGAAAACGAAAAGTTAAAAGTTCTTCGGGGCATATGGAGTCCCGTTATGTGGTGCGTTCAATTCTCTCGATTGCCGAGGATACCTGGGAGATTGACCTCACCCTGACCAACCGAGATTCTATGGGTTACAGAATGCTGCTGGGCCGTCAGGCCATGAGCGGGAAAATGCTCGTGGATCCTGAAGCGTCTTTTCAGTTGGGAGAGCCGTCATCAGATATCCTTTTTCAGCATTACCAAACCCACATCAAAAGCCCTTCAGGGTTAAAAATCGGACTGCTGGCCAGTAATCCTGACCTTTATAGTAATCGCAGGATTATTGAAGCAGGAGAGGAGCGGGGCCACGAAATGGAGTTCCTGAGCCTGAAAGATTGCTACATCAAGCTCGATGGAGAAAATCCAGAAATGCATTATCGTGACGGTCGGGTACTGAATGATTTCGATGCCATTATTCCACGGATTCGCCCGAGCATGACCTTTTATGGTTGTGCCCTGACGCGCCATTTCGAAGCGATGGGGGTTTATACGCTCAATACGGCGGCGGCCATTACCCAGTCAAGGGATAAGCTGCATTCTTTACAGTTGCTGATCAATGCAGGCTTGCCCATCCCCACAACAGGCTTTGCCAATTCCCCATTGAATACCTCTGATTTAATTCAGATGGTAGGAGGGGCACCTTTGATCGTGAAATTGTTGGAGGGAACACAGGGAAAAGGGGTGGTATTGGCGGAAACAACCAAGGCCGCAGAAAGCCTTATTAATGCTTTCAAAAGCCTGAAAGCCAATATCCTTGTGCAGGAGTTTGTCAAGGAAGCCAATGGAAAGGATATCCGCTGTTTTGTGATCGACGGTAAAGTGGTGGAAAGCATTATGCGTACCGCCGCCCCTGGGGAGTTCCGCGCCAATATTCATATGGGTGGAACGGCATCGCTCACCAAAATTACGGCTGAAGAGCGGAGAATAGCACTTAAAGCGGCCAAAACCATGAATTTGAAGGTGGCAGGTGTGGACATCATCCGTGGGCAGAGCAGTCCGTTGCTATTGGAAGTCAATTCGAGCCCAGGTTTGGAAGGGATTGAAGGAGCCTCGGAAAGAGATATTGCAGGGATGATGATCAAGGCAATTGAAAAAGACTTAAAATATAAAGGTGTGGAATAGGCACCGCTGAGTTGTTGAAATCAGCAAATTAAAAAGCCCGAACACTATGGCAGATACCATGGGTTCGGGCTTTTTTATTGCGTCAGATATGACTTTAATTATAGGCGGATATTCAGTTTGGTGTACACATAGGTACCCATAAATCCAAACTGGTTTACTTCCCATGGGTATTTAAATCGGCCACCAAGGTCCGTTACAGGATCTCCTTTGGTATCAATTTCATCAGGGTACACATTGAACAGGTTGTTGGCACCTACGGCCATGCTGAAATTGTCGGAAATCTGTGCGCTGATGTTCAGGTCAGTGACCCATTTTGCAGAGAAAGTTTGGTCTTTCTCTGGGTCCGTGGCATGTTGCCAGCTGACTTTCCCGAAGCGGGTATTGTTGAGTGTAAAGCCCCAGATGCCGATTTTGTAACTCGTACCGACCACAATTTTGGACTGTGGACGCGCCGAGGTCAGGCGGCCCTGTTCCTTACGGTTGAACCAGTCATCATTTCCAGCATCTTTCAGTGCCTGAGGTGTACCCAACTCGCCAACAATTTTGGTTTCATTGAAATTTGCTGCCAAATTCAGGTTCAGATTTCCCCTGCCAATGGCAAGATTGTTATACGAGGCAATGATGTCCACCCCCTGGGTCTGGGTATTCACCGCATTGGTGAAAAATTTCATACTCGTGATATCGTAAGCAGCAAGGATCTGATTGATTTTTGAATTTGGGTCATCACCACCATTGACCTCCCCAGAAAATACTACCCGATTGTCTACGCTGATATTGTAGTAATCTGCGGTAAGGGTTAGCTGATCCGTCAAGCGGCTGCTCATTCCAAAGCTGTAGTTGAAAGATAATTCTTCCTTCAGCTCGGGCACGCCAATGGCACGGACCGCTGGGCTCTGGTTGTTAAAAGTTCCCTGATTACTGATCGTTCCACCAGAAACCAAAGTCTGAATATTACTCAGGTAAATCTGATGTAAGGAAGGGGCACGGAAGCCCGTGCTTATCGCGCCACGGATGTTCAGCTTGCCATCGAGCAAGGCATAGCGGGTGTTCAATTTCCAGGACAGGTTACTGCCAAAGTCAGAGTAATTTTCTACGCGCGCTGTAGCGCCCAAAAGCCACGCTTTGGTGAGGTCAAGCTCGCCATCGACATATAAACCTACATTGTAGCGTTTTTTGTTAAGCTCATTCGACGGCTGCAATCCAGGGAATGACTGGGCGCCAGACCCAAAATACGAAGCTTCTTCCCCAGCACGTACGCCGAAGTTTTCCATGCGGAACTCACCACCAAGGCCGAGGCGCAACATGCCGAAATCGCGTGAAATGTCAAGGTTGTTCACCAGTTGGCTGAAATCGTATCCGCCAGCATAGAAAGAAGTCGGGGAGGCTTCGCCAAGATCAGTATTATAGGTGTCACCGATAGTGTAATCCATCGAGTTGCTTCCAAAAGTGGAGCTCATATCAATATTCCAGTCGCCTTTTTTGCCACGCACCCCAACGGTCAGGTTGTTGTCGTTGATATCGTTTTCAAAGGTGGGCAAAAATCCCTCAGGACCATGTGGGGAATCCGCAATCCAGTAGGGGGTACGGTAAAGCGCGAAGGATTTCCCCCGACGGTTGGTAACCCCACCGTTGGCATATACTTCGCCACCACCAGCAAAGGGGATCATCATGTTAAAGTAGGCATCGCCTTTAATCATATCTGGCTGACCGACCACCATTCCAAGCGATGGGTTCGCCTGAATCCACGGGTTGTCGGCACCCACATCGAAAAGTTCATCTTTCCCAGGACTTCCCGCCCTGTTGGTATGGCGTTGGTCAGCATATCCCACAGAGACATTCATGAATCCTCTTTCGCCTATCCCAAAGCCATAATTGGCATCTACTCCGTACTGAAAACCATCGCCTTCAGTCGTTACACCAGAATTCATCGTTACGGATCCTTCATTAACATTCCTTTTGAGAATGATGTTGATCACCCCTGCAATCGCATCGGAACCATAAGTGGCGGCAGCACCATCACGTAATACCTCAATTCTTTCAATGGCTGAAGTGGGAATGGATTTTAAATCGACCCCTACTTCCCCTTTTCCTGGGGTGTCGTTAATGTAGACCAGGGAGGAGGCATTTTTCCGCTTCCCATTTATCAGTACAAGGGTGCGGGATGGCCCAAGACCCCTGAGGTCGGCAGGGTTCATATGTGCCGTGGCATCAGAAACCGTTTGTTGTGTGGAGTTGAAGGATGGCACCTTATAGGTGATCATCTGGTCAATTTCAATATGTCCTGCATCAGCGAGCTCATCAATGGCGATATTATCAATAGGCACAGGAGAGCTGATTACCGACCGGGGGTTAAAGCGGGAACCCACCACCACGACCTCCTCAAGCTGGCGGTTATCCGCTTCAAGAGAGATGTTGAAATAGGATTTACTTGATACGGGCACTTCTTTGGTGAGGTAGCCAACAAAGCGGAAAACGAGCATTGCGGCATCGTCTTCAATAGATATTTGGAAGTCGCCATTGAGGTCTGTAGAAACCCCTGTGGTAGTCCCTTTAATGAGTACCGTTACGCCAGGAAGTTCAGTGCCATCTGCAGCAGTAGATACTTTTCCTTTGACCAATCTTTGGGCAAAGCTCAGGCTGGCAAAAAAGCACAGCAGGAGCGTGAGTACCATCGCTCGTTTTAGTTTTAAAATCTGAATCATAAATAGGTGTTGATGTTTGAAAAAATATATAGTAGCGATAAATGTAACATAAAATTCTTTAAAATAATCAAAAAGCCATTGAATATGTTGAGTAAATAGCTTTTTACAATATTTATATAACATGACGCGTCAAGAAACTAATTATTGTAACACCGTTTTTTTGATAGGGGAGGTTGATCTTGGAATGCTATTTTTTGATCGGTTGTTTTATAGTTTACCAAAATTTTTTACATCAAAATTCTGCTATTCTTCTCTCAACCGAAGGGAGTGCAGCGAGACAAAATGTTAAATATAGCAACGAAAGGGTCTTCATCGTGGAGGCGTTATTTTTTTAGGCTTGATCTTGATAACCTATGCTGTGTTGGGCATCCTTGCAGATAAAAAAAAGTACCATCGCTATAATGGTACTTTTCTGATTTTTCAAAGATGCGCCCTCCATCAAAAGGAATAGAAAGTGATTTTGGTTTTTCGGCGGGCGATATCCGATGGATGAAATGAAAAAATCTGTGGATAAATTAACCTGCTGTAATTTAGGGTTGTAGCACAAGGCTGTCGAAATTATGAGCAGTTGCTCATCAAAAATAAGGATACCACACTCGCAAGGATGTTGTCCGCAAGGTCTGTACCACGAGGCACACAGAAATTCGACAGCCTACTTTTTAAAACACGTGCTTACATTTCCAGCTCAAGGAGTAAATTTTCGCCCACCAATTGAGCTGATGCAGGATTCTGCCCAGTGATCAATCGGGTATCAGAAGAAACCTTTGCCTTCCAAAGGTCGGCTTTATGGATAATGGCACCGCGTTCCTTCAGCTTGCTTTCCAGTAAAAATGGAACCACATCCGTTAGCCCCGCCGCTTCCTCTTCTTCATCGGTAAAAGTGCTGATCACCTTATTGGCAACAAGGTATTCTCCATTTCCCAGTTTAATGTTCACCAGTCCTGCAGGACCATGGCATACGGCGGCAACAAAACCTCCCTGTTCGTAAATTTGAGCAGCAATTGCCGCCAAGGCATCATTCTCTGGGAAGTCCCACATGGTGCCATGTCCGCCAGCGTAGTGAATCGCCAAATAGCGCTTCGGATCAACCTCAGACGGTTTCATGGTCTGTTCTACCTTGGCGCGATAAGTTTTGTTTTCCCAAAAACATTGATTGATCGGGTCTTCCAAATCAAAACCATCCACAGGTGCACGCCCACCTTGCGGACTGACAAAATCAATTTCATAGCCTGCATCGTGCAGGATTTTCCACGGATGCGATACTTCACTCAAATAAAATCCTGTAGAATCGCCCTTACTCCCCAATTTATCATGGCTTGTTACTACAAATAAAATCCGTCCTTTCATAGTGTTCTGGTTTAGGTGATAAATGCCGACACCACGGCCACAGTTGCCCCGATGTCGAATACCGCTTTTTCCCTTCAGTGGGAAAGTATAGCAGTACTACCTTTTGAACCCTAAATGGTTATCGGATTTTTTAAATGATTGAAAAGGGTGGTTACAGTAGATCGCAAACTTTGGCAAGCAGTGGGTTGCGGTTGTTTTTTCTCCATATGGCGGAAAGCACCGCCTGTTGGGGGATGTGCTTCAGTTCAATGAACTTGACACCCAACTGATACCCATGTTGCAAGCTGGTCGGCACGATCGAGACGCCCATATTGTTTTCCACCAGTTTGAAGATCGTCTGGGCATGAACGGTCTTATGACTCACCTGCGGACTGAAGTCCTGATCTTCGCAGATGCTCATGATGGTATCATAATAAAGGTTGGAGTAATCGGCGGTAAAGAGGATGAACTGTGCGTCTTTAAGCTGGGCGACGCTCTCAAAATTCTCTTCAGTGATCGGGTGATCGGCGGGGAGCACAAGCGAAAAACTGTCGGTGAACACAGGCATGATCTCCAGGCCTTCGGGTACACGGGCGAGGCGCACAAAACCAATGTCGAGTTCATCTTTCAGAATGCCCTGCACCTGATCGTAGTTCGACATTTCCTCGAGGGTGGTCTTGATCTTCGGGTAATGCTGATTCATTTTCAGCAACATATCAGGCACCACGTTTTGCATTGCAGAACCCAGGAAGCTGATCCGTACTTCGCCCACGCTGCCCTGATCGACCAATTGCACCTGCTCGACGGTAAAATCAAGGTGGTTTAAAATAAAATCAACTTCGGACTTGAAGAATTCACCTGCGGCAGTAAGTCTTACCTCTTTTTTGTCTCGGCTCAACAACTGCACGCCCACGGCATCCTCCAACTGTTTGATCTGTCGGCTAAGTCCTGGCTGTGAGATGAATAGTTTTTCTGCCGCCTGTCGGAAATGTAATTCTTCCGCGACTGCCTGAAAATATCTGAGGTGCCGAAGCTCGAACTGATAACTCATAGTTATTGATTATTGACAAAAATGGTATTACTAATAATCAAATGTAATCAATAAATTGCTGTGGATTGGGTGGATTGATGACTTTTTAATCGCCTTATCCCTTATGTAAATGATAAATCCGAAGCGAGTACTTTGAACCTGCGTACGGACGTTGCATGCAACGTCCCTACAATCAAGCAAATCATATACATGGTGATAAAAATCAATCGTTTGGACAGGCAATGATTACGATCCTTCACAAAAAAATCTGTGAAAATCTGTGTAATCTGTGGACTAAAAAACCAACGCCTGACACGACAATAAATAAAATTAAAGAACCAAAAAATAGATCAACGATGACATTCCGTTTTGGACAGGATTATTTGACCGCAGGCATCGCCCTGCAGATTGCAAGAGGAGAACGAAAGGCGACGCTGACGGCCGAGCAGAGAGAGAAAGTAATTGCCAACCGAAAGGTGGTTGAGGCGATTGTAGAGAAGGGCGATGCGGTTTATGGCATCAACACGGGCTTTGGTCCTTTGTGTACGACGAGTATCTCGAAGGAAGAAACCAAGGTGCTTCAGTCGAATATTTTGCAGAGCCACAGTGTGGGCGTCGGTGAGCCGATCGAGACGGAACTGGCAAAATTGATGTTGGTAACCAAGATGCAGTCTTTGTCCAAAGGGCATTCGGGCATCAATGAAAAGACGTTGGACCGTATCCTTTGGCATATCGAAAACGATGCGATCCCTGTTGTTCCTGAGCAAGGGTCGGTTGGTGCTTCGGGCGATTTGTGCCCATTGTCACATGCTTTCCTGCCATTGTTGGGCTTGGGGAAAGTTGATTATAAAGGAGAGCGCATCACCACGGCAGAGCTTTTCGAAAAGGAAAATTTGGAGCCCGTAGCCTTGGGACCAAAAGAAGGTTTGGCATTGATCAACGGTACGCAGTTCATCCTTTCTCATGCCATTAAAGTGGTTGAGAAGTTACATGCTTGTTTGTCGCAAGCGGATATCATCGGCGCAATGATGGTCGAAGGATTGCAGGGATCGGTAAAACCATTCTATGCTGAATTGCACGAGTTGCGCCCATACAAAGGAAACATCCACGTTGCCGCACGCATCAAATCGCTGTTGGAAGGTTCCGAAATCATGGAAGACCATATCGATTGCGAGCGCGTGCAGGATCCATACTCTTTGCGATGCATGCCGCAGGTTCACGGTTCATCCCGTAACGCCTGGTTGCATTTGAAAGAATTGGTGGAAGTGGAATTGAACTCCGTAACCGACAACCCAATCGTGATCGACGAAGAACTGACCATCTCTGGCGGTAGCTTCCACGGTCAGCCATTGGCGTTGGCACTGGATTACGCTTGTTTGGCGGCTTCGGAAATTGGAAACATCTCCGACCGACGCATCTATTTGGCTTTGGAAGGAAATTCCCCTGGCGTACCAAAATTGTTGATGAAAGACACCGGCATCAACTCGGGTTATATGATCCTTCAATACACCTCGGCGGCTTTGGCTTCAGAAAATAAAACCAGCTGTTTCCCTGCATCAGCCGACAGCATCCCAACCTCTTTGGGGCAGGAAGACCACGTATCGATGGGCTCCATCGCCGGACGCAAAGCATTGCGCGTGATCGGAAATGTGGAGAAAATTTTGGCAATTGAACTATTGACTGCCGCACAGGCATTTGAATTCCGCCGACCATTGAAGTCAGGCGTCATCTTGGATGCTTTGCATCAGGAAGTGCGTAAGCATGTGTCTTTTGCAGAGGTGGACCGTGTGTTTGCCGATGATATTGAAAAGGGAATTGAGATCATCAAAACCCACAAAATTTTGGATTTGGCGGAAGAAAAAGCACAGGAAAGTGGTGTGAAATTCTCGAGCCGATTCAACGAAGTGTTTGAGCAATATTAATCATTGGATTGTTTTACCCACAGGTCATAGTTCAAGCGTCTCGCTTGGACTATTGGTATAAGTTTGATTTGTCCACAGATTACCACAGATTTTTTGTTGAAGTCTTTTTAATCGCGGCTCATTAGTTCAAGCCTGGGTCGGTTGAGGCAAAATCAAATCCCATTCATCCCATTAATCTGTGGACAAAATACAATCCCCTATCGCGAGACTCTGTCTCGTGACAGCCAATTAACACAAATCTATCACGAGAGAGACTCTCGCGATAGATTTAATAATCTGTGGGTTATAACACCAAAATAGAAACCAAATGAACAACACCTATAAAATCATCGGGCCGATCCATCAATTGGTCACCATGGCCGACCTGCCGATCAAAGGCGCATTATCCCACGAGCAAATGCCTGTGATCGAAAATGCCGCCATGATCCTCAAGGGCGAAACCATCCATGCGGTTGGAACGGTCGAAGACATTCAGGCAGAAGCAAAAAACTTGGACATCGACTGGACACCAAATCCGGAAGAAGCTTTGCCTGTCGTGATTCCAGGCTTCGTGGATAGCCACACGCACATCTGTTTTGCCGGTTCACGCGCCAGAGATTATGCCATGCGCAATGCGGGCAAAAGTTATCTGGAGATCGCCAAAGCCGGCGGTGGCATTTGGGACACGGTAACCCAAACCCGAAAGGCAAGCGAAAAAGATTTGACCGCCAACACCATCATGCGCGTATTGCGCCATCAGGAAGAAGGCGTAACGACCATCGAGGTGAAGTCGGGCTATGGTTTATCCGTGGAAGAAGAACTGAAAATGTTGCGAGCGATCAAAGAAGCCAATCAAGCCGTTGCTGCCGATTTGATCCCAACCTGTTTGGCGGCTCACATCAAGCCGAAAGATTTCGAAGGCGACTTCGATGCCTACCTGCAGGAGATCAGCGAAAAATTATTCCCTGTATTGAAAGCCGAAAATTTGGCGAATCGCATCGATGCATTCATCGAAGAAGAAGCGTTCTCGGCCAAAGTAGTGAAGCCCTATTTCGAGAAAGCTAAGGAAATGGGATTTGACATTACCGTGCATGCCGACCAGTTCAGCGCATCAGGTTCAGCCGTTGCCGTGGACTTCGATGCCCTGAGTGCCGATCACCTCGAAGCAAGCGGAGAAAAAGAAGTGGCGCTATTGGCAAATTCCAATGTGGTAGCCACTGCTTTGCCAGGTGCATCGATGGGCTTGGGTTGTGACTTCACCCCTGCGAGAAAAATCTTGGATGCCGGTGGCGCACTCAATATCGCTTCAGACTGGAATCCAGGTTCTGCACCGATGGGCGATCTGATGATGCAGGCATGCGTGTTGGGCACCTTCGAAAAGTTGAGCAATACCGAACTGTTGGCAGCACTGACTTTCAGAGCCGCCGCCGCATTGAACCTTAACGACCGTGGACGATTGACCAAAGACATGAAAGCCGATTTCTTGGTTTATGATGTGGACAGCGTTCATGAGATTTTCTATCATCAGGGAAAGATCAAGCCTGATGTGGTTTATATCAGTGGGGAGAAGATTTAGATTATCAACCCACAGATTATTGATTTAAACTGTACGGATAGACCTATGTGTCTATCCTGATATGGAGGGCAGACACACAGGTCGGCCCATACAGCGATAAATAAAATCCTACTGATCCCATAAATCAGTAGATAAAAATAAAAAATAATCTGTGGAAATCTGTGTATTTGTGGGTTATAAAATACGATAGCAAGCAGACACTGAATACAGATTTTGGATTGAAGATAAATGGAATATATGGCGCTGTACGGATAGACCTATGTGTCTATCCTGATATGGA
>CANMKE010000018.1 GCA_947498325.1 uncultured Persicobacter sp.
TTTGCCAATGAAACGGCTACGTTTGACTCACCACCACCGTAAGTTGCTTCGAACTCGTTTGCTTGGTGAAAACGCAAATAACCAGGGGTTGCCAAACGCAACATGATCTCTCCAAAAGTGACTACCTTTGCCATGTATCTATTCTATTTTTTGATTGTATGTTATCTACTGATTAGTCCTGTGCGGTCGCCACCCATAAGTGCTTCAACCTCCTCAACAGAACATATATTTTGATCGCCAAGCACAAAATGCTTCAGGGTTGAAGCTGCCGTGGCAAAATCCACAGCTTCCTGCTTGGTTTCGTAATTTCTTAATGCATAAATCAATGCCGCCATAAAGGAGTCTCCGCCCCCTACACGATCGACAATGTGTGTCAGATTGTAAGTGATGCTGCGATAAACGCGCTCGCCGTCGTACAATGCACCCGCCCAAGTGTTATGACTTGCCGATACACTTCCGCGCGAAGTAAAAACCACCAACTTACAATTCGGATATTTGTCCATCATCTGCTGCCCTGCTTCTGCATAGAGCGCATCAGATACTTTTTCTTTAACCACATCAACGTCTGGGTGAATGCCCGACATGATGTCGCAATAATTCATCAATTCTGGCATAACTTCTTCCGCTTCCACACCCCAGTTCCAGAGGTTTTTGCGGAAATTATAGTCGCCAGAAATGGTAATACCTCGTTCTTTTGCGGCTTTCAGGGCCTCTTTGGTAACATTAAATGCCGAAGCCGATAATGCAGGCGTGATGCCCGTCCAGTGAAACCAGTCAGCATCTTTAAACACCTCATCCCAGTTTACCGTATGCGGCTCGATGGTCGCCATTGCTGAATGATCGCGATCGTAAATCACTTTACTGCCACGATAAACCGCCCCATTTTCAAAATAATAAAGGCCCAGTCGGTCACCGCCCCACTGTACATTATGTGTGTTTACACCAAAACTTTTGAGGGACATCAGTGCGAGTTCCGCCATATCATTTTTCGGAACCCTGGTAACGAAGGATACATCTTCGCCAAATTGCGCCAAAGAAACGGCCACATTGGCTTCTGCTCCTCCAAAATCGATGTCTAAACTTTTAGACTGCTTCAACCTTACAGATCCTGGTGATGCCAGACACATCAGCACCTCACCAAAAGTAACAACCTTACCCATTGCTTATACAAATATTAAATTGTAAAAAATCAGCCCAATACCGCAGAAAAGTTTGATTTCAAAATCAACTCAGGTGTTGTCTTTCACTAAAAAATATAGGTCACCTGAACGCCTTGAATAAAAATATGACCTTGGCATTTATTAAAAAAACAGGCTATGAACTTCTCACAAGATAGAGATTATCATCGTTCAGAACCATGCCTAAAGTCAGTATTGATCAATGAATTAATGGTGTTTCACAAAGTCTTCATTGTTTGTGATAAAGCAAGATCGGGCATAAAAACCCGACCTTGTTGCTTTATTTTATTGCATCAAGAGAATGCCAAACCACCGTTGATATCGATGTTGTTTCCTGAAAGGAATGAAGACTTGTCAGAAGCCAAGTAAACCACCAAATCGGCGACCTCTTCCGCACGGCCTTCACGACGCAAAGCAGTTGCACCAGCAACGTTTACACGAGCCTGAGCAGGGGTGTGATCATCGTGGAATTTCGTTGCGATCATACCTGGGCACAATGCGTTACAACGGATACCGTCAGGTCCCAATTCTTTCGCCATTGCACGAGTGAAGCCCATTACAGCAGCCTTAGAAGCACCGTACAAAGAAGCACCACCACCAGCACCGTCACGACCAGCCTGAGAAGCAAAGTTCACAATTGAAGAACCTTCACCCAAATAAGGACGAACAGCTTTTGTCATGGCCCAAACCGTTTTCATGTTCAAGTCCATCAACAAGTTGTACCAGTTCTCGTCTTGCTCTTCGATTTTTTTACGGCCAACAATACCACCTGCTACGTTCACCAATACGTCGATACGGTCACCAAAAGCTTCGATACCTTTAGCCACAACGTTCTCCACTTCGTCCATTTTCATCAAGTCACCAGCAACAGTGATGATCTCAGCGCCTTTTTCTTTTGCCAAACGAACAGTTTCAGCGGCATTTTCCTCTGCATTTTCTTCTGCAGCGTAGTAGTTCACTACCAATTTTGCGCCTGCTTCTGCCATTGCCAAAGTGATTTCACGCCCGATGTCACGTACACCACCTGTAATAATTGCTACTTTTCCTGAAAGATTCATAATGATTATATTTTTTATGTATTAAATTAATTTTGAACACCTCCCTAAGCATTGCTTAGTCTTGTAGAGGCTTGATATTTCTTGCAAAATAAAAGATCGATCCAACGCCCAGTGGGACAAATACGGCGATCATTAAGAAGATATAGTTATAAGAAATTGCCGACAGTTTAGGAACAAGGAAGTTCATCAACACTACGGAGATCACCCCGATTGTTCCGCCAAATCCCGCCAGCGATCCTACATTTTTGCCAGAGAACAAGTCCGATGGAAGGGTCTGTACATTACCAATAGCAAATTGGAAACCAAACAATACCACTGCAACGATATACACGAACAAATCAGGGGATTTCCCTAAATCGAGCGTTAATACTGCCGCTAAACCCGCAAGCATCAACAAACCGCCAATAACGATCGTCTGTTTACGCGCCACGTTGGTTGATTTTCCTTTTTTGATCAGCAATCCTGAGTAGTACCCTCCAGCAACCGAACCGATCGCCGCTCCTACATAAGGGATCCAGGCAAAGGCACCAATTTCTTTGACATCAAAGCCATAAGTATCTGCAAGGTAGATCGGCATCCAGCCAACGAACAACCACCAGATTGGCTCCATGAAGAAACGGGACACCAATACCGCCCACGCTTGTTTGTAGGATAAAATTTTAAGAAGAGGCATGGCTTCTGCCGTCTCATCGTTGTCTGCTTTCGACTGCCCCGATTTGATATAATGACACTCTTCTTTGGTAATCCATGGGTGTTTGGTAGGCGTTCCTTTATTGATCAGCACCCAGGGAATGATCCACGTCATCCCTAAAGAACCCACGATCATGAAGGTGGTTTGCCAGCCAAAAGCCACGAATAATGTTGCGATAAAAGGAGGCGCTACCACAGAACCCAGAGAGGCTCCTGCATTGAATAGGCCTTGCGCAAAAGCACGTTCTTTGATCGGGAACCACTCTGCATTACTTTTTGCTGCACCAGGCCAGTTTCCTGCTTCGCCAAACCCTAAAGTGGATCTGAAAAACGAAAGCGAAAAAATGCCGCGGGCAAAAGTATGGCAGAAGGAAGAAATTGACCAGATCCCGATAGAAATCACATAACCAAAACGTGTCCCCACCTTATCGAAGATTTTCCCCGAAAACGTCTGCCCGAGGGCATAGGCCACCATAAAGATATTCAAGATCAAGGCGTAATCGTCTTTCGACAGCCCCAATGTCTTTCCAATTCCCTTTTCTCCAGGGAACATCATTGCAAGCGCCGATCTGTCGATATAATTAATGACCGTTGCTAAAGCAATCAACCCAATAATCACCCATCTTAAATTGGGTAATTTAAATCCTTTCTCCTTCACCTCTATATTTGCTTTACGTTGTGATCTTTCTTTTTCCAAAACGTCCATTATCGCTATGGTTTTATTATTTTCCGCCGCCTAAGTAAGCAGGCTTTGTTCCATCAAGGAAGTCCTCTCTTACAGGACTGAACACGTCAATCAACATGCCTGCCTCAAGACAAACCGCTGAGTGCATCAAGTCTGGTGCGATATAGAAAGAATCGCCGCCATTCAAGACTTGCTTTTTACCGTCAACGTCCATTTCAAATGATCCACTGACTACATAAGTCGTTTGTGAATGAATGTGCTGATGAGGGGTGCCAATGCTTCCTTTTTCAAAGTTGACTTTCACCATCATGATCGACTCATCGTATCCCATGATTTTGCGTGAAATTCCACCTCCCAATACTTCCCATTCGTTTTCCGCATCCAAGAAGAATGCTTCGCTCTGTACCTTTTTCATTCCTATGTATCTTTAAAAATTATTATTTAACAACCACTGATATTGGTCCTTCCCAACGCACAGTTTCGTTATTTAATGTTGCGGTATGCTTTGCCGCTTTATCACTATTGGCCGCTAAAAAGACCTGATACGTGTGTCCATTGCTATGTTGGAACTGAACAACGCTTAGGCCTTCGGCTAAATTAGTTTCTTTCAAATCAGAGATCTGCGAGTGGGTATCCCTAACCAGCTCGTTGGTGGCAGGGTTGATCTTGCCATGAGGTTCAATTAAATTGACAAACCGCACATCGTCTGCCCTTCTCGACATCATGTACATGGGCTCACGGCGAAGGTTAAAATTGGGATCATTTGCCCCGTATTCTCCTAAAGTTTGCTTTGTAGGCGCATTGTTCAGGGTCGTGATGGTATAAAAAACCTCATGATTCAGCCAGGAAAACTGCGCATTCTGTGTTGTTGTTTCCGCCTCAGCCACTTTCCAGATATACTCAAATCCTGCCTGTGTGCCGATTGGAGAAAGCGTTTGATGTGATGTGTACTGATCAAACTTCATATCCATGATTTGTCCTAAATACTGATAAGATAAATCGTATTGGTGGGTTTCCTTACTGAAGCCTTCCATCACATCCAGGTAAATGGGGTCCCGTAGGGAAGCATCCTGAATCTGAACAATGGTACGCTGCATATCTACGCCTTCATACACATGATTTTGTCGTGCCCTGATCGCCTGATAATCCTTATGATCGACATCAAAGGCCATCAGTGTACCCCAGTGTTTCGAGGACTCCTTGATGTTACCGTCAAAGTGCGACTTTCCATCGCAGGTCATCACATTGTGGCTACCACTCTGGCGGGCAAACTTCGCCGTTTCTGGCAGATAACGACCACCCTCTTTTTGCTCGACATTCACATACCGAACGGCACCGTAATCCTGCAAAACAGGGTTGCCTTTTTTATAAAGGGTCAGTCCAAGTTTATCGTAATGCCCATGGCTCAGGCCGTGGGTAGAATATTTAAGGGTAAGCGCAAACTGCTCTGCTCTGTTTTTGCTGTAAAGAAAGCCTATACCGCCCTGATCGCCGTGCTGTCCATCTTTAATAATGTGTGAATGACGACGAATGCGGGGAACATCTCCCGAAGCAAGTGCCTTGGCAATCATCAAACCACCCTCACTGATGGTTACTTTATTTTGCAAAGCGGCCACCGCCACAAAATCAGGGTTCTGCTCGTGTTTATAGGCAATATCCACGCCTTCAATCACCGATGGCGCATTGATGCTCATTTCTGGAATGGCATCATTGAAAGGCAAAAACTCCCCTTTTTCGTTGGTCAGCTGAAGCAGGCAATCGACGGTTTTCAACAAAACGCTGTTTCGATAATGGAAAATATCGCGCTCAGGCTCATTGTTCGAGATTGCCTCCGCAAATAAAATAAAAGGCGTTAGTGCATAACGGTGATAATATGGCCCTTCAGTATAGTAACCCTCAGGGCCAAACAGCTGATTCAGGTGAGCGTAAAAGCCTGCGCGGGCATTCGCCTGACGAAAAGCCTCATCGCCTTTAAGCGGTTTTTTGAAATAACCATGAAGGCTTTGCTCTACAAGTTGCTGATCTCCGAGCACATAGCCCAGCATTCCTACCGCAGCCACATCCCAAACACCATGATTATGAATTCGGTTGAACACCTTCAGATTCTCTTTCGACAAAAATTCAGCATACGGACGCAACAGGTCCTTTTCAATAATTTTTCGGTGTTTTGGGCTGATCGCATCGTAAACGCAATCGTAAGCCTGTGCAGTGTACACAACCCAGTTATCATCATTAAGGCATTGCCAAAACAACTTCCCTGGCGCGTAGGATTTTTTCACAGGATGGAGCGGTAATGTGGGGAACATTTCCGCATATTTCATCAGCATATCGTCTACAAACTGGGCATATTTGGGGTCTTGCAACACCTGGTAAAGTATGCCCGCCTCATACATTCTTCTATAGTTCTCTTTATGCTGTTCGTGGGTATAACCACCCGCTGGATCTTTTGGAATAGGCACTTCAATGCCTTCAGCGATCGTAGCGTCTAATCTTTTTTTCATTTCCAATACTGTACGTTCAAGTATCGGATATTTATTAATATTATCTCTTATTTCTTTAACTGAAGCTTTAGTAAAAATCAAAGACGGATGCTCATGCCCTTTAGCAGTCGAGCTTGATGGCGATAAAAATGAGATCCAAAAGCAAAAAATCAGTAAAAAATATTTCATCGATATACATATTTTAAACACGGATAAAGATTGTTCAACTTCAATCATTCACCCTGAATGGTAGCTTATTCCAAAGCCGAATAACACGAAAAATTACGTTAGTTGGTTATTGGTTTACCAAATATCCGAAAAGTTTACGAAGATCAAAGTATTTTTTGCAGATAAATTTCAAAAGCGATGATTTTCTATCGAATTAACTTCAATTTAGACATAAAACAGCCTGAAAAACACCCTACCGCCCTACATTGGTCGACCAACTTATCACAAATGGGAGCAGTAAAGTGTTCTATTTTTAAAATCATCGCAAAAGACCTGCTATTTTTGGTCTATTTTTAGAAATCAAAGCAACTTTTGAGATCGCAGGCCAAATACGGGATAGTATTCTAAATGATATTTATAATCATCACACCACGCAAAAACACCTCCACATGCCCCTTAACGCACCAATACTTATCTACACCATCCTGCTATGCCCCCAATTCACTTGTTACCAAAGCTAAAAACCTCCATATAGGGCTGTTAATGCTCATAATTGCCCAATAGAACGGTCTGGTCGAAAATTAATCCCACTGCAAGACTAAATTGCCACGATTCTTACTTGACGGCCTTATTTTCGGGGAGGCCACCTACCCTGAGCTTGAAAATCAGTCAGAATCCAGTCACTGTACTTTAAAACTGACTTTGTTATATACCCAACTTATTTTATCATTTCACAACGCGCCAATCTCCCTGGCAAAAACACATCATCAAACGTTATACTGAAGTGATATATTTTTAGTAAAATAATGGATTTTCAGATGGTCAACCAATGCGTTGCATTTTCTTCATTTAACCACCTAAATCCATCGGTAAATTTATCAAAATTTCAAAGGTGTTCGCTTATGGTAAATTTTAATCATCTTTTTCGATGCACAAAAAATCGATGACTATAAAAAATTAAACTATCCATATAATTTAGTATGATCTTAATCAAAAGATCTGATCTACATTTGTAACAAGGGAGTACAAATTCATTTTTGTACGCTATTTTCAGTAACATTTTTATGACTTTTTGATTATGAACACCATTTACAGAATGAGAATGGGAGTATTCAAAATCACCTCGATTTTGATGGCTTCTTTACTTGTTATTCTGCTCAGTACCGCCGTGTATGCACAGGACAGAGTAACAATTCATGGAGTAGTTTCCGCATCAGCTGACGGCTCCGCTCTCCCAGGCGTTACCGTATTGGTTAAGGGTTCGACTAACGGAGCCATTACGGATATGAACGGGGAGTTTAATATTAAAGCCGCTTCCACGGCTACCCTCAGTTTTAGTTTTATCGGTTACAAAACCAAAGATGTACTTGTCGGACAACAAACCAGCATTAATGTTTCGCTTGACGAAGATGTCGCTCAGCTTAACGAAGTGGTTGTTGTGGGTTACGGTACGGTAAAAAAATCAAGCCTGACAGGTTCTGTTTCTAAAGTAAACAACGATAAGCTCGATCAAATTCCAACTCCTCGTGTAGAAGAGGCCCTTCAAGGTCAAATCTCTGGGGTAAACATCCAGATGTCGGACCCTCAAGCAGGTGCAGCACCTAAGGTGCAAGTACGTGGTGTGGGTTCTATTGCCGCCGATGCTTCTCCATTGGTCGTAGTGGACGGTATGGTTGTCGATTCAGATTATATGGCCTCATTGGACATGAACGATGTGGAATCTATCTCTGTACTGAAAGATGCTTCTTCAGCAGCAATCTACGGTTCCCGTGGTGGTAACGGGGTAATCATGATTACCACTAAAGGCGGACAGGAAGGCAAAGCCAAATTTGCTTTCAATGCTTATTTCGGACACAAATTCGTTAAGAAACGCAATATCTATCCATCGATCGCTCAGGAGCGCACTCGTGCCAACAACTTCATCGCTGATGCAGAAAACAAATTGGCGAATGTGGACAACTTGGGCTTGGCTGATCCTTCAGGATATGCTGACGTATTGAAATCGGCACTTAGCGCAGCGAAAAAAGCTGCTGGTGAATATGGTCGCTATGATCATATGGATCTTTTGGGTACGGAGCACGACTGGCAAGATGTATTCTTCGATGGTGGTAACATCCAGTCTTATAACTTGAGTGCGAGTGGTGGTACCGAACACACCAAATACCGTATCTCTGGTGGTTATATGTCGGATGACGGGGTATTGCTAACCGACTCTTACAAGAAAATGAACTTGCGCCTGAACTTGAAAACCAAGTTGACCGACAAGTTGGAAATGGGCATGAACATTAACCCATCCCGTGAGATTTCCCGTGCATTCCCTGCATATATGTATGATGCGATGCGCTCTGCGCCATGGTTGCCTCAGTATTTCGACGAGCACACCTTCCAGTTCATCGATCATAAAAAATACCCTAATGCAGCAATCGGTGATTACGCTTTCGAAAAGCCTTTCGACAACTACACTGATGCAGATGGTAACAAATACCAGAACATCTCCACAACTTCAAATCCTTCTGCTTTAGCGGCGGTTTTGGAACGCGACAAAAAGACTTACACCAACAAGATTTTTGCGAACACTTACCTTCAGTATAAATTACTCAAAGGGCTGAACTTCAAAACAACACTTTCGAGCACTTACCGTGGACGTGTACGTGATTACTGGGCAGGTACCAAATACCACCGTGACGGTGCAGCGAAAGCAGAAGATCAATACCGTGCTTACAATTATTTGAAATGGGCGTCTGATTCCTATTTCTCTTATAACCTGACCAAAGGCAAGCACGACTTGAGTGCTGTTTTGGGTACTTCATTCGAGCATATCTCTGACGAGTTTGTGGAAGCACGCATGAAAGGTTATGAAAATGACTATATCAAAACGGGTGAAGGTGGATCGATCATCTCTGATGCGACCTCTTCAAAAGTGGAAGAATCATTGCAATCATTCTTCGGCCGTGTAAACTACGCTTACAATGACAAATATTTGTTCTCTTTCTCTTTGAGAACTGACGGAAGCTCGAAATTCGGTGAAAATTACCAATATGGTATCTTCCCTGCGGGTTCATTCGGTTGGAGACTGTCTGAAGAGAACTTCATGAAAGCCTTGCCTTGGGTCAACAACCTGAAAGCACGTATCTCTTACGGTGTAACAGGTAACAATTCAGGAATCTCTGAATACGAACACTTAGCCATGCTCGGGCAGTCAAGTGCTGTATTTGGCAACAATATTTCTGCTGGTTTCGCACCAATGAATATCGCCTCGCCAGACTTGCGTTGGGAAAAACAACTGGAGCTTAACCCAGGTATCGACTTCGGTTTCTTCGGCAACCGCGTGTATGGTTCATTGGACTGGTACCAACGTCTATCTCAAGATTTGTTGTTGCCACGTGAGATTCCTTCACAAACAGGTTTCGACAAAACGATCGTCAACTTGGGTTCTGTGAAAAACCAAGGAGTTGAATTCGAATTGACTGCTCGTCCAGTAGTAACAAAAGACTTCGAATGGACCGTAACCACCAACATGTCATTCAACAAAAATGAATTGACTGGCTTCGGTGGCGTGGATTCCCTGATCTCTGTTTACGATCCTAAGCGTCCGGCAGAATGGATCGCAGTGGTAGGTCAGCCAATCGCTTCTTACTACGGTTACAAGGTGGATCATACCCGTTCGATTCCTACTGAATACCTTCACGACCCATTCAGCCGTATCGGCGGACAGTCGCAGGATGTTTATGTACAAGACTTGAACGGTGACGGTAAAATCACTACTGCTGACCGCACCATCCTGGGTAACGACTTCCCTACTTTCGTTTGGAGTATAAGCAACAGCTTCAAATACAAAAACTGGGATTTGTCGATCATGTGGCAAGGAAACGCTGGGGCTAAAGTCAGAAACATTGATCCTGTTTACTTCGGTAACCACTTCGCCAGCGGAATGGATTACAACAAGAATGCATTCACGGATCACACCAAAAACCCTAACCTTGCCGAAAACGAAGGCAGAAACTGGGTGCAGGAGCGCATCTACACAGATGACATCATTCAGGATGCTTCATACATCGCTTTGCGTAACGTGAACATCGGTTACAAATTGCCAAAAACGTTCGTTAAGAAAATCGGATTGACTTCTTGTCGAATCTACGCAGCAGGTACAAACCTATTGTACTTCATGGCAAACGGCTATTCTTCTTGGAACCCAGAGGGCGTTTACAACACCGACAACCCACTGACTTACGGTTACCAAAAAGGTGGAGCACCACTTCCACGCTCTTACACAGTAGGATTTAACATCGAATTTTAAGCTGCACAACAATGAATAAGTCTTTAATTAAATATATGCTGATTGCAGGCTTGGCAATGCCATTGACTTCCTGCAGTGATTTTTTGAATGAACAGCCACACGATCAAATCAGTGCGGCAGCATTCTACCAATCTCCAAAAGAGATTCAGTTGGCGACAAACGCCATCTACGATGCATTGCAAGCTCAAGTACAAACTGAGTTTGCCATCACCGAGATGCGTACCGACAACTCAAAAGCAAGAAATGGTGAAGGTAGCTGGGCGGAATTCCAGCGCCTGATCATTAACCCAAATAACAACATCGTTGCGCAATACTGGAAAAACTCCTATGCCGCGATCTTCAGAGCCAATACCGTTTTGGCGAATTTGGGCAATGCCTACCAACTGGAAAATGGCAAATACAATGGCACAGGAGCTCAGTACGAAGGCGAAGCCTTGTTTGTACGTGCGTTGATGCACTTTAAACTGGTTCGCTTGTTCGGCCAGGTTCCGATGTCAAGCGATGTCGCTACCGCAGGCCAGACAGAAAAATTCAAGCAGGTAAATCCTCAGGATGTATATGCGATGATCATCTCTGACTTGGAAAAAGCGGTTGAAGATCTTCCTGTACAGTCCGCAACGCAGTACGGTCGCGCGACAAAAGGCGCTGCTCAGGCTTTGTTGGCCAAAGTTTACTTGACACAAAAAGAATACACCAAAGCATTGCCATTGCTGAAATCGGTTATCGACTCTGGTGAATACAAATTGCAGTCAGACTTCCACGATATTTTCTACAATGAAGGCAATGACGAAGTCATGTTTGCCATTCAGTATATCGAAGGAAATAAAGCGGAAAGTCAGCAATTTTCGGACTATTTCCACTATGCCAACGGTGCGGGTGGTTTGAACTACGCCACCAAAGATTTACAGGCAAGCTGGGAAGCCAACGACAAACGTAAAGACGTCACGCAGGTAGAAGACCCGAAAAACGTGGAGAACGATCAGTCGCCTTGTTACCAGCCAGGGAAATATTTGAACATTGATCCTACATCCAATGATGTTAAAACCTCGGGTAACGACTGGATCGAGATGCGCTATGCGGATGTATTACTGATGTATGCCGAAGCGCAGGCTGCGGGTAGTGCAACTACTGACGGTGAAGCCCTGAAATATTTCAATGAAGTACGCGACCGTGCCGGTTTGCCTGCTGCCACTGAAATTACGCAAGCGTCTTTGCTGAACGAACGTCGCCACGAATTCGCAATGGAAGACCAGCGCCTATTCGATTTGCAACGATTCGGAAAATGGACCGAGGTAATGGAGAAATTCCAAGGCAGTTTAATGACCCCTGCACAGCCAAAAGCAGACTTGCCGGAAGGTTCTGATTTGTTGCCAATCCCACAGCGTGAGATCAACACCACCAATGGTATCCTGGTTCAAAACCCAGGCTACAGATCGTAATCAGAAATCACTAAAGCATAAATGAATTGTTTTGAAAACCTGTCCTTGTCGAGGGCAGGTTTTTTTATGACACCCTACTTTTTTAATGATGTATAAACTTATTATCAGTATCCTGTTCCTGATTGGGATGTATTTTACGGCTACCGCTCAGCAATACCCCTCCGATGTTCTGCCTGCTTTAACAAGCTGGAAGTTGACCCTGCCCGTTGATGCCAACGGAAAAGACAACAGCCATATTAAAAAACTCGAAGACCGTCTCCGAAAACCAATGGAGATTATTGGCAGAGATTTGATCGACTACCAATACAAGCCGTACTTTTATGCCCAAAACGCAGAAGTATATTTCCGTGCACATGCCGCCGGCGTAACGACTAAAAACTCCAAAAATCCACGAAGCGAATTACGACAGCTCGTCGGTGGTGGAAATAATTACTGGTCTGTGCAAGATCCACAACGAATGACCGTTCACCTCAGGGTAACCCACCTGCCGACTTACAAACAAAAAGTCGTCATCTCGCAAATCCACGGACCAGTGAACGAACCGCTGAAAGTCAGCTACAGCCCCCAATATAAAGGCGTCATCATTGAATGGAACGAGTCCCATAAAGACCTTGCCCATCCCGTTCCCTACCAATTGGGAGAGCACCTGATCATCGATGTAAAAGTGAACAAAGGAAAAATCACCTGCACCATCACCAATACCGATCAAGACAAAACATACAGCAAAACCTGGCGATCAGAAGACAGCACCGGCTACTTTAAAGTCGGCTGTTACACCCAAGCCAACAAATACCTGAGCCAATACAAAAAGGGATTCCGCGACGAACCCAATGACAGCTACGGTGAAGTGGCGGTCAGTAAAATTGAACTCGAAACGACTTATCCGACGAAACATTAAGAGATAAAAAAAGGATTCAGCATGGTGCTGAATCCTTTTTTTATTTCTTAATTAAGTGCTAAGATAAAATTATAGACTTTGTACCGGTTCACTTCTCAAAGCACTCTCACTCTTGTCCAGCGTGATTTTATTTCCATTTACCTCCAAGGTATAATCAGGATTTACCTCAGATAAATCATAATATCCTTCGTGTTTGGGCATGACTGCCCCAACTTTAACTAAATTACTATCATTCGTATCTCTAATCACAAAAGTAGCATCCTTCGGTCCTGGGTTGATAATTTTAAGAACCGAAGATTTCCCATTTTTCAAAATTTGCAATCCTTCTTTTGTGTAGGTTGTAGGAAACTGCATAAACTTAGGGGCCCCATCCTTACTAAATGCCTTCAAAACATTTATATTAACATCAACACCAAATAACCCTGCCTTATTCTCCTCGACCACCTCAGGCACAACCTCTACACTTACTGAAGTCCTTTCATTACTATTAATCGTAAAAGATTGCTCCTCATCCTGAGTATATGTAGTTGCATTAGAGACAAATGATAGCTCTGATAAAGTATATTCACCTACTGGCAAAGTCAAAATACCATCTTTAGTCAAAGTGTATTCTTTAGCTACACCACCTTCTGCATTCGGTGTAACAGTAAATGAGAATTCCTTTACATCAGAAACATCTAATCTCGCATTACTTTGAGAAATAGAGATCTGAAGTTCTCCTGTTTGTGCCGTTGGATTTACCTGCTCTTGTTTAGGCTGTGGATCGTTCGCTTTATCAGAACATGAAGTCATAGCCATCGCCGCAAATAGGCTCAAGGCAATAAAAGTCTTTTTTATTTTTAATAGATTAAGTTTTAAAAATTAATAACTACAACACAAAAGTATGCAGTAAAAAAACCTAAACAAATGCCATTTTTATATTAATAAATATATATATTAAATTACTATTATACATCAAAAATTAATAAATTTGAATTGCTACAACAAAAAATCCTATTATATTTGATTTTAATTTATTAAGTATTGATTTTAAAGACTCTAACTTTATATGCACATACAATGCATTAATACTTCACATGAGAAGCAAAAAATCATACTTTATAATAATGATGGGCATCTTAATAAATTAATTTTTTCTACATTTTTATAATACGAGAGAAATTCCAGCTACCATAAACACCTATGCAATTGCACCCCTAAACGTTTTAACCTCAACCAGCCTAAACATCAGCGCATACTTTCTTTCAAAGCCCGCTAAAGGACATAGACACCCACCGATTTGGGATCCCAAATCGGATATTGCCGCCCCTACCACCGCTTGGCGTCATTCAGCAGACCTTTGACCTCAATTCAGCCCGATAGATAAACCGCCTTCCCTGAGATTGAGTATCTTGTAGCAACAAATCAAACAAGCATGAAAAAACTGAAAATACAGATCGTTTCTGATGTCGTTTGCCCATGGTGTTACATTGGCAAAAGCCGACTGGAAAAAGCCTTGCAAGAAAATCCCGAGGTGCAGGCAGAAATCTCCTGGGCACCTTTTCAATTACACCCTGAAATTCCCGAGGGAAATCAAGAGAACTATCTTGAATTTTTGGGCAATAAGTACAATCGGGATCCACAGCCGATGATCGACCAAATGGAGAATGTGGCTTTTCAGGAAGGTGTAAAAATGCAGTTTTCAAACATAAAAAATGTGCCCAATACCCTGCAAGCGCATCGACTGATGCACCTGGCCAGAAAAGAAGGTAAAGACGACACCCTCTCGATCATACTTTTCAAGGCCTACTTTGAGGAAGGTAAAGATGTGGAAAATCAGGCAACGCTTGTGGATTATGGCAAAGCGGCAGGCTTGAGCGATGCGGCGATAACGGCTTTTCAGAATGATGAATCGCTGATCGAAGAGGTTAAGAAAGAAGAAACACAATATCGGCAGGCAGGTATTTCTGCCGTTCCCACCTTTATTGTCAATGACCAATACATGATTCAGGGGGCACAACCTGCCGACGTCTGGCAAAATGCTTTCAGCCAGATTGAAGGGCTTGCCACCGATGCCGAAGGGCAGTGTGGTCCTGATGGTTGCTCGACGGAGCCTTAGGTGAATCCCTGAAAATAAGGATTGCGAAACGGCCTTTGAAAAAACACAATTTGACTGACCATATCATTTACCCTGCGCTGAAAGGTCGCAGGGTATTTTATTTAGATTTACATTCGAACATCTGAGACTTTTTCAGACTGAGGTGAAATACCTTAATCCCCCTCAGGTATTTTTTTGTATTGTAAAAGAAGGGCAGAAGTTTATGGTTAATCTCTACCTCGATATACAAAGGAAAAAGTTTATACCTCAAAATAATAGGGTGCTTGACCGTCCGCGAGTCCCGCTTCTCATAGATATATAAACTTTGACCAAGCCGAAGAAAAGCTTCGCTCAGACTATGAACCGTAAGGCGTCGGCATGTAAGATAGGCAAGGCTATTTTTTGTAATGGTGTACCGCGTACACTTTGTATTTTCCTCCACCTGAATTGCCAGCAAATTGATGATCATCGCCTCTAATTCATTGAAAGTTACCGCATTTAAATCTGCTAAAGCATATAAATTTAATTTATCTAAATTATCTAAATTATGCATCTTACTGAATAAATAGATCTAAAAAAAGAAAGTATAAAAAAATTTAAATTTGATTTACTGAAATAACCTCAATCATCATTCAACTCATATCAGCAATAAATCATGCATTGTTTTACTGCCTATGCCTGATCCGTTGAGGGCTTCCTAATTTACACCACCAATAGCTATCGGTAGAGACATTAAGGTTTCGCCAAACCAAACAAGTGGAAGAAAATCTTCACCGATCCCCCTCCTTAGAGCGTGTTTAAAAACTTAAGGAAGGGAAATTAAAAAATTGAAAATCGGCTAACTTTGCGGTTCTCACACCAAAAGCAGAGTTATGCAAGCAAAACATGTTGACCTTACCGATTTTCAATGGCAATATATTAAAAAGTTTTTTGTAAATGATCGCCCGACCAAATATAGTAGCCGAGAAATGTTTAATGCTATTCAGTGGATTACAAGAACGGGTACCCAATGGCGAAATTTAGACTCTCGATTTCCGAAGTGGCAATCAGTATACTATTATTTCAGAAAATGAAAACGAAGTGGCCTTATTATTCAGATAATGATTGAGTTAACTAAAATAGATCGGCAGGAACAGGGTCAGAAACCATCACAATCTCTGCTCGCTGTTGATAGTCAATCTGTCAAAGTTGGAACAGGAATTTCAATTGATAAGGGGATTGACGGTAACAAGAAAATCAACGGTAGGAAGAGAAGTATTGCCGTAGATATTGACGGCAGAATAGTGGCGGTTCATGTAGGGGCAGCCAATCAACACGATGGTGAAGCGGGCTTGGAGTTATTACCTAAGTTAACCCAGTTCGAACGATTAGAATTGTTTCGTGGAGACAGTGCTTATGGTAAAGTATTCGCTGAAGGGGCTGAAATCTTCGGATGGATAACAGATACTATACAGAATCCACCTTCCAAAGACAGGGGATTTGTTCCTCAAAAACAGCGATGGCAAGTTGAAAGAACATTTGGATGGCTTAATTCATATCGTAGATTATCAAAGGATTATGAAAAATACCCCCGATCATCAGAGGCCTTTATAGCTCTAAGTTATTCAAATATGATTTTGATAAGACTACATGAATATCGACTTTAAACACGCTCTTATAGCGATTTAAAATAGTAGATGTCTTCAAAATAGACAAAAATTTTATTTAGAATAATATCAGATACCCATCTGGAAGGATGTAATTAAATCAAGATTTTTAAATGAAAATTACTGCCCGAAAAATTTGTAAATCATGCTAAACACTGTCTTTTCGCCCACTTTGGATAAAGTATTGTGGAAATAAATATTTTCTCCACACCTATTTTCCTTTAAATTGCAGGTGTTTCCGTACAGTTAGCCATAACTCATGCGAAAGCGGTATAATCATATTATTCAAACAACAGAAAACCAGCAACATGGAAAAAGTAAACTGGAAGGTGGTCAAGGAATACGAAGACATTACCTACAAAAAAGCCAATGGCGTTGCCCGTATTGCCTTTAATCGGCCAGAAGTAAGAAACGCCTTCAGACCCAACACAACAAGCGAGCTTTTGGATGCATTTCACGATGCGCAAGAGGATACCTCTATCGGTGTCGTTTTGCTTTCCGCAGAAGGTCCCTCTACCAAAGATGGCGTTTACTCTTTCTGTAGCGGTGGCGACCAGCGTGCCCGTGGGCATCAAGGATATGTTGGACAGGATGGTATGCATCGCCTGAATATTCTGGATGTACAGCGATTGATCCGTTTTATGCCGAAGGTAGTCATTGCCGTTGTCCCTGGTTGGGCTGTAGGTGGCGGACACTCTTTGCATGTCGTTTGCGACCTGACCCTCGCCAGTAAGGAACATGCCATTTTCAAACAAACAGATGCCGACGTTACCAGCTTCGATGCAGGTTATGGTTCTGCGTACCTGGCCAAAATGGTGGGACAGAAAAAAGCCCGTGAGATCTTTTTCTTGGGCAGGAATTACAGCGCCCAAGATGCTTACGAAATGGGAATGGTGAATGCCGTGATTCCTCATGACGAGCTCGAAGACACCGCCTATGAGTGGGCACAGGAGATTTTAGGGAAATCACCAACCTCTATCAAGATGTTGAAATTTGCCATGAACCTCACCGATGATGGTATGGTAGGGCAGCAGGTATTTGCTGGCGAAACTACCCGCCTTGCCTACATGACCGAAGAGGCCAAAGAAGGCCGCAACGCCTTTCTTGAAAAGCGTAAACCCAACTTCAAAGGGATTAAATGGTTGCCGTAATCATCCTTTGGATAAAAAAATAGATAACAGAAAGGTCGCAAATACATTGCGACCTTTTTTTATTTCGACCAGTAATACCCCAGCCGGATCGAGGCATATTCTTCTCCTCCTGCCATCGTGTAACTGCCCTGCAAATCGACCCGCCCAAGTCGCAAGCCTACTGCAGGAATAATACCCACACTGTTAATACTCGACAGGTAACCTACTCGCGCCTCCACATACACCACCGAATATTTGGCTTGAAGCCCAGTGGAAAACTCCCAGATGGTTCGCTCAGGGTGGTTGGTCAGTACCTGCCCGTTAACATCCACATATTGGTTTTCATCTCCGGCAATATCATTCCAGCCCACATCAAGGCGCCAGGCAAAATACTTTCCAATGGGATAATCAAAATGTGCGAACACCCCGAACCCATGCGTATAGGTATCGGCCATCGACCCTGAAGGGATGATGTAGGCGACAGAATTTCCCGCAATAAGTTTTCGGTCTTCAGCATCCTGCGCTTTGGCAGCCATACTTGCCGAAAGAAAAACGATCAGCAATAAAATTCCTTTATAAATATTTTTCATGGCAATAAGGTTTATTTCAGTATCTGTATTGTACAGCTAACAAATCTCGAAAGGTCAATGATTAACTTTTTAGTCAAAAATTTTCGCCCGTGGTCATGTCCTGCCAAATCCACAACACAAAAAACAGCCCTGGGATAACTTTTGATCATTTTTCATCTTAAATTCGAGGGTTCTTGAAAGATTTTATCAGCATCGAGGCCGACCAAGCGATAGATAAACCAACGGCAATCAGTTGTACTATTCCACGCCATCAATCACCAAACAAGCCATTAACCTCCTTTATTTAAGCCTTGTCGCGTGCATGAAACTTAAAATCATTCAAGAGGAATCGTTGAAATACTTAATTATAAATACATGATGAAGATTGTCATTTTAGATGCTTCACCACTGGACAAAGACGGTGGTATTTCCTGGGAGCGCATTCAGGCGCTTGGGGAAGTTACGATTTACCCACGCACTTCGGCTGATCAGGTCGTGGAGCGGATACAGCAGGCTGAAGTGGTACTGACCAACAAGGTGGTGCTCGATGAGGCGATCCTCAGCCAATGCCCTACACTGAAGCACATTGCCGTGATGGCGACGGGCTTCAATATTATTGATGGCGCATATGCCAAATCCAAGGGCATCACGGTGTCCAATATCCCAGCATACAGCACAGACGCCGTGGCACAGCAGACTTTCGCCCTGATCCTTGGCCTGACCAACCACCTGCATCATCACAGTGAATTTGTTCGCTCCAATGATTGGGCAAAGCACGAGGATTTCGCCTTTTGGCACCAGCCCGTTTATGACCTCAAGGGAAAAACACTTGGACTTTATGGTTTTGGAACCATTGCTCAGGAGGTCGCCAAAATTGCCCTGGCCTTCGGTATGGAAGTCATCGCACATCGTCGATCTGACAAAACCATTGAGGGAGTCCGTTTGGTCAGCCTTGACGAGCTTTTGGCTGCATCAGATATCCTCAGCCTCCACGCTCCACTGACTGCCGAAAATAAAGATCTATTCGGTACGGAAAGTTTCAGCAAAATGAAAAAATCCGCCTTGCTGATTAACACCGCCCGAGGGCCACTGATCGACGAAATGGCACTGGCCAAGGCGCTGAACAGAGGTGAAATTGCGGGTGCTGGTCTCGATGTAATGTGCCAGGAACCTCCACAGCTGGACCACCCCCTTTACAAGATTGAGCAATGCCTGATCAGCCCGCATATGGCCTGGGCATCGGTAGAATCTCGCCTGCGTCTGATGGATATTCTGGAGGCAAACATCAAGGCTTATGCGAAGGGTGAACCTCAAAATATTGTAAACTGACGTGTTCAGTTGAATATTCAGAAGAATGGTTTAAAAAAATGGGTAATCGAAGGCTGACCTGCAACAGTGGGCAGAACTTTGACTACCCTTTTTCTTTTTGGGGCTGTTGCACAACCATAATCTGATTTTATATCACGAAATTTTATTTGGTCACTGTATGAGCTGACCTATGTGTCTGCCCGATTCACCATAATTTTTGTAGGGTTTGGATACACACATAGGTGCATCCGCAATGTCATTAAGTTAAGGATTTTGAGGGACACAGGTCTAAATTTGAAATGCTCGTAGAGGCGTTATTCTTAACGACTCACGTAACAATTTGAATAAATCTAAGAGGAAACCTATAAAATCACCATTGAATTAGACGTTAAAAATAACGTCTCTACAGGATAATGCGCTTAACTTAATGACATTGGGCGCATCCGTGCAGCTAACGAAATAATCTTTTGTGCTAAATTCATAGAACTGAGTTATGCGACAGCCCCTGTAAGGCAATCATCCTTTAAAATTTCACCATTAAAACTTGGATGGAAATGTATTTAGTGGGTGGTTTTTAGGAGATATTTGTAGCTTTACGGTTCAATTTTTTCCTTTAAATATGAAACGCATTTATAGATCATTATTTTTCTGCGGACTAATTTCGGTGAGCCTTTTGGCCTGTACTGAAAAAAAAGAACAGAAATCAGCAGGTACAACCACGGAACAAGCACCGTCAGCAGTACCAGCCACCAAACCACAAGTCGCCGCCAAAGCGCCCGAGCTGAACAAGGTGATGGTTACTTTTCAGGGAGGAACCTACATGATGGGCTCCGATCAGTTTGCGCCTATTGAAGGCCCCGCACATCAGGTAACGGTGAAAGCCTTTAAAATGGATCGTGACCTGACGACCGTCGATGATTTCAGGAAGTTCGTTCAGGCCACGGGCTACCAAACCGATGCCGACAAGTTTGGCAACTCCATGGTGTTCAACTTCAGTACTGGACAATGGGCTTTAGTGGATGGTGCCAACTGGGAGTACCCAATGGGCCGCATGAACAAAGCCGCGCAGGGCGATATGCCCGTTACGCAGGTCAGCTGGAAAGATGCCACCGCCTTTGCCCAATGGGCAGGTAAAAGATTACCGACTGAAGAGGAATGGGAATATGCGGTTCGCAACTCAGGGAAATCGGATGCCATTTACCCTTGGGGCAATGAAGAGCAGCAGAAGGGAAAATATATGGCCAACACCTTTCAGGGAGAGCTGACCAAACCCAACCCAATGGATGGCTACCTTTTCACCAGTCCTGTGGGTACTTTTGGCCTTGCTCCATGCGGACTCACCGATGCTGTGGGGAATGTATGGCAGGTGATGCAAAATGACATCTACCCTTTCGATGGCAAAGGCTTCCGTCAGCAATTATCAGGCAATAAAGTGATTCGCGGAGGCTCCTTTATGGCCGATGAAGCACGGGAAAAAGGGCATACCGTTTTTACTCGTCGCACAAAAGTTGCTGAAGACGCGACCTTCAATCAGGGGTTCCGTTGCGCACAAGACATCAACTAACCACTTTCCTTAAGTTGATGAAATCTGAAAATCTGAGCTCGGGCTTCACCGAGCTCAAAAAAAGGCCTGTTGCACAAATCTTGCAACAGGCCTTTTCATTTCCGAAAATTAGCTTGTGTTCTGTCAATTGAATGATGTCTGTTTTTTATCCGAAGGAAAGTAAGACTGCCTTAATCGGTTAATGAAATGAACCAGAAACAAATCCTAAAACACCTCAACATCAAGAACAATATTGGTTGACGATTGACCGATAAGACAGACCATCATTGACAAATCATTCGTGGTACGAACTGTAAATGTCGCATGATTACGACTTACCAGTCTCCGCCGCTGCCTTCCATGCCTCCACCTCGGCCATTACGCTTCACTTTATAATTATTGATTCGGTAACTGAGTGTTCCCTCGATAAACGTTCGGGCATCGAGCAAAGAGTAGTTGTTGAAATTTTCGCCAGAGGTAAAGCTCTCCCGCTGAAAGGTTCCAAAGATATTTCTTCCTGAAAGCGTCAGCGACAACTGGTTTTTAATCAGCTCTTGTTTAATAGCCATATTCGCCGTGAAAGTGGCCGATCGTTCCCCTTGCGCAATAATTGTTGGTGCATTGTACTGCATTCCAAACTGCAGTTTGGTGGTTGGCAAAACGGTGAAATCATTATTGAAACGTACCGATCCTGTAATGTTACTACGGTCAAAACTACGCCCCTCAAACTCTCCCGTCAGTCGGTAAGTTCCAAAATTCCCCGACAGGTTCATGTTCCACCACTTGGCCACAGGCCCACTGATCATCAGCTCCACACCTGTGGTATGTTCTTCCCCGACATTTTCAGGCATGGAAAGGAAAATATCTTCCTGAAATACCGACTGCACCCATTGCACACTGTTTTCTGTCATGCGGTAATAGCCTTCCAAAGAAAACATAAAATCGGCAATATTCTTCTGGTAGCCCAACTCCATCGAGTGGATATATTCTGGCAACAAATCTGGATTACCCGACCGCACATTATACTGATCCCTGAAAGTCAGGAAAGGCTCCAGATAGTAGGATCGTGGACGGTTAATGCGCTTGGAATAGCTCAGCATTAATTGTTGCTGATGCGGCAACTGGTAAGAAAAGTGTGCCGTTGGAAAATAATCGAAGCGATTCACTTCAAAATCTTCATTGGTATCAAGAATACTCACCTGACGGTCTGTGTACTCTCCTCGGAGCCCCAACTGATAGCCAAAGTCGCTCAATTTTCCATTGAACATCCCATATACTGCCTGAATATTTCTGTAAAACTCATTGCGGTAACTGAACTCGTCCTGCAGATCCCAGTCCACAGAAGGCTCCGTCCTGAAAGAGATTTCATTGTTTCCCGACGTTTGTTCAAAACGGCCCTGATACCCCAGCTCAAGCTTATTGTTTTCGGCAATCGGTAATACATAATCCGCCTTCACTCGCCACTCCTGCCCTTGTTTTTCCTCCGTCGACAGCTGGGCAGGTCGTTCATAAGCACCACTTGCGGTAGTATTCACCCCTCGGTCAAACTGATTCATATCACTGCCACGGTACATCCCTACGATGTCAAGCGTATGGCCTTCTTTTGTAAATTTATGCTGATAATTGAAGTCCGCAGAAAGGTAACGCCAATCAATATTCCCCTCCTGGTCCGATTCCGACAATACACGGTCCTGTTCTATGCCATTAATGGTGGTGGTATTAATAATGTCAGTATTTGACTGGGAGCCCATACCAAAACGCCCCGCACTAACCATCAGCGTTACCAGATCGTTGTCTGAAAGGTTATAGTCAAAGCCACCTTTCACGCTGTAAGGATCGAACCATCGGCTACGGTCACCTTCTTGCCGAACCGTATAGGTGGTGTCGCCAAAATAACTGTTATTCTCCGACTCACTTTTCCCTGCACGTACCCGCTTGTTGTAGTCGCCACCAAAGTAAAGATTCCATTTCTTCACCTTATAAGTGAACATCGCATCGGCCCCGAGTCTGCCGAGGTTTCCTCCATGCAAATTGGCGACACCAGAAAATCCCTTTACTTTCTTTTTAGTGATGATATTGATAATCCCCGCAGTACCGTCGGGGTCATATTTTGCGGAAGGGTTGGTGATCACTTCAATTTTTTCAATGGTCGAGGCAGGCAACTGCTGCAAGGCTTCAGAACCTGTAAATACCGACGGACGCCCATCAATAAAAACGGTAAAATTTGTTGAACCCCGAAGGCTGACATTCCCCTCGGCATCCACGGCCACAGCAGGCAAATTTTCGAGCACCTCTACTGCTGTTCCCCCAAGGGCGGTAGAAATTGCCGCCACATTCAGCACTTTACGGTCAATGTTATAATCCACAGCTGCGCGTTTGGCTTTCACCTCCACGCCGTCCATCACCTGTACCGAAGGAACCACTGAAAGCGTTCCCGCATTAAAAGACGGCTTGCTGAGTTCAAAAGTGGCAGTTTCAAGGGTTTCATACCCCATAAATTTCACCTTGATCAAGTACTTTCCTGCTGTAAGCCCCTTGACGGTAAACTTCCCCTGACTGTCTGAAATTGCCCCCGAGAGCATTTCATCGGAATCCGCCGCATGCACCATCACGGAGGCATAAGGCAAAGCCGATTTGGTTTCGGCATCAATAAGGATCCCCTTGACGGTTCGGTTGGCTTGTGCCGAAACATTCAGACTAAAAATAAGGAATAAAAGGGATAGGAAAAGCGACCTGATCATTGGGGTTGAGTTCTTTTGTTGGTTAAGATAAACTGTGAACGATAATGAATCGATAAACACCTTGCACTACATTTTGTAGATGCAAAAAGATTTTCATCAATTAAATACAGATAATACGCAATTTAACAGCGATTTCATCAGCTACCCAAGCCTCCCCACTATATATTTTATCTATACCTTATAGAGTCCTATAAATGTCAGATCACAGACCAAATCCCACGACTTCAGCCGCGGTGTTTTTACCCCCCTGTTGCTACGCAAAAAGCCCAAAGTTTCCTTTGAGCTCCTCATTCTTTTTTGCTGAATTATTTTTAGGCCACGACCAATTCTGCCTCCTTTTCTTCGAGCAAGCCCGCTTTAATGCCTTTTGGCCCAACGCCAAATTTCTTCTTGATTGCGGCAGAAAATTGTCCCATATGCACATAACCCACACGCTGCCCTACCACATTAATCGGCCAGTCGGTTGTTTCCAGCATATTTTTCGCTTTCGTCAGTCGGTAATCTTTGATAAACTGATACATACTGGTATGAAAAACCTGCTTAAACATTTTTCTCAGCATGGTTTCACTAATCCCACATTCACGGCTCAGCTCATACTGGCTTGGTGGGTTCAGGTAATTTTCCACCATCAGCTCTTTGGCCTTAATGACAATATCCATCTTGTCGTCGTCGAGTAACGGTGGCGCTTTCTCATTATGAATCGCCAAAGTCCCTTCGGTAATCTGCTTAACGAACATCACCAACAGCTCATAAGCCTTCGCCTTGGCCTGATAATACGCCAATGCACCATTCATCTGTTCCAGCAAGCCCATCGACAGGGCGCGCATTTCATCCGATACGGCCTGCTCTATCGTGTAAGGCTCATCGTTCAATATTTTTTTCGACAGCGAATGCTTAGGCCCCAAGGCTTCAACCATCAGGGATTTTTTCACCCGAAGGGTAAACTGGCGGTACCAATAGCCATTCGGGAAATAGATTTCACTGTCCTGATTGGAGAAAAACAAACCTGCTTTTGGCTCTGCCGAAGGCTTACTTTCTTTATCTGTGTTTTTCCATGGCGTGGGGTGCTCAATACTGAAATACAACATACAATAATCTGAACGCTGGCTGGCCTGCCGTTGTACTAAAAGTTCTTTTTCAAAATAGGCAGACGAACGGGCAATTTCCATATCCTCAAAACTGAAGTACCTAAAAGAGCCAAAGTCTTTCTTCTCCCACAAATTCTGTGAGATTTTCCCTCCAAAGTGATATTGAAGGTATTTTGCCATTTGCACTGCTTTTGACGGCTGATAAGTCAGTACTTTTAGTTTATCGAAGTTTCTCATTTTCTTGTCAAATTATTGTTTGAGTTAAAAGCAACCACACGTAGATCATCTTTCAAAATGATAAAGCTTACAGACTTAGGCCTCATTGCCTGACTTACCAATTTTGGATATTCTAAATAACCTCCCACACCCATAACAGTGCATAATCTATCCAAAAACAACAATAATCGATATGCATAAGGCGAATAAAAATGCTCATAAAGACCGATCAGCAATTTCTGAACTTAAACGATCAGCTTCAAAACTGCCCTTCACAGAGCTCAATGGCCTATTTTGATCGAAAGCATACTGATTGATTTTGACCAATATTTTTTGAAAAATTTTTATGGACACCCCCTATTTTAGATCAGGAACAATAGCCTGATCCGCAAAAAAAGTCCATAGCTTCATTGTTTTTCAGCCTGAAGCACTTTAGTATTGATCATGGAGCAGATCGGAAAAATCATTCGCATTCAAGAGGCCGAACAATGTGGGACTATTGCATTGCCTACTGGAGCGCACTATTCTTTTCAGTTTAATGAATTGAAGGGTGTCAGTCCACAACATCAAAGCCCTGTTATTTTTATTGCTGAACACGAACAGGCAACAAATATCCGCGAAGTTTTTTTCAGCAGGGATCAACAGTTAGTCGCCGACCGCCCCGACCACAGTCACCTGCACCGAAATGTACGGCAGCTTTTACCGAAAGCGTTAATGCAAATCAGCTTGATGGATCGGTTCACGGTCGAGAAAACCGTCCATTTTCCTGAAAATATCGGCCTACAGGAATGTGTCCCCACCATTGCCGAGGATGATGTTTTTTATGCCGTACGGGAACACCGAAAAGGGCACAGTCGATTTGTCAGAAATAAAACTCCCCTGCCGACCAACGCCCTGACGGTCATTCTGAAAAAACATGCGCAACATTACCGCATCCTGACCTGCTTCTTCGGCCCCAAAGCAACCGTGGAGCCTTTCGATAAACGGGCCAACCGACAAGCGTATGACTTTTGGAAAAACCATGCCTTGGTCGAAGGTGCTGATCCTTATGACCCCGACACAGTAACGAGCGAATGCCCGTGGAAAATTCCCTCAAAATAACCAACTGCAACACCTGCATTTTACAGCGCCTCTGAACACAGCAGCAGAGGGTTTATATGCATTAAAGTAACTTGAAAAAGGAAATGAATGGTGATGTGAGCCGTTCAAAAATAATGGCACACGGCATTGGTCACTAATATTCTGACATTGGAAATGGAAGCAGAAAGGCCGTAGCCCCAAAAGCTCAAAATTTAAATATTCAAGGGTTAATTTTTCTGTTAAATATTGAAAAATCACACTATATATGAGATAACTCATAGTCATATTTTCCCCGATCAAGCTATATTTGTTCAAGGAGAACAACCTTTGGGCGCAATTTCTCACCCACATCGCTGCTCTTTCATACAGAAATTTTTTAAGAGAACAATAAACCAAAAGCATTTGAAATAATGGCTGAGTTTAAATATCAAGAAACCTTCCCTTTGGGCAAAGACGACACAAAATATCGCCTGATTACCAAAGATTATGTATCAACTGTTGAGTTTGATGGTCGAAAAATTTTAAAGGTAGATCCTGAAGCCCTGACCGTTTTGGCGAAAGAGGCGATGGCTGATGTTTCTTTTTACCTGAGATCGAGTCACCTTGAAAAAGTGGCTAAAATTCTTGAAGATCCTGAAGCAACCGATAACGACCGCTTTGTGGCCTACACCTTATTACAAAATGCCAAAACTGCCGCAGATGGTCAGCTGCCTTCGTGTCAGGATACTGGTACGGCCATTGTAATGGGAAAAAAAGGAGAAGATGTTTATACGGGTGCGGATGATAAAGCCTTTCTTTCCAAAGGGATTTTCAACACCTATGCCGAGCGCAACCTGCGGTATTCGCAAGTCGTGCCATTGAGCATGTTCGAGGAAAAAAATACAGGAACAAACCTGCCAGCACAGATCGACCTTTATGCCAAAGGCGGTAATTCTTACGATTTCCTTTTCCTTGCCAAAGGTGGGGGATCTGCCAATAAATCCTACTTGTTTCAGGAAACAAAGGCTTTACTGAATGAGAAATCGCTGACAGAATTTGTCAAAAATAAAATTAAAAGCATCGGTACTGCTGCCTGCCCACCATATCACCTCGCTTTTGTGATTGGTGGATCGTCGGCGGAAACCAACCTGAAGGTGGTCAAGCAGGCTTCGGCAGGCTACCTTGATAACCTCCCTACTGAAGGAAGCATTGACGGGCAGGCTTTCCGCGATTTGGAGTGGGAAGAAAAAATTCAGAAAATCTGTCAGGAATCTTCGATTGGAGCGCAGTTCGGTGGTAAATATTTCACGCACGATGTTCGCGTGATCCGCTTGTTCCGCCATGCGGCATCCTGCCCTGTAGGTTTGGGCGTGAGCTGTTCTGCGGATAGAAATATCAAGGCGAAAATTACTGAAGAAGGCCTTTTTGTCGAGCAACTGGAGCAAAACCCTGGCCGTTTGTTGCCTGCTGTGGCACCAAACCTTGAAAAGCCTGTGGAGATCGACCTTGACCGTCCGATGAAAGAGGTTTTGGCAGAACTGACCAAGCACCCGATCAAAACCCGACTGAAATTAAGCGGTACGCTGATCGTTGCCCGTGATATTGCCCACGCACAAATTAAAGCGATGCTTGACCGCGGTGAAGCCATGCCAGAATATTTCAAAAATCACCCTGTCTATTATGCAGGCCCTGCAAAGACGCCAGAAGGGATGCCTTCGGGATCTTTCGGCCCAACAACGGCAGGCAGAATGGACCCTTATGTTGGTGAATTCCAGTCGCACGGCGGATCGATGATCATGCTGGCCAAAGGTAACCGTTCTCAGCAAGTAACTGACGCCTGTAAAACACATGGCGGCTTCTACCTTGGTTCTATTGGTGGGCCTGCGGCAATCCTTGCCAAAGAAAATATCAAATCCGTAGAAGTGGTTGACTTCCCAGAACTGGGAATGGAAGCGGTTCGAAAAATCCGAATTGAGAACTTCCCAGCCTTCATCATTGTTGATGATAAAGGCAATGATTTCTTTGCTGACCTTTAAGGAAGCGCTGAATACTGCTAAGAGCGTGTTTAAAAACTTCCCTTCTTACGGTGAATTTTAAGCTTTAAACACGCTCTAAAAGACAAAAACCCCGAACACTTCGAGTGTTCGGGATTTTTTATGCATAAGTATTTTTGTGCTCCCTAATTTGAATATTAATTTTTCCGAAGCAGGTAATAACCACCACCGATAATTAATAGTAGCCACCAATATTTAAAAACAATAGACAAGGCAAGGCCAAGTACTTTAGCGGCAATGATCACCACCAATATGATAACGGCGATCAGGACAATCATTTCTATTAAACTACGGCTCATAATTTCATGGGTAAAGTTGATTTTTTAATGTGCTAATTTAACGGATTTGGAGATATGAAAAAAACCAACCGACCTTTTTGATAAGATCGACAGGCTCCTCCAGAGGGTTATATTTGCTGTGCGAATTACCTCCTGCGGATTATAAAATAGCCTGCTACCATGAGTAATAACAACCACCAATACTGAAAAGCGGCGGTATAAGTTACCCCCAAATACTGGGCGGCAATGGCCATAAATGCGACGAGGAATGCTATTAAAATGATCACTTCAATGATATTTCGAGCCATAAACTAAGGTTGGGTTTAATGAAAAAAAGGAGTGAAAACTTAAAGGCTGATGAGTTCCCTGAATGCGGGAAAAGATCGGCTTATTTTTCCGAAGAAAAAGCCGTAAACATCCAGTGGTCTTTCTCAATTTGTTTCACATATCCTTTCATCATATCCTCGGTTCCACTGTCACCATTTTCAATGGCTGAATCGATCACATCGAAAGAAAATTCCAGCAAGGCTTCATAGTCCCTTAAAATCTCTTTCACCATTTCCATGGCGGTCATCTCCTTATGGACCTCCTTAATTTCGGCATGGTCTAAAAACTCCTGCATCGTACTCAGTGGACGCTGCCCAAACACGCGAATTCGCTCCGCAATTTCATCTATGTTTACTTTGGCGATATTATATTGCTGCTCAAAACGTTCATGAATCTCGAAGAAATCCGCCCCTTTAACGTTCCAGTGGAAATTCCTCAGCTTTTGGTAATGCACCGCATAATTGGCCAATAGCTTGTTCAGCTTGTCCACGATTTCGGCGGTTTCCAATTTGGTATATCCTAAACGTACGAACGGTCGTAATGATTTTTTTTCTGCAATAGTCATATATTATAATTTTGGTTCACCTCTAAGGTTGCCAAAACTGTTCCACCGCCCTGAAGGCCTCTGAGGAGGGGTACTGACTAAAATTTGGGGAAAAAATACACACATTTGAGGAATTAGCGCAACGGGAAGGATACAATGAACTTCGTCCCGATGCCTACTTTACTTTCCACCCGAATCTTGCCATCATGACTGCGGATAATATTCTGAACGGTGGTCAATCCCAAGCCTGTCCCTTCCCTTTTTCGGGTAAAATAAGGTTCAAACATTTCCTGTAATTCCTCAGCAGGTATTCCTTTTCCATTGTCTTCAACAATCACTTCAAGGTGTTTTTTGAACTTACGCGTCTTGATGAAAATCACCCCGCGCTTCTCTGCAACCGCCTCCATCGCGTTAACGATAATGTTTAGAAAAGCAGTGTGCAATTGCTCCGCGTCCATTTCATACTCAGGCAATGGCGACTTCAGTTGCATGTTCAGTTTTATATCTTGCAGGCGCATCCTGTCTGCCACTAAATTGGCGACATGCTCCAACACCTCATTCATATTTCCTGACTTCAGGATCAGGGCTTTCGGTTTGGAAGAATTCAGCAGATCGCTGATCAGCGCCCCTATTCTCTTGGCATTTCGGTCGATAATATCAAAATATAAATCTGCATCTTCAACGCCTTCGCCCACTTCATCCTTCAGCTGTTCCAAAGCCAGAGATAAATTTGTCAACGGATTTCTAACCTCATGAGCGATCGTTCGGGCAATCTTCCCTGTCATGGAGAGTTTTTCTGCCATCATGATTTCACGATCGGCTTGTTTCCGCGCCGAAAGGTCGCGCACCACACCAAGGTATTCATAAGTCTCACTTCCCTCATCAAACACCGGCGAAATATTGATCAAGGCTTCGACCTTCTTACCTCTTCGGCTTTTCAAATCAGCCTCAAATTCCTTGAGCAGCCGCTTCTTTTTAAGCTTCGCACTTACAAACTGCCAATCCTCTTCATTGCAAAAAAGTCGATCAATCTGCTCGTCAGAAAGGTCACCAAACATCCTGTCGAACACATTATTGCTATCCACCACCATATAATGCTCATCCATCACAAATACGGGCTCCATAGATTGCTCAAAAAGCCGATGATATTTGCGGTTTTTATGGTCAAGTTCAAATAAGGTCGATTTAAGTTTACTGACATCCTGAAGAGTACAGGTGATGCCGTCGTCGTGCTTGACAATACTGATCAGGTACCAGTGCTCGGAGCCTACAGCAGCATGGTGAAGGTACTCTATTTCCTCGGCTTTTCCTGTTTTAATCACCCGCCGAAAAGCCTTCGTCAGTGCCGAATTTTTCACTTCTGGAAAGTAAGTCAGCAGTCGCTTGCCTTCTATTGGCAAAGGCACCCAACGCGATATCAGCAACTCCCTTGCAATCTCATTCACGAAGCCATACTCAAAATCGACAATTTCTCCAGCGCCATTCCTACACGCATTATAATGAATGATGGGGTGCATGGAGGAATCCAAAATAGCATTCAACAGTTTCTTCGTTTCCATAGGTGAGGTCATAGTTAAAAGGGAAGATAAAAAATTTCATCAAATTTGTCAGTACCCCTAAGTATTGGTTTTGAAGGTGTAGGCGCTGCCAAACAGTCGTAAGGCGACAAATTACCCCCATCAAGATTCATTGATATAAGTACTAATTTAAATATAAACTTGCATTCAATCCAAACGGAAAAAACAATGCAACTGATCAAAAAACAATAACGCACAAAAAAAGCCGTTTCTGGCACTACATTAAACAGTGCTAAAAACGGCTTCTTTGGGCTCAGATACCTCTTTTTCAAAATAAATTTAAGAGCGTGGCATCAGGATAGTCACCACCCCAGTTCTGAAATTGGCAGTAACCTTTTGGGCATCCACAGATTCAGGAATCATGATGGTTTCTTCAAAAGGCATGGGTGCCACACTCAGCGCGTTGGGCTGAATACCTGCTGATTTTGATTTTTCAACCTGCCCCTTCACCACTATTCGGTCATGCAAAATTTTAAATTCAATATCCTCTACTTTATAGTTGGGGGTCTTGAGTTTAATGATTAACTGATGGCCAACATCAATCTTCTGCACCTCCATTTGGGTAAAAGCGGGATTCAGATCGTCTGTCATATAATGACTACTCATGGTGTCATTTGAAGCAAATCCATTTAAAAACGTTCGGTGGTTTCTATCTCTAATCATGTGTTTTAAGTTTGGTACACCCTTAAAGCTGCAAAATTGCCTCCGATCTCAAAATCGCCCATTACGCCCGAGGGGAGGCAGGCTTTAAGTAATATTTGAGGAAAAAATTCCCCATTCCGGTCTTGGGCTGGGGAATTTTTACACGTATTAGTCTATAAAATCTTGACTAAAACCCGCATAGCCTTGTATCCTTCACTTGGCATGATGTTTCCAATATTAGGAGCAGAACCAACGATAAAAATTTATGAACATATCGAAATTGAATATTATTGCCGCCACAAACTTTACACCTGCATCAGAGCACGCTTATCAGTTTGCAAAACACATGATGGCTACACAGGAAGCGCATTTTACCCTTTTACACGCTTATCAGGCCGTTTCCCCTACAACAACGCTTACCGCAAGCCCAACGCCAATTGTTCCGCCTGAACATTACGAGCAAGACCTGAAGCAACGCCTGCACCAAGAAGCTGAACGCCTCAGACTTGACCCGAAGGAGTCCTCCTATTTTGACTGTGGTTCTTTGGCTGAAGTCATTAAAAGGTATGAAGAGGTTACAAAGCCCGATTTGGTGGTACTTGGTGCCCGAGAGAAAGGAACCGTTGAACGAATGATGACCAATACGCACACGCTGTCATTGCTTGAAGAAATTGATACGCCAATTTTATCCGTTCCTAAGGAAGCTACACAGCCTATCATCAGTAAAATTACACTGGTAGCCGAAGATCAGGAAATGCTTACCCCCGAAAGACTGAATAAGCTGAAGGCCATTTTCGGAACGCACATGCCGCAGGTTGCTTTGGTATGTGTTGAGGAAGTTTCCAAAACCAAGCTCGTGGAAGCAGGGCTGGATATTCAATATTACACTAAACCTGTGGCACCAACTCAGGTACTCGATACCGTAGAGGAAAGTCCTTTTGATACCGCCAAGGAACAAATTTTACGTTCTAAGCCCGATTTGATCGTTACACTGCTAAAGACGCCCAACTTTGCGGAAAAAATCTTTAAAAACAGTCTGATGGATAAGCTCATTTATCAAGATAATTTGCCCATTATACTTATGTAAGCAATAATTTTATTTGCAAATTAATCAATAAAAAGAACTAAAATATTAAATTTATAAATCAGTTCTTTTATCAACTAAATCATGAAGATTATAATCATAGATGATGAGAAGGAGATCTGCCTAATGCTCGGAAAAATATTAGCAAAACTCGGGCACAGGGTGCATTGTGCGCATGATTGTTCCAATGCCAAAATCCTCCTGAAAAAGGAGCAGGCAACTCTGTATTTTCTGGATTTAAACCTGCCTGATGGCTCAGGTTTTGATCTCATCTCATTCATCGATCATCCTGCAAACATTTACTTTATGAGTGCTTGGGATGGTGAGTCTGAACGTAAGCAGGTAGAGGCGTTGAATGTGAACGGCTTTATTCATAAGCCATTTACAAAAAAAGACATTACCTTAATAATTGACCAATTGCCAAATGAGTAAAATACTAATTATAGACGATGATGCTGACATCTGCCTATTATTGAAGAAGTTTCTGGAGAAGAAGGGCTATGAGGTTGCTACTGCAAAAAACGGTAAGCAAGGGGAAGAAATCTTCAAAGAAACATTTTTCGACGTAATTCTCTGTGACTTGAAACTCCCTGATTATTCGGGAATTGAAATGCTACAGAAAATAAAAATCATTCATCCTAAATCCCTGGTGATCATTATTACAGGTTACGGTGATGTGAAATTAGCCGTGGACGCCTTTAAAAAAGGTGCCTCAGATTATGTTACCAAACCCCTGTATCCAGATGAGATCCTGCTGACGATCAAGAATGTGCTGCAGAAAGCCCATTCAGTAGAACAGGGTGTGCCTGTTAAAAATACCACTTCACCAGCGCCACAAACAAACACCTGGGAATACATTGTTGGTGAAAGCCCACAGGCGAAAACTGTTTACAAGAATATTCAGCTGATTGCCCCAACCGATTTGTCGGTGATTATTTCTGGTGAAACAGGTACAGGAAAAGAATATGTGGCACGTGCCATTCACCAACTCAGCAAGCGTTCTGCAAAGCCTTTTGTGGCAATAGACTGTGGATCACTTACTAAAGACCTGGCAAGCAGCGAATTATTTGGGCATATCAAAGGTGCCTTTACCGGTGCTATTCAAGATAAAAAAGGTAGTTTTGAACTGGCCAATGGAGGGACACTCTTTCTCGATGAAATCGGAAATCTTTCTTATGAGAACCAGGTGAAGCTACTTCGGGTTTTGCAAGAAAGGAAAGTCCGTGCCGTTGGTGGTAGTAAAGATGTGCCCATTGATGTGCGTGTGATCGTGGCGACAAATGATAACCTGAAGCAATCTATTATGGCAGGGAGTTTCAGGGAAGATATTTACCATCGCCTGAACGAATTTAAGATTGAACTAAGCCCTTTACGTGAGCGCCCAGATGATATCCATACCTTCGCCAAATTGTTTATTCAAAATGCCAATAAGGTTTTGGGAAAATCTGTTGATAACCTTGAGGAAAAGGCACTTAGCATATTGAAGAAATATCAGTGGTACGGAAATTTACGCGAGCTGAAAAACGTCATGCAGCGTGCTGTTTTATTATCCGCTGATCGTTTGATTACTCGTGACCATTTACCACAAGAGCTTTTCTTGCCTGTTACGGAGGAAGAAGAATTACAAGTTGCTGAACAAAGCGGGCAGCCATTACCCTTAAAAGAGGTGGTGGAGCAAGCCGAGAAACAAGCGATTTTGTTTGCACTGACCTATCATGCTTTCAATAAATCGAAAACGGCAGAAGCACTGCGAGTCGACCGAAAAACCCTATACAATAAACTGAAGCAATATAATATAGAGCCTTAACATGAGAACAAGGCCAAAATAAAAGCGCAAAGACATAAAGTTTTTGCGCTTTTTTTGGGGAAAATTTTCTACAATTTTTAAAATATTATTGCTGATTTACTGATAAATAAGTACCTCAAAACAGGACTTATTATTACTATTTACAACTACTGAATGCGTAAAAAATCAACAGTTTTTTTTTCATCATTTAATAAATCATAAATATAAAATATACAAGTAAAAACCCACAATCTTTCTTCAGTGTTTCGGCAGGAGAAGCCGAGGATAACTTTCCCTTTCGTCAATTTTGAAGATCAATTAAATAAATAAAATTCATCAATGATGATCGTAAGAACATGTTTAAAATCTTAGCACCTCATGGTTATATCAGATGATTGAAAGTGATTTTGAATTAAGATTACCAGTAGCGATGCTATGCGCTCAAAATACCCCTTCACCACTTCTAAGCCAGATTTTCATTTCAAAGTTTAAGTCCCCCTATAAAATGTGTAAAAATTCCCCAATTCATAAATTGAGGAATTTAGCAGAACAGGAAAGACTCTCACCCTTTAGCATTATGTTAAATTAACTTCGCTTATTTGAAAGCTATTGCGTATCGCCCTTTTCTCCCTGGGATGATTTTTTAGATGCTTTGCTATCTTCAGCCGATTGCTGGTCGGTCTTGTTGGCGATCGCATCAATTAATTCCTGAGGGACATCAAGGGTTCTAATTGGGAATGGAATATCTATCCCCCCCTCGGCATACGCTTTTTTGATATTCATAATCGCCTGGCTTCTGGCTTCGAGAAAAAATTGTTGGCCAGCTTCCGACAGCCAAAACTGAATCACATAATTAATTGAACTGCCACCGAATTCAGTATAAAAGAGCTTCACCTCCCTGCCCTGTTTCAGTCCATCAATTTGCTGAACGGCATCGATGGCTAATTTTTTTGCTTTCTCTAAATCATCCTCATAACCAACCCCCACAGCAAGATCCACACGGCGGTCGCTGTCTTTGGTATAATTGATAATTGGATTTTGATAAACGTCTTTATTGGGGATCAGTACATGTTTACCATCAAGGCTTTTTATCTGTGTTACCCGCAAATTGATTTTATCCACTTTCCCAATAAAGCCATTGGATTCTATCAGTTGCCCCACTTCAATGGGTCGGCGAAAGGCCATCATAACCCCAGAGATCAGGTTTGCGGAAATATCCTGAAAAGCAAAACCCAATGCCAGACCAATAATCCCAGCACCCGCCAGTAAAGAACCCACCGCTTGCTCAAGATGCAATATTTTCAGGCCGATCAGCAATCCAAGAATAATTACCGCTACATAGATGGAATTACTGAACAAGGATTTTATCACTGGGCGGTCAGAAAAATTGCCCACAAGCTTATTGCTCAATCGTCGGATGAGTTTGGCGATGATAATAAACAATACCAATACCAGAATGGCAATGACAAAATTAGGCAACATCGCTGTGAATGACTTCAGCCATTCCATCAGTTTTTCACTGATGATGTTTACTGCCTGCGATAGTGAAAAATCCATGTTTTACAGTTTAGTTAAGGAATAAAAGCCCGATATTTTTGGGCACGCTATTACTTATCATCAACTGCATTTGAGAGGAATTGATTAACTTCTTTCAAATTTTTGGTTGTTTCAGCCTTAAAAGCTTTCCATTCCGAAGTCGTTGCCTCCTTTATCCCTTCAAGATTTTTACGCAAAGCGGCTCTCATGTCTTCAAGTTCCTCCAGTGACTTTTCCGCCTGATTACCAATATGGTCGTGTACATTTTCGACAGCATCTCCCATATCGTCAGTAGTATTTTCTACCTTATCTTCCACAGTGTCCGAATGTTCCTCCAATGCGTCGGTGGTTTTTGCTGCCTGCTCATGCAGCTTAGCCTTCAGTTGTTGAATTTCTTTATCGAGCAAAGCAATTGAATGGGTAATTTCTTCTTTTAATGCCGTTTTGTCCTTGTCCATTGCCTGCGATTTCTCATCAGCTTGTTCACACTGAACCATAAAAATAATCAATAACAGCCCAATCAAAATCAGTGTAAATTCTTTAATGCTCTTCATAAGTTATATTTGTTAAAAATAGGTAGTGTTCGTTTACTCGATTATTGAAAAATCCATTCCAAACCTTTCTCTTCCACAAAAAATGGCCTCAGGAGCCGTATGGTACATATCTGAAAGCAATGCCAAAGCAAGAACTGTGATTATTTTCCCCAATTTGAGGAGAAACTGTGGGATCAATACACAATAGGGCAAAAAAAAACCACGCAATTCAGCGTGGCTTTTGAATGATTGATGCCCATTAAAAAGGACTTTTTTCTCCGAGTAAATTATTCTTCAACACTATAGGCTGATAGAATTGGTACTGCTGAAGAAGATTCGGGAAATGGCGAATTTCATTGACCGCCCATCTTTTACTGAAACTCGTGGTTCTGGTATTTGATGGAGTGTTAAAAGGATAAGACACCGTGGCCAAAGTTTGTGCACCTCCCCCAACTTCAGGATAGTCTACTTCCGAACCCAAAACAACCCCATCGATGGTTTGCACTGGATCGGATTTCATGCCATCAATAATTGGGTAAACCGCACTTACATTCGCAGGAAATTTCAGACTGAAATCAACCGAATAATTATAAACAAACTGCGCAGTAATCACTCCCTGCTTGTCGCCGCTATCATTGACCGACATCGCAATGGTAGAGTTGAAATTTTGCTGATCATATGTCAGCTTATTCCAGTTTGTACTGCTTGCATTCAGGTCTACATTGATGTCAAAGAAATCAGATGATTGAACGATATTCGACCCGTAAAGCTCATACAGTACCTCTTTTCCATCAACATCACTCAAATACTGCCCAGCGAAAAAGTCACCTGTAATGCTGTTTACTCCTGCCGATAATGTTTTACCAAAAGGCAAGTTGAAAGCATCTACGGGCATGTTAAATTCTTTACCGAAAAGCATCACCTCTGTTCCCTGTGTATACATCGTGATATTCGATGCTTCGACCATTTTAACCGACGCTTTCAGCTGTCCGTCAGGTGTGCTTAGGTCTGAGGAGGTGTAATCAAACTCCTCCATGCCATCCTGTACCATCCCAACATAAGCCGTTTTGTCATCAATTAATTTCCCATCTGCATCATCAAAATAAACCACCAATGGAATAAAGCTTTGGGCAGGAATCTCTTGCCCTTTCGCTGCAATCAGGTTATAAGTAACGGTGGATCCATCACGTGAAACCGCCAAAGGAAAGACACTCGCCAGCTGTGGATCTACACCATCAGGTACATTTTCGACAACCACCCTTGAAAGCGTGTCCGTTTCTATATCGCCTGATGTAGGCAATTCAAAAGTCAATTGAGCATCATTAAAGGACAAAATGTCCTGATAATTTAATCGCTGAACTTCAACGGTTTGTCCATTTTCATCCTCTCCGATCAGCTTTTCCACAATGGCCAGTTTATATAAAAAATTGGCATCCGATGGATCAGTCATAATGGCGATATCAGCCCCTTCCTCCCATTGTGCTTCTTCCGTCAGTAAGTTACCGAGGGAATCGGTCAGGTACCAGTGCTGCGAATAATCGTCCAGCGAATTCGCCATTTTAAAAGCCTCATTATATCCTGCAGGCACACTGACGGTCAGAATTACATTATCAATCAGGGTGGCACTTTTTACTATTTTTGAGTTCACCCCTTCGCCTCCGTCAAGACGAACGGCCACTTCCTTTTCTCCATCGCTGATGTTTTTGGTATCGAGTGTGAAATTGTAAGGTGGTTCCTGCTCCAGCGTCATTTGGTCAACACCTGAGACAATCAGGGTGGCTTTTTGCGGGGTAGCGGTAGCCTCCTGACTGCTTTGGATTACCTCAATATTCACAGATCCGCGACTCAACTGAGGTACCGAAATCTGATAACTACCGAGTTCCCCACCGATCACAGGCCCTTCCTCAACATCATTGCTTTTACAGCCAATGAGCATAAAGATCACCAACAGGGGGAGATAAAAATAAGGTTGTTTTTTCATGTTTTAAGGTCATTTGTTGGGTTAAGAAGAAAAATAATCCAATTCAATTTACAAATCTCGATAAAGATTGAGGTGCTTAGGATACCTTTTAATTAAATTTTGTTGCAGAATATATTCATTTTCATGCTTTTCAGCAAGGTGGCTCAATGCCCTTCGCACCATAATCAGTGGAACAAAGCCCTCTTTATAGTCTTCAAGCATCTCAAGGAGGTATTTTTTTTCATCCTCATCCACTTTATTTTTAAAATAGCCATACACATGCTGAAGTGCATTGAGGATGCCGTTTTTCTTGGCAGGTTGCTTGATCGTCTCCATCAGCAAGGCAATGTACTCCTTGTACACCTGATCCATCGCTTTTTTATCGGGATTGGAAACCATCCGACCAAGCTGATTCAGTGCTGAAGGGGAATGACTCATCACCTTATATTTCAATTTCTGATGAAAGAGCTGTAGGCCTGCCACAGAAGGCTCCTGCGCTATAAACTGTTTCCATTCCCTGAAGATATAGACCCTTGCGATGAAGTTCTCCCGCAGGACGGCATCATGCAGTCGGCCCTCTTCCTCCACGGGTAAAAGTGGGTTGTTCACCAATAGCTTTTCAGCAAAAAGTCCTCTCGCTTTATTGGCCGAAGGCTGCCCCGCTTTTTTATATACCTTTATGCGGTCCATCCCACAGCTTGGTGATTTCCCCATCAGAATATAGCCATCCACCAAATCCTGCAGTGCTTTGGTTTCCCTTTCAGAATAGGCCTGCATCTGATCAGTATAGTCCACCTCGTGATTTTTTGATTCCACCAGACGCACCTCCTCAGGGCTATCGCCTTCCATTAAATGAATCGCAGGACGGGGAGTGCTCATGCCGCTGCCCACTTCAGGACAAATCGGATGGTAATCAAATATTTTCTCAAACTTATTGACCAGGCGAGAATTTTTATGGCCACCATCATAGCGAATATTGACACCAAGAAGGCAGGTACTGATTCCGATTTTTAATTTTTCAGACATATATTTTAAGGGAATTGATGTTGAATTGTATCCTACATAAACGGGATTTTTAGGCGATGAAGTCATTCAATAGCCATATTTTTAAGCAATTCGTCCTTAATTCATGATTTTTCTAAACAATAATCTGAAAAAGAAGATACGTTCGGGCACGTAAAAAAAGGCATAAAAAAAAATCCTTCCACGTGCGCGTGAAAGGATTTGAAAAAGGAGGTTTTTCTATATTTATTTTTTCGATAACAGCACTACGCCTCTTGTAGCGGTAACCGTTACTTGCTGATCCACGACCTTCACCGTTTTGCCTGAATAGTTGTCCAGCAACTCCGTTCCATTGGCAAAGACTTTCGCTACTGAAATTTTCGTTGGCTTGTTCGGTAAATCAAGTGCAACCACTACTTTATCCTGATAATCATCTGTCTCCAGAATTCTGCTGAATACATAAGGAGACTGTGAAATCATTTGATGACGACCCGCTCCAACAGCAGGGTGATTAACACGGAATTGTCCTAATTTCTGATAATGTTCCAATACCTCATCAACTTTAAAGCCGTTGCGCTCTGTGTTGCCTTTGATCTCGTCCCAGTTCATGAAGGTTCTCAGGTTGGCATCACCATCAGCACCTTCGAAATGCAAAGGACGGATCGTTTCATCACCATAATAAACCTGCGAAGCACCAGGTGTCAATAACAATTTATTCGCTGACTCGAATGGACGCTTACGCTCCACATCAAACGGCTGTCCGTCATCATGAGAAGTCAAATAATTCAATACCGATTTTCCTTCCAGCGAACTGTGAAGAATGGCATCGTATTTTTTGAAAATGGTTTCATAATCCAACTGTGCATCAGCCTTAAATTCAAAGTTGATCAAGCTCTTGAACCCATTTTGGAAGAAGTTCACGGTGGTGTCACCATAATCAAAATCCTGACCAGCACTGATGTTATAGTTATACACCTCTCCGACCATATAGAAATCATTTTGATCCAAAACTTGGTCAGGGTGTTCTTGCTTCCATGCTTTGAAAGCATCCGAAGCGATTTTTTTCAATTCATCCCAGATGCCCGCTTCGGTGTGTTTTACCGTATCGACACGGAAACCATCCACACCATAATCACGCACATAGTCCGATAACCATTTCATGATATAGAAACGTGGTGCACGAGGGTAACCCGTTTTGGCAAAGAACTCGTTCAGGCTTTTCACTTCCTGATCCAAGCGGCCTTCTTTCTCCCACTTTTCTTTCAACATTTTTGGCAAACGAACCTCCTGATCAGAGTTGGTCAGAACGTCTGGCAGGTTGTCCACCAAAGTACAATCCACAGTGTTGGTGTAATTGTCGTATTTACATTTTGGCTTCACACGCACCCAGTCACTTGGGTAAACAGGGTCCATTTTGGTTACAGGTCCTGTATGGTTGATCACCACATCCATCAAAATACGGATGCCGTGTTTGTGCGCCAAAGCGATCACTTCAGCCAAATCCTCTTTGGTGCCAAAGTTAGGATCCAAGGCTGTCCAGTCTTTAGCCCAATAGCCATGATAGGCGTAGGTATTGCCCGTGCCTTCATCCACAGAACCGTGAATTTGCTCTACAACAGGCGTAAACCAAATTGCATTAATGCCCAGTTTATCGAAATAACCTGACGCTATTTTTTCTTTGACCCCCTTAAGGTCACCCCCCATAAAGCCACGCAAAGGGCCTGTTGGTTTGGTTCTGTCAAAGTTTAAATCGTTACTCTTATCTCCGTTGTTAAATCGGTCGGTCAATAAAAAATAAACGTTAGCGTTTTCCCACATGAAGGGCGTCTTGGTGTTTACACTGACGTCCGTTTGCTGTGATTGCTCATTGTTGCATGCGCCCAAGCCCAAACCGGCTAAAAGGCTGATGCCCAAAATCGTTTTCTTGATCATAGGAATTATTTATAAATATTCATTGACAATTTAATGATAATTAGCTCAACAACTTCTGTTTGAAGGGACTGATTATGAACAATCAAATGCAAACGTATTCGAAAACAAGAAATGATAAATATTTGCTGCAATGAGTTCGAAAATGGCAAAATCATGCTGTTTTTCTGCCGTATTGCGCATCTCATCGCTACATTTGATTCCCGCTCAACCCTTCTCCTGCATTTTTCAGCGCCCTGTTTTAAAACGAGCTTTGTCAAAAGCACGATGCTGAACAAGGGGCATTTTTTGAGGAAACAAAAACACCTCCCAAAGGGGAGGTGATTTTAGACGAGATTGAGAAATATTATCTTATTATAAATTTGCGGCTGTAATGTTGTCCATTACTGAACCAGTAGACGATATACACGCCTGAATTCAGTCGGTTGAGCTCATATTGCTGTCCTTCCGCAGAAGGGAAGGCGATCAGTTGCTGACCAGAAGTATTGACAATTTTTGCCATTCCGGCTTTGAAAAACTGAAGCTTTTCAGCAAAACCCTGAGTGTTTGAAATCACCTGTAATGGTGGTTGATTCAGCGCCTCTTCTTCGGCAAATGTTCGTAGATTTTGCGCTCCTGCAATCACCTCAATACCGTTGATCAGCGGGTTTTCTGTCACATGCTCAAGCTTAATATTGAGGTTGCCATCATTAACATTAACCACAGCGACTTTCTTGCCTCCTTTTTGGTGCCCGAAAGAGGTGATCAGGTCTAAATCATTGACCACGGTAACTCCTTCAGCCTCGATATCAAAAATTCTGTCGCCAGCATTTTTCGTTCCGCCGTAGGCATTCCCAAGATAGAAGACCACCGTATAAGTGCCATTCTGCACTGGGAAGTTGTAGGTAATTTCATTGCCTCCGGCAGCATCCCATCGCTCATGTTTGAAAATAGCCGCAGGTACTCTGTTGGCATCCACCGAAGAATGTAAACTGCTAATATTACCAAAATAGGTGCTGTTACTGCCGCTGCTGTTCATGAAAGTGTAAGGTGCGCCTTTGGTATCAGCTGCCCAGTTCGGTCCGCCGTCAATGGCATTCACTGCAGGTCCACCAGCATTCACCCTATAGAGGATATTTGATCCGCCATCGTTATTGGTTCCTTCATCCACCTGACCGTTACAGTTATTGTCCAGTCCGTCGAAAATCTCAGGAGCATTAGGATAAATCGAGTTGTCGCCATCGTCGCAGTCACCGCCATTGATGGAGTAACCTGCAGGTGTTGTGCTTGACTGAATGGTGTTATCATCTGTACCAAACCCATCACCGTCAGCATCCAGATAATAAGTGCTGGTTGTTGGCTGCCCGTCATCGTCGCCAAGTATTTCAATACCGCAGATCAGCGGGTTCTCCACCTCGTGGCCGAAAGCGATCTTGATATTTCCGTTGGTAACATTGACCGTATAGCTGACCGCTCCCCCGTTTCCAAATCCGAAAGCTGGGATCAGGTCAAAGTTATTCGAAACCACCTGACCGTTAATGATGATGTCAAAAACACGCTCACCTGGGTCGTTTGTTCCTGAGTATTTTGTACCCATATAAAGATTGACCACATAGCTGCCGTTGCTCACTGGGAAGGTATATTCCATTGGTGCACCTCCTGCCATATCCCAACGTTCATTGGTAAAGATTGAAGTCGGCACCTTCGCGCTATTGACAGAGCTGTGCAGGCTGGTAATTTTCCCAGCGTATACGCCATTGCTTCCCGCAGAAGACAGGTAAGCGCTTGGGTTGGCTTTGGTATCGGCAAACCAGCTGATGCCGCCATCTTTTGCTGCTACTGTTGGCCCACCAGCATTCACACGGTAAATTGCGCCTGTAGCGGTTAGTCCTTCATCGATCTGCCCATTACAATTATTGTCGATGCCGTCAGCAACTTCAGTAGCCAAAGGATTAACATTTTTATTGGTGTCATCACAGTCATCGCTATTGGCCACATATCCTTGTGGTGCTGAAGCGGCCGTTTGACTGACCGAAGGGTTTCCGTAACCATCCTGATCGCTGTCCTGATAATAGGTATTTTCAGTAACCGTTCCTGCGCCCAGTACCTCGATACCGTTCACGAGTGGGTTTTCCTGATTATGGATAAATTCAAGATCAAGAGCCCCGTCACTGACGTTGATGGTCAGCAATTTCACGCCTCCTTTTTTATGTCCGAAGGAAGCCACTGGGTCAAAATTACTGACCACCGTATTGCCTTCCGCTTTCACGGAGTACACGCGGTCGCCAACATTATCTGTTCCCGAATAATTATTACCCAAGTATAAGGCCACCTGATATTCTCCATTGCTGACAGGAAAGCTATATTTCATTGCTGAACCACCTGCGGCATCCCATCGCTCGGTATTGAAAATCCCTGCTGGTACTTTGGAGGCATCCACACTGCTGTGCAATGATGTTCCTGAGAAACTTGCGGTGCTGTTAGAACCTGCGTTGGACAGGTAAGTGCTTTTTGCCGTTTTCGTATCAGCAGACCAGGCTTTTCCACCATCAATGGCATTGATCTGCCCACCACCTGCATTGACACGGTATAACACATTGCCCTCAGGTGCTGGCGGAGGAGTACCATCCAGATAAGTCGCGTTCAGGAAGTCGAAAGTAGCTGGGAACTCTTGCCCAGAGCCAAAACTCGTCCCGATAAAACCAATCGCTACGGGCTTGGCCGAAGACTGTAAAGCTGTTTTGAGGTTTCCTACGGCAGTATAAGTGGTCAGGGTGTTTTCTGCCTCATTATCGAATTTATATTTTACAACAATCTTGGCCGTGGCAGGATCCACCTCAAACATAAAGTCCATATTGGAATTCCCCTTGCCTGAAGCATAAAATTGCTGGAATGCTATTTGGCCATTGTTCTCGACCAAGACCTGAAATCCTCCCGCTTTTTTCACCAGCTTCAGGTAGTTGTCCTGATCTCCAGTACCAATAAAAATCCCTTGTGATTCTGAATTTTTGTGGTCAAATAACGGTTCAATTGCACTGGCATGTACCAAAAATTTAGGCGTTGAAGCAGTTACTTTCAAACCATACTGATAGGCTTTTTCCTGATTGTTATAAACTGCATCGCCAGTGGTCTGATACATGGTTGTAGCGCCAATTGCCCCTCCAAGAATATCATCAATATCTGAATTGCTGGCATTGGGTTTGTCTTGCCAGTTCAGGTAATCATCATTGGGGTCATTGTTGGTCATCAGGCCAGTAAGCCCGAGCCCAAGAAAACCACCGAGTTGCTGATTTCCCGAGAATAATTCATTGGTAACGGGAAGATCAAAAGGCTGCCCCATTTGGAAGGGATCCTGAAAATCTGGAATACCATCATTATCATCATCAGGGTCATTTAAGTCAGAGATTTTATCTCCGTCGAAATCAAGTGGAGTCGATGCTCCAGAGCAGTAATCCTTACCGTTGTCAATCTCATCCTGGTTCGTGAAACCATCTTTATCGTAATCGGCATTTGGGTTGAAGCTGGCATCATTCTGCGCCACACATTCGTCGTTGTTGTTGGTCCCACCATAATCTGACGGCTCCAGAATCACGATCGATGAACCAAAAGTAGCAACCCATATAGTACCCGGGAATTTTTCATTATCCGACAGACATTCGATGCCCAAAGGATAACCGTCCACACTATATTTGTTGGACTCCACCTTATTCACAGAACCATTAGCATTCAGGGTGATTTCATGTAATGTTCCGCCCTGATTACGTCCTGCCAATAATTTCCCTTTCATTTTACCGCCAAAATTGGACGCTGTATATTCTTCTACAGGATTCGTGTTGTTTTCCAATATCGTCACTGCACCATCGTCTGTCGGGTTTTTATAGTCCCCTTCAATAGGATTCGCCATATTGGCAGGTACAGGAGGCCAATCAAAAGGAAGTGTTGTGTTTTTCTTGCTCAGTCCTTCCCATTTGTTTCGGAAAACACCACCTGCTACGCCGTTATTTCCACCATTTTCTGAATCGTGGGTATAGAGTCCTGCGCCCGTCGGGTTGGCCCGTACCGGACAAGGGTGTCCTCCATAAAACGTTCCGGGCACATAATTCTGCAATGTTTTTCCACTGCCGACACCCGTAATCAAATGCAGGTGATCTTTATTATTCACAAAACCTGGTTGCGAAGGCTGAAATTCGTTGGTCGCATTTCCCTGCGGACCTTCATTTTTCGGGTAACCGCCCCAGCCACCGTTGGCGCCATTATCTGTGGCATACAATCGTCCTGATTCCGTAAGTACCAGATCAAAAGTATTACGAAAACCTGGTGCAAAAACCTGCACAGGGCCACCTGCTACTACTTTGGCCTGATTCAATCCATCGTTTCCACCAAAAGGGTCACCGACATCAATCCCATTATACCCAGGAGCTGTCGGACTGTTAATCCCATTGGCATTGTTTCTAGTCGGGTCATCGAGTGTAGGAATATCATAAATATACTGATTATTGCCGCTGCCTTTAATCGGCATCGCATTAATCTGATTTAAATCCACGGACAAAATCGCTGCTGCAAGTGCATATTCAGTGATATAGGCAAAATTCGGAGAAGGCGCCCCTGCATTGGTATTTCCGCCGGAACAGACCAGCAAATAAGGTTTGCCATTCATATTCACCACCTCAAGATTGTTGGTAGAGTGGTTTTCCTCTGAACGGGGCAAGCCTCGTACAATGTCCACTTTGTTCCAACTTCCATTACCATTTTTGGTCAGGCGGCTAATAATGCCGGAGTTGGTGTCCAAATTAACATCGCCGGCATTTCCTGCCCCAAAGCGAATATCAGAAGACGTTACATATACTTCCGGATTGGCGGCGGATCCACTCACGGTGATGCCCGTTACCAAACGCGCCGACGACCCAATATTGGTACCGTCATCGTTATGGTTGGTAATGCTCTGTACCGAGTTAATAACCTGCTCATTGGTTACCGTGTAACTGTTCGTTCCATTGCGGTTAATCGTCAGTACTTTGATCTTTCCGGAAACTTCAGCAACATACAGTTTACCGTCGGGCCCAAACTTAAGGCTTGTAGGACTGCTGATGTTGAGGTTCTTTAGATTTGATTTATTAAAAGAAACATTTTGTGCCCAGGCACTTGTGGTCAAAAGAAGCAAATAGACTATCGCCCACAGCTTCCTGGTTAGTAAGTTTTTTCTCATCGTCGTCTTGGTATTAGTTTTCTCAAGATTATAACAGCAGAAAATCCATGTAAGTTTTTTATTTATTTGTAAACTATTCCTTTACCCACAAAAAGCAGGAATAGCCCATGAAATAGCCCTAAAGATGGATAAATGAATTTCAGCCCCAATGAACAAACCCATTTCAGGAAGAAATAAAGGCCAAAGGTCAAGAGAGATCATGTAAGATATGATGCGAAAAATAAATGTCATATTCAGAATCAGTAATTCTTATCAGTATTGAAATATTACTATTTTGATGAACGTTCAGCCTTATACCCCCTATTTATAGACTTCGCCTCTTTTTACTTAAATGTAAGGTCGGACAGACACTCTCCAAGTTTGAGCCCGATAAAAAAGCTCAAAACAGCCACTATCCCCATTTTTAACAACACCAATGGTACAGGCTTGCGTGTACTTTAATTTTGCCCCGACACAAATTTCAGGCAGTAATTCATCTATGTTCCCTAAAAAGTACCTGATAAAAAAGTAACCCCTACTTCGTCCTGTTTTTCTGACAGACATCAGTCGTATATACTGTTGAACATTTTTCGCCTATCCTAAACGTTATCCTATATGAACAAAACTTTTACTTTCCCCTTGCTTTTAGCCCTGATTTGGCTCGCTGACTATCAACCACTGAGCGCCCAGTCTTCGTCCAGCTATAATATTCGCTATTTTGCACATACTGGCGGGACTTACAGCAACAATATCCAGCAGGGCAATCATGATACCGACGTCAAGTTTGATCAGGCGGTCTTTACCATCATGAGTACCGCATCGTTTGGTGAAAAACTGACCTTCCTGGGCGAATTCACCCTGGAGAACTCCTTTAATGCTACTGAAAAGGAACTGGAGTTTAAGCCTAACCTGCACCGCTTGTTCATGAAATACAATTTCAGTGATTACCTTGCTGTGATGGTCGGGAAATCGACCCTGCCGGTCGGTTACTGGAATAATAATTTTTATCGTGGTGGGGAAATTACCCAACCGACCATCGGCCGACCATCCTTTTTGCAGGAAAATTCCTATACGCACATCACCGACTACACTGTTATGCTTGAAGGTGGGGGAATTTCACGGTTCAATATGGGGTACTCAGCTTATGCTTTCACCGGCCGGGCGAGTCAGTACCTTAATACTTTAAAAGGTGTTGGTTTTGGACTTGATTTGCATGCTGAGCCTATCGAGAGTCTGAGAATTGGCTACTCCTATAAGCATGATCCTATTCCCGCCGACCCTCTACATGCGCAAGCCCTGAGCACACTCGGAGAGAACGGCATGGTGCTCGCCATCATCGACCCCGCAAGTACGGGCCTCGGAATTACCACCAACAGAGAAGGAATTTATCGGGCGATTTTTCAGAATCATGACATTAAAACCAATGCTTTCTCTGTGGTATATATGGATGGGATGCTCCCATTGGAACTGATCACAGAGTATCATATGTCGAACTGGGAGGCCAACGACCCTGACCACCCGGTAAAGCAGGGTGTTATTCAGGATGATTTTTTCTTCTATGCAGGATATCACATCAAAAAACTGACCCCATATCTGACCTACTCTTATGAGCAATTTATTGTCGACTACCCTACCACAAGGCTTGTCAATGAGTACGTCAATGCCTATGGTGTCGGGATGCGATATAGCTTCACCCCTAATGCCATTGTGAAACTCGAGTACAAATACAGCGCAGACTACCAGGCGCCGTTTTCGGGGAATCAGCCCGTTCCAAGTTCCAATTTCAACCATTGGGCAGGATTTCAGATTGCAGTCGGATTTTAATCAACGCACACCATGAAGAATACATTATATCTCTCTTTTATAGTGGCCCTGTTCGCATCAGTCGCCCTATTGTCGCCCGCCCAGCCTGCTTATGCCCAGACGCAGGTGGCCGTCATTGTCAATCCCAATAATCCCGTCACGAGCCTCGATGCCGGAAAGGTCCGCTTGTTCTGGCTACGGCGCATCAAGAAACGATGGCCCAATAACAATAAGTTTATCCGCCCTGCGGACTACAACTTTAAATGCCCGGAACAGCAGGAGTTTTACAGTAAAATACTGAAGATGAATTCCGATAAAGTGGAGAAGTACTTTATGACCCGCCAGTATCAGAATGCTGAAAAACCACAAGACAAATTCGGCAGTGCTAAGGAAGTCATCGATTTTGTGAGTAAAAATGAGGGGGCGATAGGTTTTGTTGCCGTGAAGGATATTCAGGATGCAAAAAAAGTAAAAGTGGTCTTTAAAATGAATCAATAATGAAAACCAAAAAATATTTTGGTATCAGCTCCCAAATCCAGTACAGCTATCTATTTATCATGATTACTGTATTTGGTGCCGGGGCTTTCGCCATTTTCCTCATTCACCGTAACAACCAACTCGACAAGCAGATTGTGGAAGTGAATTTTCCGCTTCAGGAACAGCTCGTACAATATCAGGCACTTGTCGATAACTCTTTTGACCTGACCAACAACTGGATTTTCAATCCGAATTTGGCGGCAAAAAAGCGGCTCCGATTCATTCTTGATAAAGAGGTGGACGACAATAAAAACAACATCAATAATATTGCCCTCAAGCTGCCCTCGCTGCGGGAGCCTGTGATGAGCACCTTTGCCCGAGTGGACAGCCTTTTCTGGCTGGAAAAGAAGATCGTCAGCTTACTGCAAACCGAAGACGATTATATTGATGACATGAAGGTGGAAGAAGCCATCACGCTTTATGAAACAGACCTCACCGAGAAAAAAGACAATGTCGATGCCCTGCTCATAAAGTTTATTGAAGACCGCAAAGTCGAGCTTCGTGCTGCGCAGGAGGAAAAGGCCAATGCCAATAGCGTGATTTTTTTCGTGCTGCTGACCACCTTTCTGCTGACCGCCGTAGTGAGTGTGATTGCTTCGGTATATACCAAAAGGCAGGTCGTGAAACCGATTATCAACCTCAAGCGCACCCTTTACGCACTTGCGCAGGGAGAAATTGTAACGGTGGAAAGTCGAAAAAACCGGGATGAGATCCATGAAATGATTGAGGCCATGCAGAGCCTTACCGCCGGGCTGGAGAAGAAAATAAACTTTGCTTATGAAATAGGAAAGGGGAATTATCACCAGGAATTTGAACAACTCAGTGAAAAAGACTCCATGGGAATTGCCCTGATTAAAATGCGCGACAGCCTGAAGCAAAACGATGAAGAAAGCAGCAAACGCACCTGGGCGGCCACCGGACAGGCAGAAATCGCCGAAGTATTACGCAACCAGGGCAGGTCACTCGAAGAACTTTATGATCAGGTGATCAGCTTTATTTGCAAATACACGGAATCCAATCAGGGGGCTATATTTTTACTGGAGGAAGATCACCAAACACAAGAACAGTACCTCGACATGATCTCCTGCTATGCCTACGACCGTAAAAAACACCTGCATCAACGCATAGAAATTGGCGATGGCCTGGTGGGGCAGTGTTTTCTGGAATCAAAGATCATCTTCCTGACCGATGTGCCCGAAAGCTATATGAAAATCACCTCTGGCCTTGGGGAAGCATCACCAACCTGCGTGTTGATCTCCCCACTGATTATTAACGACCAGATTTTTGGTGTTCTTGAGCTGGCAAGTTTCAATGTTTACAAGGAGCATCAGAAAGCTTTCATCGAGAAAGTTTCCGAAACGATCGCTTCGAGTATTTTCAACATCAAAGGAAATATAAAAACCCAGAGCCTGCTCGAAGATTCGAGAATACAAGCCACCCAGCTTAAAGAAAAAGAAGAAGAGCTGCAACAAAACCTTGAAGAACTCAGGGCTACCCAGGAACAGCTCGAACGGGAAAAAATGGAATTACTGAAAAATCAGACCCCACAACAATCATAGTAATTCTATCTGTCAATTGAATAATGGCTGTTTTTTGTCTACAAATTACTTTTTATCACCATTAAGGCTGACCATGATGGGTTCCTGAATGAACCCAACAACTAAGCCTAAAATTCTTTAGAATCAAGGGAATAGTGGTCTGAAATTTACCGACAAGACAGACAATCATTGACTCATCATTCGAAATGTTAGGGCCTCCAATTTTGGAGGCTTTTTTTAATTACTGAAACGTACCAATCCAAAATGTTGCTTGCCAGTGGCTTCATCCAAAACCGACTTAATATAACATCTTGTATTTTTTTTAATCATCTCTGCTGCGGCAACAATCGCTGCCTGCTCTACACCTGTGGCTTGTAAGGTTACTCGCTCTGGCGAGTTCCAAAACTCAATTACATACGTTTTCATTTACAATTTTGCTATGGCTAAAAAAAGCCTTCATCTTAAAAAAAAGGTATCAAATTTACTTTGTTTTTTTTCGTGTGATCCATTTCGATCATACAATATGTAAAATTTAATATAGAAATTAGGCTAATATTGAATAAAAAGCAACAAAAACACAGAAAATTAACAATTATGTAATACTCTTTTTCCACAAACGTTTTCATTACATCAAACTTACCTCCCGATGAATACCAGATAATTTTGTAATTTAGCAATTCACAAAATTAGATCAGATGAATACGGGAACGCAGATACCTGAAGGAAAACGAAAAATCAACCTTGCCCGAGATCTTTTTGATGCGCTGCGTTCGGCTCCACTGACCCGAGATTTGTTCCTGACAGATTTAGGTTATTACCCACGAGCTGATTACCATTTTTGCCAGCGGGCCAAAGGGGTCAATGAGTATGTTGTGCTGTATTGTAACAATGGCACTGGGTGGGTAGAATATGAGCAACAGCAGTACCAAATGAGTATCAACGATTTCTGTATTTTACCTGCAGGCCAGCCACATGCTTATGGTGCTAATCCGAAAGATCCGTGGTCGGTGTATTGGATTCACTTTTCTGGCGCATTGGCCGACGACTGGTATGGGCAGTATAAAAAAGAAGACTTCTTTATTATCAATACCCACTTTGAGCGTAAAGAGCAACGCAATGCGATGTTTGAGGAGATTTACAAAATCCTGCGGATGGGAGATAGCTGGGAGAGTTTGATCTATGTCAATCAGGTGTTTAAAAATTACCTTTCGAGCTTTATTTGGACGCATCAGTTCCGAGGGACAAAATATGCCAAAAGCCACGATGTGGTCCATCAGGCGATCAGTATTTTAAAATCTGGTATCAGTGATAATATCACGCTTGAAGAGCTGGCACACAAAAACAATTTGTCGGTCCCCTATTTCAGTAAACTTTTCCGAACCAGAACAGGCTTTGCCCCTGTGGACTATTATATCCGTCTGAAAATGCAGAAGGCCTGTGACCTGTTATCATTTTCAGACATGACCATCAAGCAGGTCGCCGCACATATTGGGTATAATGACCCGTATTATTTTTCAAGAATTTTCAAAAAAACCATCGGAACCTCGCCGTCAGCCTACCGAAAAGAGCAGCTGATAGAGCAAATGGGGCACCCAGAAACTGAATCCTACCATGAACAGCAAAACCCTGATCGAACAACTTGAGCTGGCTCCGCACCCTGAAGGGGGCTATTACAAAGAAATTTTCAGGTCTGATATACCTATCAGCAATGGGCTGGGGCAAAAGAAAGTGGCTTCAACGGCCATTTATTATTTACTCGAAAGTACCGACTTTTCCACCTTCCACAGAATCACTTCCGACGAAGGCTGGCATTACTATCAGGGCAATAGCTGCCTGATTGTTCATGAAATTCAGGAAGACGGCACTTATATTGCCCACCGCCTCAGCAATGACCTTGAACGAGGTCAATTTTTTTCAATGATTAAAGCAGGCTCGTGGTTTGCCGCCAATTTGGAAGAGCAGGAATCTGGGAATTTTGCCCTGGTGGGCTGCACTGTGGCTCCAGGATTTGAATTTGAAGATTTCGAAATAGCCGACGCCCGTACGCTTTCCAAGAAATATCCACAACATCAGGCACTGATTCAGCAATTGAGCCGTTAGGGTTGAAACTAAAATTTACCCCGATATGGAAGCAGTATCACGGATTGAAAACAAAAAATATACAGGAGATAAGGCGATGAAAGCCTGAGCGTTTTCTAAAAATAATATAATAAAAAAAGCCACATTATTAAATGTGGCTTTTTCAGTTGTCTTTTAACTATCCTTTAGATTTGTCAAGAACATCTTTTCTCAAATCCTGAGCAAGGTTCTTAATTTCCATCATGCGCTTACGAGTACGTGTACCCGCAGCCTTGTTGTTCTTCTCGTAGAAGTCTTGAGCATCTTTCTCGCCTTCAGCGATGATCTCTTTAATCTTATTGTAAATATCCATATCCTTAAAAGTTTACACTTAATAATCATAAATCTTACTCAATAATCAAAGTGTAAAAACCTATTATTCGCGCTAAAAGCTGATTTTTTTATCAAAAAACCGATAAAAATCGGCTTTCAGATCACCAACCCACATATTTAGGAGGCTGATGCCCCAACATACGCAACATTAAACTGATTCGCCCCCGATGATGCGTAACATGGTTGCGCATCAATAAAAAGACCCCTAAGCGATGCATTTGTACCTCCTCTTTAAAGAAAGGAACCGCTTGCTGCATCTGCTCATCGCTGTATTTCTCCGCAAGACTCCCCACATAATCAAAAGCATAAATTAACGCCTCACGAAGCTCCTGTTTGCTTTTCGGTGGGTTATTTCTCAAATAATCAGTGAGTTCATTGGCTTTTTCCCCTGTCACGTAATATTGTAAAAATCCAAAATTATTCATCAGGTGATTAAATTCTTCCCTGAGGCTCATCACTTCAGCCGTCGGTCGGTAGTCGAGTTCATCTTCCGCCAAGGAATCCAACATCGCTAAAGTGTACGCTTTGCTGCGTTGCCACTGCCCTGAAAAATCTTCGCTGTAATATTGTGCCTGTCCCTGAATACCACAACATAGTACAAGGCACAGCATGAAAAAGGTTGATTTGAGATGACGCATTATTTAATTTAAAATGGTTGGTTGAATTATCGAACCTAAAAAAAATATCCCAAAAGCCTGCGGAAACAGGCATAAATATCCACTTCTTAATTATAGACACCAAAAATTATTCAAATGAAGAACGTCATCTTAATTTCAGGAATGTTACTCTTTATGATTGGTAATTTAATGGCTCAAGCGCCTGTGAGCAAAAAAGAAAAGCGCAAGCTTGAAGCTCAACAGCAGCAAATGAAAGTGAAAGAACTCCTCGAGCAAAAGGCCTTTACCTTTAAGGTGGATCAGGTGAATCCACAACGAGGTGGGCGCGTGCTCAATGTAAACACTGATGGCTATACCATGGAAATTGATCAACAGCAGGTCAAGGCCTATTTGCCCTACTTTGGGCGTGCTTTCAGTGCAGATTATGGGAGTAGTGAAGGAGGCGTGAAGTTTGATCAGCCCATGACCGATGAGGAAATTATTTATGACCAGAAAAAAAACCGCACCACTTACAGCTTCACGATCAAAGATAAAAATGAAAAATACGACTGTAAAATGACGGTCTTCGATAACGGAAATGCGACTTTAAATATCAGCTTTCTGCGCAAAGACCCGATCAGTTATCAAGGGAAAATAGACAACACAACAATCGACAAATAACCCAATCAACCTAACCTCGCGGTAGCATTTTATGCTACCGTTTTTTTATGCTGAAACGGTACAGGCGACCATGCTTCTTCTTCCCTGCCTCTGATCCTATCAGCAAATATCCCTGATGGTCAAAGGTGATCGCCTCAGCCTGTGGCAATAATTTCTTGGGATAACTCCACACGGTCGTTATTTCACCATCAGGAGAAAAAACCATCACCTCATGGCTTCTATGGGAAAGGACATAAAACATCCCCGAAGTGGGGTGCACAGCAATGCCCGAAAAGCCGATCGACTTCCAGCGATCCTTGTTGGTATTTTTAAGGTATGCTGATTTAGACAGGCTGATGACCGCTTTGGGCGGCAGAAAAAAATCCCGTGGATCTAATTGCCAAATGATCTTGTTATTTGCTTCGGCACCATAAAGGCCGCTATTTTCTTTGGGGCAAACATACAGATAACGGCCATCGCTTGTAATGCCTTCCAGATCATTGTCGGCATCAAAAGGCAGGCGATAGGAACGCTCCTGTTTGCTGGTAGCGTTCACCTCAAACAGGTGGCCATCACTTTGCAACACATAGAAATGACCTGAAAGGAAAGTAATCCCTTCAAAATCCCCCTTTTTCTTGAACTTCAGCTCATCCACCACCTCTCCCGTGTCAGGATCAAAGAAATAAATCACCCCTTTTTCATCTTGTACCATGGCTATTTGGCCGTTGGGAAGAATCGTCATTCCTGAAAACTCCTTCAGGGATTTGGGGAGTTTCCACTCATTTAAAGGCGCCTCAAAAGCGATATCATCAGTCATCATTGCCACAGAAAAAAACAAACATAAAATTCGCAACATCCACATATGAATACAAGCAGATCGTCACGACAATGTTTATTGTGGTGGGCAAATTTACTATTGCTTAATGACAAAAGATTGCTGCCCAATCCATTCAATGGCCAGCTCGTCTTGCTGCAAAAATTCTTGTAAGTCCGCTTTATCCTGCGCAGAGAAATCCTGTCCTTTTACATGCCAGGTGATCCCGAAATCCGACGTCAGCTCATAGCCTTTTTTCTCCAAAAAAGATTTCACCTTTGCCTCCTCGAGTGGGGCCTTCGTTTTCATAAAGAACTTTAACATCTCACACTTATCTTTTTGCCTAAATCACCATTCGTTAAATTGGAATGGCCTGCACCAAAGGTAATCAATCCCTGTACCAATCTCCAAAAGGAATAAGGCGGGAGTATAATATTGCTCGTTCAGGGGCGATGAAATCACTCGTGTTTGATAGTCCGATAAAATACTAAAGCACCACGCAATGCCGTCACAAATCACCCCAGTAGCAACCGTGGTCAGGTTTTTAACTCCATGATCACATAAGAAATGCCATGCCTCACAAATTGTTGGTCGGTACAGCTGAGTCCGAAACGTTCGTAAAAAGCCCGTTTTTCCAAGCGGGCATTACACCACACTTTCCGAATGCCAAGCGTTCGCATTTCCCCCAAGCCATATTGCAGCATTTCAGTCCCAATTCCCTGCCCCTGCACTTTTTCTTTGACGGCAAATTTTCGGAATTGCGCCTCTTCCCCATCAATGAACCACGAGAGTACGCCCAGCAGTTCATTATTCAGAAAATAACCGTGATGAATCGCCTCCTCATCACCTTCAATGGCCACAAAAGATAATTCTTCCTGGGGATACATCACCTCCTGACGGATTCGCCAGCATAACACGGGATGAATTTGTTCTATTTTTCGTCGCTCCATATTACTCCTCTTTCAAGCTAAATATTTGTTTTAATTCCTCATCGGGCAAATTTCCTATCCATTCTCCCCCCGCCTGTACAACCTCATCAGCAAGCACTTTCTTCTTCTGAATCAGCTGATTGATCTGTTCCTCAAAAGTACCTTTACTGATCAGTCGGTGAACCATCACATTCTTCTGTTGCCCAATTCGATAGGCACGGTCTGTCGCCTGTGCCTCTACCGCAGGATTCCACCAAAGGTCATAATGTACGACATGTGTTGCTTGCACCAGGTTCAGGCCTGTACCTGCAGCTTTCAGCGACAAAATAAAAAATTGCTTTGAAGCCGAAGTCTGGAATTGGGTCACCATTTCATCCCTTTCCTTTCGGCTACAACCACCATGCAGAAACATCGCTTCACTTTCCATAAACTGATAAATCCATCGACGCAATAATTCCCCCATCTGTCGATATTGGGTGAAAATGAGCACTTTTTCTCCCGTAGGCTGAATTTTTTCCAGCAATTCCATCAGGGCGGTAGCTTTGCCCGACAGCCACGGTGCTTGTTCACCACTTGCCAAATATTGAAAAGGATGATTGCAAACCTGCTTAAGGGTGGTGATGAGCTGCAAAATGATCGAAGAACGCTTCTTCTGCTCTGTAGCCTCCATTTTAAACATCGCCTGTTCCATTACCGACTGATATAAAGCAGATTGCTCAGGTGCCAATGAACAGAAATGATTTTGCTCAATCTTTTCTGGCAGATCAGCAATAATCGACCGATCGGATTTCAGTCGACGCATCAGGAAAGGACGACAAATGTTGTGAAAGTCAGACAAACGTTGCAAATCCTGATCTTCAATCGGTTTGACAAATTTTCGCTGAAATTCTGAAGCTGAGCCCAAAATTGATGGATTGACAAAATCCATGATACTCCAATATTCCATCAGTCGATTCTCCACAGGCGTACCACTCAAAGCAACCTTAATCACTGAAGGTAAAGACTTTATCAACTGACTTTGCTTGGTGTCTGCATTCTTGATATGTTGTGCCTCATCAATAATCATCACCTCCCAACTGATTTTTTTCAACTGATCAAAACTCGTCCGTACCTTACCATAGGTGGTAATAAGTACGTCAAACGTTGGTGATAATGAATTCATCTGCCCATGATAAACGTTTGTCGTGATATCGGGGGTGAATTTGTTAATCTCTGCCTGCCAGTTGGTTAGCAGACTTGTCGGTACAACCACAATGGCAGGCTTATTATACGACAATCGTTGCTCTTCTTTCAGTTTCAGCAAAAATGCCAACGTTTGTAGTGTTTTACCGAGGCCCATATCATCAGCAAGAATAGCCCCCATACCAATCGATGCATTTCGCATAAGCCACTCAAAACCTACAAGCTGGTAGGGGCGGAGGGTGGCCTTTAATCCTTTTGGCGGCAACACTTGTCGTACTTTATTAAATAACGACAAACGTTGTGAAGCATCCTGCGCCATAAATACAGGTGCCGATTCATACTTTTGGGTATAAATCGCCTGAAAAAATTCATGGGAAGGTAATTTTTGATGCTCATCCTGAAGGCGAGCCATCAGTTTTGCGACATCTGTTGCTATAAGATGAACATACTGATCTTTTATTTTTACGACCCCTTCAATCTCCTCGAGATAGTTTTCAAATTCTTCGGCACTCACCTGCTGATCACCGATCGCCACTTGCCACTCATATTTGAATAACGATTTAATATCGAGCTGTCCTTTCTGCTGCTTTCCATCCTCTTCTCCATCTTCCTCTTTTGCCGTAATCTTAAAACTGAGCTTGGGCTGTACCAGTTTACGCAAGCGTTTATCCAGTCGAACATCAATTCCGATCGCTTCAAGTTGAGGAAACAGAAAAACCAGCACATTACTCAATTCCTGCTGATTAAAGCTTAATACCTCCTGATCGACCGTCATGAGGGTTTTCATGACCGGAAAATGTGCCCACAGTGGTTCTATCCGCTGAAATAATTTCTGTTGTACACTATTTGGTGCACTCAACAGGAATGCCCGTATAGATTGCTCGCTTCCGAGAGGAGCATCGGAATCACGCGCCAATAATCTAAGGACAAAATGTCCTTCAATCTCCGACTCCTCCATTTGCAAGATGATTATCGTTTCAAAATCATGCTGCTGAAGAGGAGCCAGCCACTGCTCAATATTTGATGCCAAAGCCATCTCTCGCTGATCCTGCAAAGAAAAACAGTGGTCGCTATACAGCGCTTTGGCCATTACGCTCGCATTGGCAGAATGCCCAAGGGTGGCCGTCAGCTGGCGCATACGGTCGGTCAGGATACACTGCGCCACAAGCAACGTTTGTTGTTTTGAACTTAAGGCCGAAACACCAACATTTGTCTTAATAAAGGCAACTGGACACGGAAGAGCTGCGGTTAGGTCATCCAACACTTGTCGTATAACAGGGTCGTAGGTCGCTGGAAACCACTGCAAACACCATTGCTCGCTGTTAGCGACCACCTTTGGCTGCAACATTTGTCGTGTTAAAAGCAAATCACAAAAGCGCAACATTTGTCGTTTCCATTTCCATATTTCGGAAATCCCCCTAAACTGTCCTTCATCATAATCAACCAATAACTGAATCAACAAAGCGATCGGCGCGGTCGAATTTACGGGCTGAAACTCCCCATTGGTTTCCAGAAGTACAGAGGATAACCCACCCAAATCATTAAAAATCAAAGAGATCTGATCCGATTTGCTGAAAATTCCCCGAAAATCACGAACGGCATCACAAAGTTCATCCTCAAAGAAAGAAGTTCGCTTTTTAAGCTTAGCCAACCCTTTAAGCAGTAATAATTTATCGTCAGTGGTGCTGTTAGTCGCTCGATTTTTTAAAAACGACAAACGTTTGTCGTTAAAAAAAGGAAGGTTACTAAAATCCACCAAATTACCATGCCCCGCAATCATGGCATCTCCTTTGAGTCGCTCCTGCAACCACGAAAAGAAAGGTACGACAAACGTTTGTCGTGCTAAAGTATCTGATTGATCAACGTTTGTCGTTATAACCAACGATTGTAGTTGAAAAAACAGGAGCGCATCCTGATCAATCTCCTTGGCCAAATGATAAAACAACGCACTGACATGTCGGCAGGGGCGTGCACTTTGTTCACAGCTGCACTGCATTCTGATATCAGCAAAATGTGTTGGTATAGCCAACTGAATATTCTCACGGATAAAGGGTTTGATGTCCGCAGGAATAATGTTGTTTTGAAGCTGCAACAATCGGTAGCTGTCTGCAGAAAAATACGCCTGCATTTTCTCCTGATCAGAGGACGGCATCGATGGAAACTGAAGCGCTACTTTAAAGGACTGATTGAAATGCCCGCCAACCTTCGCGTAGACCGTTCCCTCCTTAATCATCCAATCCAGAACAGCCCCTTTTTCAGCCCATTCCCGTCCGCCAGCCAATCGGTTTCGGTCATCAATTCCTTCCAAATTTTTTATCCACCACTCGCCCCAGGTCATCATTTTCATTCAAAATTTAGGTAAAAAAAAGCCCCATAAACAGGGGCTTTCATTTTATAAATATAGCAATAAATTTACATTCTTCTGAATTGCTCACGGCTGATTTGGTGTTTCCGCTCCGCATACGCAGGCGCACCATTTTCAGCAAAATCCTTATCTTCCTCCGTTAAGAAGAAACGACGAACCAAGAAACGTCCGTACCATTTCAGGGTGTTGTCACTGAATTTTTCAAAAGGCAAATTCGACAGGTCACCAACATCTTTACGCTCAAGACTCGGCGCGTCCGTATCCAAATAATGGGTATAATCACCAATTTTGGCAGGCCCAAAGAACATCAAATACTTGTTTCTCAGCGTATCCCAAAGCTCTTGAAATTCAAGAGAAATCTGAGCTTTAAGCTCTCGGTTAGCCGATTTTTGATCATCTTCAGCCTTACGACGCAAATTGTTATTCCAATAACTTTGCTCGTTGGCCTGCTGAGGATTTTGACCGCTTGCCTTTTGCGGCATAGCCACTGGCTTACCTGCATCCTTATCAGGAACAGGCAAAGGAGCTTTGGCAATTTCCTTCAACTCATTGTCCAGACAAGTTTGTAAATATTGCACTGAAGGACGACTGGCAAAACTTCCCATACGCTGAGCGACTGCCTCCATTTGTTCATGGGTTAACAGCTCCTCATAACCAAGGATCAATTCTTCCAGACGATTGAAAACATCTGCAAATTGCGACTTGGTACGCGGACGGAAATTACTCGCCTTATAAATAGAAGCCGTGGCAGGTTTGGCATTGAAAGCATCCTCTTTCACCTGATTCATTTCAAGTGCTTTCAGTAGGAAACTTACCTTGTCGCGTGCTCTTGAATTCAGTGCTGCTGGCAGGAAACTCTTGATCGCTTCCATGCCATATCTCTTAATGGCATCGATCAGTTGAGAAGTCCATTTTCCAAGTTGTTTTTTGTTGGAGCCCAGCAAATTCAACTCCCGCAATACCAAATTCACCTCGGCAGGGGAGTACTCATCATAAGCAGACGGCTGGATAACCTGCGCCTCCTGAATCACTTCGCCCGTGGCTGAAGCGACAGGGTCAAGGACCAACTGACTCGCCTGATGCCTGATGCGGAAAACCACCGATTGCACTTTGTTTCCACGCCCACTGCGCATCAAATCATACTCAATTTCAATATTGGTATTATTGACAATATCCTTAATGGCAGGATCAAGGGAACGTTTTTTAAAGTCATTGAATCGAGGGTAATCGTCGATGGTTAATCGGCAAGGATAAGCATCTTCAGGAACACGTTTACCGATTTTATTTTTTGAAATATCACCTGTAACACGCTCATAATCAAGCTCTGATTTAAGGTCCACCTCAAAAGCCACCCCGACTTTTTTCTTCAGTTGCTCAATATCCATTTCCACCTCAATCCAGTCGCCAGTATTGAAAGACGATTCCGATTGCGAAATAAAACTCCTGAACAGCGTGTAATAGAACACGGAATAAGTCTGTTTCAGACGAAAAATGGTTTCATACTTATACTTGATGACTTTCTCATCTTTATTGAAGCCATAAAATGTACGCAAAAAGGCGCCAGAAAAGTGAATCTTTACCTCTTCAATATTCACAGGCATTTCCTGCCCATCCACCTCTACAAGATCAAATTTTACGGGTTCAATCTCGGTGATGGCATTAATGAATCGGGGCGTCATTTTTTGCTCTTCGTGGCTATATTCCCACCGTTGAATTTTCGCCTGATACAAGTCAAAAATGGCCTGATCATAACGCTGTTTCTGCGTTTTGAAGCTGTCATATTCATTCAGGAAGTCCTTGCGCTTGAGCCGAACGGTGTACGCGCGTTGCCAGATTTCCCGATTAATGAGCATGTGCTTGGCATCTTCAGAAGGCACCATATCAAGCTGGTCACGAATACGCTCAAAATGCTTGAAAATTTCATCCTGCGCTTCTGTAACGGCAAAATAGATGATCTGTATGGCTTTGTTACGCAACACCAAACTATCACCACGCTTATTGCGCTTATTATCCCCCATCAATCCGCCACTTTTCTCGATCTCACCGACGGAATGCGTAATTTCCCTCGAAAAAATATCAAGTGTGCCTTGCGTACCCTTTATTGACATAGACTTATTTTTGACTCATCTTTCGTTATTCTTCTCCAAAGATAATCACCTTTAGCACTTTACACAACATTCATTGATGGGAATTGATTTTGAAACGTTTGTCGTAATATAATTGAAAGACAAATGTTGCCTTTTTAGCTCCTAAAGCGACAAACGTTTGTCGTTTTAATAAAAATACAGCTGAAAATAAACCTTCATTATTTACTACGACAAACGTTTGTCGCCCAAAACCGAACACAAAGCAAGGCACACTCATAACGACAAACGTTTGTCGTTAAAGCCAAATCCGAAAATCTATACCACTACAAACGTTGCTGAAAACAGTGGCAACATTTGTAGTAAAATACCATATGAAGACAATCGTTGCGGTATCACGACAAACGTTTGTGGTATAATCAAAGATTTGCTTATCATTTAAACTTCACTACAAGTATTTTAAAGAAAAATAGAGGAAACATTTGTCGTAATACTGGAATACTACCGCAATATTTGTAGTATAAACAGTATTCACTAACAATATTTGTCTTACAGAAAAACAGTCCCTTTTACACGACAAACGTTTGTCGTTTTAATAAATGGCAGAAAATCACTGATTTAGCGACAATCATACGAAATCACCACAGTAATGTAGCCGTCAGCTATTCACGAAGTAAATATAACACCACAAATGTTGCAGCGTGAAAAAAAATTAATCCGTTGATTATCAAATGAATAGGGAAATACCACAAATGTTTACATCTTCAGCTATAATTAATAATAATAACTAATCTTTAAATAAATATTTATTATTATTCATTAAGTAAAGTTTTAGCCCGCAAAGCTCAGTTAGTTTGTCGTCGTTCATTTTTCAATTTCGCATTTTAAAAGGCTCTGCTGTGATCTTCGATTGTTATGACATCAAGTATCAACCAAAAGGAGATCGTCGTTTAAAGGGCCGTTTTTGCGGATCGATTTTTACTGAAATGAATTTAAATGAGCTGATTTTGCGACCAAAAAGCTTTTTGAGCATAATCCTCAGTTATAACCTTTTAAGACAAATGTTGCGCCGATGCAACGTTTGTCGTATTAGTTGGTTTTCTCATCTGATAAAGTCAACGTTTGTAGTAAAAAATCTTTGATGGTCCGATCGTTTAGATTATTCACTTGAAAATCAATTAATTGTCGTAAAAAAAGGCACAAAAAAAACCGCCCGATCAGGGGCGGTTGGTGGTAATCTTATTTATTAAATGAAATCAGTCTAAAATATTCAAATATTGGTCAATTTCATGTTTCAATTCTTCAAGGCTGTGTTTGAGTGCCGTCTTTTCATCAGGATTACTTTTGTCCAATGCCCGAAGGAAACTTTTCCGGTTGCGGTCGATCATCAGTTTACTCAAGCTTTTTCGCACCATGCTTTCCTGCTTTTGGATAGGGGTCAGTTTTGCTGGCACGGGCATTTTCGGTTGTGGCGCTTCTTCGGTGTCAGCGGTATTTTCCTTTTCAGCAGTTTCAAACTGTTTCAGGAAAGCTTCTCCACTGAGCTCCGATTTGCCAAGATCTTCAATTTGCTTTTTGGTGAAGGGCAATAATCCCTGAATGAGCAATTGTCGCTGCTCCTCTGGTAACTTTATTGCACCTCGGTAAAAGGAAGCATCTCTTTTGATCGTTTTTGCATTCACATGAAATACCTCCGCCAATTCTTCAGCGGTGTCGCCACCACCTTGTCTTTTGAGAGCGGGATCTTTAATTTTTCGGTTTTCATAAGTGGCCCCACGAAGAAAAGCAATTTCTTCAGAGGTCATGTTTCGTTGCCCAAGTTGCTTTTGATCCATAAATTGCTTGACTGCCTCCATGTCGGGATGGTTATCAAGCAAGGCGATATTAAAATCAATTTTATGTCGTTGCGCAATTGAAAAACGATGATGACCATCTACCAGAAAGTATTGATCGTTCAATTTCCAGACGATAATAGGATCAAAAATTCGCTGATTAGCCAAGATATTCTGTTCCAGAATCTGGTATTCGGCAGGGGTCAGCGGACGGATGTATTTCTGCAAATCAGGATGAATGGTAATATTCTTCTTGATTTCATCGGCCAAACTGCCATCGCTCACCACCTTGGTTTGCGAGAACTTTTGAGCATTGATATTTAAATTGTTGAGCGTATCTAAATTTGCTCTTGCGGAATTTTTCTTCTTTGCCATCTTATACCGTCTCCTGCTCTTTAATATCTATATATTCTTGAATGAAATCGTGATAATCCTTGCTTCCGTTTGAGTTCGGCTTGTAGTCGAGCACGGGAAGTTTATGGGCGGGTGCTTCTGCAACCTGCGCATTTTTTCGGATCACATTGCTGAAAACACGGATACCCGCCGAACTTAAAAAGTTTCTGATGGCAAGTTCATATTCCTCATGCGTCGCATAGCGGCTGTCTTTCATCGTGATCAGCACACCATCAATATCAATTTCGTGGTCTTTAAGCTCTCGGATTTCTGAAATGGCCCGAATCATTTTTGAAAGCCCCTGAATACTCATCTCCTCGGGAATCACGGGAATGACAACCGAATCGGCACTGTTCAATGCGCAATTGGTGAAGAAGCCCAATGAAGGCGGGCAGTCCAGGACGATATAATCGTAATCCATATCGACCTTATCGAGCACCCGTTTTTTCAGCAAAACATCTTTCACGCCTTCCACGGCTTTGAGTTTGCTTTCGATCAGGTTTTCATCAGTGGCAATGATATCGAAAGCATCCTCATCCATTGCCTGATAAATGGCATCTTTCGGATCGATCTCATCATTGAGGGCTGATAACAGCAATTCATTTTTTTCAGGGTATTCTTCTGAACTGAAAAAGCAGGTGGATAAGTTCGCCTGACCGTCGAGGTCAAGCATCAGCACTCGGTAACCATTTCGGTGCAGGCCACGCGCCAAGTTGATCGTCGTGGTGGTTTTTCCTACGCCTCCCTTGTGGTTAAATACGGCTATGACTTCCGCCTTGTCCTTTTTCTGTATGTTTTCCAGAAAGGTGGAAAAGCCATAATTGTTCAGTGTTGGGATCAAGCGGTTGATGTGGGCTTCATTCAAACGGCGACCAGTCTCTCCACGAAGAACTTTTGCCAGTGTTTGTCGAGATATCCCCGCCTCAATTTCCAAACTTTTTACGTTTAGACCTGGACGGCTGGATAAAAATTTTATAATGAGTTCCTGTGTCATGATTGTATCATATTTGGTGCAATGTACAGCTTTTTAAGCGCATTTTTTCACGATTTATTAAAAAATAACTTCATTTAGTATCTTTTTTCGTGCAATAAAGGACATTTTGTCCTTTATATTTTTTTCATCTTCAAAAGCCTTCCGTGAAGTAATCATTTATTAAAACCACCTGTCATAATTTCATTGGGAATTGAGGATATAGTTCCCTTTTTTTGTGTTGGTTTAAAGGAGAATCCTCGTGGCAAAAGCGAACGATTCCCGACCACTATCACAAACTTATTTGACTCTTGAAAATTCTGAAATATATCGGCCTCGGCGTACTTTTAGTATTGCTGTTGGTGCTTCTTTTTTCTGGCGTGGTATTATTTGTTCCCGCAGTGCAAACTGCGATTGTCCAACAAATCACCACGCATATCGATCAAACCACTGGAGCGCACAGTCGGGTGGGGAAGGTCAGCTTCAGCCCACTTTCTGGTCTGACCATTGACGAGCTGCTCTTGCAGGACCCACAAAAAGATACCCTTGCTTATGTAGGGGAACTGCAGGTAGCCTGGGATTTCTCTGGGCTTATTCAAAGCGAAAAAACCATAGAAAAGATTCGGCTCGATTCGGTCATTGCGCATGTGGACATGAGCAAGGAGCAACCGAACTATCAGTACCTGATGGATGCTTTTGGTGTTGTGGAAGATCCCAATGCACCAGTAGATACCACTGCGAGCACGCTCAGGCTGGCACTCGACGATATTGCGTTTAGCCGTTTGTGGCTTGATTTTGAAGACAGCACCACCGCGGTGAATGCTTATTGGCACGAGGGGCAGGTTAAGGCGGTGAAGGTTAATTTGGCGGATGAGATTTACCGCATTGCCTCCGTAGATTCTGATTCACTGAATGCGCATGTGGTGATGATCCCTTCCGACTCGGTGGCGCAGGCAACTGAACCAACGGACAGCACCAACACTGATTCGCCCTCTCGCTTGCAGTTTTATCTTGGGCACCTCGGCCTGAAAAGGCATATGATTACCTATGCCACGCATCGGGGAAACCTGAGAAAGGGAACCGTATTCGATCCTGACAATATTGGTATTCAGCAACTGGAATTATCGGTGGACAGCATTGGATACCGAAGCGAGGAAATGTATGCCAAGCTAAATGGTTTGTCATTTTATGAGCACAATGGCTTTCATATGAAAAAGCTGAGCTCCCGACTGCGGATGAAAGGCGAGGACTTATATTTAATTGCGCTGGCCTTTCGATCCGACGACTCGAAAATGGACCTTGATGCACACCTTCGATATAAAGGAGTGGAGCGAGGAAAGCTCGCACAGAATATATTTGACCTGAAGCTCGAGGACTTCTACCTCGGGGCGCATGATATCAATTATTGGGGCGCAAAAGCGGCGGGCTTACGACTGACTCCTGAAGACTATATTCAAGGGTATGGGACGTCTGATATCAAAGGCGGAAAGGGGAAAATATTTCTTCAGCTGAATACTTCACGGGAGAGTCAGCTGACGCTCAATGGTGCATTCAAGACACACAATGGAGCGCCTCGCCTGTACATGGACAGCCTGCTCGTGAAATCACACTTTAAGGAGGCAACCTGGCTGATGACGGAGCAGGAGTGGAATGCCAATCCACATCCAGACTCAATTTATATTGCTACGCATGGTTGGCTTGATGAGCATGGAGTTTCGGTGAACGGGCAGGTCAATTCCGACTGGGGGAAGATGAGCCTTGTGGCCGACTTGCTTAATATTGATGATTTGCCCCGCTTGAAGTATGATGCTGATCTTAAATTTGATGATTTTCGTGTGCAGCGTATCGTTGGTGAGCAGGTGCCTGACCACCTTAACGGACATATAACTGCCCACGGGCAAGGCACTGAATTTCCGCAATTGACTACCGCATTTACCATTGAACATTTCGGCTTTGATTATCTTCAGAAATCCTACCGAGGAATTGAAGGAAATGGGCGGTGGAAAGATGGTATCTTTGAGATTAATATTGATAGTGAGCTGAGTGATCTTCCCTTGATGGTGAAAGCCGACGGCCACTATGGCGACCAAATTGATGTGCAATGGAAAATACATTTGGACCCTCTTGATCTGTCCAATTTTGGCGTCATGGATCAGATGTTTAAACTCGGTTTTAATTCCGATGGAAAGGCCAAGGTTGTCGGTGAAAAAATCAATGTCGATGGCAATATTGACGACCTCAGCATTCAGCAAAACACGGTTGATACTGGCTTCGATCACCTCAGCATTCAGGCTTATTATGATGGGGATTCTGTGCATACGGATGTTTCTGGTGACCCACTTGATTTACATATGGAGGGGGTGGTTGATCCCGAGAAATGGCAAAATTATTTTAAAACCCTCGCCACAGGGACGCTCGATAAAGTGAAGGATCGAAATATTATCCCGTGGATTTCACTGAAGGTAAACTGGAAAAAGCACGACCTCTACACCTCGGGACTTATACCTGGTTTGCTGAATTTGGAGCGTGGTGGATTGTTATTTGTTTGGGACGACAGGCAAAGTAAGTTTAACCTGAAGATTGACATGCCTGAACTGAAAATGGACAGCCTGCAGGTTTATGGCTTCAATGGTGCGATCCTCAATGATTCCACAGAGCGGGAATCCAAGGAGCTTGGCTTCAAGGTACAGCTTGACAGTGCTTTTCTTGCTGACGGCTCGCGGGTTCAAACCTTGTGGGACGGACAGATTTTTGCCGATTCACTGGTCAGTAAAATTAATGTCAGGTATAATAACGATACCATAAAAACGGGTTTTGATTGTTACCGCGATTTACTGAAAGTTGATGATAAGAAAGCCGGCTTTGCTTTTGAAAATCTACAGTACAATAAGATGCTTATTGGCAATATCTTTTTAGATGTGATCTCCCGAAAGCCTGAAATTTATGATGCCAAACTGCTGATCAAAGGGAAGCAACGACTCAAGGGAGAGGCGCATATCGATCTGAATAAATCACCATTATATGCCAAAGGGTTTATTGATCTGGATACGGTGGATCTTCACACCTATCAACCGATGATGAAATCGACCCTTGATTCACTGTCAGGAATTATTCAGGGGAAGGTGGATTTTGAGTATAAAAATGAAAAGCCGATTGTGGATGGAGCACTGAATTTTATTGATGTGTTTACCCGATTGAAAGAATACCCGATGGACCTGCTACTGAAAAATGAGTCGGTTAAATTGACTAAAAGCGCCGTCATTTTTAAGCATTTTGGACTGACAGATCATAACGGTAAGCGCCTTGAATTGAAGGGGGACATTGGACTGACGGATAACTACCCAATGGATTTGAAGATTGAGGCGGATCCATTTTTGGCACTCGACGCCCCAAAAACCAAACAAGCACAAGCGTTTGGTCAGCTGAATATTTCCACGGACCTCAGTATTCAAGGCTCTGCTTTTGAACCGAAAATTGAAGGCGAATTCAACGTGCTTGATAAGACAGATTTGTTCGTCAGGACGCCCGAAAGTCAGGGGGCACCGAGTGGGCACGATAAGGTGATCCGCTTTGTTAAACCCGATGAGGAGCTTGAGCAAATGCTCACGGAGGCGGTGGAAGATTCCCTCGATATGGGCTTCCTCGGGCCCGAAGTTCATATGAGTATAGGCATCGATCCCAAGGCAAAGTTTACCGTTTTGGTGGACGAATACTCTGGTGATCGGCTGGAAATCTCAGGTAGATCGGACCTTTCTTTAAATTATCTCCCGAATGGAACCACGGGACTGAATGGTAATTTTGAGGTGGAATCAGGTTTCTATCAGTTGTCTTTTTATGGTCTGGTGAAGAAACGCTTCGATTTTGTGAAAGGATCGCGGATCACTTTTACAGGGACGCCCGAGAGTGGTTTACTTGACCTGACGGCACGGTATAATATCAGCACGGCGCCGTACCCGATCATGGTGCAGCGTATTGATCTTGGTGCCGCAGGGCAGGAGAAAGCGCTGAAGAAGAAACAGAATTTTTACATTGATATCAATATTGGGAATCAGATAGCAGACCCAAAAATCAGTTTTTCCCTTGGGATGCCTGAGCGCGATCAGGGGATTTTCAGTGGCGATGTTTATGCCCGAATTACGGAAATCAACAGAGATGAGGTGCTGAGAAACAAACAGGCGGTAGCGGTCCTGATCACCAATAGTTTTCTGCCTGATGAAAACGCTTCAGGTGGTGGTAATGTGATGGAGAACGTTGCCCGTTCGAGTGTGTCGCAACTGGTGGAAAGTTCGCTGAACAGGCTTTCAAATAACCTGGTGAAAGGGGTCGATATTAATTTTGCGATCGATAATTATGGCGATGATTTAGCGTCGAGTGCTACGGAAGTGGGGTTGAATGTTTCCAAATCCTTGTATAATGATCGTTTGCAAGTATCGGTAGGAGGAAACATGACACTCGATAATGAACAGCAATCTGGGAGCTCACAGATCAACGAAGACATTGAAATAGAGTATATGCTGACACAGGACGGAAGGTACCGTTTGCGGGGCTTCAGGTATCGGGATAATGATGATTTGCTGACGCAGGATCTATTAACACAGGGCTTGTCGATTGTCTTTTCTAAAGACTATAATGGCGTGCTGAAATTATTTGGTAAGGATAACGATAAAGAGAAGAAAAATGATCAGAAGTAATATAGGACTCACGGCGATTATCGCGCTGTTCTTCTTCTCCGCCTGTTCAGGTTTGAAGTATGTTCCGAAAGGGCAGAAGCTGTATGAATCGACAGATTTTGACATCCATTTCAAGAATCGTGCGGATTCAGATAAAGACCTTGAAGGCATTTTGCAGGGGCTTGTGCCACTGGAACCGAACACTAAATTCGGGATCTCGCGGCCCGCACTTTGGCTGCATTACATTGTCAAGGAACCCAAGAAAGAGAAAGGGTTAAAGTACTTTCTTAAATACCGGCTGGGCGAAAAACCAGTTTACGTGAGTGACATCGACTGGGCGATTATTGATAAAAAAATCAATTATCAATTGCAGGATCGAGGTTTTTTCAACCATACGGTAAGCAGGGATTCTGTGGTCAAAAAGAAAACGACCACCGTTAAGTATTCGATTCAGCTGGGCAAAGCGACACGCTTGGGGAAGATCGAAAGGCTAAGTGCCGACCAGGAAATAAAGCACAGTTTACTGCGTCCTATTGCTGGGCGAACAGCCGTTGACAGCGCCAAGGTTTACCATTATGAGGATCTCGAACTGGAACGTTCTCGCTTGGCAGATTCGCTTAAAAACCGTGGTTTCTATTACTTTTCTCCAGAGTATATCCATTATGTTGCTGATACACTCCGTGAAAATAAGGTGATGGATCTCGATTTTGAACTGAGTCAGAACATTCCTGATTACGCCTATAAGAAGTACCGAATCAGCAATGTTTATATCTATGATTATCACAATGCCAAAGATTCCGTAAATCGGGAGGGAGCGCAACAAATCGGTCCCTTCAAATATGTGAACTTCAAGAACTATGTGAACCCTAAAGTGCTTGAAAAAGGCATCCTGATTCGCCCTGACACCACATACAATTATGAAGCAAGTGTGATGTCATCGCAGCGTTTGATGGGCCTGGGAACGTATCGTTTTGTCAATATTCGCTACGAACCCAATCCTCAGGATTCTATGCTTTTGGATGCCAATATCTACCTGACTCCTCGTTATAAAAAATCCTTACAGCTGGAGCTGGAAGGGACCAGTAAAAGTAACAACTTTATTGGCCCTGGATTGAATCTGAATTACATCAATCGCAATGCTTTTGGTGGCGCTGAATTGCTGAAAATTCGTCCGCGATTCAGTTTTGAATCGCAATATGGCACCGACAGTTCTACGGTTTCTTATGATTTGCAATTGGATGCTTCGCTGGAAGTCCCCCAAATCTGGGCGCCTTTTCCAATCGCCTCCAAGTCTGCTTTTCTGCCAAAAACAAAGATTGGCGCCAACCTGAAAGCTAAAAGTATTCAGAGTCAGGTGCTGTTATTCTCCGCAGAAACCTCCTACGGTTACAAGTGGAGATCGAAAGCATGGAAGTTTTTTGAGTGGGATCCGATGTTTGTCAACTACATCATCAAGTTTAGAACATCGCCAGAATTTGAAGAAGTTCTCGATAATAATATCAGGCTTAAACGGAGTTTACAGAATCAGCTGATCCTCGGGACACGCTTCAATTATACCTATAATGAGTTGCTGAAAAGTCGGAAAAAACCAATTCAGTTTTATATGTCACTGAATTTTGAGATGGCTGGCAACCTGCTACACCTGCTCAATACGGGAACATTAGGGGCTGATAAGGCCGACAATCCAATGAAAATTTTCGATGTTCCCTATTCGCAGTATGTGAAATTTGCACCTGATTTTAGGCTGTATTTCAACCTTCGTCACGACAGGCAATGGATTCTTCGGGCTTTCGGAGGCATAGCACAGCCTTACGGGAACTCCTCATCGGTGCCTTTTGTAAAGCAATTTTATGGTGGTGGGCCCAACGATCTCCGCTCTTTCCGATCGTGGGGGATTGGTCCTGGTGGTTACCGCCCAGATGAAAACAACTCCGTGAGTCTTGATCGTAGTGGGGAACTGAAGCTGGGCTTCAATGCCGAATACAGGTTCCCGATGATCTCCGTAATTAAGGGGGCATGGTTTGTTGATGCTGGAAATATCTGGACACTCGAAAAACAGGATAGCTTTCCTTTTGGAGAATTTACCTTCGACCACTTTTACAAGCAAATAGGGATGAGTGCTGGCTTCGGTCTACGTGCCGATATTCAGGGACTTTTTGTGATTCGTTTTGATTTTGCCACCACCGTGCTGTCTCCAAAAGGAAATGGCAGTGAGTGGATGCTCAATCAGGTGAACCCATTGAGTGGTACATGGCGAAGAAATAATTTGCTGCTGAACTTCGCGATTGGTTATCCTTTCTAAAAAAAAATAGTCAAAAAAAATAAGGGACAAATTGTCCCTTATTTTTTTGGCCAAATTTCCGTAAAAATGGGCCATAACTATTTCGAACCAATAGGCGGATAAAATTTTCTGCGCGAAGCCTATTTAACATAAGTTTTCGGATGTCAGGGCTCGATCAGTGGTTCATTTCGGAGTAAAATTCCCAGCAAGGCTTCTTCTGCAGCTTCCCTTGAAAGTGGCAGTGCAAATTCATCACTGGAATAACGCACCCAGTCGGTGAAAAAATTTTGCGGCTGGTACCACTGAAGAAATTTCAGAATATCAATTCTGGACATATATGGCAGCGCCTTTTTTATTTGTGCTTCCTCGTAGTGAGCAAAATGATCGTAGGGCAGCCCTGTCATGTCCCAGAAATCTCTCAGATCATTGATGTCGGCAATCCATACAAAACTGAATGCAGGCAGGAGGCGGAACTCAATGGTGTTATAAACAGCAGGAAGTTGCCGCTTGTTGGGGATATTAACATCAAAGGCGAGCGAGATTCCTTTTTTGAAGAATTGATAAGCACAATCACGCTCATTGAGAATTTCGGAAAGGGGCTCGGGTCCATTTTTGATCCATACATAAATCCGATCATCGGCTTTCATTAAATGATGCTCGATGTGGGTATCGTATTGTGTGAGAATTTCATTTTCAATAAAGCTCTCAATCGATGTAATAAAATTTGGAGAACGCATATTGTTAAAACAAATTATTACAATATGAGGTTGGCTTTTTCTGATCAATTATAAGTCAGCAACATTAATTTTTTAATATAGAGGTCAATTTTGCGACCTTCGGGCAGCTAAAAGAACATGGAGCATTGTATGTATTGATGGACTTTTAGGCTTTTGTGTAGGTGGTAATTGTTATTTTTGTAAATTGTAAACATACTTAAATGATCATTTTCAGACTAAAAATATGAGTGTTTCTTCAACAATTTTCGGAAAGACCAAATCTGGTCAGACTATCAAGGAATTCACACTTGAGAATCAAAACGGGGCTAAGGTAACGTTATTGACTTACGGTGCTATTATTTCAGGAATTCATATTCCTATGGCGGACGGATCAGTGCGTAACGTAGTGATTGGTTATGACGATTTGGCTGCTTATGAGGAAGACAACTTCTACCTGGGGTCTACGGTTGGGCGTGTGGCTAACCGTATCGCTAATGGGTCATTTACACTGGGGGGTAAAACTTACGAATTGGCGGTCAATAACGGACCCAACCACTTGCATGGTGGACTTGTAGGGTTCAATCAAAAGGTATGGGAAGCAGAGATTTTTGCTGAAAATGCGGTAAAAATGAGCGTACTTTCTAAAGATGGCGATGAAGGTTACCCTGGCGATATGGTAATTAATGTGACTTTTGAGTTGCGTGAGGACGATCAGTTGGTGATTGAGTACCATGCAACGGCTTCAGCGGACACGGTGATTAACCTGACCAACCACAGTTATTTTAACCTTGATGGCAGAAGCAGTAAATCTTGCCTTGACCATGAGTTGAAGCTGGAGGCTAAAACTTTTGCAGTAGCAGATGAAACCGCCATTCCTACAGGGGAGCAGCGTGAGGTGGCAGGTACGCCATTTGATTTTTCTTCTTTCAAAAAATTGGGACAGGATATTGCTGCCGATGATGAGCAAATTAAGTTCGGTAACGGTTATGATCACCACTATATTATGGGTGATTTTACCGCTAAGCCTCGTCTGAATGCGGAAGCAAAATCTGCTGATGGTCAACTGCGCATGAAGGTTTATTCTACCATGCCAGGCTTTCAGTTGTACACAGGAAACTATTTGGGGGAGAAGTTTGAGGCGCGTCAGGCCTTCTGTATTGAAACGCAAAACGCCCCAGACGCCATTAATCAGACGGTGTTCCCATCGGCTGTTTTAGCACGTGGCGAGCGTTATGAGCAAAAGACCGTATTGGAATTTTTGAAATAAACGATGATCCTAAAATCATTTAATGGCGCTGTTTGGCGCCATTTTTTTTGGCTTTATATTTGAGAATCCTTCTATTCAATAAATAACATTTGTATGAAATTTTCTGAAGAACGAATCGCTCGGCTAAAGAATTTAATTGGTAAGCAAGACATTGAATCACCATCACCTTTTGGCAATCTTTTCAAAGGTAAAGTGCTGGCCGTAGAAGGTGGCCGTCTGGAAGGCGAGTATTTTGTGCGAAAGGAATTAACGAACCCTGCGGGGATGTTGCACGGTGGTGCTATCTGTACCATGTTGGACGAAGTGATGGGATTGACGATCTATACTTTGGATGTTCAGAATTTTTATCCTACGGTAAATCTTAATGTTGATTTTCTGTCATCTGCAGCAGAAGGGGAGGCGGTGATTGTTAAAACACAGGTTATTCGTCAGGGGAAAAATATCATCCATATCGAGGGGCGACTTTACAATACCGATGGTAAAATATTAGCAAAAGCAACCAGCAATTACGCCAAAATTGACCATCCTATCCAATAATTGTTTTACGACAAATATTGATGCAATATAATATAGGTGTGATCTTGAATTTGCAGGTGGTTCAGGCCTCATTTTGGTCTAAATTCAGCTTGATAAAGGCAAACTTTAGGGGGATCAAGAAGCGTAACTGCTGAGGAGGTATTTATTTTGCGACAATTTTTTTGTTTTTCACCTTCCGAGTCGGCCGATTCTTATCCCTGCCTGAAAGCTCCACCATCCTGCGGTAATCCATCCTGAATCCTGGGATGTCCAGGCGGTACGGGGGTGAATAAACGTTTTATTTTCCGCCTGCTGATCAATCACTTGTACATTATAACTTGCCCCAGCAAACAGGCCCAGCGATCGGCCAAACTGGTAACTGATCTGAGCTTTGGCCTGACCGAGGAAATTCTTATCCTTGAACCAGTGTGGCGTATTTTGTACATAATTTGCGGTAAGGTCCGCGTTGAGGCTGATCGTGCGATACAGACGCGGGGCGGTACCAAATCCATAACCAAAGTAGATCTGTTCGGCATGCTGTACATCGATACCATAATTAATGATATTATAAAAATACCGTGATCCTGTTTTGTAGGCAGCAGTAATAAAATGCCGATCCTGATAACTCAGTTCCAAAGCATTGCAGCCATCCTTTACCACGCTAATGAAGCCTATTGGCGTGCCACTTGCTAAATGGTCGGTTTTATTGATAATGCCTAATTGAAGCCCGCTGAGCGTGTCTGTGCTGTTTATTACACCCAACTGAACACCATGGAGTGCTTGTGCAGCATGGTTTAAGATACCGAGCTGCAAGCCATTAAATGTTGCGCGGCTATGGTTTAAAAATGGGCTGATTTGAACGCCCGAGCTGTGGCCGTAAGCACCATTATAGAAAGCACTTAATTGTACTCCTTTAAGGCTGTCTTTTGCAATATTCAAAAGTGCTGAAACTTGCAAGGCGCTTGATGTTCCTTTGACCTTATTCAATACCGCAGAAAACTGAACGCCCTTGAAGTTTTGGCGGGCAAAGTTCCCAAATGCGGCAAGCTGTAGCCCTTGTCCATGATTTAACAGGGAATTGGACACGGCACTTATCTGAAAACCATCCATCTGGCCATTCATCACATTGTTAATTCCCGCAATTTGCCCCCCCGACATGCTGTGTTGTGCGACATTGTTAATTCCCGCAACTTGCAGTCCGATCATTTTCCGCTTGCTGAGGTTGTTTACACCTGCAATTTGCAAACCGTGAACATGTCCCCCGACAATATTAGTGAGGCCTGCAAGCTGCAATCCGCGCATATTATACCTGTTGATATTGGCCGCAGTACCCATTTCTGCACCATCAGTTCCTGCGGAATAACCAGCGATCAGGTTCAGTGAAAAGTTATTGACCGATTGCGCATTTTTAGTGAAATTACTGCTGAGCATAGGTAGCAGACTGACCTGAAAAGGACTGTAAATGAGGCTGTCAAGGGTCGTTATTTGTGCTGTTTTAGCCTCCGAGACAAAGAATTTCACCAAATTGATGTCCTCAATTTCTTTTTCTTTCAGCTGAACGGAGGGTAAAAAGGCGACAGCTGCAGAGGTCTTTTTCATGGGGAGCTGCAAGGAGTCCAGGTACACCTGAATACTTTTGTCTCCATTCATTTTTACTTTCAGTGATTTGCTCTGATAGCCTTCCTTGCTGAAGGTCAAGTTTAGATTCGCCTGCGGGTTATTGATGGGAATTCGGAGTGTTCCTTCGGAATTGGTTTTACCCAAAGCTCCAGTAAACTTATCAAGCACCGAGACCCCATCCAGATACTGCCCTTTATACATCAGTGTGGCGGTAAGGGTCAGACTTGTTTTTCTTTGTTTAATTTTCTTTTTCGGAATGATCAACAGCTGATCGCCCTGTATTTTGTAGTCGAGATTTCTCGGCGGTAGAATTTCATTGAGTACGTTGATCAGTGGGGCATCAGTGGTTTGATAATCGACGGCTGCTTTCGCTGAAATGATTTTGGCGTTGTAGGCATAATCAAATCCCGCTTTTTTACTCAGCTGATCGATGAAAGTGGCTAAGGGTAATTGCTGAGCCTGAATACTGATTTGCTGCTGTGTCCAACTTTGTGATTTTGCGACTTTAGTTGCAAACATAAACAGCAGCAACAAAAGCATTTTAATGTAGAAAACTCTTTTCATTACTATTGGCACTTTCCAAAGATTCGGTAGCTATTGTTTTGCTGCTTCACCTCAACATTAAGAATAGTACTTATCGTAGCCAATACTGATTCGATGCTTTGTGACCGATGATTGACCATCGAGAGCGAGCAGTTGAATAATTCTGGGGATTCCAAACGGATATCTGCCCCATAGGCATCATTGAGGGTTTTTACCACTTCCGGCAGTGGGGTATCATTGAAACTGAAGATTTTCGTTTTCCATGCCAATGCATTTGGTGCTTGGGCAGTCAGTGCACTGATCTTTTTTTGCTGATGCTGATAAGTGGCCTGCTTACCTTTGGCGAGCACCACCCGCTGAGGTTTTTTTGTTTTGGTTTCAAAAGCCACTTTACCACGGCTGACACTGACCGTTACGGTGTGGTGAGCTTCTTCATCAATATTAAAGGCCGTGCCCAACACCCTGACCTGCGTTTCTTTCATATCGATGATGAACTGATGATCGGGATCGTGGTGCACATCGAAATACGCCTGCCCACTGAAATTGACTTTTCTCTGGTCTTCGCCGAAAGCTTCTGGGTATTCCAGCGTAGCTCCCTTTCTCAAAGTAACCGATGTCCCGTCGGGCAATGTTACCTCCTGCAGGTTTTGAGCCACAAGGTGAATATGCTTTACCTTTTCGGGGAATACATAAGGGTACAAAAATACCATCGCCACCAGCAGTACACTCGCAATGGCGGTGAAGAAAGCATAAGCAGGAATTTGGGACTTTTGCTGGAGGGGAACTGCAGGGTGCACATTCTGCCATGCCCGATCGACATCAGGGTGGAAAGCAGGCGTGTCCTTGGCCAGAAGTCCGAGTCGCCACAAATGCTCAAACTGTCGGTAGTATTTTTCATTTTGGGCATCGGCTTTTCGCCAGGCGTCTAAATGCGCTTGTTCCTGGGCAGTGGCAGTTTGCCCAAGTGCTTTGGCAATATATTGATCAATGGTATCTTGTGTCATGATTTTAGAAAACGATTGGTCATTTCCATACAGTTAAGTTGCTTTGTCAGGCATTTACCCCTATTCGGTCGGGATTATTTTTTGTATTGTTGCCAAATTATAAATAGCAGCAGTGGCAAATATTCGTGAAGGGCAAGCCGTAGGCTTTTCAATGCGCTGCTCATCTGATTTTCGATCGTTTTTACTGAAAGCCCCAACTCATCGGCAATCTCCTGGTACTTTTTGCCCTCAAATCTGCTCATCATAAAGATTTTTCTTCGTTGGTCGGGTAACTGAGCGATAATTTGCTGAATTTTTTCACTCAACTCCAGTTCTACCATCACGTCAAGATCCTCGAAATGTTGATTTTGATGCATGGCCACCACTTCATTTTGATATTTATCACGGACTTTTTGCTTTCGGATCAGCTGAAGGCAGTTATTTCTTGTGGCACCAAAGAGGTAGCTTTTCAGGCTTGTTGAAATATTCAAAGAGGCTCTTTTTTCCCATAGCGTGGTGAACAGCTCCTGAACAACCTCTTCAGACTGTTGGGAATCAGCAAGGTAGCGCATGGAGAATTGGCACAATGGCTCGTAGTAGGCTCTGAAGATCGTCTCATAGGCCTTAATGTCTCCTTTCAGAAACAACAAAAGATTTTCGTTATCGGGATCCTGCTGACTCAATGAGTTATGATTTATTGACTGATTTTGATTTTTCGCTTTCGCCTGCAAGATACATTTTTTTCAATGTTTAGCGTTGTCCCAAATTGATAGCAGCTTTGATTGTTATTAAAATAATATTCAAAAATATCACTTCAGGCTACTCCAAAACGCTTTCTTTCCATTGCAAATAGCATTATTTTTATTGATTGGTTCAGTTTTTGATCTTTTTGGCTTGTGAAGTGGTCAGACTATCCAATTTTATTAATTAAAATTCACCTAACCTATTTTAAATGAGGTTGTTAGTTTTTAATGATTTGGAAGCTAAAAACACCCTTCATCATTTCTTTAGGATCAATCAATAATCAATGATATGCAAATGAGAAAACAATTTTATTCTCAGACTTTACTTTTCCTCTTTATGGCGCTGATTTTTGCAATTAGTGCTTGTGATAAAAAAGTTTCAGAACCACCACGCCCTGTTGTGGGAGTGGACACCGTGAAAACGCGTGATGTTGAGATTTACGGCGATTATGTCGGAAGAATTGAAGCCTCGTTGAATGTGGAGATCCGCGCGCGGGTAGATGGCTTCCTGGAGAAAAGGAATTTCCGCGAGGGAACTTATGTCCATAAAGGAGATCTATTGTATTTGATTGACCAACGACCTTATATCGCTAATGTGAATAAAAATAAGGCCGCTTTAAATCAGTCGGAAGTAGAAATGCAAAAAGCCAAAAGGGATGTGGCGCGTTTGAAGCCGCTTTATGCGCAGAATGCCGCCTCGCAGCTCGATCTTGATAATGCACAGTCGGCCCTGGAGTCGGCACAGGCAAAATATCAGATGAATTTGGCCGAGCTGAAACAGGCCCAGCTGGAGCTTGAATATACTGAGATCCGCTCTCCTCTGGATGGCTACATCTCGAAATCCAATGTAGATATCGGGACACTGGTGGGGAGTGGAAGCAATTCGTTGCTGGCGACGGTCCTTCAGCTTGACCCGGTACGGGTAAACTTCAACATTTCGGTGATTGATTACCTGAATGCGCAGCGCAAGAAGGCGACAAGTTCGCTTGCGCAGGTGAGTGACAGCACCAGAGGCTGGACACCAAAAGTGAAAATTACACTGCCAGATAATTCCGAATACAATTATGAAGGGCGATTGAACTTTGTGGAACCGAAAGTAAATCCTAAAACGGGAACTTTCGAGGTGCAGGCACTTGTGGCCAACCCCGAGCGGGTGATTTTGCCTGGTCAGTTTACCAAGGTTTCTTTGCTGTTGCAGGTGTTGGAAGATGCCGTGGTGGTTCCCCGTAAAGCTTTAGTGATTGAAGACGGAGGAGCTTATGTTTATGTGCTTCGCAAAGATCAAACGGTGGAAAAACGACTTGTGGAAACAGGACAGGAGCTGGATCAGGAAGTAGTGATCACCCGTGGTTTGTGGCAAAATGAAGTTTTCGTTTCTGAAGGAATCCAGAAAGCAATGCCAGGGAAGAAAGTGGTGGCAGTAAGCAGCTTTGAAGATTATAAAACACAATTTGATCGGGACTCAGTTTCGGAGGAAGGGGTAGTAAATTAATGAAGCCTTCTTTCTTTATTGACCGACCGATTTTCTCGGCAGTAATATCAATCCTGATAGTACTGCTGGGCGTGCTGGCCATCACGCAATTGCCCGTGGCACAGTACCCCGATATTACCCCTCCAGTAGTGCGGGTATCGACCAACTACCCTGGCGCCAATGCCAAAGTAGTGAATGATGCCATTGCTTCGGAGCTCGAACAGCAGCTCAACGGTACACCGAATATGATTTCGATGAAATCAAAAAGTAGCAATACCGGTGGACTGAATATCCAGCTGACTTTCAGGGCGGGAACAGATGCCGATCTGAGCGCAATTGAGGTGCGTAACCGTGTGAAGCGGGCAGAATCCAAAATGCCTGCCGAGGTTATGCAAGGGGGGATCACTGTTGAAAAGCAGGCAGTATCCAAAATTCTTACCCTCAGTTTAACGTCCTCCGATCCAAAGTTCGATGAAATTTACCTCTCCAACTTTGCAACGATCAACGTCCTTGACCCACTAAAAAGGGTGCCCGGTGTTGCGGGTATCTGGAACGTTGGTTCCCGTTATTATTCAATGCGTATCTGGATTCAGCCCGACCGTCTGGCCGCTTATGGCTTGACTGTTCGCGACCTTTCCGATGCCATCAAAGAACAGAACAGGGAGTCCGCTGCAGGGGAGCTCGGGATTCAGCCGCTGGATCATATCGATGTTACTTTGCCGATTACCGCTCGTGGGCGGATGTCCACCAAAGAGGAGTTTGAGAATATCATTGTCCGTGCCAACCTTGACGGCTCGTTTATCCGAATCCGCGATGTGGCAAGGGTGGAGCTGGCTGCTTCAAGTTACCGACAGTCTTCGGAGCTGAACGGTAAAAATGCCGCCATGATGGAGATCTACCTGCTCGAAGGCGCCAATGCCCTTCAGGTAGCGAACAACGTGCGCTCGGCGCTGAAAGAACTGAAGAAAAGCTTCCCCGAAGGGATTGACTATAAATTCTCTTTTGATGCCACTCAGTTTATCTCTGCGTCTATTGATGAAGTTTATGTAACGCTGATCGAAGCCATCATTCTGGTGATTTTGGTAGTTTACCTGTCGTTGCAATCCTGGCGTTCTGCTTTGGTACCAACGATCGCCGTACCGATTTCCTTGATTGGTACTTTTGCCGTGATGCTCGTCTTCGGCTTTTCCCTTAACATCCTGACCCTGCTTGGACTTATCCTCGCGATTGGTATAGTGGTGGATGACGCCATTGTGGTGGTCGAGAATGTGGAGCGGATTATGGAAGAAGAAGGGCTTGAAGCACGGCCGGCTACCCACAAGGCAATGGGCGAACTGGTCGGAGCACTGATCACCACCTCCTTGGTTTTGGCGGCGGTATTTGTGCCGGTGAGTTTCCTTGGCGGAATCACAGGAACGCTCTTCAAACAGTTCTCGATCACCATTGCAGTATCGGTATTGCTTTCAACCGTTGTGGCCCTGACACTCTCACCGGCCTTATGTGCTATTTTGCTGAAACCCAAATCAGGGAATCAGTCCAAGATATTCAAGAAGATTGACCATTGGGTAAATGCCGGAAACAGCAAATATACCCAATATGTGCGCTGGGGTTTTGAGCACCGAAAGCGGATGTTTGCCGGCTTTGGAATGGCGATTATTTTCACCGGATTACTGGCTTATATTATCCCGACGAGTTTTATCCCGGGAGAGGATCAGGGCTATTTCGATGTGGAAATTGCCTTGCCTGATGGCGCTTCATTGACCCGTACTTCGGAAGTGGTGAACCGTGCTCAGCAGTTTATTCTGAAGAATCCTGCTGTGGCCAATATTCAGACGGTTAAAGGTTTGAGCCACCGTGTTGGTGGGACGGAATCCCGCGGGGTATTGACGGTTATCCTGAAACCCTGGGACGAACGTAAGGGCGACAACATGAGCATTGACCATGTGATTGCTGATCTGCGGAAGGAGTTTTACAAGTACCCTGAAGCCAATGTGTTCATCACCAAACCTTCGGAAATCCCCGGACTTGGTGATGGGGGTGGTTTTGAATTTCAGCTGCAATCCAAGTCGGGAAATTCTCTCGACAAGCTCGTGGATGCTGCCGACTCCCTTGTGGCTGCGGCATCGAAACGCAAGGAACTTTCGGGCGTGAATGCCAGTATGCAGCCTAAAATTCCGCAGCTGTATTTCGATCTTGATCGCGACCGCGCCAAATTTCTCGGGGTACCTATTGCGGATGTGTTCTCTACCATGAACGCCTTCCTCGGCTCGCAGTATGTCAATGATTTCAATAAGTTTAACCGGGTTTATCGGGTAAATATTATGGCGGAACAGGCCTACCGGAAGAACCTGAGCGACCTGAACCTGTTTTTTGTAAGAACAAGTAATGGTACAATGGTGCCGGTAAGTGCGCTGGGAGCAGTAAGCATGACCACCGGGCCTGGAAGTTTGAACAGGTTTAATATGTTCCTCTCGACCACCATTCACGGTACTGCCGCGCCAGGTTATTCCTCTGGGCAGGCGATGAAAGCCATGGAAGAAGTGGCGGCCAAAGTACTGCCGGAAGGTATGGGCTTTGAGTGGAGTGGGATGTCGTATGAAGAGAAACAAGCTGAAGGCCAATTAGGGCCGATGATTGCCATTGTGGTGATCTTCGTCTTCCTCTTCCTTGCGGCACAGTACGAAAGCTGGATCATTCCTATCGCCGTACTGATTACCTTGCCTATTGCCATATTCGGGGCTTTCCTCGGGGTGTGGTTCCGTGGACTCGAGAATGATATTTACTTTCAGATCGGGATGATCTCCCTGATTGGTCTGTCGGCAAAAAATGCGATTCTGATTGTAGAGTTTGCCAAGGAAAAGATGACCAAAGAAGGGTTGACCGCCGGAGAAGCGGCATTACAGGCGGCTTCCTTGCGTTTCCGTCCGATCCTGATGACCTCCCTGGCTTTTGTGCTTGGAATGATTCCTTTGGTGATGGCTTCCGGTGCCGGAGCGGCAGCACGTCACTCGATCGGTACAGGTGTATTTACCGGGATGATCCTCGCGACCACCGTAGGGATTGTTTACATTCCGCTGTTTTTCAAAACCATTGTGGAGTTTCAGGAAAAGGTAAGTGCACGATTTTCTAAAGATAAAAATCAGTCGAAGTAATGAAGCATAAAACGATAAAATCAAGTCTGTTGCTGTGCCTGATTATTTTAGGTATTCAGGCCTGTAAAATGGGACCGAATTATAGCCGTCCGGATTTAAACGTTGATGTGGACTGGGATTCTACGGCCGTAAAGGGCGATCAGGTGGCGCAAATCAAGTGGTGGGACCTGTATCAGGATTCCCTGCTGGAGAGCTATATTTCCGAAGCACTGAAGGAGAACTATAACCTGCGTGTTGCTGCGGCAAAAATTCAGGAACTTCAGGCTTTCCGCAAAACGACCAAATCGGCGCTGTTCCCTCAAATTGGGGTTAATACCTTTGCTGAAGGGGAAGCTGGGCATAATGCCGCCACTGGCGTTACGAAAAACAATGAGAAGTACCGTGGCATTGGTACCCTGAGCTGGGAGCTTGACCTTTGGGGGAAAATCAGACGACAGGTAGAGGCTGCCAATGCGGAGTACCTGGGCACTTACGAGGCTTATCGTTCGATGAGTATTTCCCTTGTGGCTGAGGTTGCCAAAACCTATTTCAGCCTGCAGGATATTGATAACCGCTTGCGGATTACCCGCCGAACACTCATTGCCCGGCAGGAAGCACAGCGTATTGCTGAATTGCGTTTTAAAGGCGGTTTGGTGTCTGAGATTGAATATCAGCAGGCGACGGTAGAATTGGCACAGACCAAATCGCTGATCCCTGAGCTGGAGCGACAGGTGAAGATCAATACCAATGAGTTGGCGATTTTGCTTGGCCGACCTCCGCAGGAGTTGGCCCGAAGCAATTCGATTTCAGATCAGCCAGTGGTACCAGCAATTCCCGTAGGACTTTCTTCGGAGCTACTGGAACGCCGCCCTGATATTCGCCAGGCGGAAGATCAGCTTGTGGCGGCCAATGCTCAGATTGGTGCTGCCAAGGCAGATTATTTTCCGAACCTGACCCTGACTGGAAAGTTTGGATATCAGAGCCCGAGCCTGAATAATTTTGTGGCCAACGGTTTCAATTACTGGGAGTACATTGGAGATATTACGGCACCTTTATTCTCCGCAGGGCGAATCAAGGGGAATGTGGAAGCCAAGAAGGCTCAATACAATCAGGTACTCAATCAGTATAAACAAACAGTTAACGTGGCACTGAAAGAGGTCTCTGATGGTTTGGTGACTTTCCAGAAAACGGCCCAAACCCGTGATGCGCAAACCGAGTTACTGACGGCCTCGCAGGAATACTTGCGCCTGGCACAATTGCAGTACCTGAATGGTATCGTCAATTACCTTGATGTACTTGATGCGCAGCGTCGTTTGTTTGAAGCGGAAATTTCGGAGTCTGCGGCAATCAAGGAACAGCTGGTGTCTATGGTGGATCTTTACAAGGCGCTTGGTGGCGGCTGGGACGGAGAATCCTGTTCCCAAGGAAATGTCGGACAGTAAGCAAAAATAAATAGCTGAGCATCATTTTAGGGGGAGCTAAGCACTGGGGCACATTTATTAAGTTGCCCGAGTGCTTATCGTTAAACGTCTATTTTCAGCACGGTCAAAAGGCTGTTGCACAATAATGATTGTAATTTGTGTCCCTCAAAATCCTTAAATTAATGACATTGGGTTCGCCCGTATCCAATAGAATATCATTTTGTAAGGTGATTTCAAATCAGGCTTACGCAACGGCCCTATCACAAAAAGCCCCTGACAAATCAATGTCAGGGGCTTTTTTAAGGTAAATGCTTTTTCAGCGCTTTATAACTAACTTATCGGCATTGGACTTGGGCGTCGGAACGCGCAAGTGGCAAGCCTCATTACACCTTTTTACAGGCTGTTATTTGCTTTTATGGAGTGGTTTTACGCTTTGGAGTCTTTTGTTCAATCGGCATATTTGCAGAAGGAACTTCATCCTGATTTCTGTCTTGAAATAGGATATATAGGAAGAAAAGGGTAGTCATTATGAGGGAAATTGAAATTAAAACAATCATACTCAGTAATTTAATGATACCTAAAAGACCTCAATAGTAATTAGCTCAAAATGAACTACGGTCGGTAGCTATTTTTCAAATACTGCGCCACAATTCCCATGCCGTTTCTTTTTTGATGAAATATTCAATTTTATACGCTTTCTTCACAGCATTAAGATAGAAATGGCTACTGCAGCCGATTTTTGTAAACTAAATTGGGTCATATTTAATTTTATCAATACAAAGGCCCACAATCGTGAAGTTTTATAGAGTTATTCGGTTCGTTTAGTGGACGGTCTGATATTTGATATTACCTTTGTCAATATTATGAGTTCGGTCAAATGGACCGATTAAATACCCTATACATGAAGTTTGAAAACTATCATATTTCTCCATTGCTTAAGAAAAGCTTGAGCAAAATGGGCTATAAGCGCCCAACGGATATTCAATATAAATCAATCCCACCAATTTTAAGAGGCGAGGATATTTTGGCCATTGCCCAAACGGGTACAGGTAAAACGGCAGCTTTCGCTATCCCAGTAATTAACATGTTACAGGAGCGGAAAATCAATGGCCGCCCAGACGGCGTGCGATGCGTCGTGATGGTGCCTACCCGCGAATTGGCCCAGCAGGTGGCTGCTGTATTTACAGAGATTGGTCGCCATACAAGGGTGAAAACTATGTGCCTTTTCGGTGGTGTAGAGCAAGAAGCGCAAGTAGAACAATTAGCCCAGGGGGTGGATGTTGTTGTTGCTACTCCAGGTCGTTTTTTCGATTTGCAGGCACAGCGTCATTTGGACTTAAGAAGGGTGGAAATCCTTGTGTTGGACGAGGCCGATCACATGCTTGATTTAGGATTTATCAAGGATATGCGTGATGTCATCAGCCGAATTCCTAAAAGACGACAGACCCTGTTCTTCTCGGCAACCATCAATGAAAAAATCAAAGACCTGGCCTATGGCTTGGTGAATAAAGCAGTAAGAATTCAGATCTCTCCCAAAGATCCTGTTTCTAAAAATGTGACCCATTCTGTGGCATTTGTCGCAATGGATGATAAACGATTCTTTTTGGAGCGTTTGATCAAAGAGCACGAAGGGGAGAAGATGTTGGTGTTTGTACGTACCAAGGTAAGGGCTGAAAGGGTCATGAAAGCCATGGAGCGTGTGGGCATCAAATCAGCGACGCTGCACGGGGGGAAAGACCAGAAAGAGCGCGAAGAAACAATGAAAAGTTACCGCAGCGGGGAACTTAAAATTTTAATCGCTACCGACATTTCTGCCCGTGGTATTGATGTCGCTGGTGTAGAATATGTCGTTAATTATGATTTGCCTGAGCTTTCAGAGAACTACGTTCACCGTGTAGGACGTACGGGACGTGCCAAGGAAAAAGGATATGCCATTTCTTTCTGTGCCCCTGAAGAGGAAGCAACGCTGAAAGAAATAGAGTCTTTCTTGAATAAAGAAATCAAGGTTTTTGATATTGACCCTAAAGATTACTCTACCACTGTTGATTTTTCTGGTCATGATGAAGAGAACTGGCAATCATTAATGAAAATGACCAATCTTGATGATATGACTGGCGACGTATTTGAAAAACCTAAAAAGGCACCTAAAAAGAGCTGGAAGGACAAAAAGAAGAAAAAGAAAAAATAGTGATTTGCTCACCCCATATTTTTAAAGTGTAAGGTTTCCTTACACTTTTTTTGTTTTTAGGCTTCATAAACCTCCTATTTGCGCCCATACATTTAATGAGAAGTAAAAGAAGGATGAATAATTAATTAATTTTTTAGTAATAAAACACCAAATAAATGTACATACTTTATTTGATCATTATTTTCTCCCCACTAATTATATAATATTTGTTAAGAAATGTTAATTAATTTTATGAATGGTTTTTTTAAGTCAATTTTTTAAATATCTTTAATAATAGAAATTAACCCTATTAACAATTATATCAATCATGGGAAAAAAAGGAGGAAAAATCTCTCTAAAAGAGATCAATCAAAGCTTAGATAACATCGATATCACTTTAACTCAAATCGATGAATTGATTAAAGGTCTAAACATTTCTTATGCCGAAATTGGAACAGAAATGGGGACGACATATCAGACCATCTTGAAAAAGATGAAAGATCCACATTCAATGAAGATCAATGAAATCAGAGAGTTATTAGTCGCTATTGATAAAATCTGTAAAGATAAGATTGCCTACATGCAAGACCTTATTGCTTAATTAAACTAAGCATAAAGAAAGGAGCAAATTGCTCCTTTTTTTATGGGTTAATTTTTATATCCAAGTGTTGCAGTAAGCCTGAGAGCCCCGATTCGCTGAATACCGCCCCTTTCAGTTGATTATGGCCTGGATCAATCTGGTAGGCGGTAGCCCACTGAAAGTCCGCCTTGCGCAAGTCGCAGTTATGAATCAAGGCACCTGCTAAATGACTGTCCTCGAAATTGCTTTCCCTTAAGTCACAGTCAATTAAAATCGCTTCTTTCAAATTACACGATTTGAATACCGCCCGCTGTAGTGCGAGCCCTTCCAAATGCATCATCATCAGATTACAATTAATAAACTTTACAGATAATAACATTTTACTGATCTCGGGCTGTTTCACGCCCATAAGTTTACAGTTTGTAAAGCTTACTTGCTGCCACTTTACATGACGGAATACTGCAAGGCTTAAATCGCAATCAATAAAATGGACATTAATAAAATTGATGTCGGTGATTTTACAGGACTGAAAATTACACTGCCGGAATTCACAATCCTCAAATGTACTATTCGCTTTTAGAGTGGTTAATCCCGTAAATTTTTCATTCTCAGTGAATGCCTTCATATTATTTTTGACAAGGTGAAAAGATCGTTAAAGGAGGGCTGCAGGGTATATTATGTATATTTGTTAATGAATTTGAGTACAAAAATGTCAATGACATCTTTATATGAATATAGCTATGTAGCTATGGGTAATTGCCCCAATCAGTGGCGGCAGGTTTTTTGAAAAGTGGTGAATATTTGAAATATATTTTCCTCAAAGTAAACTAATTTATCCGTATTGATATAAGCGGTTCATGCACCCTTGGCAATATTTGTAAGATCAACCTCTAAATAGCGCCTGTCCGCCTATGCGTTTAAGGGATAGAAAATTAGGCTTATTACTTTCTTTTTTTAGTGAAATTATAAATATTGTCAAAATCTTTTGAACTAAAGAAAGAGTCAGGGATTGAGAATCCTTGCCATTTATTGAGATTGAACCGAAAATAGCTAATTTGTTTTTTTATTGATTTGAATTCCTGAAGAGGGATTTTCAGTTCGTAGCCATTTTCATTGATATATAAAGCGTCTTCTTTTACTTCCGTTTTCAGTTCAATGGTGCGGAGATTTTTCCAGCTCGTCATCATGGTAACTACGGGTCGGCCAAGGGCATATACCCCAAGAATAAAGAGCATATTGAGCAGCACAAGATCGTATTGCTGAGGGGCAAAGCGCAGTTTCATGGCCATGATCATCAACAGTGGGCCACCAGCAATTCGCAATAATGCCAACAGGCGGCCATGGCCAAAATAGTAATGGAAAAAATGAAGCTTGGTGCGTTGTTTTCGTGTGTAAAGCATGATTTGAGGATTGATTTAGCGTAAAGATAAGCGATTTTATCTTTTGATCAGCGCGTGGGCATTTTCTTCCTGCAAGTCATAAATTAAAGGTGCTAAACACAAAAAGCCTGCAATGTCTGCAGGCTTTTGAACGGTTTACAAAGTTTTGTTAGTAACTTTTCAGGTATTTATAAAGATCACTTTTGGTCGATAAAATAACCGATGTTTGTCCATCAAAGGTATTTTCGAAAGTCTCCATAGATTTCATGAAGCTGTACAAATCCCTCGACTGTGCATTTTTGTTGTAGGCATTGGCGTAAATTGCCGCGGCTTTAGCATCTGCCTGTCCTTTAATCTCCTCCGCTTTACGGAAGGCTTCCGACTGAATTCGCTTCAGCTCCCTTTCTTTCTCCCCATTAATTTTTGAGGCAGCACCCGATCCTTCAGACTTGAACTTGTCAGCAATTCTGAATCGTTCGGATTTCATACGCTCATACACCTGCTTTCTTACATCGCTGATATAATTGATGCGTTTGAAACGGAAATCCAATACCTTGATTCCCAAATCCTGTGCCTGGCGGTTGGAACTTTCTTGAATCATCTGCTGAATTTTTTCCCGCCCCACGCGAATTTTTCGGAGTTTATCTCCTACACCATCGCCAAGGGAATCCGCCACCATGGGCTCTCGGTTGGTGCTTCGGATGGCCTCTTCCAGATCGTGATTGGCAATAAAGTCGCGGGTTTCCCCATCAAGAATATCATCCAGACGAGATTGCGCTCCACGTTCGTTGGTCAATCGCTTGAAAAACTGCAATGGATCTGTGATTTGCCAACGGGCATAGGTATCAACATAAATAAACTTTTTGTCTTTTGTAGGCACCTGATTTGGGTCGCCATCCCACTCCAAATATCGCTTATCGAAATAATTGGTAGTTTGAATAAAAGGGACTTTGAACTGAATACCAGGGCTTGTAATGGCCTGACCAACAGGCTTTCCAAACTGGGTGATGACCACCTGCTCAGTTTCATTTACAATGAACATCGATTGGCTCAAAAGCAGGCCGATCAAGATCAGGAATATAAATATTATGGTATATTTTGCTGTGGACATGGTCTTATTTTTTAGGCGTGGTGGCGTGTTTGTCTAAGCTCATCTGAAGTAATGGAAGCACATTCTGCCCCTGTTCATCAGTAATGATTTTGTTGCCCAGTTTAGGCATCACTTCCTGCATCGTTTCAAGGTAAATCCGCTGCTTGGTGACTTCTGGCGCTTTTACATATTCGTTGTACAAATCTGTAAATCGACGGGCTTCCCCCAAAGCTTTATTGATCCGTTCCGTGGCGTAACCTTCTGCCTTCTGAATGGTCTCTTCAGCTTCCCCTTTGGCTCTCGGAATCACTTTATTATATTCCGACTTGGCCTGGTTAATCAGCGTTTCTTTCTGTTGTTGCGCCTCATTTACTGCGTTAAAAGCCTTTTTTACTGGCTCAGGAGGGTTAACATCCTGAAGTACGACCTGCTCTACTTTTATCCCCAGTTGGTATTCATCACACAACGCCTGCGTTGTAATTTTTAGCTGGCTGGAAATTTCCGAACGTCCGATAGTCAACACCTCGTTTACCGTTCGGTCTCCTACAATTTCGCGCATGGCTGCCTCCGTTAAGTCGCGAAGGGTCGCCTCAGGATTTCGCACTTTGAACAAAAATTTGTAGGCATCGGAAATTCGGTACTGAATTACCCACTCTACATCAGCAAGGTTCAAATCTCCTGTAAGCATCAGGGACTCATCAGCGGTGGTTTGGCTGCGGTCTTCATAATAGGACTGCACGCCTGCTTCTGCCGTGCGGAACCCAAATTCGAGTTTTTGCTGGCGTTCAACAGGTACTTTATACACCGACTCAATGAAGGGGATTTTAAAGTTCAGCCCTGATTCCACAGATTTGGTGTATTTCCCGAAACGGGTAATGACACCGATTTCTTCTGGCCCGATTTGAAAGGTGCTCGAAACCGAAAGAACCACCAGGAGAATGATCGGTAAAATATACCTGCCTTTGCCTCTAAGTTGGTCCATTAACTCATTGCCCTGTCGGGTGAAGTCATTGTAGTCTTCTTGTCTCATAAAAATATGGTGAATTCTAAATTATGCATTGGTACCATCGCAGATCTTCCGTGTGTGCCTCATTTACAAAAAAGATTTGATGCTAATGAATGGCGGAAATAATGAAAAATTTGCTGATCATTCATCATGAAAACGAAGCTTTAGCTTTCTGAAAAATGATTACAGTAAATTATTGATTAATAGGTTAATCTGCTAACGTTCCGAAACAAAGATAGCACATATATAGCCGAAATTATGTGCTAATAATCAGTTTATGTATTGTTATTTATAGTAATGTTAGAAATTTGCTATGATGTAGCAGTTGTATTTATTGATTTTGGAGAAGGAGTAGTGATAAAAGGTTGAGGTTTTGATCAATGGTAAATCGAGGGGAAGAATCATTGATTCACAAAAATGACTAAACTTGCCGCTTGCGGGGAACTGTAAATTGGCCCTCATTATAGAGGATTTTTTACTACCGAAATTATTCCGTTCAACTGTAAAATAGTGAGGGATTTAAGATAAAAAAATGCCTATTTCAAAACCGATACTGATCGATTGAATTGAAATAGGCACTGTCTGAAAGTGAGGCAGGATGAAAATTATACACCTCTACTGAACGAAATATTGAGCATCTCCGACCTTCAGCAGTAGTCTAAAATGATGATACACAAGGAAACAGTTGCTGATCTCTGCCCATAAAATCCGCGGAAATAAAATTGTACTGACTGAAAAAGGGGGGATATTTATTACGGTAAGTTATCTGAAATGTCGGTGCTTTAAATACTGTGTTTTCTGCGTCCCACTCACATGATCAAGGTTGATTTTTTTATTCTTTTTGCGGATATGCTTGTAGGGCCTTGCTTGATAATAGGCGGTAATGATCAAAGGCTGAACCAAATCCATGACCACCACCAGCCGACTGAGTTTATCGGCGGATTTGTGGTCGAGCTCATGGGGGAGTTCACTTTTCTTGACGGTAAAAAATCGCATATTCTGCCGATGCGAACCATGTCCGTAATCGATAATATGCTGCAAGTCAGAAATGTGGATGTTGCGTTGTATGCACCTGCGCTCGGCATGATGGGTCATGATCAGGTGTGGCAAATGTGGAAGGACTGCTGAAAACTGTTTCATAAATATAAATCGGTTATCTTTTTATAACGATTTTATTTCAGCAGCAGCCCCTTGATGTAGTAAATTTTAGACATTCGAATTCAGCCGATTGAGGATGTTATGTTGCCCTAAATCTCAAATTCCTTTGTTTAAGTAAATTCGGTTGTCAAAATTGGATCATTCTTATGTGTGATTGAGGCGCCCTTTAGTGTCGGGAATTTGGGCTGTATTCAAGTGGGTAAAACCAGTTACAAGGAAGTATCTAACGGTGATTAATTCGATCAATAGTCGTTCAAAAAAAAGACTGATCAATTGTGATCGAGGCGAAAATTATCGGGCATCGATCACAAATCATCAGTCATTATTTAAGGTTCAAAGGGGAAGTTTATGGGATTTCAACAGCGTACTGACAGCCGAAAGAATGCCCTTCAGGGAGTCTTTGAATACCCGCTTTGTCGGCAAGCTCTTCATTGCCTGAAGTATAATCTGCAATGCCAAACCAGGGCTCTATACAGATATAATTGGCATGCGCCTTTGGTTTAGTCCAAATGCCCAAATAAGGGAAATTCTTGAAATGGAAGCGCAGAAGGGCTGTTTTTTCTTTAAGATTCACCAGGTCAACATGCGCCGATTGGTAATCTTCAAAAACCAATGCGTCTTCATCAAATTTGTCGAAATTTAGTGTCAAATGGCGTTTTCCCGAAAGGTAACCCATGTCTACGCGGCCATCGAAAAGACCATTTTCAGCAAGCATATGTCGATCAAGTTGCTCTTCCTGCTCGAAACACAGACTATGATCGTTGAAATGTTCTCCCTCATTCAAAGGAACATTAAAACCAGGATGCGCACCAATAGAGAAGAGGATCTCTTTTTGGTCGGTATTCACCACCTGATAGCCAATCACCAATTTCTTCTCTTCCAAAGCATACTGAACACGAAGCTCAAAGGCAAACGGATAAATTTTCAGGCTCTCTTCATCAGCGGTAAGGGTGAACAGCACCTTCTCCGCCGAGGCCGATTTAACATCGAACTGGCGATCACGGGCAAAACCATGTTGACCCATTTTATAGGTTTTTCCTTCATGGGTATATTGGTCATCTTTCATGCGACCTACAAAGGGGAACAAAATCGGTGCATGGCGCCCCCAGACTTTCGGGTCGGCTTGCCAGATCAATTCTTTTCCAGTGGTTTTATTGATCAGTGAACATAATTCGGCGCCATCGTGCTTGATTTTGGCCTTTAAAAAATCATTTTCAATTACTGTTGTCATACGCTTATATTTTTACAGGACGAAATGTCCCTTGAAGTTCTCTGTCGGAAAAATAGTTAAATTTTTCACTCTTTTAGCTGTCTTATATCAATCTTCTTATATTTGAAGATGATGGTTCGATGGTAGGACCTTGATTTTAACAGTAGCGTAAGATGATGATCAATGTGGCTACAGCCGAACAACGAGCGGCGGTAGCAAAGGTAGGCAAGCAAATCTGGGAGCAGCATTACACACCAATTATCGGTGAGGCGCAGGTGGCTTATATGTTGGAGAAGTTTCAGTCGGCGGAGGCAATTGCACAACAACAGCAAGAAGGCTACACTTATTTTATGCTGGAGCTTGAGGGGCAATTATTGGGATATTTGGCCGTTCAGGTGCGTGAGGAGGCACTTTTTCTCAGTAAATTTTATTTGGTAGACCACGCCCGGGGGAAGGGCTACGGTCGGAAAATGATGACTTTCGTCGAGGATTTCGCACTGGCAAAAGGTTGTGAAATCATCCGTTTGACCGTCAATAAATACAACAGCAAGACGATGGCCGTTTATGAAAAGCTTGGATTTGAACGTAAAGAGGCCGTGATTGCTGATATTGGCAGCGGATATATTATGGATGATTTTGTGTATGAAAAAAAGCTGAAATAAGGTGGCGTATAGGATTATTACCATAGACAGTCTTTCTGATCACCTGAAAGCACGAGCCCATGATTTGTGGAACAAGGAGTATCCCAGGCAAATTCAGTGGCAGAAAATTTCAGATTTTAAACAATACCTCAACAGCTTGCTGGCACGAAGGCATCGTGTGATTCTTGATCAAAACGACCTGATGGTAGGCTGGTATTGTGATTTTTTACGCGATGGCCAGCGGTATTTTGCCATGATTATCGATAGTGGGGTGCAGCGGCAAGGATTTGGCAGTCAGCTTTTGAAGCTCGCACAGGCAGAACGCTGTGCGCTTCAGGGGTGGGTGGTTACCACTGATCAATACATCAAAGGCAATGGAAAACCTTACCTGCCTCCTTTAGCTTTTTATCACAAGAATGGCTTCTCCGTTGATTTAGATGATCGACTGGATACGGAAACATTATCAACAGTGAAAATTTTTTGGCGGAGATAAATGTGGTTTTTTAAAGATTATTTTTGCGCCATTCAGTACCTTTCCAAGGTCATCAATGGCGCATTTAGATCTTCGGTTATGCTTCCCAGGGAAGAAATTTCTCTTCCTGTACCTTCGTCAATCGTGGGGCCTGGGCATTGAGGGGCTCATGATTTAAAACGCGCTCATAGCATTTTAAATAGCCTTCCGCCATTTTATCAGCATTAAACATTTCTACGGCATACTCATGGCAGGCTTTCCTGCTGAATTGGTCAACATTTTTTACCGCCTCAACAATTTCTGAGGATCGGTGGCTTAGAAAGCCGAATTCTGCGGGTACTAATTCAGGCAGGGAACCATATGGAGTCCCAAAAACGGGATTACCATAGTATAAACTTTCCGTGATGGCAAGACCAAAAGGCTCGTGCCATAATACAGGAAAGATCAGTCCTTTAGAGTATCTTAAATAATTGTTTTTTTCATCACCCCCCACCATTCCATGGAATTGCGCTTTGGGTGTTGTTGTAAACCTGAATCCCATTTTTAGATTCAGGCGATTGCCTCCGAGGACTTTCAGCTTGGCCTGTGGCACCTGCTTGATAATATTAATGGCCCCTTTTACATTTTTTAGTCGCCATGCCGCCTTGCCAATAAAGTGGAAATAATTTTTAGGGTTGTGCAGTTCTACACTGCCATAATCCGAAAAATCCAAACCATTGTGTACAAAGGTGTCAGCGCCATACCTTTGGGCGTGATTGGCCGAGATAAAGATGGTATTTTGCGCAAAAGGACTTTGGTGGTTTTGATTACCGTGGAAGGTCATCACGTGCGGATGGGGGTAGTCCTTCACCTGAAACTGAAAATGAACCATATCATAACCTTCAGGAATTTGTGCTGTAATCTCTTCCGCTGGGTTAATCTCATGAACTTTGGCAAAAGGGCACGAGGACCCTTGCTTGACCAGGTAACCAACCTCATGCCCCATTTGACTTAGGCTTTTCCCCAAATACCAAATAACGCGTTCTGTTCCACCATATTTGTTGAAGGGCAAAAAGGAGTTATCGACGATCAGAATTTTCATGAGATAATACTATGATTGGTTTGTGGCTAAAATTAAGGCTTTTGCAAGCAGCCATCGTTATGATTAGATTGATTTCTGCCTTTATTTGTAATTAATCTAAATAAAATTTGACATTCTGATAAAGCTGGTGCTATATTCGATTATTATTTAAAACAAATCTAAATAACATCATTAACCTACCATGTTTACGCTGAAGACTTTTACTCGAAAGGGGGCTTTGTGCCTGATGCTTTCAACGGCAATGCTGACCTTTTCTTGCACCGATAATGTTGAAATTCCTGCCAATGAAGAATTGGATAAATTACAGTTAACCGTTGTTGAGGATTATGCCAAATTGGTGCACGCCAATTATGACAATGCACTACAGGATGCCCTCGCCTTGCAAGCGGCAATTAACACATTTGTGATGGATCCTACACAAGCGCATCTCGATGCAGCGAAGACTGCCTGGTTGGCTTCTCGGGAATCATACGGGCCGTCGGAAGCATTCCGTTTCTATGCTGGGCCAATTGATGATGACAATGGACCAGAAGGTAATTTAAATGCCTGGCCACTTGATGAGGCCTATATCGACTATGTAGTGGAAGGAGAAACAGTTTATGCCAATGGGATTGTAAATATGCCAGAGGAGTACCCTACTATTACAGCGCAATTATTGACAGATTTGAATGAGGACGGCGGGGAAGAAAATGTTTCCCTGGGGTATCATGCACTGGAGTTTTTACTTTGGGGACAGGATTTAACTGCTCCTGAAGAAAAATTGGCAGGACAGCGTCCACTGACAGATTTTACGACCGATCAATTTGCTTCGAGAAGATTGGATTATTTGAAAGTAACCACGGAGATTTTAATCGCTGACCTCCAGGGCTTGGTGGCTGACTGGTCGCCTACAAGTGGCGGTAATTATTACGCCAGCTTTGTGAGTGAATCGCCTGCTACTTCGCTTAAAAATATCTTTACTGGGATTGGTATCCTGGCTAAAGCTGAGTTGGCAGGGGAGCGAATTTTTACCGCCTATGATAATAAAAACCAGGAAGATGAGCATTCTTGCTTCAGTGATAATACCCACCGCGACATTATTCTGAATGCGGAAGGCCTGAGTAATGTATTCTATGGAAAATACAAAGGGACGGATGGTAAAGAAACCAGCGGAAAAGGGATTTATGATTTACTGAAAATAACAGATCCTGCTTTGGCAGAACAGGTGAGTACGCAGGTAACCACCGCTTTGGAAAAAGTAAATGCGATGCCTGTACCATTTGATTTCGCAATTTCCGATGAGGCTTCCCGCCCGAAAGTTCTTGAAGCGGTTGTGGAACTTCAGCAGCTTGGCGATGAGTTTGCTGCTGCCGCAAGTGCACTTGACATCACGATCAATACGGCATTGCCTGAATAACAATAAATGAACATATAATAGACCATTTGGGGAAAGGTGAAAACCTTTCCCATTTTCTATACCAACCTACTTTTGAATTCATGACAACTTCCAAACGGTTCCTTTGGGTCTTGGCCTGCGTCTTTATGTTTTCCTGCAATCATCTTTCTGAAGTGCAATTTCAGGCCGAAGAAGGGGAAGAACTTTCTGCGGGGCAGGGAACAATCTTTGATACCTCAGAGAATGCCTTTTCTTTACAAATACCCACGCTTTCCAATGAGGAAGGCTTGTTGTTTTTTGTGGGGAATTCTCTATTTAATCAAAATTGGGTGACCGCCCCCGCCTCTACCACCGCCCGCGATGGGCTGGGTCCGCTGTTTAATGCGCGTTCCTGCAGTGGTTGTCATTTTAAGGATGGGCGCGGTCGTGCCCCTGAGTTTCATGGGGAATTAAATGCTGGGCACCTGATCCGATTGTCAATACCAGACCCTTTTAATCCTTCAAGAACATTACCAGATCCTCATTATGGCGGGCAGTTACAAGACCAGGCGATCAACGGTTTTGGTGTGCCTGTGGAAGGGGGTTACGAAGTGGACTATTTAATGATGGAAGGGAAATTTGCCGATGGTTCGTCCTATGAACTTCGGAAGCCGATGATCTCTTTTGTCAACCTGAAATATGGTCCGATGGATGCCAAAGTAATGACTTCCCCACGGGTGGCTCCTCAAATGGTAGGACTTGGATTTCTTGAAGCCATTCCCGAAGCAGATCTTTTGGCTTTGGCAGACCCCGAGGACCGTGATAATGATGGCATTTCTGGGCGACCAAATTACATTCTTCAGCAAGATGGACAGAAGGCCATAGGCCGTTTCGGCTGGAAAGCCAATCAGCAGGATTTAGAACATCAGGTGGCAGGCGCTTTTTTGGGAGATATGGGAATTACCTCTGATTTGAACCCATCACAAAATTGGCCTTTTGGAATTGACACTGAAAATATCCCCAATGGGGGGGAGCCTGAGATTGATGCCGATGACCTTCAAAAGGTGGTTTTATATTCCGCAACACTTGCGGTTCCTGCTCGAAGAAACTGGCAGGATCCTGAGGTGCTGAAGGGGAAGCAAATTTTTATGGATGCAGGTTGTGCGGGTTGTCATATCCCAAAATTTAAAACGGGCACACACCCTACCATCGATGGGCTTTCTCATCAGGTTATCCGCCCATTTACCGATTTACTTTTGCATGATATGGGGGAGGGGTTGGCCGACGGTCGCCCCGATCACGAAGCCAATGGGCAGGAATGGCGAACGCCGCCCCTTTGGGGAATTGGCTTGTTTGCAGCGGTGAACGATCATACCTTTTACCTGCATGATGGTCGAGCAAGAAACCTTTCAGAGGCGATCCTTTGGCATGGGGGAGAAGCGGAAGAATCCAAAAATCAGTTTGTTGCCATGTCCTCTGATGACCGTCAGTCTTTACTTCAATTCTTAAATTCTTTATAATGATGCATCATATAAAATGGATTACCCTGTGCTGCTTGTTTTTGGGCTTGTCAGCTTGTGGTGATACGGCAGAACGACCATCCTTTGACCGATCAGCAATGCTTGATCAGTTGGCAGAAAATCATATCCGAAGGCATCTTGAATTATATCAGGCGGCAGTTTTGCAGTTCGATCAGCGTGTGCAGTCATTGATAGCGACTCCTACCGAGGAGCAGTATTTGGCTGTTCAGGAAGAATGGAAGGCGCTCAACCGTGCATGGCAGGCGATAAATATTTTTGACATTGGCCCTATTGCAAGTCAGTTTTTACAACATCCTTTGCATCGGCCGCCTTTTGATCAGGAACTGATGGATCAGTTTTTGGCTTCTGAGGATATTTTAGATCAGGAATTTGTTAATAAGAAAATGGGGAGCTCAACCACAGGGATGATGGCGCTGGAGTACCTTATTTTTACTGCTGATCAGGATCCGTCGATCTTGGAAAAGAAACATCAGCTTACAGGTTTGCTGAGCGCGAAACTTAAAGCTGACAGTCAGACGTTTGATGCGGCATGGCAAAGCTATCTTCCAACTTTTAAAACTGCTGCGGGCTATGGAATTAACAGTTCCCTGAATCAGATGGTGAATGCACAGATTTCCAATATGGAGTTTCTCATCACCGCAATGGTGGGCAACCCATTGGGGAAATCAAATGGTGGAGTGGCCCATGCTGAAGCTGCTTATGAGCGCTATGCCCATGATGATTTAATGGCTTTGAAAAGTGCACTTTTAGCGCATCAGTCATTATTTGATTTTTCAGCAACAGAAGGGAACGGGCTGAACAGTTACCTGATATTTTTGAATGCTATTGCGGACAATCAGCCTTTGGGGCAGGTGATTGACGGACAGTTTAATTTGGTTATTCAGCATATTGATGGGCTCGATCAACCATTACACTTGGCAATTGAGCAATCTCCTGAAGCGGTTGAATCATTATATCAGGAAATGAAAGTCTTATTGATTTTGCTGAAAGTTGACCTGACACACCATTTAAGTATTACCAGTACATTTGATGATAACGATGGTGATTAAGGCATTGAAAAATGGGTGGCAACAGCAGTGGGCAACCATCAATGTTTTTCCATTGGTGGTTTTCCGAATTGTTTTTGGCCTGCTGATGGCTTTTGCACTTTTGCGCATGGAATATTTCGGTTGGATTGATGCCCATTTGATCAACCCTGAATTTCATTTTTCTTATTGGGGATTTGAATGGGTTCAGCCTTTGGGCTATTGGGGGACTCATGGTTTGGTGGCAGTGGGCGTACTTTCCGCCCTGGGCATCGCAACGGGATTTCGGTATCGGTTAAGCGCAATATTGTTTTTCGTCAGTTGGACTTATCTGTCATTGATTGATAAAACATGGTACCTGAACCACTATTATTTTGTCAGTTTGGTCAGCTTTATATTGATGCTGATTTCGCCTCATCATTTTTGTTCTCTTGATGTTTATTTCAGACGGGTTCAGCCTGATCATCTCGTACAGTCGTGGCAGGTAAATAGCCTTCGGCTGATGCTTGGGATGGTGTATTTTTTTGCTGGCGTAGCTAAAATTAAAGGAGACTGGCTTTGGGAGGCACAACCGCTGAAAATTTGGTTGCAAGCACGTACCGACCTGCCTGTAATTGGTGGGGCTTTTGACTGGTTTTGGGTGCCTTATTTTTTTTGTTGGGCAGGCATGTTTTATGACCTATTGATTCCCTTTGGTCTCAGCAATCGCAAGAGCCGACCGTTTGCTTATGTGGCGGTGGTGGTTTTTCATGTCATGACGTGGTTACTGTTTAATATTGGTGTTTTCCCGTGGGTGATGATCGCCTCGACACTGATTTTTTTTACTGCTGAAGATTGGGCCGCATGGTCAAATATTCGTCGTTTCATTCCTAAAAACAGCCAAGCTCAGCCATTGAAAGGAAGGCAACAGTGGATAGTAGCAATTTTACTGCCTTTTTTTGCCCTGCAAATATTCCTTCCTTTAAGGCATTTTTTGATGAGCGGTAATGTGCTTTGGACGGAACAGGGGTATCGGTATGCATGGCATGTGATGCTGATGGAGAAGAATGGGCATTGTACTTTTATAGTTAAAGACGAGGAGACCGATGCCCGCTGGGAGGTGTTGCCCCGCCAGTATTTATTGCCTGCACAGGAGCAACAGATGGCTTTTCAGCCTGATATGATTTTGGAATTTGCGCATTTTCTTGGGGAAGTGTATCGAAAGAAGGGCGTCAGGGAGCCTGTTGTTACTGTGGAAGCATATGCTTCGCTGAATGGGCGACGTTCGAGGCTGTTGATTGATCCACAGGTGAACTTGATGGAGACGAAGGATTTGTTGTGGGGTAATGACTGGATTTTGCCGCTGGAATCTGCGGCATTGGTGGCGAAAAGGTAATTTTTGGGCAAAAAAAAGCTCGGGAACCACTCCGAGCTTCATACTAATACCAAACTATAACCTTATACCACTATGATATACTTTAATGCTATTTTAATCAGGGGCATCGAAGGTAAAAAAGAAGGGAGCTTAACCGTGCGGTTGAGCTCCCTTTCTACCCAACATCAACCTATGCTATACAATAATCAAATCATGTGCCAACTCTTTAATATGGTGAAAAAATAATCGCCTTTTTTGCGTTGAAATTTAATGTCGCGGAATTAATTTGGTTAGGTGAACGTATTTGGATTGTGGCTGAGGATTCATTTTTGCCGAAATGATCATTTTCGGGCGCTTTCATTTTGAAGATTGTGTAAAAGTGCGGTGAAAAAGGTGGGCAGATTTTGAAACTTGTATTTTGGGCTCTTTATCATTGAAAATTAATTTTGAGCTGTTTCAATCAAGGCTTTTGATAATGAAATATGTTTTTTCGGTAAGTTGGCAAGATGTCGTTGTTTTTTTAGTGTGTTTTGTGAATTTGGTAATCAATGGGCTTTGTAGGTGTGATTTGTTCGATTAAAAAGATCATAATCGTGTGAATTTAATAAAAATAGCCCCGTATATTTGTAATGTATTCAATTAGCAAATAACACAAATCAATGACAACGATGAAAAAATTCTTATCTATTGCCTTCGCCCTATTATTGACAGCATCTTTCGCTTTTGCAGGTACCAACGACAATGAAGCTGCCAAAGGAAAGTCATTTGTTCGAGTGATTCCTAACTCGAATTCTGAAACTTACAAAGTGTTATACATGGCTAATATGGAGTCTAAAGTAGTGGTTTCTCTATATAATGAAGCGGGCTCACTGGTTGCCAAGACTACTGTAAAAGACAAAGACAACTTCATGAAACCATTCCGTTTCGAGCACATGCCTGAGGGAACTTACACCGTAATTGTAAAAGATGGTTTTGGTGTAACCCGAAAATCTTTCGAGCACTACCCATCACACTAATTGATTCATCGGTGAAGGTTGACGCAAGGGCAATGGTGTATTGCCCTCGGCGATTCAACCCGATGGATCATCAGTGAAAACTTCTTAAAAAAAACCTCGAATATCGAGGAGCCATAATGCCTTTTAAGGGCATTTTTTTTTGTCCCTACTTTTCTGAAGGACCTGTTTTTTGTGTTCAGCGATTGGTTACAAAATAGGAAGTGCTGTTGCTATCAAAAATGTTGAATGAAAATACGCTTTTACATGGAAAACCTTCTTATCAATAGTGGTGAAAGGATTGACTGTTTAAGGAGCTATGAAATTTTTACCCCTGGTATTTGCAGCCTGTATTCGCACTACTGGCGCAACCCTCATTGATTACACCATTTTATGTTGCCCACAGATTATACAGATTATTTTATTTCGTAAATCGGATACCGCCAACCCAAAGATACTTTACTATTCTTTTTGATGAAGGTGACTTTAAGAAAAGTGTGCATTTTTTAAGAATTGTAGTACCACTCATTTTTTTATCATGCCAAATATTTTCTAATGGTCTAAGAAGAGGTTTATGGTATTTTTTTAAGAGGCATACCTTCTCTGCTGATTTGGGCTATTTTTACATTGTATGACATATTGATTTTATCTATTATGTAGATGATTTATGTAATTTTACATCATGATGAAACATCAATTTGGGTGATAATAATGTATATCATTTATTCTTATCACTCATGTAGTTTTGTGTATTATTTTAATCAAACCTACTTTTTGATGAAGAGAACCATAATAACTTTAATGGCCTTTGCCATATTCGGTGTTACTGCTTGTAACAAAGACCATTCTGATGATCCTCAACCTGTAAACGTGGAGAAAAATGTTGATACGGCGATCACAGCAGTTGATAGTACAGACAGGATTAAGCCTGTACTACCTGACAGTACAGAGGCCTTGGCCCCAATGACTGATTCTATATCGACGAATGCCACCACCACGGCAATGGTTAGCCCTGGAATTCCAGCGTATTTGACGCCTGAACTTCCAAAGCAAAAAACACCAAAACCGATTTTCGGGAATAAAATCCCGAATAAACTTGTTGGCCCTTTAAAAAGTCAATCTACTCCTTCTCCATTAGAAGCTCCTGTGCTTCCTCCCAAATCGGTTGGTAATTCAACACCCGTAGCTCACCCATCACCAATGGTAAAGCCGGCATCAAGCGGTAATATGGTACCTGCACCTCATTCAGTAGAGGGGGCAGTTCCGGTAGCTCATCCACCGGTAGGGTCACTGACGCCCGTAGCTCACCCATCACCATTGGTAACGCCATCATCAAGCGGTAATATGGTGCCTGCACCTCATTCAGTAGAGGGGGCAGTTCCGGTAGCTCATCCACCGGTAGGATCACAGACGCCCGTAGCTCACCCATCACCAATGTTAAAGCCTGCATCAAGTGGTAATATGGTACCAGCGCCTCATTCAGTATCGGGATCAGTTCCCGTAGCTCATCCACCGGTAGGATCACAGACGCCCGTAGCTCACCCATCACCAATGGTAAAGCCTGCATCAAGCGGTAATATGGTACCAGCGCCTCATTCAGTATCGGGATCAGTTCCTGTAGCTCATCCACCGGTAGGATCACAGACGCCCGTAGCTCACCCATCACCAATGGTAAAGCCTGCATCAAGCGGTAATATGGTACCAGCGCCTCATTCAGTATCGGGATCAGTTCCTGTAGCTCATCCACCGGTAGGATCACAGACGCCCGTAGCTCATCCATCACCAATGTTAAAGCCTGCATCAAGTGGTACTATGGTGCCAGCGCCTCATTCAGTATCGGGATCAGTTCCTGTAGCTCATCCACCGGTAGGATCACAGACGCCCGTAGCTCACCCATCACCAATGGTAAAGCCTGCATCAAGTGGTACTATGGTGCCAGCGCCTCATTCAGTATCGGGATCAGTTCCGGTAGCTCATCCACCGGTAGGATCACAGACGCCCGTAGCTCACCCATCACCAATGGTAAAGCCTGCATCAAGCGGTAATATGGTACCACCAGTACAACATACAGTACCTTACAAATCGCCACAGGCTCAGCAGATCGTACCACCAGTACAACATAAAGTGCCTTACAAGTCACCACAAGCATCTCCTCAGATGACGCCAGTACGCCATACAGCACCTTATAAGACGCCACAGGCTCAGCAGATCGTACCACCAGTACAACATACAGTGCCTTATAAGTCACCACAAGCATCTCCTCAGATGACGCCAGTACGCCATACAGCACCTTATAAGACGCCACAGGCTCAGCAGAT
>CANMKE010000019.1 GCA_947498325.1 uncultured Persicobacter sp.
TTCGGATCGTTTGAACGCTGATATGTTACCGTATCCTCTTTGATATTGTAAATCAGATAGTCGTTTGGTGTTGCCCACCCAATATTCTCGATAGAGGAGAAGTAAGCATATTCTGGTGTGTATGGATTGAAAACGTTCTTACTGAAAGGGAAATTGTCGGTATGAATATCCAGCTGTTTCAGCAATGAAGTGGTCACATCAATCTGAGAAACGACCTTGTCAATTTTCTTCCCTTTGAACTCTTTTTTCAAAGGTTCACCATAAATAATAAATGGGATCAGGCGGTTTTCATAAGAATCCAGTGGCCATTCACGTGGCGACTTGCTTCCAAAGGATTCTCGCAGGAGAAAGGAGAACTGACTCCCACACTGAAAATCAAGCGTAAGGTGATTGATGAGCATTTCAAAAAGGAGATTGAAGAAATGTACGATGAGCCTAATAAAAAGCGGGCATAGAAATTACAGGGTACAAAAAAAACGATCGTTCAATGATGAGCGATCGTTTTTTTATATTCAAAATCTACGGTAGGGGCAAATCCTATCGAGATAGTTTTCAAAAGGTTTATTATCTCTTCAAATAATCATCCAACAGGTATTCTGTATAAGCCTTGGCATGTTTGATGGTTTGCGCCTTTATTTTCGGATCGTTTGAACGCTGATATGTTACCGTATCCTCTTTGATATTGTAAATCAGATAGTCGTTTGGTGTTGCCCACCCAATATTCTCGATAGAGGAGAAGTAAGCATATTCTGGTGTGTATGGATTGAAAACGTTTTTACTGAAAGGGAAATTGTCGGTATGAATATCCAACTGTTTCAGCAATGAAGTGGTCACATCAATCTGAGAAACGACCTTGTCAATTTTCTTCCCTTTGAACTCTTTTTTCAAAGGTTCACCATAAATAATAAATGGGATCAGGCGGTTTTCATAAGAATCCAGTGGCCATTCACGTGGCGACTTGCGGGAGTGATCCGCCATAAAAACAAAGATGGTGTTTTTATACCACGGTTTTTGCTGTGCTTTGGTCAGGAATTCCCCAATGCGGTGATCGGTATAGTTTGCGCCGTCCAGCAAACCGTTTTCACTTCTGCCCACATGGAAGGTCTTAAAGCTTTTCTGATCAAAAGGCGAGTGCGTACTGATGGTCAGGAACATATTATAAAAGGGCTTTTTGAGCTTGAAAGTGTCCATGTCCGCCAACCAGCGGTCAAAATAAACCTCCTCATGGTAGCCGAGGCTTCCTTTCGGGATGTCTGTTTTAATATCGGGCTCATCCACAATCCTGTCCCACTTACGGGTAAACATCCATGCTTTTACATTCACATAGGATAATTGTCCGCCATAGTAAGCCGAGGCATAGTAACCGTTTTCCTGTAAATTATTGGTGATCGATGGCAGGTGCTGATGCTTGCTCAGCTGCCCAACAATCGAAGTATGTGGCTGCGCAGGGTAGCCCGACTGTGTTCCACTGATCCCCTGATCGGTACGGGTTGCCGAACTGATGCAGTTGGTGAACAGCAAACCATTGTCGATCAAAGTATCCAGAACAGGGGTAACATCTTTATAGCCGCCCAGCTGTTCCACCAAATCAGCAGAGAAACTCTCCATCAATACAAACACAATATTTGGTCTTTTCTGATTGAAAATATGGACAGTCGTGTCTTTTTTAACGGTCAGCAAAGAATCCACAATGGCGTTGGCTTCCTCACGAGGCATATAGTGCGCAAAAGGATTTGTTGTTGAATTATGCTTGTTGTTGTCCAGGCTTTGCAGGAAGTTCCATGGGCCATTCACCGTTGCCGTATTGACAATCGGGAACTTACTGAAGTAAACATCCGACTGCGAAATCGGAATACTTTCGGTCAAACTGCCTCGGAATGCCCAAACGATTCCTACGGCGGTGATCACAAAATAGACAAAAGCCATCAGCCAGTGCGTTCGCCCAACTTTTGCGGGGCGTACCACAATGTAGCGATACAGGAAGAAGCCCACCACACACAAAAATGTGGCGTAGGCCATTGTTTGAAAAAACAAGGCAGGACCGGTAGAGTCTACAATAATTCCCGGCGATTTAATGTAATCCACCACGCGGTAATTCAATCGGGTTTGCCACTCATCAAAAACAGGCAATTCCATCGCCATCATCATCGCAATAATGAAGGTGAAAAGCCCATTGAAGAAATGAACCACTTTTTTACCGATTCTTTCCCCCCCGAAAAGGTTCATCAGCAGGGTGATAATAACAGGTAATGCCATCAAATAGCCTGAAGCCGACCGATCCAGCGGCAAGGCCTGCCAAAAGCTTTTGAAAATTTCACTATTGGGAACGGTTTCAAAAAGGTGCCGATTATGAAATATGAAAATAATGCGTGTGAAGGCGAAAAACCCCAGCCAATAAAAGTATTGCTGAAGCGTAAATATTATATTTGATCTTGAGAGGGATTTGAACATAGGAAGTTTTTTTGCAGATTATATCATTTTTTTGTTCAGGCAAAAGGAACTATCGCAAATATTAAGCCTATTTTTGAATTTTTATAATATTCTATACAGAATCAAGATCGAAATAATTAGTTACTGAATTTTTTACTTGTTTTAACGATTTATTCCCGCCAATCAGCAGGAAATCGTTATATTTGCCGACAATTTCAACACGTTACAACTTCTGATGAATAACGAAATTTTAAATCGTGCCGCGGATAATATCCGTATCCTTTCTGCTGCAATGGTAGAACAAGCAAAGTCTGGTCACCCTGGTGGTGCTATGGGCGGCGCTGACTTTATCAACTTGCTTTATACTGAGTTTATGAACTACGACCCGAAAGATCCTCGTTGGATCAACCGCGATCGTTTCTTCATGGATCCAGGACACATGTCACCTATGTTGTATTCTCAGCTTCACCTATTGGGGCATTACAACATGGAAGATTTGAAAAACTTCCGCCAGTGGGGAAGCCCAACGCCAGGTCACCCAGAGGTAGATTTGGACCGTGGGGTGGAAAACACTTCAGGGCCATTGGGTCAGGGACATACTATGGCTGTTGGTGCTGCGATTGCAGAGCGCTTTTTGGTGGCTCGCTTCGGTGAGTGGATGGCACACAAAACTTATGCTTTCATCTCTGATGGAGGTATTCAAGAGGAAATTTCTCAGGGAGCAGGTCGTATCGCAGGTCACTTGGGCTTGGGTAACTTGATCATGTTCTATGATGCAAATGATATTCAATTGTCAACAGAAGTAGATGAAGTAACTTCTGAAGATGTTGAAGCAAAATACGAAGCTTGGGGATGGCATGTAGTTACTGTTGAAGGTAACAATGTGGCTGTTCTTCGTGATGCCATGAAAGCAGCACAAGAAGAAACAGGCAAACCTTCATTGATCATCGGTAAGACGATCATGGGTAAAGGTGCTGTTACTGAAGCAGGCGAAAGCTTCGAGCGTAAAGTTTCTACTCACGGTCAGCCTTTGGGTGCTGCGGGTGCTTCTTTGGCGAAAACTGTTGAGAACTTGGGTGGTGATGCTGCCAATCCTTTCGCAGTATTCGAAGATGTCGCTAAATTCTATGCGGAAGTTTTGGAAGAAAAAGCGGATTACGCTTCTACCAAAAAAGCAGAGCAAGCAGAGTGGGCGAAAGCTTATCCTGAATTGGCGGCCAAATTGGAGACATTCTTCTCAGGCGAAGCATCGAAAATCGACTGGGCATCTATCGAGCAAAAGCAAGGTGTGGCTACACGTGCAGCTTCAGCGACTGTATTGGGTCACTTGGCTGAAAACGTGGAGAACATGATCGTTTCTTCTGCCGATTTGTCTAACTCGGATAAAACAGACGGTTTCTTGAAGAAAACACACGCTTTGGCGAAAGGTGATTTCACCGGTGCTTTCTTGCAAGCAGGTGTTTGTGAATTTACAATGGCAGTTATCGCTAACGGTATCGCCCTTCACGGTGGGGTACAGGTTGCGGTTGCGACATTCTTCGTATTCTCTGATTACATGAAGCCAGCTTTCCGTTTGTCGGCATTGATGGGCTTGCCAGTAAAATATATCTGGACGCACGACGCTTTCCGCGTAGGTGAGGACGGACCAACGCACCAGCCAATTGAGCAGGAAGCGCAAATCCGTTTGATGGAGAAATTGAAAAACCACCACGGCGACATGTCTTTGTTGGCTTTGCGTCCTGCAGATGCAGACGAAGCAACGGTTGCTTGGAAAATGGCGATGGAGAACGTGAAAACGCCAACGGCTTTGATCTTCTCTCGTCAGAACATCACTTCACACATGAACTTCGAGCAGGCTTTGGGTGCTGAGCGTGGTGCTTATGTAGTGAAAGCTGAGGCTCAGCCAGACGTAATCTTGGTTGCTTCAGGTTCTGAGGTAGCTACTTTGATGGAAGGTGCTACAACTTTGGAAGCACAAGGATTGAAAGTTCGCGTGGTTTCTGCTCCTTCTGAAGGTTTGTTCCGTGCGCAGGACAAAGCTTATCAGCAAGAAGTATTGCCAACAGAAGTTCCTACTTTCGGTATGACGGCAGGTTTGCCTGTAACGTTGGAAGGTTTGGTAGGCCCATTCGGTCGCGTATTCGGTTTGGATCATTTCGGGTACTCAGCACCAGCAGGTGTTTTGGATCAGAAATTCGGTTTCACTGGCGAAAATGTAGTGAAGCAGGTAACAGCCTATTTGGAAGATTTCAAAAAATAATTTAAAGCCCTGAGCTTTATAAATTCAAAAGCCTCCATGAATTATTCATGGAGGCTTTTTTTTATTCCTATTCATCGGCCTGCCAATGCAGCTCTATTGCACTGCGAGTATTTAGTATTGCCTGCCTCGCAATAGTTCACAGGAATAATTGAGCTGTATCCGTCGATAGGGACCTATTAATTGGTGATTATTTTTTTGTTCATTGGTGGGTGAAAATGGAGGGCAAGGTATTTGCTGTTCAATTAATATAAAATTTGAGTTATATATATGGAGAATGCGCAGTTAAGTAAAGCGTTTGTTGGTTCTTTGGAGAGTAAACTGAAGGTTGGGAATTTAAGAGCGATTCACCTGAATGCTACGCCAGGCCGAAGGAGAAATAGGCTCGACCTGATAGATCTGAAGAAAGTGGAGGAAAAATTACCTCAGGATCTTCTAACTGATTTGCTTACCAAACCGAAGTTTAGTCATAAAATAGCCGTCGATAGTAAGCAGCTTACCTTGCTTTCGGAAGAGCAACTGTCGCAGGCGGATAAGGCTTTGGGGAAACTCAAAAACCTCCATATGGATTTAACTTCTGATTTTCAGGAGCATGGGGTCAATAGCCTCGGTTTTGGGTATCCGATGTTAATCGCCCGAAATCCCAATATGCCCAAACAGTTGATTTGCGCCCCGCTTTTTATATGGCGTTTGGACCTTGAGAAAGATCCCCGAAATCTCAACGACTGGAAAATCAAAAAGAATGAAGATCATCCGATCATTATCAATGAGCAATTACGCTCTTATATTGAATCAGAATTTGGCGGGCTGAAATTGCCTGAAATTCCTGAAGGGATGCTGGATGACAACCTCATTGATGAAGGTGAATTATTGCAGATGGTGAATACCATCATGGCTACCCTCAAAGCACAACAAGTGGAGGCGATTCCTGAACTTTCCGCCACACCCGATAAAGCCCGGATGGAAAACCTGACGGGCTCCACCCCATGGATTGCCTGGAGTGGTGTTTTTGGCATGTTCCGTGCACAGCGCGAGAGTATTATTTATGACCTGAAGCACGTGCAGGATCATTTTGAGGATTTCAAAGAAACGGAAGACCACGACTCTTACCGCGCATTCACCACCTCCTCGGTAACAGTGGACCCAAGTCAGGAGAAGCTGATTCATTTGTTAGGTGAGGAACGAAAGCTCATCATTCAGGGCCCTCCCGGCACAGGGAAAAGCCAATCGCTAACGGCCATTATTACCAATGCACTGGAAAATAATGCCCGCTGTTTGGTGGTATGTGAAAAGAAAACAGCCCTTGAAGTCCTTAAAAATAACCTTGCCAAAATCGGGCTCGATCACCTGTGTGTCGTTATTGATGACGTTAATAAGGACCGAAAAAAAGTGGTGGACGCTATCCGAAATATTGTCGATGGAAAAAACGAACTGCCTTTCGGGAATCTGAGTGTCAATGATTATGAGATGGCGCGCAGCCGTTTCGAGAAAATCAAAGTGCAGGCCAATCAACAGTATCATCATGCTACGGCGAAGGTGCTTGGCGATTTCTCGTGGAAGGATGCCATTGCCAAAAAAATGAGTGCGGAGAAGAAGCTCTCCGATGGGCAACCGGAGCAATTGCCCCAACAGGGAAGTCTTGCCTTTACGATTGAAGAGCTCGCAAGTCTGGAGGATCAGATCAGGGATGCACAATATTTGTTTGAAGCCATCGGGCAGCTTGATTGTAGTTTGAAGTTATTCAAAGCCACTGTTTTTGAGCGGAAATTTTCTCAGACCCTGAGAAATGAACTGGATGGCAAGCTTGTGCAGGTTCAGGAAAATCTTAAAACCCTCCATAAGCAGTTGGCGAAGGCTGAAACAAGTTTTGGCGATAAACTCTGGGATCAGAAATCTCAGGGAGGATTGTTGTTTTTCATCAAGTCGATTTTCAACAGTAAGCTGAAACAGATGAAAGCAACAGCAACGGAGCTGGAACAGCAAGCATTGAAGCTTGATGCCTCCTTGAGCGCGCTGATCAGTAATCATCCGGTGGAAGGCATTCAGTCTGGTGAGGATATCAGTAGGTTTGTCAGCGAGAATGAGTCATTGCTGGAGCAATTGCAGGCAGACATGAGATCCTACAAACCGTTCCACGACTGGCAATATTTTAAATCGCAAACAGCCCATCAGCAGGCACGGGTTCTAATAGATCATCTCGAACAGGTACCTGTTGCAGACTGGTACAACTGCTTTCAGTATTGGTATTTCAACAGTTTGCTGATGGCTAAAGAGCATGAACAAGTAGGGGTGCAGAATCAGGATGATCGATTGTTGCGCCAGCTGAATGAGCTTACGGCGGAAATTCAAAAGCATCAGGCGCAATACATCATCACGCAGCAATCTAAAAAAGTTCAGCAGACCCTCTCGCAGAAAAATCGGCAGAGCCTGAAATTATTGTTCAACTATCGGAAAAATAAAGCCCACCAAAGCAAGACGTCGCTAAGGAAAATTCTTGATCGGGAGTTTGATCTCTTCACCGATTTCTTTCCCGTAACAATGGTTAACCCCGTAGTTTGCAGTTCTATCATTCCTATGCAGGCAGACCTTTACGATCTCGTGATTTTTGATGAAGCTTCGCAGATTCGCCTTGAGGATTCCTATGCTGCACTGATGCGTGGCAAGTTTAAAATTGTTTCTGGCGATGTGCATCAAATGCCTCCTTCTTCTTATTTCAGCAAGGGTGGAGAAGCGGCAGAAGAAGAGGAGGGCGACGAGGAAGATGTGGCCTTGGCAGGTAGCGAGTCTTTACTGACTTTCGCCAAAGACAGCTCCTTTAAGTTTTCTTACCTTGATTTCCATTACCGCTCGAAACACCCACACCTGATTGATTTTTCAAATGCGGCATTTTATGGCGGTCGTTTGGTGCCTATGCCGAATTCAAAAAATTATTCGCCCATTAAGTTCCATGAGGTGAATGGGCTTTATGAAAACCGTACCAATCCAACGGAGGCCATGGAAATCGTGAAATTCCTGGCCAATGAAATTAAGCCTGATCAGCAGGGGCAACTTCCTTCTGTGGGGGTGGCGACTTTCAATATGGATCAGCGGAATTTAATCTGGGACATGATTTTCAAGGCTTGTGAGGAGTCTGCTGAATTTTCCAAAAAATTACAGGCGCTGACTGCCGCAGGATTTTTCGTGAAAAACCTGGAGAATATTCAAGGCGATGAGCGTGATATAATTATGTTATCAACCACCTTTGGTTGTAATACTGAGGGGAAATTCCGGCAAATTTTTGGGCAGCTGAACAATGTAACTAAAGGTTATAAGCTGCTCAATGTAATTGTCACCAGGGCCAAAGAACAGCTTCATGTGTTCAGCTCTTTTCCAAGTGAATCCTATGCAAAGTATTTGGATGAAATTGCAACTTCTGGCAACAATGGAAAGGGAATTCTATATGCTTATTTGGCTTATGCGCGTGCCTGTTCTAATGGAAATGAAGAGGAGCGACAAGGGATTTTAAATCATCTACAACAGTATTCTGCAGAAAGCAGTTCTGCCGCGGAGGTGGGAGAAAATGAAACAGAATCCCCTTTTGAGCAGGAAGTTTATGAATACCTGCTGGATTTCTTCCCAAAAGAGTCGATCGTGTTGCAGTATCCTTTTGGTGGGTTCAGACTTGATTTTGTGTTGAAAAATTCAAAAGGGGAGCCTGTGATTTGTTTGGAAGCCGATGGTAAAAAATTCCACGAGTCTGATGAGGCTTATCGTTACGACCTCCACCGTCAGAATATTCTTGAGCAGCACGGGTTCAAAGTCTATCGAATTTGGTCTACAAATTGGTGGCAAGATCCTTTGGGTGAAATTCAGAAGTTAAGACGCTACGCTGAACAGTATTTAAATTAATAGAAGGTTAGGCTTGCGGTCTTGTTACGAAAGGGAGGCTCGCGACTGGAACATCAAGCACAATTTTGTGGCTTTGCTTTATTCTGAAGGAGGAGCTCAATGCGCTGTTGTTGATGGAGGTGCCCCTTATTTTTGAGGGGCACTTTTTTCTGATTCCGAAAGGTAAGGAATATTGATTTTGAATGTGGTACCGCCGCCAAGGACACTTTCCACGCCGATCGTCCCCTTGTGGAGTTCAACAAACTGCTTCACAAACGACAGGCCGATACCCGTTCCCTTATGATTTTCGGTATTGGTGGCACGGAAAAAGGGCATGAACAAATTTTTCAAATCATCAGCAGGAATGCCAATGCCCTGATCTGCGATGGTAAGCTGAAAATCATCTTCCTGATAGGTTAACGAAATGGTGATCACCTCATTTTCACTGTTGGAATATTTCAGGGCGTTACAAATCAGATTAGACACAATATGCTGAAATAGATAAAAGTCCAAATTGACCTTGCGATCATTTTGAGGCGCTTTAAAGTTGACGTTCCTTTTTTCAGGGAAGGCATTCAGGTGTTTTTTGATTTGATCTTCTATGAGTGCTTTTAAGCAACAGGGGGTAACTTTCAAGGTCGGGTTTGCCGACTCAAGGCTACCGAAATCGAGCATCCGCTCCATCATCTGACGAAGGGACTCAACGGATTCGTAGATTTGAGAATATCGCTTTGGGGAGTTTTTTGGAAGCGGATGGCAACCGCCTTCAATTTCAAGTAATTCGCTTGCAGACTGAATCGTGGCAAGTGGGGTTCTGAACTGATGAGAAACCATCGTTACAAATTTCGTTTTCAGTTCATTCATCTCTGCCTGGTGGTTTAATGCCTGTTGAAGCGTAATCTCATGATTTTTTCGATCTGTGATATCATGAATAATCAGGTGGTAGAACCGCTGCTGGTTTTCCTGCCCCTGATGAAAAATGGTGTCAAGATATTTCTCCTGTTGATTGAAAGTAAGTTGTAACTCTTTGACAACATGATCCGCCTCGGATTGTATTCTTTCATTTACCAATCGGTGTAAAAACAGGGTGAGTTCGGTTTGGGTGTTGAACGGCAGCACCTGTGAGGCCGATTTGCTGAGGTAAAGCATGTTTCTGTTTTCATCAAAAGAGGCCATCAGGTAACTATTTTCAATGGCAGATACAAGGTGTCGTTGAATTTGGTTATTGAGTAACAGTTCGGTTTTTCTTCGGAACTCCTCTTTTTTGAAGAAGTAAGTAGCAAATGTGGACAAAACGAAAATAGAAATGAGTTGTGCCTGTCGAGTATCAAAATTGACGGGCTCGCCCATGATGCTCTCGGGTAAAAATCGTTCGGTCAGTAACATGGTGAGGAGCAATGCGCTGAAGGCGATGATGTACTTCCCAATTAAATTTTTAGGCATTAAAAGCAATAGCGCAACATTACAGCCAATGATCCCGACACTCGCTGTACCATGAACACCACCCATGGTGTACCATTCAAAAAGGAGTAAAAAGGTGAATAAGCCACAAAATCCATAGAGTGCTTTTAGAAAGTCTCTCCTGAACCGGTTTAGGTAATAACACCCACAGCTGATGGAAAACAGCAAGCTGATTGTAATGAAGGGCAATTGACCGAAAATACCCAAAAAAGCTGCGGGAAGTATGGAGATTCCAATAAGACTTCCCGTCAAGGAAAAACCATTCAGTAGTTTTTCTTCAAAGGAAAACCGATTGTCGAAGCCAAGCAACTGACGGATATTTGAAATGGATAGGTTCATGGGCAATTTGATCTGAAAATAGGATAGGGCTTTGGGTCGATAATTTAAGTGGAAACCTTCGTTTGTTGATGAACGGATTGCAGTTCATTTTCGGTTTGATAGGGGATAGTCACCGTCATGATCGTGCCAAGGTTGAGCTCGCTTTCAAGACTAATTTGTCCGTCGTGTAATTCAACAAATTGCTTGACAAACGACAAGCCGATACCCGTCCCTTTGTGGTTTTCTGTGTTCGATGCCCGATAGAAGGGCTCAAATAATTTTTTTTGATCTTCCGCAGGAATACCGATGCCATAATCCTGCACAAGCAAAGAACAAGAAGATGCCCCAAAAATGAGCGTTACCTCGATCACTGAATTTGATGGTGAGTATTTCAGTGCATTACACATCAAATTACTGCAAATATGTTGATAGAGATAATAATCAACAGCAACCTCTTGAGTCTGTCCTTTGGTCTGAAATTGAATACTTCTGCCATTGTAGGTGGAGGAAGTCAGTTTTTGAATCTGATCTTTAATAATTTCAACAATATTGCAAGGCTCGCGCCGTAATATCGGATTGCTATTCTCCATCCGCCCAAAATCAAGCAGTCTTTCCATCATTTCTTTCAGGGAATTGACGGACTCAAAAATTTGGGTGTGGTGTTTCTGTGGCTGGTTAACAGACTGCTGATTCATCTGCAAAAGCTCGCAGGCAGATTGTATGGTTGTCAGTGGGGTGCGAAATTGATGAGAAACCATACTGACAAATTTGGTTTTCATTTGGTTGATTTCCGCCTGATGGTTAAGGGCCTTCTGCAAGGTTATTTCATCTTTTTTCCTTTGAGTAATATCATGAATAATCAGGTGTGTGAACTGTGATCGGTCTTCTTGTTCCAAATGAAAATGAATGTCGAAAAAGCGATCTTTGCCATCTTCATTGAGCGTGAGAACTTTTGATCTGTTGGCACTTGACTGCATCATAAATGATTTGGCCGTAGTTACCAAAAATTGCTCCATGGCTTTTTTATCAGGAAAAGGGAGCAGGGATTGTGCCGAGTTACTGAGGTAAATCAGTTGGTATTCTTCATCAAAAGAAGCCATAATGTATTTATCCTCAATGGCTGATACAAGGTGGCGCTGAATCCTTGATTTGATCAGTAATTGCATTTTTCGGTGGTACTCCTCCTTTTTAAAAATATAGGCTGAAAGCGTGCTGACGATCAGCATAAAAAAGAGTTGCATTTGGCGGGTATGGAAATCGACAGGCGGGCCAATAATAACGGAAGGGTAATACCGCTCGATGAGAAAAATAGCACCCGCTACCGAGAAAATATAAAGGATGTATTTCCCGATGAGTTTCTTGGGCATTAACAGCATGGTGGCAATATTGAATGCCAACATCGCTGCGCCGTAGGTTCCTCGCACGCCACCCATCGTTCGCCATTCGTAAATAAAAAGGGTAGAGGCCATCAGTACAAATATGATGATGGCGACATTAAATCTTTTGAAAATCCGTGAACAGATAAAGACAGCTGAATTGGTGCCGAAAAGAATAATGGTTGTCAGGATGGCTGCTTTGGGGTACACTCCAGCAACCGCCATAGGGAAATTTATCAGCCCAATAATCGCTCCTAAAAATGAGAAGCCATGCAATAGTTTTTCCTCAAAAATAAAACTATCGTTAAAGCCCAGTAAAGTTCTTAGTTGATGGAGTTGTTGCTTCATGAATAGGTCAATAGTGCTAAAAACATCTTATCTAATATTGTATATGAATTATACTGTTTTTAGTTCAACAATTGACGGTGAATCATTCTGTGTGTTGAGAAATTATGTTGTTTTTAGGTATTTCAGTACAACCTTTTCCTTAAACAAGAAAAGGTGAGCCAATGCCCACCTTTTCCATTTATATTTTTAATCGCTTAATTAAAGCGCATTTACGATTTCCTCTGTGTCGCGGGCAATCATAAATTCTTCGTTTGTAGGCAATACCATTACCTTCACTTTAGAATCTGGTGTAGAAATTTCAGTTTCAGTACCAAATGTGGTTGCATTCAACTCATCATTAAGTTCAACACCCAAATATGGGAAGTGATCAGAAACATCTTTACGTACATAGAAAGCATTTTCGCCAATACCACCAGTGAAAAGAATCAAATCAACACCTTTCATCACAGCAGTATAAGAACCTACATACTTGGCAATACGCTGACAGTACATGTCATAAGCCAACTGTGCACGTTCGTTGCCATTTTTCATGCCTTCAAGAATATCACGCATATCAGAAGAGATACCTGAGACGCCCAACATACCCGATCTTTTGTTGATCAAGCTATTGGCTGCATTGGCATCGATTCCTTCCTGAATCATGATGTAGGTCAAAACACCCAAATCAACATCACCAGCACGTGTACCCATGATCATACCTTCCGTAGGGGTCATTCCCATTGAAGTATCAACAGACTTACCATTTTCGATTGCAGTTACCGAAGCACCACCACCCAAGTGGCAAGTAATGATTTTCTTGGTCGTGATGTCCCATCCCAACACTTCACATGCACGTTCTGCTACATACTGGTGAGAAGTACCATGGAAACCGTAACGACGGATACCATATTTTTTGTACAACTGGTAAGGGATCGCATACATGTAAGCTTTTGCAGGCATGGTCTGGTGAAATGCAGTATCGAATACAGCTACCTGAGGAACCTCAGGAAGAAGGGTATCGATCGCACTGATTCCCATCATGTTTGCCGGGTTGTGCAAAGGCGCAAGGTCGAACAATTTCTTGATGTCCTCACGTACACTGTCGGTAATTAAGGTTGATTTTTTGAAATGCTCACCACCATGTGTTACACGATGACCAACAGCATCAATTTCATTCATATCAGCAATAACACCATGCTTCTTAGAGGTGATAATTCCTAATACATACTCAATTCCTTGAGTGTGGTCATTAATTTCACCATCGAAAACAACTTTTTTACCGTTGTTGTCTTTGATTGTAAGGAATGCACCTGCAAGACCTACTTTCTCCACCAAACCAGTGATTTTCACCTCACGGGTTTCTGTGTTAAATAATTGAAACTTGATGGAAGAACTTCCACAATTTAGAACAAGAATATTCATTTTGGAATGGAGTATTTTTAATTTCTACTTTTTATTGCAATCGAAGATAATGTATTAAGATAAGTATAATGGTTAGGTATTGTTTGAAAGGAGGGTACTGCGGAACAATACCCTCAATTTTTTTTAGGCTTCCACCGCTTCAACAACCGTCAGGCGGTAAGAGTCCTCAGCAATAACAAGCTCCTCGTTGGTCGGCACGACCATCACTTTCACTTTGGAGTCTGGCTTGGTAATGATGCGTTCTTCAGCTCTGAAGGATTTGTTCACTTCATGATCGAAGTCAACCCCCATAAACTCAAGACCACGGCAAACACCTGCACGGGTAACATCGCCATTTTCACCAACACCACCAGTAAAGATGATGGCATCAACCCCACCCATAGCTACTGCATAACCACCAATGTATTTTTTAATACGGTAATCATACATGTCCAGGGCAAGTTGTGCGCGGTCATTTCCTTTTTCGAAAGCCTCCAGCTCGATATCCCTCATGTCTGAAGAGATACCCGTGATGCCCAATACGCCCGATCGCTTGTTAATCAAGGTGTTGGCCGTATTTACACTGATGTCTTCTTTTTTCATAATGAAGGTCAGCACGCCCAAATCGAGGTCACCAGCTCTTGTGCCCATAATCATTCCTTCCACAGGCGTTAATCCCATAGAGGTATCCACTGATCTTCCGCCATCAATAGCGGCAATAGATGCCCCACCACCGAGGTGGCAAGAAATGATTTTCGCTTTATTGTAATCAAGGCCTAAAATCTCACAGGCACGTCGTGAAACATACTTGTGGGAGGTGCCATGAAAACCGTAGCGGCGAATCCCGTATTTTTTATACAACTCATAAGGAATTGCATACATATAGGAGTGCGCAGGCATGGATTGATGAAAAGCGGTATCGAAAACTGCCACCTGAGGAACACCAGGTAGGATGTCCATCATGGATTTAATCCCCAAAAGGTTCGGAGGATTATGAAGTGGTGCGAGGTCGATACATTTTTCAATTTCCTTGAGTACTTCAGGTGTAACAATGGCTGAGTCCTTAAAGGTTTCTCCGCCATGTACCACACGGTGACCTACTGCTTGAATTTCTTCCAGTGAACTTACCACGCCAAAGCGCTCACTTTTCAATACTCCAAGTACATATTCTATACCTGCAGTGTGATCCATGATGTCACCTTCCAAAATTACTTTATTACCATTCTTATCTTTTGTTTTGAGGAAGGACCCCGACAATCCAATTTTTTCTACAATACCATTGGCCAGTTCCGTGGCTTCAGGCATGTTCAGTAACTGATATTTTATCGAAGAACTCCCGCAGTTTAATACTAAAATCTTCATAGGTTGGGTTCGGTTTAGATTGATTGGTTTGGTCTGTATTATTCAGTGATCTTAGAGCCGTACTTGTCGTACTTGTAAAAACCTTCGCCCACTGAACGGCCAGTTTTACCTGCTCTCATTAATTTTTTAAGCATTGGTGATGCTTTGTATCGGGTGTTACCAAATTCGTTGTAAAGGTTGTCCAACCAGCGGATCACACGATCGATACCGAAAAGATCGGCTGTTTCGAATGGCCCCATAGAGTTGCCCATACCCAAACGCATGGTAATGTCGATATCTTCTTTTGTCGCTACACCTTCCATTAAAATAGAACATGCTTCGTTGATCATCGGTGCGATCAAACGTGTAGAGATAATTCCAGGAGATTCTACTACAGGAACTACTGTTTTCTTCAGCATTGTTGCAAAGCGCTGAACACGTTGGTAGGCAGCATCCGAAGTATGAAGACCTCTTGCCACTTCCACGATTTCAGCATCTTCCACAGGGAAGATAAAGTGCAAAGAAGCACAACGCTCAGGGTGTTCCAGCTCAGAAGCCAACTCTGTAATTACCAAAGTGGTGGAGTTGGTAACGATCAAGCATTCTTCGCTTACCACTGCTTCGGCTTTTTTGAAAATGCTCTTACGGTCTGGTACACATTTTTCGCGCGTACGAGATTTGATCGCTTCGATAATGATATCGCTCTTGGCCAAATCCTGGTAAGTCATCGTGCCTGAGACGCGAGAAAGAATAGATTTCTTTTCAGACTCGGTTAATCCCCAGCGCTCAATCTCAAGATCCAAGGCATGAGACATCCCGTCAATCGCCTGAGCAACACGCTCCTCATTCAATTCAAGAAAGACAACATCGAAACCCCTGCGTGCACAAAGAATCGCGATTGCCTGGCCCAGGAAGCCACAGCCGACGATACCGACATTGGAGATGATGTTATGTTTTGGAGCGGCACCACTAAGGTTCAAGCCGTATTCTGCGATAGATTCTCTAATTTCAGACATTTTTAATATTTAAGAATGTAAACACTCAATAATATAAATTGAAATGCCCGACAGCGGACTGTCGGGCACGGGTATTTTTAAGCTTCAGCAGCTTGGTTAGCTGTGATGGCAACAGTATTCACGATGTCGTCAATTGAACAACCACGTGAAAGGTCGTTGATAGGAGCGGCAACCCCTTGAAGCAATGGGCCAAAGGCTCTTGCTTTCGCCAGGCGCTGTACCAGTTTGTAGGCAATGTTCCCTGTGTTAAGGTCAGGGAATACCAATACGTTGGCTTGTCCTTTAAGTGGCGAGTTTGGTGCTTTAGAAGCAGCAACGGCTTCTACAATGGCAGCATCACCTTGCAATTCACCGTCGATCAATAGATCTGGTGCCATTTGCTTGGCAATCTCAGTAGCTTCAATCACTTTGTCTACCATCTCGTGTTTTGCTGATCCCTTGGAAGAGAATGACAACAAAGCCACTTTAGGTTCGATTTGTGCTACTGTACGGGCTGTTTCAGCAGATGAAATGGCGATCTGAGCCAATTGTTTGGCATCTGGGTTTGGCGTAACACCACAATCGGCGAATACAAACACACCATCTTCGCCATTATTATATTCTGGGACGATCATAACGAAAGAACCAGAAACGACAGAAACACCTGGTTTGGTTTTGATCACCTGAAAGGCAGGGCGCAATACATCTCCAGTGGAGTTCAATGCACCAGCAACTTCACCGTCAGCATCACCAGCCTTCAGCATCAAAGTAGCCATGTATAATGGATTCTCTACCGTTTGCAAAGCTTTCTCTGGCGTCATTCCTTTGGCTTTACGCAAGTCATAAAGGATGTCAGCATAAGCTTGCTTTTTAGGGTGATCCAAAGGATTGACGATTGTTACCTTATCGATATTCTTCAAGCCAAGGCGGGCAGCTTCACTTTTAATCGTTTCAGGGTTCCCCAAAAGGATCAATTGAGCAAGACCTTGCTCAGTGATGATGTCCGCTGCTTGAAGTGTTCTTAATTCTTCGCCTTCAGGAAGTACGATGCGCTTATTGATAGATTTTGCGCTTTCCTTAATCTTTTCGATCAAACTCATAATCGGCTTAACTTATATATGTGAAATGACGAATGTTCGTCATAAAATTTATTCGTCTTTATTATGATTCGAATGTAGTAAATAATTCTAATATTCACTGATTCTAAACCAAGCAAAATGTGTGCTGAATCATAATTTTTTACAACAATCTGTGTATTAGGGGGGATAAAATCTCGTTTATAATATGATTTAAATCATATGATCATAAATTCACCAAAAAACAACCGAATGTTAATCCCATTTTTATAAAGCAGGCATCGGGCTAAAAGGTTTCTTTTATCCCAAATTAACTGATATAGGGCTGTGATAGGGGATAGGATACAAAAAAAGCCCACATATCATGTGGGCTTTTTTATTTATAATTAGAATAAATTATTTCTTGTTTTTTTTCTGTTTTTGCATTTCCTGCGATTGTTTCATCGCCTCTTGAATACGAGATTGGAAGCCGCCTTTTTTATCTTTGTTGGTCTTCTTGGCTTCTTGCATTTTAGCGTGGATGGCGTCGTCATCCACAAACTTGCGAATCGCATAAGTTTGGCCAAAAGTAATGATGTTCGACAGGAAGTAATAGTACGTCAAACCTGCAGGGAAATCATTCAGGAAGAAGATCATCATGATAGGCATGAAGTACTGAATGTTCTTCATCGGGCCTGCCATTGCCGCATTGTTCTGGTTGGTTGCTTTGGTGTAAAGGATCGTCGAAACGGTCATCAGCAAAGTGAACAACGAGATGTGATCGCCATAGAATGGGATATGGAAAGGCAGGTTATAGATGCTATCGAAGGTCGATAAATCATGTGCCCAAAGGAATGATTGTTGACGAAGCTCCACGGAGTTCGGGAAGAATCGGAACATTGCAAACAAAATAGGCATTTGCAGGAACATCGGGATACAACCACTTAATGGGTTTACGCCAGCTTTGGAGTAAAGCGCCATTTGAGCCGTTTGTTGTGCCTGCGTATCGTCTGGGTTTTGCTCCTTGATTTCGTTGATCTCTGGTTGCAGGATTCTCATCTTGGCCATCGACAAGTAAGACTTGTAGGTCAGTGGGAACAGCAACATCTTGATCACAATCACCAACAAAAGGATGATGATACCATAGTTAGAGAAGAAACCTTCGAAGAAGTGGAAGATCGGAATGATCAGGTATTTGTTCACCCACTTGAAGACAAACCATCCGAGGTTCAGGTTTTGGTCAAAGCCTTCCGTAACGTCTTTCAATACATGGTACTGGTTCGGTCCGAAGAAGAACGTCAGTTGCGTGTCAGTGGTATTGTAAGTGAAGTTGGTATGCGCCGTTTTCACGATGGTTGTGTCGCCAACAGGGGCAGGGGCTACCGATACTTCGCCAACCGTTACGGGTTTGGAAGGAATCACCGATGAAGTGAAGAATTTCTGCTTGAAGGCAACCCATTTCACCGCTTCTTTTGGTGTGGCCGCTTCTTTTTCTTTGGCAGTCATTGAAAGCTCTTCGAAATCTTTGCTTACCGTATAGTAATGCGCCGAAGTGTTCATTCTTGCACCTGCACGGCTTTCAAGGTCTGGCTCCACACGTTTCATGTGCTCAGTCCAGTCAAAAGCAATTTGCTTATTGTCCATGGCCGCAGAAAGGCCATTGAAAGCGATATTGGAATTCAGGGTGTAGGCATCGGCAGGAAGTTCATAAGTCTGAACAATTTGTCCGCCGTCCACATTCAGGGTGATGTTCACCTTGTTACCCGACTGCTCAATGTCTGAGAAATAAAGTTGGTTCAGGTCTACTGCTTTGCCATTATAAGTAATGGTTTTTTGCATTTTACTTGAAGCCTCATCCACTAAGATAAGTGGCTTATCCTGGTAGGTTTTGTATTCTTTAAGCTCAACAGTTTTAATGCTTGCTCCTTTGGTAGAGAAAACCACTTTCAGAAATTTGTTTTCCAAAGTAGCGGTTGCTTCCTCGCCTTTCGCTGCGGAAGCCAAAGAGCCGTAGGTTTGCTGGTTGATGACTTCCTGAAGGCTGTCAGGTAAAACTGTTGGTGCAGCAACTTCAGTGTTTGTCGAAGTGGTGGCCGTCTGCTCTATGGCAGCTGGTGTGGCGTTGTCTTTTGCTTCGTCCGTTGAAGGCGCAAAGAAAAACGCATAGGCCATCAATAGTGCTGAAATCAGCACAAGGCCTGTTACTTGATTCTTATCCATAATTAATCGTCAATTACAAAAAATTGATCTCGGGTTTGCTTTTGAGAAGCGCAAATTTAGTAAAAAAAAACACCTCAAAGAATCTTGGAGGTGTTTTTTAATATTTTAATGAACCTGCTTATTTTTTTTCAGCCTGATAATCCATGGCTGCTTTTACGAAAGCCACGAAAATAGGCGAAGGATTGATTACCGTGGATTTAAGCTCTGGGTGGAATTGAGCCCCCACAAAGAAAGGATGATCCTGTACCTCAACCATCTCTACAAGGGTAGAGTCGGGGTTAATACCTGAGGCGATCATGCCGGCCTTTTCAAAATCCTTTTTGTATTTGTTGTTGAATTCCCAACGGTGACGGTGACGCTCGCGAACAACGGCTTTCTGGTAGATGTCCGCCGCTTTTGTTTCAGGGATGATCTCACAGGCATAAGCCCCAAGACGCATCGTTCCGCCGAGGTTTGAAAGATCCTGACCTTTCATCAAGTCAATGACTGGATATTTGGTATCTGGATTCATTTCTGTAGAAGAAGCATCTTCCCAGCCGAGTACGTTTCTTGCAAATTCTACTACGGCCATCTGCATTCCCAGACAAATACCAAAGAATGGGATTTTTTGCTCACGTACATATTGGATAGCAGTTATTTTTCCTGCGATACCTCTTTCCCCAAAACCTGGAGCAACCAATACACCTGCAGAGTCGCCCAAAAGCTGATCTACATTATCCGCGTGAATGCTTTCTGCACTTACCCAGTTAAGTTTTACTTTGGCTTCATTTTCAGCACCTGCATGAATAAAAGATTCTACGATTGATTTGTAGGCATCATGTAGCTCGACATATTTACCGACCAAAGAGATTTTAACCTCTGAAGTTGGGTTTTTCAATCGGCCAAGGAAGTCTTTCCACAATTCAAGCTTAGGCTCGTTTTCATAGCTCAACTGCAATTTTTCAATCGCACGCTCATCCAGCTTTTCTTTTCTCATCAAAAGCGGAACATCGTAAATGGTTTCGGCATCCAAAGATTCGATCACATTTTTGTATTCCACATTACAGAACAAAGACAGCTTACGACGAACATCAGCAGGTAAAGAATGCTCTGAACGGCATACCAATACGTCAGGCTGAATACCCGCTTCAAGAAGTTGCTTTACAGAGTGCTGTGTCGGCTTGGTTTTCAGCTCGCCGGCAGCCTTCAGGTAAGGGATCAATGTCAGGTGAATCACCATCGCATTGGTTGAACCCAATTCCAGTTTGGCTTGTCGAACGGCTTCAATGAAGGGCAGGGACTCAATATCACCTACACAACCACCAATTTCAGTAATGATGACATCATACTCGTTGGTTTCGCCTAATTTGTAGAAATTTTCTTTGATCTCATTGGTGATATGAGGAATCACCTGAACGGTTTTTCCCAAATATTTACCCTCGCGCTCTTTGTTGATCACGTTGTGGTAAATACGACCCGTGGTGATATTGTTGGCCTGCGAGGTCTGGATATTCAGGAAGCGCTCATAGTGCCCCAAATCCAGATCCGTTTCCGCACCATCACCCGTTACGTAACACTCACCGTGCTCGTAAGGATTCAATGTTCCTGGATCAATATTGAGATAAGGGTCAAATTTTTGAATAGTGACAGACAACCCTCTTGCCTGTAATAATTTTGCCAATGAAGCGGCAATGATTCCTTTTCCCAAGGATGATGTTACTCCACCAGTAACAAAAATATACTTTGCTGAACCCATAAGATTTTAAACTCCTGCTTACTTTACTTACGGGATACAAAGGTAGTTTATCTTTTGTATTCTCCGCATTTAAGCGCATCTAATTTTACAGAATATTTCATCGCCAAGTTAGATTTAGTCAATCTTTATGGCTGATCGTATCTAATTAGTGAAATATTTTGTACATATATTACATTTTATTTACTTTAAATAAAGCTACTATAACGTCGAATTCTTGCGTTCATCCTTATGCTTGCTCACATCGAGGGCTTGGCACAACATTATGCAAATAAGTAGGTTATAGAAGTATCTGCATAATTAATTGTGGAGTTGACAATAATGTTTGAATGAATTAAGGGTAATTTTTCACATGGTAAATATGGGTGGTATGCGAGTAGCTTCTTTTTCGACCAAAGAAACCTTACACCGATGGCTTGCGGATCTGAAAGCTGAAGCAAAACGTCGTCGGGTGAAGTTAAAAGCGTGGCTTGACACGGACATACCTGCCGTATTGGTTGGTGACAGACGGCGGTTATATGTTTTGGTGCATGTGCTGTTGTCGGAACTGTTGGAAAATACCGAGGAGCAGGCCATAGAGTTGGAGTTGCGGCTGGAAAGCAAAAATGACGATCAGCTGGTGTTGCTTTTTGAGGTTCGCAGTGGCTGGGGTACTAAACTCGGGTGCAAGGCGGCGATGAGCGGTAAACTTTTGCCTTTGGTGGAAGAGCTGGGTGGTAAATTGCAGTTGGAAGCCGCCCCAGGCGATATTCAGTTGCAGCTCTCTGTGCCATTGTTGGAAGGCAAGGAAGAGGAACAATCTGCCCACAGCCAAAAGCAGAAGCCGAAATCATTGGCAGATTTTGAAGGGCGCTCCGTGTTGCTTGTCGAGGATGATCCCGTTAATGTTTTTGTGTTTAAAAAATGGCTCCTGCGCTGGAATCTTAAAGTGGAAGTGGCGCAAAATGGCCTTGAAGCCTGGAGGAAGGTGAACGAACAGCCTTTTGATATTGTGCTATTGGATTTACACCTGCCGATAATGGATGGCTGGGCGTTTATGGAACGGCTGCGTGCCTGTGATCAGGAATATTTTAAGCAGTTACCCGTAATCGCGATTACCGCTTTTATTAACTGGGAAGATGGTATCAAGCCCGTTGCGGGCGTGAAGGCCATGGTGGTTAAACCTATTATGCCTAACGAGTTGGTGTTATATCTCAAAAAATACATCAACAGGGTGTCTGTTCCTTTTGATTTTACACAGCTAACAATTCCGTCGGTATCTTCGGCGGAAGAAAAAGGAATGCCTCCGCATGAGTTTTTGACGGTTGACCTGAAGCTGAATCGTTTTTTGTATCAGTATCAAAAAGCTTGTGATCATGACGACCTTGCGGGCAGAATTGAGGCGGTGGACAACGTCCGTACGCTTTTGTTGAACCTGAAGGCGGATGTGTTGATGGGTGTGCTGACAGAGCACGTTGGTGGCAGCATCATTGATCATATGGATAAGGTAAGAAGGGAAGTGTGTGCGCTGCTTTCAAGGCTTCAACCTACATCGACAGGGAATGCTATGGCGCCACAAAACCGGAAAGAGCAACCCCGTCAAATCAATTAATTCAAATCAATGCCGAATGGTGGGGACAATGCCATTTGGTTTGCTGAAATAGCGCTTGCTGCAACATTAGGGTGTCCCGTCATTTTTGTGCCCACAGTTCATCGGATTTATGAGATTAGCTTTAAGATGAAGTCTAACAAACAGGCTTCTGAAAACATCTAATTGTGCAGTTAGTAAACAAAGCACTGATAATCATTGAGGATGCTCTCAAGCGTCCTTTTGATTTCATTCTTCTGAGGACAGGAAAAAATAGGGGTTTTAAGGGATATCCTTATGGTTATTTCCTTAAAGTTGCGCCAAATGAGCGACACTTTCAATAGAAAGGATTCAGTGTGCAAATTTATTCCCGTTGGCGGCACATAAAAAATGGCTGATGAGATGGATCAGAGAATGAAAAGAGTGGTTCTCATTCGTTGATCGCAAGCCATCAGCCATAGATTAGTCAATTTGTTGCTGATGATTTTACACCAGCATCTGATCAGGAAATTACCATTCGATAAGTGCCGAAGCCCAGGTGAAACCTGAACCAAAAGCAGCCAGACAAATCAAATCTCCCTCCTTAATTTTGCCTTGCTCCCAAGCCTCGCTCAATGCAATCGGGATAGAAGCCGCAGTGGTGTTTCCATATTTCATAATATTGTTAAACACTTTCTCCTGCGGTAATTTCATTTTCTGCTGAATATACTGACTGATGCGCAAATTGGCCTGATGCGGAACAAGCAGATCAATCGCCTCGATCGGTTTGTTGTTGGCCGTCAGTGCTTCCTGAATAACTTCCATAAAACGAACCACGGCATGCTTAAAGACCACATTGCCATTCATATGTGGTCGGATGCTCATCGATTCAATCACTTCACGGGACAGTCGTTCCTCTGGTGGGCGGCTCGATCCTGGGTCCTTGCCAAAAAGTTCCTCCGCATGGGTGCCGTCGGCATGTAGATGCGTGGAAAGAATGCCTTTCGATTTTCCGTCTGATCTTGCCTGTAGAACTGCTGCCCCAGCGCCATCACCAAAAATCACCGATACACTTCGTCCGCGATCACTCATCTCCAAGGCAGAAGACTGAATCTCTGCACCGATCACCAACACCGTTTTGTACATTCCCGTTTTGATGAACTGATCAGCGACAGAGAGACCGTAAATAAAGCCGCTGCAGGCATTACGGAGGTCAATTGCAGGAATGGTTTTGTGGTGAAGCCCTAATTCACGTTGTAATAAAACCCCTGAACCTGGAAAAAAATAATCTGGCGTGATGGTGGCAAATACGATCATGTCCACCTCGTCAATGGCTACACCAGCACGCGACAAAGCTATTTTACTGGCCTTGGTCGCCATATTTGAGCAGGTGTCTTTTTCAGGATCAAAAAAGCGTCGCTCTTTAATTCCTGTTCTTTCTTGAATCCACTGGTCACTGGTGTCCATCATCGTTGCCAATTCTTCATTGGTAACAATACGCTCGGGAACATGGTGGCCAACACCTATAATTTTAGAAAAGGTCATGCTGTTGTTCGTTTATGTCTGAAAAAAAGTGGGGTAGATTCAATTTAAGGGATTAGAACATAAAGAACAATTGCCCGAAAATCAGCCCTATTTTCCATTTTTTTATTTTCTTAAATGAATTCGCGAAAATATTAAATGATCTGAATTTATTTTGATGATGTATGTGGTTATTCCTATTTTTTTATAGAAATGAAACTGAGCATGGGTATAGGGTTTAATTTTGTTTTTGAATGATTTATTAAAAAAGGTTAATAAATTGATAATTCGCTATTCTTTATGGAATTTGGCTTTTTATTGCCCCTTGCAGGGGATATTTACTTCGTGATTATTTTCAGATTAGGAGCGGGCTTAAAGCTTTCATCGTGATGGAAATTTGCCGCATGATGGTAAGTTTTAAAAATGCTCAAAGACCTTTAACAAGAACAATCTATGATTTTGAATAGAAAGACTTCGGTATGGCTGTTGGTGATGTTGCTCTTTGTGAGCGGAAAAACGTTGGCACAAGGCACAGACATCGATGTCAAAATCAAAAATTTTAGTGCCCCAGAAATCTACCTCGGTTATTATTTCGGCGATAAAGAATACGTGCGTGATACGGCAAAATTGCTGAGCGACCAAAATGGGGCAGGGCATTATCATTTTAAAAGTGAAGAGGAGCTGAAGCCTGGAATTTATTTTGTGGTAAAACCAGGGAGCAAGTTGTATTTTCAGTTTGTTCCTGATGAAAAACCCTTTTCATTGACCACCGATACCCTCGATATTATGGGGAATTTAAAAGTGACTGGTTCACCGAAAAATGCCCTGTTTCTTGGTTATCAGCAATTCATTACTGAGCAGAATGGGGTAGCGCAGGCTATTCAGCAGGAAATGGCTGCTGTGCCCAAAGAGCAGACCGAGGTGATGGAGGAATTACGGAGCAAGCTACAGGAGATGGACAAAAAGGTGAAAGCAAAGCAATTTGAGGTTTTGCAGCAACACCCAAATTCTATGGCAGCAAAGGTGATAAAATCTACCAAAAGACCAGAAATTCCTGCTTCCATAACCGACCGATTCGGTAAATTACTCTATTATAGAACGCACTTTTGGGATAATTTTGATTTGAGTGATCCTGCATTGCTTCGGACACAGTTTTATAACAACAAGGTGGAGGAGTATATGGAGAAATTGACTTATCCACACCCTGACTCCCTATATCAGTCGGCATCGCGTCTAATTGAGCTGGCCAAGGGCAATGAAGAAACTTTCCGCTATATGGTGGTCAGTCAGACCAACTTCTTTGAAAAAGGAACGCGCCTGGGCTCTGAAAATGTATTCGTGAAACTGGCCAAAAAATATTACCTCTCGGGGCAGGCGACCTGGACAGACGAGGAGACGATCAGCAAGGTGAAGGAGCGTGTCGAGCAACTGGAGCCAAATTTATTGTATAAAAAAGCAGCACCAATCGAATTGCGAGATCCCGAAGGGAATGAGCTGAGTCTTGACGAGCACAATGCGCCTTATACCGTCCTGTTTTTTTACGATCCTGATTGCGGGCACTGCAAAAAGGAAACACCGATAGCCCTGGACGCTTTTCATGAGTTAAGAGATCAGGGGATTGAATTCTGGGGAATCACCACGGTAACGGACACTGAAAAATGGCATCAGTTTATTGAAGAACGTGGCCTGGACTGGATTAATGGGGAAGACCCTTACGTACAGTCGAATTTTAGATATGATTATGATATCCGTACCACGCCAATGATTTATGTGCTGGACAAGGATAAAAAAATTATCGCCAAGAAGATCGCTGCTGAGAATATTGTCAAGTTTATTCAAATGTATCAGAAGAATAATCCTTAATTTTCAACTTCTTGATTGATGGATTAACCTCCCCTGAATATGATTTATTTTAGGGGAGGTTTTTTTGTGTTTTCTTAGCGCATTAGCGGATTATCCTTAATTTTGCGCATTGTACTCAACTGTACAATTTATTTTATGGAAGAACTAATATTGAAACTCCTGAAATTTGGGGCTGTGGGCTTTTCAGGATTGTTTATTGATTTTGGAATCACTTATATCACGAAGGAAAAACTCAAATGGCATAAGTATTTGGCGAACAGTTTGGGCTTTATCTTTGCGGCATCAAACAACTTTGTATGGAACCGACTTTGGACATTTCAGTCACACGACCCGAAAGTCCTGATGCAGTACTCTCAATTTATTGGGGTTTCCCTGATCGGTTTAATCTTGAATAATTTCATTATTTATATATTCAATGACCGCCTTAAAGTGAACTTTTATATCTCAAAAGTAATTGCGGTAGGTTTTGTGACGGTTTGGAATTTCTTTGTCAATTATTATTTCACCTTCTCGACAAATATTTAATTAATGCTGACCAAGTTTAAAGAAAATGATCAAAGTCGCCTGGTATGGCTTTTGGTGATATTATGGGTGGTTGTTAATTTAGTACAATCGGCAAGTGTGGGGGCGCATGAAGATGAAGCCTATTATTGGATGTGGTCGCGCTTCCTTGATTGGGGGTATTTCGATCACCCGCCGATGGTTGCGGTGATGATTGATGCTGGCCGGAACCTTTTCTCAGGGACGCTCGGTATGCGTTTTTTTACCGCCCTGCTGAGTGGGGTTTCGCTGTGGCTGATGTGGGATTTGGTGAAGGAGTATAAGGTCAGTGCGAAAGCATTTTTTTTGTTGGCCTTGTCGATTCCACTGATTCAAATTTATGGGTTTGTAACCACACCCGACGTTCCATTATTCTTTTTTGGCGTACTTTATTTTCATGCCCTCAAGCGGTATTATGCCAACGATAATATAAAAAACAGCGTGCTGCTGGCATTGGTAATCGCATTGATGTTTTACAGTAAGTATCATGCGGTATTGTTTGTGTTTTTCAGTTTGTTATCCAATTTAAAATTACTGAAGAAACCAAGCTTTTGGGCAACGGCAGTGCTTGCGGTCGTCTTTTTGTTACCACATATTATTTGGCAGTTTAGTCACGATTTCCCCTCTATTCAATACCATTTGTTTGATCGGTCCAAGCGACCATATCGCCTGGACTATACCACCATGTATGTGCTTAATCAGTGGATTGTACTGGGACCATTAACGGCCTTTTTTGTTTTTAAAGGAATCAGTAAAATGACTTTTAAAAGCTATTTTGATAAAGCGCTTTTATTTAACCTTGTCGGAATTATAATCTTCTTTTTCCTTTCTTCATTTAAAGGATGGGTAGAACCACACTGGACCTTAATCGCCAGTATTCCATTGGTGATTTTGGGCGCAAGGGGTTTGTCGAATTTATCGGAAAAGTTATATCAGTGGTTTGAAAGACTTGCCATTGCTACCATTGTTTTGTTGGGGCTTGCACGAATCATTATTGCGGTGCCAGGGCCTTGGAGTACCATTCCAGCACTGAAAATGTTTTACCCAAGAACGCAGTGGGCAGCGACGATCAAAGAAGCTGCTCAAGGGCGGCCAGTGCTTTTTATGAATGGCTTTCAGGCGCCCTCAAAATATGGATTTTACAGTGATGGCGCTCCAGTGGCCTGTCTTACACAGGTGGAATACCGCAAGCATCAATATGATTTGTGGCCCAACCTCGATAGCCTTCAGGGGCGTTCGGTATTACTCGTGGGCTGGAAAGGTCAGCTAAAAAATATGAAGCATTTCGATACCGATTTTGGTACGCTGGATCTCGGTGTGATTGATGACTTCCAGTCGTTGGGGAAAATCCATACACAAATTCTCAATCCGAAGAAATCATATAAGCCCAATGAGGTTGTGAACTTTGAGGTTTTGTTGAGCAATAATTTTAATCGGGCGGTTCAATTCCATCAGGATATCAATGGCGATGAGCCTGCGCTGGCAGCGACCATCTGGAAAGATGGGGAGGTGTATAATAAGAATTTTGAAAAGACACCTCTTCAGAAATTGAACTGGCAGGTAACCGAGCAGACGGAGCAACAGGTTACTGTAAAATTGCCTTCAGAAGTGGGGAAATATAAATTGATGATCTCCACGGTGCAAGCGCCTTTTAACCGTCGGATTAACGGACGGTCAATCGATTTTGAAATCAAATAGAAGTGGCATCAGCCATTTGATAAAATATAGATTATGAAACTTTTACAGCCCTTTGGTGTGGCATTGGCCGCTTTTTGTATGGGGGGAACCCCTGCAATGGCTCAGCACATCAGTCAAAAAAGCTTTGACCAGACGATCAACAGCCCACATGATGATCGTTCCCCTGTGTTGTCGCAGGATGGTAAAACATTATTTTTCGTTCGTGCTTCCGACCCTCAGAATGTTGGTGGAAAGAAGGACCATGGTGATATTTGGACTGCCAAACATCAGCAAAATGGCAGTTGGAGTGCGCCAGCTCCTTTGAGTGGAGCGGTGAACAATGATCAGGTCAATGAGATTCTTGGTCTTTCTGCGGATGGAAAAACGATGTTCGTTAATGATGCCTATCGCCAGGATGGAAGAACGGGCATTGCGGTGAGCCAGCTGAAGAATGGCCAGTGGGGTAAACCTGAAGCAGTGAAATTGCCTTATTTCAAAAATGCTTCGACCATGATTTCAGGTTGCCTGTCGGAAGATGGACGGGTTTTGATTTTGTCGATGGACTCCTTCAACAGTCGTGGAGCAGAAGATTTGTATGTCCTTTTTAAAGGGCAAAATGGTTTTGGAGACCCCAAAAACCTTGGCTCTACCATTAATAGCCGCTTTCAGGAAATCACCCCTTATCTCGCTTCAGATAATAAAACATTATATTTCGCCTCCAACGGACATGGTGGAACGGGGAGTTTTGATCTTTTCAAAGCGGAACGCCTTGACGATTCCTTTTCAAATTGGTCGGCACCAGAAAATCTTGGTACGGATTTCAATACCAATGGAAAAGAGAGCGGTTTTCAGTTAATCACAGGTGGGAAGCAGGCGCTATATGTTTCCACACAGGACTCCAATGGTTATGGCGATATCAAGGTGTTTACTTTTCCAGAGCCTCAGCAGCTTGCTGAAAAGCAGGAAATCAAAGTGGAGGAAAATACCATTACGGAGGCTCCTTTGGCAGCGCCAATCGCTAAAAAACCTTCGGTGGATACCCTGCAAAGCGGTCGTCGTTATTTGCAGATTTGGGTGGTGGACGCCCAAACCAATGACTTCCTGAAGGAAGGAGTGGAGCTTCAGGCTGTTTTTGCGGACTCTACCGCAGTTATCCCGATGGACTTTGGACAGGGATCGGTTCCATTGCCAAAGGCACAAAAGCTGAAAGAGTGGAAGGTGAAAGCCAAGGGCTATTGGGGCGAAGAGCGGGAAATTAACCTACCCGTTACTGAACTTGCCGAAGCTTACCGCTTTAAACTTGAACCGCTGAAAGTGGGGGCTAATATCCGCCTGAGTAATATTCTCTTTAAAAGAGGAACAGCAGAGCGATTGGTGGCAGGTGATCAGGAGTTGAATAAAGTGGTGGCGTTTTTGAAAGAAAACCCATCGATGGTGATTGAAGTTTCTGGTCATACCGACAACCGTGGGAATTCAGACGCCAACCGCAAGCTCTCTCTTAGTAGAGCGGAGAATGTCCGTGATTACCTGATTGAACAAGGCATTAAAAAGAACAGGGTGAAGGCTAAAGGTTATGGTAGTACCAAACCAATTGCCTCGAACCTTAAAGAGGCCACCCGAAAATTGAATCGCCGTGTAGAATTTACCATTCTTTCAGAATAACTATGAAACGCTCCAAGCTTATTTTTATCATTATCGCCGTCCTGTTTTTTATTGGATTGGCATGGGTGTGTTATGATATTTCATCCCAAACCACCTGGCCAGGCTCCAAAGGGCAATTGAAGGAACGTATCAAAAAACAACTTGACGAATGATGGATCGGGTTTCAAAAGTTTTTTATCAGTGGATGGAGCAAGAATTGTTGTTCCGTCCTGAACAGTTACACCTGACAGAAGCCCTGTTGCGGAAATGGAAGGTCTATGATCAGCTTGAAGCGATTTATCTTGAACTCGGTGGGCAGTCTAAGCGGATTTTTATCCCTAAAAACATTACGGTGTGGACTGCCAACCGACGAGCGGTACTGATTGACAGCCCGCTGGATTATAACCGGTATCGTCTGCAAACTTTTCGTGCAGACTGGTATGCGGAAAAAATGCCAGAAATGGATGTGAAGGCGCTGGGGCGTTTTTGTAGAAATAAAGAAAAAGAATGCCTGAAGATGGGGATTGGTCCAAACTTATGGACCAGTAAGGTTGCTGAGGATTATTTCGGGAAGCCCGAAGCCCCTGGCGATTTCTTTGAAAATGGTGCGCCAGCCTGGCGGTTGCGTGCCTGGAACTCCCTGATGACCGATGTGGCTTGTCATGGTTTTTTCTACAACTTGCAACGGGTGAGCATCTACAAAACCATTATGCACCAGGGGAAATTAAGGCCTTTGCAGGAGCTGCTTCTCGCAGGCAAGCCCGAAGATGCGGAGAAAGTAGGTAAGATTGTCCTTGCAGGCTGGAAATAAATGATTTGTCTGGTGGCAGTATTGGCCATAAAAAAATCCTCACCATCTTGATGATCGTGAGGATTTTTTTTAAGAAAACAAACCGAAGAGCTCTCTGTCGATGGCTTCTGTAATTGTGGCGAAGTCTTCCGCTACATGCTCAAAATCCATTTCATTGACATCGAATATCAAGACTTTTGATCCAGTAATTTGACTGATCCATGCTTCGTAATGATGATTCAGGTCTTCGAGGTATTTTATGGGAATCGTTTGCTCATAATCTCGGCCCCTTTTCTGAATCTGTTTTACCAGCTTGGGCGTGTTGGCCCGAAGGTAGATGATCAGGTCAGGGGAGCTGATAAAATTTTTCATGTGACCATACAAGGCTAAATAATTGTCCCAGTCACGGTCGCTCAGTACGTTGGTGTCTTTGAGGTTTTTGGCGAAAATATTTACACCTTCATCAATGGTACGATCCTGCACGGTGGTTTCCTCGCGCTCTTTAATGCCGACGGCTTGCTTGAATCGGCTTTTTAGAAAGTACAATTCAAGGTGAAAAGCCCATCGGGGCATGTCCTCATAAAAATCACTCAAATAGGGGTTGTCAGCAACAGATTCAAATTCAGCAACCCAACCATAATGCTGCGCCAACTTGGTCGATAGCGTGGTTTTTCCCGATCCAATATTTCCAGTAACTGCAATGTGCATCTTAAGAGAATAGACCGTTAAGTTCAATATCTATTTTATCAACAATAGTGGCGAAATCCTCCACACGGTTCTCGTAATCCATATTGTTTACATCAATAACCAACAGTCTGCCATCTTTGTAATTGTCGATCCACGAATTGTAATAAGTGTTCAGCGACTGCAAATAATCGATTCTGATCGAGCTTTCGTAATCTCGCCCTCTGCGTGTAATCTGATCTACCAGCTTGGGGATATCCGCCTTCAGGTAGATGAGCAGGTCTGGGGCCTGAATGTAGCGGGTCATCGCTTTAAAAAGATCCATGTAATTTTCATAATCGCGGTCGCTTAAATTTCCCCCTTCATGCAGGCTGCGGGCAAAGATAAACGCATCTTCATAAATCGTGCGATCCTGAATAATGGAATCTTTTCCTTGTCGGATATCGAGAATTTGCTCGTACCTTTTACTCAAAAAATACACCTGCAAATGAAAAGACCATTTAGGCATGTCGGCATAAAAGTCACTCAAATAAGGGTTGTCGTCAACGGATTCGAACTGCGGAATCCATTGGTAATGTTTAGCGAGTTTTTTTGTAAGGGTGGTCTTTCCTGAACCTATATTTCCTGCAATTGCAATGTGCATTTTTTTGCCGTTTTGAATACGAATAAATTTTTCGGTCACAATAATAAGGGAATCAAAGAGGATAAAAAAGATGGATTTTTAATCCTTTTTTTCTATGTAAACTCAATCGTCGTATTCTTCGAAAAGGAATATGTCATAGGCGCTCTTTAACTCTTTGAAAATGTGTTGGTCATGGACTTTTTGAGCCACTTCCATTCCTTTTTCGTAAACTGCTTTGGCGTCGTCAATTTTTTCCATTTTTACCCATAATTTCGCCAAATGATAATAGGTAGCCACATAATCTGGGTGGTTTTTAAGCAGATGCACAAAGTGCTCTTCAGCCAGTGCCAAATCTGTTTTTTGGTATTCAAGCGCAAGGCTGTACCAAAGGAAAGGGTCGTTGGGTTCTTCTTGCTTGAATGCAAGTAATTGCTGTATGCGATCGAAACTCATTGGGTGTTTTTAGTGTTTGTTTGAAAAATTTTTAATAAATTATACTAAGCGTAGGGTTGAGTGTAAAATCACACGAAAAAAAGCGTTGTAATTTGCAATCGTTATGTATGAATTTGCGTTCCTTATTATTGGTAAGAAAATTCTTGTTTTTACACAATTCCTTTCGCTACCATTAAACTTTAACCCATAAAATCAACCCGAATTTATGAAAATCCTTGTATGTATCACACATGTTCCTGACACGACGGCAAAGATTGCTTTTACTGACAGCAATACCAAATTTGATGAGTCAGGAGTTCAGTTCATCATCGGACCTTATGATGATTATGCGCTTGCAAGAGCAGTAGAGTTGAAAGCAGCACACAATGGAACCGTAACGGTACTGAATGTTGGTCTTGCCAATACGGAACCCACTATACGGAAAGCATTGGCGATCGGCGCTGACGATGCCATCCGTGTAAATGCAGCGCCTACCGATTCCTTTTTTGTGGCTTCGCAAATTGCTGCGGTAGCCAAAGATGGAAATTATGATTTAATCTTGATGGGCCGGGAGTCCATTGATTTTAACAGTGGCGTTGTTCACGCGCTTGTTGGCGAGTTGCTTGGCCTGGTGAGTGTTTCCCCTGTTATGAAACTGGAGGTAAAAGACGGTGTGGCGATTATGGATCGTGAAATCGAAGGAGGTAAACAATCGGTTGAGATTCCATTGCCGTTTGTGGCTGGTTGTCAGGAGCCAATTGCAGAATGGAAAATCCCGAATATGCGTGGCATCATGACTGCCCGCACAAAACCTTTGCAGGTAGTAGAGCCTGTGGGTGCTGAGGAACAGGTAAAGCTTGATCAGTACAGCTTGCCTGAAGCAAAAGGAGCGGTGAAAATTGTGCAGCAGGATCAGATTGATGATTTGGTGAAAATGCTGCAAAACGAAGCCAAAGTACTTTAATTTTTCTACCTAAAACAAAGACCTCAACCAATGTCTATATTAGTATTTATTGAAACAGATAACGGCAACGTAAAGAAAAGTTCTTTGGAAGCCGTAAGTTATGCCCACGCGATTGCCGCTCAGAATCAGGGAACCGTAACAGCCCTTGTGCTGGGGAAAGTGGAGGAATCTCAGCTCGGTGCACTCGGAATGGCAGGAGCATCAAAAATCTTACATGCTGATGATACCGCTCTGGATACGCCTTCGATTATGGCATACGCCTCTGCGACGGCCAAAATTTTCAACGATACCAACAGTGATCTCCTGATTTTGGCACAATCGGCGCTTGCAACACCTGCAGGGGCTCGTACAGCGGTAAAAGTTGGTGCTGCGATGGTTTCCAATGTAATTGAAGTGCCTGAGGTGTCTGGCGATAGTTTCAAGGTGAAACGCGGTATTTTTACGGGTAAAGCTTTTGAGACACTGACGGTTACAGCGCCGAAGAAGGTGCTTGTAGTTAAGAAGAATGCTGTTGAAATGAAAACCGATGGCGGTGATGCTACGGTAGAAAAAGTGTCGGTGGATATTTCCGAAGGAGATTTCAAACTTAAAGTTCTCGAAACACACAAACAGGAGGGTGATGTGCTTTTGCCTGAAGCTGAGATTGTTGTTAGTGGTGGCCGTGGACTGAAAGGCCCAGAGAATTGGGGAATTATTGAAGAGCTTGCAGGAACTCTCGGCGCAGCAACAGGTTGCTCGAAACCTGTTTCCGACATGGATTGGCGCCCACATCATGAGCATGTTGGACAAACTGGGATAAAAGTAAGTCCTAATTTGTACATTGCTGTTGGTATTTCGGGTGCAATTCAGCATCTTGCAGGGGTAAACTCATCAAAATGTATTGTTGTGATCAACAAAGACCCTGAAGCGCCTTTCTTTAAAGCTGCCGATTACGGTGTTGTTGGTGACGCATTTGAAGTACTGCCGAAGCTTACTGAAGCAATTAAGGCGGTGAAAAGCTAAATATCTGTGGATAAAATCAAACTCGACATTTTAGGCCTCTCTTCCAGTCAATCACAATCAGGCTCTTTTGCCCTGGTATTGGGGGAGCATCATGGAAATCGACGACTGCCCATCATTATTGGTATGTTTGAGGCGCAGGCAATTGCGATTGAAATTGAAAAGATCGTTCCTAATCGTCCCATGACACACGACTTGTTCAAATCAATAGGTAACGCATTTAACTTTACGGTAGAAGAAATTATTATTTCTGAATTACGTGAAGGTGTTTTCTTTGCCAAGATTGTTTGTAACGATGGCTTGAAGAATGAAGAGATTGATGCACGGCCATCAGATGCCATCGCCATAGGTCTGCGTTTTAATGCACCGATTTATACCAATGAAACCATCCTTAAGGAAGCAGGAATTATTCTGACAGACGAAGAGGAGGAGGGCAGTGAGGCCGCTTCGGCAGCCGAGGATACTGCGGCGCCTTCAGAGGTGAAATCGGAACAGCCTGTTGAAGCTCCAAAACAGGAAGCTTCGCCTTCATCGTCGTCCTCTGAGAGCCATAATCCCTTAAAAGCTTATTCGCTTTCAAAACTGAACGACCTGCTTGATAAAGCAATTCGGGATGAGGATTATGAAAAAGCAGCAGAGATTCGTGATGAAATTAATAAGCGAGAATAATTTACATTAGATTTTGATAAAAAAAGCCTACTAAATATATAGTAGGCTTTTTTTGTGCCTTGAATTCGGCTAAATTGCGAATCAATTTAAATTAGGGTTAATGGAAATAGTACGTGGACTAATAGGGGTATTAGTTATTCTCGCAGTGGCTTTCGCCTTTTCAAACAACAAGAAGGCGGTCAATTGGAGATTAGTAGGGTCGGGGATCCTGTTGCAGTTGGTCATCGGTTTATTAATTACAAAGGTACCAATGGTGGCCCATGGCTTCCAGACGGTCAGTAAAGGTTTTGTAATATTCTTAGGTTTTACAGAAAAAGGCTCGGCCTTCCTGTTTGGTCCATTGGTGAATGTTGATACGATGGGCTTTGTTTTCGTATTCCAGGTACTTCCAACGATCATATTTTTCTCGGCAGTTACCACAGGACTCTATTATTTAGGCATTCTGCAAAAAGTGGTTTGGGTGCTCGCATGGGTGATGAAAAAAACCATGGGATTGTCTGGAGCAGAGAGTTTGTCGGTTGCAGGGAATATCTTCCTTGGGCAAACGGAGGCCCCATTGTTAGTGAAGCCTTTCATTAAAAACATGACCAAATCTGAGTTGATGTGTTTGATGACTGGAGGAATGGCGACCATTGCTGGTGGTGTATTGGCGGGTTACGTGAAATTTCTCGGTGGTTCGGATCCTGTGGAACAGGCAAAATTCGCCTCTTACTTATTGTCGGCCTCGGTGATGAATGCACCTGCCGCAGTAGTGATGTCGAAGGTGCTCTTTCCTGAAGTGAACCCTGATCAGATTGATAAAGAATTGAAAGTAAACCCTGAATCAGTAGGGGTAAATATTATTGATGCCGTTTCCCGAGGAACCTCTGACGGTTTAGGGTTGGCTATGAATGTTGGGGCAATGTTATTGTCCTTTATTGCGATTATCGCTGCGGTGAATTATATGTTCTCAGACATGATCGGGCAGTGGGTTAGCTGGAATGGAGAAACTCTTAATCAGTTGATTCAGCACTCAACAGGTGGTACTTTCGATGGTTTGAGCCTCGAGTACATGTTCGGACAGGTGTTCCGTGTATTTGCCTACGTTATGGGTGTAAGCTGGCATGAGTCGCTGGTGGTAGGTTCGTTACTGGGACAGAAAACGGCCATTAATGAATTTGTGGCCTATAACTCCCTTTCTCATTTAAAGGAGGCAGGGGAAATGTCTGCCAAGGCAATTTTGATTTCCACCTATGCACTTTGTGGTTTTTCAAACTTCTCTTCTATCGCTATTCAGGTAGGGGGTATTGGTGCTTTGGCGCCATCGCAAAAAGAGAACCTTTCAAAATTAGGCCTGAGGGCTTTATTAGCCGCATCCCTGGCTTGTTTATTGACAGGAACCATGGCGGGATTGATCATTTGATGATTCTAAAAATATAAATTTAAAGGGCTGATTTCTTAATGGAAATCAGCCCTTTTTTTATACCTGGCAGTCGCCCAACGGAAGGTTATTATTATTCTTCCTCCTCGTTCAGTTTTTCGATGGCTTTATTGAGTTGGCCTTCTGCGCCTCGAAGTTTTCCTTTACAAAATTTTAGAAGCCCAGCGGCTTCTTCCACCATCCCTGCGAGCTCATCTACTTCGGGATTTTCATTTTCCATTTTGTGAACAATGCCTTCAAGCTTCTCCAAGGCTGTTTTGTAATTCAATTCTTCCATAGTTTATATTCCGTTTTTTTTAGCGTTTTTGGGTGCTTCAGCTCATTGCCTTATGGCAGCAAAAGCAAGGTTTATTCTACGATACTCTTGATCGTCATGCTGTCGGTAGTGGTAATCATCCGATCGCCTGATTTTGGTTTATGGTTTTCAGAAACCAGTTTGCCTTTGATCGTTGCAAAGGAATATCCGCGTTTCAATAGCTTTTTGGGGTCGAGCAAGGCGATATTTTTCTCCAGCCATTCCAGCTTTTTATGTTCCTTCTCAAAGAGGCGTGGCGGCTGAGCGCAAAGCCTATTTGAAAGTTGCTCCAATTGAAGAAATTCCTTTTGGATTTTCAAGCCGGCTTTTTGCGGAATGACCCTATAAAGCTCATCAAGCATTCGTTCTTGCTGTCGGAATCGCTGTGTGGCCACCACCTGAAGGCGATTGGAAAGGTATTGCAATTTTTCTTTTTCCTGGGTGATTTTTGTGGCTGAGGTATGCGCAATATATTCCACCAGGTTCATGATATTCTGCTCATAGGCTTGAAAGCCTTCGAGTAGGAATTCAGCCACTGCCGTTGGTGTTTTCAGTTTGGTATGCGCCACAAGGTCAGCAATCGTCTCATCGCGCTCATGGCCGATACCAGTAATTACGGGCAAGGGGAACTGGGCAATAGTGGCGCAAAGCTCATAGTCATCGAAACAGTCCAGGTCAGTCTGTGCGCCACCCCCACGAATAATAATGACCAGATCAAACTCCTGCTCACGGTGGTAAATATTATGCAATGCCTTAATGATAGAGGGAGCCCCATTGGTGCCCTGCATGGTGGCAGGGAAGAGTCTTCCAGAGATATGATACCCAAAGGCATTGTGTTTGATCTGTTCACGGAAGTCGCCAAAACCTGCCGCATTCTGCGCACTGATAATGGCAATGCGTTGCGGGACGGTCGGTAAATCGAACATTTTATTGTCCTCAAAAATACCATCCGCTTTCAGTTGCTGAATAGTCTCCTGTTTTTTTCTTGCACGTTCGCCGAGGGTGTAATTCGGATCAAGGTCAAGAATATTAGCCGACATGCCATACACCTCATGGAATTGCACTTCAAGTTTTACCAGGACTTTCATGCCATTGCAAAGGTCGGAGCCCGTGTGGGTTTTGAACCAGTGACTTAAATTGCGATAGGTATATGCCCAGATGGTCGCCCGCATTTGCGCCAAAAACTGACCAGCATTTTTTTCTACAAGATTTAGGTAGCAATGGCCTGCGCCCTGTATCCGTAGTTCGGCAATTTCCGCCACCACCCAATAACTCGGCGCCATGCTTCTTTGCAGCACGGATTTTATTTCGTGATTAAACTGAGATAAACTGAGGTGCGTCTTTTCCTTTTTCATAGATCCACAATTTAATCAGAACAATAAAAGTTAGCAACATTAATTCTGTGTAGCGACAATCTATCACAGTCTATCGGGAGCATCTCTCTCGTGATCTGTGCTGAAAAAAGTGAGCTACTGATCAGGTTGAAAACATGATTGCTACTGACATCTCAACTCGAAATTCTGTGTGTTAAGGAAGTTTCATTCTATTGAATAATCACGAGAGGGACTCTCGCGATAGGGTCAAAATCTAATAACATTTGCTGATGTTTTTTCCTCGGATGAAGCGTCCGATGTTGAAGAAAGTATTAGGCGTTTAACCGATTGATCGAAAGGTCTTTTTATGATCGATAGTCAGCAACGTCTATCGCGAGAGTCCCTCTCGTGATGTTTGCTGGAGTGACTCTCGCGATAGGGTCAAAATCTAATAACATTTGCTGATGTTTTGCCCTCGAATGAAGCGTCCGATGTTGAAGAAAATAATGTGTGTAGAATTGATGGAGTGCGATGATCGGTATTTAATTGAAGTTTCGTCTGCCACCACCGTTATTTCTCGGTTCCATATTTTGCATCAGTTTGTGTCGGAATTTGCCTTCGAGTACGGGAACCATGATGGCAATTTCACTGCCATTGATTTTCTCAATTTCTTTAAGGTACTTTTCCTGAATGTCAAGTTCTTCTCTTTTGGCCTTGAGAATCAGCTCCAGCCCCTCTCTTTCTTTGCCTTTATAAAGCCCCTGATTAATGGATCGGGAAAGCTGCATCATATTTTTCCTGAGGGCTTTGGTTTCATCCTGCATTTTATTGTAGAGTGGCCAGAATTTTTGGGCATCTTCAGGGGCAAGATTGAGCTCTTTCGTAAAAAAGGCAATCTTGTAATTTTCAATGCGTTCATTGTTTTGTGTTTTGCCCTGTGCAAGCAGTTGGGTGCTGCAAAATAGCAATAGCGAAAAGGAGAGGATATATTTCATCATTTTATGGTGTGCTGATTAAAAAATTTGTTCAGTATCATTAAGGTATTCGAGCTGTTCCTCAAGAAGGTCCTCATCTTCCTGCAGCGGACTGAAAGTGATGTCCTGAATAATGGACTGATCAGGGTAGTAGGTTCCCCAGCTGTCAAAAGGAGAGCTTTCCATGGCCAGGTAATCAATGATTTCTGCTTCACTGAAAGCCGCCGCCGCGGTTGTTGGCGAGAGTGGCGACAGCTGATTGGGAATGGAAAAGAACAATATCAGGGCAACACTTGCAGCAGCCACAAAAGGGCTGGCATAGCGGATGGCTGGTTTTTTCCAAAGTGGTACGATGGGGTTCCCCGCATTTATCCGTTCCTCGATTTGATCGGGGAGTTGCTGAAAATACCCTTGAGGCACTTTGTCGATGTTCTTTTTTGGTATTTGATTTAATCGCATGGTGCTTTTTTTTCTTGGAGTAAATTTTTATCCAAAGGTTTAATCGTTCTGCAAGAAAGACTCAATTTTTTTAACTGCATGATGGTAGTTGGCCTTACAGCCTCCAACACTTTTGCCTACAATTTCCGCAATCTGTTCATACTTCAGGTCATCAAAATATTTCATGTTAAAAACCAGTTGTTGTTGCGGAGGTAAACGCAGAATGGCCTTCTTTAACCTTAGCTGAATTTCATCTCCATCAAGGTACTCCTGTTGATCTACCTTCTGAATCAGTGCCCCCTCCACGTCCACGATAGGAATGAAAAATTTATTCCTTTTTTTTCTTAGAAATGCCAGCGCTTCATTGCTCGCAATCCGGTATATCCAGGTGAACAGCGCCGACTCTCCCTTAAACTGATGAAAGTGCGTGTGTACCTTGATAAACACCTCCTGCGTCAGGTCGTCAGCGTCATCATGATCCACGACCATTTTACGGATATGCCAATACACCCGCTCCTGATAAGCTTCAATAAGATACTTGAAGCCCTTCGAGCGCTTTTGTGCTTCCTCAGCTTGAAGGTGGTCAATGATTAAATGTTCTTCCAAAAAAATAAAATGTAAGGTTGCTGTTGAGATGTGTAAAAATGAGAAAGGTTTAATTGAAGGGGAAATAAATTAGAAAAATATTTTTATCGCATTAAAAATTATTTGTTCTCAGGGCTGGTGCAATGATGGGTTGGCAAGATGTTTGATCTTTAAAAAACGTATCAATGTAGTTGAAAATGACTGATTTAAAGGCTTATATCGAACAGGGACGGAAGATTACCAAATCAGAAGTGAATGAGTTGCCCTTGCTGCGTTTTGAAGGTAAAATTAAAACGGTAGAAACACCTCAGCAATTGAAAGAAGCAGTACAGGATCTTGCCAAATATGGGCGAATAGGCTTTGATACAGAAACTAAACCAGTAGCGCGTAAAGGACAGCATCATCGGGTGGCGTTATTGCAGCTTTCTACACCGACAACGGCTTACCTGATTCATTTGCAGAAAACAGGCCTTTCGATAGAATTACAATGGTTGATGAGCAGTGCCGATCATCTGAAAATTGGTATTGCGCTGAACGACGATATTCGTGGACTGTTGGAATATGCTCATTTTCAGCCTCAGGGTTTTGTAGACCTTGCACAGGTGGCCAAATCCAAAGGGTTTCAGCAAACGGGCGCGAGAAATCTTGCAGGAATTTTATTGGAGGGAAGGGTGTCAAAAACACAGCAAATGTCCAATTGGGAAAAATTTCCACTGAGTCCGGCACAAAAATGTTATGCCGCTACTGATGCTTGGCTTGGGCCAGTATTGTACCGCCGATTTTTGGCCATTGACCAAGAGGTGAATTAATATACTGTTCGTTGATACAATGAAACAACAAAGGCAATCTTTTCGGATTGCCTTTGTTGTTTGAAAGATATTTTCCTCTTTAGAGGCAACGGTTTTAAGCCGTTACATTTTTTGAAAGCTCATATTCTTTGAGTTTTCGACGAAGAATTTTTCCCACATTTGATTTTGGTAACTCCTCCAGGAATTCAATTTCTCTCGGGCGCTTATAGGCCGTCATTTCTGCCCTGCAATATTGAAGAATTTCCTCTTTGGTCAGACTCTGATCCGCCTTAATAATAAATGCTTTCACGCATTCGTTAGATTTAGGATCAGGAATACCAATAACCCCAGCCTCGGCCACTTTTGGGTGCGAGCAAACCACGCTTTCCACCTCGTTAGGGTAAACATTGAAGCCTGAAACATTGATCATCTCTTTTTTGCGATCCACAAGTTTGATGTACCCCTCGAGGGTCATATAGCCGATGTCGCCTGTTTTCAGCCATTGTCCGTCCATCACGAGCTCGGTTTCGTCATCGCGCTGCCAGTAGCCCGCCATGACCTGCGGCCCTCGAACATAAACCTCGCCATGCTCCGCAAAATCCTGATCCGTGCCGTCGTCAGCAACAATCCGAATTTCGGTGCTTGGCAAAGGCATGCCAATGGTGCCAATTTTTTCTGTGCCATCAATGGGGTTACAGGCTACCACAGGAGAGGCTTCCGTAAGGCCATAACCTTCCGCAAGGGGTTTTCCTGTTACTTGCTTCCATTTTTCAGCCACATGATCCTGCACCGCCATTCCACCGCCGATACCGACCTTGAAATTGTCGAAATTCAGTTTGAGGAAATCCTCTTGCATCAGTAGGGCATTAAAGAGCGTATTGACGCCGGTGAATACGGAGAACTGATGCTTTTTAAGTTCCTTGATAAAGGCAGGTAAATCCCTCGGATTGGTAATCAGGATGTTTTTTCCACCAGTTTTGAAGAACAGCCAGCAGTTGACCGTCATGGCAAAAATATGATACAAAGGAAGGGCAGTAATCACCACTTCTTTACCTTCTTCGAGGCCGCTCATCATCCATGCGCCATTTTGCTCCATATTGGCGATGATATTCCGGTGAGTCAATTTCGCGCCTTTGGAGATGCCTGTCGTACCGCCAGTATATTGCAGAAAACCAATATCCTCAGGCTGCACATCTACCTTTTGAAGTTGGAGTGCCTTTCCGTCTTTCAGGGCTTCCTTGAATTTAATATGGCCCGAAAGGGTGTAATCAGGAACCATTTTTTTGAGGTGTTTCACCACCAGATTGACTAACGACCCTTTGAGTGTCCCGAGCATATCACCGAGCTGCGTAACGATCACATGCTGAATGGCGGTCTCTTTGATGATGGCTTCAAGGTTGGCCGCGAAATTGGCAACGATGACAATCGCTTTTACGCCTGCATCATTAAATTGATGTGCCATCTCCCGGGTGGTATATAAAGGATTGGTGTTCACCACAATCAGCCCAGCTTTCAGTGCGCCAAACATGACAATCGGGTATTGCAAAAGGTTGGGCATCTGAATCGCAATGCGGTCTCCTTTTTTCAATCCAAGGGGCCCCTGAAGGTAGGCGGCAAAATCATTACTGAGGGTATCGACCTGTTTGTAGGTAAGGCTTGCGCCCATATTCTCGAAAGCCACCTGATGGTCAAATTTCTTCACCGCCACTTCGATCAGCTCTACAAGTGAAGTATATATGTTGGGGTCAATATTTTCGGGGACGTTATGAGGGTAGTTTTTTAGCCAAGGTTTGTGGTTCATAAAATTGATTTTAAATAGTGTCTTAGAAAAATGGTGTTCATAGTGGTTATTTTCTAATTTAAAATACTCATTATTTTTTAAATGGGAATAAGAAAATCGTAAAAAAATAGGGATTTTAGAAAAAAATTTTAAAATTTACGATCATAAACTAATGAGCTTTTGGATTTCTTTGATTTTTTAACACAATGAAGTCACCTGACAGCGCCCAGTTTTTAAGTGGAAAGTACTGATTTTCTGTTTTTTGATTTAGCGCAATGAGCATTACGCTTATTTTATTGTGAATTGATAATAGTGTTTCTTGCTGTCGTATTATCCACCTAAATAGATGGTGGAGGCAAAGATAATTATGTTATTTTTAAAAAAATGCATTGAAAGATAATTTTTTCGTTAGCTTGAACTTGAATAATTCGGAAATTGATAATATTTTTGCGGCATGATGAATAAAAATTATGAAATCGATAATGTAGATATGAAGATCCTTTCTCTGCTGACAGAGGATGCGAAGATGCCATATACCGAAGTGGCTAAGCGCGTTTTCGTTTCAGGAGGGACAGTACACGTTCGTATGAGAAAATTGGAGGAAATGGGCATTGTAAGGGGAACGACCCTGGACATGGACTACTCCAAGATGGGTTATGACATCACTGCATTTTTGGGTATCTATTTGGAAAAGTCGTCTCTTTATGATTCAGTGATTGAGCGCCTGGTTCAAATCTCTGAGATCGTTACCATCCACTACACTACAGGAAATTACAATATCTTCGTGAAGATGCATTGTCGTGATACCATGCACCTGAAAAATACTTTGCATGATAAAATTCAGCAAATCGAAGGTATCGAACGTACTGAAACGATCATCTCTTTGGAGGAAAGTATGAATAGACACATCAAGTTTGGTGAATAAGATATAGAAAGTTGATATAGACATATCACAAATAACAATTGAATAAGCCCACTTTTAAGCAGTGGGCTTATTTTTTTGTCTAAAATATGCGCTTATCTTTGAATTCAAACCCGACTTATTGGCTACAGGTAACATTTAAGTTAATCTTTTTATTACCTTTGTAGTACAGTATTTATAAACAGTCTAAATAACGACATGAGTAAAGACGATCAAATTCTTGAGGAATTTACCCAGTCGGAATATAAGCATGGATTTGTAACCAACATTGAGCAGGAGTTCGCTCCTAAAGGACTTAATGAGGATACAGTCCGTTTTATTTCCGCTAAGAAGCAGGAACCAGCTTGGTTGCTTGAATGGCGACTGAAAGCTTTCCGTCATTGGGAAACCCTCACTGAACCCGAATGGCCTAACGTAGAATACCCTAAACCTGATTTCCAAGACCTCCACTATTATGCAGCTCCTAAGAAGAAGCCTAAACTGGACAGCCTGGATCAGGTAGACCCTGAATTGCTGGACACCTTCAAGCGCCTTGGAATTTCGCTGGAAGAACAAAAGCGTATTTCTGGGGTAGAGGTAGCCGTTGATGCGGTCCTGGATTCAGTATCCGTAGCCACCACTTTCCGTGAAACACTGGCCGAGAAAGGCATTATCTTTTGCTCCTTCAGCGAGGCGGTAAAAGAGCATCCTGAATTGGTGAAGAAATATTTGGGAGCTGTTGTTCCTTATAATGATAACTTTTATGCAGCGCTGAATTCAGCGGTGTTTTCTGATGGTTCTTTCGCTTACATCCCTAAAGGGGTGCATTGCCCTATGGAGCTGTCCACTTATTTCCGTATCAATGCGGCCAATACTGGGCAATTTGAGCGGACTTTGATTGTGGCAGAAGAGGGCTCGAAGGTCTCCTATCTTGAAGGTTGTACGGCTCCTCAGCGCGATGAAAATCAGCTGCACGCTGCCGTGGTGGAAATCCTTGTGGAAAAAGAGGCAGATGTGAAATACTCTACGGTTCAGAACTGGTACCCTGGCGATGCCGAAGGCAAAGGCGGGATCTACAACTTTGTAACCAAAAGAGGAATCTGTAATGGCGCCCACGCCAAACTCAGCTGGACACAGGTGGAAACGGGATCAGCGGTAACCTGGAAATACCCTTCATGTATTTTGAAAGGCGATTATTCCGTAGGGGAGTTCTATTCTGTAGCTGTAACCAACAACATGCAGCAAGCCGACACCGGAACGAAAATGGTGCACATTGGTAAAAACACCAAGTCGCGCATTGTATCCAAAGGGGTGTCTGCAGGTAAGTCACAGAACTCTTACCGCGGTTTGGTGAAGGTGCTTAAAAGAGCAGAAAATGCGCGGAACTTTTCGCAGTGTGATTCCCTGCTGATGGGTGATAAATGTGGTGCCCACACCTTCCCATACATCGAAATTGATAACAAATCTGCGCAGGTGGAACATGAGGCGACCACCTCAAAAATTGGTGAAGACCAGTTGTTCTATTGTAATCAGCGTGGTATTGATACCGAAGCAGCAGTGGCCTTGATTGTCAACGGTTACTGTAAAGAGGTGTTGAATCAGCTTCCGATGGAATTCGCCGTAGAGGCACAGAAATTATTGGCACTGACCCTCGAGGGAAGTGTAGGATAATTCAGGGCAAAAGCCCACAACAATTTTTCAATTAGCAATTACATAAATATCAGATAAATGTTAAGCATTAAGGATCTGAAGGCAAATATAGGTGAAAAAGAAATTCTGAAAGGAATCAACCTTGAAGTAAAGCCTGGTGAAGTTCACGCAATTATGGGACCTAACGGTTCTGGAAAATCTACATTGGCCTCTGTATTGGCTGGCCGTGAGGAATATGAGGTTGTTGGTGGCGAGGTAGACTTTGGCGGTAAAGACCTTTTGGAGTTCTCTCCAGAAGATCGCGCTCGTGAAGGGCTGTTCCTGGCATTCCAATACCCAGTGGAAATTCCAGGTGTAAGTACTGTAAACTTCATGAAAACCGCTTTAAATCAAGTAAGGGAATACCGTGGCGAGAAAGCATTGACGGCCGTGGAGTTCCTGAAGGTGATGAAGCAAAAAATGGAGTTCGTAGAGATCTCTCAGTCATTGTTGAACCGTTCATTGAATGAAGGTTTCTCGGGTGGGGAGAAGAAGCGTAACGAAATTTTCCAGATGGCCATGCTGGAACCGAAGTTGGCGATTCTGGATGAAACAGATTCAGGTTTGGATATTGATGCCCTGCGCATTGTAGCCAATGGTGTGAACAAGTTGAAAAATAAGGACAATGCCACCATCGTGGTAACACACTACCAGCGTTTGTTGGATTACATTGTGCCAGATTATGTACACGTATTGTACAATGGCCGTATCGTAAAATCAGGCACCAAGGAATTGGCTATGGAGCTTGAGGAAAAAGGATACGACTGGATTAAAGCTGAAGCGGATAGTCAATTCGCTTAATTGTTCCACCTATAAACCTTTTTTGGTATGTCAACAACTGTATCCGAAAACGGATCATTGGGCCAGATAGCAGTGGTTCATTCGCAAGCAGCTGAAACCATCCCGGCGGCACTTCAGGCACAGGCTCAACAGGCCTGGGAGAAGTTCACCGCTACGGGCTTTCCGCATGCAAAAGCAGAAGAATATAAATATACACCGATCACCAAACAGCTTGATCGCCACTTTGACCTTTCAGCCTTGGCACCTCAGGGTGTTGTCTCTGAAGCCGAAGTGAAATCATTGGTGTTTCAGTCCGTGGAGGCAGATCTTTTTGTGTTGGTCAATGGCCGATTCAACGAGGCGCTTTCAAATTATGAAGGCAAAGGCTATGATGTCTGTACTTTGGCGGAAGCTGATGAGGAATTGGTGCAAGAAGTTATTGCCAAGCACAAGCCTCAGGAGGATCCTTTTATCCACCTGAACAATGCCATGGCAAGTGAAGGGCTTTTCATTCACGTTCCAAAAAATACGCAGCTGCAAAAGCCGATCATTATTTTGAACGTTACGGATTCCCGTCACGGACAGGTCGTGAGCCATGCCCGCAATATTATTATTGCTGAGCAGGGTGCTGAAGCAGTCATTATTGAGCAGTATAAATCTTTGGGGGCGGTAAAATCGCTGACCAACAATGTGACAGAGCTTTTTGCGGAAGCAAATGCACACCTGAGCTTTTATAAATTTCAGCAGGAAAACGATTCGGCTTTCCATTTGGGGAATATCCTGGTCTATCAAACCAAAGATTCTGAGGTAACCACTTTCACCATGACGCTTGAGGGTGCCATGATCCGAAATAACCTCACTTTCTTACTTGATGGCGAGAACATTACTTCCAATATGTATGGTTTGTCTTTTCTGAAAGGTAAATCGCATGTCGATCACCATACGGTAGTCGATCATACACACCCTCATTGTGATTCCAATGAGTTATACAAAGGGGTGTTTGATGATAAATCGGCGGGTGTTTTTAATGGAAAGATTTTTGTCCGCGAAGGTGCACAGAAAACAAATGCGTTTCAGTCCAATAAAAACATCTTATTGTCTGACGATGCTTCCATTGATACCAAACCACAGCTGGAAATTTGGGCCGATGATGTAAAATGTTCTCATGGTTGTACAAACGGGCAACTGGATCCTGAGCAATTGTTTTACCTCAGAGCACGTGGGGTTGATAAGCGCACTGCACAGGGAATGTTGCTTTATGGTTTTGCTGCCGACGTTTTAGAAAATATTAAATTGGAATCTTTGCGAGAAGAGTTGGCGGACTTGATCCACGATCGAGCAGGATTCTGATCTGATCAGGTAGTATTCTGATTTTAAAAAAATCGATCAACTCATTATTCCAATTGTATATGAGTGATCGATTTTTTTTATGCACATTTTAATCTCCAAATATGAAATCGAAGTATAGATTTTGCGCAATACTTCGTAAATTAGAAGGATTTTAAATAGCAATAGAGGTAGTTCTTATAATTCTTTGAATTACACAATTTGTATTAACTTAGAAGGAATCCTCCTGCAACTTAACATAAAATAATGAACATGATGTCCACAAGTTTAGACATAGAACGCATCCGTGAACAGTTTCCGATTTTGCATCAGGAGGTCAATGGTAAGCCTTTGGTTTATTTTGATAACGCTGCCACGACGCAAAAACCGACAGTGGTCATCAGCGCTTTGGAAAACTACTATAAAGGCATCAATTCAAATATTCACCGCGGCGCACATGCCCTGGCAGATCAGGCAACTACGGCCTTTGAGGCCACTCGCCTGAGTATTAAGGATTTTATCAATGCCAAGGAAGTGGAAGAGGTGATTTTTACCAAAGGAACCACTGATGGCATTAACCTGATTGCGGCAACTTTCGGCCGTGCATTCATTGGTGAAGGAGATGAAATTGTGGTTTCAACCATGGAACATCACTCCAATATTGTTCCCTGGCAAATGCTCTGCGAGGAGAAAGGAGCCCAGCTGAAAGTAATCCCTTTGAATGCAAAAGGGGAATTGTTGATGGAGGAATACGAAGCTTTGCTTTCTGAAAAAACCAAACTTGTTGCCGTGGTGCATGCCTCAAATGCATTGGGGACTGTCAATCCCATTTCAGAGATTATCAGTAAAGCCCATGCGGTAGGTGCCAAAGTGTTGGTCGATGGAGCGCAATCTTGTTCGCACCTGGATATCGACGTTCAGGCTTTGGATGTTGATTTTTTTGTCAGCTCGGCACATAAAATTTATGGCCCTACAGGAATGGGTTTTCTTTATGGGAAACGTCAGCTTCTGGAAGAAATGCCACCCTACCAGGGGGGAGGGGAGATGATTAAAACGGTCTCTTTTGAAGGGACGACCTATAATGAAATTCCATATAAATTTGAAGCTGGAACTCCCAACATTGCCGATGTTATTGCCTTCAATGAAGCTATTCACTGGATTTCACAGGTCGGGAAAGAAGCGATCCGTGCCCATGAAAATGAACTCCTTGCTTATGCGCATGAGAAACTCTCGGCAATTGATGGCGTGATCTTTTACGGGGAGGCTGAAGACAAAGTCGCCGTTGTTTCTTTTGGAATTCAGGGCGTACATCCTTTTGATATTGGAATGATGCTCGATGCCCGTGGAATTGCCGTAAGAACAGGCCACCACTGTACACAACCACTGATGCAGTTTTTTGGTATTGAAGGCACCGTGAGGGCTTCGTTCTCAGTCTATAATACCAAAGAAGAGATTGATAAATTAGCCGAAGGTGTAGCGAAAATCGCTCGCATGATGGCCTAAATATACCTGATGTGTTGCATTGGGCAAGATGAAAAATGATGAATACAATAAATCAAGTACAAGACGAAATCGTGGAGGAGTTTGCATTGTTTGCTGGCGACCGTGAAGCGATCACAGAATATATTTTCGAGATGGGACTTCAGCTGCCTGCTTTGCCAGAGGCTGACCGTGTCGATCAGAATGTTATTAAGGGCTGCCAGTCCACTGTTTGGTTGATTGGAGATCTTAAAGAAGGTAAAGTGCATTTCGACGCCGATTCCAATACAGGAATTACTAAAGGGCTGATCAGTATGTTGTTGCGAGTTTACAACGAAAGGACTCCCGAGGAAATTTTGGCAGCAGATTTGTACTTTATAGATAAAATCGGAATGAGTGGCATCATCAGCTCACAGCGTTCCAATGGCTTAACGGCCATGATCAAACAAATCAAACTTTACGCTTTGGCTTTTCAGGCTAAAGCAAGAACAAACGCCTAAAAAACAATAATTGCTGTCATGAGCGAAATAAGTCTTAAAGATAAAATCGTGGAGGCAATCAAGACCGTTTACGATCCTGAAATTCCTGTCGATGTATATGAGTTGGGCCTGATTTATGAAATCGAGGTCTTTCCGGTATCCAATGTAAATATTACCATGACATTGACTTCCCCTTCATGCCCTGCGGCTGAACATATCCCTAATGAAATTAAGGAAAAAGTGCAGGCAGTAGAAGAAGTGAATGAGGTGAATGTAGAAATTACATGGGATCCACCATATTCGCAGGACATGATGTCTGAAGCTGCCAAACTGGAGCTCGGCTTTATGTAATGTATGTTGTGGGGCTTTATCGGGCCTTGCAATTGCCTAAAATCAATTCAACTACAAAATAGTAAATATACAACCCTATGTACCCAGAAGAATTAGTAGCGCCAATGCGCCAGGAATTAACTGACGCAGGTTTCGAATCGCTGACTACCGCTGAAGCGGTAAATGCACATTTTCAGGATCACAAAGGCACAACCCTTGTTGTCGTGAATTCTGTTTGTGGCTGTGCAGCAGGAGCTGCTCGTCCAGGTGTTCGTTTTGCTTTGCAAAATGGTGCAAATAAGCCTGATAACTGTGTGACTGTTTTTGCAGGTAACGACCGCGAAGCAACACAGGCTGCCCGTGATTTGATGATGCCTTATCCGCCATCATCTCCATGTATCGCTTTGTTCAAAGATGGCGAGTTGGTACAAATGGTAGAGCGTCACCACATTGAAGGACGTAACGCAGAAATGATCGGTGCTTTCTTGGTAAGCACTTTTGATGAGCACTGTGCATAATATCCAATGCATTCAACGAAAAAAGCATGAACCAAAAGTTCATGCTTTTTTTATAGACTTTCATTGATATAACAATATTTATCCTCTCATTTGGAAAATTGGAATAGAATTTGCTATATTTAAGCAAACAAAAGGACATTTTCATTGATGATCGTCTATCGGGTTTGCCGAGGGTATTAGAGATGAAAACAAACGCATGAGGTTGACCCCATGCGTTTTTTTATGGGGTAGTTTGTGTCCTTTTCAAGGGTAAGGTCAATTTTTGGTTAATAATCCATGTTTCTTTTATTCATTAACAGCCTCGGGAATAATACCATATATTTGGTAAGCCATTGCAATCAACAATCTTCAACCATCCTTCTAATTCCTCAATGATATTTTCTTTTTCTGAAAGGTTTGTAACGCAAGGGTGTTCTTTGTGAATGATTACCTTAACTTTTGTCCAAGTCCCATTTTTTTCATTCGTTAGCACAATTTGATTAGTTTCACCTTTCAAGTTTCTGATTATTCTTGAGTCGATATTTGGTTTTTCTCTTAGATTTAGACCATTGGCATAATAGCCCAATAGATTATCCATATTGGCCATAAGAAATGATTTCCACCCGACTAATTTAAAGCCCAACGCTTCAATTTCACTCTGCTTCAACCACAGGTCTTGGTTTGAGTAACTAAATTTTACGAATTCCTTTTCTCTTTGAGAATAGGGGACAGCCCAAATTTCATAACCTATTTCTTTGAAAAATTTTAAGTCAATCTGGTTTTCTGCTTTAGTCTGATGATTGATATGGTAAATTCTGTAAAAAGACTGATCTCCAACATTTTGGGCAACATTTCTTGTTATTCGCCCCACGACCTCACCGTTGGGGTTGTCATAAACATTAAAGCCTTCTTTTGGGGAATATATACAGCAAATTTCTTGATTAAAACCCTGTTTAGGCAATATAAGTCCATTCTGAAATCCTTGTCCATAGGCTATATTTACCGACAAAAGAAAAACTGTGAAAAAGAATTTAGGCATGGTTAGTTGCTTGGTTATTTATTTTCTTAAAAAAAACTGTAAAATAAATGCTGTCCATATTTATAAATATGGAAAGTTAAAGCGATGGATCTTGCCGATTATTGTCAAATCTTTTGATTGCATCTTTATCATGTTATTTCTTATCTCCAAAGAGTATTTACCATGAAAAATTGATTCTTTAATTATTTTACCTGTTCCTGTTGGTTTAATTTTATTTTTGGAATCCTTATCTATATTGAACCTTGATATAATTAAACTGTCATTTCTAAATTCCCACCTACACCATACCCCATGGGAATCAACACCAGGGAGTGTGACAATCCCATTACTACGAAAATCCATTGTTTCTAAACAATTGTCATATTCACTACTTAATTTTAAACCAGTTGAGTTAGGGGTCAACTCTTGTCTTTTATAGTACAAATTGTCTACACACCAACTGTTTTCGGTTAGCATTTCTAATTTTGAAGGAATCGCTAATATGACAAGCGGAGTTACAATTGCAATTAGGATAATCGTGGTAAAAATTAATAGCCTTATTTCTAATGGTAGTTTTCCAATTAAAGGGAAATTGGTGGTGGATTTGTCAATCCTTGTTAATAAATTTTCATCAATTTGTTTTTCAATTTCTTCAAGTGATCTGGATTTCATTCTGAATTTTAGATGGTTGTAAATTAGAAATGGTTTTTATCAAATCGCCAAAGTAATCAGCACCGACCCATCAATATAGGCAAAGGCTTCGATGATTGCTGCTCCAATATTAGGCTGTTCCTGATTGATAGCCTTACTCCCTTTTTCAAAAACACTCGATGCATTCTCCAAAAAAAAAGTTGTTTCCATTGGCCAATCTGTGCAGGACTGATTTCATATTTCTGACAAAGTTCCACTATGCTTTGTTGTTCTTTGATCGCTTCAAGTGCTACCTTGGCTTTAAACTTGGGGCTAAATTTTCTTCTGCTTATCATTGATTTACAAGTTAGTATATTATTTTAACTTGCTGTCTGAATTGTTGGGGTAATTATACTGAATGTAATCTTAAAATTCAAGTTGTTGATTTAACTACCCGTACAATACAGCCCCATTAATTCTGTTACTTCATCACCATACCTTGAAGAAAATTCTAAGCTTTCCGCCCGCTCCAAATCTTCACAAACCTTTTCTTTTTCATCCATTTCCAGATAGATTAATGCCCTGTTTTTATATGCATAGGAGTTTTCAGGATATAATGAAATAGAATGTTGAACATCCTTAAAAGCCTTTTGAACTTCTCCTAATTTAAGTAAACAAAAAGCTCTGTTGTTAAAAGCTAAAGCCTGGAAAACGCTATGATTTTTTTTCGATTCAATCTCAACTAATTTGTCAAAATCATGGAATGCATTTAAATAGTCCTGTTTATCTAAGTAATAAAATCCTCGCATATCATAAGCGTCTGCATTATTGGGATCATCTTTTATTAGATCATTTACGGTTAAAAATGCGTCGTTACTTTTTTCTTGTGAAAATAAAACTTTTGCCTTTAGTATTTTTGCATCACGATTGTTTGATTTCACCATGAGCACTTTATCTATTTCAGAAGATGCTTCCTCGAATGATTCTATTTTTATGAAATACCTTATTTTTGTTAATATAAGTTCAATAGCTTCATTTTGAGTTAGTTTTTTGTTACTTAGTGCTTTATCGAAATCCTCCAAGATGCCGTCTTTAGTCCCTTTATTTACGGAGCCAAGCATAAGTGCCCTGTAACCATATTGAGGCAAATAGTCAGGGTTTAGCGAAATCGATTTGTTTATATTTTTAATGGCATTATCAGCTTGTCCCAAATTGAATTGCGACCTGCCTTTAATTAGATATAAAAAATTGTCGGCTGGGTATATTTTTAATAAAGAGTCAGATAATATTACCGCTTCTTTAAACTTCAAATCATTGAATGTCGATTGAAGTTTTTGGATAGATTGATCTGGTGCGAAGGGGCTTAAACATGAGGTTAGTGTTATTAGAAAAGCGAGTTTGAAAAATTTCATTGTAATTGTATAGGTTAATTATTGTTGTTGTTTCAATAGTGAATTGAGTTTAATTGTGATGTGAGAATGATTGTGTGATAAGCTAACTTTTATTCCATCTTTCGATAAATATAACAACCTGCCTCTGAGGGATGGTCTTGGACAAAATCAGCACTATTTTCCTTTCTAATCAAATTGATGACTAAAAAATCGCCTCCAGCGGCCATCGTGAAAAATATGCCAAAGAATAAAAGCCACACATTTCCGATCATAATGGCAAATAAAGAAGGCATAACCCCTAAGATGACAGCTGGTGTTATGGCGCCAATAATGTAATGCTTGACATTTAAAGCTTCTTTACAATGACAATAAGGGGTGAGCATCTTCCAAAGTATTCCAAATTTAATGGACTTAAATCCGTCCTTTGCGAATTTAGCCCAAGTGATGCCGTGAATTAATTCGTGCAAAACAATCCCTAAAATTAAAGTCCCGAAAATCAACAACGAATCGATGCCAAGTCCTTGGAGTTCAAGATTATCAATTTGCTGTTGGAAATCTGTAGCTGGTTGCCAAATGAAATAATAGGGTAATCCAAAAATTAACAATATTGGGATTAATATTAAGACTCCGAACACATTAGCCCATACCAAATCGATTGTCAATTTTTCTTTCCTATAATTTTCAAGGTTTTGCATTATATGGGTTTTCTAAAGGTAGTTGTTATGATATAAACCTATTTCCCTCGATGTAAATAGATTTTCTACTTAAAAGTATTATTTTTATTAATATAATAATATAAACTACACCTTGAAAGATTATTCAGGATTTAGATAGTTGGATCCATAAAAAAGCCTCTCGATAACTACTCAAGAGGCTTCAATATCATTTATGGTTAAAGAAGATCAATTTCAAACACATTTCATCTTATAATAAATAATCTGTGGACGATATTTCATCGTTATTTCATTCTTTAAATCATCAAATCGCCAAAGTAATCAACACTGAACCACCAATATAGGCAAAGGCTTCTATGATTGCTGCCCCAATATTTGGCTGTTCCTGATTGATGATTTCGTCGGTAAGGTTTTGGCCAGGCAGTAGAATTTTGTCGGTGACTAATCGGCATAATGGCAGGAATAGCAGGCCGAGAATCACTTCGTAAGAAATGATGATTGCCGCGGTTTCCCAACCTTCAAAAGGGTGCATAATTGCGGCACGCAAAACATTGGCAATTCCGATTAAAGCGCCTGCTTTTCCGATGCCTACGGCAACATTGCTCTTGGCCAAATGTTCGTCAGTGTCGTAGGGGAGGATGGCGTTGTAAACCAAGCCTGTGATGATGAAAATCACCTGCCCGAACAGCCAGAAGCCTATGGCTGAAGGAATGCCATAACCTGTGTATAGTCCTGCATAAATAATCAATCCGCTTCCTGTAGCCGTTGCACCTTCAACGAGTCCGACTCCAGCATTTTGTTTGTCGCAAATTTCAGCACGTATTTTAAACTTTCGCAGGATCAGCTTGTCGGCAATCAGCAAGGAGATATTCAGTAAAATAATACCGATGATTCCGTAAAGGAGAACACTCAGTAAGTCGGCCACTAAGCCAAGGGAATCGCCCGTCATGGCGCCAGCAATGGCCAGTAATAAGCCAATATAATAGCCCGTATTGGAAAGGGCAAAAGCAAGGTTGTCTTTAATGACCAGCTCCTCATTGACCTTGATGGAAGGATTGAGGAGTTGATAAACTATTTTCCCGATAAAAAAAAGCAGGAAACAGCTGAACAGATAAGCGATAGTGAGCAATAGGCTCTGTCCAATTTCTATAAGCATGATGTTCTTTTTTAGGTCAATGATCTGATATTTTATAGGGGCGTTGCATGCAACGCTTTACAATTTTCTCCTGGTTCAAGCGGTTCGCATGGATCAGGATTTGGTACTTAAATTTTAGTGCAGGCAAGGCGCTTGAACTAAAAATGTAATTGGTGAGATGTAATTAATTACGCCTTTACGGGATCTTCATCAGCTATCACGAGAGCGACTCTCGCGATAGTCTTGATGCCCGTATTATGTCAAAATTTAAAACTACTTTCCGAATCCACCACCTCGGCTTCTGTAAGAAGAAGAGGAACTGCTGCGGCTACGACTTCCCCAGCCAGAACTTTTACTGCTGCGTGAAGAGCTTCGGCTGCTACGGCTTTGTACCCTGGACTTAAAAGCACTGCTTTTCGACCATTTTGAATTTGAGCGGGTATTTTTATCGGCATAAGTGCCGTAATAACTTCGTCCTGAGGAGGGGTTCACGGGTCCGTAATAATCCCGACCTCTGCTGCGGTAATTACTGTAATAATCGTTGTAATAGGATCGGCGGATTGGGTGGGACATCAGGTTGAACATCGAGCTCATGAAAGCGTATCGCCCGTAAAATTCCCAGAAGCTGCTGCCTCCACGGTCTACCCAATGCCCGTATTGTGAATTACCCACATAATTGGAGTAGCCTGCTGGCACAACGGATTTATTGAGTTTCCCTTCTTTTTTGGCGGCAATTTCCATTCCCATAGCATCTTCATACTGGTGGAAAGTGCGTTGAGAAACTTCGGCCCAAGGGGTGATCTCTGATTTGGGTACGCCATCTTCCTCAATCACGACTTTATACTGCTGTTTATAAGTCGTGAAAAAAGTCCCGTCCGCATCCATATCATATAAAATGATGGTGAAGTTGGGGTATTTGTCAAGTCGTTTGACCAGTTCGTCCAGAGGTGTTTTGTAACGGTGCGAACTGCCGCAGGCGCTGAGCAGCACCATTGCCAGGGCGCATAGCAAAAAAGATATTGGTCGGTTGAAAAAGTTAGTCATTCGTTTTTGGCAGTATGTTCGAAATTTCAAATGGTTTCACAGGTCGCCCAACGGAAGCTTCAAATTCCCGCTCATCCCATTGGCTAACAGCTATAAGTTTTTGCTCGTCTTTGGTGTAATATTCCCACTCAATGAATTCCGCCCAGGCATCATCATATTTGTCCTCCACGGCCATGTCTTTACTGTATCCTGCGGAATCGGTATCGAGGAAATAAGTATCGCCTTCAAAAACGATTTTATTGGGGCCTGTTTTATGTTGCACAATATAGTCAGGCAGATCCTCATCGAGTGTTCGGATTTTTACGGATCTGCTGATACTTAAATCGAGCCCATCATTGGCGTCCACATGGAGATAGAGGGAATCGGTACCATCAAAAATTTTGAATTCTTTGGTGAAATATTCACTGCCCCAGTCGTACTCCCAGCCTTGCACAATTTCCCAGGTCTTTAAATCATAATCAAACATAAAACCAACCTGTAAGTCGGTGACCTGAATATTGGAGGGGTCATAATCAGGGGTGTTGTCCTTCTTCTTGAAGAAATCAAAAATACCCATATCGTTATTATTTTTTTGTGATCGTCTTTTCTCAAACATAACTAAAATTTGGAGAAAATACCCTGATTTAATTCAATATACGATACAATAAGCGGACTTACCGCTGCCTGCAAACACCTTAGCTTTGTCGGTTTCCATCCTATTATCATCTGATCTCCCAGTAAAATGGGAGAAAATCCTGTGAATTTGAATTAAATGTGAAAATTCTGATAAATAAATTCAGAAAATTTAGCCTAATTTAAGTGCTTTTGGTGTAAGGTTTTCATCATTTATTGATTAAAAACGTATTTTTGTTTAAGACCCAATAAAAAATTATCCGCTATATATATACTGCAAAAAGGATATTTTAAATTAGATAAGTTCATTTTCGTCATTTTTTGGCGTTCCTGCACGTGTAAGTAAGGTGGGGTAAATGTGAGTTTTATTGTTTTTTATTTCATTATTTTTGAAAAAACAACATAAACAACCTAATCGTATGATTTTTAGAAAAATGTTACCTGTTGCCTATGGGGCAGTTATTGCAATGTGTATGGCAAGCTGTCAGGAGGCCATTCAACCAGCAACAGAGCTTACCGCCACAACCCAGGATTCAGAATTGAGAACGATGGAGGAGGGAATGCCTTCCCTTCAAACTGCCTATGACATTAATTATGTAGCGGCAGGCGATTATTATTCAATCGTTGGAGAAGATGCCAACGGTGATTTGTCGGTATTTTTTGGTGATCGAGTGAACGGCTGGACACGCCTTCAGGATAAATATGCCAAAAATGCTATTTGGGGAGATTACCTGGCGACTTCATATGATGATGAGTCTGGAGATTTTCTTTATGCTTTTATGCACAATGGTAAAGTTGCCGTAAATGGCGGTTATCAGTTTGGAGGAAAGCCGCGCTACAATTCAGGAAAAAGCTATGTGGGAAGCGGTGCGGACTGCTTAGTGGAGTTTCTTGATTTGGATTATGTACACTCTGCAGGCTATTGGGTGATCAGTGGAAAAAATGCCAGTGGTAAAGTTTTGACTTTTGTGGGCAAGCAGAGAGCTTGGACACAATTGCCTGACAAACAATCTGCAAGCAATGCCTGGGGTGAATTTTTGGCTTCCGCTTTCAATCAGGTAGATGCTGGTGAAAAATTTGAAGGGGTATATGCTTATTTATTCCCAAAAAATGGGACCAAATATGTTGTAACTAACGGTTTGCGTGAGTTCTATGGCAAGCCTTGGTTTAATTCAGGAAAAAGGTTTGTAGGAACTAAAGGAGATCGTCTGATTTCTTTGATCAATCTTGATTATGTACCAAGTATGGATGCTTACATCATTCAGGGAATGAGTGAAAGTGGTAACATTGATACTTATTTTGGAAGCCATAAAAATGGCTGGGTAAAGACTGAAGATCGCCACTCTGCAGGGAAATTGGCAGGGAAGTATGTTGATATCGCTGTGCAGTCTGTAAAAGGCGGTAAAGGATTCGGCATCAATTACCTGTTGCAATTTGGCGAAGGCGAAAATGGCAAAGTGAATGTTGGCTGGGGAAAAGGAACAAGCTATAAGAGTGAAGCAGAAATTCTGGATAAATTCGGAAACGTGATCGGTACTGGTGGCTTGAATGTAAGACACTACGGAAACGGCGTCAAAGTAGAAGGTGAGCAGGCTAAAGGATAATCTGAAGTCGCGTTGTCAACCATTTTGACTTGGTATATTAACAGTAGTTAATGATCGGGTAAATGGTTGGTCAATAAATGAAAACAGCACAACTGATAAGGTTGTGCTGTTTTTTTTATGGTTACTTTTTCCGAAGTAAGAAAGAGGCGTCTCCGTAACTGAGGAATCGGTAATCTTTGTCAAGGGCATTCTGATATACCTTCTTCCAGTCTTCGCCAATGAAGGCCGCCACAAGCATAATGAGGGTCGAGCCTGGCTGATGGAAATTGGTGATGATGCCATCAATAATCTGGAAAGGATAGGAGGGGAAGATGAAAATTTCTGTGCTTCCCTGCAAATGGTCGGCCTTGTCGGCATCCATTCTCTGCAATACGGCGGTCATAGCTGCTTTTACCGAAGGCAATTCCTCCACGGAATATTGGTAAGGGCGCAGCTTCTCAACAAAGAAATCTGCCTGTGGATCTTCAATCAGTTTTACCCCAAACCAGTACAGGCTTTCGAGTGTCCGCATGGAGGTCGTCCCGACACAGTAAATATTTCCCTGACGCTCGATAATGGCCTCCACATTATGTCGGTGAATAATGATCTGCTCCTCGTGCATCGGGTGGTTCACTGCATTTTCCTCTTTTACAGGCTGAAAAGTTCCCGCACTCACATGCAATGTCAGTTCCTGACGATCAATATTTTTGGCATCAAGTCGTTCAAGGATTTTGTCCGTAAAGTGTAAGCCTGAAGTTGGTGCTGCCACAGCGCCTTCATTTTTACTGAAAACCGTCTGATAGCGGGGCTTGTCTTCATCTTCAGCCTCCCGATTCATATAAGGAGGCAGCGGAACCGTTCCCGCCTCTTCCACGATAGCCACAAAAGGAATATCCGAAGGTGTCCATTCAAATTTTACCTGAAAAGGTGATCGACTGATGATCTCGGCTTTGAGGTGCACCTCCTGGCCTTCCACCGTCATCTCGCGGTTCAGTACCTGCCCGTCTTTCAGTTTTTTGGCATTGCCCACCATTGCAGCCCACACGGTTTCTCCTTTGGCATCCATGGCCTGAGAAATCACGGGGCTTGGTGTTATTGGGTTCAGCAGGAAAACTTCAATTTTAGCACCAGTATCTTTTCTGAAAAAAATCCGTGCAGGAATCACCTTGGTGTTATTGAAAAAAAGGACTGAATCAGCAGGGATGACCTGCTCAATATCAGGGAACCGCAAGTTTTCAATTTTTCCTTGCTGATAGTACAATAGTTTGGAAGCATCACGCTCGGCAAGTGGGTACTTGGCAATGCGTTCATCATTTAGCTCGTATGTATATTCTGCCAATTTTATTTCGGGCAGTTTGACCTCTTTTTTCATAGGGCGCAAATATAATATATAATCAGCATAAGGCAATGAATCGGGAAAATCATGATGCTCGTGAAGTATGGTTTGCTTCTGTTATCAACCTTTAAATGGGAGGAGGCTGATGTAAGGGGAACGGTCTTATGGTTATTATATCTTAGGGGAACAGCATAGGATTTAATGGGGGTGGTTTGAATTGATATTATTTAATATCGATCAAACGATTGAATGGCTAAATCTGGTTTTAAATAGGTGAAAATTGAGGATAAGTTGTTGTAATAAAAGGAGGTGTGATACATAAGCAGTTGTATATAGTTTTTTATCATTTTTGTTTATGATTTAACGGATAATAATATGATTCTATTTACATTTGCCCTATTCAAACATTCAGCGTTTGGTTTGGTCATTAGTTTATTAGAAGCTTTACCAAGCGTTGGCAAATTATCATTTTATACAAAACCTACTACTATGAACTACTTTACAGGTTTCAAGCTGCACAATGCCCGATGGCTGCTGTTGGTCGTCCTGCTTCAGATTTGCAGCTGGCAGCAGGCCTTCGCCCAAGAAGGCACCACCATTTCGGGAGTGGTGATTTCTCAAACTGACCAGGAGGCTGTTATCGGCGCTTCGGTGGTCGTACAAGGAACAACCCGAGGAACGGTTACCGATGTGGAAGGAAATTTCAGCCTTCAGCTCGAAGAGGGAGATCAGACGCTTGAAGTTTCCTATGTAGGCTACAAGCCCGCCATTATTACAATTGGCAACCAAACGACTTTTAAGGTTGAACTGGAAGAAAATGTGCAGCAACTTGACGAACTTGTCGTGGTTGGTTATGGTGTTCAGAAGAAAAAAGACCTGACAGGATCCATTGCCACCATTGATAGTGAGAACCTGAAATCAGTGCCTTCAGCCAACCCAACAGACGCCCTGCAGGGGAAAGTTTCGGGGGTTCAGGTTGTTCAGCAGGGGCAGCCAGGTACAGCACCCGTTATTAGGATTCGCGGGGTCGGTACAACAGGAAATGCCAACCCATTGTATGTTGTGGATGGGATGTTGTTGGATGATATCAGTTATCTCTCTGCCCAGGACATCAAGTCTATGCAGGTACTGAAAGATGCTTCGGCAACGGCAATTTATGGTTCGCGAGGAGCAAATGGGGTTATCATCATCACGACTAAAGAAGGAAAAAAAGGCAGCAATACGGTCAATTACAGTGGCTATGCTGGTATTCAGAACGTTCAGCGCCGTATCGATATGGTGAATGGTAGCCAGTATGCCACCCTTGCCAATGAGCTGACGACCAATAATGGCGGTACAGATTTACCTTTTCCTGATGTGAACAATGTAGCGGATACTGATTGGTTCGATGAAATTTTTCAGGTGGCACCTATTCAGAATCACCAATTGACTTTCAGTGGTGGTAACGACAATACGCTGTATAATGTCAGTTTAAGTTATTTCAAGCAGGATGGTGTGGTGAAGAATTCTTCTTACGATCGAATTGCCCTGAGAATCAATAACACCTACCAGATGGCTGACTGGTTTAAAGTCGGTCACAATATTCAGTTCAGTTACATTACCGAGGATCTTGCGCCAGGAAATGTAGTACAGAATGCTTACATGATGGCGCCAACAGATGTACCCACCAATCCAGATGGTTCATTTAAGGCCTCTTCTACGAATGTGGCCAACCCTGCGGCACAGCTTTTTTACGAGTCAAATAATCGCACCCGTCGCCTTTGGACGGTAGGAACCGTTTTTGCAGAGGCCACTATCGCCAAGGATTTCCGACTGAAAACCAATGTAGGTTGGGAAATCAATGGAAGTACCAACAGGAATTTTGTGCCTCAGTATTTTGTCTCTCCTACGCAGCAAAATCTGGCTTCAAGATTAACGGTCAGCAATAATATTTTTACTTCCTACCTGTGGGAAAACACCCTTTCTTATTATAAGGAGTTCAATGAAAAGCACCAGTTAAGTGCTGTTGTTGGGGTAACGGTTCAGAATTTCCGCTCGGAATCTCTTACGGGTGGCCGACTGAATGTGCCAAGTGGTTCAGAAGATTTGTGGTACCTTGATGCTGGTGATCTGGATGGTCAAACCAACAGCAACAATGCCTCGGAATCGTCTTTGTTTTCGTACCTGGGGCGTGCCAATTACACCTTGCTTGATCGCTATTTGCTGACCGCCTCTTTGCGGGTGGATGGCTCTTCCCGTTTCGGTACAAATAACCGATTTGCAGCTTTCCCTTCGGTGGCTTTGGGTTGGCGGGTTTCCGAGGAGTCTTTCTGGAAAGATAATATCAGCTTTGTTTCAAATTTTAAACTGAGAGGTTCCTACGGTCAGATTGGTAATGATAAAATTGGTGATTATGCCTCGCAGGCCACCATCTCCACGGGCTTTGACTACAGCACGGGTACTCCTGCAAACAGACGCCCAGGAGCCACTGCCATCGACCTCGCCAATCCTAACCTCGTTTGGGAAACCGTAGAGCAATATAATGTCGGTTTTGAAATCGGATTTCTTCAGCAGCGTCTGACCACCGAATTTGATTACTACGGACGTACCTCAAGAGATTTGCTGGTCAATATTCCAGTACCTTCCAATGCGGGCTTTGATGCACAGCAAACGGTGAACCTTGGCGAAGTGGAGAATAAAGGGATCGACCTTTCAATTAACTGGGAAGACAGCAAAGGGGATTTCAACTATCGCGCTGGCGCAACATTCTCTACAGTGAATAACAAGGTCAACCAACTCGGAACCGCTATTCCGATTATTAATGGTCCGCTGAATTTCGGTGGCTACCAGGCTTCCATTACACGGGTGGGTGATGCAATTGGTTCGTTTTATGGCTATGAGGTAATAGGCGTAAATCAGGATGCTGATGACCTGGCGAATTTCCCTCAGGCACCCAATGCTAAAATTGGAGATTTAAGATTTCGCGATCAGGATAATAACAATGTAATTGATGATGCTGACCGTGTGATTATCGGTAACCCAACACCAAGTATGATTTTCGGACTGACCCTCGGATTTGGCTATAAGGGACTTGATTTCTCGATGGACTGGGCAGGGCAAGCAGGTAACGATATTTATAATGGTAAAAAACAGGTTCGTCCCGATTTGGTCAACTTTGAAAGCTCTTTCCTAAACCGCTGGACAGGTCCAGGGACTTCGACAACCGAGCCATTGGTAGAAAACAGTGGGGCGAGTTTCAACGTTTCCGACCGATTTGTGGAAGATGGCTCTTTCTTCCGACTGAACAACGTTACGGTAGGTTACACTTTCAATTCCGAGCTCACCGAGCGTGTGTTTATCAAGAAACTGAGAATCTACGCTTCGGGAACCAACCTGGTAACCTTCACGGATTACAGCGGTTTCAATCCTGAAATTATCAGTTCAAACCCTATCGCAACAGGCATAGACCTCGGTACTTATCCAGTGCCATCTGTTTATACTATGGGCGTTGATATCACCTTTTAAGCCTTAACCATTATGAAAACCAACGATATATTTAATACCAAAATTTTATGGGCGCTGAGCTTCCTGATGCTCTTCTCGGCCTGTGATGACTTTTTGGACAAGGTCCCGCAGGGGCGACAATCCCCTGATACTTTCTTTACTTCTGAAGAAAATGTCGAAAGGGCAGTTTTTGCCACCTACAACACTCTTTTGCGCTGGGAGCTTTCCGCTTTCCCTTTTTTGGGCTGTAACAGCATCATTTCCGACGATGCCGACAAAGGCAGTACCGCAAGTGACGGCGCCACGCAAAAAGAAATGGATGATTTTACCTTCACCACCAGTAATCCCGAGATTTTCGGCTGGTGGTCGGGGAATTATTTCGGCATCAACAGGGCCAATCAGGTATTGTCCAATATTGATGCGGTTGCCATGGACGATGCCATTAAAAACCGATTTAAAGGTGAAATGTGGTTCCTCAGAGGATTCTTTCATTTTAATTTGGTGAAATCTTTTGGCGATGTGCCGATCAGAATCAGCATCCCTGACGACTCGGAATTTGCCGTGCCTAAAAATGATGCCGAAGAGGTGTACGCTCAGGTGATTGACGACCTTGAAAAAGCAATTGACAATCTGCCTTTGCGCAGTGAATTAAGCCCAGAGGATCTTGGCAGAGTTACCAAAGGTGCCGCGCAGGGGATGCTTGGAAAAGTTTATTTGTACCGTCAGGAATATGCCAAAGCACTTACATTGTTTGAGGCGGTGATCAACAGTGGCGAGTATGAGCTTTTCAACGATTACGCAGCATTATTTACGCCTGCGGGTCATGGCAGTAAAGAAGTGCTTTTTGAGATGTTTGCTACCGCTACCGCAGAAGGTGGTGTGGGTTCGCAATACAACCAGGTACAGGGTGTGCGTGGCGATTTGAATCGTGGATGGGGATTCAACATTCCATCGGCAGCCCTGGATGATGCCTATGAAATGGGAGATCCACGCGAAGAGGCTACCTTCCTTCGGGCTGGAGAAACTACGCGTGATGGCTTTACGGTGCCAGATGTTGATGGGATCAAGGCCTACAATCAGAAGGCTTACCGTGCCGAAAGTGAAATTGTGAACAGTGTGGACAATGGTGGCGGACACCTATACCACCTCCGATATGCTGATATTCTTTTGATGGCCGCTGAATGTGCCAACGATGCTGGAAACAGCGGCGATGCCCTGAAGTACCTCAATATGGTACGTGCCCGCGCCCGTGGAGGCGATGCGACTTTACTTCCCGATGTTACGGATACAGACAAAGCGGGGCTTCGTGAAAAAATCTGGCAGGAACGTCAGGTAGAGTTCGGGATGGAAGGGATTCGCTATTTCGATTTGATCCGTATGGATCAGGTAGTGCCAGGCTATGCAAAGCAAAAAATGGACCTGCATGGAAAAACGAATTTTGATCCGCAGAAGCATAAGATTTTGCCGATTCCGCAGGTGGATATCGACCGTACGAATGGCGTTTTGGAACAATCCGAAAATTATTAATCATGCGATTTTTTTTGAAAATTGTGGCGTGCAGTTGGTGCCTGATCGGTATCAGCTGTACGCTCAGCTTTGGCCAGGGGGCATCTACACCCGACTGGGAAAGCTTCAGCAAAGACCCTAAAATTATTAAGCAGGTCAATGAGCTCCTCAGCCAAATGACCCCTGAAGAAAAAATTGGGCAGATGACCCAGTTCGCGGGGCAGGGAGCGGTTACGGGACCAACCATTGACGCACAATTTCAGGAGTACCTCGACAAGGGCATGGTGGGTTCGATGTTCAATGTTTTTGGGGCTGAAGGACTCAAGAAGTTGCAAAAGAATGCCATGGAAAAGTCCCGTCTGAAGATTCCCATTCTTTTTGCTGCCGATGTCATTCACGGTTATGAAACCATCTTTCCCATCCCGCTTGCGGAATCATGCTCCTGGGATTTGGAACTGATGGAACAGAGTGCGAGAATTGCTGCCGTGGAGGCGACTTCCGCAGGAATTAGCTGGACTTTTGCGCCTATGGTGGATATTGCACGCGATGCCCGATGGGGACGCGTGATGGAAGGTGCTGGCGAAGATGTATACTTTGGCAGCCTTGTGGCCAAAGCGAGGGTTAAGGGATTTCAGGGGGTCAGTTCGATTGAGGATTTTAAAAAAGAACATACCCTTTTGGCATGTGCCAAGCACTTTGCCGCTTATGGTGCCGCAGAAGCTGGCAGGGATTACAATACGGTAGATGTGAGTGAGCACACCCTCAGGGAAACCTATTTCCCTCCTTTTGAGGCCTGTATTGATGCTGGCGTGGCGACTTTCATGACTTCTTTCAATGAAATTTCTGGAGTGCCGAGCACGGGAAGCCAGTTTTTGTACAAGCACGTGCTTAGGGAAGAATGGGGTTTTTCGGGAATGGTCGTAACCGACTATACCGCCATCAACGAGCTTATTCCACATGGTTATGCCGAGGACCTTAAACATGCTTCTGAGCGTGCGTTGCTTGCAGGAATCGATATGGATATGAACGGTGCTGCTTACATTCAGCACTTGTCATCTTTGCTGAAAGAAGGTCGGATCAGTGAAAAAATGCTCGATGTGGCGACGGCGCGTATTCTTGAACTGAAATTTATGCTTGGCCTTTTCGACGACCCTTATTTGTATATGGATACCAAAAGGGAAAAGAAATGGATCGGTCATGAATCACATAAAAAAGCCGCACTCGATGGGGCGCACCGATCGATTGTTTTGCTGAAAAATAAAGATCAGATTTTACCGCTGAAGAAAAATCAGCAGAAAAAAGTGGCTTTGATTGGTCCGATGATCAAAGAGCAGAATAGCCTGAACGGCGAATGGGCGATTCGTGGCGACCGCAGCAAAAGTGTATCGATCTTCAAAGGGTTGCAGGATGAATACCAAGGCTCAGGGGTGAAATTTACTTACGCCAAAGGTTGCGACCTGTTGAATGAAGAAGCAGAGCAGGGATTTAAAGCCGCCGTGAACCTGGCAATGGAAAGTGATATGGTGCTGGTGGCTATGGGGGAGGACTTTAACTGGTCTGGTGAGGCGGCAAGTCGCACAAATATTAAGTTGCCTGAACCTCAGCAAGCACTGCTCAAAGCCTTGAAAGCCACTGATAAGCCGATTGTTTTGGTGTTGCTCAACGGCAGACCGCTGAACCTTTCCTGGGAAGATGAGCATCTCGATGCGATCGTGGAAGCTTGGTACCCTGGGGAGGCTGCAGGAACCGCAATTGCTGATATTATTTCTGGAGATTATAATCCTTCGGCAAAATTAACGATGTCATTCCCAAGAAATGTAGGGCAATTACCGATCTATTATAACCACAAAAATACTGGCCGACCATTGGATCCTAAAAATAGGATGGACTACAAATCATCCTATCTTGATGTGGAAAACAGTCCTTTGTATCCGTTTGGCTACGGCCTGAGTTACACCACCTTTAAATACAGTAATTTGAGTTTAAGCAGTGAGAAATTCAGTGTTGGTGGTGAAATTCAAGTATCGGTGGAGGTGAAAAATACTGGGGATTATGACGGCGAGGAAATCGTTCAGCTTTACATTCAGGATATTGCCGCCTCTGTTACGCAGCCTGTAAAATCGCTGAAAGGTTTTCAGAAGATCATGCTCAAAAAAGGAGAACAAAAAAGGGTTTCATTTACTTTAAATGAGGAATCCATTAAGATTCTAACCGCAGATTTAAAACGGGAGGCAGAAGCAGGAAAATTCAACCTTTGGGTAGGGAATTCCTCAAATGATGCGTCAAATCATAAAACATTTTACTATGAATAATACATCTTTGTAGTACATATTAACACCTTGGAAACCCGTCGTTGATAGCGGCGGGTTTTTGTTTAAATACTTTTGAATAAATGATGATGTTGAAGAAAACCAGTGCATTTGTATTGATGCTGTGCATGGCCGCAAGTATGGCGATGGCGCATCCTGCAAAAAAACGCGACAAAAAAGCCTTGGAAGAATTGCTGCATAATACCTGTAAGGTTTATGATTTAATGCGTACTGAAAAAGGTTTCTACCGCGATTATGTCGGAACAAAAGATGTTTGTGACCATGGCTCTACGGCCAGTATCGGTATGGGACTGGTTTCACTCTGTATTGCCAACCAAATGGGATGGGCACCAGATGCCGAGCAAAAAATTATTCAAACCCTGAATTCGGTGCTTGGCGACGAAAATCAACAGGGGATTGCGCGCACTCCAAAAGGGTGTTACATCCACTTTTTTGATTTAGAAACAGGTGCTGCCAAAGGGGATGATTACAGCCCGATAGATACCAACATTATGCTTGGTGGCGCATTGTTTGCCAAAAGGTATTTCCATAAAAATGAAACCATTGCGCGATTGGCCGATCAGCTTTATAATGAGGTGGATGAGTCTCTTTTTGTAGGCGATGTAAAAACGGGAAAAATCTGCCTGAAGATGAACGAAGACGGCAGCCCGCTGAACATGTACACTTCACCTTACAATGAATACATGATGGTGGCCTACTTTGCCAAGTCGCAGGAATCTGTGTTGGATGGTAAAGCACATCAAAACTGGAACGGTCATTATGGGAATCCGTCCAAATTGCCTGCAGTGGATTATGTAACCAAATCAGGGGAGAAAATCCCTGTAAATACAGATTTGGCATTTATGAATGAGTTCACGTCGAACTTTACCTTCATGTTCAATTACCTGTTTGTACATTCATTTTCTAACGATCCTGTATATATCCAAAAGCTGAAAAATGCAGCAATGGCAGATCGTGCGTGGTGGCAGGAACACCCTCAGCGCGCGGAAAAAGGATGGAAAGATTATGAGTGGGGTACTACCGCAGGTACTGGCTTGTATAACCGCAACGGGAAAATCGGACAAGGTTATATGGTCGATAAAATTTGTTTGGCAGAAAATATTGGAACTAACAAAGACCACAATCGTGGGTTGAATGTGGCGCCATCAGCATTGGCAGGATACTCACCAGCAATGCCTCAAGAAGTGGAAACGGATTTGCTGGCGATGTTACATGATCAGCGAAAAATTGGGCAGATGACCTTACCTAAGCAAGAAGGCATTACAACAGGAAAAGAGTTTGTGCTTTGGAAATATTCTTATGCTGACCCTTCGTGGAAGGCAGACCGAATTGAAGGGGTAGATTTCGGCTGTATGTTAATGGGATTGGCGGCTTTGCCAGACCTTCTGGGTCATGAGTTCTTCAATACTTACAATGATTTCTTTAACCCAGACGCACCCCAATACCACAAATAATTAATCAGAAATAACAGTGAAAAGACAGCGGGAGCACAATCCTTTCGCTGTCTTTTTTTGCCCTAATGTGTAGCATACCACCAAAGTGCTCACTTGCTATCTGAGATTATCACTCATAATACATCCCGATTATTACGTTGTTTCAGGCGAACTCCGTCTCGATTTTCACCTCCCTCATATATAAAAACAGTGGCAAGGCGAAGGATGCCCCAACAATAAAGCAAGCCAACATCGGAGCCCAAAGATTTTTCATATCCTTTCGTCGCCCCTCCAAAATCACAAAAGCCAAACAGGCCATCGCCGAAATGATCGAATCCCAGGCAAAATAAGTGGAGGAAGGCTGTTCAAATACTTCCATGAACAGCAGACCAATATCAAAGCCTTTATCCATGAAAAATCGAATCAGCGATTCAAAAGGAATCACTAATCCAAATACTGCGAAAATCAGAAATGTATGCTTAGCCATGAGAAGTTTTTCTTTTGATAACATTTTAGTAGTCATTTTGTGAGGCAGGAGCTGATAATAAATCCGCCATGGCGTTTAACCTCCACACAATGCAATCATTCATCAAACCCAAAAAATCCCTATATTGCATCAAAAGTACAAATCAGCATCATGAAGAAACACATCCTTATCGGTTCATCAGACTTCAAAGAGCTCATCGAACAACAGGCTTGTTATATCGACAAGACGGCGATGATCGAAGAGTTAATGACCAATAATCAGGCGAAAGTATCCCTTTTTCCCCGTCCGCGCCGATTCGGAAAGACCCTCAACATGAGCATGCTGAAGCACTTTTTTGATGTGGATCAGGCGGAAGAAAATCGAAAGTTGTTTAAAGGTCTTGCGATTGAGGAGTCCAAAGCATGGGAACATCAGGGGAAGTATCCTGTGATTTTTTTGTCGCTAAAAGAGTTAACAACTTCTTCATCCGAGGTTTTTAGACAAAAGTTACTCTTTTTATTATCGACTACCATTAGGAATCAATTCAGATTTCTTTTGAACTCAGATCAGTTGGATGAGTTTGATATAGATTATCTTAAGTCTATTGTTAATGGAACAATTAATGCCGGTGGCTTAGAAAATTTTTTACGAGAGTTCAGTAATATTTTATATAGACATCATGGAGTGGCTCCTGTCATTCTGATTGACGAATACGACGCACCCATTCATTCGGCTTTCACCCACGGCTACTTACCTGAAATGCTGGAATTCATGCGCAATTTCCTTTCGGCGGGCTTCAAGGATAACCCCAATTTGACCAAAGGAATCATTACAGGGATTCTTCGGGTATCAAAGGAAAACATCTTTTCAGGATTGAATAATATTAAGACCTATTCGATTCTGAATCATCAGTTTTCAGATTGTTTTGGTCTGACGCAGGCCGAGGTCGATCAGTTGCTGATCGATGCCAGTTGTCAAGAGCAATCGGAGGATGTGGCGGAGTGGTACAATGGTTATTCCTTTGGAGGAAGCAGTAAAATTTATAATCCGTGGTCGATATTGAATTTTGTGGGGAACCTTCGGGATGGGTTAATTCCTTATTGGGTGAATACTTCGTCAAATGATTTGATCAAGGAGATTTTGCCGAAGGCGGAAAAAACAACCCAAGACCTGTTATTTGACCTTTTGGAAGGAAAGACCGTCGAAGCTGATGTGGAGGACTCCATGACTTTTGAAGATTTGTACAAAGGGAAATCAGCGACGGTTTTAGGACTTTTACTGTTCAGTGGCTACCTGACGACCGATGGTTATTCACCAAGTCGAAGACAGCGATTACGCATCCCGAATCTGGAAATTAAGCAGATGTATGAGCGTATTTTGGAGCAATATCTTGAAGCAACCAATATCCGACAGGGACAGCTGATCGGTTCATTCCTAAGACAAGAACCTGCGACTTTCGCTGACCTTTTGGAGCGCTTCTTTTTAAACTCTTTCAGCTTTTTCGATTTCGATCATCTCGGTGAATCCCCTGAGAAGATTTATCATGCTTTTATGTTGGGACTGATGGCACATCTGAGCGGTGATTATCATGTTAAATCCAACCGTGAAAGTGGCTTGGGCAGATCGGATATTATCATTTATCCAAAAGACAATAGCAATCCGAAAGCATGGGTACTGGAATTCAAGAAGAAGAACAAGGACATTAAGGAAAGCCTTCAGGAGTTAGCGGATATGGCTTTGGAACAAATCAAAACCAAGCAATATTACAGCGAATTAAGCGAGGCAGGACATCCCGAAATATTGGCGATGGGCGTAGCGTTTAATGGAAAAGAGGTGGCGTGTGCTTGGTAGTTTCTGGTTGTTGTAGAGACGTTATTCTTAACATCTAACATCTTGATGTGCCGAAGGTACATTTTCAATAGCCTCGAGTGCTAACCCGTGGGGAATAAATCGGGGTAAAATAACATTCCACAAAAAAAGGACGTTGCGTGCAACGTCCGTACAATGAATGTATGGTATATTGAGTCTATCACGAGAGAGAACCTTCGCGATAGACAATTTATCAATAGTTCTCGGCAACCTCCTTCAACTTTTCAAACATCGCCTTCCGCACAGGATGATAACTCCCATGAATATTATTATTCAACCACGAAAACGACAGCACGCGCCCGCTGTTGCAGACCACATACCCACTCAGGCAATAAATCCCTGACATGCTTCCTGATTTGGCATAGATAAATGGGGCATCATTTTCCAAGAGGTGTTTCAAAGTGCCATGCCCTCCATTATGAGGCAGGATTTCTTTCATGCGATCAAACTTCCCTTCTTGATATAATCGGTTCAGTAATTTCACAAATTGCCGTGGCGTAAACTGATTGTATCGGGAAAGTCCTGAGCCGTCCACCCATCGTGGATTTTCATGAATCCATTGATTTTTTTTGGCCCACTGAATGACTTTTTGCGTGCTAAGCGTGTCCGACAGGCTCCCTGAGGCCATCAATAGAATTTGCTCGGCAAAGAAATTATCAGATTCCTGTAACATTTTTTTGTAAAGAGAATCCATGGGCAAAGTTTCGAGCACATCCCACTTTTTGCCTTCGGGAAGCTGATAGGGGAGAATCAGTGGTAAGAATGTTTTGCCACTCAGGGAGGATAGCAATGGAATATTAACGGTCAGTTGATCTGTGGCAAAAGGCACCGAAACAGTTTTTCCTGTCATTGGGCACGCCTCAGGATGATAATACACCTGATTGGTCTTGATGTCCCGCTCGATGCACTTACCCGAATTTCTCCATTTTGGTACTTGGTTAAAAAAGTTGGTAGAAGAATGCGGCTTCAGCGTGAAGGGGTCCCATTGGTAATTCACCACATTGCCATGCACAGGCATTAGGGAACGCTCGGGACAATAAGACAGATGAAAATCATCCCATGTCCAACCAGCACCCCAAGCCTTATCTTCAAAAACCCGTGGGGCAATATATACTTCCTTGGGGGCGAGCAGTAAAAATTGACGTAATAGAGTATCCTCAAAATCGGGATGGAAAAGTGTCGGATTACCGGTGGGCTGAACCACGAGGCTGTCACCTTGCCAATGGTATCGGAATAAAGGAGCTCGATCGTTAAGCAGGGAATCGGCGGCGAAGAAGGTGAATAATTTGGTGTTGGAAGCAGGGGTAAACCATTGATCGGCATTCAGCGAGTCTAAAACATGGCCTGTTTGTGGATCGGTCAGTATAAATCCTGTCCAGTGATTTTCTGTAAAATGCTGCAAAGGCGTCTCAGGTAATGCCGTTTTGACGGCTTGTTTTTTACAACCGAAACAGCACGCCAGCAGAATCAAAGCGGTGGGGAACAGTATTTTAAAGTGTTGATTAATCATTAGGAAACGAAGTATATGATTTCAGTGCGATAAAAATGGCACTGAAATCAGAGAATTATTTTTTGCATTATAGGTATTAGATTATCATTGTGTTATGATTAAAAATATAACCACTCCGAATAAAAATCTATACTTGTGGTGTTTTGGAGCCTTATTTTTTATAATTTTGGGTCAAATTTAATTACAATTCAATGATGAAGAACTTTTTAATGGTAATCATGCTTGCATGCATGTTTGCGTGTACAGCGGGAAAAAAATCAGTAACCGTAGATGCCAATGCGCTTAAAGGCGAATGGGTGATGGTTGATTTTAAAGGGCAAGAAACTGAGAAGTTGGAAGAAATCCCACCAGTGCCTCTACATTTTTTTGAAGGGGAGAATCGTTTTCAGGTAAAACCATTCAATTCGGTGTCTGGCGGATATGAAGTCAACGGACCGGAGATCAAATTTTTGATGGGGCCTTCTACCATGATGGCACAACCTCCGGAAGAAATGATCTTTTTGAACAACTTCTACAAGGTGAATCACTTTGAAATCGTGAAAGGACAGTTGATCCTTAAAAACGAAGCCGATCAGGTAAAAATGACCTTCAAGAAAAAAGGTTAAGCTGACTTTGGCTTAAACCCGCTTATGACCATATACAAGACGGTACCTCTATTTTAGGGGTACCGTTTTTTTTGCACACTGAAGAGTAGGATCATCAGGTTGGGTATCGGCTTATTGGTGAGTCAGTTAATGCAGGCGATATTTAGCGATCCTTAATTTTCAGCAAGGGGAGTGGTAAAACTGATGGGCAGGGAAGACTATTTTTTAAGGATATTTTTTTGAATTATGATAATATTACATACCTTAGCGATATATGAAAACAACAACAGGACATATTCATGCATGGTATTGGCATCTTTACATTACAAAGATGAACAGCCCCGTAATGCCCTGAGTTTTCTCGCTTAGCACAAACTATACTAATCGATATTTAAAGGCTTGCTGTTCATCCGAACGGTAAGCCTTTTTTATTTTTTAAAGGTTTGTCAAGTGGCCGATAAAGAAAAACACCGTAGTCATCATTCAATGATCCTTTGGGAATAATCAATGGAAAGAATAAAAATAAATACACAATACCGGCATCTTTTAGCCGACACCGTAACACCCGTAAGTGTCTATTTAAAGCTCAGGGATGTATTTGCTGAAAGTATCTTGCTCGAAAGTTCGGATTACCGTGGCAATGACAATAGCTTTTCCTATATCTGCTCTGACCCTGTGGCAGAGTTTATAGTCAAGGATGGCGTAGCGACTATCGAACGCCCGAACCTGCCGACTCAAACACTGGAAGTGAAAAACAAAGGGGAGGCCATCAATGCCTTAAAATCTTTTTCGGCATCTTTTGATGTGGAGGAACAAAAGGACCTGAAGTTCATTACCAACGGGCTGTTTGGCTATATGGCCTACGATGCGGTAACGCTGTATGAAGATTTGGACTTTTCGGATAATGAGCCTTCGGGTCATGATTCCCCAGAGATGATTTATCGGGTGTACCGATATGTGGTGGCGATCAACCACTTCAATAATGATCTTTATGTGTTTGAACATCAGCCTGAGGGCATGTTCAGCGAAGGAGGGCTTGAAAATGTGATTGCCATTTTACGATCTCAGGCATTACCCACCTATCATTTTCGCGCCAACGACGACGAAGAATCCAACTTTACCGACGAAGAATTTGTCGATGTAGTGAAGAAAGGAATAGGCCACTGCATGCGCGGCGATGTATTTCAGATGGTGTTGAGCCGCCGTTTCTCAACAGGCTTTCAGGGAGATGATTTCAACGTTTATCGTGCCCTGCGCTCAATCAATCCTTCTCCTTATTTATTCTTTTTCGATTTCGGGAGTTTCAAGATTTTCGGTTCTTCCCCTGAAGCGCAATTGGTGGTAAAAGACAAGCAAGCCACGATTTTCCCGATTGCAGGGACTTTCCGACGAACAGGCGACGATGAACGCGATGCTGTTTTGGCTAAGAAACTATTCGACGATCCCAAAGAAAATTCCGAGCATATTATGTTGGTGGATTTGGCCCGCAATGACATGAGCCGACACGGCGATAAAGTCAAGGTGGAAGTCTTCAAGGAAATTCAGTTCTACTCCCACGTGATCCACCTTGTGTCCAAAGTAACGGGTGAATTGGCCTCTCAAACCGAAGGCTACCAAATGGCTGCCGATACTTTTCCCGCAGGAACACTTTCTGGAGCTCCCAAGCATATGGCCATGCAACTGATCAATAAATACGAGCCCAACCGCCGAGGATACTACGGTGGAGCAATCGGCTTCATGGGCTTCAATGGTGATTTCAACCATGCCATCATGATCCGTTCTTTTATGTCTAAAGCCAACAGGTTATATTATCAGGCGGGGGCTGGCTGTGTCGCCAAATCCATTCCTGAGTCCGAGTTGCAGGAGGTAAACAATAAATTGGCAGCACTGCGGAAAGCCATTAATGCCGCTGAAGAACTTGCCAAATAATCACCACTTTAGAGCGCAAATAAATCATGAAGATATTAGTTTTTGATAATTACGATTCATTTACCTACAACTTGGTGCACATGATTCGTGAGTTGGGATTTGGTGATCAGATGGAAATTCACCGTAACGACCAAATCAGTATGGACGAAATTGGGAAATTCGACAAAATCCTTTTAAGTCCAGGACCAGGGATTCCTGAAGAAGCGGGCTTGTTGCTGGAGGTCATCAAGACTTACGGTGCTACCAAAAGTATTTTTGGCGTATGCCTCGGTCATCAGGCCATTAGCGAGGTGTATGGCGCTCAGCTTGAAAATATGGCTGAGGTGTATCATGGTATTGACCACCCGATTCAGGTAATCAAATCCGAAGGGATTTTTAAGGGCTTGCCAGAGAAATTTCAGGTATGTCGCTATCATTCCTGGACCGTTAGACCAGAAACCATTGGCGAGGAACTCGAAGTTACCGCAGTCGATGACCACGGCAGGGTAATGGCTGTCAAGCACAAAAAATACGATGTGCAAGGCGTGCAGTTTCACCCCGAGTCTATCCTGACCGAAAATGGCATGGCGATGATCAAAAACTGGTTAGGCGTCAATTGATCCGCACAATTTGTAAATAGCTATTTTATTGTCCACAGATTACACAGATTACGCAGATTATTTTTTTAATGCGTCTTTTTGTGATAAGTCAGATAAAGGATTCATATTTAATTTTTGAACTCTTTATTTTTTGATTTAGTGTGAGGATATAGAATAAAAACAAATGGCCCAAATTTGATTAGATCGGGTGCTTTGCAGATTTAAACCAAATAAAATCTGTGGAAATCTGTGTAATCTGTGGACCAACTTAAAAGAAAACCCTTTATCATGAAATCAATACTCAACAAACTTTTTGATCATCAGGCACTCGATCAGGAGACGGCTAAACACATCCTGACCCAGATCGCCAAAGGTGATATCAATACTTCCCAGATGGCCGCCTTCATGACCGTCTATCTGATGCGTCCGATAACCGTGGAGGAATTGGCTGGTTTCCGCGATGCGATGTTGGAAATGTGTAATGCCGTAGACTTGTCGGCCTATAATCCTGTGGATATTGTAGGTACAGGTGGCGATGGTAAGAACACCTTTAACATTTCGACATTGAGTTCCTTTATCGTGGCAGGTGCGGGTCAGGCTGTGGCCAAGCATGGAAATAACTCCGTGAGCTCGGTCAGTGGATCATCGAATGTATTGGTGCAGGCAGGCGTGAAGTTCACCAATGAGCAGGATAAACTGGAAGAACTATTGGACAAGGCAGGAATTTGCTTTTTGCATGCGCCGCTTTTTCACCCTGCGATGGCGAATGTTGCGCCGGTAAGAAAAGAATTGGGCGTAAGAACCTTCTTCAATATCCTCGGCCCATTGACCAATCCGTCGATGCCAAAAAATATGGTGAATGGGGTTTACAACCTTGGGCTTGCCCGCCTGTATGGTTACCTGTACCAAAACTCCGATAAGAATTTCACCATTTTACATGCCTTGGATGGTTATGATGAAATTTCCCTGACAGGCGCTGTAAAACTGATCAATAATCAGGGGGAGCAAACTCTTACGGCGCAGGACCTTGGTTTTGAGCAACATCCTGCAGAAGCATTATATGGCGGTAATTCCGTCAAAGATGCGGCGACAATATTTATGAATATTCTCGAAGGACGAAGCACTACTGCCCAGTCGCAGGTAGTGATGGCCAATGCTGGGGTGAGTATTCAATGTGCTCAGCCTGAACTTTCACTGGAAGAGGCCATGGCAAAAGCGAAGGAGTCTTTGGAGTCCGGTGCTGCTTTAAGATCCTTCAAAACGTTCGTAGAGTTGTCTCAAAAATTTTGATGATTTACCCAAAGATTTTACAGATTAACTTAGTTCAAGCGTCTCGCTTGGACTAACTAAAACCAATTTCTTGATCCAAGCGGGACGCTTGAATCAATACAAAAAAATCTGTGTTCATCTGTGAAATCTTTGGGTTCATTTATAGCAATAATGAATATATTAGATAAAATCATATTAGAGAAAAAGAAGGAAGTTGCCGCTCGCAAATCTCAAATCACTGAGGAGCAATTGCGTGCCATGCCTTTATTCGGACGGACTTGTCCTTCTTTTGCGGATTCATTGAAATCACATCCTTTCGGAATTATCTCTGAGTTCAAAAGACAATCGCCTTCCAAAGGATTGATCAATGGAACAGCTAAGCCATTCGATACCGCCAAAGGTTATGAAAATGCGGGAGCTGCTGCGATTTCCTGTTTGACGGATGAACAGTTTTTCGGTGGAACATTGGCGGATTTGGAGCAGGTGCGTTCAGCGGTTGAGATTCCTGTTTTGCGAAAAGAGTTCATCGTAGATGAGTTTCAGATACTTGAAGCCAAAGCCTATGGCGCAGACATTATTTTGTTGATCGCTGCGGCATTGACTGTCGAAGAATGTCATCGTTTCGCGCGCTATGCAAAATCCTTGGGATTGAATACCCTTTTGGAAGTTCATGATAAGGACGAATTGTTATCTTATCAGAATGAAGACATGGATGTGGTGGGCGTCAATAACAGAAACCTTAAAACCTTCAAAACTGATTACCGACAAAGCCTGGAGCTGTTGCCTTTCTTTCCGGAAGGAACAGTAAAGATTTCAGAGAGTGGTCTGCATGATGTAGCGCAACTGAAGGAGTTGAAAGCGGCAGGATTTGATGGATTCTTGATAGGAGAGAATTTCATGAAGACTGATGATCCTTCGAAAGCGATTCAGGATTTTATGGATGGTTTGAAATAGTTTTAAATGGGTTTATTTTGTCCATAGATTAATGAGATTTATGATATTTGTATCGGTTGATTTAATCCTATTAATTCCATTAATCTGTGGACATTCAAAACTGAAATAAAAAAATACAAGAGCGATGTTGTGGAAAGTGTGTGGAATGCGGTCAGCGGAAAATATTAAAGCAGTTGCGGCACTGAAACCTGATTTCATGGGGTTTATCTTTTACCCCAAATCTCCGAGACATGTGGAGGATCTGGAAGCGGTGGTAGATCATTTTCGCTATTTAGATGAAGAAACTTACACCGTCGCAGTGATGGTAAATCCGACAATCGCAGAGGCGGGAAGAATTATCAAGACCCGATCTTTTGATTTCCTCCAGTTGCATGGCCACGAGACACCAGAGTTTTGTGCCTCAATTAAAGCCAAAGGCGTGAAGGTGATCAAGAATTTTGCCATGGACGAAAATTTTGATCCGACCCAATTGGAGCGTTATCGTCATTGTGTGGATCTATTTTTGTTCGATACCAAGACAAAAGCTCATGGGGGAAGTGGAGAAACCTTTGATTGGAGCCTTTTGGAACAGTTGCCCAGCGACCTGCCTTACTTGTTAAGCGGTGGGCTGAGTCTGAAAAATATTAAAAGAGCAAAGCGACTAAAAGCACCACAGCCACAAGGCATCGATGTCAACAGCCGTTTTGAAATTGAGCCCGCACTGAAGGATGTCGGCAAGCTCAAAGATTTGAAAAGAATTCTAAAGGAAAAAATATAATACAGATGGAAGCGACCTTTGATGTAAATGAGAAAGGATATTATGGGAAATTCGGCGGGGCATATATCCCCGAGATGCTCTTTCCTAATGTAGATGAGCTGAAAGCGTCTTACGAGGCCATTATGGCTGATCCTGAATTTCGTAAGGAGTTCAACGATTTGCTGAAAAATTATGTCGGCCGACCAACACCATTGTATCACGCCAAGCGACTGTCTGAAAGTGTAGGAGCAAAAGTTTACCTGAAAAGGGAAGACCTGAACCATACTGGTGCGCATAAAGTCAATAACACCGTCGGTCAAATTTTATTGGCTCAGCGATTGGGCAAAAATAAAATTATTGCTGAAACAGGGGCTGGTCAGCATGGTGTGGCAACCGCAACAGTTTGTGCTTTGATGGGCATGGAGTGTATCGTTTATATGGGCGAAATTGACATGGAACGTCAGAAGCCCAATGTGGAGCGCATGAGAATTTTGGGGGCAGAAGTTCGTGCCGCCAAAAGCGGATCAAAAACCCTGAAGGACGCAACCAACGAGGCCATGCGCCATTGGATTCAGCATCCTACCGATACGCATTACATCATTGGTTCTGTCGTTGGACCGCACCCATATCCTGATATGGTGGCCAAATTTCAGTCGGTGATTTCTGAAGAGATGAAAAAGCAGTTGTTGGAACAAGAAGGTCGTGAAAATCCTGATTATGTGATCGCCTGTGTCGGTGGAGGATCAAATGCTGCGGGTGCTTTTTACCATTATATGGACCGTCCAGAAGTGAAGTTAGTAGCGACGGAAGCTGGAGGCCTGGGCATTGATTCTGGGAAAACGGCTGCCACAACAGCCAAAGGAAAAGAAGGCGTGCTTCATGGTTCAAAAACATTGCTGATGCAAACCGAAGATGGTCAGATTGTTGAGCCTTATTCTATCTCAGCAGGTTTGGATTATCCGGGGATCGGGCCATTGCATGCCCACCTTTTCGATTCTGAACGAGCGCAATTTTTGTCCATTAATGATGATGAGGCGATGGATGCGGGTATCAAATTGTCCAAATTAGAGGGGATTATCCCTGCCGTAGAATCTTCACACGCTTTGGCCGCTTTGGAAAAAATGACTTTCAATAAAGAGGATATTGTCGTGGTGAATTTGTCTGGTAGAGGGGATAAAGATTTGGCGACTTATATCAAATACGGTAAGTATTAATTTTTATTATTACCCACAGATTTCACCGATGAACACAGATTTTTAATAGTTTTCTTGTCCACCGATTCATGAGATTAAAAGGATTGTTTTAGTACATAATCTAATCTCATAAATTCCATTAATCTGTGGACAAAACACTTTAGACCATAAAAAAAATCAATCTGTGAAAATCAGTGTAATCTGTGGGTTAAAAATACAGAGTAACGATGAACAGAATAAAATCAGCTTTCAGCGATAATAAATCTCCGCTGTTGAATGTTTATTTCACAGCAGGCTATCCAAATTTAAATGACACCCGAACGGTTTTAGAAGCCTTGGATCAGTCAGGTGCCGACTTAATCGAAATCGGTGTTCCTTTTTCTGATCCCGTGGCCGACGGTCCCGTGATTCAGGCAAGTAATGATCAAGCCCTGAAAAATGGCATGAGCATGAAAGTGCTTTTCGAACAACTCGAAGGTATGCGTGAAACCGTTAAGGTGCCGGTCATTTTGATGGGGTATATTAATGTGGTTTTACAATTCGGTGTAGAAGAATTTTGCAAGGCTTGTCAGCGTGTAGGGGTTGATGGGGTGATCTTCCCAGACCTTCCTTTGGCTACTTTTGTGGAAGATTATAAAGCGACCTTCGATGCCTATGGCGTAGCGAATATCTTTTTGATTTCCCCACAAACAACGGAAGACCGCATCCGATTGATTGATGAAAAATCTGATGCCTTCATCTATATGGTTTCAGATGCTGGAACTACTGGAGCGAGAAAAGGAATTTCTCATGCACAGCTTTCTTATTTTGAAAGAATTCAAGCCATGAAACTGAAAAATCCACGCATGATCGGTTTCGGGATTTCTGATGCAGATTCTTTCCAAACCGCTACAAATTATGCTGAAGGAGCCATCATCGGTTCGGCATTTGTCAATGCGATCACCGAGGGGAAAGATGATATTCCAACAGCCGTAGCTTCCTTTGTTAAATCTGTTAAAGGTTGATATTTTAACCCACGGATTAGATAGATTTTCAGCGATTAGTTTTTAATATGTCGTTGGATTCATTTTAATTCAAGTCTATTTAGTTCAAGCGTCCCGCTTGGACTAAAAAGCTAACTTCATACCATCCCTGATCCAAGCGAGACGCTTGAATCAGGGGGAATACTTTTGCCTCTATCAATTCAATCTGTGGGTAAATTCCTTTAAAACCAAAAACATTATGCCCCAAACCGTAGCCATTGTAAAATATAACGCCGGTAATGTCCGATCTGTGGAAAATACACTGATTCGCCTGGGCATTCAGCCCGTCATTACCGATGATCCGGAAATTTTGAAACAAGCCGATAAAGTGATCTTTCCAGGAGTAGGTGAGGCCTCGACCGCCATGAACTATCTCAAAGCAAAAGGCCTGGATCAAGTGATCAAAAATTTGAAACAACCTGTGCTTGGCATCTGTCTTGGCCTTCAGTTGATGTGTAAACATTCCGAAGAAAATGATGTCGATTGCTTAGGTATCTTTAATGTGGCCGTGAAGAAATTTCCACCCAAGGACAAAGTTCCGCATGTCGGTTGGAATGCCCTGACAAAAATGGACAGCCCACTTTTCGAAGGGCTTAGCGAAGGCGATTATGTTTATTTCGTGCATAGTTTTTATGCTGAGGAAAACCCCGCTCAAATTGCTTCCACTGAATATATTTTGTCATTTGCACCCGCTCTTCATAAGGATAATTTCTATGCTGTTCAGGCACATCCCGAAAAAAGTGGAACTGTCGGTGCGAAAATTTTGGAGAATTTTCTGAAATTATAAAAACCATTCATTGATCTGTAGAGACGTTATTCTTAATGTCTTCACAAGCCTTTAGACGTTAAGAATAACGTCTCTACACCAAAACAAATTAAACCTTTACCCCATGGAAATCATTCCAGCCATAGACCTGATTAACGGCGAGTGCGTTCGTCTGACCAAAGGCGATTATGCCCAAAAAACTGTTTATGAAAGCGATCCTTTAGTCATTGCCAAAAAATTCGAAGAAGCAGGTATTCATCGTTTGCATTTGGTGGATTTGGATGGCGCAAAAGCCCGAAAAATCACCAATGATGCGGTGCTAAGACGTATTTCAGAAAATACCAATCTTCAAATAGATTTCGGTGGCGGACTGCGTTCGGATGAAGACCTGAAGATTGCTTTTGAATCTGGAGCTCATCAAATTACAGGTGGTTCCATTGCCGTAAAATCTCCCGATGTTTTTAAGCGTTGGATTAATGATTTTGGTGCAGAAAAAATTATCTTGGGCGCAGATGTGCATGGCGAACAGATTGCCGTGAGTGGTTGGGCGGAAGCTTCCGATCAATCCTTATTTCCTTTCCTTGAAAATTACCTCGGTCTGGGGTTGCAATATGTAATTTGCACTGATGTAAGTAAGGACGGTTTGCTTCAGGGTCCAAATACTGCCCTTTATCAGAAAATTCTGAAAGCTTTTCCTGAGGTTAAACTTATCGCCAGTGGAGGCGTGGCCAGCTTCGAGGACCTTCAGCAATTGGAACAAATCGGTGTTTATGGCACCATTGTCGGTAAGGCATTTTACGAAGGGCGTGTGAGTCTTGAGCAATTGGCTTCATTTCAAAAATAATTGGCGATGTTAGCAAAAAGAATTATCCCTTGTCTGGATATAAAAAATGGACGCACCGTAAAGGGTGTTAATTTTGTGGAGCTGGTAGATGCCGGCGACCCTGTTGGCTTGGCGAAAATCTATGCCGACGAAGGCGCCGACGAATTGGTCTTTTTGGATATTTCTGCCACGCAGGAAAATCGAAAAACACTGATTGATTTGGTCGATCAGGTGGCCAAAGAAATCAATATCCCTTTTACAGTTGGTGGAGGAATTTCATCCGTGGAGGATGTACGTGCACTACTTAATGCCGGTGCCGATAAGATTAGTATTAATTCTTCAGCTGTCCGAAATCCACAACTCATCAATGATCTTGCTTTGGAATTTGGTTCGCAATGTGTAGTCGTAGCTATTGATACCCGCCATGTGGATGGCGTCGATATTGTTCATACACACGGGGGAACCAAGCCAACCGAACTGAATACCCAAGCTTGGGCAAAAGAAGTCGCGGAACGTGGTGCTGGGGAAATCCTTTTGACCTCCATGGATCATGATGGCACCAAGGCAGGCTTTGCTTTGGACATTACCGCCGAGCTCTCAAAAGCCTTGCCCATTCCTGTTATTGCCAGTGGAGGCGCTGGAAATATGGCGCATTTCGTAGATGTTTTCACCGACGGATATGCCGATGCGGCACTTGCGGCAAGTATTTTCCATTTTAAAGAAATTCCGATCCCCACGCTTAAATCTTATTTGAAAGATGAAAATGTGGTGGTTCGTACCAAATAATAAAAAATCATGAAAGTAGATTTTGAAAAAGTGAATGGTTTGGTTCCTGCAGTAATTCAGGATGCTGAAACCGCCAAAGTCTTGATGCTCGGTTATATGAACGAGGAAGCTTTGGAGAAAACAGAAGCCGAAGGAAAAGTAACCTTCTTCAGCCGCACGAAAAATCGCCTGTGGACGAAAGGAGAGGAAAGTGGGAATTTCTTGTTGGTCAAAGAGATCTTGAACGATTGCGATAACGACACCCTGCTGATTAAAGTAAAGCCCGTCGGTCCGACCTGCCACAAAGGAACAGATACCTGTTGGGGAGAAGAAAACACCACAAACCTCAATTTTATCGAGCATCTTGCCAAAACAATTCATGATCGGGTAGTAGAAGATGATCCAAAATCATATACCAATAAACTGATCAAAAGAGGTATCAACAAAGTAGCACAAAAAGTAGGAGAGGAAGCGGTCGAAGTGGTCATTGAAGCCAAAGACGACAACACCGAATTGTTTCTCAACGAGTCCGCCGATTTGCTGTACCATTATTTGGTATTGTTGGAAGCAAAAGGACATACATTGACAGACGTCGTTGATGTGCTGAGATCCAGACACAAATAATAATATATACTGTAGAGACAGCGCTTGCGCTGTCTTTTTTTTTTGCCGTGATTTTGGGGAATGATTTCCGTGAATTATATTATGATGTTGTAGACACGTTGCATGCAACGTCCGTACCGTGAGGTACAAAAATGATCCATTTCTCACGATAGATCTCTCTCTATCGCGAGAGTCCCTCTCGTGATAGACCACAACCAAATTTTCCTTCACGAAATAGACTCATATTGGGACTTGCCTTCGCTGAAAGCTTTATTCATCCACCGATGGCAGTTTTCTCTTCCATGAATATTAAGGACAATATAGAAGAGCAATCGAGTTATTTCAATGAAGAGATTTTGGCTTTGAAGACGATCATTAAGGGAAAAGAAGGCAAAAAATTGATACTGCTTGATGAGTTATTTAAAGGGACGAATACCGAAGATCGGATTCTATTTGGGAGTCGGGTATTGAATTACCTGACGACTGAAAACAATACCATTTTGGTTTCAACCCATGATTTAGAGCTTGAAGAGCACTTGAATAGTTCCTTTGTTCATCAGTCTATGCAATGCAGAATTACGATAGACGATTATGAGTTTCTATATACCATTGGCGAGCAGCATAAAAACAACCAGTTAGTGGCGCATTTATTCCGAAAACACGGGCTGACAAACCTGCTTACCAATGATGAAATCACGGTCTGATCGTTAAGAATAGGATTCTATTGCCAGCTAATTTCCTCACCAAACTTCATCAGTTTACCATTAATTTCATCAGGAGACCTGTCTATTAAATCAATAATCGATTTGGCGGCTTGAAACGGAGATTGGGCATGTTTCATGTTTTCGAAGAACGGGCGGGAGGCTGCAGTATTGACCAAACCAGGACAAACAGCCAATATGGCCTGGGCGTCTTTTTTCTTCTGAGCGGCAATTCTCACCAAGGCGACTTGTCCAATTTTTGAAGGAATATTAATCCATTTTGGCCAACCTTTCAGGGCGTCGGTCCCTGCTTTTACCTCTTCAACATAATCATGCATCACCCGATTGATGTCAATCATAGACCTTTCTGTGGTTGCAAACAAAGGGTGCAATTTAGGCGTCAGGTGTGTTAAGGTACCAAAACCACTGGCAATGACGATCAATCTTCCTTTTTTAGTCAGTAGGGGCTGGAAATGTTTGAGAACATGGTAGGCACCCATATTATTGGTTTGGATAAATTCCGCCACCTGTAATCGGTAAGGGGTTTCTTTGTCCATTCGCTGCGCCGCATTGGAGATCACCAAATCAACAGTGCCATGCTTTGCTGCCATATATTCCATGACCGCCTGCACACTTTCTTCCTTCGACACATCCATAAATACCGCTTCAAAATGGGCCTTTTTATCAATGATCGAATCAATGGCTTCTTGTCCTTTTGCGACACGCCTGACCGCGAGGTAAATAAAATCACCTGCTTTATAAATGGCATTGAGTTGTTCCACCAAGCCAAAACCTAACCCCTGATTTGCTCCCGTAATAATTGCTACTTTCCCCATAGAGGATTAACTGCGCGATGGGGCAAATGATTAATCAAGAAGGAGATCGATAGATTTTCGGGATGAACAGGTTAAATCCTTATTCTGAGGAGCGCTGGTAATTGATAAAAACAGGGGAGGAGTTGAAAAATCTTTTTTTGGTCATGGAGATGAACAGTTCATCAAACTTGTGCCCAAGATTAATTACATTATTATAAGTATAGAAAGACAGATAATAATCCCCATCATCAAAACAATATTGAAGGGCAACGCCTGCATCGAGCAAAGTGGCTGTTTTTACCCCAAGCTGATCAGCAATCTCGGCAATTTCCTTTACCGACAATAAGCCGCCGTCTGCAGAAACCAGAAAGCAAATATTGCCATCGGCATCCATGCCACAAAGGTTGCGGTAGGTCAGGCGTTTCCATGCGGCTATTTGTTGATCTTCATTTAGAATATAAGACCAGATATGTCCATCTTTCATGACCGAGGGATGTGCCTGACATGCATACTCCACTTGATCATCCAGTCCTGAAAAGATACTTTTCGGTCCAGCGACCGCCTTTCCATTAATCACTTTAAAAAAGCCTGATGATCTTGAGGCGTGCCCTTTCGACTGACCATCAACTACCACTTCGCCCAATGACTGTAATTCTTTATCGTAAAAAGAGCTGTTAATTGCAAAGATCGTATTGCCCTTCACCAAATCCCCCGTGGTATTTCCCTGCTTGTCGAGACTTACCTTAAAGTTATGATCATTTTTCTTGAACTTGAAAAAGTATAATTTTGGCTTATTGAGCTCATTCACGAAATCACTTAGTGGGGCATTGTTTTGACGCACCAAATCGATCTGCCTGATTTCAACATCCGCTGACTGGTACACTACCCTTTGAAGCTTTGAAGTGATGGACTGTATGGCACCATTGGACTGAAAAACATAATGGAGTTTTTCTATGGGCTTAAAGAGAAAATAAAATACCAAAAAGACCAAAATCAGAAGGACTTTGGCTTTAAAATTCTTTAACATTGTATCAATTAATGGAAGATGCTTTAAGATAATAGATCGAAAGTTGAAATGTAAGTTATCAAGCAGAAATCCTTATGGATAAATATAATTTGAATAGATATCATGGAGAATAAACCAAAAAAGCAGGGGCCGATTCCCAATAAACAGCAAGTTTTAATGGCGGTGTTGTTTTGGGTGATAGGCGCGATATTAGTGGCTTATTTTATGACAGCGGGCTTTTCCTCTGCAGTTGACCTTCAAAAAAGTGCTGTTTACTTATTGCTTTTAGTCTATTTGACTTATAAAGTCGGGCGCATTATTTATCAGTATAAAAAATATGGAAACGACGATCATTTCTCAGAATAAAGCTGACGGTCATCAGTTGTAACCGCCCGTTTAATCCTTGAAGGACAGTTAGTTGAATTGCTGAATTAAACGGAAAATTTGTGTAGTCTTGAAGGTGATCATACCTGCTGCCGTAGCGGGATTCATCGCTTTCTCAAGACTGACAGGTTCGTTGATGATCGAAAAAACAGCCGTAATGCCCGCCGCGTCAAAGGGTTGAGTTTCAGGCATTACTCCTCCTCCCAAAACAATGAGCGGCACATTTTTGGCAGTACACCTTTTGGCGATTCCATCAATCACTTTTCCAGATACCGACTGATGATCGATTTTTCCTTCCCCAGAAAGTACAATGTCTGCCCCTTCAAGATGTTGGTCAAATTGCTGATGATCCAGAATAATATCTACCCCTGATTTCAGTGCACCATTAAGCATCGCAAAAAAGGCTCCGCTGATGCCGCCACCTGCGCCACTGCCCTTAACATGGCTCAGGTCGATGCCCGTGAAACGATGGATTTTTTCAGCAAAATGGATCATCGCCTTTTCCATTCGGTCAAGCATTTCGGCATTCGCTCCTTTTTGCGCCCCATAAATATAGGTAGCGCCCCGTGGCCCATAGAATGGGTTATCAACATCGCAGGCAATTTTGAAAGAAGCATTTTTCAGTCCAGGATGCACATTTGCATTTTGCAGGTGTTCTACTTTTGCCAATCCTTGCGCCCCATGAGGTACAGAATTTTTGTTTCGGTCCAAGAATTCAAAACCCAAAGCCTCAAGCATTCCTTTACCGCCATCATTGGTCGCACTTCCGCCAATGCCAATAATGAAGTTCCGCACCCCCTTGTTCAGTGCATCGAGGATTAATTCTCCAGTGCCAATGGTGGTCGTTACCCAGGGGTTTTGTTCCTCCATTTTTAAAAGGGGCAATCCGCTTGCCTGTGCCATTTCAATAACGGCTGTTTTACCATGATCTGTCAATCCATATTTGGCATCCACCAAGCGGAAAAGCGGATCATGAACTTTTACCGTTACCCAGTTTTTTTGCTCTTCCACCAGTGCCTCAATGGTTCCTTCGCCGCCATCAGCCATCGGAATTTCGATAATTTCAGCATTGGGGTATACGGGATAAATGCCTTTTTTCATCGCCGATCTTACTTGTTGGGCAGTAAGGCTTCCTTTAAAAGAGTCGGTGGCAAGGATAATTTTCATGTTGATTTTGAAAGCTTGAAAATGATAATGAACCAATTTAGCAGATTTAGGGGCTTTTTTAAGGGGAAGGAGAGGATAATATCAAAAAAAAGTTTTTGACCATCGGGTCAAATATGTACTTTTGAAATCTAACATAATTGTAATCAACAGAGATGAAACAAACACCGAATACTGTGATGATGATGCGCCCAGTGCGTTTCGGTTTTAATGAGCAAACAGCGGGTTCGAATGCCTTTCAAAGTGCAGAAACCAGCCTTTCGGTGGATGAAATCCAGGAGCGGGCATTGGCTGAGTTTGATGCTTTTGTGGCGCGTTTGCGTGCGCATGGCGTAAAAGTGATGGTGGTGCAAGACACGCCAGAACCTCATACGCCAGATTCCATTTTTCCTAACAACTGGATTTCGTTTCATGAAGATGGCCGTGTGGTATTATACCCTATGATGGCGGATAATCGCCGTCAGGAGCGTCGTATGGATGTTTTTACCCAACTTCAGGAAGAGTTTGGTTTTCGGATTCAGCAGATTATTGATGTAACGGACAATGAAAACCAAGGCGAAATTGTTGAGGGAACGGGCTCAATTATTTTCGATTATCCTCACCAGTTGGCTTATGCAAACCGTTCGGATCGCACTACGGAAAAGCTATTTTTTCAGATTTGCGAGCGTCTCGGTTTTGAAGGGATTCTTTTTGATGCCCTCGACAAAGACGGAAACACCATTTATCATACCAATGTCGTGATGGCGCTGGGGGATAAATTTGCGGTAATTTGCGGTGATGTAATTCCTACTGATCAGGAACGAGAATTGGTTTTTGAGAAGCTTCGAAACTCAGGGCATGAGATTGTAACAATTTCTTATGATCAGATGATCGCCTTTGCAGGAAATATGCTTCAGGTAGAAAATGAAAAGGGGGAAACCTTCTTGCTGATGTCTCAATCGTCTTTTGATGTGCTTACCGCAACACAAAAAGCAACGCTGGAAAAATACACCAACATTTTACCCATGAATGTCAATACCATTGAGCAATTCGGTGGGGGATCTGTTCGGTGCATGGTCGCAGGTGTGCATCTTCCAAAATAATCGTCATGGAGTATTCATCAATTTAACATAATGAAATTGATGAGTGCCCATTTTTCACCAACAATACCAACAGCCATTACCAAAGGGTAGTGCTCCTCAACCTCTCAACCTTATTCATTTTATGAATCGCTATTTATTCCTACTATTCATTAGTGTGCTGCTCAGTTCATGTGGTCTCTTCGATAAAGAGCAGCGTAGAGATCAATTGTTTCTGAAAGGAAAATTGGCACTGCAGGCTGGGGAGTCTGGCAAGGCAGAGAAATATTTCAGTCAGGCGATAGATTTTGACCCTCAGTTTGTTGAAGCATTAAATAACCGTGGTGTTGCTCGTCGGCAGCAGGGAAAAACGGGGGAGGCGATAGATGATTTCAGTCAGGCGTTGGCTTTGGACCCCAACTTTACGGGGGCTTATTATAACCGTTCGCAGGCCTACCTTGATTATAAAGAATATTACCAATCGCTACGTGATATTCGCCAGGTCGAGAAAGTTCATGCTGATACCTTGCCCGTATTTTTCACCAAAGGCCTCATTTATATGCAGCTGCACCAATACGAGCAGTCGCTGAAAGCCTTCAATACAGCCATTCAGAAATCACCTGAAAATATTGAGTTATGGGTCAATCGAGCTTCTTGCTATTATTATGCAGGTCAGTATGTTCAGGCACGAAAGGATGTGGATCACCTGCTGGAAATCGCACCAAATTACGCTTATGCCTATAATGTTCTTGGCCTGATAGAAAGTGCTGAGGAGCATTTCCATAAAGCCATTTCGGCTTATAATGAGGCCGTTAAGTTGAAAAGTGGTGAGCCTTATTTTTTGAATAATCGTGCCTACGCTTACATTCGGTTGGGAGATTTGGGGCCTGCACAAACTGATCTGAACCGCAGCATTCAACTTGATCCCTATAATCAGTGGGCATATCGTAATCGTGCGCGCTTATATATCGAAAAGAAAAATTTCGCAAAAGCCATCACCCTATTGGAGCGCGTCTATGCCAAAGATAAAAATATTCCCCTGACCACCAACTACCTCAGTTATGCCTATGCACAATCAGGAGATTTGTCAAAAGCCTGTGAATGGTGGCAAAAATATGAAGCAGCAGACGAGGTGTTGAAAGGGGAGTTTCCTGAGCCTGAATGTCGGTAGACCGAAATAATAACGGTTGAGAAATCCTTCCTTCAGTAACAAAAAAAGCTCCTGCAATCAGGAGCTTTTTTTATTATAAATGCTGTGGGATAGTGAAACTGAAAATACTTCCTTGTTCAGGAATCGACTGAATATCGAATTCACCACTGTGCATTTTTACAAATTTCTTGAAGAGATAAAGTCCTAATCCACTGCCTTTTTCCCCTGAGGTTCCCGAGGTGGTATAGCCATCATTCTCCCGAAGTTGCACAACGGTTTCTTCCGACATGCCCATGCCAGTATCACGAACGGCCATTTGGAAATAATCGCCCTCGGAGGTGCCGCTAATGGTAATTTTTCCGCCATCATTGGTGAATTTTATGGCGTTGGTCAGTAAGTTTCTGATGATCGTTTTGATCATTTCATCATCAGCAAAAACAATTGCATGCGGCTCAACTTCATTGATCAGCTCGATATCTTTGTTCGATGCCTGCAAACTCACTAAACTGATCATCTCAAGGGTCAGTCGATAGATATCCACTTTCTTGGGATTAAAGTTGATCTGATTTCGTTGGGTTCTTGCCCAGTTCAGCAGGTTCTCAAGCAGTGCAAAAGTAGACTCAGCAGACTCACGGCCCAACGAAAGAAAAGTCTGAAACTGCTTGGGGTCGAAGCTTTTCTGATTGTCGGTCAGTAGGCTAAAGATGGATTTTATATTCCCTATAGGGCCCCGTAAATCGTGCCCGATAATGGAAAACATCCGATCTTTGGTCGCATTGGCTTTCTCTAACTCCTTTTGTGTGGTTCTTAAACTGATGTGGTTCCTTACCCTTGCCAATAGTTCAATCCCATTGAAAGGTTTAGTGATATAATCAATACCACCAACTTCAAACCCTTTAACAATACTTTCGGATTCTGTCTTTGCAGTAAGAAAAATCACAGGAATGCCTTTTGTGGCTTCATTGGCTTTTACCCTGCGGCAAACCTCAAAACCATCCATCTCGGGCATCATCACATCAAGCAAGATAAGGTCAAAATCAATTTTCTCAATTTTCTCCAAAGCTTGTACACCACTTTTCGCAAAAGTGATGTTGTAGTTTTCCTGCTTTAAGATATTCGCAGCCACTTGAATGTTTTTAGGAATATCATCGACAATTAAGATCTTGGCATTGAAAGAAGAGGCGTTCATAATATAAGGTTTGTCTGCCATTACAAAGTAATAACAATTGGTTCCGCTTGATTGGTTGATGTAAGGAATAAAAAAGCCCTGAAACAGGGCTTTCAAAATTATTATAAAAGCGCTAAGCCTTCAAGTTCAGGAATATCAAATTCATTAATCATCTCAAACTGCAACAGGTTATCCAAGTTGGTTTCCTTATTCCAGTGGGTGTGCAATGCGAGCGCCGCACCAAGAGCGGTTGCCCGATTTACGCCATTGGTATAAAACTGGATGTCTGGCAGAATAGCGGGCAAAATCCGCTTAAAGTTGTCGTTATAAGAGAACCCTCCTGCAACGAATACTTTGCCTACTTCAGAATCACCAATCACCGACTCAATAGCCGAGGCCTGTAAACAGGACAAGTCAAGGATAAGCTGATGATAAGCACACTCTGGCAAATTGAACTGATCCAGATCGTTAAGTGGAAGGTCTTCGTCAGGAGAAAATCGGCTACCCAATTTACTCTGAGGGAAGAATCTTCGCTCAGGCGAAAGTTTATCCATCAGTACACGAATCATCTCCTGATCTACAGGTACATTTTTGTAGAAAGAGCGATCGAGATTCCAGTGGCTGGCAATTCTTTGCAGGTGGAATTCGTGTTCTTTACCCAAAAAGATTCTGCTGGTACGCATGGTATCACCACGGAAGCTCAACAGGTCGAAGTTATCATTATCGATATCTTCAAGGGTGATCTTGGACTGATTCCCTGGATTGGTTGCTGTACTCCAGGTACCTGTGGTCAGGACGATATAATTACGTTCAAAACCCAATTGGTAGGGCACCATAGATGCCGCACTGCCCGTAATACCGATACCGACTTTTACCTCTCTGTTTTTTACAATAATGCGTTCGCAAGAGGTGGTATTTACAATAGGAGGGAACTTTGAATACAATTTCTCCTTGTAAACCCAATCGTGGGAGCGGTCTTTTTTGTAATCCCATAAAGAGGAATGACAGCCCAGGTGAGTGATTTCCGAAAAGGCTTTACCTGTGATGACGTAACTCAGATATTGAGGAATACCTAAAGAGGTATGTATTTTCTTATATAAATCAGGCTTGTCGTGCTTGAGCCAATAAAGCTGCATACCCGCATTCAACAAACCATGCTGAGGGCTTGATGTCTCCAAAGAAAATTTGTCAACATCGCCGTATTTTTTATAGAATTGTTCCTTGATTCCCTGTGGAATTGGTTTCCAATAGCTGTAAACGGGAGTAACGGGTTTTCCAGCCTTATTGATATGAACCCAACTGGCGCCATAGGAGGTGAAGTTCAATGCACGAATCTGAAATTCCTTCATTTTCATGCTTTCCTTAAACGTCCTTTTTACCCACTCCACAATGGCTGCTAAGTCTTCACAAGTGTCTCCATCCTCATCCACGATGTCATCGAATCGGGTTACCTCTTCGTGGACAATTTCGTAATTGCGGTCAAATAGAAAAAACTTCTTGTAAGTACGGCCAATATCAAAAATGGCTATTACTGATTTACTCATATGAGATGCTATAAACTAAAGAAAAATGAAGCTCGTGTTCTTTGAGAACTTCTCAATTCAAGATACTAAATTATCAGTTTGTTGCATTTTTTCCTAACAAATCGGTCGCAATTGAATCGTATTTGAGCAATTATTTGTGAACATCGCTATTTTAACATCAAAAATTAGGCATATCAATATTTATAAATGGGCGGGAGGAAATGATATGGAGGACGGGCTTTGGTTGTTGTCTTTGTAATGGTTTAATAATGAGTGATTTATGATTACGTAAGGCAATTTTTATGCTTATTATCGATATTAAATAATATTTTAACCGAATAATTATAATTTTGGGCTATTCATTTCTAATCCGGTATTTTATAGTGGCCTTTGGATTGCTGATACTAAAAATTTGTCGCCATTTCATGGTCGCGGATGCTGTTTAATTGTGGGCCTTCATAAATTAAATGCCGCTGAACCTTTTTGGTATAAGATTTTCCTTTTTTATTTGTATTGGTTTTTAGTTTTTATCCAGCAATATGTACAAAGCACATTTTACGGCATTTTTGATTTTACTGATTGGTTTTACAGCCTGTAACAGCAATAATGGTAGCCGACTTGAGAAAGTGGAGTCCGTTGATCTCCAGAAGGCTGATTTTACCTTTTTTGAAGATTCTATCGATATTCAATATGCCAAGAATTTTAAGGTGGACTATTTCTCGAACTATAAACGGCTGGCGGTTTACAGTCATGTGAATGGTCATGAGGATTCATCGATTTTCTTTTTAGTGAAAAGAGGAACCCCTTATCCGAAGGATGTACACGCCAGTCAGGTGGTGGAAGTGCCTGTCCGAAAGGTGGTCGCACTGTCTAACACTCAAGTCGGAATGCTTGACCGCCTTCAGGGGTTGGAAACCTTGCGTGGTGTGGAAGATAAAAACCTGATTCCCGACCGAACTATCCGCAAACATATTGAAAGCGGTAAGATTCAGGAAGTCGGTGGGTACAATAAGCTGAATGAAGAGCTCGTGATTGCGATGAAGCCCGATGTGGTGCTTTACGATGATATGGGCGCGAGTAGCCGAAATAAGTACCCTGCCTTGCGAAGTCAGGGGATTTGTCTGTTGCCATTTTCCGACTGGCAGGAACAAACGCCACTTGGCAGAACCGAATGGCTGAAACTGATGGCGCTGTTGCTGGATAAACCCGAAAGGGCGGTGCAGGCATTTGAACGCACGACAGAAAATTATAACCATTGGGTGGCATATGCTGATACGCTGGACCATCAGGTGAATGTGATGTGTGGCTTGCCATTCAAGGGCGTCTGGTATATGCCAGGCGGAAACAGTTTCACGGCACAGTTTATCAAGGCGGCGGGTGCGCAATACCTGAACCATGGCAACCATGAAACAGGTGGTTTTCCATTGGATTTTGAAGTGGTGTATAAAGCCTCAAAAAAGGCGGATGTGTGGATCAATACTGGAGGCATTAAGCACATGTCTGATTTATTATCGCTGAATGAAAATTATAAAGATTTCAAGCCAGTGATGAATCAGCGGGTTTATAATAATAATGGTTTGGAGGTTGATGGTGTGAATGCTTTCTGGTACACGGGCTACCTGAACCCTGATTTGGTGTTGCACGACTTGATCAAAATATTTCATCCTGAAGTGGTACAGGATTCTACCTTAACCTATTACCGACATATTGAATAATGGCTTTGAGTCCTCAAGGAAACAGACAATGGGTTTGGCCTATTCTACTGATATTGTGTGTGTTATTGTTTGTATTGGATCTCAGTCTGGGGTCTGTCAATATTGCTTTCACGGACACTTTTCATCAACTGGTAGGAGGAGGTGAAGCCAATATAAACCACGCCATTATTTTTAAACTCCGGCTTCCCCGTGCATTGGCAGGTATTATTGTCGGTGCCGCACTTGCTGTAGGAGGCCTACTGATGCAGTCACTGTTCGGAAATCCTTTGGCAGGGCCGTCGGTTTTGGGGATTTCCTCGGGTGCAAGCCTTGGCGTAGCGATGGTCGTTCTGCTCGGTGGTGGATCTGTGTCTGCTACTTATTTATCGGCCGTAGGACTGGGGCAAGGAGCGGTAGTCGTTGGGGCCGCCCTTCTCGGATCGTTTTTGGTGTTCATGGCGATTCTTTTGCTCAATAATAAGCTGAAAGATGCGGTAAGCCTGCTGATCGTTGGTGTCATGATTGGCTTCCTGACGAATGCAGTGGTGGCGATCGCCCAGTTTTTCAGTCAGCCAGAACTGATTCAGGATTATCTTTTATGGTCTTTGGGCAGTCTTGCAGGCTTGGATTTTTCTCAGTTGTCAGTGATGGCCATTATGGTTGGGCTGGGAATTGCAGGCGCCTTATTGCTGGCAAAACCATTGAATATTTTACTCTTGGGAGAGAATTATGCCAGAACCATGGGCATGCCCATCCGTCAATTGAGAATGCTTATTGTAGCCATTACCAGCGTGCTGACTGCCGCCACGGTAGCCTTTGTTGGTCCCATAGGTTTTGTTGGGATTGCCGTGCCGCATTTGGTGCGGAAAATTTTCCTGACCGCCAACCATTGGTTGCTTATTCCCGCCTGTGGATTGACAGGTGCAATGCTGATGTTGCTTTGCGATATCATTAGCAAGCTCCCAGGTAGTCAAGCGGTATTGCCATTAAATGCTGTTACAGGGTTACTTGGGGCACCGATCGTCATTTTAGTCATCATTAATCGGAGGGGGTAACGGCGTGATAGAGTTAAAGAAGGTAGCCATCGGTTATCAGAAAAAAGGAGGAGTGCTGACCGTTCAGGAAAACATCAATGGGTGTATTTCAAAAGGCAAATTGGTGGGGCTTTTAGGGGGAAACGGAAAAGGAAAATCGACCCTGCTACGAACCATTCTCGGGCTGCAGCCTGCCCTCAAAGGGGAAGTCCTGATTCAGGGCATTCCATTGTCAGGAATCAGTGCAAAAGCTATGGCCAAAGAGGTGGCTGTGGTATTGACGGATAAAATTCAGACGCCTTATATGACCGTCCGAGAGCTGATTGAAAGTGGGCGATCGCCACATACGAATTGGTGGGGAAAATTGAGGCATGATGACCTGCTACTGATTGAACAGGTGATTGAACAACTTGGGATTGATGCCATTCAGCATCGCCCCTTTAATGAACTGTCTGATGGGCAAAAGCAATTATCTCTGATTGGCAGGGCACTCGCTCAGGATACTGGGGTGATTTTACTTGATGAACCTGCGGCACACCTTGATGTACCCAATAAAATAAGAATTTTTTCCTTGCTTCAACAGTTGAGTAGGGGAGGTAAAACAGTATTGATTTGCTCCCATGATCTCGACCTCAGTTTACGGTTTTGTGATGATCTGCTGCTGCTTCATCAGGAAGAGTTGCCTGTATTGGGGATGGCGGAAGAATTGGTCCTGAACGGTACCTTCGGACGCTATTTCAATCAGGGAGAAATTCAGTTTAATATTCAGTCTGGGAGGTTTGATTTTCAAAAAAAGTTTCGCCGTCAAGTGAATATTGATACTGTGCCGTCACCGCAAAGGAGATGGCTTGTTCAGGCCCTTCACAAAAAGGAAATAGGAATCTGTCCGTTGCCCACTGAAAATGAAATTCAATTGAAAGATTCCCAATGGCACTTCAATAGTCAGCAATTTGATCATTTATCACCCCTGATAAATGCAATAGACACTTATTTAACATAACGCAATTCGTCATTTTTTCACACAAAAAAAGCCTCTTGCTTTCAGGAGGAGGGGCATCTTGTCGTGATTACCGTCGTAGATGAAAATATTTTCATTATTAATGTCGTTAGCTAAAATACTTTCATTGGAATGGCGTAATTTATGGCCAATTCGCTCTCAAAGCTGAGATATTACCAACACCAGCAAAAGAAACCGATCGAGTTAAAGGCCAAATCACCATCACCAAAACCCGTATCTTAGACCCTTCGAAGGATACGAACCTATATTTAGGTGATTGGCTGACGACTTCCACTTTCTATGATGAAAAATACCGACCTGTTCGGGTGATCAGTGAGAATCATTTGGGTGGAAAGGACATCATCGAAACGGAATATGATTTTGTGGGAACGGTTTTGGCGACTACCCGTACGCATCAAGTTCCAGGAAAAGCGGATTTGGTGATTAAAGAATCCACGGAGTATGATCATGCCCTGCGTCCTTTGCATGTGAAGCACAAGGTAAATAATGAACCTGAGATTACTTTGGTTTCTTATGAATACAATCAATTAGGGCAACAAATAGGTAAGCATTGGCATGGAAATGAAGCTAATGGTATCTCAACGACGATGAACATTCGTGGTTGGACCACTTCGATTGCACATAAGAGTGATAGCAAGTACAAGCAAGACATAAAATATTATGAAGGTTTGGCTGCTGGCGTTACACCCCAATACAATGGGAATATAGCGGCTATTGTTGCAGATAATAATGGGAATGAACAAGACTACAATTTCAGTTATGATGCGTTGAATAGGCTGACTGCTGCGAATTCTCCATCTGATAAGCCTAACTATAGTGTAACGGGTTTAGCATATGACTTGAACGGTAACATTGAGTCACTGACTCGAAGGCACCCAACTGAAGGTGAAATTGATAAATTGAGTTATGAATATTCAGGTAATCAACTCACCAAAGTTTTGGATGGTAGTAGCTATGCTGTCAATGGGAATGTTAGTGATTTTAGACAATTGGGGTTAGCTACGGAAGTTCATTATCAATACGATGGAAATGGCAACATGATCTCTGACCTTAATAAGAATATTACGAAAGTAGAATATAACTTTCTGAATTTACCTCAAAAGGTTGCATTGAAGGAAGAAGCTAACGATATTACTTATCTTTATGATGCGGCGGGCAATAAACTAAAAGTGACTAATCCTGATGGTAGCACTACGGATTATATCGCCGGAATTCATTATGAATTAAGAAAAGAAGGAGGGGTGCTTAGAGAGTATTCATTCTTCCAACATAGCGAAGGAAAATATGACTTAGATGAAAAAGAATATTTCTACAACCTAACCGATCATTTAGGAAACGTTCGCCAAGTCTTGGATAAAGATGGGGTGGTACCGCAATCGACGGATTATTATCCTTTTGGATTGGTTGCTCATCAAAATGGTGATGCTGGAAGTGTTAATAAATACCTGTATAACAACAAGGAACTGCAGGATAATACAGGCTGGTATGACTATGGTGCGAGGATGTATGATGCCCAGATTGGTAGATTCTTTACCCAAGATAGGTTTGCGGAGAAATATTTAGATTTTACTCCTTATCAGTATGGGGCGAATAATCCTATTAAAATTATTGATGTGAATGGTGATTGGATTCATATCATTCACGATGGTAACAATTATCAATATAGAAATGGAAACCTATATAGGTATAATAAGGAGAATGGAAAGTTCGATATTGAAGATGAGTTAAAAGAAGGGTCCTTTTTGACAGGCATTGTTCAAGGTTTAGATGATTTAGCTACTAAAACGCAAGTTGGAGAAGGGTTAGTTGAGTTTTTTACCAATAGCAAAAGACATGCCTATATAGAAGAGGGAGATCGAACAGCTGAGGGAGAAGGCAATATTTCTGTGAAGGGTAACCTTCAAGGCTCAAAAATACCTACAGAAAATGGTCCACAAGTTAGTCCCTTATGGTTAGATTTAGGGCATGAGCTTGCGCATACAAAAGATTATATGGAAAACGGAGATGGTGTTTATAATAGTTGGTTTGATAAAAGTAAATATCCAAATTTGAATAGGTCAGTTGCTCAGAGCGAGAAGTATGCAACTCACATTGAAAACTTGATGAGGATAAGTGCGGGGTTACCTTCAAGAACCCACTATGTTATAACGGATAATGGTAGTGCTTGGGAACCATCAAGAATTATAGATATAAAAACCACAAAACATTCGATTTTTATATACAATCGTTATAATAAACTAAAAAATAATTTGCCTGCTAACTACATTTATAAAATATTACCAAAATGATAATTAGATTAATTGCTTTTTTTATTGTATTTTTATTGTACGCTTGCTCCGCTAATATGAAAATTTTAAGACAAATGGAAACGGCATATCAAACTGAATATTATTCGATTAGCGGTTATGATTATATTCATAATAATAGAAAGATGGTCTTACAAGATTTATCAAAGTATGACCTTAATGATGTCGATTCCTTAATATTATTGGAATACCAAGACGTGCAGGATTGGTCGTTATATGAATGCAGTGTTTTTACAGATTCGTTAATAGCTTCTTATTCTAATTCTTCCACATCAGAGTTAAATAAGCTAGGTTTAAATGGTAAAAACTCTATTAAGTATATTTTTAATAAAATAAAAGAAAACAAAATAGAAGATATACTAATGGAATCTAAGAACCCCCCTTATAGATGTGGTGGTGGGTACTATCATTTGTCAATTATTAGAAAAAAGGGTAATAGCGTTAATGTCTCAGGTTTTGTTTTTGATTATTTTATACCTAAGCCAAAACTTCGGGTTTCTGACTCCTTAAAAAATTTAATTCGCCAACATTATAAGGATAAATAGTGAAATCATGGTCCTTAACACCCCTCCAACTTTCTCGGTAATGCTTATTCCAATTAATTGATGAATTATAAAACGATATTCGGGCGAAGATTTTCAGCAGGAGTGCTTCCCTTAGTGGTTGGGATTTCTATTGTGATGATTACATTTTCTTCAGCAGTCATTCTGTTGGGGTATTACCATCGAATGGAACTGTTCCCCCTCAATACAATGGGAATATAGCCGCGATTGAAGCGACTAATAATGGGAATGAACAAGACTACAACTTCAGTTATGATGCGTTGAATAGGCTGACTGCGGCGAATAGTCCATTTGATAAGCCCAATTATAGTGTGACGGGTTTGAGTTATGATTTGAACGGGAATATTAAATCGTTGAATAGACTTCACCCAGATTATCATAATATAAACCCAATCGATGCTCTTTCATACACCTATGAAGGGAATAAGTTGCTCAACGTGCAGGATACCAGTGATTTTAATGATTCTAAGATTGTTAATGATTTTCAACAAGGAGGATCAAGTGGTTTGACGGCAGAGCATTATGAGTATGATGATAATGGCAACGTGATCTCTGACCTTAATAAGAAAATTACGGAGGTAGAATACAACTTTCTGAATTTACCTCAAAAGGTTGCGTTGAAGGAAGAAGCTAACGATATTACTTATCTTTATGATGCGGCGGGCAATAAACTAAAAGTGACTAATCCTGATGGTAGCACTACGGATTATATCGCCGGAATTCATTATGAATTAAGAAAAGAAGGAGGGGTGCTTAGAGAGTATTCATTCTTCCAACATAGCGAAGGAAAATATGACTTAGATAAAAAAGAATATTTCTACAACCTAACCGATCATTTAGGGAATGTTCGTCAAGTCTTGAATAAAGATGGAGAAGTTCAGCAATCGACGGATTATTATCCATTCGGACTGGTGGCTCACCAAAATGGTGGTACTGTTGGTAACAATAAATACTTGTATAACAACAAGGAGCTTCAGGATAATACAGGCTGGTATGACTATGGTGCGAGGATGTATGATGCGCAGATTGGTAGGTGGCATGTGGTGGATCCGTTGGCGGAGAAGGATTACTCAATGTCCCCTTATAATTATGTTGCGAACAATCCAATTACTAATTTTGATCCAGATGGAATGAGAATTAGAGAAACAAATTCTTCTTGGGTATTTACTGGAATTGATGCGCAAGAGGCCTTTTCTGTATTACAGCAAACTACTTCGCAACGAAGTAACAATAATCAGAATCAGAGCAACGGCATTTTAAAAAGACCTAAACCTGTGGATATATTTTCTGATAAGTATATTTCAAGTGGATTTATAGACCATATGCGGTTTAGAGAGCAAACGGATGAAATTGTTCATTTAAGTGATGTGGTGAAAAGTTTATACGTCAAGCCTCCAGATAATTTTGTTGATTTTTTTCCGGGAATATTTTTAGGTAATTTTACAACTTCAGCGTCAAATAAAAGAACAGGCAATGATAAGCTGAAAACAGGAGATTAAAGTTACCCCCAATAATCGGACAGCATATATCGCATAAATTGTAACTTGCAGAATATGAAAACACGAAGAAAATTTTCCGCCGATTTTAAAGCCAAAGTGGCAATTGATGCCATTAAGGAGATTCAAACTTTACCGGAGCTGAGCCAGAAATACGAAATCTCCGTTCAGCAAATTAAAAACTGGAAAAAGGAATTTCTTTCAGGGGCTTCTTCCGTTTTCGAAAAGGAAAGTAAGGCCTCAAAGTTGGATGCATCTCATGAAAGCGAAAAGCAGCAGCTCTATTCCAAAATAGGACAACTTCAAGTTCAGGTCGATTTTTTAAAGGAAGCCTCATTGAAGTAAAGAACAGGAATCAAAGAAAAGTGTCTTGTCCTGAAATAACTTGGCACTTATTATCAGCTTTTTCGTCTGATTGGATGCTTTGTAAATTGTACTATAACAGGTATGTATTTTATGTTACATTTCGAGATGTCGCCGCGGGCGCCGCGCTCCCGCGGGGAACTTTTAAATTAGGGTGAGTTGCTTTGGCAGGCTCGGGCCTGCCAAAACTCACTAACCCAAATTCAAAAGTGCACGAACTACACCGCTGAAAAGGAGCGGCTCTTAATCGCTTATTTTTTCTATAGTTTTTCCATTTTCGCTTGATCAGTCCTTGGTGATTATGAGCTTCTTCCGGTGTCATCAAATCGAGACTCCAATGCCTTCTTTTATGGTTATAAATATCAATTGCCCAAGTGGCTTTTTTCTTTGCATCTGCAACCGTTAAAAAACTTGCTTCAAGGTAAAACTCTTGTTTCAAAATACCATTTATTCGTTCTGCAACGGCATTTTGATAGGGGTCATAACTTTCCGTCATACTCACTTGTATTTCATTCTTTCTCAACATTTTGATATATGCGTTGCAGCAATACTGAACGCCACGATCGGAATGATGGATCAACGGTTGCGCCTTGTCTGGTCGCTGTTTGAGTGCCATCTTTAAGGCCTTAATGCTATCAGCCGCAGCAAGACTGTCAGAAAGTTGCCAACCGACAATCTTTCTCGAATAAAGATCAGTCACCAGGTGTAAGTAGGCGTGTCTCTGGCGCCCCAAAATACTGATATAGGTAATGTCTGCTACCCAAATTTCTTTTGGTCTTGTTGGCTGAATGTTACCAATCAAGTAGGGATGCTTCTTGAATTTATGCTTTGAATTGGTGGTTTTTATGTAGCTTTTTTTCTTCTTAATCAAGCCGTTATGCTCTTTCAAAAACGAGAACAACCGATCACGCCCCAAATAGATACCTTCAGCTTCAAGCGTATCATTGATTTCGATGTGTAGTTTGCGGCCACCCATATTGGGCTGATATTTGCGCGCTTCTTTAATTACCTTGAGGATAAACTCTTCTTTACCAACCCAATCCGCCAATTTCACTTCATACTGCTGCCAGGCTTGTCGACTCTTACCAAAAATACTTGTGAGCCTTAAAAGCCCCACAGAAGGGTGGCTATGTTTTAACTTTTCGACCGTTTCGTACCAACTTTTTTTTTAAGATCCATACCATATCGCTGCTCTCCAATATCGACCAATATTTCCATGGCCTCAGCCTTCAATTGAGCATCTTCCTTTTCACGTTGCAGCTGCATCACCAACGCTTTCAAAGCCTTGGGATCATTTGGTAAATCAGATTTTTTCATCTTAGGTCGTGTCTTATATTTCATTTGTATTAATTGTTGATACCACCAGCACCAGCGCCTCAGCGTACGCTCGCAGATTTGATAATCTTTCAAAATTTCTTTCTTACTCGCAAGCCCAACATGATATTTTTGGTCAGCTGTCCGTTTTTCTTTCGAACTAATTTTAACTTCCTGAAATTTCATTTTCCTTATTTTTTAATTTTCAACCATTTATGAAATAGTTGCCAACTGTATTCAGGACGATGCAAAATGAAATCTACTAAAATACGTCTACATTTTTTGGAGCCAATCGCTTGATTTGACCCTGTTTTTTTCCACTCATCTCT
>CANMKE010000020.1 GCA_947498325.1 uncultured Persicobacter sp.
TGAGGATCACCTTCTTGAATTGACAGAAATATTCCATTAATTGATATTATCGAAATTAAAAGTTTACGCGCATGCCTTTCAGGACTGCTGTGCCGAAGGTACATTTTGTAATAGCTGCGGGTTTTAACCCGTAGTAAATAAGCGGCAGAATAAAATTTCGTGTTATAAAATCAGATTATGGTTGTGCAAAATATTATTTCGTGAGCTGTACGGATGCACCTACGTGTGTATCCAAACCATCCAAAATTTATGATGATTCGGGCAGACACGTAGGTCAGCCCATACAGTGGCAAAATAAAATTTCGTGGTGTAAGATCGGATTATGGTTGTGCGACAGCCCCTTTACAGGATAACACGCTTAACTTAATGAGATTGGGTGCATCCGTACAGCGTCCCCCAAAAAAACCGTGCGACAATATCAAATCTTAACTGTACAACGTCCATACATCCTTTCTGTAATTTTTTTAACGACCTAAGCTACTCGAAATCAGTCCATTAAAAATACTTTCAATTTTTTTCAAAAAATATTGAGTACATAATTCCAACCTCTACATTTACTGTATAGAAGACGAAGGACGCGCACCTTTATTATTAATAGAAACAAAAAATTTACATTAATCTATACAGTTATGAAAGTTCAAATCATTATTAAATCGTTGTTTATCATTTTTGCAGCCGCCTTTCTTTTCTCTTGTAATCAGGAGGACATGGTGAATGGAGAGATCAGCAGTAACATCGAAAACGATCAAGCGGTGATGGATCATATCGTATTGACCAACGATATCGAAAGTCAGCGTTCTGAAGATGAAAGTCGCGAGATGGGGTATTACGGCACGAGTTCGGCACGGGAAACTGCAAGAGAACGCATTCAAGCGAGGTTTCGTGGCCGTTTTCGTCCAATCGGATTTTATGACTGTGCGGAGCGTACAGTGGAACAGCTTGAAAATGGGAAAATCATCACCCTTGATTATGATATGGGAGAATGTTCGGTGACGGATAAAAACTATGCGGGTAAAATTATAGATCAGATTTCATGGTCACAGAACAGCCGATCACATGCGATTTCTTTTGAGAACTTTGGGCAGGAAGGTATTACAAAAAATGGCACAAGAAATAGAACATTTACTGTAGTAGGTATGGAATTGGAGCCTGAAATGGGCATGGACTATGATGCCTGGACAGGGACTTTGGTAGAGGACATTACAATTGATTTTCCTGCTACGGAAGAAGAGGAAGCCCTTTCGGAGACCATCACCACTAATTTCACCCTTACGGGCAATGGCGAAGGCCGGTATAGAAGTGGGCAGGCAAGCTATACCAATAGCAATGGGGCCGATTTCAGTGTTAAAATTCTCGAGCCATTATTTTTCAGCAGAAGTTGTGAGGATCAAGTGAGATTTCCACTTGCGGGTGTAGAAGAGGTAACCACCAAGGAAGGTGTATTTACCATTAATTATGGAGACAGAAGTTGCGATACACTGGTAGAAATTACAAAAGACGGTATAATTACAGCGGTTGATTTGAAAGATGTGATTGTATATGGTAAAATTGGCCGAAGAGCTATTCGTAAAGTACGACGAGGGAATTAATTATAGGATATTTTAAGTTACTGAGGTGCAGTGAGCGAGCGTTCATTGCACCTTTTTTTGTGGGCTAAATGGTGCGCTCGATTTTACTGATAGTAACAATACACACTAAAATTGGCTTTAGTATATAGGCATTAATTTTGTAAATGAAGGACTGATATGAATACAAAGATACTCGAATTTTTTAATACAAAATATCCATTTAATCAAGATGGCCTGCAAGAGTTTGCCCGTTCATTTCAATTGAAAACCTATCCGAAGGGACATCTTCTTGTGCATCAGGAGATGGTAACTGACCGGCTCCTGTTCTTGGAGCAGGGAACTGTTCGGGAATTCTATGCCAAAGATGGGAAGGAGATGAATACCCGTTTCTATGTGCAGCCACAATTTATTAATGATTTTTTCTCTTTAACCAGACAAACCCCTACTCAAAAATGTCTTGAAACACTGCGGCAGGTACAAGTTCGAGAGTTAAGGTATGATCAGTTTTCGGAGCTGCTAAAAAAATACACCTGTGGACATGATTTTATCAACAAGATTTTTGAAAGTATTATTGAGAAAAAAGAGCAGGAATCATTTCGGCATTTCAGCCTTACACCCGATGAACTTTACCTCGATTTACTTGAGCATCACCCCGAATGGTTGCAGGAAATTCCGCTCTATCATATTGCCACTTACCTCCGCATGACTCCTGAAACATTGAGCAGAATTCGCAAGCGTACCTAAGTTCTTGATTTGGATCAAGGCATGGCAGTTTTTTACGCCTTTTCTTTGTGATATCATTAAAAATCAAAAAAATGAACGCAGTAGAAAAGCTTACTCTTGACGGGGAAATTCCTGTAAATTGTTATGTGATCGCGCGGCAGGGGGCTTGCTATATCGTTGACCCTGGCTATCAGAAAGAAAAAATTCAGGCCTACATTGCAGCGAAGGGCTATCAAGTAAAAGGGGTTCTTTTGACGCATGGGCATATCGATCATATCGAAGCGCTGGACTGTTTTGAGGTGCCCATTTTCATTCACGAGCAAGAGTGGGGTATCCTTCTGAATAATAGTAAAAACGGCTTTGATTTTTTTGGTAAAAAACCCAAGTATCAATTCGATCAACTTGACATCAGACCGATAAATTCATCTACAGTTTTTCCTTTGGGTAATGAAGAAATATCCGTCTATTTGACCCCTGGCCACACCATAGGCAGTGTTTGTTACCGAATAGGACATGATCTTTACACAGGCGATACACTATTTGAAGGAACTGTAGGTAAATGGGATCGGCCATCGGGTAATATGGACCAATTGCGGGATTCGGTTCTATGGCTCATCGATTCTTTGCCTGAACATTTAATTATTCACCCTGGACATGGCAGAAGCAGTACCATTGGCGTGGAGAAACAGATCAATCCATTTTATATCCGTTGGCGCAACGGTTTAGAAATTATTCAATAACGCTTAATCCTTATTCCATCATGAAAATTCATCATTTAAGAAATGCCACATTCGTGTTAGAGCATCAGGAACATTTTATTTTAATTGACCCGATGCTTGGCCCGAAGGGGCAAATCCCTCCTTTCTCATTTATCAAAAATAAAATCCGTAGAAATCCATTGGTCGAAATGCCACAGGATACCGCTGTATTGGAAAAAGTAACGCATGGGCTCATCACGCACTTGCACCCTGATCACCTTGATCAAGCAGGAGAAGATTTTTTAGTTCGACGTAAAATTCCTGTAACCTGCAATCAACGAGATGAAGGTAAGTTACGGAAAAAAGGGCTGAATGTGGTTCAGACGCTTGATTATTGGCAGACCGCCGATTTCTGCGATGGGCAGATCACGGGAATACCCGCAGTGCACGGCTATGGACTAATTGCTAAATTGATGGGAAATGTGATCGGTTTTCATATCGAATTTAATCAGCAAGATAGCCTGTACCTTAGTGCTGATACCGTTTATACCGCTGATGTGGATCGTGTGCTAAAGGAATATCAACCAAAAGTTGCCGTATTGGCCGCAGGTTCCGCCGCCTTTGATGTTGGAGGAAAATTGTTGATGAATGAGGCTGATCTGCTCACGTTTGTTCAAAATGCACCCGGTCAAGTTTATGCCAACCACCTTGACGCATTGAATCATTGCCCAATGACAAGAACAAAATTTAGCCAGTTAATGGCAGAAAATCAGCTATCAGAAAAGGTGAAGTTTCCCGCTGATGGCACTACTTTGGAATATTGATTCGGAGGAAAGTTGGGGTGGATACGTGGTAATTGGCAATATGCCTGGTATATAGTTGATCAGGCAGGTGGTTTCATACGGTAATAACCTGTAAGTATTGCCATTGAAATAATATTATTTGTGAATATGAATGCCAAACAACCACCCCACCTACCAACTGAAAAGGGTACCATGGACAGCTCATTTAAGGTGAATGATTTGGTAATTAAGAAATGCTGTAGGAGATTATCTGAACTCTCGATGTGAGGAACTATTTGAAAGTAGAGGGCAATAACTACTGAACATCCCTGTATTTTGATCTTTAAGGGAAAGAAACATTACTTTACTGCTTATTTGATGATTTTTTTAGCTTTTGTTCTGTACTTTTCACATCAAGTAAAGAAGAACATCTATTTTATATTTCGGTCTTATAGTTATAAATAAACTATACATTATTATAAGATGAGCAATAATTTACTTATTGTATTATTGCTTTTAGGTGTAAGCATTGGGTCTTGTACTTCCAACAACGACAACCCTAACCCCAATCCAAGCCAAGTGACAGGTTTTGAGGGGATTGTCATTCCTGAAGGTTTTGAATTTAAAACCAATCAGACCATCAGCTTGGATCTGAATGATGAGGCTCCCTCCCAGAATGCCTATTATGAAATAGCCTTTTAGAATACTGAAGGACAAGAAGAGGTAATCAACCGTTCTTTTATGCCAGCTAACCAAGGCACTATTGAAGTTCAATTAAATGTCCCTACCTATGCCAAGGAATTGATGATCAACAAGGTGGTCAATGGGGAAAAGGTCAGTCAAAAAGCAGACATCGCAGCACAAAGCATCGTAACCTTCACCGCCAATCAAAGAATTTTGGCTTGTGAAACCAAAATTTACGGAGTAACCTACAATCACGGTGGCGGCCAGATGTTTGACATCGACCCAACAGATGGAGGGGACTACACCAGAACAGTGATTCAGAACCCAATGCCTGATGGTGGATCAATGGCCTGTGCGGTGGACAAATATAACAAACGCGTTTATGTAGGCTTCAGAAACCAACACCTGAGATACTATTCTATTGATGATGGCACCTGGACGACGGTTTCCACGAGCAGTCCATTCGGTAGAGATTACCCTCGAATGGAATATCACCATGGAAGAAATGAGCTTTGGGTAGCACATGATAAAATCATGCATATCCTCGATGCTAATACAGGACAGTCAAAAAAATCTTATGTGTTTGATGGTTTTGGCGATTTTAGTCCAGGTGGTGGCGATATCGCTATTGCGCTCGACGGCACAACCTATATGTGTACACATGCGGGCTTGTATAAATTTGTTGATTTTGATCCTAATGTTACCACGGATACGATTAAAATCGAGCGAATAAGCGCAGAGAGCCTCGATTACAGGACCACTTCATTGGCCATCGATCAGGATCAGCGCATTTATTTAGGAACCGTAAATGGCTCTCTGTTGGAATTAGATCCAAGTGACGGAAGCTACATTCTACGGAAAAAATATGATGCAGAAATCAGTGATCTTTCCGCTTTCCCTTGTACAGTGGATGAATGCCCTCAGGTAGATACGGACAATGATGGTTGTATAGACTGTGTGGATGAATTCCCTGAAGATCCTTCACTTTGTGGAACCTTCGAAAGCCCAAGTAAATTCGGATGGGGAAGTATCGCTTTTGAAGATTTGTGGCCATCGAAAGGGAATTATGATTTCAATGATTTGGTGGTGAACTTCAGATTTAAATTGTTCATGAATGGTAACAATAAGGCAACAAAGATGGAGGTTACTGTGCTTCAGAAAGCAAGAGTAGCGAGCTTCGATAATGGCTTTGGTGTCATGTTGCCTGCCGCAGTAACAGATGATAAAATTGCTTCCGTATCTGGATATTCTTTAACCTCAGGTAACATTAATCTTAATGGAAAAGGCATTGAAGTGGGGCACAATGGCCGTGTGGTATTGATTCCTTACGATCAGTCTTCCAAAGCGGGATCGTATGGTTCTTGTTTACCGAAAAATGAAGGCAATGCGATCAAACTTTTAGTGACTTTTACGGAGCCATTGGATGTGGATGATTTTGATTTGGTGGACTTCCCGTACAATCCGTTCATCTTTCAAAATGGCGTTCGCTCACATGAAATACACTTGTTCAATCATGAGCCAACTGCGCTGCATGACGGCAATATATTCAATACCGTTGACGATGACTCTAACCCATTGAATGACAAGTTTTATCAAAACAGCAGAAAGCACCCTTGGGCGCTGAACATCATCCACGATTACCGCGTGGTGAATGAAGGAATCGATATTACCAATGCTTACAATAACTTTAAAGCATGGGCTGAGTCAGGTGGTACCACTAATCAGGATTGGTACAAAGACAATCCAGGTAACCGAAATACAGAACATATCTGTACTGAGAATTAATATTTAAAAAAATGATTTTGAAAGCCAGCAAGAGTTCCTCTGCTGGCTTTTTTTGTGCCATAAATGGCGATAAATCTGGGGTAGGCGTAGTGCGTATTTTATAAATATATCATCCAATTGCTAATTTTTATTTTTTTACACGCACTAAAAAGGCGGAATTAGTCAGTGTCTACTGTCGAAGTGGTTGGTTAACACATAATCTTATGGAAGCTTTTACAAATGTTATCCTGAAGGGGGGAGGGACCGCCAAAATGTTGTGGTGATAAGTGTGCCCAAACAATGAAAGGAAATTATCCGCAAAAATTATTTTTTTGGTTTCCAAATTTTTAGGTAAGGGGCCAATTGATGATATGGTAACAATCGATCATTTAAAGTGGATCATTGTTTGTAAAGTTGTATAGACAACTTTTCTTTTGTACTTTAACAATATGACAGAGCAAGTAATTAAGTACAATAGTCAATTGATCGCAAAGGACCTGTCCAAGCAGGTCACTACTGGGCAATATCAGGTAGGTGACCAGCTACCGCCTGAGAAGCAGCTGTGTGAACAGTATCAGTGCAGTAGAATGACGGTGCGCCGTGCTTTACAGACGTTGGTGGATCAGGGCTTAATTGTGCGGCATCGGGGTAAAAGGAGTAAGGTCATTCGTAACCGCAAAACGGTCGGGCTACTTTCGGTGCAGGGTTTTAGTGATTTATCCAAGAAACTAAATATTGAACCGTGGACCGAGCTGCTATCGCCTTCGGGTTTTGTGGTGATCCCCGACGAGCTGAAAGCCCTTTTTGCTGAGGCCAATGAATTTGAGTCGGCCTTAGGCGTTATGCGTAAGCGGGGGATGGATCAGGAGGCAATTTTGATCGAACAAACGTATGTGGCGGGATTGGAGGAGCTTACCGCCGACATTCCCGATTTTTCCCAACAGTCCCTGTTTCAATTTTTGGAGCAGGATTTCGGCATCGAGATCGTCAATGCTTCCCAATCCTTTCAGGCGATCGCTTGTCCACAACAGTTAGCAACCGGTTTAGGGGTGGCTGCTGATGCTCCGATCCTGCGTGTGGATCGGATGTTGCAGACCAATGATCGTGGGGTGGTGGTGTTTTCAACTGTTTTCTGTAAGACGGAACACTTTATAATTTCAGTATAATGATAAAATCAAACCATTATTTAATCGTTGGCGGCAGCACCGGAATGGGCTTTTCAGCTGCATCGGCTTTGATCAAACAGGGCGCCAAAGTGATGATCATCGGGCGTAATGCACAGACTGTCGAGCAGGCCCAACAATCCTTAGGAGCAAATTGCATTGGTTTTGTAGGCGATGCTTGCTTGGCCGAAACCACCGAGCAGGCAATCGAACACTTGCATCAGGTCTGGGGGCGTATTGATGGTTTATACCATGTTGCTGGGGGCAGTGGACGTTCTTTTGGGGATGGTCCATTGCATCAGATGAGTATAGAAGGGTGGAACAAGACTTTTGAGCTGAATTTGACCAGTATGATGTTATCGAATCGGGCGATGATCCGCTATTTTTTGAAACACGGCATCCGGGGTAAGATCCTGAACATGGGTTCAGTTTTAGGCTTTTCGCCCAGCCCGGAATATTTCACCACCCATGCCTATGCGGCGACCAAATCAGCGATCATTGGATTTAGCAAAAGTATTGCTGCTCATTATGCCAAAGAGGGCATACAGGTGAATGTGGTTGCACCTGCATTGGTCGAAACCCCCATGGCCAAAAGGGCGAAGGAAGATGAGCAAATACAGGATTTTATAAAAACAAAACAACCTTTAGAAGGGGGACGAATGGGGCTTGCTTCGGATTTGGATCAGGCGGTGTTGATGTTCCTTTCGTCAGAAAACAACTTCATGACCGGGCAGGTTTTGGCCGTTGATGGGGGTTGGTGTTTGTCCGAAGGGCAACTAAAATAAATTTTTTCGGGTCGGTGCTGAGCGGTTGAGGGGTTATTTTTTATCCATATTTAAACGATTCAGTTTATGGAATATCTTCATGGAATAGATATTGGCGGGACGAATATCAAGTCGATCATTTTGGATCAGCAGCGTCAAATTATCCATCAATCTAAACATCCAACAACATCCAAATGGGCGTCGGTGGTCGAACAGATCAACAGGAACGCCAGGAAAAAGTATAATATCGAGTCGGTGGGTATCGCAGCACCGGGTTTGGTCAATCAACAGAATGATCGCATCGTATGCCTGCCCGAGCGATTAGCGGGTATTGTCGATTTTGATTGGCAGTCGATCTTTGGTAATGAAGAATTTACAGTGCTCAACGATGCACATGCGGCCACGATTGCCGAATATGAATGTCATTTCGCAACCAAATATCAACACCTTTTATTATTGACCCTGGGCACCGGGGTAGGAGGCGGACTTATCCTGAATGGGCAACTGCATCAGGGTGCGCAGCAACGTGCCGGGCATTTGGGGCATACGGCCTTGCAAATGAACTTAGGGCAAACGATGACCAATATGCCGGGCAGTTTGGAGTGGCATGTGGGTAATTTTTCTGCCAAAGAGCGCAGCAATGGGCGCTTTGATGATAATCTTCAGATCCTTCAGGCTTATCGCTCGGGCGACCCGTTTGGGCAATTGCTTTGGCTCAAAATGATGGAGTCGCTTTCGGTGGGTATTAGCGGCCTGATTAATGCTTTTGCCCCCGAAGTGGTGGTGCTTGCTGGTGGATTGACCCTTGCCAAAGAGGACCTTTTTGCGCCCCTTCAAAAGATGATGGATCAATATGAATGGCGCACCAATGGAAAAAGTACGCCAATTGTTGCTGCGGGCTTTGATGACTTCGCAGGCGCTATCGGTGCGGCCCTTTTTGCGCATCAACAAATCAGCACCATCAGCCAAAAATTATAAATGCTGCGGTCAGTGATCGACCGTTTGTTTTTACCCAAATTCATACATATACCTAACAAGAAAAATAATGTGTTATACAGAAAAATACCTTGATCAAATGGACCGTATCCGTCAGGTGGTTGCCGGGCAGTCTGAGGTTATAAAAGAGGTAGCGAAATTGTTCGCTCAAACGATCGCTTCGGATCATATGGTCCACCTTTTCGGCTCGGGCCACTCCCGCATGATGGTCGAAGAAATGTGGCCTCGTTATGGTTCATTTCCGGGCTTCAACCCAATCGTTGAACTTTCCCTTTCATTTCATAATTTGGTCGTGGGCGCCAATGGTCAGCGACAAGCTATGTTTTTGGAAAATGTGCCGGGTTTGGCCGACCGTATTTTGCGTAATTTCGACCTTTCAGATCAAGATACAGCTTTAGTGATTTCCTCAAGTGGCTGCAACATTGCACCGATCGAAATGGCCGAAGGCTTCAAAGCCAAAGGTTTGAAGGTCGTTGCTTTGGTGTCATCGGATCATTTGGAAGGATCAGACTCCAAAGATGCTCGAGGAAAGAAATTGACCGACTTTGCAGACTATATTTTAGATACGGGTGCTCCTTTGGGCGATGCGATGATCCACATTGAGGGCCTTGATACGCCGGTCGCTCCGGGTAGTACCTTGGGCGGGGTGGCCTTAATCAATTGTATCAAAGCCGAAACGGCTGCACTGTTACATCAGATGGGCAAATCGCCAAAAGTACTCAGCAGCGGCAAAATTGTAGGACAGCAGCGGGCGACCGAACTTTTTGAGGCAGCCTACGACCAACATGCCCGATTGATTGCTAAACAATATCAAAATATTGGAGCCGATGAAGCCGTTGTATAATTTGAAGGCAAATACGGCCATGAGTAAGTTGGCAGACGTACTGGTGATCGGTAGTGGTTCCGCCGGGGCCGTCGCTGCTATATCGGCTGCTCAGTCCAAATACAAAGTGATGCTGATTGAGCGTTTGGGTTTTGCCGGAGGCACATCAACCCAAATGTTGGACACTTTTTACGGCTTTTTTACCCCAGGAGAAAATGCCCGCAAGATTGTTGGCGGGATTCCTGATTGGGTGGTTAATCGACTGAATAAAAGTGGGGATGTCTTTTTGCGCCCGAACACCTATGGAGCGGGTACGGGCGTAAATTATAATCCTGAACGGCTAAAAAGCGTGTGGGACGAAATGTTTATGGCTCATGGTGTGGAAGTGATTTACCATAGCACTTTGGTCGGGATTGAGCCGTATGGTGAGCAGCAAAAATGTCTGTTTTTTCATAAGGGCATTGGTATTTTTGAAGTGATTGCCAAGCGGGTTATCGATGCAACCGGCGATGCAGATTATTGTCATTGGAAGGGGCACGCTTATGAAAAGGCCGGCGAAAAGGAAGCTGCCCAAAGCCTAACGACTACTTTCCGGATGGCCAATGTGGATTTGGATAAATTTGAGAAAGCTGGAGGCAAGAAGATGCTTAAAGAGCAAATGCAGGTGGCCGTTGAAAGTGGCCGACATCCGCTACCACGAAAAGAAGGCTCCGCACATGAGATGAATGTGTTCGGTTGTGTATCTACCGTTGCCGTAAAGGTGGCGGGTCATGATCCTTTGGATCCGCAAAGCATGAGCTTGGCCGAGATTGAAGGGCGCCGACAGGCCTTTGTTTTCGAGGCTTTTTTCCGGGATATGGTCGCTGGTTATGAGAACGCAAAGATCATCGGTCTTTCGACACAGATTGGCGTGCGGGAGACTCGTCGGGTGTATGGAAAATATCGACTGAGTATGGATGATTTTGATCAGCGCAGACAATTCGAGAATCAGATTTTGATTTGTGGGGCACCGGTGGAAGATCATCGCAGCACACCGGACGGAGGCGCCGAAACTTATTGGAAATATGTACCTGATTATGGGGTATATGGGGTTCCTTACGGTTGTATTGTTCCTGAAAAAAGTGAGATGGATTGGGTGGTAGGTCGCTGTTTTTCGGCTACGCACCAAGCGCATGCTTCTTGTCGATCAATGGCGCAGACCATGTCGATGGGCCAAGCCGCAGGACAGGCTGCTGTGCTTTCTCTGGATCAGGATACCGACGCTTGGGGAATCAATAAGGCTGATTTGTCCAACCGTTTGCTGAAGTTGGGCGCCGTTTTGGAAATGCCGCAGGAGAGGGCTCAAATGGAAAGAAATTCGTGGTCAAAAAATAAATTGAGTAATGAAAGCTAAGGTAAGAACGATCCTCGGGGACATTGATAAAGCACAAATTGGTTTGACCTATTCTCATGAGCATATTGTGATTGATGAAGGGTTCGTGACGGCCGGTCATCCGGAATTTCTGCTCAATGATGAGCAAAAGATCAGTAAGGAATTAATGGATTTTAAAAAGATGGGCGGACAAACGGTCGTCGATACCATGCCAGCAAATGCGGGTCGTAATCCAATTTTATCAGCCAAAATAAGCCGACAAACAGGGGTGCATATGATCATCCCGACCGGTATACATTTGGAACAATATTACCCTAAAAATCACTGGCGTTATAAAATCACCCAAAAGGAAATGACCCAGCTGTTTGTGGATGATATTACGATTGGTATGGATGCCTTTGATTATAGCAGTCCGATTGTTCAGCGAACAGACAACAAAGCAGGCTTGATTAAACTCGCCACCGGAGACGATCGATTTACCAAGCATCAAAATATGGTTTTTGAATCGGTGGTGGATGCACATCTGGAAACCGGCGCTCCTATATTAACCCACACCAATTTTGGCAAGCAAGCATTTGAGCAAGCCAAAAAGTTCAAGGAAATGGGGGCCAACTTACGGCATGTGGTTTTATCGCATGTAGATCGTAATTTGGATTTGGATGAGCATCGCCGGATCCTGGACCTTGGGGTAAGTTTGGAGTATGACAGTTTTTTCAGGTGGAAGGGAGATCAAAATCATTCTGCCGATCAGTTGATCAGTTTGATTGAGTCTTATCCCGATCAAATTGTCGTCGGGATGGATATGGCTAAAAATGCCTATTGGAAATCTTATGGAGGACAACCCGGATTGACTTATTTATATCCTAAGATCAAAGAGCTATTATATGATCAAGGCTTGGGAGAATATGTTAAGCATGTGTTTTTCACCACTCCATCAGCTATATTTTCCTTCTTTAAATAGACATATGAATTAGGTGGATGACGGCTTGGGATGAGATCGTTTTCCACTATTCATCAAATGCCTTTTTTTGGCCTGACGGTGATGCTCCCTTGCTTTGTTACCATACATCAACAGACATCTTTCAGATAATCAGGGTAATTTTTCGATTGACATTTAGCGTATCAAATGGACTATTCAGGTGTAGCAAATAAAGAATAGTTTTGGGAAGGAGGGCTTTTTAACCTTAGGGAGATGGTTGATCCTTGAAGTTCAGCAAGACCATCTAAATACGATTTTGTATTTAGTCTAAGAAAGGGCTGTCCGATATGCTGAATAATATATTTGGACAGTTACTGTGCAGGTCGACGGCTGCTCCCCAAACATTTGTGCAAATATTCAAGCATTTTATCCACGTTTACCCGTGGGTAAAATGCTTTTTTTGTAAGCATTAACACGGATATTTTTTATGGACACTTATTACAAAATCAATCTCTCGGTTGTATTTTTTATGTTTTGCAGTTTGGCCACTTTCGCGCAGCCTGCAATGAATGACCAGCAAATCGAGCAGAAGGTGGATGCCTTGCTGAAGAAAATGACCCTAAAGGAAAAAGTAGGGCAGCTCAATCAGTTGAAGGGAAACTACTCAACCGATATTTACGAACAGAACATCGACCTGAATGAGGCGATCAAAAGAGGTGAAGTGGGTGCCTTGACTCCTTATACCAATTTGGATCAAATGAGGAAATGGCAGCAGTTGGCTGTGGACAGTTCTCGCCTTGGAATCCCAATGCTTTACGGAGCAGATGTGATCCACGGTTACCGCACGATCTTTCCGGCGCCAATCGGTCAGGCCTCTTCATGGGATATGGAAAAAATACAAAATGCCGAGCGCATTGCTGCCGTTGAGGCGACTGCCGCTGGTTTGATGTGGAACTTCACTCCGATGTTGGATATTGCCCGTGACCCTCGTTGGGGCCGCGTGATGGAAGGTGGGGGCGAAGACCCTTATTTGGTATCGCAGATTGCCCGTGCACGTGTGCGTGGTATTCAGGGCAACGACCTTTCGAAACCAAACACGATGATGGCGACGGCTAAGCACTTTGCAGCTTATGGTCGTGCCGAAGGCGGACAGGAATATAACTCTACCGAGGTTTCTGAACGCACCTTAAGAGAAATCTACTTGCCACCGTTCAAAGCGGCTCAAGAAGAGGGCATCGCTTGTATGATGAATGGTTTCAATGCGATCAACGGAATTCCAGCAACAGCCAATGAGTTTTTGTTGAAGCAGGTATTGAGAAAAGAATGGAAATTCAAAGGCTTCATGGTATCGGATGCCAACTCGATTTATGAGTTGATTCCTCATGGTTATGCGGCGGATAAAAAAGAAGCAGCTTACAAAGCCTTTACGGCTGGCTCAGACACGGATCTTTGGGCCAATGTATATATGGAGTATTTGCCAGAATTGGTAGAAGAGGGATACATTGACGAAAAAGACATTGATGCTTCTGTAAGAAAGATCTTGATCTATAAATACAAAATGGGATTGTTCGATCATCCTTATCAGTATTTCAACAAAAAAAGATTCAAAAAAGAAATATTCACCAAAGCACATAAACAGGCTTCTTTGGAATTGGCGGAAGAGTCAATGGTATTGTTGAAGAATAAAAATCAGACACTTCCAATCACTAAAAAAGCCAAGAAAATTGCTTTGATGGGGCCATTGGTGAATTCAAGACAGTTCAAGGATTTGATTGGTAACTGGACTGGTTTTTCTAAACCAGAAGATGCCATTATGCTTGATCAAGGATTCAAAGATGTTAAAGCTAAAGATCAAGAAATTATCTTCAGTCAAGCATGTGAAGCTTGGGGTAAATGCCCGGATGCTTTGATGGATGAGGCGGTAGAAATCGCTAAAAAATCAGACTTCATCGTTTTGGCATTGGGTGAGCAAGGCTATAACTCTGGCGAGTGTGGTTCTCGTGCAGACATCACTTTGCCAGGAAATCAAGAAGAATTGATCGAAAGAATCGCCGCTTTGAACAAGCCTTTCGCTGTGTTGGTCATGGCGGGTCGCCCGATGGTATTGACTTCTGTAATTGACAAAATCCCTGCTTTGCTATACTGTTGGCAACCAGGAACCATGGCGGGTGAGGCAATCGCCAACTTGGTTTTCGGTAAAAAATCACCAAGTGCCAAATTGCCGATGACCTTGCCATATGCTTTGGGTCAGGTGCCTATTTACTATAACAAATTGAGCTCTGGTCGTCCGAAATTGGATCCTAAAGACAAACGATGGGGGTTGAACTCTTGGTCAGATGTACCGAATGAGCCTTTGTTCGCTTTTGGTCATGGATTGACGTACTCTAAATTCGAGTATGGTCCTTTGAAAGTAAACAAAACCGCTTTCGGTCTTGAGGACACTTTGGAAGTAAGCTGCTTAGTGAAAAATACCGGTAACTACGATGCTGACGAGATCACTCAGCTTTATATCAGAGACATTGCTGCATCAGTGGCAAGACCTGTCAAAGTGCTGAAAGGCTTCGAGCGTTTCTCTTTGAAAAAGGGAGAGCAGAAAGAAGTGAAATTCACTTTGACGCTTGATGACCTTAAATATTGGAATGACAAAATGAACTTTGATGTTGAAGATGGAACTTTCAAGATCATGGTCGGCCCAGCTTCGGATAACGTGCAAGAGGTTACCGTGGAGCTAAAAGGCTATAAGTCATTCTTTAGCAAAAACGTACAATAATAGGTGAAGGGAAATGATGGCTGTTTTTAAGAAATGAACAGTCATCTTTCTCTTTTATAAATAATATTTTACTCACTAAAGTAGCTGATACAATCTTTGTTATAGGTGATGTGAAACCCTCATTTATAGCTTATCTATTTTTACAGCTGTATGGATGCACCTACGTGTGTATCCTAATCATTTGATTTTGGGCAGACACATAGGTCAGTCCTTACAGCAACAAACATGTAATCTATCTACACAAGTATCTGCTACTTTAAGCACTAATTTTTCACTCCTTTACAAATAGTTATGAGATTCGGATTTTTTGATGATGAGAATAAAGAGTATGTGATTACAAATCCCGAAACTCCTCGATCGTGGACCAATTATTTGGGTTCAACAGATTTCGGATCGGTTATCACCAACCATGCGGGCGGTTACAGTTTTTTCAAGTCAGCAGCACAGGGTCGTTTTACACGATTGAGATTTAATTCCATTCCGATGGATCAGCCAGGTAGATATATTTACTTGCACGATCATGAAAATAAAGATTTTTGGTCTAATAGCTGGCAGCCAGTTGGTAAGCCGGTGGATCAGTTCAAAAGTGTGTGTCGCCACGGAACGGGATATACCAAAATCGCTGCTGAATATTCAGGTATCAATAGTGAGGTTACTTATTTTGTTCCGGAAGGGAAGCATTATGAGTGTTGGATTGTAAAAGTGAAAAATGACAGCGATCGTTTCCGCAAAATGTCATTGTTCACCTATGTGGAGTATGCTGGTAACTGGAATGCACAAGATGACCAGGTAAACTTGCAGTACACCCAATATACGGTTAAGATGACCGCCAAAGGCAATTTGATTGATCACGGAACAAATGTAAACCTACCTTCACTACCTGAAAACTTCGAAGAGAAAGATCAAGGAAGACACACCTTTATGGGAGTTTCTGGAGCTTTGGTCAAAGGTTTCGATACCGATCGTGAAGCATTTATCGGGCCATACCGCACTTACGCCAACCCATTGGTGGTAGAGCGTGGCGAATGTGGAAATACCGAGGCAGCCGGTGATAATGGTTGTGGTGTATTCCAGGTTCCGGTAGAGTTGCAGCCTGGCGAAGAAAAAGAATTCGTCGTATTGATGGGTGTGGGATCAGCAGAAAAAGAAGGTGCGGAAGCCCTTGCTACATTCGATACGGTTGAGAAAGCCAAAGCCGCTTTTGAGGAAGTAAAAAACAACTGGCACCGCAAAATCGAAAGCCTTTGGGTGAAAACTCCAGACGCTTCTTTTGATAGCATGATCAATACGTGGAGCCCTTACAACTGTTTGATCACTTATTTCTGGTCGCGTGCAGCATCCTTGATTTATAATGGTGAGCGTGATGGCTTGGGGTACCGTGATTCGGTTCAGGATGTGATGGGTACTGCCGCTTTGATTCCTTCAGAAGTTCGTGAGCGTTTGATTTTGATGCTTTCTGGTCAGGTGGCCAATGGTGGTGCGATTCCAGTAGTGAAGCCTTACGCACACTTCCCAGGTCAAATGTCAGCACCAAAAGCCGAGGAATACCGTTCGGATGATGCGATGTGGTTGTTCAATGCCGTGCCGTTGTATGTTCGTGAAACGGGTGATGTTGATTTCTACCAATTGGATATTCCTTTTGCCGATCAAGGTTCAGCAACAGTTTTCGGTCACCTAAGAAGAGCGATTGAGTTCAACTTGGATCGTTTGGGAGCGCATGGTTTGCCATGTGGTTTGTTGGCCGATTGGAATGACTGTTTGGAATTAGGACAAAAAGGGGAGACCGTTTTTGTTGCTTTCCAATTGCGTTATGCTTTGAAGGTATATGGAGAAATCGCTCAAATGCTCAATCAAGAAGCAGAGCAAACATGGGCAGCGGAGCAGTTGGCCATTGTTGATAAAAATATTGAAGATCACGCCTGGGATGGTGAGTGGTTCTTGCGTGCTTTCCGTGATGACGGCATGAAGTTCGGAACCAACGAAGCCGAAGAAGGAAAAATCTTCTTGAACCCACAAGCATGGTCAGTGATCAGTGAGTACGCTCAAGGAACACGCGCCGAGCAAGTATTGGTTGCTGTAAGAAAGCAATTGGCGACCGATCACGGGATCATGGTTTGTACGCCTCCTTTCGTGAAGACCGACTACCGCGTGGTTCGCGCTACTTTGATGAACCCTGGTATGAAAGAAAATGCAGGTATTTTCAACCATACTCAAGGATGGGGAATCATGGCTGAAGCGATGGTAGGTAATGGCGATCAGGCGTATGAATATTTCAAAGCGACCAGCCCGGCCTCTTATAACGACCAGGCGGAAGTTCGTCAGATTGAGCCTTATGTGGTTTGTCAATCGACACACTCTAAGCACAGTCCTCGCTTTGGTGCCTCTCGTGTGCCGTGGCTTTCGGGTGCAGCTACTTGGTTGTACTACTCTGCTACGCAACATATTTTGGGTGTTCGCCCTCAATTGGAAGGTTTGGAAGTGAATCCATGTATCCCGTCAAGCTGGGATGGCTTCGAATGTAGCCGTTTGTTCAGAGACAAAAAGATCAATATCAAGGTGCAAAATCCTAAGGGAAATTGCAGCGGCGTAAGCCATATCCTCATCGGAGACCAACGCATCGAAGGAAGTCTGATTCCTAATGAATTGTTAGCCGATCAGATGGATGTATTGGTGGTAATGAAATAATTTTTAAAAAACACTGGTTCAAGCGTCTGGCTTGGATCAGTGTTTTTTTTAAACCAAAAATGAGACGGGGTATTGGTTTGTCCTGTTGCCGTAGGGACGTTGCATGCAACGTCCGTACCGTTAGGTACAAAAATAAGCACCTCATGAAAAATACAAAGGGGGTTTGGTTTGTCCACGGATTACGCAGATTTCACAGATTTTTGGGATGAGCTGTATTTGATCCTTGCTCACAGATCGGTAATTCTAATAAAATAAAAAATCAAGGTAATCCTGTAAATCAAGGTAATCATGGTTATTAACACCTCTCCAACTTTCTTGTGTAGTGCTTAAATCATGGTCAAAAACACCCCTGCATATATTAGATATTAAATTTTTTAAACAAATAATAAGATGAGAAAACCGCTCTTATACTTCTTAGGATTAATCGGCTTGTTTTTCTCCTCTTGTGCATCCAATGAAACACAGCAGGAGCGCTCTCCCAAAGTAAAATTAGTCGGAGTAGTGTCGCCTCAGGTGATCAAAATGAATATTCAAGAGGGAGAAATGGCTCCCTCTTTTCAGTTGGAATATGTTGCACAGGAAGGAGATTCAATTCATGAACGCATCAGCTCGGCAGGAAACGGGCTGGTAACCGAACGTATTTTGTACCGTGGCGGAAAAGCCTACGGTTGGCTAACAGGCGAAGGGAATCATCGCCTGACCGTTGGGCAGCATTTGGTTGGGGATACCCTTAATGGAGCAGACTTGACAGATATCAAAAATTATCTGATCAGCTCTAAAGATGATCCAAATTATGCACAGCCACAACGACCTTTAGCTGTTTATCAAAAAAGTAAAGCCAATAATTGGCTGGAGCCGAACCGTGAGTTCACCTTCTTGCATCAGCTATACTTCAAGCTTGCTAAGCCATTGAAAAATGGGGCTACTTATCAAATCGCAACTTCTAATATTAATATTTACCCTCAAACTTCTGAGCTTAAGTATGATAACAAGGTGATCAATGAAGCGATTCACTTGAGTGGTTTAGGTTTCCAATTGGAAGATGCCTCAAAAATAGCCTATCTAAGCGAATGGATGGGAACCGGTGGTGCTTTCGATTTTGATCAGTGCAAAACCTTCAAAGTGATTAACCTCCAAGATCAATCCGTTGCTTTTACAGGAGAGATCAAAAAGGTATTGGCTGAAAATGAGGTAGAAAAAATGCGCAACCCAAAGAACTTCGCCAAAACAAATGTCTATCAATTGAACTTTGGTCAATTGCAGCAAGCGGGTGAATTTGCCATTGAAATTCCGGGTTATGGCCGAAGCATGAGCTTTAAAATTGGTCAGGATACTTGGGCCAACAACATGCGATATGCCATGAAAGGTTTTTATAACATGAGAGCGAATAGTGGTCAGGAAGCCAAATATGGTGGTTTTGATTGCCCTCCAGCTTATGTTCCTGGAAAAGACATCGTTACTTATCAGTCGAATGCCTCTTTGTTGAATACCGGAAATGGACTCAATGCTAAAGGTTTGGATACCGATAACTTTGGCCAATTGATTTTGAATAAAACCGACGTTCAGATTGTCGAAAAAGACAGCGCAATTGGTGGTTATCATGATGCCGGTGACTGGGATCGCCGTGCCCAACACATGCTTTGTGGCAGATGGCAATTAGAATTGTATCAGCTATTTCCTGATCTCTATAAACATTTCAATACCGGTATTCCTGAATCAAACAACAGCCTACCGGATTTGATTGACGAGGTACGTTTTAACCTTGATTTCTATCGTCGTTTGCAGACCAAAGAAGGTGGAATCCGCGGTGGTTTGGAAGCGATTATGCACCCAGTAGAAGGGGAGACGAGCTACCAGGAATCTTTGGAATCTTATGTTTATGCGCCGGATATGTGGTCAAGTTTCATTTATGCAGGGGTAGCCGCTCGTTTGGCTTTTGTATTGAGACATGACAAGCCGGAGTTGGCGAAGATGTATAAAAATACTGCCTTGAAAGCCTACCAATGGGGAAGCAAGCGCTTTGATTTAGCTTTTCATAATAAAATTGATCAGCCATTGCCTGTACAGGTATTTTGTGAGAAGTCGCAAGCTGCTTTAGAGCTGTTCCAATTGACCCAACAACATCAGTACATGATTGATTTCCTTGAGTTCAGTGTATTGAACCCACAATTAAAATTAGAAAATTTTGGTAAAGGTAAAGCGGGTTGGGATCATGTGTTGGACTACAAAACATTGGAAGATATGCAATCTGATGCTTTGTTCTTGTATAGTTTATTGCCTCCGAAATATCAGCAGAAAAGCCAATTGAGAAAGTGTAAGCAAATCATTCAAAAGCGTGCGCAGGTCGCTATGGATTTCCAAAAAAATAACGCTTTCAATTTGGCGGCAACAGATCCTGAACGTCCTATGATGGTCGGTTTTTTCACTGTTCCACAAGCCAAAGACATGGTGCGTGCGCATTATTTGACCAAAGAAAACAAGTACCTACAAGCAACTTACCGTGCTTGTGATTTCGCTACGGGGGCCAACCCAATGAACACCGTTTTCATGACTGGCGTTAGCGATCGAAGCATTCAGAATTGTTATCACCCAGACAGCCGATTGACAGGCCAGAAAATGACGATGGGAATCATCCCTTATGGCCCTTTCGATTTGGATGATCCTGTTTGTAAAGACAGTGAATTTTTTAAATGGCCTGTTACTTATTACTTGGATAATGTCGATGTACCGAAGGCCTCAGATTTTCCTGTATATGAAGTGTATCACGACGTTTACCGTTGGATCATGATGAACGAATGGACGCCGATGGAGACCGAAGGACCGAACTCTTATATCTGGGGATATTTGGCCGGGGTGAATCATCATCAGCATATTTAGTCGATGATCAGATTTTTTTGAGTGTAATAGGAGATTAGGATGCTATCGCGTGAGGCTGTCTCGTGATGGAAAGATACTATTGTAAGCTATCACGAGAGGGACTCTCGCGATAGTTTATGTGGATTTTTCCCAACAGACAAAATGAAAAAATCAGGCTAATCCTTTTAATCATGTAAATGTTGGTCTAAAAAAACATCGTCATTATTCTCAGTAAATTAAAGCAGCTCCTCAAGGGGGCTGCTTTTTTATTTTGAATGGATTTCACCTTTTCTCTTGAATAGTTGGCCTCAAGGTTATGGCTTCGGGATCAGTTGTAAGGAAAGATCAAGCGCATTAGCAACAAGCAACAGACTTGAAATGCGGACATCCTCACCGTTTTCAATTCTGGAAATGTACGGACGCTTTTTGCCTACCGTTTCGGCCAATTTCTGTTGGCTCATTTGCAATTCCTTCCTACGCTTCTTAATAATTTCCCCGAAATAATAAGAATAGGCTTCTTCCCGAAACTCTTCTCGGCTTTCTGAGCCTTCTTTACCATATCGCTTGGCAAGTAAATCTTTGGCGTTGTAAGTTTTCATTCTTCCTCAGTTAAATACTCAGTTAATATTTTTTCAGCTCGCTTCACACCCTTGACATAGTCTTTGTTTGATTTCTTAATGAATCCATTCAAACAAACCGCTTTGCTACATTCAGCAAAGTTCAGATGATCAATGGCAAAAATCAAAACACGATATTCATTTCCTGATTTGATCCGAAGCTCGTAAAATTTGGAGTTCTTGATCTTCTTGACAAAGTTGCTATTGACAACCCTGACTTCTCCCATAATTTCAATCAACTGAAAGAATTTATCGATAACCCTCTGATCCTGTCCTTCGACAAACTCCAGACACTCTTCAGTAATCTCATATCTCTCATACTGCAAATGTAACGAATAAGTTACACAATTCAAACCACACTAAGGAGCTCTTACTCATCACTTAAATTAGAGTTGCAAGAATGATGATGCATTGTTTTCAAATGCCAAAGTCCATGGATAAGGAATTTATTCATCCACATTTAAAGTTGAAAAAATCATGATAATCCTTTTAATCATGTAAATCATGTTCTAAAAAACATCGTCATTATACACAGTAAATTAAAGCAGCTCCTCAAGGGGGTTGCTTTTTTATTTTGAATGGATTTCACCCTTTTGAGTTGAATTGTGGGCTGTTTTGGATGCAGATAATTCCAATTTACCGATGATAATTTTTTATGATATGAGGAACAAAAATATACTTTTTATTGTGGCTTTTTGGTGTTGTCAGTGGAGTGCAGCCTATGCCCAACAAAGCATCAGTATAGCCGATCAGGATTGGAACTTGTGGCTGGATACGGCTGCAGAATGGAAAAACGATGACTTGTATTTACCTGGTACATTCTTGGTAGATACCATGAAAGTCAATGCTCCCACCTGCGGTTGGGCGGCTTTGAACCAACAAAAGGATGCGGCGCAGGTCGATTTACCAACCACCGTAGAACAACATTTCTGGGGCAAATTTGGCCTCAAGGATTATGAGGATGCTTACGGTTTTGAGACCGAAGATAAGCAGGTGCGAGATGGCCGTTACTTGGGTGTTTCGTGGTGGAGTAAGTCTATTTTTATTCCAAAAAATGCCAAAGGCAAGCAATTGATTTTGAATATCCGTGGGGCACGTTTGCGTGCTGAAGTATATTTGAATCAGCAGTTGGTTGGTTACAATATCATCAGTGAAACCTCTTTTCAGTGTGATTTGACCAAGGCCATGAAGCCTGGCAAAGACAACCAATTGGCGATTCGTATCACTAACCCTGGCGGACAAATGGACTGGATTGATCCGGTGTATTTGCAGTGGGGCAAATATTCATTCCACCGTTCACATGGCTTCGGAGGATTGGACAGAGGAATGAATATCGAAATTCATGATACCGATTTGCAGATGCAGGATTTGTATGTGTTGAACACTGTTGAATTGAATAAAGTGAACCTTTATGCCAAATTGCATAATGCCACTGCAAAGCCCGTAAAAGGAACGATCGAATACACCATTTTTGATCAGAAAGGGAAAACTGTAAAGCACTTCAAAGGAAAACAAATTACCCTTGATGCTAACAAAACGGTAACGGTTCAAGAGCCTTGTCAAGTAGAAAATGCAAAGATCTGGACGCTGGAAAATCCAAACCTGTATCAGGTATAGGCGAACTTCAAAAGCAAAAAATCAAAGATTGCTTATCGTACACAAACCTTCGGATTCCGTTGGTTTAATGCCGAAGGCATTGGCAAGGACGCTTATTTGAGCCTAAACCACCAACGCATCCGCTTGCTTAGTGCGATTTCCTGGGGATTCTGGGGAATGAATGGACTTTTCCCAACGCATGAATTGGCTTTGAAAGAGGTTAATACGGCCAAAGAATTGGGCATGAACTGTCTGCATTTCCACAGAAATGTAGGACGCAAAGAAGTATTTGACTTGCAGGATTCATTAGGGCTTTTGCGTATGATGGAGCCGGGTGGTGGACGTACGGCATTGCAAAATGATTATAAAGTGGACTGGGAGGGGATTATCCCGACTTCTGCACCCGTGGATGTTTGGGGTAAAAAAGGCCAAGCCGAGACTTTCGCTCAAAAATACATGGAAGAAAAGATCATTCAGATGATCCGCGATGCAAGAAGTCATCCTTCTTTGGTGGCTTACAACCTACAAAATGAGGTTACCTTTGATTTGGCTAATCCTCGTATTTGGCATGTGTTGAGAAGAATGCAGAAGGAAGATCCGAGCCGCGTAATTACCCTTAAATCAGGGGTGAATCCAGAAGGTCAGGTAACTTTCTTGCCTTATACTGAAGCGCCGATTTATGATCATGGTGATGGTTTTGGCGGGTGGCATGATGAGCACACCGTTGGTGGCCCTGGCGTATGGAAAGATGAATTGTATCAATCGGATACGGCCTTCATCCACCGCACAACGATCAAAGATCAGATTGTCGTTTGGGGAGAAATGTTGGGGGCGGCAACCCCTGATAACGCCAAAAAAATGATCGAGTACATCAATGCACATGGCGGTAAAAGTTATGATTTGATTGATCAACAAGATATGCAAAAAGCCTATGGTGACTTCATCAAAAAATGGGGCTTTCAGGCCGCTTATCCGGATGCGGGTGCTTTGTTTGAAGCCATTGGTAAGAAGAGTTTTGAGTTCTGGGGTAAAGTGATCGAAACGGCGAAATTGTCCGATGAGAATGATGGCTTCATCATGAACGGTTGGGAAAGTACAGCAATCGAAAACCACTCCGGATTGGTCGATAACCAGCGCCGTCCGAAGTCGGATCCTTCGATGATTGCCGATCGTGTTGCGCCTTTGCGTTCGATGATTCGAATGAACCATACAGCTGTTCAAGCGGGTGAATCTGTTTTGGCAGATTTGTATTTGATCAATGAAACCCACCAGGCACACGCCAACAAAGCGGTCTTGGTCTTGCGTAAGGGCGAGCAAGTGGTGTGGTCAAAAACTTACAATGTTCCGGCTTTGCACCAACATGATTTCGTTTATCCAATCGCTAAGCAAGTGAAATTACCAGCTGATTTATCTGAGGGTGATTATAGCCTTAGTTTGGAGTTGGCAGGCTTGAAAAAGGAAAATACTGCTCATGAGCCTTTGCATATATTGAATTCTAAATTGAATTTTGATGCGCACCAAATGAAAGTGGGGATTGTGGGTAACAACCCAAGCCTGAAGCAGTATTTGAAGGAGCAATTCGGTATGGATGCGCAATATTACACCAATGGACAGGCTTATGATTTGTTGGTGTTGAGTGATGAAGTTTTGATTGGCGGCGAAGCAAGAGGAGTGAAGGTTCCGAATGCAATAGACGGTACAGGTGATGATTATCTATATCAAACAGAAGTATATGGTGATACCCTTGATATGAACTTTACGGTCGATCAGGTAGCCAACGGAAAAGCAACTGTTACCCTTAAATATGCCGAGGTGTATTGTAATGCACCAAAGACCCGATTGTTTGACGTAGCATTGAACGGGCAGGTGGTTGAAAAAGATTTCGATTTGTTTGCTGAAGGAGGTCTGAATCAAGCCATTGACCGCGAATACACCATAGAGGTAACGGATGGTAAGGTGAAAATCAGTGTACCGAAAGTGACAGCCAATATGTCTAAAATGTGTGCGTTCAAAGTAGTGGATGCCAACGGAAAAACGCAAGCCTTCAACCTTGGTGGCGAAAGCTATACGGATGTGAAAGGATTGAAATGGCAACAATATGTCGAAAAAGCGGAGTTTGTTCCTTCCTTGGATTTCACCGCCGACGGAACCGAGCACCAGGTAGATATTGAGCGCTTGTTTGCTAAAGTCAATCAAGGAACGCCGATGTTGATGATGCCAATGAATGCGGGAGCGGTGGTTACTTATGGACAGATCCTTGAAGATGAGAAAGCATTGAATTTTGAAGGTCAGGTCGGTAATGCGCTGCAAGCCTGGATGGGTTCATGGATTTTCACCAAAAGCTCGCCAATGTTCAAAGACCTTCCTCAAAACACTGCTTTTGCTGGAGATTACCAAATTGGTGCTGTGGATGCCAACGGAATGATTGTCAGTGGAAACAACATCAATGTGGTTGCTGGCTATGGTCGTGATCATAACCGAAACCTTGGGGCGGCTTCTTTCTCTGTAAAAGTTGGAATAGGAGAGGTGATCGTTCATAATATGTATGGTCTTGGTAATATCAATAAGGCTGAAGATTATAGAATTAATAAAGCAGACGCTAAACAAATATTAGTGAATGCGATCAATATATTAAAATCCAAAAATTCGCGATCGATAAGCGAAAGCATAATTAATCGTTAAGATTAATGTTGTAGTAGATTATATTAGGACCCCTAAGGTATGCTAACACCTTAGGGGTATTTTTTTGACTATGATTTAAAAATATTTTAGGATTTGTTTCTGAACTATTCATTATAAAAATCATGGTAATCCTGTAAATCAAGGTAATCATGGTCCCAAACACCCCTTGAACAATATTGTGTAGTGCTAAACATATACTTATGAAAAATTATCTTCTAATATTTATGGTATCCTTTCTTTTTGGATGTCATACTAAAGGGACAAGTACCTCCGAAATAGCGGTGCCTGCAATATTTTCCTCAGCAGATCAGCAAGATATTCAGACTTGGGAGAATGCCCGAAAACCACAACTTTTGGACCTGTTTGAGAAGAATGTCTATGGTAAATTTGATGATAGTGGCATTCAGGTAAGTTATCAGCTTACAGATCAGGATCCTTCGGCGTTGTGTGGAAAGGCGATTCGTAAAAATGTTAAAATGTTTTTTGTTAAAGACACGGATTCCGTTGCGGTTGATCTGTTAATTTATTTGCCTAAAAAAGCGCAGCATCAGGCTGTACCCTTGTTTCTGGGGCTAAACTTCTTTGGGAATCATACCATTCATTTTGATCCGAATATCCCATTGACAAACAGCCCTGTGAATAATAAAGCAGAGTTTTGTATCAATAATAATAAAGTAACAGAGCTTTCGAGAGGGGTTCGGGCTTATCGTTGGCCAGTGGAGCGTTTGATTGATAGAGGATATGGTTTGGCCACTATTTATTATGGGGATCTGGATCCAGACTTTGATGATGGCTTCAAAAATGGCCTTCACAAACTCAGTGGGCCCAATGATTTGAATAGTTCTATTTCTGCCTGGGCTTATGGTTTGTCTGAGGCGATGAATTATTTTGAGATCGATGATCAAATCAACCCACATCAAATTGCAGTGCTCGGGCATTCCCGCTTGGGAAAGGCGGCGCTGTGGGCAGGGGCGAATGACCCGCGGTTTGCTTTGGTGATTTCTAATGATTCGGGTTGTGGCGGAGCAGCATTATCCAGGCGAAAAAAAGGGGAAACATTCAGCGATATCAACCACAGCTTTCCGCACTGGTTCTGTAAAAAGTTTCATCAATACAATGACAAAGAGGAGCTTCTACCGGTTGATCAACATATGCTCATTGCCTGTATTGCTCCAAGGCCAATATATATTGCCAGTGCTCAAAAAGACCAATGGGCGGATCCTGAAGGAGAATTTTTATCATTAAAATATGCGAGTCAGGTTTATCGACTATGGAATACTGAAACAATGGGAAATCAAATATTTCCTGCAGTGAATCAACCTATATGGAAAGCAAATATGGCTTACCATATCCGTTCGGGAGCACATGACATTACGCGCTATGATTGGGAGCAATACCTCAATTTTGCCGATCGCTGTTTTGCGCATAAGTAAGGTTTGGTGTTTTTTGACCATGATTTACATGATTAGAAGGATTATCATGATTTTATTTTCGACTTAATGATAATTAGGATAACTGTATTGATACACCCAACATCATTAAGCTAAAGATTTTGATATGATTCAGATCTTAATTTGAAATGCTTGTAAAGGCATAATTCATTGTGTCTCACGTAACAATTTGAGTTAATCCAAGAAAAAACCATGAGATCAGCATTGTGTGAGACGTAATTAATTACGTCTTTACAGGATAATCTTCTTAACTTAAGACATTGCGGATACTCCTGTATGTATCCAAACTATCCCTCCTTCAGGATCAAACAGAATCAACCACTTATGCTGGTTGAATCTCTAAATATCTAACCAAAGCCTCAACATAATAATAGTCAGCATACGATAGCGGCGTATCTACTTCCGAATTTCTTGGTAGATTACCCACACTGTGTTTCAATAGGAAATGACCATTTTCACCTACTTTAGCCAAAAATTGATTGCTACTAAGGGTGTTCAAGATCGTACTTGCCTGATCAAAATATTGCTTACCTAAAGTCTCGTCTTTGGTTAATTGTGACAAGTCAATAAAAGCTGAGGCCATTACCGCACCCGCTGAAGCATCCCGGTAGGTATTTGGGATTTTTGGATCATTGAAATCCCAATAAGGAACTCCGTCGGCAGGGTAGTTCTCGTTGGAAAGAATGAACGCTGCAATATGTTGTGCCTGAGTCAAATAAGCTGGGTTTTTGGTGTAACGATACATCATCGTATAACCATAAAGCCCCCAGGCTTGCCCCCGTGCCCAACTGCTTTCATCACTCAGCCCTTGTGCAGTATTTTTGTGCAAAACCGATCCGTTTTCAGGATTATAATCAATCACATGGTAAGAGCTGTAATCTTGTCGGAAGTGATTTTTGATCGTCGTTTGTGCATGTTCGTTGGCGATTTTCAATAAGGAAGAGGATTGCCCCTCTCGTTCTCCAACCCACGTAAGCAATTCCAAATTCATCATATTATCAATGATCACAGGATATTTCCACCCCCTGCGGCCATCCCAATCCCATGATTTTATAGCCCCCACATTAGGATTGAAACGTTTGGCTAAAGTATAGGCGCCGGTGATCAAGGGTTCGAGAAATTTTTCGTTCTTGGTGATTTTGTAGGCGTTGCCATAACTGCAAAAGAGCATAAAGCCAAGGTCATGGTGTCGTGTTTCATTTTTGACGGAGTCCAGTTCAAGGGTTTTAGCGGTAGCCAAAGCTTTCCACTTTTCGTCTTTAGTGGCCTCATACAAATACCACAATGTTCCAGGATAAAAACCACTGCACCACCAAAATTTATCACTGTTGATCAGTTCTCCCCCTTCAAATGACCGAGGAAATTGGGAAGGAGCCATTTGATTTACCATCCCCTTATATTGCAGGGCGCAGTGGGCTATGACCTGTTCGGCTTTTTGAGGAGAAAATGTTGGGCTCTGAGCTGTGCGTCGTTCTTGACTACAGCTAATCACAAGCAAAATAATTGAAAAATAAGTAATGAAATATCGCATAAATTCTATATAAAAAATATCCTTGATCACTGAAGGCAAAGGAGTGCCCTAATGCCTTATTCAATAATCTCGTTAGATTGTGTCGCTTTGAAGAGGATAAATGGCCATTTGAAGTGTATATTTATCAGAGGTGAAATGGTCTGGAAAATATTTTGCCAAATGGGTATAATTTTATTTTATGTTTTTTAAATATCAAGTCTAAGCTGTTTATTTATAACAAATATAGACGGGTATGATAACACATGATACAACAGTAAGCCAGTGGCTTTTGGATGATGATTTTTTTCCTGTAGTGGAATATACCGGCCCGCTTCCCTTTCCGATGGCGTTGGAGCGTGCCGATACCTCACAAACCGAGGATCCTTATTTTCTTTTGGGGAATTACCGACTCTTGCTTTTGCCTCATGTCAGTGGAAAATATCAGCTGATCACCGGTGAGCGTTCGTGGGGAAGGCTCAATCAAGGAAAACAAGATAACAGTGGGGCGAATCACCTGTTTGTTGAATGGGATGGGCAGAAAATAGACCTGACAGACATTTATCAGGATACGGTTCAAATTCAGCGTAATTGCCGTTGTGGGGTTGGATATGTGATTTGGGAGTATGCTTTTTCAGGAATTGTAATTACCAAAAAAATAACCATTAGACCGTCGCTGTCCGTAACGGGGGGGCGGTCAATCATGCAGGTGGATATTGAGATTAAGAATGATACCGAAAGGGACTGTCAACTATGCGTATGCGATGTGATCGTGGCTGATTATGAAATGAATTATCAGCAAAATTGGCCAAAAAAGGTCAATTATAGAGCAAGAGAAAAGGACAATAACAGTGATTTTTGTGCGGTTGAATTTGAAGCAAATCCACGTGAACCCTTTTTGTGGAAAGACAAAAATAGCATCGCTGAATATGAGGGCTTCCCGCCTGTGCTATTTATGGGGTCAAAAGATAAAGCATCTATTGAACATAATGTGGATGCAGCAGGAAATAGTCTTCAAGCCATTAATGAAGTGAATTTGAAAGGGGGAGGAGTGCAGTCTTTCAGTTATCAATTAGGATTCAGTTTTGAGGAGGATTATAAAGCTGAATGGAAAGCATTCTGTGAAGAAAAAACGTCCGTGGCTGACCAATGGCAACAGGTACTTCCTACATTTGAAACAGATAATGAGCGACGATCCGAGCTGTTATGGCATGCGCACACTTTAGAGGCTCTATCCCAATATTCACGATATTTTCAGGAAACCAAAACACCGCAGGGTAGTCAGTATGATTTTTGGTGGGGGCTGCATGCGAGTGTCAGAGATCATCTTCAGCATTTATTGCCGATGTGTTATTATAACCCAACGGTGGCCAAGTCTGCTTTGCGCTATGCGTTAAAAAAAGAAAACGCAAGAGGGCAGGTGCCGATTATGGAGAAAGGATTTGGTTATCAGACCGATGATGTTTACATACAGTCTGATAATCAATTGTTTTTACTGCATGCGATCAATGAATATTTGCGCATTACGGGCGATACTGATTTTTTGTATGAGGTGCTTCCTTATTATCCTTTGGAAAGCAAAGCCGAAGGGACGGTGCTCGATCATATCGAAAAAATGGTTTTGTTTCTTCGTGATGAAATAGGCCTGGGGCCACGTGGGTTGGTTCGGCTGCTGAATTCGGATTGGAATGATGACCTTCATTTTGTGTTGGCCAATGAGCCTTTCAACCGAATGTATGAAAAGTCAGAATCGCATTTAAATACGACCATGGCCATTGTGATGTATCAGCAATTGGCTCAAAATCTTTCCTCCTTGAAGCCCGCTGATGAATATACCTATCAGATTGATATGCTGAAATCCATTGCCCAAACGCAGGTGACGGTTTTGTATGAAAATATAAGGAAGGACCTTGGGGGAGCTTCGTTTTTCAAGCGTTTTTATTGGGTGGATCAGCCGATCGGGAATGAGGAAGTTTATATGTGGCCACAGGCCTTTGGTTTACAGATTCCATATTTGGATGTTGAGCGGAAGGCGAAAATGATTGAGGTGGTCAATGAGCGATTGGTGTTCCCCGAAAAAGCCGGTGGGCGACTGATGGAAGGACCTTTGCCATTTGTAAAGGAACATTATTGTAAAGACGGTTGTGGTGAAAATGGCGCTTTTTGGTTTGCCCCTTATGCCCAGTATGTTATTGGGGTAGCACAGGTGGATTTAAACTTGGCTTGGGAACTTTTTGACCGAATGAGCCTCCAGCATATCGGGCAGGCCTTCCCAGATTTTTGGTTGGGGCAATGGACCGCATCAGATTATATCAACAGTTCGATTTCTGAAACGCAGGGACATGCCTATAACATGCCTTACAATGCTCATGCGCATGCTTATCCGCTATATACTTATTACCGATTGAAGGAATTAGAAGAGAATAAATTGTAATAGGTGGCTGGCAGCTATCAATTGTATAATGTCGGCGTTTTTTTGACCATGATTTACATGATTAGAAGGATTACCATGATTTTTTTTGAGTGGTTTCGCTTAAAGTAGGTCCTTTAAAATATAGCTAATCATGGTTTACAGTACCTCTGCAACAATTGAATATAAAATACAAAGGGATATTTATTTGTCCACAGATGATACAGATTTTTTTGAGGGGATCTATTCAAAAAAATCATATTTTAGGATAATAATAAATCATGGTAATCCTGTAAATCAAGGTAATCGTGGTCTTTAACACTCACCCAACAGTGTAGTGTTTAATTGCAATTAGATCAAGAATTTAGAAAAATATAACCAATGAAAAATATAAAATTGAACTGGACGCTGGGGCATCATGCTGAAAAGCAGCAGATGCCATCCGCTTGGGTAGAAGGGAATGTTCCAGGCAATGCTCAATTGGATTGGGCACGAGCAAATGATTATGCTGATTATCATTTTTCGGATAATTACAAGCAATGGGTATGGATGGAAGATTGCTATTGGACTTACCAAACGGCTTTAGATATCCCAACATCAATCGAAGGTCAGGCCGTTTATTTTCAGGCCAAAGGTATTGATTATGAGTGTGAAATTTACCTTAATGATCATTTGCTTACTCACCATATCGGTATGTTTAGTGAGGTCAAGGTTTTGCTGACACCCTACCTGAAGAAAGAAAATAACCTGTTGAAGGTGGTGGTTTTTCCTATTCCAAAATCGCATCACAACTCCTATGACCGTACACAGGCAGTCCTTTCAGCCAAGCCTGCCGTGAGTTATGGATGGGATTGGCACCCACGATTGGTTCCTTCGGGGATTTGGGATGAGGCGATCTGTATCGTTACAGCGTCACAGGCGGTCAAAAGCATGGTTGTTGATTATGATCTGAATTTAGAGCAACATGCTGCAAAGGTAAATCTTGAGCTTGATTTCTGGGGTGGAAATTTGGTTGGTGGATCATATTTGCTGCAGGTGATGGACCAAGACAAATGTGTCAAAGAGTTGCCATTCAAAGGTTATTATACCAACTTCGAGTTAACCGATCTTAAATTGTGGTGGTGTGTTGGCCATGGCGATGCATTCCAGTATGATTTTGTACTGACCGACCTGGAGACCGAGCAGCAGATCAGCCGCAAAGTAGCTTTCCGTCAGGTGGCCTTGGTAATGAACGAAGGCGCTTATGAGCGTACCAATACGTTCCCAAAATCCCGCAGTTGTCCTCCGGTACAGATGGAATTGAACGGGCAAAAAATCTTTCTGAAAGGAACCAATTGGGTGAATCCTGAGATCTTCCCGGGCACGATCACCGATGCGCGTTTCCATGAATTGATTGATTTGGCGCTGGAAGCAAACATGAATATCCTGCGCGTTTGGGGTGGGGGAATTGTCAATAAAGACGCTTTCCACCACTATTGTGATGAGAAAGGAATGTTGGTTTGGCAGGAATTCCCATTGGCTTGTAACGATCACCCCAACGAAAAACAATACCTGAAGGTATTGAAATCTGAGGCTACAGCGATTGTTAAGCGACTGAAGCAATTTGCCTCAACTGTTCTTTGGTGTGGGGGAAATGAGTTGTTCAACAGCTGGTCGGGAATGACTGATCAGTCGCATGCTTTGCGCCTATTGAATAGCATTTGTTTTGAGCATGATCCAAATACACCGTTTTTGCCTACGGCTCCAGTAATGGGAATGGGGCATGGGCATTATGCTTTCTTTGATGAAGACACCCAACAGGATGTTTTCGAGTGGATGTTCTCGGCAGATTGTACCGCTTACTCAGAATTTGGAATGCCGTCTCCGGCTTTCGAAAATACGATCCGAAAGGTTATTCCTGAACAAGAGGCATTCCCTCCAAGCCCAACCGAGGCTTGGAAAGCCCATCACGCTTTTGGCGCATGGACCGAGCAAACGTGGTTAAATGCACACATCATCGAGAAATATTTCGGTAAAAGTGAAGATTTATCTACGCTGGTAGCGCGTGGCCAGCAGCTGCAAAAGATTGGGTATCAGTGTGTTTTTGAAACAGCACGTCAGAAACAGCCATATTGTAGCATGGCCCTGAATTGGTGTTTCAATGAACCTTGGCCAACTGCGGCCAACAATTCTATTGTTGATTATGACAATCAAATCAAGCCCGCATTCTACAGCATCAAAGACGCTCTTCGCTCGGTTTTGGCCAGTGCACAATTCCAGCGTTTCTCTTATGATGCAGGCGAATGGATGGAAATGGATTTGTGGATGCTCAACGATGGTCAGCAGCAGTTTGACGGCCTGAATATGACCGTTACGGTTTGCTTTGGGGAAGAATGTCAGCAACAATATTGGAATGGTATCGCCGTAAAGCCATACGAAAATACGGTAGGGCCACGCTTGCGCGTGAAGATTCCACAGAATCACCAAGGTTTATTTAACATAAAATTATCGGTGGAAAACCATTCTTCCCTGGATAGCACCTATGACTTAGTGGTTAAGCAAATGGTAAAGTGGAAGGATGCCGTGGCCGTGTTGAATATTTGAGTTATTCGTGTTCTGCCTTGTATTTTAACTTTCATGTTTTAGGAAAATTAAAAAGCTCAGATACAATTGGTCATTATCAATGTTGACGGCTTTGGTCTCTCCAAATTATTTTCTGAAGGATATTGATAAGACAGATCAAAATAGAAAAATATTAGTTAGTCGTAATAAATTATAGTCAGGTCGGGGTATTTAACCTCGGCCTTTTTTTATGTTCCGTGAGGCGGATGAGTTCACAGCATCAACATGATCGCCAGTCTGAGTAGATGATGAGTAATCTCACAAAGTTTATTTTATCGTAGCGTTCGGACAAAGAATAAGTATTTCAAAGGAATGAAATAGAAGAAGTTGATAAATGATCCTTTTAAAAGAGGAGAAATGTTTAGAAAGGAATGAGATGCCTCTGATAGGCTGTTTGAGCTGTTTATGGAATAAAATTCCACTAATAATTGAAGGTTAATCCACCTTAAATTTTTGTTCAGGCACCAACTTGGAACTATCAAATGATTAACAAACCAGCTCATAGCAGCCACCGTTAATTCGAAATTAATTTTTTTACTATACTTATTTTTAAGATGAAAGTATTTAACACAATGACCTTGAAAGCATTTGCTTTCGCTCTGCCAATTGTATTTTTATCAGCTTGTGCTACAGAGACTGATGAGCCTGATAAGCCACCTGTTCCACCCGTTGAGGAGTGTAATGTAAGTTCGCCGGAAACCTTTCTTTTAATGAAAGGTGACACTAAAATCCTTATGAATGAAGGGGCCGATTTAGGCGAATTTGACAAGCGTGTGCTTTTAGGCGAGAGTGGTGATTCGGAATTTTCTTTTTCTACTGAAGACGGCGCCTTTACTTTTGGAGCAATGGCAGATAAGGGAGAAGAGCTTTCTGGTGATCTTCAGGTAAAAGGAGAGGAATGTGGCGAAGATTGGGACGCTATCATGGTGAAAAATGAAGCAAGTAAAGTAGCGGCGGTAAACGTTCATGCAGATAAAAAGACTTATGATATTGAGGTAGTCGATCAAGTAACCTGTATTGACTTCAACTGGGATCATAAAGATGCTGCGGGTAACAAAAAAATTCTCTGGATGATTGGAGTGGTCAATACCACACCGGATGGCCCTCCTGAAAGCCCTTGGGCTAAAGGAGTTGCAATGACGCAATCAGAGGAAAATCCTGCGATTTGGGAAGCAGACATTTGGGCATATAACCCATGGTCGGAAACACCAAATGAACACCTGGAAGATTACAACTTCAAAGTAGTGTATAATGCTGAAGGCGTTTGGGGGGAAAGCGATGGGACTTATAATGTGGATTGGGGTAATGGTCCTGAGCCAGAGAGTGCAGAAGAAAAAGAGGAAATATATGCTACATATGCTGGAAAGTGGTATGTAAAGTCTTTTTCAATAGATGGTGAGGGCGCTAATGAAGTTATTGATTCTTGTACCAATGCCCCATTAGAAGAGAATGATGAAGGCGAAATGTTACCTAATACAGGAGGGTGCCGTGTGAAATACCCAGGCAGTGCTGAAAAGGGCTTGCATTTGACTTTCAATGTTGAAACGCAGTCATTTTCATTTGAGATGAATAAATAATTACAACATGAATAGAAAAGCTACCTATCAAGGTGGCTTTTTTTAAATTATATATGGAAGTTATATGATGATAAATATCAAATTTATATATGAAACTTTGATATAATAATTTTTCAACGACTCCCTATTTTTTCTATCTACTACAAATTCCATTATTGATATGAGATGCAATAATACTAAAAAACCGCGCCTGCGGTTTGGTTTATTTTTTTTGTGGGTGCTAATGGCAATGAGCGGTCAGCTTTTCGCTCAAAAGATGGTCAGCGGAACCGTAACAGAAAATGACGGTGCAACCTTACCCGGGGTGAATATCACGCTGAAATCCAAACCAACCATCGGAACGGTTACGGATATAAACGGTAAATTTTCTATTGCTGCCACACCTGATGAGGTACTTGTTTTTTCTTTCATTGGCTACAATGCCCAGGAAGTAAAGGTTGGAAATCAATCGGTGATTGATGTGAACATGGCTCCGAATGTCAAAGAGCTGGAAACGGTAGTAGTTATAGGATATGGAGAGCAAAAAGAACGGGATATCACTGGGTCTATCGGTATGGTGAAGTCCGAACAACTGCAAAAAATTCCTACTGCTAATGCTGCACAAGCAATGCAGGGGCGTATGGCAGGGGTTCAGGTGAGTAATTCAACCACCCCAGGCGGTGGTATTAAAGTGCGCATTCGCGGAGTGGGAACCGTTTCGGGTAAATCAGACCCTTTATATGTCATTGATGGAGTATTGACGGATTCAATGTTGAATATCGACCCTAATGATATCGAATCATTAAATGTATTGAAGGATGCTGCATCGGCGGCCATTTACGGTAACCGCGGAGCCAATGGGGTGGTAATTATTACTACTAAAAGTGGCAAGAAAGGTGAGGCAAAGTTCAATTTCTCAGCTGAATACGGCATACAAACACCCATGAATATCTATGATGCAATGGATATTGATGAATACAAAGCCTATGCGGATGAGCTTTTTGTAAAAAACGGGACCATTAGACAAAATCGTTGGGTGAGAGATGAGAGCATTACCACCAACACCCGTTGGGCAGAGGAGGTTTTCAAGCCTGCGCCTATTTCAAGATACAATTTTTCAGCACAAGGCGGAGGCGAGAGCGGTAATTACCGCGTTTCGATGGGCTATACTGATCAGCAGGGCATGCAAATCAATACTGGTTATCAGCGGTATAATCTGAACGTTAAGTCGGATATGAAAAGAGGTCGATTTAGAATGGGAGAAACGGTCATGTTTAACCTGTCGAACCGGCAGCAGACCCCTGAGCAGGGAGACCCTTCATCTGTTTATCAAATAGCACCTCAGATTCCACTTTATGACCCCGCAAATGTATTGAGTCACGGTTATGGTGTTCCTGCGAACAATATTACCGGAGCGGTCAATACGGCCAATCCTGTATATACCATGACAATTAAAGAAAAAGAACAACAATCAGTAGGTACCAGCCTGAGTTTGTGGGCAGAGGTTGAATTAATCGACGGACTGACATTCAAAACCAATTTGAACGGTACATTTTCCAGCAGTTTTCAGCAGACAAAAAACCCTCAGATGGATCAGGGTACGGCATTGTATGCTTCGGTAGCGTCCAGGTATTCAGAAAACTACTCCAAGTTTTTGGGGCTTTTTTGGGATAATTATTTGACTTATAAAAAGACCTTTGCAGACAAACATGATGTGGTAATTACCGCTGGTGGGGTTGTGCAAAACGAACAAACATCTTTCACCTTTGCAACAGCAGATGGTAACCGAGACGGACTGGAATCCATCGTTGGAGGGACGAAGCAAACTTATGGGGCAGACAAATTCACCAAAAGAATGTTATCCGGCTTTGCCAGATTTATTTATACCTACGATGCCAAATATACCCTTAATGGATCCATTCGTTTGGATGCCAGCTCACAGTTTAAGCCTGAGAACAGAGCGGGTGTGTTCAGGTCGCTATCGGCAGGGTGGACCATTTCAGAAGAAGCATTTTTGAAGGATAATGCCCTCATCAACAATTTGAAATTACGCCTTGGTTATGGTGAGGTAGGTCGTGATTTAAGTTTAACAGATCGTTTTGTGGCATCGATGTGGCCGAATATCAATTACCCATGGGCCGGTGGCGCTGATAATCCAAATACTACGGCACATATTGTAGCAGGCTTGCCTGCCGAAGACCTCCGCTGGGAGACCAGCGAACAGCTGAACCTGGGGATTGACGCCGGATTTTACGACAATAAACTCCGTTTTACGGGAGAAGTCTTTCAGAAAACCTCACGAGATATGATCCTTGAAGTTCAGCAAATGGCTGATATTGGAACAGGTACAGATGTGGATGGCGACTATATTGGAAATGGCTTGCGAAATGTTGGGTCAATTCAAAATCAAGGGATTGAGTTAGGGCTCAATTATGACAATTTCGAAGGGGAATTCACTTATTCTATCGGAGGTAACTTTACTTATGTTTCCAATAAGGCGACAGAATTGGTAGAGGTGGATGGCCGCTATACACCTGTTATGTCAGGAGATGGGTATCAGCGCCTTGAGGTCGATCAGAGCATGTGGTATTTTTATGGTTACACTACCAATGGTTTGTATGATGCTGATCAAGGCGATAATGATCTTGAGCCAACAGCGAAAGCGGGGGATGTTCGTTTTGTGGATGTTAGTGGTAATGGTGAGATATCTGATGATGACCGCGTGAATTTGGGGAGTTCCATCCCAAAATATTATTTTGGAATGAATTTTAGTGCCCAATATAAAGGGTTTGATCTTAGTGTTTTACTGGAGGGTAAAGCAGGCTATAAAGTGTTCAATCAAAACCTTTATAATTTTACATTAACCAATAAGAAAGAAAATAGATTGAAGGAGTTGGTGGGCAATACCTGGAGTGAAGAAAATCCAAATGCAGCCTATCCGAGTATTAACGCCTCTTCAGCATCTAACCGATTTTCAGATAGACATATACAGAACGGTACTTATCTGAATATTCAAAATATTCAGTTGGGTTATAATTTCAGTAACCTGATCCGGTCAAATACCATCACCCGATTGCGTACCTATGTCGCCATCTCAAACGCCTATATTTTCACCAATTATATTGGCTATAATCCTGATGTGTGGGATTCTGGATCTTCTTCCGGAGCCTCAATTGAGCAAGGATACAATGCCCGACCAACACCACGTGTTTATACCGCTGGAGTACAGATGAATTTTTAATGAACCGCAATAATTTAAGGAATATGAATAATCTAAAAATATATTTTTTTATGATATTTGCAGGGACATTGATTAGTTCCTGCGATGATTTTCTGGATGTAAAAAATACCACCTTAATCGATAAGGATACTTACTTCCAGACCGACCTTGACCTGATGCGGATGTTGTCCGCCAGTTATTCAAATATGGCTGATGTCCGTTTGTATGCCAATAATTATTGGCGTCAACGTGAATTGTTGACCAATGATGTTTTTACTATTGAAACAGAGGATGATCTTGCAGGAAATTATAATTTTAACTTCCGCGAGGACAGTAAAGAATTTCGTGGGATCTGGTCGTCCTTATACAAGGGAATTCGCCGGGCCAATACGGTGATTAAGGAAGTACCTACCACGATCACCAATCAGGCATTGGTGGATAGGGCAAAGGCAGAAGCAAAACTGCTCAGGGCCAACTATTATTTTACCTTGATCATGCAGTGGGATTATGTTCCATTCCGGGATGAAAATAATATGGATTTATTTGCTGTTCCTCAATTGGAAAGACAGGAAATTTTGGCTTATCTCCAGGCGGAGTTGGAAGAAATTATTGCAGAAAACGCTTTACCGAAAAGTTATAATGGTAAAGAAAATGAGGAACAAGGAAGGGTTACCATTTGGTTTGCAAAAGGGTTGTTGGCCAAATCATACCTATTTTTTGGTGAACCACAGAAAGCACAGCCTTTGTTTAAGGATATTATTGATAATGGTGGCTTTCAGTTGATGCAAAATACCGAAGATATAATGAATGTAAATAACCGTTTTAGTCCAGAAAATCTCTTTGAAGTGCTTTATGATCATAAAGTGGGTGGTGCCTTGTTTTGGTTTGATGACGGGCTACATTCTTCTGAAGGGACGCAGCGAAATGTATATTTGGAGTCCATGGTTCAGGATGGTAATGACCCAGACAAAATTGGAGGATATCAAAATCTTCGTCCAACCGAAGATTTGATTGAGACTTTTGAACTCAATGATTTCAGACTAAAAGCATTTATCCGCCAAAAAGGCGATACCTTATATTATCGAAACCCGAGAATTATTGGAGGGGAAGCGGGAGACTATGTGGTCTCTACAAGTGAAGACCCTGTAATCGCCAAAGGACTGACTTCCAAAGCAAATAATCCCAATGGTAATGACGAAAGCTTTCCTATCATGCGTTTGGCGGATATTTATCTGATGTATGCCGAATCCTTGATTGGCAGTAATGATGCTGAAGCAATGCAGTACATTGACATGGTCCGCGACCGTGCTTTTTACAGCCCAATTGATCAAGAGGTGAAGCCTCACCAAAGTACTCAGCAATTGGTGGACGGTGGCAAATCCTTGATGCAGGTGCTAAAAGATGAACGACGTAAGGAGTTGTGTTTCGAGGGACACCGCTATAATGATTTACGCCGGTGGGGAGATTTAAATACCATTGTTTCCAAAATTGACGGAGAACCGCGGTTTATTGAAGGAAGGGCTTTTTATCCTGTTCCACAACAGGAAATAGATAAAAGTGGTGGGGTGTTGGTTCAATCCCCAAATTATAAGTAAATTGATCACTTTAATAAAAGCCCCATTCCTATGTTTGGGGCTTTTTTATTCAAAAAAGACAAGATGCAACCGATCATTAAAATCTTTATTTTTAGCCTTTTCTTTGGCTATTCCAGGCCTGTGTTTCCTGCCAAGCTGAATTTGAAAACCAGCATTCCCTTAACCGCCCATGATTGTAAACACCTTCAGCAGCTTCTGAAAAATGATGAAGAAGCCAAGCGGTTTTTTGATTCAATAATTTCGCAGGCCAATACTGGACTCCAGGAAGATGCTGTACCTCTGATGATCATCAACTATGAGGGTTTGATCAGTAGCAATCCCGAGCGTATCCAGACGATTAAGCAGTTGAAACAAATGGAAAGCATACAGCAACTCACTTATGCATATGCGGCCACTGGCAAATCAAATTATGCGAAAAAAGCCCTTAGTTTATCGTTGGCTTGGGTTCAGGCGTATGTGCCAACAGGTAACCCTATCAATGAAAATAAATTGACACCCATGCTGACGGCTTTACCTCTTCTGGTGAATTTTGCTAACAAAAATCAGCAGGACATCATCAAAAAATGGCTGGTGAAGTTAACTGATACAAGTATCAAGGCAGGCTTTCAAGGGGAAAGAGGCAATTGGAGAAGTAAAAGGATAAAAATTGTGGCTTTAAGCAATCAACTCCTTGCGGATCAGCAATACCAGCAGTTTGTTGCCGATGGAGTAGAAGATTACATCAACCGTAATTTCTTTGGCGACAGTACCACTATTGATCTACGCCACCGAGACGCCCTGAGCTATCATTGTGGTGGTCTCAAACCGATTCTTTCAACGCTTTTGGCAATGGGAAAAAAAGGACAAGGCTATTATTCGTGGGAGAATCAAGAGGGTGGTACAATCCAAAAGTCAGTAGAATTGCTGATTCCGTATATGAAAAAAGAGAAGGTGTACCCGCAATGGGTAAACTCTCAGGTGGCTTTTGACCGTGAACGTTGGGAGTCGGGAGATGATTTTTATCGGCCAGGGCGGCCGTGGAATCCTGAAGGTGGGGTGGAAGTGATGAAACTGGCGCAATTTTTTGACCATCAGCTCAACCAATATGTGAAGATGTATGACTCTTCCGGCGAAAAATATAGCTGTATCGAATCAGTTTTACTTGCAGTAATGAAACCAGCTCAAGGGTATTAAGCAGCAAAATCCTCATGCGAAGATTATCAATACACGATGCGATTAGTGTATGGATTGACCGATCACAAGCTTAGTAGGGTCTTGTGATCGGTATCATCAATTTTATTTTTGCGGGTGAAAAGAGTCGTCACCAGTTCTTTATTTTATACATCAAGGCGCAGCAAAAATAGGAAGAAGACATTTCGCGGCCATACGTATAATGGGTCCGAAAAATTATGACAGTAGGCTACCATTTAAGGTAATCATATTTCTCTCCTAAAGCCATAGCCTCCTGCGCCTTCACCACACTGTCCGAGCAAGTCGGTTCATTCAATGAAGAAGCGGCAGTACCAACGGCCAATTGCAAACATTTCTCGATAGAAAATCCTTCGTGCAAACCATAAAGCACCCCAGCAGCAAAAGCATCACCTGCGCCCGAAGCGCCTTTGATCAATTCTTTTGGATACTGAATGCGGCCCTGCACAAAACGCTTTCCGTCTTTGGTTAAGGCAATCGCTCCATCGGAGGCATGTAAGAAGACTACTTCCTTCACACCACTTTCGATCAATGCTTCAGCAGCAGTAAAAAGTGAATCCACCTGTACCGGGTCGGCATCGATTCCGGTGATCTTGCTGGCCTCATATTCATTGACAAACAGATAGTCAATAAAAGGAAGGGATGGTTTGACCACCTGCTGAAAGCGATCCGAATTTTCACTGACAATATCTACTGCCGTTTTTATTCCTTTTTGCTGAACAGCATCAAGGATTTTGGAAGCCCCCGTTTTTCCCTTCGAGTCAATCTGATCTAATTTATCCAGCAACAACAAATAGCCCAAATGGAAAATTTTACAGTCCAATCGATCTACTGGAAAGTGTTCACGATCCAAAACGGCATTTGCCCCACGGTAATGAAAGAATGTCCTACGACCGGTTGCCTTCGATGTCATCACATCGGTGAAAGATGTACCAGCTTCAGTAACGGTTTTCAGGTATTGGCCATCAATAGCATGTCGCGCACAGTCCTCTAAAATAAACTGACCCGCATCGTCATTGCCAATAGTGCCAATAGCCTGTAATGGAAATTCAGCCCCCAAATGATAGAGGTCTTTTAGAATATTATAAGGCGACCCACCGTTCGCCGCAGTTTCATATAAAATATTGGCCAGGCCATCCTGCGGCGGAAAGTCGTCGATTACCTTGGTCTTATCAACGATCCAATTACCTGCAGCCGTGATTCCACTTTTTGCCATATCAATGATCGCTTAGGAGTGAAACCAATGGTTGCTCATCTTCTTCGATCTCCGAATATCGACCGATATCTGGGTTGGTGAAAAAGTTGTCGTTCACATCATCATTAGCCGTCGAAACCTCTCCAATGATACATTCGGCAGTCGTGGGCCAGAATTTATGATATAAACCAGGTGTCAACGTTACCCTTTCTCCCGCCTTTAATTCAACAATATCTCCTGACCTGATTTTTTGATATTCACCTGTGATTTTTACCTCAATTTCACTGGTGTTTTTACCTGGAACTCCTTTCCAAATCTCGATGGCCATTACACCTGTTCGAACGATGATGTCTTCTTTTTTTTGAGCATGGCAATGCATTGGCGTTACCTGATTTTGTTGCGCATACATCAGCTTTTCACAATATTCTTCTTCCTCCGCCAAATTCACCAACACCAAACCGCAATCCTGAAAATCTCCCAAACCAAAATCAGTAACATCCCATTGGGCATTATGCGGCAACACCCAACCATTGGATTCAAAAAATGTCGTAGCGCTTTTAATTGCGTTATTAATTGTCGAACGTTTCATAAAAATTATGCTTTATTGGTTGACATAAAAATATCCATTTGTTCACCTACCACCTTTGTGATTCCCCCCTTAATTTCATTCAGCATCAATGGATAGTCATTGTATTTTGTTCCTGTCTTTTGTAAAGAGGAAGCCGTCGTTTCAAGTGCCACTTGAGACATCCCCGTAAAGAAATTAATCTTGCTGATACCCATACCGATCGCTCGCTGGAAATCTGGTGTACTGATGCCAGAGCCTCCATGAAGTACCAACGGTATCTTAACCAGCTCCCTGATTTGTCCTAATCGGGCAAAATCCAAATTAGGCGCTCCCTTGTATTTTCCGTGTACGTTCCCAATACCTACCGCCAAAGCATCAATGCCTGTTTGTTCCACATATTGAGCTGCCAAATCCGGATTGGTAAACAAATCAGGGTTGGCCTCTCCGATAAGCCCTCCTCCTTCTTCACCTCCAATTGCCCCAAGTTCTCCCTCTACGGATACACCAACGGCATGGCAGATTTCCACTACCTTTCGTGTTTTTCGGATGTTTTCTTCAAAACTTAAATGACTGCCATCAAACATCACGGAGGTAAATCCATTTCGAACAGCTCGCATAATGGCCTCAAAAGTTAATCCATGATCCAGGTTAAGGGCAAATGGGATCTTTGATTTTTCACATACCGCTTTTATCGCCGGTACAATATGTTCGACTGTTACAAAGGGAAAATGCACCTCTGCAATATTCAAGATCACAGGGGATTGCTTTTCTTCAGCGGCATTAACAATCGCTTCTAAAAAATCTAAATTTACCACATTAAATGCGCCCACTGCATATTGCCTTTGATAGGCATCTTGTACTATTTCACGCAAACTTACTAAAGCCATAGCTGATGTTATTTAAAAAATGATGATAGGATAAATATAGGAATGACAACTTGTATACACAAGTTAGTTTGGTATTTTTGTATAAACTTTTAACCTTTGAGGTAAGCGCCAATAAGCATTGGGAAAGAATACCTGAGCAAAATATTATGAAGACACCCATTTATAAAGACTTATATATAAAGCTAAAGCAACGAATTGAAACGGAAGATTATGCGGCAGGGGATTTGTTGCCATCTGAGAATCAGCTCTGCAGTGATTTCAGCACTACAAGAGCGACCGTTCGTAAAGCACTGACGAGCCTTGAACATGACGGCTTGATCAAGAAACAACACGGCAAAGGGAGTATTGTGCAGGCGGTGAAAAAAGGGATTGGGATTCTTTCTTTGGAGGGAACAAGCTCAAGTTTTGCTCCGGAGGAAATGTATACCAAACTTATAGAGCGCCCAGCATTGAAACAATGGCCTACCAATTTTTGGTTTTCATTAAGCGAACAAGAGGTTACTGCTGGTTGTATCCGGTTCGAGCGAATCAGGGAAATAAAAGGTAAACCCTTGTTGCTGGAAGTTACCTATCTGCCGAATATTTATTTGGAGGGATTCGTGGATATCGATCTCGAAAATCAATCGCTTTTTAAGATTTTACTTGAACAATATACCATTAAACCCATGAATGGAGATCAAAAAATATGGGCAATTACCGCAAGTGAATCTTTGGCCAATAAGTTGAAAATCAAGGAAGGCAGTGCAACCCTGCATTTAAAGCGTAAAATTGAGACCAACAAAATAGGCTTTAATATTTATTCCTCTATATACTGTCTAACAAATGATTATTTCTTGCAGGGAAGGTTTTAGTTACCTTGCGATGAGGTTGCTGTTGAGATCATTGACAATTTCGTGAGATTTTGTTAGTTCCAAATGATTTATGGCCTTATCCTGATGATTTTTGATCCTTCGGGCAGCATTTATAGGTTTGTTTTGTAATATCATTAATCGTAAATGATTCATTTGAAGTAATGGTGGAAAATACATAGTCATTATTTGGGCTATTTTGTATTCTACTTTAATGCAGACTTTTGGGGGAAAGCTGCATATTTTGAATAAGTCAGTATATATACAGGCTTACTATAAAACACAACTTTAATATAGGTTGTGTTTTTTTTATTGCCATATATTTACTGATAGTAGATTTGACTATGGCTTTTGATAAATAAATTTAACAACCAGTAGCTCCTAAATGGGGCTCATCGCTCTGCGCCTCCTGCATGAAGGTAGATGGAATTCTTTGTGACAATAAATTCAGGCATAGCACGACCCTGAGCATAATTCAGGATTACCTTAGGGACAATTATTCACTTTATCCTGTGAAAAATCCACATCTTTCCAACCCTTCTTATACACATTTGTAGGGAACATTTTTTAATTAATCAATATTGCGATGAGAAATTGTAGGTTTACAGTTTTTGCCATTCTATTTTTTTTAATAGGGACTTTCAGTAAGTCCATGGCACAAAAAGTTATGTACGTTACTCCTGTTACCCAAAACATCTTAATGGTGCATTTAAGTGAGGGGGAGGTCCTTTATGATCGAGAAACCAAAAATAACTTTGATCTCGACAAAACGGCATTAAACATTGAGCTTGCCGACCTTGCCACCTCTTATACCATTAGCAGCTCTGATGATGGTAATTTCAATAATTTACAACCCATTGAAGTTGGGCGAAAGGCCAAAGCAGACCACTTTACTTATACAGGAATGGAATGGGCCGGAGGAGCTTTTGACCCACGAACAGAACCCTGGATCACCGAGCACTGGGTATATTTAAAATTTGATCAGACATTCGAAGAAGGAAAAACCTATACCCTAAACCTTTCCGCACTCGAAACTATTGATGCGCCCGAGCAAACGTTCACTTTCAACACCCATCAATTGCGTTCTGAATCGGTACACGTAAACACCCTTGGTTACCGACCTGATGAGCAAAAATTTGCCTATATCTACCACTGGGCAGGTACCCTGGGCGGAATCGATTTGACCGATTATGACGGTAAGAAATTTGAGGTAGTGAATACACAGGACGGTGCTGTTGCCTATGAAGGAACCCTGAGTTTCAGAAAGAGCAAGGACAATCCAGAAACCGCTCAACAACAGGACACCCCAAACCAAAACTTTTTGGGGGCTGAGGTCTATGATGCTGACTTTTCGGGTCTGAGTTCTCCAGGTGAATATGTGGTATCAGTCGAAGGCATGGGTTGTTCATTCCCTTTCAAAATCGGTGATGACCCTGTGTTGGCCGCTTATCGAGCAACGATGCGTGCGCTGTACCACCAGCGTTCAGGTATCCGAATTGAAGAAGCATACGACATTAACGGAGATGGCATCAAAACACCTTATGTCCGACCAGCTACACAAAACCCGATGGTTCAAGGAGAAGGAGGAATCAGTTTCAAAGATAAAATTTTATATTCCAAAGTTCCTTTTGCCAAATGGACAAGTCAGGATGGTGGTGATGCCCGTGATGAAGTTATCGCCAAAGCCAAGGGAAACGTGCTGAATGTTGCGGGATGGTATCATGACGCTGGTGACTGGGATGGTTATTATTCTCACCAGCGCGTACCGATGTTGTTGATGGCGACTTATGAACATCTACCTCAGATGTTTGGTGATGATGAAATGGATTTGCCTGAAAGCGGTAACGGTATTCCAGATATTGTAGATGAAGCTTCCTGGTTGATTAAATTCAACTACCGCTTAAGAAAAGAAACCACAGCACAGGGCTATTCTGATGGCGGTCTTGGTGGTGCGCGTGTAGCTCCCGATCCTTTTACCCACCGTGAAGGTGCAGGTAACCCTGAAGATGAAGGAAAGCCTTCATGGCAAGATGAGCGCTTTTATGCGGTTACGGAAGCAGATGCCTTCATGACCTATATATATGCAGGTGAAGCAGCACAGCTGGCGATGATTCTGAAAAAATTGGGTCGCGATCCTCAAAAATTCCCAATCGAGATGTTGGACAATGTGGACTTTGACCAAATGAGCCGCGATGAAGTCGATTTGATCAAAGAAGCAGAAGAAAGCTGGGACTGGGCGCATGCGGCGAAAAATCAGCCTGAAGGTAAAAACAAAGAATTGGCAGATTTATATACCTACCGTACTTATGCGGCAGTGAATTTATTCCGCTTGACGGGTAAAGCCAAATATCACGCCGAGGCCATCGAAGGATTGAACCGCATGAAAGGCGCAACAATTTTAGCAGAAGACCAACGCTGGGCAGTATATTCCTATTTGTTGGCAGACAATTTTAATATAGATGAGCAATTGAAAACTGCTTTGGAAGGTACGATGAGATCTACAGCTAACAACCTTGGGGCAGTATCTGCAGAGCGCCGCGCTTGTCGTTGGGGTGGATTATTCGATTTTCCTATGTTGGTTGGGCAAGGAACAACCCCGTGGGTATTTGAAAATATCGTTGCTTACGGATATACAGGAGATAAATCCTATTTGGATGTGGTCGATAACACCACCAGTTATTTCCTGGGTACGAATCCAAGCCACACTACTTGGATGACTGGCGTAGGACCTCGTCCAATGACCAAAGCATTCAACTTGGACGGTCGTAGAATAACGGATAACTGGGGCGTTTACCCTGGCTGGATTCCTTACGGTCCATGGACTTATATGGATAAGGACAGAGCAGGAGTAGATGGTCAAAAGTGGACCATGAACGATGGAATCGAGCGTCAAGGTGGACAAGGACCATGGTCTTCGCATTGGTTTAATTTTTCATTGACACCAATCGTTGATCACTGGCCTGGACACGAGCGAAAGGTGAACAATGTATTTACTCCTTTAAGTTCGGAGAATACACTTCACCAAAATACAGTCTATGCCGCGATTGCTTATGGCGTAGCCAATGGTCGCCAATTTAGTAATGCAACCGCCGCTCATAAAGTAGGAAACATCACGCTAACGAATACCGATCATACTTTTGAGTATTTCAATGAGACCGCTGTTGTCGGCGTAGAAATTGACAATAAAAAGGCAACCATCGCAGCGCTGAAATGGGAAAGTTCAAACCCTGAAGTGATGGCTGTGGATCAATTTGGTCGCCTTGCAGCAGTCGGAAATGGTACCGCGACCATTACCTGTAAGACGTTGGATGGATCAGTTTCTACTACTTTTGAAGTAGAAAACACCGACCTAAAAGAACGTCCTGTGTCAAGTATCCGCATTGATTTTGATGAAGACCAACTGGAAGTTTTGGAAGGTGCTCGTCGCAAGTTTTATGTAGAGATTTTACCTGAAGACGCAACGGACAAAACATGGCACTGGGTATCAGATGATGAAACCATTGTAGGTGTTGATGGCGAATTTATTGTTGCTTTGAAAGAAGGGACAACTACCGTGCATGCCGTTTCTAACAACAACGAAGAAGCCACAGCCGCATTATCGGTAAAGGTCAATGCCGCTGCCTACACGGTAGTGGCGGATTTTGACGAATACATTCCCGTTTATGATGAAGGCCCACAAAATGAAGCCGTAGAGCTCTTCACCACCAATGCAGCCGTGGATGTAGCCGCAGAAAACCCCCTGAAAGAGGGTTTGAATACATCGGACAAAGTATTGAAGGTTACCAAAGCCGATGGTGAGTGGAAATTATTTGGATTTTCATCACCTAACTACGAGCCATTTTCAATGTGTGAACACAATGAACTGACCTTCCTGTATTATGGAGAGGATTTAACAGATGTCCTGTATTCCATGGAAACCTTTTCAGGGAATAAAATTGAAGAAAGAATTACCGTCGAACCTGCTACCACATGGACGAGGGTTAGCCTCTCTGTTCCAGCTAATGGGTTGATGAAGTCCTTTGTGATCTTCACCAATCCCGAAGATGCAGCTGGAGGTTATGACATGTATTTTGATGATTTTAAATTCAGACAGGACCCCAATGCCGTATGTGAGGAGGAAAATGACACCCGCGTCGTACTTGATTTTGAAAACATCAAACTCGACTGGGTAAGTGGGTATGGTTCTTTTGGTTGGAATGATCCACAGGATACGCTTGATAATGGTAAACCGAATTTTAACTATAACATCATTGACAACGATTCTACTGAAGCCAACCCATCCAAAAAGGTTTTTGAGTTCAACCGCACAGGGAATAACGCAGGCGCAGGTTTCGGTATTCAGGTGAAAAATGCATATGATTTAGGCCGAGCAGCAAAAGTAACCATGAAAGTCAAAACGACGGAATACATGGAGCGTTGCCTGTTGAAAATTGTGGAATATGGTACGGTAGAAGGACAAGAAGAGGAACAGGAATTACGAAGCCTCGAGGGTACGGTCGATACACCGAACGTCAGACCAAACGAATGGATCACCATCGAGTTTCCGATTGCAGGCATGACCTTCGCAGGGGATGACAGCAAATCGTTGACAAAGGTGAAGCAATTCATCATCATGCCCGATGTTGGCAATAATTCGAGAATGGACATCTTGGTGGATGATATCGCTTTTGCTGGAGTAAAGGCGGAATCGATTTCCATTGAGGGAGAGAAAGACATCGAATTGACGCTCGGTGACAGCACGGCACTTTTTGCAAGGGTGCTGCCCGTAGTGGTGGAAGATCCAACCGCAGTATGGACAAGTTCAGACGAAGAAGTGGCCGTTATTGATGAAAATGGCATGCTGAAAGCCATTGGCCTCGGATCAGCTCAAATTATTGCCTCAGCAAATATGGACAAGCAATTGACAGATACCTTAACGGTAACCGTGGTTGAACCTGAACCAGAAGTCCCAACGGATGTGGATGGAAAGTTATCGGTTTCAATTTACCCGAATCCAACCAATGGCAGCCTGACGATCAAAACGCAGAAAGCCTTTACAGGCATACGGGTGAACAGCATCAGTGGGCAGTTGGTTTTGAATCAATCGATGAATGGACATGTCCAAAAGCAAATTGACCTATCGGCGATGCCATCGGGAATATATTTACTGACGATCATTCATTCCGATGGATCCTCACAGGTTCATCGATTCGTGAAACAATAATTAATACGTTAAGCATAAAAAGTTCGGAGACCCAGCATTTTGTTGGGTCTTTTTTTTGATTCTTGACGGTACTATTAGCTCAAGCATCCCGCTTGGACTCATTTTCAAACTACCAATAGTATGGTTAAGAACGTCATATGATTTTATCGCTGTATGGGCCGACCTATGTGTCTGCCCAAGATTAGGATACACACGCAGGTGCATCCATACAGCTTCTATGTCATAGACCTTCTCCCGAACGCCTCTACTCAAAATGCCTCGCCCCCTTACAAATGTCCTCCTTTTAGGTAGGTTCATGCACAAAATACAAAGGAAAGTATAAGATCTTACTTCAAACATTTTTTAGCCATGAAGTTGAAGTATTTTTTATTCGTTTTAATATTTGGCCTTACGATCGGATCAGTCCGTGCTCAACAGTTATTTTTCACCAAAGACAGGATTGATAAAATCGAAAAACTCGTCGGGCAGGATGAACTTTATCAACAGTTTCATCAACATTTGATCCATACCGCAGATCAATTGTGTAACCTCCCTGTACCCGAAAAAAAGATGGCGGGCCGACGGTTGCTCAATACCTGTAGCACCTTCGAAAAATACATTTTTCACCTCAGCTATGCCTATCAATTTACCCATCAACAAAAGTATGGCGATAAGATCGTTGAGCTGTTGGATGAGGCATTGAGCTATGACAGCTGGAATCCCAAGCACTACCTTGATGTGGCAGAAATGGCATTGGGGGTGAGTATCGGAATCAATACCTTAGAAGAACATCCAAAGCACAAAACTTGGGTGGATCAGCTATATCGCTTGGCCATTGTTGCCTCGATGGAGGAGCGTCCCTATGTCAAAGGTACCAACAACTGGAATGCTGTATGCCATGCGGGCATTACCTCATCAGCTTTGGTATGCCAAGAACAATACCCCAAAGAGGCTTCTTTTTTGATTCATCGTGCCGAAAAGGAAATTAAAAATGGCCTTCAGAGCTATGACATCAGTGGCAACTTCCCCGAAGGGCCAAGTTACTGGATTTATGGCACCTCCTTTAATCTTATCCTTTACGATTTACTCAAGGTCAACCATTTAGATTATTCTACTTTTGAACAATACGCAGGATTTTGGAAAAGTGGGGATTGCTACCGTTGGTCGATTGGCAGTAATAACACCTATTATAATTATTTTGATTGCAAAGGAACAACACAACTTTCTCCCGCAATGGCGATGCTCTCTCAAATCAACGGGAGACCCGACTTCCTGACAGCTGAAAGAGCCGTGATGAAATCATTCATGGAGAACTACGGTGAGCAACAGGTCAAATCATCCAAGGATCGGCTTGCACCCCTGTTTTTGCTATGGTTGGTGGGCAACAGCTCCTCGGCAGAAGTAGACAATGACCAAACTTATTTTGTGGGTGGGGGAGAAAACCCCGTGGTCTTTTGGCATCATCAGCAAGATGGTAAAGCTGTATTTTTGGGGATCAAAGGAGGGAAGGGAAACCTCAGTCATGGGCACCTCGATGCGGGAAGTTTTATTTATGAGAAAGACGGCATTCGTTGGTTTGAGGACCTCGGACGGGAGAATTATACCCACATCGAGGGCTTTGGAAAGTATGTATGGACTTATGACAGTAAAGCTCCCCGATGGGAATTTTTCCGTCATCATAACCTTGGTCACAATACTGTGTCTGTTGACAAAAAGGCTTTCAATCCCGATGGTTTTGTTGCCCTCGATGTCAATCAAATAAACAACGAAACGGTTGAAGTAGGTGCTGATCTTTCCCCACTTTATACGCAGGAACAGTCCATCAAAAGAAACTGGTTTTATGATGGTGAAAAGCTAAATATGACCGATCAGTTTTCATCATCTTTAGGCAAGGAACTGAATTGGAGATTCTTCACAAAAGCCAAAGTGGTCGTTGCCAAGAATGGTAAAAAAGCAACCCTTCAACGCGATGGAAAATCCCTGACCATAAAATTAAAAGGCGTAAAAGACGCTCAATTTAATACGGTGTTGATGAACCCTCATTTCACCGAAATGGATAGCCCGAACAAGGAAATCAGTATGTTGAGTATAGACTTAAATGCCAAAGAAGCAGGCGCATTAACTTTTATCATTGAATAATTTTTGGAGATTGATGAGAACTTTATTTTTAAATATTTTATTGACCCTTGCCTTGGCTGTATCGGCCTTTGCACAACAAGAAAAAGTCAATTTCAATGCCGATTGGCTATTCCATAAGGGCAGTCTGAAAGATGCTCCTTTGAAGCATGACTTCGACGACAATCAATGGGAAAAAGTAGACCTACCTCATACTTACAATGATCAGGACATCATTGATGATCCGATAGGATATTATCGAGGCGAAGCATGGTATCGCAAAAAATTTGAAGTACCAACTGATTGGCGTCACAAAAAAGTGAGTTTGAACTTTGAAGGTGTAGCGATAAAATGTGAGATTTATGTCAACGATCGCTATGTTGGCGAACATTTGGGCGGTTATACTGCCTTCTACAAAGACATCGAAGGGCTATTGAATTTTGGGGAAGAAAACCAATTGGCCATCAAAACGGATAATTCTGAAAACCTGCAATTTACCACCCCACCTGTGGCTGGTGACTTCAGCATGTTCGGTGGCATTCACCGAAACGTCTTTTTGGTTACTAAAAACAAACTCTATTTTGATCATAACTTCTATGGCGCTTCGGGGGTGTTTTTTCAGAACACAGGACTGAAAAATAACAAAGCGCAATTCAACATCAGCACCCACTACCGTCAAGAATTACCCTTTGATCTTCAGGTGATTTTCCGTCATCAGATATTGGACAAAAATCAGAAAGTCATCTGGAAAACCGCGGTTACCAAACGCACTCATTCAGGTGATATTTCCCATTGGGAAACCGACAGCAAGGTGAATAATATTCAGGCGTGGTCTGTTGAAAAACCCAATTTGTACACCCTCAAAAGTCAGATTATCGATGCTAAAGATAATAAGGTGGTCGATGAAATTGAACAGAAAATCGGCTTTAGAACCGTAAGCATCAGTCAGCAAAAAGGGGTACTTTTGAATAACAAGCCGATCAAACTGCAAGGGGTGGCAAGGCATCAGCAATACCATCATCAGGGAAACGCCTTAACCGATGATCAACACCAAAAAGATATGGTATTGGCGAAAGATTTGGGCTCGAATTTCATCCGTATTTCCCACTATCCGCATTCGCCCGAGATTTACAAAGCCTGTGATTCACTCGGCATGGTGAGTTGGAGCGAGATACCTTGTGTGAACTGGGTGCCTTTCGGTCAGCCCTTCTTGGACAACAGCCGAACGATGATGCGCGAGATGATTTATCAAAACTATAACCATCCTTCGGTCATCATCTGGGGTTATCATAACGAGATCTGGCAGGCACACGAAGAGGCGGTTTTGCACGCCAAGACCATGGAACAAATTTCAAAACAAACGGATCCGTCGCGGTTAACGGCCATGGCTTTTCAGGGTACTTTTTTGAAGAATTTTAAAGGGAAATTGGGCGAAGAAATATTCAACGTTTCCGATATCAATGGCTTTAATGTCTATCAGGGATGGTATCAAGATACTTATAAAACCATTGATCATTATGTGGACAGCCTGAAAACCTACTCCCCGAAAAAGTGCATCATGCTCTCAGAATTTGGGGCAGGTGCTGATCCCCGTATTTGGAGCGTGAAACCAAGCATTCATGATTTCAGCAATCGCTATCAGGTGGATTTTCTGAAACCCTATATTGCCACCCACCAAGACAGCCCGTGGATGGTCGGATATAGCATCTGGATTTTGAATGATTTTGAACGCGACAGCCGTAAGGATGCCGTGCCGAATGTTAATAACAAAGGCTTAATCTCAACGGATCGTCAACCCAAAGATGCCTATTATTTTGTACAGGCAAATTGGTCGAAAAAGCCCATGGTTTATATCGAAGGCACACCAATGGATACCGTAGTGGCTGTTACCGTGGGTAATACTTTTACAGTAAAATTACATGTTTACGGTAATGGCAACAAAGTAAAATTACGTCACAATAAACAATTCTTTTCTGAACTTGAACTGAAGCAAAGGGAGGTTGAATTTGATATTGATCTACAAAAGGGATGGAATAAAATTGAAGCTATTGATGAGCAAAATAACTGCCGATACGAAAGGAAGATCTTCCTGAAAAGGGTCAAAAGCAATGCGCAGGGAATCGAGATACCGAAAGAGGGATTGGCTATTAATATCGGACAAACAGACCGATACTTTAATGGCAACGAACGATGGTTACCTGCATCGGTATTTAATGAAAATCCCAACTTTGAAGTATTAGGCGGAAATATTTACCACCAGGCCTACAAAGACAAACCTGCATTACGCCTACGCGAAGGTATTTCTGAAAACGTCTTCAACAGTACCGACGACCCGATGTATCAAACGTTCCGCTGGGGAATTGAAGCGCTCAATTTAAAGCTCAAATCAGGTGAATATAAATTGACCTTTTATTGGGCATATCCATTCAAAGCCCAAAAAAATCGACCACTTTCGCAGGCCGAAATCTCATGGGGCGAGCAGGACGGATCAGTTGCTACTACCGAGGATATTTTTAATCTTCGCATTAATGGTAGTGTCGATTTATCGAAACTGAATGTCAAAAAAGAAGCCGGTAATTTGAAGGCACTGGAAAAAGAAGTGATTTGTCAGACGGATAAAAATGGCCAAATTGGCATTCAGTTGGAAGCACTCAGCGGACAAGCCTTTTTGAATGGGATTAAGATTACGCCCGTGGAATAATATTCCAGCAATGTAGGGGACTGCTGCGCAACTATGTCTTCTAAATTTATCTCAGAAGATTATTTCTTGAACTGTATTGATGTGCCTATGTGTGTATTCAAACCTCCAATTTTTTATTCGGACAGACACTTGGGGGCAGCCCACAATGACATTAAGTGGAGAGCGTTATCCTGTAGAGACGTTATTTTTAACGTCTAATTCAAAGGTGATTTTATGGGGGTTCCCTCTTAGATTTATTCAAATTGTTACGTGAGTCGTTAAGAGTAATACCTCTACGAGCATTTCAAATTTAGACCTGAGCCACCCCGGAATCCTTAACTTAATGACATTGGGTCAGCCCATACAGTGATCTAATAATATTTCGTGGTAAACATCAGCTTATGGTTACGTGACAGCGCCTGATTGATGATGAGAGAAATAAAAAATCATGGGCAAAAAAATATCGATATCATACTTTTAACATATCTGTGGGGGATATTTGGCAGTGAAAACATAAAACACTTAACCTCAGTAATTTCTATCACCTACTGAATTTTCATGGGTGATAAATTGAACATTCTTACCAATAGAAAAGGTTTTTATCCACCCTTTCTATTTCAATAATAGCTTCTTTGCAGCGGCATTAATTGTAACTAATTTTTTTGAGAAGGTGAAGAAGCTATATTTTTTGCTGTTTTTGATAGGTACCTCGTGCACATCAAAACAGGCCACTAACCCACAGGTAAATGTCAATATTGACCTGAATGATACCATTGGTCAAAACCACCAATTCTGGAAAGCTTTGGGCTATGATTTTCTATTCAAAATCGTCAATGAACCCGAAGGGCAATACTTCCTGAACAGGGCACAACAAAAGCAATCGGTAAAATACTACCGCGCTCATTACACCTTCTCGAATACCTCCATGGTGGATGAACGTGCCGGAGGAAAAGTGGGCGGACAGGTGGTTCGTACAGACAAAAACGGCAAACGATATTACGATTTTTCCATTGTTAATAAGACCTTCAGAGAGTATGTCAAAAGAGGGATGAAACCTATCGTTGAATGCGATTTTTACCCGGACGGCTTTGCTTCTGAAGGGCAGCGAAAGATGAACGATGAGGAATTCGAGGCGATGGTCGGAGCGCCAGCAGATTGGAATGCTTGGGAAGATTTACTGAATGCCTTCATGAAAAACTTGGTCGATGAATTCGGTAAAGAGGAAATAAAAAGTTGGTATTTTGAGGTGTGGAATGAGCCTGATGGTTGGAAAGGGCCAGACCTGAAAGACTTTTTCAAAATGTATGATTTGTTCGCTTATACCGTCAAAAAATACGATGCAGATTTCAAAGTCGGCGGACCTGCCTGTTACCATTTGGGATTCTTAGAGCAATTTGTCGAGCATGTGGTTCATGGCAAAAACTATATCACCAAAAAGACCGGTTCTCCTGTTGATTTTCTTTCTTACCACATCTATGCTTTATCAGGCTATTGGTTGAAGCCTTCTCCGGATATTTACCCACAGGTATCCAAATTTTCTGCCGATATGCTTTGGCTGCAACGATTGATGTATCAATATCCTTCGCTGAAAGGGGTAGAATTCCATTTGAATGAGTGGGGTTTGTCATCGCATGGTGATAGCAAATTCGTCGATGAATATCCTCAGTTGGAGTACAGAAATTCAGAAGTTTCGGCCTTGTTCATGGTCAAGTTGGTCGATTGTTTATATACAATTGAAGATAATCACGGCTTAAAAACCAGCCTATTGGGATATTGGGGAAGTTGGTTCAATGCCAAAACGGGACCTATTTTCCGTGGTTCACGCGATTTGATGACCCGTGGTAATGTACCAAAGCCAATTTTGTCTGCTTATGAGCTACTCGCACAACTCAAGGACAATAGAGTAAAGGTTAAGAACTTGAAGGCAGGAAATCGCTACGGTTGTATGGCCACTAAAGATGATGGCGGTGTGGCCTTGATGGCTTATAATTTCAATGAAACCGATGATGACTTTAGTAAAGTAGCTGATTTCGACTTTGCACTTGAAAATGGAGCATCGACACTGAAAGGCAAAAAAGTTAAAGTGATTCGTTTGGACCGCAAGCATAATAACACTTACCGCAAATGGTTGGAATTGGGCGCTAAACCTGTTTCTGATGAATTGGTAACCAAACTTAAAGAGGTCGGAGAATTGAAAGAGGTCGAGCAAGCAGATTTGACTTTTGATGGGCAAAATGCTCATGTAAAAGTAAGCATCCCTCGACATGGCATGGCTTTAATCTTGATCGAATAAGCATATGAAAAAGGTTAGTTTAGTATTTATTTTTTTGATGATCTTTTCAGCAGGTTTTGCACAAATAAAACCTGCTAAAGATCAACCTTATCTTGTAGATCATCAGGGCAAACCCTTCTTTTGGCTCGGCGACACTGCTTGGGAATTGATCCACCGACTGAATAAAAAAGAGATTGAAGCCTACTTTAAGAAACGTTCTGCGCAAGGGTACAATGTCATTCAGACCGTCGCTTTGGCCGAGCTTAACGGCCTGACGGTCCCTAACCGAAATGGGGATCTCCCACTGATTGATCAAGATCCGGCAAAACCCAATGAGGCCTACTTTAAGTGGGTCGATTGGGTCGTTCAGTGTGCGCAGCGTCACGACCTTCAAATTGCACTTTTGCCTACTTGGGGCGATAAAATTAAATTGGTTTGGGGACCGGGGCCAGTCGTTTTCAATCCTGAAAATGCCTATGCTTATGGCAAATTCATTGGAGAGCGATACAAGGACCAGCCCAATATTATTTATGTATTGGGAGGTGATCGAAATATGGAAACACCCGAAGAGTTGGCTACCGTCAATGCGATGGCTAAAGGAATTCAGGAGCACGATAACGGCCAACACATGATGACCTATCACCCACGCGGGGGATATGCCGCTTCGATGATCGTCAAAGACGCCAAATGGCTGGATTTGGACATGCTCCAAACGGGCCACTGGCGAAAAAGATACCCGACCGATAGCCTGATTGCTGAGGTCAGACAACCCAACTGTCCACTATTGGACGGCGAACCTTGCTACGAGGATCACCCGATTCAGTGGAAACCGGAAATTGGCTTTTTCCATGCTTTGGACATTCGTCAGTCGGCTTACCGTTCGGTATTTGCAGGCGCATGTGGACATACCTATGGGCACCATGGTATTTGGCAAATGTGGCAAAAAGGCCGTGAACCGATATCGTCTGTTGAAGTAGATTGGAAGCACGGGCTCAAAGCAATAGGAGGAGGGCAGATGCAGTACCTCAAGAAGCTGATGGAACAAACATATTGGTATGAGCTCAAACCTGACCATTTAATGACTGCTTCCGGCGATAGTCTTCAAACCTTAGGATCTGATCAATACCTTTTAATTTATCAGGAACAGTCCAAAGATTTCACAGCGAATATCGATGGATCTCCCTTGAGTATCAGTGTCTTTGATCCTGAAACGGGCAAGAGCAAGCGTCTTCAAAATCATTTACAGTCCAATCATATTAAAGTCAATTTCCCTAAGAAATACTTGAATAGAGATGCGGTGATTGTTATCAATTTGGATACTAACAGTTTATAGTCAAAAATATGACTTTTATCGTACGGACGCTGCATGCAAACTCCGTACCGTCAGGTACAAGAATAGCCGAGCGCCGAGCGCCAGCCTCCTTTATTTGAAAAACGCCTAACTTTTTAATATGAAAAAATTAAACCTTTTACTTCTATTATTACTCACTTACAGTTTAGGATATAGTCAGCCGATTTCCTTGATCAAAAACTGGTCGATGATAGTGGAAAATCACGATTTTAAATCTGACCTTCAATGGGAGAAAAAAGGTGATTTGGTCATTGCGCGTGTGCACCTGAAATCGGCTCAGCCAGAGCAGCTGCCGGCCGTAAAAATCAGCTTCGAGACTCCTTCGGTGGATGTCTATTCGGTATTCAATGACTCTCCTTTTAGCGGAGGATCCAATTATCATATTACCCAATATAACCGTTTTGGCAGTACGTTGCCTTTGATCAGCATGTTAAGTAAATCTCAAAAAAACAGATTGACTTATATGCTTTCCGAACAATTGGAGACCTCAGTGATCAAGGTTAAGCTCGATGAGGAAGGGGCGGTATTCAAGCACCAATTGAATATCAATACAGATAAACCTCCCATTCAGCAGGTTAAGGAATATGAATTTAGTATTTACTTCAATGCTGCAGCTATTCGTTATGAAAAATCTATTGCTGAAGTATTGGATATTGCTAAGGTAGAAGGGAATACCCCTTCGGCGCATATCCCGGAAGGAGCATGGGCACCCTTATACTCGACTTGGTATAGCTATCACCATTTCCTTGAAGAAAAAGAATTGCTGACTGAATGTAAAAAAGCCAGAAAAATGGGCATGAAAACGATCATTATTGATGATGGTTGGATGACGATGAACGACAGTTTGAATTTTTCTGGTATCGGAGATTATCAGCCTTTGCGTCTGCCAAAAATGAAACATTTGGTCCATCCGATTCAGAAATTGGACATGAAAGTGATGCTCTGGATGTCCACTTCGATGTTGGGGCAGGATTCTGAAGTAGCCAAAAAATTCCACGGCAAATATATCCGATTCAAAAAGGGATCAAACACCTTTATCATTGATCCGAGATATCCTGAAGTTAGAAATTACATCATCAATACTGCTACGCGTTTGATGAAAGATTACGGCTTGGATGGTCTTAAACTTGACTTTTTGGCGCAGATGTACCCTGATGCGGGTACAGAAATGACCAAAGCCAATGGGCGTGATTATGCATCGATCAATGAAGCCACCGAGGTGATGATCGCTGAGATTTATGCCAAATTAAGAGCGATCAATCCAGAGGTGTTGATTGAGTTCCGTCAGCCTTACATCAACGTACTGACACAACAATACGCCAATATGTTCCGCGCAATTGACAATGCCAATATGGAGGTTGCCAACCGCGTATATACAGCAAAAATTAAATTGCTTGCCCCGAAATTGCCGGTACATGCCGATATGATGTTGTGGCATCATGATGATACCGCCGAAAGCCTTGCCCTGCAATTTATCAATACCATTTTCTCTGTCCCTCAGGTAAGTGTGAAAGTGAAAGATATGAATAAAGAACAGAGGGAAGCAGTTAACTATTGGTTAAACTTTTATACTCAAAATGAGGATGTTCTGATGCGAGGAAATTTCTTTGCCGATGATCCGGCCGAACATTTCACCCAACTTACCGCCGTTAAAGATGGGCAGCAGGTTTCCGCAGTATTTACCAATAATTTGGTGGAGATGAAGGAAAAAAACACCCATCAATTGACCTTAATTGATGGTAGTCATCAAGGAAATATAGCTGTGAAATTCAACCGTCCATCTACGATAGATTATAAAGTATTTGATTGTAAAGGGAAGCTTATTGAACAGCAAAAAGAGGTGCAGGTGAATGGCTTCCACGGGTTTGAAATTCCATTCTCAGGAGTGATCGAGATCAATATTGAGCAAGGGGTTTAAGCCTATTTTGTGGGGGATATTGTATAAATCGGATTTTTCAATTTAACGCAAAATATTACTTTGTTAGCTGTATGGATGCACCTATGTGTGTATCCAAACCATCTAAAAAATTAATTGATTCGGGCAGACACATAGGTCAGCCCGTACAGCGACTAAATTTAATTTCGTGGTAAAATATCAAAGTATGATGATGCCCCCGAACCGTCAAACAAAAATAATTGATTTAGTGATCAGGATAGAAATAAATTTTTAGTATTTATATTTTTTGATAATGAAAAAAGGAGTTGTGTTTTTATTTGCGCTATTGATTGGTTTTCAGGCCATGGCGCAAAAATATAAGCAAGATGAATTGCTCTTTGGGGTAGCATATTATGATGAATATATGCCCACTGAGCGTTTGGATAAAGACATCGAAATGATGAAGGAGGCAGGCATTAATTTTGTCCGTATTGCCGAATCTACCTGGAGTACCGTAGAGCCTGCGGACGATGTTTACGATTTCTCTCATATCGACCGTGTGCTCGATGCGATGCACAAAGCGGGGATCAAAGTCATTATTGGAACGCCAACCTATGCGACCCCTCCATGGTTGGTCAAAAAATATCCAGATATCATGGCCATCAGCAAAAATGGGCAATTTCAGTATGGAGCACGCCAGCAGATGGACATCACCAATGAGCATTACCGTTTTCATGCCGAGCGCGTGATCCGTAAAATCATGGAGCACATCAAAGATCATCCTGCGATCATTGGCTACCAATTGGATAATGAAACCAAGCATTACAATACCGCAGGGCCTAATGTTCAGAAGGCTTTTGTGGAGTACATGAAGAAAAAATGGCCTGACTTGAAAGAAATGAACAAGGCTTTTGGTTTGGATTATTGGAGTAATCGCATCAATAGCTGGGAAGAATTTCCTTCAGTAAATGGTACGATTAACGCCAGTTTGAGAGCCGAATTTGAGAAGTTCAGACGTGGATTGGTGACGGAATTTTTGGCTTGGCAGGCACAGATTGTTCGTGAATACTCCAAGCCTGATCAATTCATTACGCATAATTTTGACTTCGATTGGAGGGGATATTCTTACGGCCTGCAGCCAAGTGTAAACCACTTTGAAGCATCAAAAGTAATGGATGTTGCGGGTGTCGATATTTATCACCCTACACAGGATGATTTGACAGGAATGGAAATCGCTTTTGGTGGTGACATGACGAGATCAATTAAAAACGGTAATAATTACTTTGTGATTGAAACAGAAGCACAAGGGTTTCCGCAATGGTTGCCGTATCCTGGTCAATTGAGATTGCAAGCCTTCAGCCATTTGGCATCAGGCGCAAGCATGGTCGGTTATTGGCATTGGCACTCGATCCATAATTCTGCAGAAACTTATTGGAAAGGATTGCTCAGTCATGATTTTGAGCCTAATCCTACCTACATGGAAGCGCAAACAATCGGTAAAGATTTGAAGCGTTTGAACAAAGATTTGATTGGTTTGAAAAAAGACAATCAGGTGGCTTTCTTGGTGAGCAATGAAGCGCAAACAGGTTACGATGAGTTCTCATGGGTGTTCAAAACCAAATACAACGACATCCTTCGCCTGTATTATGATGCCCTTTACAAATTAAATGTAGAGGTGGACATGATCGACCCTTCCTATTTAGATTTTAATAAATACCAGATGATTGTTGTGCCGGCTTTGTATGCTGCACCGGATGCGCTTTTGGAACGATTGAATGCTTTTGTAAAGCAAGGTGGTCATGTGGTTTATACTTTCGGAAGTGGTGTTAGTGATGAAAATGTGAAGGTTCGCCATAGCTTGCAACCTGGTATCATCAACGAGGCCTGTGGCATTCAGTACAATCAATTCACCGTGCCGAAATCGGTTAAATTGACTTCAGATAAAATCAAGTTTGGTAAAGATGCTACCGATGTAGATACTTGGATGGAGATGGTCAATGCGAAAGGCGCTGAGGTATTGGCAAATTATGATCACCCAGTTTGGGGGAAATATGCAGCCGTAACGACCAACAAATATGGTAAAGGGGAAGCGACTTATGTGGCTTGTAAAACAACGCCTGAAGCGACGGAAGAAATCCTTGAGCAGGCGGTGAAATCTGCTGGTTTGTGGTCCGATGCGCAGTCCTTGACTTTCCCAATCACGGTGAAAAAAGGAGTGAACAGAGCAGGCAAAAACATCCATTATGTTTTCAACTACTCTGCCGAGCAGAAGACGATCCAATATCCATTTGCTGCGGGTAAAGAGTTGTTGAGCGGTAAAAAAGTGAAGAAAAATAGCGAACTGAAATTGGCCCCTTGGGGTGTAGCGATTGTTGAAAGCAAGTAAGCATCAAAGTCGATACGTTCAGTTTTTGTGATAATATGTGCCCCTCAATTTGAGGGGCATTTTTCATTTTTATCTCATGAACATTTGACTTTTTTATCATGAGAAAAACAATATCTATATTTTTTTCTGTGCTGCTTATGGGTGCTTGTAATCCCAAAACAGCAAGAATTTATGACAACTTTGTAAAGCATAGCAAACATCCTGAAAAGGCTATTCTGCCTGATTTTTCATATGCGGGTTATGCTTTCGGAAATGAGCCGATCCAAGCAGCCTCGAGCGATATTTTTGATGTTACCGACTTCGGAGCCGTTGCCAATGACGGTAAATCGGATGAGGCGGCGATCAAAAAAGCCATTGCCAAGGCCGAGCAAAATGGCGGGGGGGTGGTGTATTTTCCTGCTGGAAAATACTTGGTCAATACCGATTTGCAAGAGCAAAATGAGTACATCCTGATTCAGCACTCCAATGTGGTATTGAAAGGTGAAGGTCCTGAAAAGACGACCATTGAAATCCAAAAACGTGCGGGTGCGAAGGCAATCACTTCGGGAATTTATAAGTTCCGATTCGAGAAAGTAAGCGATCACGATCCTGCCTTTTCACATGCTAACCTAAAGCTGAAAACAGATTTTATCACCAAAATCAGTGCTGATATTGCGGGTGGATCATTCGATGTGCAGGTGGCAAACACCAACCACTTGAAAGTGGGACAGTGGGTAACTTTACAGCTTCCTGCAACCGATGACCGTCAGGTGAAATTGTTCTACACGCAGCCGTATGATATTCCAACCAAAGCGGACGAACAAAAAACGAATACCCGTTGGTATCAAGCCAAAATGGAGTTGTCCGAGCGTCATTTAATCAAAGCGATTGATGGCAATACGGTTACTTTCGAGTCGCCAGTACACATCCCTGCGGTTGCCAAACACGGATGGGAGCTTCGTACTTTCCCTCATCTTGAAAATGTGGGTATCGAAGGTATTCACATCAAAGGGAATTGGGAAGGCTACTATCCAGGTAACCACCAATTGTTGATCAAGAAAAAAGGCTTCAGTCCTTTGATGATGTCTGCTTGTGTGAACAGTTATATCAAAAACTGTTACATCAGCAATTATAACATGGGCATGCGTTTGTACAATTTGGCCGCATGTTCAGTAGTAGATTTGAAGATGTTCGGTAATGGTCATAACCGCGGACGTCATAATATTTTCCTACAAAACAGTAACAATGTCTTTGTGGGTAAAGTACAAGATTTCCAAGAGAATGAAGATGCCTTCACCGTTACGCATAGTGCGATCGGTAATGTATTTTGGTATTGCGAGAATGAAGCCAACACGGCTTTGGATATTCACGCCGCCTATCCATATGCCAACTTGTATGACAACGTAAAATCTTCTTTCAAAAGAAAAGCAGGCGCGGGAACGAACGGTCCAATGGGTGGTTACAACCCTCAGCATTTGGGTAAATTGGTGCTTTGGAATCATCATTACACCGGCAAGGATGCTTCGGTTTATCCTTTCTGGGACAAAAATGATTTCTATAATGCCAAGCATCAGTTCTATGTGATGCCGATCGTAGCAGGGATGCACGGTAACCCAATTAGCTTCAAAGCGGAGCAATGTGAAGCACTTGAATCAATAGGTACAGTGGTTACTCCTGAGTCTTTATATGCAGCACAATTGGAGCGCCGACTTGGAAAAGTACCAGCATGGTTGGAAGAATTGAACCAAGTGAAATGGTTGGAAGAAAGCCCAGTGAAGGCGGATACCAAGACGATTATTACGGCAGATTTCGATCATGGAAGTTTGGATTATATGTATGAAAAATCTCCTAATCACTTTGTGGGTCGTACCAAGCATTGGTTGAAGGAAGATAGCATCGGTAATCAATATTACTGGTTCTATTATCAGATGAAAAATGTCAAAGGCAAAACCATCACCACCGTTTTGGAGGAGATGAAGGGAGTCTATCGTGGCATGCCGCACTTGATCTTTACGGATTATACGCAACCCGTTTACAGTTATGACAATGAGCATTGGGATCGTATCACGGACGTAAAATATAACGGCGAAACACACGAATTCAAATACACGCATACCTTTACGGAGGACAATGTTTGGATTGCCTATGCACATCCATATACCTACAACCGTAAAGAGGCATTGATCTTTTCTTTATTCAACAACCCGTTGGTGAAGGTTGATTATATCGCCAAAACAAAACAAAAACGTCATTTGCAAGTGGTTACCATCACCGATCCTAATGTGGATGATAAAGGTAAAAAGGTGATCATGGTCGATGCAATGCAGCATGCGGGTGAAGATTGTGGCGGTTATTTGGCAGAAGGATTGATCAAATACTTGATTTCTGACGATGCACGTGCGGCACAAATCCGTAAGAAATTCATCTTCAAAGTGATCCCAATGATGAACCCTGACGGGGTATTCTTCGGAACGACTCGCTATAATATGAGCATGCGTGATATGAACGCTTCTTGGGGTGAAGATCACTCTCAGGAAGTGATGGACAATGAGTTGAAAGAAGTTCAGGCTTTGCAAAAATACAGCCAAGACATCTATGCCAATGGTCACATTGACATGTTGTTGGATGTACACAGCCACTCGCAACAGGTACAGAAACACACGATTCTCTGCCCAAATGAAAATACATTGAAAGACTTTGCCGTATGTTTGAATAAATACTGGAAAATCAAACATGTTGGTGTCAAGAGTACGGGGCGTATGCGTGCGTATTACTATAAATATGGGACACCATCGGGTACGGTTGAACTTTCACAATCTAAGTTGGCAGGTGAAAATCCTTATTTAACGGTTGAGGATTATCAGAAATATGGGGAAGGCGTTGCTAGAGCGGTTTGGGATTATTATGCTGAGATAGAAAAAATGATGAAGTAAATCGGGAATGATCAATAGCAAAAAAGGCAGCCTTTTCGGGCTGCCTTTTTTTATAATTTTCGTTTTGTGTAAAGTCTTAAGCGTGTTATCCTGTAGTGGGGACTGTCGCACAACTCTATTCTCTGAATTTGACGCAGAAGATTATTTTGTTAGCTGAACGGATGCACCTACGTGTGTATCCAAACCATCCAATATTTTAATTATTAGGGCAGACACATAGGTCTGACCCCAATGTCATTAAGTTAAGAAACAGTCGGTCATTTGCTCGAAATTATGAGTTTACATCAGGTTAAACCAAAGGGGATTCGGAGAGGTACGAGATGAAAGGTCATTTGATGTGTATTCAAAATTTAAGTTTTTATATCCCGAAGGGATTACATAACATAGCGAGGGGTGAAACCCCTCGAAATATCACCCCTAAAGCCTATACCCTGAAAGGGTGCAACTCATTACTTGTATAGAAATTTATATTACGCCCTTTCAGGGCTCAGTATTTTGTTGGTAATCATCCCGGGGTTTCACCCCGGGCTATGTTATTCAATCCCTTCGGGATTTTCTTTGCCTTAATATAGCCAAAACTTAAAACCCCAAGAATATGCTCTTAACTTAATGACATTGGGTCGGCCCCTACAGCGACCAAATAAAATTTTGTGGGAATCCCCGTACTATCGCGAGTGATCGCTTACTAAAATCCTTAAACCGCTGCTTGCTTTACTTTCATGATCAATCGACCTTTATGGTTAAAGCTGATCACTGTATTTCCTTGAGGATTAACATTGGTATGGAAACGAATCGCTGTGCCATTGGCATCCGTCAATTTATCGATCGCTTCAGCATTGGTATTCGATAAGACGATTTGCGCTTCAGCAATGGAGTTGAAAGTAAAGCTCAATTCACCTTTGGTTTCATGAAAATCCAGTAACTCGATTGTTGAGCTCAACAACTTAGGCGCAGCCGATTTTTGTGTCGAACGGAAACCTACAACTTCATTCTTGTCTTTATTCAACCATTGCTCTGGGATTTGATGCGATGCCGTAACCTTTTTGCCATTAACGGTAAAGTAGTCCAAGGTACCCTCGCCTTCAAATTTGAAATCGATCAAATTACCCTGATATTGATAATCAGTGATCTCATTCACCAATTTACCTGCCTGCAATGCCAAACCGTGGGGTAAACGCTTCACCGCAATATTGGTCATCGCTCCGAACCAAGCGCCCATACTGAAAATCTGTGGACGGATTTGGTGGTTAGATCCCGCAGGGTAGAAGCCACTCATCTCCACCATCGCACCGGCCATTGGCATGTTTTTCCAAGGGATATAACATTCTTTGGCCGCATAATCAATGGCTTTTCTCAAATCATCCTGATTGATGTCGTCCATTTCCAAGGTCGCCAAAATAGAGAAATATCCTGCCAAGAAATACTCATCTTTCTTCACCAAAAGGTCATCGAAAAGTGTTTTTTGATAACGGTCAATATCAAATTCTTTCGGGAAGAACGGTGGACAGGTCAATGCCCAGATATAATCCGTTTCGTCCAAACCATAGCCATCAGCCATCAAGACTGTGCCGTCCGTAGCGACTGCTTTTCCATAGTAAGGCATTTTTCCTTCAGGGAACAAAGGCTTCATTTTTTCTACCAAGGCTTCTGCTTTCTCGGCATAATTATTCTTGACACCTTGTACCTCACACATCTCATGCAACATGCGATAGACGCTGTAATTGAACAGGTTGATATAAATATCATAGCTGCGCTCAATCTTTTTGCCTTTGTATGGAGGAGCATCCCAACCCAAAACCGGTTTTCCTACTGCATTGTCCCAACCGAAATCACGGCTGTTGTACAATGGTGTTTCGCAGAAATATTGACGGTAGAATAAGCCTTCTTTTTGATCATAACAATAATCCTCCAACCAATCGCAAGCCTCCATCATCAGTTTCAAATTGTCCTTGCTGATGTATTTGGTATCGTTGGTTTGTGTCCAGTGCGTAAAAGCAGACCATACCGCATAGAACAAGCCGTCCTCTTGCCATTTGGTGATTTTGCCATTCGCCATCTGCCCAAAGAATCGACCCGTACGACCATTTTCCTCAATATTGGACGGGTTCGCCATCTGGAAATCCGTCCACTTGTCCAATGGATTTGCCCATCCACTGTACGCCATCCATGAACAAGCCAAACCGCCATCACGCACCCAGATCAAATAATAGATCTTCTGCAAAGCCGCCTGCATCGCCCCAGATTTGTCCTGAGCCGAAAGGAAGATTCGCTTATTGAAATCAATCAAATTTTGGAGCGAATCATGATCATTCAAGACCAATTTACCGAAAGCGGTTGCTTTATTAACTTCCTTATCATTGTCCGCCATTAGCTTTTGCTGACCCTTAGCAGCCAATTCTTCCAATGTGCGTTCAATATGCTCGCCTTTAAGAGCGCCTCCGATGAAAATCGGTTGGTTAGGTGCCAATTCGGCACGGCAATAAGTGCTTCGCCCTTGGTCGATTTGAAGCTGATGCTGAAAATCTCCCCCCTTCAATACGGCAGCAAATTCAAAGTTCAACCCACGGTCAGGGTGTGCGCTGACGAAGCTTCTTTCAGCTCGCTTGATTGGCGTATCCTGCTTGTCGGTTTTCAGATCAATCATGCCAGCATTTGATGTCCAGATATAAAATACTGGGCTATCTTCCAAGGTGGCAATATGCACATCCTGATTTTTATAATGCACTACCGTATGCCATGGGTCGTAGTCGGTCGAAACATAATCGGCCGCCGATAGGGCAGGGAAGCTGATTTTATCAAAAATCTTGGTATGGTCATCTCGGTTGGAGAAGTTTCGCATTTTATAGCTGTTGTCTTCGCCCGCCTTCGGGTTGATCCACAACTCGATCGTCGATTGGCTGATATTATATTCCGCACGAACCCCCATTGGGCTGTGCATCAAAATCAACTGGTCAACTTTCTTTTCTTGATGGACAGTCGCAACTTCCTTTGTTTGTTGCTGAGGACTCATCGCACACCCGCCAGAGGCAAGCAATAGCAATGAAAGCCCAATATTTAAATAAGTCTTTCTCATATGAGGATAAAATTTTTCGTTATTACTTCATCGGAATTGGTACCCACCTGCACCTGAAATTCACCTGACTCCACCACAAATTCCATTTGCTCATTCCACATTTTTAGATCTTCTTCGGTAATGGTAAAGTGCACCGTCTTGCGCTCACCTTTTTTGAGTTCGATCAATTCAAAATGCTTCAGTTCTTTCAGCGGTCGGCTGGTGCTTCCGTACAAATCACTGATATATAGCTGAACCACTTCCTTGCCGTCGTACCGACCTGTATTTTCAAGATCAACGCTCACCTTAAGCTCTTGTCCTGATTTGAGGCTATCGGTAGAAAGCTTCAGGTTACTGTATTTAAAGTGGGTGTAACTCAATCCAAAACCAAATGGAAAGGCAGGATCATTGGAAGCATCCAAGTACCGTGTCCCATTTTTGTTCGGTCTGCCTGTGGCTTTTTTAAGATAAGAGATCGGCACCTGTCCGGTGTGTGCAGGGAAGGTTACAGGTAATTTTCCCGAAGGATTATAATGGCCAAATAACACATCGGCCAAAGCATTTCCCGCCTCACAACCGGCCAACCATGATTCCAAAATTGTCGGCATATTGTCTTTAATCCACGGCATGCAGATCGGGCGACCATCGGCCATCACCACTACGGTTGGTTTGTTCAGTGCCTTAATTTTTTGAGCTAATTCTACCTGTGGTTTTGGTAAGGAAATATCCACCAAAGAGGTATTTTCACCCGAGAACCACTGTCCTTCACCGAGCGTAAGAATCACAAGATCCGAAGATTTAGCCAATCGGATTGCCCGAGCAAGTGCTTTCGAATCTGCGGTATGTTCATCGGCGCAACCTGCCTCGAAGGTTACCTTGGCAGACTTACCGACTTTATTTTTAATCCCTTCGGTAAAACGAACCACTTCCTCTTTCGGGCCTGCGGCCGACCATGTCCCCATATGGGTTTCAGGCTTGGCGTCAATTGGTCCAATGACAGCAATTTTCTTGTATTTGGTTTTGGATAAAGGCAACAGCTGCTCGTCATTTTTGAGCAATACCATGCTCTCGCGGGCAATTTTACGGGCATGCTCGACATACTCGGGGCGTCTCCATTCTTTTTCTTGAAGGCCTTCAGTGAAATATTTGAAAGGATCATCAAAAAGCCCCAACTCAAATTTGAGCTTCAACACTCGGCGTACCGCATCATCAATCAAAGCGACATCCACTTTCCCTTCTTCCACCAAATCCTGCAAATGATCCATATACACCAAGCCCATCATATCGATGTCCGAACCTGCTTCAATCGCTTTCAGGGCTGCTTCTTTTCGGTCTTTGGCATAGCGCCAATCGACCATTTCCTCAAAAGAATTATAATCCGAAACCACGGCTCCTTTGAATCCCCATTCTCCTTTCAAAATATCACGGATCAGGAACTTATTACCGCTACAAGGCACGCCATCATAGTCATTAAAAGCATTCATGAAGGTGCGACAACCTGCTTTCTCGGCTGCATGAAATGGCGGCAAAACGTATTCACGCAGGAATCTTTCCGAAACCGTCGTTTGATTATAATCTCTACCCGCCTCAACTTGTCCATAAGCGGCAAAGTGCTTGGCGCAGGCGAGCAAGGTGTTGTTGGCGCTCAGGTCATCACCCTGAAAACCGTGTACTCTTGCCGCAGCAATCTGACTGCCGAGATAAGGATCTTCTCCGCTACCTTCCATCATTCGGCCCCAACGGGCATCAAAAGAAATATCGACCATCGGAGCGAAGGTCCACATATTGCCCGAAGAGGTGCCTTCGATTGCCATGATTCTTGCCGATCGCTCGATCAGGGGCAAGTTCCATGAGGCCGCCTCACCCAAAGGTACAGGGAAGGTCGTTCTGAAACCATGAATAATATCCAAGGCAAAAATCAAGGGAATGCCGGTGTGTTCCATCGCCAATTTTTGGTAATGCCTTTTGTCTTTCATCCACCAGACATTCAGAAATGTACCGACATCACCATTGATCACGGCAGAGTCAATATTGACATCGGTTTCTTTATGGTTATTGGCAATAAGTTTGGCATGTTTGAGCTGATTCAACTGCCCAACCTTCTGGCGAAGGGTCATTTTACTCAAGATCTCTTCGACTTTGACGTCAATGGGATCTGTTTTGACCTTTGAATCTACACAAGCCGACAAGCCTGCCAATAGCAATACCATGAAACAGGATCCAAAAAATGAAATATTAAATTTTGATCTCATGATTAAACATCTAAAAAATAAAAAAGGCTGTTGCTTTCCTTCTTACAATCCCTAAATAATTTCACCTTCAAGGCACACCATCTTTACCACAAAGGTAGATGAAATACGGTTGGTAGGGGTTACCCTTTTCTCAAAAGGGATTATTCAATTATAAGGAATATAGTTGGAATGGACAGTTAAGCAACAGCCTCTATAAAATACTTCTATTCAGCACTCACCAATGACTTCTCTTCCGATTTGTCATTGTCTTTGATCGATTGCAATTCTTGTTTGATCTCTTCTAATTTCTGATCACTCAGATTGTAGAACATGAAACAGCCAATTGAGGCAAAAGCAATGAGGGCAGGATAGATCGTCATGGCATTTTTTATGCCTATGAGTGCATCGGCTCCCTGTTCCACATTCGGCTGATAACCATACCAGCTCAACAATGCCAAAGTACCAGAGGCACCAATAGCAACGCCCGTTTTTTGAGCGAAAGTTGCGGCAGAGTAAGCGAGTCCTGTTGCGCGACGGCCATTTTTCCACTCAGAATAATCCGATGAATCAGCTAACATTGACCACAACAAAGGCATCGTCGGGCCTGAAGCCAAAGAGAAAACAATCTGTGCGGCGAAGATCAAGACGATTTGATCTGGACCGAGGAAATAATTAAAGATCAAAGAAGCGGAAATCACTCCCAAGCAAATCATAAACAGCTTGGCCTTGCCGATCTTTTTCGCCATCCAATTGGTTGGCACCACACCCGCCAATACGGCGATCGTTCCAACCACCATAAAAAGGGATGCAAGGTCCTTACGCCCAACGAAATACTGAAAATAATACATCACCGCCGAGCTTCGGATACCGATATAAATCAACAGGGTGATCGAACTGAAGAACAAGACCAACCATGGTCGGTTCGAACTCAAATCCTTGAAATCCTCTTTAACACTATTCGCACTTTGTTTCACAGGCTGAACGCGTTCTTTGGTCGTCAGGAAAGCAAAAAGCAAGCCCGCCAAACACAAAACACCCAATCCAGCGATCGCCAAAGGATAGCCCTTTGCCTGATCACCTTCACCTAATTTTTCAACCAACGGAATCAAACCTCCTTGTACCAACAAACTTGCTCCATAAGCAAAAACAAATTTGAAAGAGGACAGTGCAGTGCGTTGCTCAGGATCAGGCGACATCACCCCGATCAAAGCATTGAAAGGCACCGTTACCATCGTATAGAAGATCAAGAAGGAGAAGTAAGTTGCATAGGCATAAATCAGTTTCCCTTTCGGGCTCAAATCGGGCACGGTAAACATCATCACCGCCGTGAAAACCAATGGCAGGGCTCCCAACAACAGGAAGGGTCTGAATTTTCCCCATCGGGTGTTGGTTCGATCCGATACCGTACCCATAATTGGGTCGTTCATCGCGTCAAATACCCTAACAATCAGGAATAAGGTGGCTGTCGCAGAGGCAGGTAACAAATATACATCGGTATAAAAAGCAGGAAGGAAAAACATAAGGGTTTGCCACAAACCACTACTCGCCAACTCTCCGAGGCTATACCCGAATTTTTCTTTGAATGAAAGCTTCATTACAATAAACTTTATAGATGAAAAAATTAAATACCCGCTTTCAGCTTACCTGAATTCTTGATCACAAATTGCTTCTTTTTAATGTCTTGATAATCAACCAAAACATTCTCTCCTCGGTAATTAATTACATCGTCAAAGTGAATCGCAGGGCGAGGATCACCCTCAGCAGGAGCGATTTGTACCTGATCAAAAATGATGTTCTTTACATGTCGGAAATAAATACCTGACGCAGGTAAATCGGTACCATACATTTTAGGGTATGGATAATTCTTTGAATTCTCGGGCACATCAGTTGTCAAATCCTTTACTGTACCTGCCGTGTTGTATTCAAATTTACAGTTGTGCATGCTGACCCCTTCCACATAGTTTTCAGGGTAGCCCGTGATGTTTACAGGAACGCTACCAATATTGGTGGCGGTGATGTTGGAGTAAGAGATATTTTTGATCGTTCCAGCCGTAATCGGGTGATCATTGTATTCAGTATGCGTTACTTTATGACGATCCGACAATCGAATAAAAATCGGTGTCATCATGCCATCCATCACGATATTGTTGAAGCTGATATTTTCGATATCGCAACCATCAACAGACATCAAAGACAAGCCCGTAATACCATTGCGATAGCCCAAACCATGAACGATTTTGGTCGCGCGAGTAGGACGTAAAACACAGTTTGAAACCGTGATGCGTTTGAAAGTTCCGAATGAGCCTGTTCCCAATTTAATGTAAGAAGCAGTGGAAGAAACGATACAGTTGGTGATCACCACATCTTCTGTGCCTTTTGGGGCTTCGGTTTTCAAGCAGATACCATCATCCGCAGAGTCCACGGTACAATCAGAGATATGTACACGATGACAATCCACAATGTCCATACCGTCGTTGTTGGTGTTGGCATGGTTGAACAGCTCAATGTTATGGATGCGAACGTTATCACAAAGGTAAGTTCTCAGCATCCAGAAAGCGGAATTGGTCAGTGTCAAATCGCGAACGGTGATGTTCTGACAGTTTCTAAAATAGATACCATAAGGCCGCTTGCTTCCATTTTTTTCATGCATCGGAAAGGCTTCATGGTGATCGCCAGAAGGGTAGATAGTACCGTCGCCAGTCAAAGTAACATTCTCCAAATTGTCACCAAAAATAAATGCACGACGTGACATGGTGTAACCACCAGATTGGCTCAAATCCGCATTCGAAGGGATTTCAGGGAATAATTTTAGATCAGGAACTGCCTGCCACACACTACCTGATTGCAGTTCTATGGTTACATTGCTTTTCAGGTGAATCATTCCCGTCATGAATGTTCCTGTCGGGAAAACAAGGGTGGTGATTTTTCGGCTCGCTTCATCGATTGCCTTTTGAACGGCTTCGGTGTTGTCGGTTTTACCATCGCCTACGGCACCAAAGTCAGTAACATTCAATGCCTGCGCCATCACATTCAATGGCAGGAAAATCCCCATCAACAGATAAAAAAGATATTTCATAATTAAAGTTTTTGCTAAAAAATATTGAGCTCAAGATCCCATATTTTGCCCATAATCATGGGGATGATCTTTCTTAATTGTTCTAAAAATACGCGACAACCCTTTTAAACTTCATTGAATATTTTTGAACTTTAAGGGATGATTATTCCGCCTAAAGTGACGGTAACCTTTCTCGAGTCTTCCGCCTGTAACTAACAGATGGCCATAAATATCGATGGCCAAGGGGATGCTCACCATGGATAACAAATATTGAAGGATCCTTATATCTTTTGCTGTCGGACTTTTTAAATTTACGCTCAGCGAACTAAATGACTATTCAATTTTCCAATGGAGGAATTTACTATCTTATCCATAAGTACGGCTCAGTAAATAAATGATGATATACAAATAGCCCGAAGCCAAGTGTGTTTACTTGAATAGCGGGCTATAAATTACAGGAATATATTTAGTATCAGACTTTTACTTCCTGTTGGTTAGCATAGGCTTTAGGACCAATCCCAAATTCTTTTTTAAAGCAACGCGTGAAATATTTAGGGTCATTGAAACCGACCGCATAAGCTGCCTGAGAAACAGATATTTTCTCTGTTACCAATAGCTTAGCGCCATGTTTTAGTCTACAACTTCGAATGAATTCATTCATAGACATATCAAGTAAAGCTTTCATTTTATTGTAAAGCCATGTGCGACTCACCCCAAGGTTGGAGCAGAAAAATCCAATATCCAAGTATGGGTTTTCAATTTCCTCTTCAATGATACTTTTAATCTGTTCCAAAAACTCCTGATCCTGAGGGCTAATTGTATCACCAACCTCCTGTATTCCAGTCCATATATCGGATTTAAACTGCTCGATTAAATCAAGCCGCTGGCGTAAAATATTTTCCACCTTCCAATGCAGTTCTTCGAACTTGAATGGTTTGGTGATGTAATCTGAAGCCCCAGCTTTCAGCCCTTCAAGACGATCGTGCTCCGCATCTTTGGCCGTAATTAAAATTATGGGGATGTGACTGGTGCTGATATTCTGCTTCAGGTTTTTACACATCATTATTCCATTCATCACAGGCATCATAATATCTGAAAGAATAATATGCGGCTGTTCCTGTAAAGCAATTTCCAGGGCCTGTTGGCCATTTTCAGCACTTAATACTTGGTAATGATGCTTGAGCCTACTGACAATAAAAGTTCGTAGGTCCTCATTATCTTCCACAACCAAAATCTTTGTTTTAAGTAATTTTTCAAGTTTTTCGGTTTTTTCAATCGACTTGGTTACTACCTGATCGGTTGCAGCCAGTGCTTCTTGCTCTTCCTGTTCCTCCTCTTGAATATTGATCAATGGTATACTGATATTGAAAGTTGTTCCATGATGGTCAGGATTATCTGCCTTGGTAACACTGTCCACACTGATCTGACCATTTGCCAAATCAACAAGCTGCTTTACCAACGATAAGCCTATTCCTGTACCAACAGCCATTTCTTCATGCGTATCCATACGGTAAAACCTATCAAAAATATATGGGAGCTGCTCGGCAGAAATTCCTTCCCCATTATCGGAGATTGTTATTTTTAGTTGCTGGTCCTCAACCCCCATGTCGAATGCCACCGTCCCGCCTTGTGGCGTATATTTTATGGCATTATTGAGCAGATTATAGGTGATCTTGTTAATGAGGTCATAGTCATAGTCAGCCATCACCATCTCAATATTTTCAGAACTATGCAAGGTAATGGATTTCTGAATTGCCAAATGCTCAAAAGAGGTGCGGATGCTTTTATAATGTGTAAACAGGGCGTGCCGCTCAATCTTCAGTCGAATAGCCCCACCATCAATTCTGGAGAGCTCCATGATTTGTTCCACCAAATCCAGTAAAAGCTGCGCATTTCGGGAAACGATATTAAGCAACTCTTTTTCATCTCCATTTTTTTTATTAATCTGTTTAAGTTCACTGATCGGTCCCTGAATAAGGGTCAATGGTGTTCTGAATTCATGGGATACATTGGTATAAAAGTCACTTTTTATTTGATCAACCTGCATTAATTGTTCCGTCTGCAAACGGATTTTCTCATAGGCATTTGCATTATCCATGGCGATGGAAATGTATGAAGCAAGAGAACTCAAAATGGCTTGATGCGTTTCATCATAGGCATTTTTACGGTAGCTAATGGCCACCAAAACCCCTTTTACCTTTGTGCTGTTGGTTTCATATAATGGTATGTAAATGCCCGCCTGAGGTCCAGTATTCGTATATTTTGCGTTGGGTGATTTTAGTAACTGATGTGCACTTTTTGGCAAATCATTACTCAGAATAATCTTACCCGTCTTGATCACATAGGCAGATAATCGGTCCTGTTTATCAAGCTGTAACTGATCACGGGAAATTTGATCGCTGTTAGAACAAACCCCCCAGAGGTTGAGATGATTTTCGTGGGTCTGCCCAATCATCAATTCATCGACAATCATCAATTGCTTGACCGAATCAAATATTTGATTGAAAACCGAGGACAACTCCACGTTGGAGGTGATTTTCTGCCCCATCTGTCCTAGTGCCTCAATATTTTTTTGGTGCTTCTTTAACAGACTTTGCTGTTGTTGCAATTCCGTATTTTGATCAAGAATCATTGCCTTTTGGTTTTCCAGGTTTTGATTTACGATAATCAGTTCCCTTGTTTTTTCCTCAACCGTCTGGATCAATTCTTTTTTACGTTTTTTCAAGTCATTAATATACCAAAGCAGCATTGTCAGGAATACAATACCCATAGCCATAATTATCAATGACTTAAACCAAGCGGTCTCCCACCATGGAGGCATAATGGAAATTTCTAATTTCTTGATATTGGATGACCATCTCCCGTCAGGATTTGTAGCTTGGATTTCAAGTTCATAAACTCCTGGTGAAACCATGGAATAATTGATAGAAGTTTCATTGAAATTGGTGAAATTCCACTGCGCATCGTACCCTTTTAGGCGGTAACGATATTTAATTTTTTTGGGCACCCGAAAGTCCAGCGTCGAAAATGAAATATCGAAATTATTAAAGGAGTGGGGGAGTTGCAATTGCTTGATCTCATTGATGTCATAATCCTGTAATGCATACTCATTCTGCCCATCGGAATTGGCACTTTTAGATGGGGTAATCTTTAATTTTGACAGGTATACATTGGGCTGAGAATTATCAATCTGAATATTGGCGGGGTCAAATTTGGTAAACCCATTTGGCCCACCGAAATAGATCACACCCTTTTCGTCTTTGAAGAATGCGCATTCATTGTATTCATTGGAGAGCAAACCGTCCTCTTCTGTAAAACTTGTGAATGTTGCCGCTTCCGGATTTAAACGACTGATGCCATTATTTGTACTCATCCAAATATTACCCCTGTCATCTTCAAGGATACCATGAATGATATTCGATGGCAAGCCGTTTTTGGTAAAAAAATGGTCGATTTTTTCCTGCTCAGGATAGTAAGCATTAAGGCCATAACGGGTGCCTATCCAAATAGTGCCGTCTTTTGCCTCGGTGATCGTACGTACTTCATTATGGCTCAGTCCATTGCTTTCTTTTTTCAAGCGATTCAGTTTACCCGTGGCAGGGTCAAGAATAAATACTCCCTGGCTTGTTGTACCAATCCATATTTTTCCAGTTTCATCCTGCATCAAGGAAAGCACAGCTCCAATTTTTTCATGCTCACCAATGATCTTTTGAGAAATATTCTCGAAAATATCACTGTTAGGTAGCTGATAATGTAGTCCACCACTCATGGGGCCAAAATAGACCGTACCATCATCTGCCACCAAAATTGCCCGCAGCGACCAGCCCGGGAAAAGATGAGGATCTGAAGGGTCGTGTTTGGCATAATGTATAAAACGATGGGTGGCTAAATTGTATTTTGAAATCTTCCCTTCAAAATAGCCAATCCATATATATTTTCCGTCTTTGGAAGGAGTCAAAGAGCCCACCACATTTGAGGAAATCGTCGAAGGACTATTGTTGTTTTGCTTAGGGAATTTTCGGATTAGCTGATCTTTTTCATTGAATTCAAAAAGGGAGGTTTTAGTCCCTATAAAAGTACTGCCCTGATGATTAAGGATAGAGTACACCTCCTCATCAGACTTCCGCTTGGCGTTGAAACTTGCCCCATTAAAAGAGGAAAAAGGTTTAGACTGGGTATTGTGCTTGATAACCCCGCCTTTGCCTGTACCTACCCACAGCACCCCCGTTTTATCGACAAATAAATCATATATGATGTTATTTGAATAGCCATTGGTTTTGATGTCTTTTTGAGAAAATTCCCTGAACTCGCTATTTGAATAATTGTATTTTATCAAACCATTATTCGTAGAGGCGCCACCTGCCCAAATGTCGCCATTTTTGTCTTCGGCGAGGCAGGAAATAGAGGGATTTTTTTGGTCATTTAAATAAATATCAATGATTTGCCCTGTTTGACTCAAACGGAACAAACCTTGTGTCATGGCCAACCAGATTTCACCCGTTTTGGCTACTTTGATATCGTAAACATTTTGTGCCCTGATGTTTTCTGGAAGGTCAATACGATTGAGGATACTCATGCTACTGACTAATTTTCCATCGCTGTTAAACTGACACCTCAACAGTCCGTTCGAGCGGGTTCCAAACCAAAAGGTATTGAACTCGTCTTTCTCGATCACGCGGACATAGCGATTTTTCATCCCTTCATTCTGGTATTGATGAGTCCTCAAATTTTTTGTATTCAATGCCGTAACTCCGTTATTGGTGCCTACCCACAACAGGTTGGTGGATGAATCAAAATAAAGCGTGGTAACATAACTGGAGTTCAGGCCATGTTCCTGCTCATTACCCTCAAAAAAATGCTTTGTTTCAAAAGTTTCTGGATTAATTCTATTCAATCCATTGACCGTTGCCACCCAAATATAACCGTCGGAATCTTCAGCGATACTATTTTTGAAGCCAGAAATATCCAAATTAGGACTCAAATCATTACTTATACTTGAGGGGTCGTTTTCGTTATGGATGAGCGTATGAAAATTCTCCGTAATCGGGTCGTACACACTTATTCCCCCGCTTTCAAACCTTACCCAAACACGGTTCTTGGAATCCACGAAGGTAGATGTCAGCCATGAATCATAAATAGAATGTGGATCTTTTGGGTCAGGGCGAAAAACCTTCATTTTGTATCCGTCATAACGAATGAGTCCATCCTGAGTACCAAACCACATGAATCCTGTGTTGTCCTGGATGATACTATTGATCACAGAGTGGGAGAGCCCGTCTTTACGGCTTAGGGTGGTAAACTGATTGCTGTTGGCCAACACTAACAGTGTATGAAAGAGCGCTAAAAGAATCAATAGGTATCGCTTCGTCATATCAAAAAATTAGGAGAAAGTAAGAAGATCGAAATTTTAAAAAGTAGTATAATTTACAAAACACTAATAAGAATATCAATTATTTATTAAATAGGAAAAAATCATTTTAATCCTTTTGTTCCATTTTGAGAAGCAAGGTTTTAAGGCAATAATGCATTGATTTTAGGTATATAGTCCGTCGATTTAACATTTAAATCAGACATATTTTTTACTTTTAGGCCTTTGTATTGAAGATGGTTAAACCAGAAAGCTTTCGCATTTTCAGCGGTTCCAAATATAAAATCCGAATAAGCAGGAACCATCCCTGAATAGTTTAATTGTTCAAAATGGACATTTTTCACCTTGCTCAGCGAATCCAGCTTTACATTATACAGCATAAATCGGCTATCGAAGGTTTGAAAATCAACATAAAAAAGATCCTCAATAATATTATTTTTTCCAGTAATATTAATTATTGAACCGGCATCAATATGGGCAATTGTTATATGTTTGAAGGTGCAATTTTTCAAAAACATATTTTCAGCCTTATATCCAATTTCTATGACATTTCCATAATCCCCTTTCCAAAAGGTCGCATTTTTTACCGTGATATCTTCATTGGCCTGACCGCTGTTATTCATTAAAGCCACTGAATTATTACGGGTATTGGCCATCACATTATTGATCGTAATGTGCTGTGCATTGAAAATATTGAACGCATCATCGCCCATGCGTTGTTCACGGTTACCGAGAATTTTCAGGTTATTCAAATACACCTTCTCTGCACTATTAATGACAACTGCGCACGCTGGAGCATCGATTATACTGATCCCTGTGATTTCTATATTCTGACAATGGTTCAGAAAGATTCCTGCCGGGTGGCTACCTTCTTTATAGCTTTTTCCTGTCAATATGCCCTCACCGCAGATCTTTACATTTTCAACTCCATCAACCAAAATCGTTCCATTGACATAAGCTCCTTTTTTTAGGAATAAGGTTTGATTGTCTTTTAGTGTAATGACACCTGCTTCATGAATACCTGCTTCAAAGGTGATCATATTTGTGGTCTGCTGGACCTTTTCAGGCTTGGAGACCGAGACCATTAAAGGATAGACATAGTTACCGTTAATTCTAATGAAGAAATTTACAGGTCTGTCCACTTGAAAGCTTGCCTGTTGTCCATCGATATCGATTTGACTCACAGCCCCTTCAGGAATGGTTTCAAAGGAATGAATTTCAGCCTGGTAATCAATGATAAATTCGGTGTTTTGATCTTCTATTTGGCCAAGAATTAATCCTCCAGGCCGGCCATAGAATACCGGTAGCTGCATACCATTACTGCTAACCTGGTAATAGTCTGTCAGAATTTCTGGGTGATCACTGTATAAGGATAGGTTAGGCTTAATTTTGCAACCCAGGCATAGGAAAAGTAGCAGTGTTGCTACCCCAAGTTTTTTATTTAAATGTAACATTGTCTGCAAATTCAGTATAAATCCCACCATCTTTTAAGCTCATCACCTTTCTGCCATTGATCTGCAGGTTATCAAAATGTACGCCATCATAAGTGTGGTTTTTATTCAGGCCCGTAATCAATGAATTCAAAGGTAATGTTTGTTTCACCTGAATATTTTCTAAGTAAATCCCTCTACCGCTACCACGCACAGCGTCTTTTGAATAATGCGAATGCAGAATCTGAAAATGGCATAAATAGCCGTATGCCTCTTCGATATGAATATTTTTGTAAACGACATTCTGAACCACCGCGCGGTCGCCATTATGAATACTGAAAACACCGCCATTGCCCTCTACGCGAATGATATTGGCATTCTTAATCGTAATGTCCTCCATGACATCTGCACGGGTTTCAAATCCGATTTCAATCGCATTGCCCCAGTCGGCATTCCAGAACACGCCGCCGTCAATCACAATGTTTTTGGTGCGTTTACAGCCAATGTCCGTCGGGGTGGTAAAATTAATATTTTCTGGCGCAGGCTTTTTGTACCAGAAGGTCGAGGACTTGATGGCGATACAATCATCTTTGGTGCGTACAAAAGCATTCTTGATGGTGATGTCCTCCGAACCAACAATATCAATACCATCGTCGGATCTTCTCCAACCGATAATTCGCACATCGTTGGCGGTGATGTTTTTGCAACCAAAATAGGAGGTACTCCATCGTGGGTTCCCGATCAGGGTAATGTTTTCAAAGGTTGAATTTTTAGCGCCAAACCAACCAAAGCCATAATAGCCTTGCTGACGGTCTAAATTTCGGTTATCGACTACTCCGTGTCCAAAAAGGTGAACATTCTCGACCCCTTCCATGATGAAACTCCCTTCAACAACCGCTCCACCCTGAATCCAAATTTTCTGGTTAGACTTCACGCGTTTCATCCCAATTTTATAATGAACGCCTGCTTTATAGATAATATCTGCAGACTGAATTTTTTTTGCAGGTCTCTGTGAGAAAATGAATAGCGGATCATAAATTCTATCGTCAAATTCCAAACTTATCTTTTTATCAACAGGCATGATAAAAGAGATGCTGTTACCACTTCGTTTTGTTTTGATATTCAGATTTGACGGCCTTATTTTCACGGCTTTGAATTCAAAATCAGGAACTATGGTTACCAATTCACCTTGCGTGGTAGCAAAAGAAACGATTCCGGCTACAGGCGTCTGATAGACAAAACATGCCTGATGGTCCACCTTGACCTGATATCCTTTATGCTCAGGCGTATTCTTGGGATAATGATATAACTGCAAATCATTAGCGAGGGAGGTTGAAACCATTCCCACCAATACCAGCATGATAATGAATGTATATTTCATAAGTTTTTATTTTAGCGTCATGGCCACAGGGTTGATCATGAGGCTTTCTCCTTTATTCAGCACGACGGCTTGTTCGAAGATCGCCGTTTTCATGCCGTCTTTCTGTTCCCATTGTTTCACCTTCACCGCTCCATCATTTATGCTGATCAGATTGGATTTTTTGTCCCAATATTCTTGTGGAAGGCAAAGTGCAGCTACTCGCAAATGTCCGGTATTTGCGACGATATTTACGGTTTGATGATCTCGGAGAAATGTACCTGTTCCATGATTTGCACTGAAGAAAAGTTGAAAGCTCGCTGATTCATTTTTAGGGGCAAAGGAATACTGATCCTTCACCAGGTTATATCCTGCCAGCGCGTTTAACACTGACCATGCTGACATGGGACGATAATAGTGACCTCCGAATTCCTGATGATCCCAATATAATCCTGCTTTTCGATATCGATCATCAATAGACTTTACAATTTGTTTGCCTTCTGTCACCATTCCTTCACGAATCAGGAAAGAGGCAAATGCGAGCTCAACACCCGTCCAAGGGGTATTTGCCTGATCCACCCACAGGTCTGTTTCAGCCATTGGAAAGAAATCTTTATGCTCAGGCCAAGTGCAATTTCTCAGGTAGGTATTGTCGATATACGAATAAGCTAAAACACTTTCCAAGGCAGAATGTATCTTTTCTTTCTCAAACAGGCGTCCCATACCGGCCTCATGCGCCACCCATTGCCCAAAAAGTTGATCAGTCAGACAGCCTTCATCCTTACCATGTTCACCCCTGTAATCATTTGCCAATCGATAATATTTTCCATTCCACAGGTGCTTGTCCATTAACTGAACTCCTTTGTCTGCAATCTTTTTGTATTTCTTGGCATTCTTGTTTTCTCCCATGTCCTGAGCCACTACCGAGGCCATTTCCATTGCGGTAATCCATTGTGTAGTAATGTAGGAGGCCAACCCGTACATTGGGAAGTTATCATAACTACACATAATACCTTCCATGTCGGGCATCTGATCACCATCAAGGTCTTTTTCATTCAAGACATAATCAATCGCTTTTTTGACCGCCGGCCACATCTCCTCGATATAGGCTTTATCATTGGTAAACAAATAATCGCGAAGCACCAACTGAATAAAATTAGGCGCAAGGTCTACTCGCTCATATACTCCGAAAGTACCATTCTGATTCAACCCTAAATCGGCCCCTAAACCATGGTTAATCTCCCCTTCGGAGGTTTGCGCATGGGCGTGGCAGCGCATCATGTTCTTTTGCAACTCAGGGAAAAGGGCGATAATGGAAGCTGATCCATATAAGGATACATCGCTTGTGGCAAAAGGCCCCCACGCCTGATTACTGGTTAATCCTTCACGAATGGCGAAACGTCCTTGTTTATCAAGCTGAGATGAAGTGATAAAGGTATTGAGTTGTGAGTTCACCTGATCGAGCAGGTACTGCTCTACATCGGACCTGTACATGTTATCAACAAAGGCTTTGGAACGTGCTTTCAGATGTTCCACATTATTCACAAAATAGTCAGCCACCTCATCATAATTGGCAAAATAGTTCTCATAGTAGTGCCCCACACGCGATGTTTTTCTGATAGGAAGCTGATATCCCTTGGGGTCGGTGATCAAACCATCCCGATTTTTTTCTTTTTTCCCTGATACCCAACCCATCGCATTTGGGAAATACCAGTTCATAAAAAAGTGAGCTTTCATCTGTTGAGTACCCTCCAATCGTTGGGATATCGCAATACTGCTTTTAAACATTTGGTTATTATCGAGCCCTCCGGTCCATGCGATTTTCTCGCCATCGGTATTGGTTTTATTTCGGTTTTTGCTGTCATCGATATTCCCTAAATCTTTGTGTGTCAGCAAGCGCTCCATGAACGGGTGGCGATGTGCCCAGCCCAGATAATAACTTACCTCTTCTCCGCCAATAGCCCCAAGCCCCATTTGCCCGTAGGTGTCATGTTGCTGAGAAACATTACCCACACTTTGTTTGAAATACTTGACACCTTCCTTTTCTACAATAGAGGCGGTGAAATATTTGTGCACCTCATCATAGGCCACCAGATTCCTTTGCGTTGCAATAATACTGACATCTACCGGCTGATCGATTTTTGAGGTGATCTTAAAATTAAAATCAATCGCTGGTAACGATGAATTCTTGACATCGTGCGGAATAAATGGGGAGAAGCTTTCAAGAATGACTTCAAAAGGCATGTCCTCATCCGAAAAAGTTAGGTCTGCAAAAGGAAAACGGGCACTGTAAGTAATGTTATCCACTGAACTCATCCATGGAAAGTAATAGATAGGTGCTTCATTTAACAAACCTCCATAAGCAATATCGTTGTTGAGCTGCAGGACTTTGATTTTTGGCTGTTGCCCCTCAATTTGATACCTGACCATGAAGAACATATAGGCGTTTTCTTCCCCGGAATTTGGCCGACTGGGAAACTGCAGGATAGGAGCCGATCCATTTGGATAATTATTAAGGATGGACCAATTGTAAAACTGACCATCTTTTCGGATTTCCACACCACCAGCACCAATTCCCCCAAGGGTTAGGCCACTTTTTACCTGGTGCTGTACGGAATGTTTTTCCACAATAGGCGATTTTTGAGCTACGGAATCTTGCGAGTAACCTAACAGCGCACACAAGCCTATGGCGATATATTTGTTAAAAAAATGCATACTTTTCATACTTGACAATTTTTTGGATCGAGTACTTAAAAAATCGATGATTCAAATTTAGATCACTCATTTAGGCTATTTGTTCAATAATGACTGTAAGAAGTGGAGTTTTATCACGCGACCATCCCTGCCGGATAATTTGTCCTCTTTATTGATCATTTATCCTCTTATTACAGGGGGATTCTCCGTGAGTTGTACACCTATTACCCGATAAATAGGCAGGCCTTGGTCGACTATCGACGATCTGAGGAAGTGGTGAATGGCATGCCGAAGTATTTTGGTAGTAGGTTGTCAATCGTCGCCAGTGCAATGTGCCATAATTCGGTGGAACAGGAACAGGTGTTGCCGAAAGCCAACAGAGACAACAGCAAAAAGGGAATTGGAAGGGCCTTTGAGATATATTACCATTACATAGCGAGTTTTTCTAAAAGAGGCATTTTCGATAGGGCATCTGCATGAGTTTGGGAATCCGTCTGATACCATTTATGCTCAGTAGTTAATCGGATGATTTGTCTGGTAATTAATTGTGGAAAACAATTGGATGCACCTTTTGCTTCTTAAGGTCTTGTCAATGTGTTGTAAAAATGAATTTATAGCCGTTGTACAAATCATTAAAGAGGAGATAAGTATGAAAAAGACCGTTTTTTTTGTTGGATTAGTCTTGATCCTATTTTGCATTGTGCTGACAACCAAAGCGCAAAAGGTGGCCGTGTTGCCTTCTGTATTCTACATTGATGGCCAATTAGCGCCTAAAATGAAAGCCGAACAAGTTCAAAAAGAGATTGTGGCTTTATACAAGAAGAAATCCACAGTCTTTCAGTACAGCTCCACAGTGGAGATCAAAAAAAAGCTGAAAGAAAATGATATAGATTACAGGACTGTAGCTGAGGTGGAACCTGAGCGATTGGCAGAAATTTTAGGGGTTGATTATGTGGTATATGCCAATATAATGATGGATCAGGAAGGCGCACAGACCAATAATACCTCCAATACTTCAACATCCAAGGGCATTATCTCTGGGGATGATATTAAGACAAAAACTCAAAGTTCTGAAACAAGGATAAAATACGCTACGGTGGTAGAATACAATATTTATAAGTCGAATGGTGAGATGGTTTATAGTGAAAGTAGAAAATCAAACTTGACCTATCCGACAGCTTATAAAGGAACGCTGAAGTGGCATGTAAAACACAGTCCTTTATAAAATCGCTATTTAACTTTTATAATTTTAAGCACTACCATTTGGGTGGTGCTTTTTCTACGCCAAAAGGAAACTCATTTATTCTTAATAGTGTTTTTATTTGAATTTTTATCATTTCCGCATAAGTTTATATACATCATTTTTTCATGGTATAGATATTGAAAAGCCACCCACAAATTAAATATTCAATAATTTCTACTTATCACACCATGAAAAAAACATTAATCACCATTTGCTTATTCGTAAGCTGTTTAGGAGGTGTAGCGAATGCGCAACTCATTAAAAATCATAATTTAAATTTAGGAATTGCGGTCAATAAAAACCTGATGCCTGTTTATCTTGGAGACGACTATTTTTTGAATGATTGGCTATCCATAACGCTCGAAACAGAATATAACACCTATAAAACGCACGACCTCCTTAATAAAGATGTTGAGCTTGGCACCCAAATTCTCAAATTACTCAATGGACAAAAGGTCGGCGAAGTATCTGACAGCAAATGGGTACGCCACCACGAGCTGGCGACCAATATTGGTTTGAATATTCACTTTTCAAAATTTTTAAATTTGCCCAAAAACATTGACTTATATGCAGGGGGTGGTGCAGTTTATTTAATGCAATTTAGTATGGATGCCTCCAAAGGTTTTTGGAAAGTGTTCAGCGCAAAATACGATGGAGGGTCTTGGTATGGTGATGCGGATTTGGGAGCCCGTTGGTTTATTACGCCCAAATTCGGAATCAATACACAATTGAATTTCAGAAACCTTAGGGAGGTGGCTTGTCGTGCAGGGCTTACCTTTAGAATTACAAAATAAGGCCAAAATAGCGACTTATTGTCGCCTAACGTTCATAGGTCTTTTTGAAATAAATTCTTGTAGGCCAGAACGACATCAAACAACATGACAAATCACCACTAAAAGTATTATCATCGGGCATTCAAGAGTGGATCAATTGCCACCATTTGCAGAGGTGATTACCTTCACTCGATGACCTTCTTTTAAGTAAGGCTATTTATTTAAGCCCAAAATTTCCCATGATTTATTTCGGGTGAAAGGTGGGGTTCTGATTAATGCAAGGTTAAATCTACCCATAAATTCATTAGGGCGAATGCATGGAAAAAGGTCTTTCGTTGATAGAGAACAAGTCGATAATTAAGGGTTACCATATTAGATCTGCTTGCCGTTATACTACCGCTCTGAAAACTGGAATACAAAACCACCTTGCATAAATTATGTCTGCAAGGTGGTGTGGAAGGTGAACTGGTGAAAGGGAAAAATTTCTTTCACCAGCCATCTATCCTATAAGGTTGAAATGGAATGCGGGTCGATTATTGGAAGATAATTACTCGTGCGTGCTTTTTCGCTTTTGTATTGATATGAAGTACATACATTCCGGCAGGCAAACGGAGTTTCAGGTTACCATTCCGAATGATTCCATCAGAAATTTTCTGTCCCGCCATATTATGAATCACAAAATTCACCTGTTCAGCAATATTCAATTGAATGTTCATCTCGCCTAAAGCAGGATTAGGAAACACTTTAATTTTGTCTTCACTTCCTTCATTGGATAATGGGCGAGTGGTTTCAAAAGTAGTCGCCACCGGCTCAGAGACATTACCCGAATCATCTACCGCTTTTACCGAAACGCTATATGATGTTTCCCGACTAAGGCCATCCAAAGCATAGGTTAATGTTGCCGTTTCTCCTGCCTTTTCATCATTTACATACACCTCGTAGTGAGCAACAGCAACATTGTCTGTCGAAGCTTCCCAAGCCAATTGAGCAGAGAACGGAGTAACATCACTCACCACTAAAGCTGTCGGACTCGAAGGAGGGGTAATATCAATCGTGCTTACGGAAACCTGTTCACTGTAAGCCGACCAATTCCCTGACGCATCACCCGCGGCAACGCTGACCGAATACTCAGTCAAAGGCATACGCCCATCAATCATGGCGGTATTGTTTGCTACCTCAATTGGTTCTTCTTCATCAATTTTTACACGATAAGCGGTTACTGCCACATTATCATCAGCGGCGTCCCAATCCAGTTTGAAGCCCGTTTCAGTGATCTCCGAAGCTACAAGCGCTGTTGGTACTGAAGGAGCTTCATCATCCAAGGTGGTTGCTTGGGTAGTTACAACTTCCGACATATTTCCTGCACGATCCACTGCCCAAACACTGAAATCATAAGTCGTCATGCCCTGAAGGTTATCCAATACCAAAAGCAATTCAGTAGTGGTTTCTTCAAGAACGATTTCATCTGCCTGCATCAATTTGTATTCATAATGTGCCACCTGATCATTATCAGTCGCAGCCGTCCATGAAACTGTAAAATGCGCGCCGCTAACATCAGCAACAGCTAAATCAGTTACTGGTGAAGGATTCGTTTCGTCGGTGGTCATCACCTCCAAAGCATCAGAAAAGTCCGTTTTGTTGCCCCCAGCATCTTTGGCCAAAATACGAACCGAATAGTTAGTGTATGGATTGAGTTCTGTGAAAGTGTAATCCGTAACATCAGCAGCCACTTCCATTGGTGTTTCTTCGCCCAATTGTACTTCATATCCTGCAACGCCTGAACCTGCATCCGTAGCAGCATCCCAGCTTACTTTGAATGTTTCTTCACCAATTTCACTGCTTGCAAGGTTCGGCATAAATTCAGGAGCGGTTACATCCAAGGTCATGCCTTCAACCTCGCTATCAGAAGAAGTATTTCCAGCCGCATCCATGGCATAAACTTTCACGGTGTATTGCGTGTACTCCTCAAGGTTTTCAAAGGTATAAGTCAATGCATTTTCATCCAACGCTACCGCCGCTTCATCGCCAATCATTACACCATAACCTGTAACGGCTACATTGTCTGTTGATGATTCCCAGGTTACCGTAACTGTAGTGCCTGTGGTTTCCGTTACAGATAAATTTCCAGGAGCTGTTGGAGCCGTCACATCAGTGGTCATCACTTCCAAAGCATCAGAAAAGTCCGTTTTGTTACCTGCTTCATCTTTGGCCAAAATACGAACCGAATAGTTAGTGTAAGGGTTCAAGTTAATGAAAGTGTAATCGGTAACATCAGCAGTCACTTCCATTGGTGTTTCTTCGCCCAATTGTACTTCATACCCTGCAACGCCTGAACCTGCATCCGTAGCAGCATCCCATCTTACTTTGAATGTTTCTTCACCGATTTCACTGCTTGCAAGGTTCGGCATAAATTCAGGAGCGGTTACATCCAAGGTCATGCCTTCAACCTCGCTATCAGCAGAAGTATTTCCAGCCGCATCCATGGCATAAACTTTCACGGTGTATTGCGTGTACTCCTCAAGGTTTTCAAAGGTATAAGTCAATGCATTTTCATCCAACGCTACCGCCGCTTCATCGCCAATCATTACACCATAACCTGTAACGGCTACATTGTCTGTTGATGATTCCCAAGTTACTGTTAAGGCACTTTCAGTTGTTACGGTCACCAATAAATTAGCTGGTGATGTTGGTGCCTCTCCATCCAATGCGATTACAGTTGCTGAGTTTTCAGATTGGTTATCCTTTAAATCGGTTGTGAAAATATAGGCCTCATAATTTTGACCTTCAACAACCTCGGTAAATTCATAAGAGGTGATTTCCGTTGCGGCATGCGCCTCCTCACCATTGACCACCACGTGGTAGGTAATGTCCTCAGGTTCATCAATCTGATCGATGATCTCAGCCAAATCCCACGAAAGCTCAAAACCATTCTCCGTTTTAGTACTTGTTAAATTCTGTGGTGCTTTGGTGGGAATAAAGTCCTCATTGAAGCCCCAATTTTTATCCCTGAAAGCGAACATGCTTATTTGTAATCCATCCTCACGTGCGAAGATAGTCAATCGGTGAGCTTCATTGGCTTCGGTAGTGGTAATCGAAGCAGTTCTCATTCTCCACGTCCACTCCGTTTTCCCTTGTCCAAGATTCCAGTTATAGGTAGGAGTGGTTTCTCCATCCCAGTCCCAAACCGGAAAACAACTGTCATCTGAGCCATTGCCCTCTGAGCAGTTAAAGAGCATATGATAGTAGTAAGTGCCTGGTGCTTCAAAAACAAGATCATAAGATACATAAGGAGACAAGCTGTTGTTCAAATCGGCAATCTCTCCGTGGGAAGGAATCTCAATGAAACTTACCCCATTTTCTGACCTTACTACCCATTCGCGGTCATTCATTGGTGGTGGCCATCCGCCACTTCCTTTCATTTTTCCTGGTAGCATTTCAGCGAAGTCTAAAGCAGATATATTGGTATCTGACCCAACGATTATCTGAGCCTTGGCCAATTTAATTTGTGTTAATCCTAAAATCAACAAGGTGACTACCGTCGATATTCGATAAAAAGTATTATTCTTCATGTTTAAAAAATATTATGGTACAATTCGAATATCTGCCTTCTGTAAATGAATATTGCGGACTTTTTACCCTGCAAAGAGGAAATTCATCAGCTAATCAATGCTTGAAAACATATCCCTTGTCGAGGTAAGTACTTTCGTTTTGAAATGCAACAAACCAAGTATTATTGATAAATTACTTGAAAAATTCATATTTAGTAATCATCTTATTTACTTCGTTATTACAAATTCACATGTTAGGTTGATGTACTAAAAATCAGTTTGTTATATAATATCAATAATTGTATCCTGACCGTTTCTGGAATTTTTTTAGTGGACGACCAAAGAAACAAATAATCATATAATCGAAAATAGTCAGTTTTAGGCATTTAAAGCAGGATTGAGGATTTGTCCACTTTTTTATGTCAAAATATCCGTGCAAAATTTCTGTTGAAATCTCCCCATAATCGGCTCATTCTGCCATTAGCTTGTGTATGCATTCAGGGCCCAAAATGCATTTTTTTACTATTACCAAAGTTAATTACTATGACTGATTTTTATTACTGGCTTTACCAACACGTAAAGTCAATGCAACGGCCATTCGTTGGTCTGTTAATGTTTGCATTACTATCCCCCTCATTAGTCAAAGCATCTGAGTTGATCAGCATTTCACCCGCAAGTGATCGGATGCTATTGGTCTATATCGAAGATGGCTTTATTGACACCTATGGTGCCTACCAGGGCGTATCAAGCCACAAGACTTACCATGACCCTTCGGATATCAAGCAACTGATGACTTTATCCAATTACTCGATCAGCAGTAGCGATGACAGTAATTTCTCATCAGGCAAAAGTCCGATCAATGTTGGGCGAAAGTCCAAGGCGGTTCATTATAATGATGAATGGTCGAGTGTCCCTTTCGTTTTTGGTCATTGGGTTTATATTGAACTACCTCATGCATTACAGGAAGGTAAAACTTATGAGATCGAAGTAGACAATATTGTGGATGGAAATACCACTGTAAAATTCGAGTTCGATTCCAAAAAAGTACGTTCCGAAACCGTGCACGTAAACATGGTCGGTTTTGCTCCTGAATCTCCAAAATATGGCTACCTGTCGCAATGGATGGGAGATTTCAACACCTCAACGCACCCCAATGGTGGCTTGAACCTGGATCAATATGCAGGTCGAAATTTCTATGTGGTTAATTATAACACAGGTGCGGTTGCCTATACAGGAACGGTGGCGTTGCGTATGCGAAAAGATGTAGTGGAAACAGGAAGCTCTGATTTTGCGCCAAGCTACAACTACAGTAATGCCGATGTATATGAGTGTGATTTCAGTAGCTTTAGCAGTCAGGGTGAGTATGTCTTGGCCGTGGAAGGCCTTGGCTGTTCATATCCTTTCGAGATCGGTGGCAGTGCAACCAAAGCCCCATTTTATTATGCGATGAAAGGGCTCTTCTGGTCGCGTCAAGGGGTGGGCAAAGAGATGACTGATGGCAGTATTATGCCCCGTGATCACCACTATGATGACATCACCTGGCTATGGGACAAAAACCACCTGCCTGGCGACAATCATTCCAATGAAGGATTTGATGATGCCAATGCCGTTCAGGTCAGTGGAATTTATGGCTATTACCATGATGCTGGTGACTGGGATGGATATATCCACCATGCGAAAGTCCCGATGGCACTTTTGATGCTTTATGATGCAGCTCCTGATAAATTTTATGACGGAGAAATCGGTAATAAATACCGCTTGTCAGACAGTTCGCCATGGATCGACGAAGGAAGTAATGGTTTGCCTGATTTGTTGGATGAAGCCGTTTGGTTGATTGATTATTACAAGCGTTCCAAGAACATCCTGAAAAATCAGTACGGTGGAACAGGTGGTGTACCTGGCTATGTGGGCCGTGATGGTGTACCTGGCAACAACTTCACCGCTTGGCAGGACACCCGTGATTGGTATCTGTCGGGAGAATCTGCATGGCAGACTTATCATTATGCAGGGCTTGCTGCCTATTATGCTACTTGTTTGAATAAATTTCATAAACTCACCAATAGCGGTAACCATCCCGACTACAACAGCTGGAGACAGGAGGCGATTGATGCTTATGCTTGGGCAGAAGCACACCCTCAAGACACGGATTTGAGTAAGAACAGTAATCAGGAATACAGGGTGAAAGGTTTTGCAGCTGCAGCCCTTTACCGACTGACAGGAACGGCAAAATACCAGACGGACCTGAAAACTTATCTCGACTGGGAACCTTGGGCTGAAGGCGGTGAATGGTCCAACCAAAACATCATAGATGTTTGTCATATTATTGTTTCGATGATTCCCGACGGCCATCCAAATTTGGATGCAAGCTTGAAGTCAAATTCTCGTTCAGAGGTAATTCGAAAAGCTGATACTTATAAAGTAAAACATAATCAGGACAATGCTTTCCGTACAGGGGTTGAGTATTCTCAGTTCATGCAGTTGGGTGGTCTGAACACACCTCGTCTGACGATGGTTCCTTTTGCTTATTTGCATACGGGAGATAAAAAATACCTCGACGTGGTGAATAACTCCATGAACTATGTATTGGGTGGTAACCAATTGAACCAAACATATATATCTGGTTTGGGAGAATTTTCCGATCAATGGATTTTCAACCCAAATGGCTGGATCGGCAACGACCAAAATAGCATGGTTTACCCAAGCCGTCCGAACATCGGTTACACAAGTTATTTCTCTGCAACAAGCTATTGGTTTACCCAGTCAATTGCTTCAGAATTTTGGTCAAGAAAAGGGACTTATCCGAACCTGATCAACAACCCTGGAAGCTGGCCAGGAGCGGAGCAGACCTTCCGAAATATGTTCAGTATTCAAGGTGGTGAGTTCACCGTTCACCAACAGAATAATTACATGATTTATGCTTCTGGTTTCCAGAAAGCCATGGATGCCTCAGCCGTAGGGACTTACCGCATTGCCTCTGCGCCAACCGTTTCTCTGAACTTCAGCAATGATGATCAGGTCAATATGTCGGAAGTGGAGCTGTCGGTGAATGCTTCATCGAAAACACGTACCGTTCGTTATTTCTACGACTGGCACTTTATCGGCGAAAGCAATGACAAGGCAAACAATTTCAAACTCACATGGGATCCACCAGTGGCAAACGGCACCGAAGTATTATTGACTGCCGTGGCGATTGATGAAGAGGGGCAGTGGTCAAAACCATCTTCTGCAGGAGAAAAAAGGCTGACGGTCGTTGCGGGTCCTGGGGACGATACTACGCCTCCATCTGTACCGACAAATCTCAGCGCATCAGACCTTCGTCCTTTTGATTTCAATCTGTCATGGAATGCCTCTTCTGATGCTTCGGGTGTCAAAAACTATGAAGTATATAAAGATGGCAAGCTGTTGAAAAAGACCGTCGAGCTGGAATTCTTTATCGAGAAACTCGATCCGAGTACCAACTATGAAATGCAAGTATTGGCAAGGGATAAGGAAGGAAATGTTTCGGCGAAAAGCCCTGTCTTTACCGTACGTACCTTGGATGTCCCATTGGGCGACGGCAAAATCCACCAACAGAGCAATGATGCCGACGGGCTGATGGAAGCCGAAGCCGAAGACTTTTCCTATCGGGCTGATGGAACAAGCGGATTTGAGAAAAAATTCTGGTATGAACACGAAGATCCACAAGCAAGTGATGGTGTATTCATGATGGTGCAGGACAATGGCAACAGAAATTCTGCAGGAACCCTCAATGGACCTCGCATGGACTTTATTGTCAATTTCACAAAAACAGGTGCGCATTATGTTTGGCTTCGCGTCAAGCCTGATCATGGTGCTGATAATTCGGTCGTTTTGGCTTTTGAGGATGAAAACCGTGGGGACTGGAGCCTTGGCGATAACCCTGATTGGATTTGGGTGAAAGCTGATTCGACCATTCAAGTACCCACAACAGGGCAACAAACCTTCAGTGTCTTTATGCGAGAAGATGGAACGAAAGTGGATAAAGTTTTATTGACTTCCAATCCCGACTACGATCCATCAGGATCTACTCCGACGCCTCCGCCAGCAGAAAACACCGCCACATTTGTGGTGGACAGCTCTTCGGATGATGCAGAGGAGAAAGCAGGGGTAATGAACCTGACCAGCAATGACCTTGACCTCAGAGCAGGAGAAGTATCGGCTGTTCGTTTCAGAGTCAGCATCCCTGAAGGATCTGTCATTACCAAAGCCGAACTTATCCTTGAATCCAAAGGCAACTATTCGGGCAGTAATGAGGTGGCGATCAGTGTACAACAGTCCGCCGATCCTGCGACCTTTACAACAGGCGCTCAGGATATCAGCAACCGAACCCTTTCTGCCGAAACTGTCAGCTGGTCGCTTGGCGACTGGGCACAGGATCAGCAATATACCTCACCCGATTTGGTATCGTTGATCAACCTTGCTGTGGATGCAGGATGGACTTCGGATCAGCATATTGTATTCCAACTCGAGGCCAATACGGCATCTACCAAGTCGGCAAAGACCTATGATTTCAACAACTCGACCAATGGTGCGCCACAGTTAAAGATCACCTATCAAGAAGCTTCGGTACCACCAACAGTGAGTATCACGAGTCCTTCAGAAGGGGTTAATTTTGATGTAGGCGAGAACATCACCATTCAGACTCAAACAGGAGGGGATGTTCAACTCGTATCTTTCTTTCGCGTTACGGACGGTGTTTGGAATTTCCTCGGTAATGATCAGACAGCACCATTCAGTTGGTCAGCGAATGATTTCCCTGCGGGAGATCATCAGATCACAGTATCGGCAACGGGTAATGATGGAAACAGCTCTCCCTATGTGTCGGTCAATATTTCTGTAGGCGACACAGGTGGATCAGATGTTTATACCCAACAGTCGGATGGACTGGCGGTATTCGAGGCGGAAGGTTTCCATCGCAGTGAGTATGGTGTCGGTCAGTTTGCTTCCATGCAATGGGAGTCGCAGACAGATGCTCAGGCTTCAGGGGGGAACTTCATGATCGTGCCTGACAATGCCAACAGCATCAGCACGGGAGCACTCGAAGGTCCTGTGGTGCATTACGATGTTGATTTTGTTAAAACAGGAACCCATTATTTCTGGGTAAGACAAAAATCGCCAAACGGGTCTGACAACTCGATTACCCCTGCCTTTGAAGGAACCAAAATCAATGAGTGGAACATGCCTGATGCACTTACGGAATGGACTTGGAGCCGACTTGGAACGACCTTCAATGTGGCACAAACAGGCGTTCAGACCTTCAGCATTTATATGCGCGAGGATGGAACTCCGATTGATAAGATCATCCTGACAGACAATGTAAACTATGCACCGACGGGCACGGGTCCTGACAATGCGAGGGTCATCTGGGAAGCAGAAGGAACGGAAGCAGGAATTTATCCTAACCCCGCCCGAGGAACAGTTCATATTGATCCTAAGGACGAAAGCTATCAGAAAATGGTGGTTACCGACCTAACGGGACGTGTAGTGCTGACCCAAACAAGTATCAAAGCCAAAACGAGCATTGAGCTACCTGCAGGGGTTTACATCATCAATCTGATTGGGGAAACCAAAGCAATCAGTGAACAGATTATTGTGTATTAAACATCATAGCAAATAAGTATAACTAATTTCTCTAATGTTAGAGGTCAGGTGAAATCATCTGACCTCTTTTTTTGCCTCAACTTCACCTAAGACAATCAAGTTCTTTTCTATTGACTGACCATTTAATTTCAACCCCTTAAACTTCCCACTGCGATTAGCTCGACAGTTTATCGCCATCAATTTACCTAAAGGAAGGGTATATTTTTGTTGAATAATTTGTTGACCATCAACATCAACCTGTACCAACCCATTCTTGCTGTGAATATTTACCTGATGCCACTTCATTTTGTCCTTGATCATGAACGAAGGATTATCATGATGGTAGCCATCCCGATGATGCTCACTGATGACCACCTTCGCCCAACGATCACAGCCTTCGGGCACAAAGGTCAACCATATTTTTCGCCCAAACTCACCTGTCAATTGCAGATCAATCCACTTGCAGAAATCCTCATCTTGATGCGTATCCATTTGCAGGTAGCCTTCAAAACTGAAGTCATCCAAATCAACAGGCATCGGTTTGGAATACATCATAGAGGTGAAATATAAACTACTTGAATCCATCCCAACTTTTGCTACCTGCGAGGGACTGATCATTAATTCTCCATCATGATCTACCTTCAATACCCGCTTGGCATCAGATTTTGTTCCTGAATGATAGGTTTCTCCCATCCAATCGGGGTACTGAATGTGTGCTTGAAGCGTATCGACCGCCTGATAATTTTCTACACCCCCCTGTTTTTTATAAATAAGAATATTATAAAAGCCTGGAAACTCATAAATGTGCGATATTCTTTGATAATCGTCAGATAGCGGTTCAAGGCTGTGGTATTGCTCAAATTTCACAAAATACTGATCTTGCCCTTTGATTTGATAATCTAAAGATACCGTGAAAGGGAAGGAACCACTTAGCTTTCGTTCCCCAATTTCCAATGTACTTTGATCTGAGTTTGGTAAAAATAAATACAGCCCCACAATTAGGATTGAGGAAAACAAAGCAAAAACAGACCATTTGTTGAACAGGGGCAATTTGACATCAAGCTTAACAGGTCGATGCGCCTTTTGAAATTCCTCCAAACTATTATAGCCAACAAAACAACAAAGGGTATTAAGGGTACTGTTGGAGGTTTTGTAATTTTCGCTCACACTGACTTTGCCAAAAAACCGCTTTAGCGTCGTTACACTGAGCATGATTTGAGTACGCTCAAAAATCAATTGGCTCAAGCGTTCAAAATCACTATTGGAAAGCAATTCAACCTGCTCTACTTCAATCTTTTGTAGTAACTTTTCTTTTAATTTATCCTCTATCAATTCCCTTTTCATTTGACTACATTATTCGGTGTTCATTTGGTGTTCAAGTATCTGTACAAGGATGAATAACTGAAATAATCTCTACAAATCCTACCTTTCATCCATGATCCGAGAAGATCGATTCTATGAGTAAAAACCTAAATTTTTTGTGATGAAAAGAAATCATATTTTCCTTTTATTCGCGTTCATTTGTACACTTTTTTTGAACGCCTGTACCTCCAACCATAAGACAGGACAACTGTCTGAAATGGAAATGTTCGCCCATCGCGTTATGGGTAAGCAAGCCGATCAACTGATATTAAAAGTAGTTCCTGATGATTTATCAGAAGGAGAATATTTTTTGATAAAATCCTCAGCTGATCAGAAAGTAATTATTGAGGCCAACAGTAAATCAGCCCTTTCTTATGGTTTGGGACAGTACCTCAGAAAATATTGCCATGTGGAATTATCCCGTCCGCATAATGATATTCAATTGCCCGAGCAGTTGCCTTTGCCCGAGCAAGAGTTCAAGAAAAAATGTAATCTCAAATACCGCCATTACTTAAACTACTGTACCTTCAATTACTCCATGGCTTTTTGGGGTTGGGAAGAGTGGCAAAAAGAACTTGACCTCATGGCACTTCAGGGAGTGAATATGGCTTATGCTCTGACAGGAGTGGAGAAAGTTTGGCAAGAAGTGCTTCAGAAAAATGGATATTCACAGAAAGAAATTCTTGATTTTATTCCTGGCCCGTCTTATCAGGCGTGGTGGCTGATGGGAAATCTGGAGGGATTCGGCGGGCATGTCTCTCAGGCATGGATTGATAACCGTGCGGACCTTCAACAAAAAATCGTGGGAAGAATGCACCAACTCGGTATCACGCCCGTTTTCCATGGTTTTTACGGAATGGTGCCCCGCACTTTATCCAAAAAATTCCCTGAAGCCAATATCATTGTTGGAGGAAATTGGTGTGGCTTTTATCGCCCTGACTTCCTTGATCCGAATGACCCTTTGTTCACCAAAATGTCTAAGGAATATTATGAATCCATGACCAATCTTTATGGTAAACTGGAATTGGTCGGCGGAGATCCTTTTCATGAAGGTGGAAACACCAAAGGCATTGATATCGAAACCGCAGGAAAAGCCATTCAGACGGCCATGAAAAAAGCCAGCCCCGAAGCTACCTGGGTGATTCAGGGATGGATGGACAATCCAAAAGAAGCCATGCTTAAACAATTGGACAAGGAGCATACACTGATACTTGACCTTTTTTCAGATAATATCCCTTCATGGAAATACCGCGAGGCTTTTGGTGGATTTAACTTCATCTGGAATGCGATCGGCAACTTCGGCAACCGTGAGGATCTTTATGGTCGATTGCCCGTTATTGCATCCGCGCCGATCGAAGCACAACAATCAAAGGTAGGTCAATACATGCAGGGTATCGGGACTGTTCCCGAAGGGCATATTCCTAATCAGGTCGTTACCTCCATGATCTATGATGTGGCATGGAAACAAACACCCTTGAAGGTCGATCAGTGGCTTAAATTTTATACTGAAGCACGTTACGGAGCAGAAAACAAACAAGCCAACCAAGCATGGAAACTGCTTTATGAGTCTGTTTATAGCTGCCCAGTAGCCCCAAAAGGGGAGTGGGGACGCGATGAAAGTCAGCCCATCATTTGTGCCACACCATCTTTTGAAATCAAATCGAGTGCACCATGGGGAAATGTAAAGACCTATTATAACACAGAGAAATTAGCCCAAGCCTGTGATTTATTGTTGACAGCTTCGAATCAAATACCAACGAACAAGGCCTTTGAATATGATCTTACGGTCGTTTTGAGAGATGTTTTATCCAACCAAGCATTGGTTTTATATCAAGAAATTCAACAGGCATATCTGCAAAAAAATAAGGCGCTTTTCAGAACCAAAAGCGATGCCTTCCTTGAACTGATGGACGACGTGGATCGATTAGTAGGAACACAACAAGCTTTTGTTTTGGGACAGTGGATTGATGATGCTCGCAAATTAGGTAGTACGCCTGAAGAAAAAGACCTTTTCGAATTCAATGCCCGTGCTTTGGTGAGTTATTGGGGCAATGAAACGGATCGTAACAATGTGTTGAAAGATTATGCCTACAAACAATGGAGTGGCTTGATTAGCCATTATTATAAAAAGCGCTGGCTCATGTTCTTTGAGCACACCTTAGCCAACTTCGATAAAAAAAATATTGAACCATTGGATTTTGTCGCCTTCAGTGAACAATGGGCAAAGAAGAAAGATCATTTTACCACAAAAGCCCAAGGTAACAGTATTGAGGTTGCCAAAGAGTTAATTCAAAAATACAAAATCAGCCAAGCATTGTAAGGTCATGAATATTTGGAAAATAGCCATCAGCAAAGTTGATGGCTATTTTTTGGTGATTCGTTTAGTTGAGTTTATAATGGGCTAAATATTAATTGTTTATACAACTGTGTAGACATATTTTAGCTCATTTCATTAGCATATATAATAACCGTTATGTTAAATAAATATGATGGTACCCCCCCACAAGCTACTCTAAGTTAACTATCAAGGTCCAGACGAAGTAGTCGTCAACATTTACACCATCTTCTTTGGCCTTGCAAACCTGATCGATCTATTTTTGAGGTAATCCAATCGGTAAAGATCATTTACTTTCTCGCTAACAATCACCTCAATAATTTTTTCATAACGGTAATTAACTGCAATATTCCGTTTTCGGCCATTGATTTATTTGTGACCATCAATTTTTGTATCAACCGTAATGCCTGGGACAATTTTTGCAGACTGACCATCAAAAGCCACTAAAGAAGGAGACGGTAAAGTTATAATTGATCCTTTTGGTCTTTTGCTCCTTTGGCCATGGCGCCACTAACATAGGCGTTATAAATGGTTGAGATATAGGAGAGCGTGTCGGTGGCGGGCTCAATATGAAAAACACGTTCATATTCGGTCTGAAAGTCCATGCCTCCTGCAAGGGAACCATAGCCACCCTGCCAAAGGGTTCGTTTGGCTTTGATGTCAAGCGTGCCCCTGCCTCCTATTTCGTAGAACTGCGGGATCAATTGCCCTTTTTCCAATACAAAGGTGGCGCTGAAGTTGATTGGTTGCCCTAATACCACTCATAGCCTTTTTCAAACTGCTCCTGACTTACCGGTAAACCCTCAAAGGATTTATCATAATACATATACAAATGCAAGTAGCATTTCTTTTCCCTGTTGATGTCGAACATTTCTACGGGTAGATTTTCTTTTGAAATGGCATTACCCCAGACAGATATGGTTTCCAAATTTGGCATTTGCCCAAAGGATTTTGGTAGGTTTTTCAACTGATTATTAGTAACATAAATTCTTCTTAGCTTTTGAAGTTTGGAAATCTTTTCCGGAATTTCTAAAATCTTATTCCCTCTAAAGCCCAAAACTTCCAAGCTTGGAATTTCAAAAACATAATCTGGAATGCTTGTTAGCTCATTGTATTCCAAATCCAAATTCTTCAAATTTTTACAATCCCTTATTTCCTCAGGTATTGGGATTGTTCTTGGAATACTATTTCGATTATAAAAAGCTGTCCCGAACTCCGCATTAAAACTAAAATTTAATTCCTCCAGGGAATCTTGTTGCCCTAAATTGGGGGAAATATAAGTCAGATAATTACAGTCTGTCATCCAAATTTTCTTGATCTTCATGGAGGAAATCTCATCTGGGATAGAATCGATAGCAGTTTCAGCTAA
>CANMKE010000021.1 GCA_947498325.1 uncultured Persicobacter sp.
AGTATCAAGGTGCATAACTTTAATAATTATTTACCTTTGTAATATTATATACAGCCCAAAAGTTTACGCGCATGCCTTTCAGGACTGGTATGCCAAAGGCACTTTTTGTAACAGCTTTGGTTTTTAAGCCGAAGTAGATAGGTGGCAGAATAAAATTTGGATATTGTTCTTCCATGCATAGCTACACAACATTCCTACAGTGAAATATTAAAACACAAAAAGCACCGAACAAAATGCTCGGTGCTTTACTTATTCTTGTCTTGAAAACCATCTATGGTCAAGCAATATTTCTGTTAGTGTTTTGCTACTGCATAATGAGTCTGTTGCAAATTAGGGTTAGCCAAAACCTTATCTACTGGAATAGGCATCCAAAACTGTGGGCTTCCTGCCTGAGCGGAGGCAATATCCATTAGATGACCATCACTTGAATTTAACGCTTGAGAAGTTGTTGCCAAATGATTTCTTCTTAAATCAAACAAGCGGAAACCTTCAAATGCCAATTCCTTACGACGCTCTGTCAACACTTCATTCAAAGTACCTGTTGCTTTTGGAGGCGTAACACCTTCCTCAAATCGTTGTGCTCGAAGCTGATCAAGAATTGCCGCCGCTTCAGCCGTTTTGTTCAACTGCGCCAAAGCTTCTGCTTTATTCAATAATACTTCAGCATAACGAAGGATTTTTGGAGCTGTTAAGCCAAATACACCACTTGCTTCTTTGAATTTTTCTGGGAACACATATTTAATGGTATCACCTTCAGAAGACAAATGGTATGCCTTTCTCATGAAATCGTCACGAACATCTCCTTTTTTGAAGACTGCCAATAGCGTTGGGTTCGCACAGAATGCGTTGTATCCGTCATGAAGGTAAAGGTTCCCCTGATTATTGGTTCCATTGGAATTATCTGCGGTTACGCCAAACTCAAAGATTGTTTCGTCCGCTGAATTTTGACCATTGAAATAATTCAAAAAATCTTTCGCTGGTACCAAAGAAACGCCTGTTACTTTATCCGCATTCTTTACCACCTCTTCCAAAGCCTGTTCTTTTGTCAAGCCATTCACTTTTCCTGCTTCCTCATCAGCAATAAAAAGGTAAACACGGGTTCTCAAAGCATAAACCGCATTTACGGTTGGGTGCTGAACATCCGTAGTATTTTTGATCATGGTCTCGGCTTTGGCCAAATCAGCCAATACTTGCGTATAGATCTCCTCAGGTGTTGCATTTTTTGGTTGAAAAGCTTTGGTTTCCTCGCTGTCGTTGGTCATTACTTTATTCACCAACGGCACACCCCCATAATTCTTCACCAATTTGAAATCTGCCAAGGCGCGAAGAAAATAAGCCTGACCTTTAAGGTCCTGAAGTTGAGCATCATCCTTAAAGAATGATGGCGCTGTTTCCAGGATAAAGTTAGCTGATTCAACGACCTGATAAAGTCCCAAATAGGGTTTCAAATCACAGTTAGCTGGAGAACTTGTCAGGTTAACTCTATTGGTAAATCTTCCTGATGTGTTCCATGAAGGAACAACATTATCCGTTCCAATATCTGCGCCGTAATATTCATTACGTCCATAGAGGTTTTCATTCCAGAGTTTGGAAATCGTTCCATCCAATAATTCGCTTGGATTTTCACGGATACCATCTGCCTTTTTTGCAAAATTTGGATCCAAGTCCAAGTTACAAGAAGTCAAGCCCAGGGCCATTGCAGCCAATGCCCCCAGAAAATATGTTTTAATATTCATTATACGCTCAGCTTAGAATTTAACATTAACACCTGCAGACACCAAACGTCCTTCTGGATATTCATAGAAGGTAGCGCCGTTATCAACAGTTGTTGGGGTGTACCCACTGAAGTTTGACCATGTAAACAAGTTTTGACCTGATACATAAAAACGAACACTTGACAATTTCAATTTATTCGCTGTCGCTTGAGGTAAACGGTAACCCAATGTAACATTACGCAACTGTAAGTAATCACCATCCTCTAAAGTACGGGTAGAAGGTTGATTTCCTCCTCGTGATCCCCAGGCAGGGCGGAAGGCAATATCTCCAGGTTTTTCCCAGCGATTTGTATTTGCTGCAGCTACCTGATTATCCAAATAGTTTCCGTCAGAGTCAGCATAATCCAGTGTGCTGTTCAAGATTTTATTACCCCCACGGAAGTTGAACATGAAGCTGAAATCGAACTGTCTAAAAGAGAAACTGTTGGTAATACCACCATTCCAGATCGGCATGGTACTCCCAGCATCAATTTGATTTGCCTCGCCATGAACGGTCGTTGCTACTCGGCCATTTGGCGCATAGAATAGCGATGAACTTTTCTGTACCGTCTCTTTAGTGATAGGTGCATTTTCATTCACATACCAGGCAGGCTTACCTGTCTGAGGTTCAGCACCCATCCATTCTTGCAAATAGAAACGATTGTAAGGCTGACCTTCAATTGTTCTGTAAGAGTTGGTAATCATTGGAGCATTCAACGTCAGCACCTCATTCTTATTGTAAGAGAAGTTCAAACTGGTATTCCAGGTAAACTTATCCATTTTAAGGTTTTGGGAATTAATGGCAATCTCAATACCGCGGTTAACCATTGATCCGATATTGCTTTTAATACTTCGGAACCCACTTGAGGAAGCTAATTGCTGACTCAGCAAGATATCTTTCGACTTTTCACTGTATAAGTCGACGTTTACCGACACACGGTCGATAAGACTGAAATCAAGACCAATGTTTGACTTCACTTTTTTCTCCCATGTCAGGTTCTCATTCCCCAATTGGTAGTGGTAAGCTGCAGGATTCCCCAAATAAGTATCATAAGAGAATAAGTTTTGCCAGTTATAGTTACCAATAGAAGCGTTACCTGTTGTACCATAAGAAGCTCTCAGTTTCAAGTCGGTAAAAAGCTTGCTTTTGAAGAAAGACTCATTGGCAATATTCCAGCTCGCACCCACCGCATAGAAGTTACCATAGCGATTTTTACTTCCAAAACGCGAAGAACCATCACGGCGCAAAGATAAAGAGGCATAATATATCCCGTTGTAATCATAAGTTGCCTGAGACAACAATGAGAAGAATTTAAAATCATAAGACTTTCCACCGATACCAAATTGATCAGAAGCAGAGCTTGGGTTCTCCAAACCTGAAGGAAGCGATGTTCCTTTCAAGTGGCCCCAGGTATTTGTTTCCGATTGGTACTCAGTACCTGCCATCACGGATACATTGTGCTTTCCGGCGAATGTATGCTCGTAGTTCACCAAGTTAGTAGTGGTGAATGTTCCGCGATTACCAAATGAATTATCTACACGACCATGCGAAGCGTTTCCGTCAAAAGTAGAAGGCGCGGTGTATGAGTTAGAGAGCGATCGATTAAATCGATAAGAGTTGGTTGAACTCAAAGAGAAATCATCATTGATTTGGTAATTCAGTTTACCAGAAACACCACCCCAAAGATTATTTCTTTTGTTGTATTTATTTGCAGATTCATAAAGGAAATTCGCACGAGTTGTATTCATTTCATCGAGACGAGGCAATGGGTTTCCGTGATCGTCACGGCCACTTACCAAAGGAGAGTTGGCATAAGCCCCAGACAATGGAGAAGAGTAAGCCTCTCCTTTACCTGCATTTGTTGTGTTCGACAAAGACAAATCCGTTCCAATATTGAACGATAATTTTTCATTGACTTGATCATCCAAGCTGAAACGGCCATTGATACGGTCAAAATCTGAACCGATCAAAATACCATCTTGCTGAAAATAACCCATTGAGGCATAGTACTTCACGCTTTCATTACCACCATTAGCAGACAATTGGTAGTCTTGAGTTTTACCCAAACGGAAAGCTTCATCCACCCAGTCAGTATTTATGCCAGTATCAGGAATACCATGCATCTTACCGATCGTCGACGCGTAGGTAGGGCCGTCCATAAGTTTGAAATTCCCACGGTTGATCTGCGTTACACCGTAACTTCCTGAGAAGTTGAATTTAGTTTTACCTGCTTTCCCTTTTTTGGTCGTGATCACGATCACACCGTTAGAACCACGTGCACCGTAAAGTACAGTCGCTGCTGCATCTTTTAAAACACGGATATCTTCAATATCACTTGGGTTAATAGAGGATAGTGGATCAGTATCTGCACCATTTCCATCAGAAACTACAGGATCTGCACTAACAATCACACCATCGATCACATACAATGGGTCTGCACTACTGGAGATCGATCCCATACCACGAACACGAATGTTTGCTTTAGCACCTGGCTGCCCTGATGACTGCTGAATACTCAAACCAGTCGCTTTACCTTCCAAGCCATTAGCTACACTTGGGGTAACAATTTCTTTTACATTTTCAATTTTTGGAACGCTGGTCGCCTGGTTCACCTTAGTATAACCGACAATCTCTACCGCTTCAAGTTGTTTGGCATCAGCGCCTAAAACCACATCCATTTTGGATTGATTTCCGATGGTTTTGGTGATGGTTTTCAAACCAACAAAAGAATATACCAAAGCCGCTTTTGGCTGATTGACTTCAAGGGAATAATGACCATCAAAATCGGTAACCGTACCGGTGGTTGTGCCCTTGATCATAACGTTTACTCCTGGGAGCGTTTCTCCCGTATCATCAGTAACCTGTCCGGTTACTATTTTCCCTTGTGCCAATGCCATATTTATGGTAGCCATGGCCAGGAAAAACATCAAAAAGGAAATTTTTCTCATCGCAAAGTGCTTTTCAAGAATTAAAGAATAAGTAGGTTAAATAAACTTCAAAGATCATACTAAACTTGATTGCCCCGAGTCAACGGGTCAATTTCACCTTCCGAATTATCAAATTCATTTTGTGTAGCGTCTTATCAAACAGTGAAATTTATATGGTATTAATTTGATAGAATATTAGGGTATTTAGTAAGAGATTATCATCATTGAATGCTCATTAGTGATAAAAACACAAAATTACCCCTCCTTCTAAAGCACTAAACTAATTGGTCGGAATCGCTTATACCAACTTGTTAAAGACAATTTACACTCCCTTAACTGCATTCTAATTAGCTGCCTTGGAAAGGGATAATTAACAATACCTGAATCACTAAATGCTTAATTAAGAAAAGATTGGCTACACAATAAAAATTGTATTTGACCGATATACATCAGTTTAGGAATAGACTCTCAGAATTCGATAACAAATATTCAATGCATAAATCATAAATAACCAAATATTATTTTGTTATGGCTTTGGGCGTATTTCAAGCATGGAAGATTAAGCCAAAACGATCGTGTGCCTAAGCTAAAATCCGAAATGATGAACGGTATTTTAAAATGACAAATAAAATAAGTGCAAATAGTAATTTGGCATCAGTGGGGGCTGATGAATAAAATGAAGCGCATGAAAAGTAGGAAGCAGGTCGCTTTAAGGCATGTAATAAATCAACTTTCAGGGATCACGCTAATTTCATCAGCAGCAACTCCTGAAAATAAAGGGGGAAACTCGTATTCCGTTAAGAAAGTGCCGGGCGATATTCTCCCGTGTGCGATTGAAAAATCCGTGGCCAATAAAAAAGCCTCAACCAAGTGGCTGAGGCTAATTTAAGTGATGCGGTTTATTATTTCAGGTTTTCAGGGTTCAGTCCTTCCAACTCTGGAATCACAAATAATCCATCTTTGCGAATCAAACGGCCATCGAAATACATTTCGCCTCCGCCATATTCCTCACGTTGAATACAAACCAAGTCCCAGTGCACGCTTGAACGGTTACCATTGTCTGCAGACTCATAAGCCTGTCCAGGAGTGAAATGGAATGAACCGCCGATTTTTTCATCAAAAAGAATATCGCCCATTGGTTCCATGATATATGGATTCACGCCAATCGCAAACTCCCCAACAAATCTTGCGCCTTCATCAGTATCAAATACCTTATTGATACGCTCGGTATCGTTGGCTGTGGCTTTGATGATCTTTCCGTTTTCGAAAGTCAGCTGAACATTTTCATACATGAATCCCTGATAAGGAGACATGGCGTTATAAGTAACAGTGCCATTAACCGAATCTTTTACTGGAGCGGTAAACACCTCTCCGTCGGGAATATTTCGCTTACCCGAACATTTCACCGCAGGAATATCCTTGATCGAGAAAGTAAGGTCAGTATTTGGTCCTTTAATATGAACCTGATCTGTGGCTTCCATCAATGTCTGAAGTGCATTCATGGCTTGGTCCATCTTGGCGTAATCAAGGGTACAAACGTTAAAATAATGATCCTCGAAAGCCTCAGTGCTCATTTTCGCCAACTGTGCCATCGAGGCGGTTGGGTAACGCAACACCACCCAGCGGGTCTTAGCCACACGAAGGTCAAGGTGTACTTTCTTTAAAATAGTCTCATTGAAGATTTCCGTCTTTTCATGCGGAACGTCAGTGAATTCATTCACATTATCACCTGCACGCAAACCGATGTAAGCATCCATATCCCTCATCATGTCGGCTTCGGCCTGCGCCATGCGTTCAAATTGCGCTTTAGTCGCACCCATTCGCAAGCTGCGTTCCACTTCAAGGTCTTTTAATGAAACAAAAGGAAGGGCACCGATTTTATTGGCCTCTTTCACCAAAGCTATGACTAATTCCTTTTGCACACCAAAATTTTCAATCAGCACTTTTTCACCTGCTTTGAGGTCGCAGGAGTAGTTAATTAAATTTTTGGCTAATAGATCTATTCTTGGGTCTTTCATGAGTGAACTATTTTGTTGTTTAAATTTATTTTACGAAAAGAGATTTTTTCAGCCCAAAGCTAAAGAAAGAATTTTAAGTGTGCCTATATTTTAAGCCATAGATTGATAATTTAGTTTAGGTGGTTTGTATGGTTGGAGGTGTTAAGGACCATGATTACCTTGATTTACAGGATTACCGGGATATATGATAGGGGTAGTGAAAAGCGCCATCCCGTAGAGACGTTATTTTTAACGTCTAACATAGTGCTGATTTTATCTGCTTTCCCGTAGGTTTATTCAAATGGTTAGGTAAGTCGTTCTTCCGAACGCCGGTACATGCATTTCAAATTTAGACCCAATCAACTTCGAAACCTTTAACTTAATGACATTAAAGGAAAAAAATAAAGCCCCGACCCTAAGGCCGAGGCTTGCAAAAGTAAAAACAAATATTTTATATTTTAGAACAAGTGGCGGTTAACCATTGCTTCAATGAACTCCTGACGGCCAGAAGTACGTGCAGGCTCTCCAACGCCAACAGCATGCGTACGCAAGTCTTCCAAAGTCAATTTTCCTGCTTCGAAGTCTGCACCGATTCCTGCATCAAATGATGCATAACGCTCTTTTCTCAAGCTTTTATATTCAGAGTTCTCCAAAATATCATTCGCTACCAACAACGCTTTGGCGAACAGATCCATTGATGAGATGTGTGCGATGAACAAATCTTCCGCCGTGAATGAATTACGACGGATCTTGGCATCAAAGTTTACACCACCACCTTGCAATCCACCACCTTCAAGGATGATTAACATTGCCTCAGTGATTTCTGAAAGATTCGTTGGGAACTGATCAGTATCCCATCCGTTTTGGTAATCTCCGCGGTTGGCATCGATGGATCCCAACATGCCATTATCAACAGCTACCTGCAATTCGTGTGTGAAAGTATGACCTGCCAAAGTAGCGTGGTTTACCTCAATGTTCAGTTTGAAATCATCCTGAAGACCGTATTTATTCAAGAAACCTACTACCGTTTCAGAATCGAAATCATACTGGTGCTTGGTTGGCTCAGCTGGCTTTGGCTCAATGAAAAATGTTCCCTCGAAACCATTTTTACGTGCATAATCACGTGCCATAGTCAAGAATTGTGCAAGGTGCTCTTTCTCACGCTTCATGTCTGTATTCAACAAAGACATATAACCTTCACGGCCACCCCAGAACACATAGTTTTCACCGCCCAAAGCGATCGTTGCATCCAATGCATTTTTCACCTGCGTCCCTGCATGTGCCAATACATTGAAATCAGGGTTGGTAGAAGCACCATTCATATAGCGAGGGTTAGAGAATACGTTCGCCGTACCCCATAACAACTTCATTCCTGTTTCTTTTTGCTTCACCTGAGCGTGCTCGACGATGCTGTTCAAGCGGCGCTCATATTCTGCAATAGAACTCCCCTCGTCCACTAAATCAATATCGTGGAAACAATAGTAAGGTGTTCCTAATTTAGACATGAACTCAAAAGCGGCATCCATACGCATTTTTGCGCGCTCTACTGCATCCGTTTTCGATGCCCAAGGGAACTCACGTGTTCCAGGACCAAACGGATCGCCACCTTCACCACAGAAGGTATGCCAGTATGCAGTGGCAAATTTGAAGTGGTCTTTCATGGTTTTTCCAGCCACCACTCGGTTTTCGTCATAATAACGAAAAGCCATAGGGTTTTTAGAATCTGCGCCTTCAAATTTGATTTTATCGATGCCTTTAAAAAATTCACTCATAACTATATTTTTAAAAATGTTTATTGTTTCTTTTTTTATGAAAAAGGTGATTTGCGGTGAGTAGTTTACCTACAGATTTTCACCGATTATTTATTCTCCATTTATTTCAATAAAGCCTTCCAACGCTGATAAGCCTCCTGATATTGGGCACTCATCGCAGTATTGGGCTCAATCAATCCCAGTTTTTCGGTAGAAGCGAAAGCCTCATCAAAAGAAGCAAAATGCCCATGCCCATAAGCTGCTCCCATCGCTGCCCCACGGCTTCCATCAGTAGCATATAGCTCAATCGGAGCTCCCGAAACCCCTGCAAGCGTATCTCTAAAAATCGGACTCAGGAACATATTCGCCTTCCCCGCACGGATCACTTTCGGGTCGATACCGATTTCCTGCATCACCTCCATGCCGTAATAGAAAGAGAAAACAATCCCTTCCTGCGCAGCACGCAACAATTGTCCTTTTCCATGACGGTTGAAGTCCAATCCATGAATCGAAGCACCAGGGTTTGCATTTTCCAATACACGCTCCGCCCCATTACCAAACGGCAAAATACTCAGCCCTTCCGCACCGATAGCGACTGATGATGCCAGCTCATTCATTTCAGGATAAGACAAATCCTTGGCGACATTCTGACGCATCCAATTATTTAAAATTCCTGTTCCATTGATGCACAATAACACCCCCAAGCGCCTTGCTGATTCGCTGTGATTAACATGCGCGAAAGTATTCACCCGTGATTTTGGATCGTATTTCAATTGATCACTTACCCCATAAACCACGCCCGAAGTCCCTGCCGTAGCCGCAATATCCCCTGGTTTCATCACATTGAGAGACAAAGCATTATTCGGCTGATCTCCAGAACGGTAACATACTGGCACGCCCTCCCGAAGGCCGAGCTCTTCTGCCATGGTGGAATTTACACGCACCTGCTCGCCAAAAGTGGGAACAATATCGGGAATCAATGATGCAGAAATACCATACTGTTCAAGCACGATCTCCGCGACATCATTAGATTTAAAATCCCACAAAATACCCTCCGACAAGCCCGTAGGTGTAGTAGTGATTTCACCACTGAGTTTCATTGCGATATAATCACCAGGAAGCATCATTTTGTGTACCTGCTCATAAACCGCTGGCTCGTTTTCCATCACCCATTTAAGCTTGGAGGCCGTAAAATTTCCCGGGGAATTTAAACAGTGAATAAGACATTTTTCAGCACCGATATTTTCAAAAGCAGTATTTCCAATTTCCACCGCTCGACTGTCGCACCATATAATAGAAGGTCGTAATACCTGCTGCTGTTTATTGACCAACACCAGACCATGCATTTGGTAAGTGATGCCAATCCCATTAACAGCCTTGAGGTCAATTTTTTTTCCTGCAATTTTTGTCGCAGCAGTTAATGAGTCCCACCACATTTCAGGTGACTGCTCTGCCCATCCCGCCTGAGGGCTGTCAATTAATTGCTCCTGCTCAGGGTAAGTTACAGAGAGGACTTGCTGCCCATCAGTTGCCGAGATGACCGACAACTTTACTGATGAGGTTCCTATGTCATAGCCTAAAAAATACATATAGGATTAATTTTATGATGAAGCGCAAATCATTGAATAGTTCGTAATTCAATAAAAAATTCAACGCTGTATTTTGTGTTCTTCATAAAGAAACACTTAAAATCCGCTTATGTCAATATCCCTGTGCCGCCCGCTGAAAAAAAGCGGTTTCGCAACCGTTCCCGAGCCTATTTTTTTCTGCGGATTTGTTACATCTCCTACGTCGGGCAAGAAAATTTTCCAACAACTCAATGAAATGATCATGGTATATTATTGCTAACAGTATCACCAAAATCTTACTTATATGAAAGGCATCATTTTCACCGAATTTTTAGAATTGGTTGAGGACAAATTTGGGTTTAGTGTTGTAGATAAGATCATCGAGCAAAGTGAACTACCCTCCGAAGGTATTTATACTGCCGTTGGGACTTATAATTATAAAGAGATGGTCTCGCTGGTAATGAACCTCCAAAAGCAAACCGACATTCCCGCAATAACACTCATGGAAGTTTTTGGAGAGCACCTGTTCAGTCGATTGGCCAAACTATACCCCGTCTTTTTAAATGGAGTGGAAGACCCCATTAAATTTCTGATGAGCCTGGAGGATTATATCCATGTAGAGGTAAAAAAACTCTATCCAGAGGCAGAGCTCCCCTCCTTCGATACTGAGCTTCAGAAGCCCGACCAGTTAAAAATGACTTACCACTCCGTCCGATGCCTGTATCCTGTCGCTGAGGGATTGATTAAAGGCTGTTTCAAACATTTTGAATCTGAGGTACAAATCACTAAAAATATGATTACGGAAAGTGGCAATAAAGTAGAGTTCATAATTAACAAACTATGATGGAAAAGGAATTGGCGGCTTTAAAAAGAGCCATTCAGCGGGAGCGACAAGCAAGAAAGAATTCTGAAGCATTATTGGAGGAAAAATCCCTTGAACTATACCATGCCAATCTGAGATTGACAAACCAAAACAATGTCTTAGAAGAAGAAGTCAGCAGACGCACCAAGCAACTTGTAGAGGAAAAAGAACGCGCCGAAGAAGCCTCAAAGGCAAAGGCACAGTTCCTTTCTGTTATGTCGCATGAGATCCGTACCCCACTCAATGCCGTAATTGGTATGTCTCATTTATTATTGGACAATGAACCCCGTGAGGATCAGCTGGATTTGATGGAATCATTAGAATTTTCTGCAAAACACCTGCATAACCTGATCAATGATATTTTGGATTTCAGTAAAATCGAAGCTCAAAAACTTGAAATAGAGGAGATTAATACTGACCTCGGATACATTTGCCGCCAACTTTCCAAAACGCTAAAATTCAGGGCTGAGCAAAAAAACATCCTATTCAAACTTGATGACCCTGAGGTCATCCCTACGGTGCTTACCGATCCCACACGTATAGCGCAGGTCATTACCAACCTTGCGGGAAACGCCATAAAATTTACTGAAAAAGGGGAGGTTGGCATCCGTATGAAATCCCTCGAAAAGAAGGCGAAGGAAATCCTTGTTCAAATCACTATTTATGACACTGGAATTGGTATTCCTGAAAATAAAATCGACACCATTTTTGAGTCTTTCAGTCAGGCGGATCTAAACACCACCCGAAAATTTGGAGGAACAGGACTTGGACTGACCATCACCAAAAATATTGTCCAAAAGATGGGCGGACATATTAAAGTCACAAGCCAATTAGGGAAAGGCAGCCAATTTAATGTCATTATTCCATTCAAAATATCGCAAGATCATACATCAAGCAATGCTTATGCGGAAAACAAAATCCCTACAGGCAAAACCATTCTACTGGCAGAAGACAATGCCATGAATGTAAAAGTGGCCAACGGGTTTCTCAAGAAATTGGGGATTAATATGGTGCATGCAGAGAATGGTAAAAAAGCCTATATGATGATTGTCGAGCAAGGGATTAATGCCGATTTGATTCTTATGGATTTGGAAATGCCTGAATGGGATGGCTACCAGGCCACCGAACAAATTCGTCACCATTTCCCTGAATTACCCATCATTGCCCTGACCGCAAATGCCACTGTGGAAATAAAAAAACGCGCGCTTTCTGTAGGGATGAATGACTATTTAACAAAGCCCTTTGACCCAGGGACTTTTACAGCGACACTCAAAAGACACCTCGCCCCGAAGGTCTTACAGTAAATTACATAGGATAATTTGAATGTTCATTTATAAAACGATAGGTTGAACATTACATAACATCACCCTAAAATAGCATAGCGTTGAAAAAAGCATGACAATAAAGCAACATGCAAATTTCAATCGTTCTACTTATTTAATCCAATTAGTTTTCAGGAGTTACCTGTTCTGGATGCTCATATTTGCAGGACAACGCGCCCTGTTTCTACTCTTTAATCAGCATCAGTTAACAGCCGTTCCTGTTCAAGACATTATTCTTAGCTTTTTATATGCCTGGAAGCTCGATACTTCCACCGCTTGCTATCTATTGGTGCTCCCAGCGCTGATCGCTTTTGCCGCACAATACTTAACGTCAGGTCCTTGGCTGAAAATCTCCATTCGATATTATACCCTATTCTTTCTCACCTTTCTGAGCTTCTTGATCAGTGCCGAACTGAACGTATTTGAAGTATGGCAAACCAAGCTCAGTTACAGCGTTATGCGATATGTGCAAGAGCCTGAATTGGTGATGGATGTAACTTCCAATTGGATCATCCTGCGGACAATCTTCCTTTCAGCCTTACAAATTGGCTTCGGCTATTTGCTTTACCTTGTTGTGGTAGAGAAGCATTTATCAGTGATCCGTCAGCACAAAATCACTGCCATTCCACAGTTTTTAGTCATTGGGATTGCCATTGCCTGGGGAATTCGTGGGGGCCTTTTTCAAATGACCCCAATTACACAAAGTGTCGTGTACTTTTCAAAACATCCTTTTATCAACACCGCAACGGTCAACAGTCATTGGAATCTTATCCAAAGTATTGAAAATAATGCCCGAAATGGCAATGGGAAAGCATTTGAATTTATGCCCCACCAGCAAGCCGAGGCGATTATCAATCCGTTGCTTCAACCCAAAAAGGATACGACAACAAAAATTATTCAGGTTGAAAAACCCAATGTAATGATCTTCCTACTCGAAGGCTACACTTCTGACCTGATCGAAAGTTTGGGAGGCTATGCTGGAGCTACACCATTTATGGAGGAACTCATAGACGAAGGATATACCTTTACCAATTGCCTATCCTCTGCAGTAAGGACGGAGCAGGGCATTTCGGCGGTACTGAGTGGCTACCCCGCTCAACCACGGACAGCCATTATTGGGCAAATTGCCAAACATCAAAACCTGCCAAGTATTACAGAAGAATTTCAACAGGCTGGTTATTGGACCTCCTTTCACTACGGTGGCGAACTCAGCTACATCAACATTAAAGCGTGGATGTATTCTAAAAAATTGGACCTCATCATTGATGATGAACATTGGGCTGACCACCAAAACAAGGGTGGGTTAGGCTTCCATGAAGAGTATGTTTTACCTCAACTACTGAAAGATCTCAATCAGGCACCGAAGCCATTTTGCTCGGCCATGCTCACGGTCAGTACCCACGATCCTTTCGATAATCCGAAAATTAAAACCTTTAAAGTGGGCAGGGTCATGAATCAACTACTTGACGCCGCCTATTATACCGATGCACAATTCAAAGCCTTTTTTCAGGCCGCAAAAAAACAGGAATGGTACAAGAATACTTTATTCGTTTTCGTTGCTGACCATGCCCGTGTCTCCCCTCGCGAATGGCCACGGGATTCCTACGATTCAAGGTTAATTCCCATTATTCTTTATGGCGATGTACTGAAAAAAGAATATCAGGGAGTGAAAGACGACCGACTCGTTTCTCAGATTGACATCACTAAATCCTTATTGCATCAGGTGTCGCTACCAAGTGACCGTTACCCGTGGAGTAAAGATATGTTTAACCCAACCATGAAGGAGTACGCATATTCTTCCTCCTTTGAAAATATCATTTGGTCAGAGGCCCCAGACAAATACCTCGTCTATGACATCAATGAAAACAAACCTGTTGAGCATTTAAGCAAGGGGTATTCTGCCAAAGACCAAGAAATAGTCAAAGCATATTCACAGTTATTAATGCAAGATTATAACCGCAGATAATTCACTTGAGTGTCAAATAACGTATCTTGCGCAGCATAAAAATTGACACTTATGAGATTTCTCGCCATAGACTTTGAAACCGCTAACAGTAGCCGAAATAGTGCTTGCTCCGTTGGGGTAGCATTATTTGAAGAAGGCAAACTGATTCAGAGTGGGCATTATTATATCAAGCCTGAACCCAATTACTTTGCCCCAATAAACATTGGTGTTCATGGCATTTATCCTGAAATGGTAGAGCACGCCCTGGATTTCAAAAGTATTTGGGAAGAAATTATGGTGGATTACGCCGCAGAAATTATGGTTTGCCATAATGCAGGCTTTGATATGAGCGTTATTCGTTCTTCCTTCGATGCCCTTGGCCTACCTTATCCACAGGTAAATTACGCCTGTACCCTTCAGTTGGCAAAAAAACTGCACCCTCAATTACCCCATCATAAATTGAACCTGCTTTGCCAGTGTTATGATATCCCATTGAATCACCACAATGCAGAAAGTGACGCCGTCGCCTGTGGGTTATTGATGACCCATTTTATGCATCACTTTAGCACCCAAAGTCCTGAATACCTATATTTGCAATTAGATGGTAGTATGGGCACCTTACATTCCAATGCTTACGAAAGGCCATACATTGGATATGCGCCTCAGATTCCTTTACATTATCAATCGCCTGCAGAAAAAAAAGCCAAAGAGGAAAGTCCGCTTTCGGGCAAACGGGTAGCCTTCACGGGCAGTCTGAATAATTTCAGCCGTTCGGAAGCCCAAAAACTGACGGAACAAGTAGGCGGAATTGCTTTTCCTGCCAATGTAAGCCGTTATACACATTACCTTGTTTCCAACAATCCACAGAGCCGAAGTACCAAAATCCAAAAAGCCCAACAGTTACAAAGTCAGTGTCATCCTATTCAAATAATTGATGAGGAAACTTTTACTCAATATGTGCTGGAGGAATGCGATTAGGAAGATAGGTTTTTGCCAGTGCGAAGAAATCTGACATTTCTTGATCGAGCCAGGCGGCGTCCTTCTCCAGCAATTGCTGAAGGATCAGCCCAACCTCCCCTGCAATGCGCAGGGCTTCCTGGGCATCGAGAAACAGTGCTCTTGAACGACGGGCAAGGACATCTTCTATTTTTCGGGCTTTTTCGTGTTTTACAGCCCAATAAACCTGCCCTTCACTTAAATTCAATGAGGCGGAAATGACCCTCCCATAGTTTCCTTTTTCCAAAGCAGCCAATTCGGGCGCCGCAGCACCATAGTGCAGAAGATGCGTCGGAATATCATCATTGCCTGTTCCACTGAAGAGGGGGAGCTGTGCCGTTACACATGGCTGAACAGGTAAATTGAAATGTTGAATCACCCGATCAAGGGTATCTTCAGCCATCTTTCGATATGTCGTCCATTTGCCTCCTGTAACTGTAACCAGCGAAGCTTCATTGATATCAATAAAATGACGACGGGAAACATCCTTGGTCGCTGCCTTTTTACCCTTGGTGGATACCAGTGGACGCAATCCCGCAAATATGCTTCTGATATCCGCCCGACGAACTTTTCGGGTAATAAATGCATTCAGGGTGTCCAAGATAAAATCAACCTCATGATCGAAGGCCGTGGGATCTATTGAAGGAGATTTAATGGGCGTATCAGTAGTGCCAACCAACACTTTTCCGTGCCACGGAATAGCAAATAACACGCGACCATCCTGCGTTTTTGGAATGAGTAATGCCTGATCTGAGGGTAGAAATTCCCGATCAATCACAAAGTGAACGCCTTGACTGCTCTGTATTTGGAATTTTGTGGCAGGAGAAGACAAGGCATGAATTCGCTCAGAAAATACCCCCGTGGCGTTAATAACAACCTTGGCATTTAGGGCAAACTCCTCTTGACTTTCACGATCACAAGCCATCAGGCCTGCCACTTTATCCTGATCATTTTTTATAAAACCAGTCACCTGGCAGTAATTGAGGCAAACCCCGTGATATTGTTCTATCTTTTGGACCAATGTGGTCGCCAGACGGGCGTCATCAAATTGAGCGTCAAAATACTGAATACCACCATTCAGCCTCTTTTTGTTTAAAGTTGGCTGTGCATACAACACCTCATTTACGGAAAGCCATTGCGAACTCCCCAGGCTCATGGTTCCTGAAAGCCAGTCATAAAACTTCATGCCCATCAAATAGTAACCACTTGAAAAGTAATTATAAGTCGGAATGATGAAAGAAAGTTTTTTTACCAAATGGGGTGCATTCTTCAGCAATAGTCCACGCTCCAGCAGTGCTTCATGAACTAACGAAATATCACCATTTGCCAAGTAGCGTACACCTCCGTGAATCAGTTTGGTGCTTTTGCTCGATGTTCCTTTGGCAAAATCAGCTTGCTCAAGCAGCAGTGTTTTGAAGCCTCGGGTAGCGGCGTCGAGGGCACAACCCAAGCCCGTGGCACCACCTCCAATAACGACTATATCCCAGTCTTTTTGTTGTATAACCTCATGAAGTTGCCTTGCTCTATCCATCTCAAAATAAAACCGCAACAATCAATACTTGTTATATGATAATGCCCAACGACTAAAAAAATAGTTTAATGAAAACAATAATCTTAAAAGCGGGAGCGTACCACAAACTGATAAACATTTTCATAGAGACGGTAAGAGTACTTTAGATTATCCTCCAATATATAAGTGAAATCTATTTGCCAGTGTGCTCCAATAACGTAACCTGTGCCAAAGGAAAAACGGTTCGTTTCGAAGCCTGTATGCTCCTGCCGATTAAATACTTTCCCTGAAAATATTTCGTTGGCCACCATCACAAAAACTTTTTTGCCTTTCTGAAAATTAAACCACGGAAGCTCATAATTAAAGCCTGCCAAATACCGAACACGAGCACCTGTATCGTTGCTCGCATCGCTTCTCCAAAAATACCTTTCTTCAAAACGCAAACGATAAGAAACCTTTAAACCACTTAATCCGAGCGGATGCTTTCCTGTTAAGTCCTGATTGAGCCTAATCTCATTCACCCACTCGAATTGATCTCGGATAGATTCTACAGGTTGTTTCCAGTCCTTCCAGAATCCGCCACCAACACCTACCGTTAAGGATTTACTATTAAAAAGCGGGGTAACAGCCTTGGTCCGAATCTGAAAACGCTTTTGATGTTTGTCAAAATAATTGACATAAGCATAATCCGTATTGAAGGATAACCTCGGACTCACCGTATGCCGATCAAAGTGACGTAACCATATTCTACTGGTCTGCGCACTTGCAGTAACAGAAAAAAATAAAAACAATGAGGTATATAAAAATAGCTGAATTCTCATACACTAAAAATCGCAATATAAATTAACAATTACGAATGATTTTTAAGTAAATTTATTCTAAATTATTAGACTGTCCGAAAGTGATTAAATTTTAGAAATCATATCCAAAAAATCAAAAGTTTCATTCTTATCTTTAACAACAAATATCAGCTTATTGGGCACTTCTTCAATCAGTTGCTTTACTTTTGTCCCCATCAGGAGGCGGGTGAGTTTTGTCCGTGCTTGTGAACCAATCACCACAGCAGTATTGCTCGTTTTATTGATAAATTCCGCTAAGCTTCCCGCAAGCGTATCATATCTATCGAGGTATAAATGATGAAGCTCATTCACCTCATCTGTCCACTCATGCTCGGCCAAAAATTCATCAATATTCTTTCGTTCATTTTCTTCCATGATCGATTTGAATTCTTCGGGAGATTTCCCTGAAAATGAATAACCCTGCGGAAGAGAATAGGCATTTACCAAATCAATTTTAGCTTGCATTCGGGCTTTCATTCTTTTGGCAAATTCAAATGCCAACACGGACTCTTCACCACCGTCAATTGGCAGCAATACAGTATCGAATTTTAACGCTTCTTCATTTTTGGGGATAAAAGCCACAGAGCAAGGTGCCAGATTTAAAATACCATAAAGATTGGTGTCTGTAAACTTTTCCTTTCGCCCGAACATTAAAAGGTCGGCCTGCTTTACCTTTTGCCATTTGAGCACTTCTGTACCCAAATTTCCTTCTTTGACCATATAATCTACTTTCGTAGAATCACCATCAAAATAATGACTCACCTCCTCCATCATCAAGGATTTAAGTTGCTCATCCAAGGGTTGTGGCTCCCCCTGTTTTGACTTATAATGCGGATGATCAAGATCTCTGATCACATGCATGAGATAGATTTTCTCAAAATTTAACAGGCGATCATAATGATGTACAGCCTTCAGGACATACTGATCCGTGGCTGAAAAATCAAGTCCTACAATTACTCTTTTGATTTGCTCCATAGTTATATAATTAAAAAATGCAGATTTAATTATATATACGTAAAATACAATTTAGCGTTAGGAACCCAAAGACACATTTTTAACATTAAGACTAAGTTCTTTGAGAACTTCAACAGCCGAAGCCTGCCCTGAATTTTTCGCTTGTTCATAAAATATTACCGCTTGCTGAAGGTCCTTTTTTACACCATGCCCTGTCTGGTAAGCATGCCCAAGCATAAACTGTGCTTCCCCATTCCCCTGAAAAGCAGCTGTTTGCAGCCAGTAAATCGCTAAATCCATATCATGCTTCACCCAATCGGTATTTTCCATATAAAGTTTGGCCAATAACAATTGTGCTTCTGGGTGATTCTTTATGGCTGCCTTTTTTAACAATTCAAGTGCTTTCAGCTGTTCCTCTTCATCTGTGATTTGCAACAGACTTCTACCGACTTCAAATTGTGCCTGAAGATCACCCGCAGCAGCAGCGGCTTTCCACCAGGTTTGCGCTACTGATTTATTGATCTGAATACCAATGCCATACTGGTACATTTTGGCCAATTGCTTCTGTGCGCCAACATGCCCCTGATTGGCCGCCACCTCCAAATGCTCCATCACTTGCACTGCCTTGCCCTGCGAGCCGACGGTGGTATGCATTTGCTTCATGGCTTCTATATAATGATTATTGGCTGACATCCCTAAATGTGGAATTTCAATTTTAAAGATGGCGCTGCTCACTAAAAAGCCCAAACCAACCAAAAGGAAGAGGCAATTGGCGTAAATGAATGATTTTTTAGAGTACATCAAGGTAGTTGTTTTAGCATATGTGGTAAATGGTCTACCTATTAAATGTAATATAGGCGTAATTTGTTAATGGAAATTCAATCTTTTATTTGTACGAGCTGATGTATGGATCAACCGATATAATTTGGGCCTAAAATGTAGATTTTCAACATTTTAAGAATATGACTTAAAGAAGTTGAATTAAAACTTTAGATAACAATAGCAAAATCACGACTTGGATAATTAATAATTTAATCATAAATCCAAAACGTTCAGATGCATGCCAAGTGGGCTAAAGGCAGTAATTTTAGAAAAAAAACCAATGGCTTTTCAATTTCAATCTGTTCGACAAAAATTTACGGCCACCATTCTGCTTATGGCCCTGATTTCCTGTGTTAGTGGCGCGTTATCGTATTACCTTTTCAGGCAAAACAATGCCTTGCATCAAACTCAATTGATGGTCAATCAGTTGGAGAAAAACCTGCAACAGGCAACCCAACAACAAACCCTTTTTCAATTGAGGGGTAGAAAAAAAGAGACTTTTTATATCCAGCAGGAAACATCAGAATTATTAGCGATGGATAAATCGCTGTCAGCAATCGATGCTACATTATCGACCCTTGAAAAAGACGAGATGATCAGTGATCAACAACTGCAATTCAAAATTAACAGATTGTGGTTGCTTGTTGGCCAGTATGCTTCGCTAACCACTCGATTATCAAAAGCCTATCTTGAAAGAGGCTATAAAAGCTATGGCTTGGAGGGGCAAATGCGAGAAGCCGCACATGCACTTGAAAAGTCAAAATTTAAAACAGATCAAATCTTCCTGTTGACTTTACGCCGACATGAAAAGGATTACATGCTTCGGGGAGAAAAAAAATACATCGAAAGCCTGCACAAAACCGCTGAAACATTTTTGCAACAAGTCGATCAAAATGGAGATGCCGCTCGCAAAAGCTACCAAAATGCCATCAAGCAGTATGTCCGTTTTTTCGATCAGATTGTTAAGGTCGATACGCAAATAGGACAAGATACCGAATCGGGTATTCGTAAAGAAATTGAGATGGTCAAAGCCCGCATTCACCCGATAGTTGCTGAGATTGAAACTAAAATTACCGAACGAAACCAACAGCTAAAAACCAATTCACAAATGGCTTTGGCGTTGTTCATTATCATCAACTTATTGGCTGGTTGCTTCTGCATTTTCTTTATCAGCAAAAAAGTAACTGCATCTATCAGCAGGCTGAATAAAGCAGTAGGTAAGGTTATGATAGAAGATATTTCAACAGAAGAAATTGAGCGTCAGTTTGATGATCAAAGCAGGGACGAAATTGGCAGCCTCAACCGTTCATTTAAAAAACTGATGTTGCAGATTAAGCAAAGGGAGACGGAAAACAAAGCACAGACCGAAGCCCTCGAAGCCGCAGCTCAGGAAGACCAAAACAGACAGTGGATCGTAGCGAGTGTCAATGAGTTGCACCGGTTGTTCAAGGAAACAGATGGCATCAACACGCTTTGTAAGAATATTTTAAAGTATATTATTGATACCGCCCAGCTGAACCAAGGTGCCCTTTTTGTGAAGCAAACAGACGAAGATGCTTCGAATATGGAATTGCGGGCATGTTATGCCTACAACCGCGAAAAATTTATTTCAGAAAAATATGAATTAGGGGAAGGATTGGTTGGTACCGTTTGGCAGGAAGAAGAAGCGATGTACATGACTGATATCCCTGCAGACTATGTGAAAATAACGAGTGGCCTCGGGCATGCCACGCCGAAACATTTATACATTACGCCTTTGCTGCATAATGGAACCGTTGAGGGGGTTTTGGAGCTGGCTTCATTAACAGAAATTTCACCTACGGCAATGGCCTTTATTCAACAGGCAACAGGGTTGATTGCATCAATCATTAATTCAGTAAGAATTCAAGAAGATACCCACCGCCTTTTAAGGGAAAGTCAATCGCAGGCCGAGGAATTAAAAGCGCAGGAAGAAGAACTACGCCAAAATATGGAAGAGCTTGAGGCAACACAAGAAGAAATGCGCCGACTCGCAGACAAAAAAAGTGAAGAAATTGAGCAGTGGCGACAAACGGCAAGCTTGAAAAGCCTGATTATTGACGAAAAAAAATCAAGCACTTCTGAGCAAGAACTTCAGGCTCATTAATGAAAAAAGATATACATATTTTTGTAATCTTCTTCCACCGACTTCTTCGTCGCTGAATTGAGCACACTGAGACTGTCATTCAGTGCTTCCTGAACAAGCTCCTCATGCTCTCTCGAGAGCACAATTTCTACATCCTCTTTTACCTCCTGATAAAATAAGGTATTGGCCTCATGGTTTACAGCCATGAGGCTAATGCATACAATAAGTCCGAAGAAGATTAGAATGTTTCTCATGCTGTAAATGTATACAAATCCAAATACAAAAAATGTTCCTTATAGTGCTATTGAGCACAATGTAAGGTTTTCCCATTTTATGCTGAATTACTCACAACAAAATACTGAATTCATATTGAGGTAACATTGAGATAACAATAATCCTACTGATGTATAAGTATACGATAATAATGCTGATCGCACTCGTCGAAAACGAACATGTAGGATTATTGTCAGAATGCTAATTTTCGGACATTATCACTCGACAAAAAGCTATAATCAGTCCGAAAATTACAAGCTTTAATGCTCAAACTTTCTGCGTAAAAATACACTGAATAAAGCGCCTGCACCTAATACCAATGCCCACTGCGTAATGACTGTGGCATTCGAATAAACATCCATAAAATTCCAGTTGCCGAGTTCATCAAACCAAGGGTAATCACTATAACCTCTCGACAGCCACCAGTAGACTAAACCCAATCCTAAGGGAATAATGGACAGCATGAAAATCTTGAATAACAGATCGGGGAATTTAAGATTGCCTGGCATGTCAATCCACTCCCTTTTAAAGTTGCCTATTCCAATTTTTAGCACCGCAAAGGTGACAAACATGCCACTGAGAATTAATCCTACTCCCCACACCCAGTCCTGATTGGTAAAGAAATCCAAAGACCAGGCCGAAGGGGCACCAAATACAAAGCATAAAATAGCAATGATAAATAATGCCCGCCCACGTGGAATTCCAAGATCAGAGACAAATCGTAAAAACATTTCCAGCATCGTCAATAAACTGCTAAAAGCTGCAAGGCTGAATGCGAGGAAGAATAATATAGCCACAAACTCACCTGCCGGCAATTGCTCAAACAGATTGGGAATTACCGTGAAAGTCAGTGCCTGATTACCCGTTTGTAATAAACTTACTGCCTCCTGAGCACTCGGTGCCAATAAAAATACCGCAGGAATAATGGCTACTGCGCATACCATAGAGGCCACATTATTGCCAAGGCCTGACATCACCACATTGAAAGTAACATCATCGTCACGCTTGGAATAGGATCCCAAAGTCATGATCAAACCCCAGCCAGCACCCGTCGACCATGCCGACTGAGATAGTGCCTCTACCCAAACCACTGGGTCTGAAAACAGTTCAGGGCGAATATTAAACATATACGCAAGGCCTTCTCTACCGCCTTCCTGACTCAAAGTACTTGCTGCAAGCACCAATAAAAGCACAAACAAAGAAGGGATCAGTATTTTGCTGGCATACTCCAAACCATGTTGTACACCACGTACCAACACCAATACAGCAACAATAATTACCCCACCGTGCATCAACATCGTCGGCCAATGATTCGATGAAACGGTGTTCCATAAGTTATCAAAATACACCTGATCATAGGTTACAGGCACATCGGAAGTCCAGGATGAAAATGCAAAATCGAAAGCCCAAAACAGGAAGTGCAGTCCCCAGGAAACCACCACTGAATAATAGAAAGTAATACCAAGGGTACAACAGAAAATGAAAATACCCATCCACGAAAATTTCCATCCTGCTGCATTACTGAAAGAGGCAACGACATTTTTCCGAATTCGCTTTCCTATCGCAAATTCGGCCAATAATATTGGAATAGACCAAACGAACAAAAATAAAAACCACAATAAAATAAAACTGCCACCGTACTGTCCTGCAAGCCTTGGGAACCGCCATAGGTTACCTGCACCAATGGCCATTCCCAATGAGGTAATAATTAATCCCCATCGGCCACTAAATCCTTGTTCGTTCGTCATAAAATTAGTTTATGAAAGACTCCATCCGCGCAATCAACGCCTGGATGTTTCGCTCACAGTGCCACATATTAATTGTTTGGCTACTGAGAAAACCTTCGTCCTTCATCTTTGTGAAAAAAAGTTGCAGTGGATCATAAAACCCATCGACATTATGTAAAATTGAAAACTGATGATCGCCAGCTCCAATTGCTTTATTGGTAATAACTTCAAAAAATTCATCCATAGTGCCCGAGCCCCCAGGCAGGGAAATACTGCCAATAGACAGCTTTTCCATCAGGGTTTTCCTTTCGGCCATACTCGCAACAGGATATAATTCCGTAAGATTCGGGTGAAGAATTTCTTTGTCCTCAATAAATGGAGGGTAAACCCCAATAACATGCCCACCACTTTCCAGGGCTCCATTGGCCATAGCGCCCATCAGCCCTGAAATTGAACCGCCATACACGATCCGCCAGCCCGCTTTTGCCAAGGCCTGCCCAAGGGCAAAGGCCTGTTCCATATAAATATCTTTAGCGCCAGTTCGTGAGGCGCAATAAACCGCTACCGTTTTCGTTCTATTTTCCATTTTCTAAAAAGTGATAAACTCAAATATAATGGAATTCCGAAAGCTGAAGGGCATTTATTGGTCTTTAAAAGGCAACCATTGCTGGGTTTTATAAAGAAAGCCGAGATATCCCCTGACCATCAGGTGATCTCCTTCTCGCCAAATTTTGCCATCGTACATTTTGCCATTTTCAGGTTTGAGAATTTCTCCCCCAGCCCAGGTGTCCCCCTGTTGTTTCATGGATTTAATAATGACCATGCCCAACAACGGCTGATTCTTCTGATCGCCTGGGCATTCCTTACAAAGGATGTCTTTATCGCCCACCAAAATGTCGACAATCTTTCCAAACATTAGACCGTCTTGCTGATAAATCTCAACAATGGCTTTATGTTCCCCACTCACTTCATCAACCGTTATCCAACGGCCAAAAGGAGACTGTGCATAAAGCTGAACAAATGACAAACACACGAATGCGAAGGTGACCAATCCTATCCTCATGATGAATAATTTTTGAATGAATATTTATAAAATTACCCATTATTGCCCGTCAAAGCAAAAAAAAGCCCCTAAACTTAACTTTAGGGGCTTTTTTCAGCTACCGTAATTTTTTTATTTGCTGATGTTCATTTCCAATTCTTTGGCTTGCTCTGCATCATTTGTTGGAATTTTCCGCAGCTTAAAGTAAAGTAGTACCATACTCAGCAACCCAAAAATGACCGTCATTAATGCAAGTACTTTCAGCTGAGGGATGATGTCTGATAAGCCAGCACCATAAAATGACAGCTCTCGGAAAGCGGCCAAAAAGTGCGTCAAAGGAATGCATCGACCTATGAAAGCCACGGCATCAGGCATCTGAGATAATGGCCATGTAAAACCTGAAACCACAAAACTTGGCGTCGCCAAAACCATTGCAATTTCTGTGGCTTTCAGCTGGTTAGGCACCAACAATGAAAGCAAAATACCGAGGAATATCACTGGTAATAAAAATGCAAAAAGCAAAACTGCCATAGCTGGCATATTTTCAGCAAGCGGAATATTGAACATTGGGAACATCACGCCTACCGCAGCGAGCATCATTACGCCAGTCAGTAAAAATGGTAAAATCTTGACCCCCATAATCTTCCATCCTTTTTTGGTTTTTGAGGTGATTTCATGCCATTTCCCCTCTTCAAACTCCCGAGCGAAAGTCAAAGCCAAGGCCAACAGGAATACCTGCTGAATAATGGTACCGATCATTCCTGGCCATAGGAAACGCATATAATTGGCCGTTTCGTTATAGTATCGCTCATAATTCACCGAAAAAGGCTCATACTGATGGCGCGCAATTTCTTCAGGAATTCCCTGTTTTTTTAGACCTTCAATTTCTATCCCCGCCTGCAGGGTTTTCATCACATATTGCACCCCTTTTGCAGAATAGTTTGCTGAGACAATATTGGCCGTATTGATCGCCACTGAAAGCTCAGGGTCCCGCTTTTGAAGAATATCCGCCTCAAAGTGATGGGGAATGGTAATGACCGCTTTATACTTTTCCGACCGAATTGTTTTCGGTAAGTCTGTTTTGTCATACTTGACCATATCCACAGTAATGAGTTCATTATCGTCAAGCATATCGACAATTTTAGAACTGAGTGCAGACTGATCAAGATCGACCACCATAATCGGTAAATTTGACGGTGAGCCTTTCTGATAGGTAAAGCCGAATAACAAACCATAAACCACTGGTGCGGCAAAAAATATCACCATCACCACTGAATTACTGAACATCATTCGGAACTCCCGCTTTATTAAAGCTATAAATGTTTCCATTGCCCGTTATTCTTTAATGAGTGCGTTGGTATTAACAAAAAGGTGGTTGGCTTCCTGCTGATCAATAGCCTTGACCTGAATTTCGAAAGCACTTTCACCAAGTTTAGCCGTAGGATAAGCCGTTGTACGGTCGGCGTATTTAGTCAAGGCGGAAACTTTACTCACTTTCGCCTTGATAGATTTATCAAGATATGGGACATAAACGGTATGTACAGCGCCCACTTTGTATTGGTTCACCTCGGATTCAGCTACCGTAAAACGGAAGAAAGTGCTGTTAGGCAACCAGCCCACAAAAAGGCTATATCCTGCCAAAGACAACTCCCCTTCCTTTAAGGTAATGGTAGAAATTTCCATAGATTTTGGTGCAATGACAAAACGCTCAGATTCGGCTACTTTAGCCAGCTCCACAGCCCCTTCGGCCCGTTGCATCGTGCCCAGCGCCATGCGTACTTTTTCATTCCTTACCCCCTTGGTAACTTCTTTCTTTTTGGCAAGGACACCCTCGTACTGGGCTTTGGCTCCGATGTACTTCATTTTTACTTCATCAAATTTCTGTGCGGAAATCAACGAGTCTTCGTACATGTTTTTCATCCGATGGAAAGATTTCGAAGCGAAATCATACTGCTCCTTAACTGCCGACAGCTTGGCATCAATCTGTGCAAACTGCTCCGCCGTAGCTCCGTTCAAAGCCATTTCATACTGCGCCTTAGCTGCAAGCAAAGCCCCTTCAGCCTGATGTTTCTTGGCTTCCACTTCAGGGATATCGAGAATGGCAAGGGTATCCCCAGCACGTACAAAATCACCTTCCTCTACTTTAAGAGAGAGAATTCTTCCAGGAACCTTTGGTGCGACGGCAATAGAGGACTTTTTCACCTTTCCTTTGATGCCTGCCGCTTGTTCATTACTGTTACATGCAGCCAATAAAGTAGCTACTGCGAGGGATATAATTGTTAATTTTTTCATGATGCTAATTTGGAAAAATAGGTTATTGGATATTTTCTAACTGAAGATCGCCTGTCGCCTCAAGTAAGGACACACCTGCACGACGCTGGTCATAGATCACTTTGTTCAAGGCCATTTTGGTTTGTTGCAAATCCGTGATGGCCTCTAACAGTTGGTTCACTGTAGCAAGCCCTTCCGCATATTCTTTTGAGCGGATTTCAAGGCCAAGATTTGCCTTTTCAACCTTCTGCTGCAATACGGCAATTTTACTGCTATTGACCTGAAAATCAACCTTCGTTTTTTCTAAAGATAAAGCCAATAGTGAAGTAGCGTCCTCGAGTTTATTCACTGCAATAGTATGGTCTATTTTTGCTATCTGACGTTCATGAGCGGTATGAAAACCATCGAAGATTTCCCAGGTAACCGCTACACCAACCATACTTGCAGGGTCCACAACCGCCATATCCTTCATATTAATATACTGCGACGTTCCGAAGGCCATCGCCTTAGGCAGATAACCCGAAATGGTGGCTTTCTGCTGATATGATCTTGCCGCCACCGATTCCTTCAATGCTGCCACTTCTGGTCGGTGATTGATATCGTTCCCTGTAGAAACCTGCACCCATGGTGTCAATACCACATGATGCATAGCAATTGCTTCGGCAGGCTCTCCTGTAAGTTGCTCAAGACGGGTCAAGACCAACTGCTTATTTCCCGACAGCTCAATGTCTTTGGTATCAAGATCCAATGAGGCAATTTCTATTTTTTGAAGATCGTATCGGGTAATTAATCCATTGGCCTTCGCTTTTTGGGCTCGCGTCTTTTCCTTATCGAGCAACTTTCTGGCATCATTCAATACTTGTTCCGAAGCCGAAATCAGCCCTAATTTATCGTAATAATCCGTTACCTCTTTAATCACCTGCCCTTCCTGACGTTTAACCATCAGGCGTTCAGCGGCAATTTTATGATCCAGCGCCTTGGAAAGATAAGTCACTTTAAGGCCTGAAAACAATACCATTTTCGCAGAGATACCTGCGTTCCAGATATTCATATCATTTGAAGTCAAGCCAAACGATGACGGAATCTCAGGCAGTTTGCCGATTAACTCCGGCAACATCGCTCCCAAAGCGGGGTTTCCTGCTGCAATAACTGGCGCCAAACCACCAAGCATCCCACCAAGGTTTTGCCCCATTCCCAAAATTGATTGAGGAGTTTGGATATCATGGACATTCAGACCTGCATAAGCATAACCACCATTTAGCGATACCTTTGGGATAAAAGTTCCCCAGGCCATCTTCTTTTGAATTTCCGTTTTGTGATAACCTAATTGTAGATTCTGCACTTCCCTGTTTTGGTGCAGGGCCTTTGAAATTAGGTCTTGTAAATAAGCACGGTCCTGGGTCTGCTGTGCTTCCGTATTAATTGATTGTGCTTTTGACGGCACCCACAGGGTGATGCTAAAAACCATCAAGCAAAAAAATGTCACTTTCCTTTTCATCATTAAGGCGTCTTGTTCTAAATGTTGAAACAAAAGTAAAACAAAAATCAGAAAATGGAAACCGATAAAATAAAATTAGTTCCCTGTTAGGAAACCTAAAATTTGGCAATAACCAAAAACAGTCCTTATAATAACCCTACGGCTTATTTATAGAAACTCCACAAAAAAATAAAAATGAATATTTTTTCATAAAAATCTTTATGCGCTGAAATTGTAGTCATATTTACAGAAACGAGGCGCTAAAAATACCATATTAGAAAGGAATACTATGCTAACATATAAAGATGATAATATTTACTGATGCATTTAAAGTGATAATCCTCAATCATAAAACCAATAATAGTCATTGATGAATATATATTCACCCAAGTGTAGATATAAAAAAAAGCAGCCATAATGACTGCTTTTTGTAAATATTATAAAACTGGAAAATTACTTTTCCTCATTTTTCATGCTATAAGGCTGTCCTGTATTCTCCAATACCGACCACCAAAGTTCACCTGAAAGGTCAATTTTCTTACGAGAACTTGTTGCTGTAGGTATTGGCAAGAAGGTAAAGTGCATATTCCAACGACCCACTACAAAGTCTGTTTTACCAGCCATTACACCATGAACCGCATTCATTGCCAATGAAGAACAGAAGATAGAATCTGCTGCAATCGCTGGTTCAGAACGGATGATATAAGAAGGGTCAATATATTTTACCGTTGCCTCAAAGTTCTGATCTTTGAAGAATTTCGAGATAGAATCTTTCAACAACAAGCCAATATCCTGGTGCTTGATGTTTCCTGAAGCATCTTTTTCAACATTTTGGTCATCCTCAAATAAGTTCTGACCTGCACCTTCGGCAACTACTACTACTGCATGGTGTCCTTTTACCAGACGATCCTTCAGGCTCTCCAAAAATCCATTTGGTCCGTAAAGATCAAATTCAGATTCAGGAACCAATACAAAGTTCACATCAGGCATGGCCAAAGCCGCATTAGCAGCAATAAAACCAGAGTCACGACCCATTACCTTAACAATAGCAACACCATTATAAGCACCTGTAGCCTCGTTGTGAGCATCACGGATGATTGGCGCAGCAGTTGTAAAAGCGGTTTCGAAACCAAAAGTTTTGTGGATAAAATTGACATCATTGTCAATCGTCTTAGGAATACCCGCAGTAGCGATTTTCAAGCCACGACGCTCGATTTCTTCCTGAATAACGTGGTTACCAGAAAGGGTACCATCACCACCGATAGTAAACAACATTTTGATGTTGTTACGCTCCAAAGTATCCACCATGCGCTCGATATTCTGACGACCACGGCTTGAGCCAAGAATCGATCCACCGAACATGTGAATGTCTTTTACTTTTTCTGGGGTAAGGTCAACCCACTCGTGACCAAATTCAGGAATTAAACCTTCATAACCGTAAGGAATTCCAACAATATTTTTAATGTTGTAACGGTAATAAAGGCCGTTTACAACTGAACGAATAACGTTATTGATACCTGGGCACAAACCACCGCAAGTAACGATCGCTGCCTTGGTATTGGATGGAGAGAAGAAGATTTTTTCACGGGGCCCCGCCTTTTCAAACGTAATTGGATCCGTCCCTTCTTTCAGGCATTTTTTAAATCCTTCCAGAGTAGGATCATATAAAATGCGGTCATCGTTGTCTACAAATAATCCCTCCGCCATCGGAGTATTCTTGTAAGCAGTATACAATGGAGATGTAACTGTACATTCTCCCAAAGATTTAACTTCGAAATCTTGATTTGTCATCGCTTCTATTTCCGTTTGCTTATTTCCTTCAATACTATATTTGAATCCAAAGTTATTTGAATCCTTCATTAAAATTAATGACCTGCCTTACCTTTTAAAAGATAATGCTCCAAAAAAACTGATATTTAGCAGATTTGGGCGTTCAATTGCATTACAGGCTATTAACATACATTAAAATACGAAAATTTATCGCTTGTATAAAGGTAAATAGCAAATGAATCAGCACAAACCCGAGCTACGCCCTGGTTATTTGATGGTCTCGTTTTAATTTTGCCAAATATGAGAAAAAAAAGATGGAACTCACAAGGGTTCGGAGGATTTCAGCGGTGAAAAAAATAAATAAAATACATGATTTCCTTTGAATTGGTTAACCAATAGGGCGGAGATAAAAAAAGAGGCGTCCATAACCACCTCTTTTCATTTGTTTGCTAAAACAATCAGTCCAGCAGCTCCACTTTCTGAGCGCCTTCTTTTATAGATTCAACAATGCTTGGATCCAGCAAAGTTGAAATATCTCCAAAATTCTCCACCTGCCCTTCGGCGATTTTGCGGAGTATTCTTCTCATGATTTTTCCCGAACGGGTTTTAGGCAACCCACGGACAATCTGTACTTTATCTGGTCGGGCAATCTTGCCGATTTTCTCTACCACCGTCGCCATAATTTCAGCCTTGAGTTCTGTAATCGTGCTGACCTCAAGCTTGGAGGAATCGCACACTACATAGGCATAAATTCCCTGACCTTTGATGTCATGAGGGTAGCCGACAACGGCACTCTCAATAACCCCCGTGTACATATTGATGGCATTTTCAACTTCTGCCGTACCGAGGCGGTGACCTGAGACATTAATCACATCGTCCACCCGACCCAGGATTCTATAATAACCATCCTCATCCCTTCGGCAACCATCCCCTGTAAAATAATACCCTTTGAAAGTAGAGAAATAGGTGTTTTTACATCGCTCATGATCCCCCCAGGTGGTGCGGATCATTGATGGCCATGGGAATTTGATACACAGATTTCCTTCCACACCTTTTCCTTTTATCTCCTTGCCTTCCTGATCCACCAAAACAGGCTGAATACCTGGCAAGGGTAAAGTGGCATAGGTCGGCTTGGTTGGCAACACGCCAGCAATTGGACTGATCATGATACCGCCAGTTTCGGTCTGCCACCAGGTATCGACAATCGGGCAGCGCCCTTTTCCAATATGGAGGTGATACCACTCCCATGCCTCACGGTTAATCGGCTCCCCAACCGTACCAAGCACCTTGAGGCTCTCCAATCGATAAAGTTCTACATACTCCAAACCTTGCGCCATCAGGGCGCGGATAGCCGTTGGGGCGGTATAAAAAATGTTCACCTTCAGGCGATCAACAATCCGCCAGAAACGGCCAGCATCAGGATAAGTCGGGATTCCTTCAAACATGACGCTTGTCGCCCCTTCCAACAAGGGCCCATATACTATATAAGAGTGCCCAGTAATCCAGCCAATATCAGCTGTACACCAGTAAACATCATTTTCCTCGTACTGAAATACATTTTTGAAAGTATAGGCGGTATATACCATATAGCCGCCAGTCGTATGCAAAACCCCCTTAGGCTTCCCTGTGGAACCAGAAGTATAAAGGATAAACAAGGGATCCTCGGACTCCATGATTTCTACTTTACAGTTCGCATCCACCTGCTCGAGCTCTTCGTGCCACCATACATCCCGACCAGCGGTCCACGAGGTATGATCTTTCGTGCGCTCATAAACAATCACTGTCTCCACCACTCCAGGGCATTTTTCCAGTGCCTCATCAGCAATGCTCTTCAAAGGGATCACCTTATTTCCTCTCGGGCCAAAATTGGCCGTCAGCAACACCTTTGCGCCAGCATCTTTTACCCTGTCTGCGAGGGCCTGCGCTGAAAAGCCGCCAAAAATCACCGAATGTATCGCCCCTACTCGTGCACAGGCCAAAACTGCAATAGCGAGTTCTGGAATCATCGGCATATATAAACATACCCGATCTCCCTTTCTCACACCTTTAGACTTGAGAACATTGGCAAATTTACACACCTGCTCATGCAATTCCCGATAGGTGAAAATACGATCCTCCTCTCGGGGATCATTGGCAACCCAATGTATGGCTGTTTTTTCAGCCCGATGTAAAAGGTGCCGATCGAGGCAATTTTCCGTAATATTTAATTGCCCTCCTTTGAACCAGGAGACATTATAATCTTCGAAATCATATTCAAGAACTTCATCCCAGTGTTTTCGCCATACAAATCGCTCGGCTTGTGCGGCCCAGAAGCCCTCGGGGTCGGTAACACTCTTTCGGTAGTCTACGGCATAGTCCTCAAGATTTTTAATTCTGCTCATGTTGGTTGTGGTAATTTTAGTTTTAGCTTGACTGTATTAGTTTCCTTGAATCCTTTTGCACACTGCTGCACCTGTTAAATAATAAAAAAATATAATTATCGGATTATTAACTTAACAACAGAATAAATTAAGGCCTAATTATTGATTAACAGAATTTAATAGTATTTTTTAAGAATTCACAATTATTAACCGAAGATTTACCGTATTTTTTCCACCTTCATAAGCTGACCAACAGCCAGAAAAATCCCAAAGCGGGTTTCCAAAAAAATCGAGGTATAAAAAAATCCCACTTTTGGAAAAAAGTGGGATTTTAATATGTTATGTAGCGCCTATGAATTACAAAGCAATCTGCGCCTGAATTCTGAATTGTTCTGTAGTTTGTGCTGCAGAAAGGTTGTTGAAATCATTGGTGTATTCCGCAGTAATCTTTGCGTGAACCCCCATCAAGTACCAGTTAGCACCAATGTTCATTTGGTATCCGTTCTGATCTGCATATTGGAAACTGCTTCTTGAATATGCTGCGTAAGGCTGCAAGCGACCTTTCTCCGAGAACTTAGGTAATAGAAAGCCAACCTGACCGTACATTACATCACCATTTGAAGTCCATTTGCCTTTATAAGCGTCGTTACCATAATCGTAGTGGTAATAAGCGCCATATGCTGTAAGTGCTCCACGACCCATTGGGGCATCATAGAAAAGATCAGCAGCAAAATGCTTCACATCATTGGTTTGAACAGCATTTTTAAAAGCATTCATATCTGTTAACGACAATTGCTTCAAATCTGAGAATGACTTTGATTCACCATTTTTGGTCTGAATCATACCATCTTTATGATAGAAGAATCCTGCACCAACATTGAAGATGTGTTTCTGACCCAAATAAGTTCCGACAGCGAAAGGTAATTTATCTGATTCCTGATCCAAGAACTGGTAAGTGAAATAACCCTGAAGAACGGTATTTCCCAAGTTACCATTAGACAAGTATTTTGATGCATACGCACCGTTTGATGTCAAGTCAGTTTTACCAGTAGCATCAAATGAATTTTCCATTGCATCGTTAAATGCCATGCGGTAATGTAATTTACCGATATGTCCTTTGGTGTAAACACCGATATGGCGAACAAACTGATCTGAGTTACCCAAAGTAGGCCACATGAAGAAAGGCTTCTGCATGTCCAAAGTCAGCATATTGATCGTAGAACCGTTGCTCATTCTTGATAAACCATTCCAGTAATGCAAACCTGCACCAATAAACATAGAAGCAGGAGCTGTATCGAAAATTTTGTATTCCGCCCATGCATCATGTAAAAATACCTGAGAAGCATTTCCTGAACCTGTTGGAGACATATTGTGTGCACCAAGACTGTTGGTACCAAAGTGTGTAACGATCAAAAAGCGATCTGACATCTGCGCCATCGCCAATAAACGTGCACGACGAACACTTGGTGTGAATTTGAATTCATGCTGTGCATTCTCCTGACCTACAGCCCAGATTTGCGCCCACATGATAAAACGGATATAAGCAGAACCACTCTCATTCAATTTCAATTGAAGTGGATGGTAGGTTTCGTGGTGATCAGCAGTCACAGGGCCCACTACTACATTTTGCCCCAATTCCGTTGTTGTTTTATGGCCTTCAGCTTTGGTAATTGCTGAAATAGAAATCAAAAACACCAATAGTAAGGCTACTTTAAGCCCCGATTTTTGTAACAATTGATTCATTATCAAAAGCGTTTAGTCTTATAAGTTAAGTGTTCAAACGAACACTGAATGAATTGCAAAAACTTTACCCAAATGATGGATAATGCAAAAATTCTTGAAAAAAGATAAAATTGATCTATAAAAAACATACTTAAGATCATAATTGAGCTTTCGATCTAAAATAGGATCTCCTCGATAAAAATTCTTGGCAAGGTCATTGAACACCACTCCATAAACAACAAAAAAATTATGGAAACGGTATTACAACTCATTGAATTACTGAACAATAAGGACGAATCTCCAAAAGCAATATTGGTTCACCCTGAGAGCTACGATATATTGAAGTTATATCAAAAAGATGATTTCTATATTTCATTTTTCAAGGGAAATCCACCCATTTTAGTTTCGGATGACTCCATTCCCTTGGGTCAATTATCGGTTAAATTCTAACAACTTTATTACATCATTTATCATCCCATAAATTTAGAATTTTATTCTAAAACATAGGCTAAGGCCAATAATATTATTATATTTGAATTATAATAATACAACTTAACCTATGATTAAGCATATAAAAACTTGGCTATCAGCCATATTGGTGCTATGCTCAACATCTGCCTGTGATCACAGCTGGCTTAATGTAGAGGAATTAAACATCGAGCAAAATGATGGACACTACTACATGCCTGTTGGACAAGCCAATTACAGCATGCGGGAGTTTATGAAGCTCGTTACAGGTGATGAGGTGAATATAGATGAAACCGAAGACGGCCAACTTTATTTGCGATACTCCCACAACATCGAATCCCAAACGTTACAGGATCTCATAGAAATTCAGGATGAACAGTGGCGAGAAGATATCAATCTCGCATTGCAGCAGGTTCCTTCCTCCAATCAGCGGATGCAGGCCGATGGGGCACTGATCGCGCATCGTGAGTTTGAGTGGGAAATGGCCGCTATTGAGGGTTTTCAGATGACAGAACTGAAATTTCTCGAAGCACTAATGACCTTCAGATTTGAACACAGTGCCAGATCGCTTTTTATGGTCAACATTACCATTCCAAGTATAAGAAATGCAGATAAAACGGTGGTTAGTTATGAGGTAGATTTAGCCAATAACCTCCCACAGCTCAGCACAACACTAAAGGATCATTTTCTGAGCCTGAGAAAAGAGGGCGACAAAAATTACGTGGACATCACCATGGATGTTTACGCCAAATCGGGCACTCCACCCGATATTGCCACTTTACAAGAGCCGCTACAAATTACCTCAACAATTACCAATGCTGAAATGGCCCACATTTACGGCTACCTCGGCCAAAAAAATGATTTGCTCGAGCTTGCGCCTATTAACCTGGAATTCATGAAAGAGATGGAGCCTGATCAGATCAAGCTAGCTTCATCGAAAATGACCGTAAATATTACAAACAAATTTGGGGCAAATCTGGATGTTGACCTGCAATTGGCAGGCAGCCGTGATGATACGCAAACCGCTTTAAACCATACCGAGGAATTACTGATTCATCGTGCTGCTAATATTGGCGACGAAGCGAGTACAATTTTTACTTTCCATCGCGATAACAGCAATATTACTGATTTACTAAACACCTTCCCCACCTCCATAGCCGTGGCCATCGACGCCACCTCGGTACCACATAATGCCAGTGAAGGCGAAGAGTTGAACTTCTTTTCCAGCCATGGGGGAATTGATGGTACTGTGGATATTGAAATTCCGCTTGAAATGTCTTTTGATACCTTCATTTACGATCAATCCACTGAAATTAATGAGATTGACGTCGATACCGCAGCGATACAAAGTGCTTCGATCATCATCAACACAACCACGACGATCCCCTCCAATATTGCACTGCAGTTTGTTTTTATCGGTGAGAATGATCAGCCTCTGGCTACGCTCTTTCCCGCCGCGGGCAAACTGATTGTCGGTTCCTTTGATGGAACACCGCAGGAATCTATCAGCCATACGAATATTGATAAAACCACCCTTTTTGCGCTCTCTCAGGCTAAAAAGATCAATACCTACTTTACATTCGATACGCGTACCGATCAATCGTTACAAAAGTCCAAATTTGTCGCCGATCAGAATATCGATATAAAGATAGGGCTGAACGTCAGCATGAAAATTACCGACTTATAACCTCCAACCCGCATCAACCCATGAAATACTTTCTATTCCTCATTATGGCTTTTGGAGTGTTCTACAATACTCATGCTCAAAATCAGCAAACCCTCTATCAGTTTGACCCTCAGAGTAATGCAACAGCTTTTCAGATGAATCCTGCATTCATCCCCGCTGCCAAATTCACCATCGGGTTACCCATAAGCCAATTGAATATTCAAGGGCGTTTTGGACTGAAACCCACTGATATTGGCACCTATGATCAAGAAACGCAAACGTTGAACATTAATGCAAACAATTATAAAATAAGATCAGGGGAAGATTTTGAAAACCGTTTCTCAGGAAATTTCACGCCCATATTTATTGCTTATTCCAATGGGAAAACGGCATTTTCTTTCAGTGCTGGTACCCGATTTTACGCACAGCACCAAGTTTCGCAATCCCTCATCGACCTTGCCATTAATGGCAATGGCTTTACGGAGGAAGAACTTGCTGGCGGTCAATATACAAAAGTAACGACAGGAAATATTTCCACCTCTAATATAGTTTATGGGCAAGCATCGATGGGTTTTGGAAGAAAAATAGGCGAACGCCTGACCATCGGGCTGAAAGGTAGCTTTCTTTGGGGCATGTATAATGTGAGCACCAATGACATGAGTGTGACCATTGAAAGCGATGCCCGTGCCAACCGAAACAAGGTGCATTCCAGCGACGGGGTGATCAATACCTCCAATATTTCTGACAATTCCGCGCATGGTGACGAGATTCTTTCCGCCATTTCTCCAAATGGAAATTATGGCGTAGCCATAGATTTGGGAATCAATTATCAGCTGACCGAAAAGGTGACCATCAGTGCTGTCGTTAAAGATATGGGCGCTATCCAATGGGATCAGCAAACAGAAGAAATTACTTTTTCAAAAAGTGCAATTGACCAAAATGGAATTGATTTGGATCGCTTCCTGAATATCAAGAGTGAGTCTGATGGCAGTGATGTGGATTTTTTAGAAGAAGTTACCGACCAATTCGAGGAGGTTTTGCAATTAGACTCCGTCCAAAATAAAAAGCACACTGCAACCTTACCGATCAGAAATATGATCAGTATTGATTACCAGCTATCCAAGCGGCACCGCGTAGGCCTAACCTCCATTAATGAGTTTCATCAAGGATCATGGAATGCAGGTATCAGCACTTTCTATAATTTTTACCTTGGCTCAGCCTTTTCCATGATTGTTAACTGGACAGCAATTAATAATAGCTATGATAATATTGGCGCAGGATTTCGATGGAATATTGGAGCGGTACAACTTTACATGCTGACAGATAATATACTTGCGCCACTGCGACCACACCAAACCAATAATTTCGCACTATCTACAGGTATAAACCTGCAGTTTGGTCGTAAAAAAATGAAGGTTAAGAATTGGGAGGATTAAATTTATCAATTTTCTACAGTTGTTACCAGGGTCTGATGATTGATGATAAGCTTGGGCTGCATAAAAAAATGTACCAATATTTGACATCAATCATTGGCCTGTTTTTAATAGGAAGCACCAAAAAGGTCCTCAATTGTGCTACATAAAATGCCCACCATTCCCTCCAAATATTGCCTCTTCATTAAGTTCTCCTTACTGAGCCTCTAAGGAAAAAGGGACATCAAAAAGAATAACACGCACTGAATCCACAATATCAGTTATCGACGACACTTAAATCTGTGTTCAATACCGATTCATCGATCATTTTTTTAAGATTGGCAATAAAATGCGGACTATCGCTTTGAGCTGATTCTTCAATTGTTTGATTCGGGAAATGGAAGATCGCCTTACCACTTAATGCAAAATTAAGTATTGCACTATATATGATCGACACAAAGAAAGTGGGGCTTATCCTCAGGTCTATATTATATTTCAGGGTAACTTTCAGCAATTGTTCGTTCAGACCTGCAAGAATTGATTCTGTAACACCGATTGCCCGAGCGCACAACATTGGCCGCGCATTGAGATGTTGCTCAATCTGAACCACTTTTAACAATGGCCGCAATTCAATAAATAACTCCAGCAGTGCAATACAATTCTCTGTAAAAGACTGCGCGGTCAAATCTTCAGACTTACAGGAGTTCATCAGGTCACTGACTCTTTTCTGATACATTACTATGGATTCATTGAGAATCGCCTCCTTGGAGCCAAAATAGTAATTCAGCATTCCCTGGCTTACATTGGCACTCTGCGCAATCGCTCGAGTTGATGCTCCATCATAACCTTTGGCAGCAATTACATTTATGGCTCGTTGTAAAATTAGTGACTTCTTCGTTCTCGATATCATAACTTAATTATCTTCGAATTAACCATTCACTCACCGTAATAACATGTGGGCTATGGCTTATAAATAATGTACAAGATGTTCAAGTCACGCTATAATCACAAAATTCAAAATCAAACAACTAAGTAAATCGTTAATAGCAGATTAGAAAAACTAACTCAATCAGTTGATTAACAGCACTAACTAATGGTTGGAGCTGAATCAACAGCCATTTTAATCACTATATCGTATCGATATTTATTTGTATTCTAATCCAATTATAATAATTACTATCCCGAAACAAAACCCGAAATAGTGCTAATCATAAAAATAGGACAATGGTTTGGGACAAAAAAATACCACCAAAGGTTGGTGGTATCATTTGTAAGGCAAATTTATAATTCTTCAAGCATTTCATTCTCGATCCGTTCTTGCCGTTTTCGGCTTTTAAATTCAGAGGCCTGCCGCTTAATATCAATCTTTTCCATTTCGCTGAGCGCATTTTTCAAACGCTCCCTTTTCAGTTCAAATGGAAAGTTGATACTTTCGAGTGCCTGTAACTGAAGGGGCGTTCGTGTCCGCTTTATTTGATTATACATCCATGCATAAAGCTTCTTCTCAGAAGTAGGGACGTTGAAGTGGCCATGTTTCTTGTAGAAGCGTTTCATTTTGAGGAACATTTTCTCCCAATAGTCCTCCAGTACATTCCACGAAAAACCGATATCCTCAAGCCGCTTGATCCGATCCAGCGGCATTCTGTTTTCTTTATACAATCTGCGCTGTTCATTCACAAACCGACTCAATTTGTAAAGATCAGAACCACGGGGCCATAAGGTCTGGGAAACGTGCGTCGTCCCATATTTTTCTTTATAGTCGATCAACTTACCGATGTTCTCTTCGAACTTATCGGCTGTTCGGTAACCCCAATCAAAATTAATCGCTTCCAAAAGATCGCGCTTCTCCTGGGAAAAAACCGAGCGGGTACGAGAGAACCTTCGCTGGTTTTTACACCACAGATATAATTTTGAAAACTTGGCATCACCATGAGGCACTTTAGAGTGCCCATGTTCCTCATAAAAAGCTTTTAGCTCTTCATATCGCTCTATCCATTTGGCATCCCAATATTGATGATTTGAGGCTTTTGAGATTTTTTCCATCAAAATATCTTGAAGTTAACTGACTATCATTACACATATATGTATACCAAAAGTTTAATCTATTGATCAGCAAATTGAGTAAACGCATTATTAACCCCACCTCCATCCTTAACCGCAACAAACACTCAACACCTTAAAAACCAATGACATACAAAAATATTGTTTAATACTCAAACAATATTTATTCAGAAATTTAAATTATTACAACCATAATTTAACAGAATAAATATGTAATTCTGTTTGAGATCAAATCAAATAAGCGAAGTTCAGTTTTTTTGTTCAGAACAATTGACTATCGCTATCTGATAGGAATGGTATGAATAAGTAACATCCTGTCCTTAAAAATAATAATAATTTTACCTAAACAAAAGTATTTTATTGACAATCTAAAGCAAAAAAATACAATTTGAAAAATTGGACATAAAAAAACGGGTACGAAACTTCGCGTACCCGCATTTCCACTGTTCAACCTGCAAATTGCTGTTACTCAAAAATAGGCAATTTTTTGCAAGTAGAGAAGTTGAACCGTATTTATATTTTTTATTATGAAAAAAACTTATCCAATTGTTTTCACAAATTCTGTAACAGAAGCAAAAGCAACAATTTGATGGTGGTTTTCCTCAGCAGGAGCTACTGTTTCATGTTCCCAAGTGCTTGAAAATGGAATATGTACCGCTTGGCCACCGATTTCAAGAACAGGAAGAACATCCGATTTCAAAGAATTGCCAATCATCAGAAACTCTTCCGCCTTAATATCATGACGGTTGAGTATTTCCTGATACTGTGCCGCAGTCTTGTCTGATACAATTTCAACTTTATCAAAATAATCTGCCAGCCCTGAACGGGCTAACTTGCTTTCTTGGTCTAATAAATCACCTTTGGTAATAACCATGAGTTGATAGTGCTGAGAGAGGGTTTTTAGGGCCTGCTCAACGCCTTCAATATTTTCAACGGGATGTTCAATCATTTCTCGACCCCAGTCAATGATCTGCTGAATGTCCCCTCCTCTTACCAAGCCTTCGGTAAGTTCAACGGCAGTTTCAATCATTGAAAGAATAAAACCCTTCACACCGTAACCAAAATACTTGAGGTTTTTGATTTCCGTTTGAAACAAATGCTTCCGCAGCACTTCTTCAGGAACGTACTGTTCCAAAAGCTTGAAAAAACGTTCTTGTGTGGCATCGAATATGGTTTCGTTTACCCACAGCGTATCATCAGCATCAAAGGCTATCGTTTTTATTTTTGGATCTATCATAATGGGACTTTTAGAGCGATTATTGGTTTGAGGCAATAATAATTACTTTAGTGCGGAATAAGAACTGCACTAATAAAAATTAATCAACAATTCGCAATACGCAAAAAAAAAACAGCTTCAAACTGAAGCTGTACATGTTATTCATTTATAAGAACAGAACCCTTAAATGGCCTTTCTGATGTTTTAGTCTTTAATAATCTCGTTCATGTAGGAGATCCTCTTTTGAATTTCAGCTTCAATAACATCAATTATTTTCACTACTTCTTTCGGATTCATCCTATCCACCGCTTTCATCTTCTTATTGTAAGACTGATAGCTGATGCCCATTCCTTTGACAATATCGGTTTGCTTGATCGGCAATTCCGCAATCATTGAAGGAAGGTGCTCAATCATTTCCTGATATTTTGTGATAAGGTCCTTCATTTCTTTTAACGAAGGCACAGATTCATTATTGCTCATAGTATTAACAGTTAATTTGATGTCGATTCAATTTGGTAGAAATTATAACAAAAATTGAACCATCTCAAAAGGTGAGGTTCAAAATCCGCTCATGTATATAATCTAACTGTCAATAAAAATGTTTAATATAGGATGATAAAGGTTAAAATTTTCTTTTGAAATTGATGTTTCTGATCTCAACAAAAACCTAACTTACTGAAAAAGAGTCAGTAAAAAAAATTATGAATGATCCTCTTAATTTATGTTATCATTAAATTTATAGCCTACCCCTTTAATGGTCACGATCAGGTCATTGCCAATCTTCTCACGAACCTTCCGCACATGCACATCCACAGTTCGAGGAAGGATATACACATCTGTTCCCCAGATATCCCTTAATAACTCATCCCTTGAGAGTATTTTTCCTGGTGATTGCGCAAGTGTATAAAGCAACTCAAACTCTTTCTTTGGAAGCGGCAGCTTTTCTCCATGCGTCTCCACGGTGTAACTCGTTTTATCAATGCGTAGCGAGGGAAACGTCAATACATCCTGCGCATCCATCGTTTTGGGAGAAGTACGCTCCAGGAGGGCCTCTATTCTTCTTTTAAGCGCACGTGGCTTCACAGGTTTGATAATATAGTCGTTTGCCCCCATATCGAAGGCTGCAACCTCTGAATACTCTTCAGAACGCGCTGTTAAAAATACAATCAATGCCTGATCAATCTCAGGATTATTTCTCAGTTGCCTGCAAGCCTCAATGCCATCCATATTCGGCATCATTATATCAAGCAAAATCAAATCTGGTTTGAACACCCTCGCACGCTCAACGGCTTCAATCCCATCTGCGGCAGTTTCAATGGCATAGCCTGCATTTTTTAAATTATACTCCAGTAAATCGCGGATGTCTTCTTCATCATCCACTACCAAAACTTTATGTTGTATTGATTCCATCATGTATCTAAAATTACAATGACAATGTTACAACCTACCCGTGAATAAATTTTTGTGCAAAAATTACCATTGCTTTAAGATATCAGCTTGATGATAACATTCGCTTAACCGCCTATTTTATTTATTTTTAAAGACGCTCCCAAACATTTGTGTTGCAATAAGTTTAGAGGTGACAAAACAGGTAGCTTGATTCATGTTCCGTCGCACCTAAAAAAGAAAGCTCTCAATTGTCCGCGACAAAATAGGTACGTCCCTTTAATTTACTTTTTAAAGCAATATCCCAATATTTAAATTCATCTGAAAGACAAAATCAATCGGTGTGTTTTGTATTGTTTTATTTTGTTTTAACTGTTTTAATTGTTTTAGGCTTTGTATCCTTTTGATATACAGATGGTTAGAAAGGGCTATTACGACATAGTAGGTAATCTGCGCGACAGATCATGTATTTGGCGTGACATAGTAGGTAATTGGTACGACGTATTGTGGATAAAGTCTGACGTATCATGAACATCACGGACATTTTAGGTATTTAGATAGACATTATAGGGATTGTTGTAAATTTTGTGTGTAGAAAAATTTTGACGAATTGTGTTTTATTGATACTGGATATTAAATTATTTAATTAGTTGTTCCTTTTCTGTCGTAATAACTTTCCAGCCTACCTTTTCTGTCGCATAATATTGATTTGGGTTTTACAGCAATTTGTGTTGATAGACTCTTCTGTGTTCATGTTCTGTCGGATTTATTTTGGAATATCCCTACAATGTCGTAGTTTCGATTTTGAAACGAATGCGACAGATTATGAATATCACTGATCGTTCCGTAGCAGGAATAAAAAACTACAAAATTGTTAAGTCGAATAAGCTTATCAATTCAAAACATACATTGAGTCCTTTGCAGTGGCGTTTGATATTATTAACTGCTGCTCAGATTCGCAAAGATGACACCGAATTTAATGAGTGTTGCATTGGTTTACGTGAACTTTTTGATCTTAAAAAGGGAGATAAAATATCGGATAAGTACAATCAGGCTCGTGAGGCAGCTGTAGGGCTGACCAACTCTTCTGTATATATTCAGAAAGGCAAACACTGGGTGGCTTTTCCGTTTGTAACTAAAGCGGAGGGGAATGAAGGAGAAGACTTTATCAAGATTCGATTTGCGCAGGAAATGAAGCCATTTTTCCTGCAGTTGAATGCCGGAGAATACACCGCTTATAAGCCAATAAATTGTTGGGGATTCGTTAGTGGTCACAGTTTCAGGCTTTATGAGCTGCTGATTCAGTATTTTCCAAATATTAATAAAAGGAATTTCACCCTTGACAGCTTCAAGAATTTATTAAATGTTGAGGATAAGTATAAGCGATTTTCTGACCTTAAACGGCGGGTGATTGAGCCTGCTGTTCATGATATCAATTCTTACGAACCCTCTGGGATGTTTGTGGAATATGAGATCAAAAGACGTGGACGATCAGTAACGGACATTATCTTCTATATGTCCAAAAAAGGGAATGCTTTAGTTTCTGATGCTGCTGCCGCTGAAATGGGCAAGGTGAATATTGAAGAGCCTGCTGCTAATCAGGCTGCGTTGAATTTTGATAAGGTGTCCGCCGAAGAGGTTGTGCCAATCCCTAATCTGTCGGAGGATGAGGAAATTCTTGCTGCCATAGGGTTTAAGGCCAAAAATAAGGCTGAACAACAAAAGGCGCTTGAGGCTATTTCTCATCTAATTCGCCAGTATGGCCTCATTCAGGTACATAAAAAGGTCTTTGTGGTGCAGCAAGCCGCCAATGTCAGTAGTCCTATTGGGTATTTAACGATGGCCTTAAAGGATGATTACCAATTGAAAGAGCCCGCAAATGCGACTGCGAAAGCTTCGGATGCCCAGTCTGCTTATGTGCAAAATAAGCAGAAAGAACAACAGGCGCGGACCGCAAAAGTGCTGCATAAGAAAAAACAAGATGCGATTTCGAAAGAATTTGATAAATTCTGGAAGGATCTCTGTTTTCAATATTTGAATGAAAATATTTTCGGGCAGTACCCCAATTATGTGGCTTATCTAAATTCAGATGCCTCTGCTTATGAGCGTAAATTTTTGGAGGAATGGAACAAAAATAAGCCCTCAGCAGAAGCGAAGAAGTATTTTGGCAGATGGATTATCGGGCAAATTGGAACCAAGGAGCATCAGGCATATTTGAAAGAAGGTGTTAAATATTATGCGCAGAAGCATCATGATTTTGACTGGGATGCCCTATAGTGTATTTAAATTAATGGTTAGAAATCTTGAATGTTGTGCGGAGTCAGTATGATGACCGTATTCCAAGATGGATATAAGAAATTGTGGCTTTGTCGGCCTCAGTAATTAAGGAGCATTTTCATGCTCCTTTTTTTGTCGCTCGAATTTTTCAAATCAGCACTTTCGTAAAGTGCTTTAGATCAGAATATTGTGATTTAATTTCACCAAATTATATTTGGTGTAAAAATTAAACAGCTGTAAATGAGTACTTTGCGTTAAGGTGTACGGATTAGGGATATGCGTAAAAATTAGTCCCTTAATTGGCGCAGCGAGTAAGGGATTATCAGTATCTAAAATTGTTAGCAAAAAAAAGCCACTCATTTGTGCGATGAGTGGCTCGAGAAAATGTGTGTTCTTTCGAACAATTGTGCAATGTGAATTAATCTATAAAATGGTAACGAACAAACGCTTCCATTGCTTCATATTCAGCCAACCCTAACTGATTGTACAGGTCAGCAGTTTCTTTATTTCGCTCCTCGGCACGTTGCCAAAATTCTCTTGAGTCAGAACCTTGAAAAACAACGCCGTCTTTTTGAGATTCATGGTAGAAAATTGATTTACGCTTACGCAAAACTTGGTAAGGGCTCATTGGTACTGCCATTTCAATTTCGTTGATTGGCCATTCGTGCCATGCACCACGGTACAACCAAACCCAACAATTTTGCATAGACTCTTCATTTTTCAGCCCATTTAATGCTGCAAAAATACCATCAAGACATACACGGTGTGTGCCATGTGGGTCGGCCAAATCACCTGCTGCATAAATTTGATGCGGTTGAATCTCCTGAATGATATCTGTAATGATCTGAATATCATTGTCGCCAAGAGGCAATTTTTTCACCCGACCAGTTTCATAAAATGGAAGGTTGAGAAAATGAACACGTGATTCTTCAATTCCTATATAACGACAGGCTGCGATAGATTCTTCCTGACGGATAGAGGTTTTGATCGATCGAACACTTGGCGTATCAATATCACCCGTTTCTTTCATGTCAAGGAAACCGATAATTTCTTTATGCAAAGAGCAGGATTCCTGTGTTGAAATCTTGAAGCGATCATTGAAAGCTTTGGTGAATTTTGCAAAACGGCGGGCATCATCATCCATCACGGCAATATTACCCGATGTTTGGTAGGCGATATGTACTTCATGGCCCTGATCTACCAATCGCTGAATGGTACCTCCCATTGAAATCACATCATCGTCGGGATGTGGCGAAAATACCAATACCCTTTTTGATTCCGGCTGAGCTCTTTCGGGACGTTGTGAGTCATCAGCATTCGGTTTTCCTCCAGGCCAACCTGTGATGGTATGCTGAAGCATGTTGAAAACCTTGATATTAATATCGTGCACCGGGCCGTAAATGGTTACGAGCTGATCCAAGCCATGCTCGTTATAATCTTCAGTTGTAAGTTTTAAAACTGGTTTTCCCAAAGAAATGGATAAATGGCAAACCGCTTTCTTAATCATGGCATCAGTCCAGACAATATCACGAACAAGCCAAGGGAAATCAATTCGGGTCAATTTCTCCGCCGCTGCTTCGTCCAGAATAACATCTACATTAGGGTGTTCCTGAAGAAAAGTGGTCGGAACACTTTCTGTAATCGGACCTTCAACTGCCTCACGGATAATTGGTGCTTTTCCGTTACCCCAGGCCATTAGTAAAATTTTTCGGGCTTCCATAATCGAGCCCACCCCCATCGTAATTGCGCGGCGGGGTACATTATTTATCCCACCAAAACTTGGCGCGGCATCTCTTCTGGTTAACTGATCGAGTGTAACCATTCTTGTTCTTGAACGAATACCAGAACCTGGCTCATTGAAACCAATGTGTCCTGTTCGGCCAATACCCAAAAGTTGGATGTCTATTCCTCCTGCCTGGCGAATTTGTAATTCATAATTTCGGCAGAATTCAGGCACCTCTTCCATACTTAATGTTCCATCAGGAAGGTGTGTATTTTCTTCCTTGATGTCGATATGATCGAAAAGGTTTTCTTTCATGAATCGAACATATGAATGTACCGATTCAGGTAACATCGGATAATATTCATCAAGGTTGAATGTGATGACATTTTCAAAGCTTAACCCGTCCTCTTTATGTGCGCGGATTAATTCTTCATAAACTTTCAATGGAGACGAACCCGTGGCCAAACCCAAGACAACCGTTTTGTTTTCCTGCTGGCGTTTTTTGATCAAAGAAATAATTTCCTGAGCAATCCATTTAGAACCTGTTTTGGCATCTTCATAAATGGTAGTGTTTAAATGTTCAAATTCCCGATCTGTTAGGAAGTTTTCCATGTTTAAACCCAACTCGTTTTCATTTAAAGTATTGAATTGCGTCTCCATTATGTTATATGATTATATTAAATAAGCTTCTTTATTAATTAAAGGGTTAATATTCCCCCTTCATTACGAAGGTATCTAAAAAAATAAGCAAAACCAACAGTTTTAAATTAAAAATGGATAGAATTAGGCCGTATTAAATAAAAAAAGCAATTTTATTCATTGGATTTGGGAATATTTAAGGCTATTTTGAGAATTATTAATTTATTTTGATTGAAATGATCGCTAATTACAGGGATCATCGACTATATAACATCTAAATGGACCCATCTGTTAGTAAAATATCTATAAAAAAGCAGATACGGAAAAACCAGATTTTAAGGTTTTTTCGCGCTCATCCCCTATTGTCTCCATCTGACATTGCTAATGAGACGCAGTTGACGCTTCCGATGGCCTCTTCGCTGACCAAAGAGTTGGCTGATGAAGGCTATATTGTGGTTGCTGAAGTGCAGAACTCCAAGGTTGGCCGTCCGGCGACCCTCTATCAGTTGAATCCTACGGGAGGATATACTTTGGGTATTACTCTTGGTGCGCGTAAATCGCGTATGATTCTGCTGAACCTTAAAGAAGAAGAGCTGGATTTTATTGAATATGCGAGTGTTGATTTGAATGATGAGGAAAATACGATCAATACGCTTTCAAACCGGATTGATGAATTGATTTCCAAAAATGAGATCCCAAGGGATAAAATCCTCGGGGTTGGTTTTGCAATCTCGGGTTTGGTCAATGCGAAAAGTGGTAAGTCGCTGACTTATTTTAAAGATTCCACCTCTTCGCTTCAGGAGTTGTTACAGGAAAAACTTGGTTTCGAGGTGGCACTGGAAAACAATGTGAATGCGGTTACCCTGGGCGAGAAGTACTTTGGAAAAGCCAAGGAAACGGAAGATGCTGGCTGTATTCACCTTGACTGGGGAATAGGTATGGGGTTGATTCTCGGAGGTGAACTCTATGGTGGGCATTCTGGTCTTGCAGGGGAAATTGGTCATATTCGCGTTGTTGAAGGTGGCGATATTTGTTCTTGTGGAAAGATTGGTTGCCTGGAAACCGTGGCTTCAGGGCGAGGGCTGATCAATAAAGCTGTCCGGTTACTGAAAGAAGGTCGGCCAAGTATCATTGCCAAAAAGTATCATGGAGATTTTGACCAGATCGTACTGGAAGATTTATTGGATGCAGTTCAGCGCGGAGATCAGTTTAGTCTGGAGCTTGTAGAAGAAGCGGGTAAATATATTGGAAAGAGCATTGGTACTTTGATTAACCTTTTGAATCTTGAAAAGGTCATTTTAAGTGGTAAACTTTCTCAAATGGGAGACGCCCTACTCTACCCTATTCGGTCGGCAATTATGCACAGTTCGCTTACGGAGATGAAGGATGATGTGGACATCGTAATTTCTGATATTGATGTTAGGGCGGGCTGTCTTGGAGCGACAACCTTGATTACCAAGAAAATTTTTGAGAGTGTAAATATCGACGCCGATCTTTATGTTTAAGATCAGCTGATAAAATAAAAAGGGATTTCAATACTACATTGAAATCCCTTTTTTTATGTTGGTGAGTTTGTAATTTCTTGTAATTGATCAATTAAGTTACGAAGCTGGTGAAAGTCTTCTGGCGTTGAGTTTGAATCAATGCGGCGTAATACTTTGTTGATTTCTTTTTTCTTAATATCAGTAGGCGTAAGTGTCTTTTTAACCGATGGTTTTTTCTGAGGTTTATGCTTGCTGATCAGTTGTTGAATAGTTTCAGCCTGCTCTTTAACTTCAGTTTCGGTAAGTTTTGCAAGGCCTTGGACATCTGATTTTCGAATTTTTGTATCCCCCGAAAGGATAGACTCCTTCAGGGCTGGGTCAGTCTTTCCAATCAGATCAACGCCTGTGGCATAGTCCGCATTATTCCTGACAGATTTCGGTGAAGTCTTGTATTCCTCGGCAAGACGCACCTCCGTTTTTACTGAAGTAGCAACCTGGTGTTGGTCTCCCGTTCTCTTTTGCCCACCTTGTGTCCCCTTTTCTCGCTGATAGCGCAAGCCTATAAAATAGGCACGTTGCTCGTCAGTGAGGTTTCTTCGGCCAAGCTGATTATTGATCATCCAGTCTTTAGCCGCCTCCATATTTTTAAACTCAAGAAGCTTGAAGTCAAAATGAAGTTGGTGTTTTTGGGTGATGCTGTAACGGTTATGACCATCCACGAGCACATATTGGCCTTCTGTTTTCCAAATTAATATCGGTTCCCTAAGTCCTTCCTCAAGGATATTCGCCTCCAACTGCTCATACTCTTCTTTTTGTAGCGCAGGAATCATTTGCTTGAGCTCGTCATTGATGATGATATTACTCTTTATCACCTCCTTCGAGTCTCCCAAGAAATTAGAAGTTGCTTTTTTTGCAACATTCTTTTCTTTAGCCATTTGGAATTTTTTTGCCATAAAATCAGAATCAATTAAAAGTTTCGACCAATTCTTTTGTTAAGTTGAGGTAATCTTTTGCCCCGTTGGAAGTCGGTGCATAATCAAGAATATGTTGCCCTATTTCTACAGATTCAGCCAGGGAGATATTCTGACGGATATTGGTTTTCATCAATAGATCATCTCCAATCAGTTCGCTTACCTGATTCACGGCTTCCTGTGAAAGGACTGCACGGCTATTATACTGAGTGAAAAAAGCACCCGCCAAAGCCAATTCATTATTCGCACCAGCATCTTTTATTTCCTCAATAATGGAAATGACTTTACGTAATCCATCGAGGCTGTATTTTTGTGCATGCAAAGGCACAATCACGCGGCTTGCTGCGACCAATGCATTAACGGTTATGATTCCAAGCGATGGAGGGCAATCCAATAAAATGAAATCATATTTGTCATGAATTTCGGCAATGGTTTTTTTGAGCTTAAATTCTCGGCCCAGGCTTGCGTTCAATTCTGTTTCATAATCAGCAAGAGAATCGTTACTGCAAGTCATGTGCAGGTTTTCCTCCAATGAAATAATGATGTCTTCGAGCTTGTAATTTTTTCGGAATACTGACGTGATGTTTCGGTCATCAGACATTTCAAAGCCCAAACCATTGGAAAGGTTGCCCTGCGAGTCCAAATCCATGATCAAGGTACGGTATCCTAATTTGGCTAAGCATGCGCCCATACTGGCGACACTTGTTGTTTTTGCCACTCCCCCTTTGCGGTTGGCAAATGCTAAAATAATGGGTTGTTTCTTTGTCATTATATTTAAAATGAATCGGCTTACTCATCGACTTGCCTTGATCGCTACTGCTGCAATTGCTTCCTCAAAAGATGATTTATAAAAATCGCTGAAAAATGCTTTTGGGATGAAGTGGTAAAATTTACCACTTTACGATACGAATTGTAGCTCTATTTTTGTTCTGAGAACTTTTTTGGCTGTCCTGCTTTGGAGATTATAAAGGTATAAATTTTGTTTTTATTCTCACTCCTTGTCAAGAAAAGTTTTCTTTTGATTCGTAAAAATTCATCGTTTTTCCATTAAATCGCATACGATTTCCAAATAATTATTGAAGTGGTAAATTTTACCACTTCAATAATGGGTGTTTGATTTGGTCGTGAAGGTGCTTTCTCCTGATTAAATTATTGGAGTGGTATCGTTTTATTTTTCTGAATCGATACCTATTTTCATTGAGGTGCCGAGGCGTGCTTTGGTGAAGTGGTAAAATTTACCACTTGAAATTCGATCTACCATATTACAATTTACACGTTTTTGGGTGTGATAAATGAATTAGACTTCTGTAGAAAGGCAAGTGCTTTGCTACTGTTGCGATGTTCTCAGATGGTAGGCTACAACTACAATTTTCTTTCCCGCAATAGATTATCCTCGTCACGTTAGGCACTCCAAATTTTTTGACTTTCTATGTAGAAATGTATGTAATGCTCCTACCCTATCTTGACTTTGGCACCTTATGGCTAAAGAACCGATAGTGCTATCGTTTCAAACAACCTCTTCTATTTGTGAAGTGGCAAAATTTACCACTTTGATTTCTGCTAAATAATGCTGTGTCTATTCCGAGTTACTGCGGTTTTGTATATGGGCCTTTTGCGTGGGAATAGCGATCTTTGAAGAAGAATAGTGGTTAGATCCCTAAATTATTCATGATTTTCTATTGTCCGTAAATGTCGCAGAATCATACAGATTTTTCATTCGCTACTGAATACTCCTTTTCAAACTGCGTATTGCAAGACTTCCGAAATCTGCCATCGTATTTAAATCCCTCAAGGAATGAATTGCTAATGGATATTAGTGAGGCTTTGCTTTTACCCTTGTCTTATTATTCTAAATTGACAGGGCTTAATGAGAAAAGGGGCTGTTCATGAAGTGGTAAAATTTACCACTTTAATTGTTGCAGACTTTAACTATTGGCTTGATTTGATTGCTTGGCGATAAATTCGGAAGTTATCAAGAGTCTCGTTCTGAAGAAAAAGACAGAATTTTTTGATATATCAATTGAGCGAAATAAAATTTGGCAAAAAGTAATGATCAGTATTTTGTTGATGGAAAGGTGTCCGTTTGCTACGCTTTAAGCATATGGAATTAGGCGTCTTAGCGAAATATTAGTTGGTTTTGCGGCCCAATTTATATGCACTTTATTTTGTATTTTAAAGTTTTTAATTACGATTCAAACTAAAACCTAACGATAATGAGTTTAACGAAATTATCAGATTTGAGCCAACTGTTAATCGATGCATCCATTAAACCTCGTTTAGTGGTCGCAGTAGCTGCAGATGATTATGTTTTGGCGGCGGTGAGTGAGGCGGCGAGTGCTGGCTATGTTTTTCCTATCCTTGTTGGTGATGCGGATAAGATTAAGATGGTTATTGAGCAAAATAATTTCGTTTTCAATCAGGTTGAAATTGTTGATGAGCCCGATGATGATAAAGCCGTTTATCAGGCCGTTGCATATATAGCAGAAGGTAAGGCTGACATTCTAATGAAGGGCCTTATATCAACGGGTACATTGTTAAAGCGTGTTCTTGATAAGACGTTTAATCTGAAAGCTTCTAAAGTGATGTCTCATTTGGCATTTTTTGAGATGCCGAGTCAAAATAGGGTAGTGGCAGTTACAGATGCTGCAATGAATATCGATCCTGATCTCAACCAAAAGGTAGCGATTGTAGAAAACTCAGTGAGCTTCATGCGAAAAATAGGCTATGAATTGCCTAAAGTAGCTGCCATAGCTGCTGTTGAAGTTGTTAATCCTGCAATGCAAGCCACCTTGGATGCCTCGGCACTGACGGTAATGAATCTTCGTGGTCAGATTAAAAATTGTGTGATAGATGGTCCTTTGGCCTTGGACAATGCCGTGAGTATGGAAAGTGCTCAGCATAAAAAAATCACTTCTGATGTAGCGGGACAGGCAGACCTGCTTTTGGCACCAAATTTGGATTCAGGTAATATACTATATAAAGCCTTTGCGTTTATCGGGCATAGCCCCAGTGCGGCGGTAATTTTAGGCGCCAAATGCCCTATAGTATTGACCTCGCGTGCGGACAGCCCACAATCGAAACTGAACTCTATTATGTTGGCTGCTGCAGCACTTGTTTTAAAAGATTAAACATTGACCCATGAAAAGTTTAAAAATATTAACCCTAAACCCAGGATCTACCTCAACCAAAATTGCTGTTTATAGTGGAGAGTTGGTTTTGATCTCTGAAACGATAAAACACCAAAGCGAGGAGCTGGATCAGTTCGACACCATTTTTGATCAAATGGAACTGCGCAAGCACACCATTTTGGAGTGCCTTTCTGCGGCAAATATTGAGATTGATTCTTTAGATATGGTCATTGGTCGTGGTGGACTGTTGAAACCAATTTCGTCGGGGATTTATGAGGTCAATGAGGATATGCTTTATGATTTGGTTCATGGTGATTTGCAGCATGCCTCCAATCTTGGCGCTTCAATTGCTCATGAAATTGCCAAAACCAGCACTAAAGGAATCAAGGCTTATATTGCAGACCCTGTGGTGGTCGATGAAATGTCTGAAATTGCCAAGCTGACAGGACATCCAAATTTTAAGCGTCGTTCTATCTTTCATGCGCTCAATCATAAAGCCGTGGCGCGTCATTATGCAGGAATAACTAAAAAGCCTTATGACCAAATGAACTTGATCATCGCTCACATGGGCGGAGGCGTTTCAGTTGGTGCACACCAAAATGGAAAGGTCGTGGATGTTAATCAGGCACTCGATGGAGAAGGGCCCGTTTCACCTGAGCGTTCGGGGAGCTTACCCGCAGGCGATTTGATTCGTGCCGCCTTCAGTGGAAAATATTCGGAGGCTGAAATGCTGAAGATGGTTGTTGGACACGGTGGGATGGTCGCTTATTTGGGGACTAATGATGCCTATAAAATTGAACAACTTGCAGAAAAAGGAGATGAATCAGCTATTCAGTTTTATGAATTGATGGCCTATCAGGTGAGTAAAGAGATCGGCTCCCTTGCCACTATTTTTGCGGGTAATGTGGATGCCATAATACTAACAGGTGGATTAGCAAAAAGTGATTACCTTGTTGATAAAATTAAAGCCCGCGTTTCTTTCTTATCCAAAGTAGAAGTATTTCCTGGGGAAGATGAAATGTATGCTTTGGCCATGAATGGCATTTGGTTGAATCAGGGAATCCTGCAATTACAGACTTATAAAGGACGCGGAGAAAAAGAAAGTGTAAACGGCTGATTAGTAGGTCGTTGCTTAGTTGCTTAGTATCAAGACTACATGCGATAAGTTTAATTATAGCAGCTGTTTATTTTACATAATATTTACGAAACTGAAAAAAATAAAGGCTACCGAAAGGGTAGCCTTTATTTTTTAGGACTCTTATTCTTTTACCAAAGGAGTATTTACGCCTTGAGCAATGCGTAGTTGTGTATCTACAACATTTTCAATTTGGAAGAATCTGACAGCGACATAAACATTGATTTCTTTTTGAATGCGCTTGAAATAACGTTCTTGAATTTTCAGAATATTTTTTTCTTTTTTGAAGTAGTTTTTAGCAACTTCATCAAGTTGGTCTGCTGAGAGTTTTGCTTTTTCCAACTCAGCAAAGGCGATTAAGTTTTTGATAACATCTAAAGAATAATTGGACATTTCTTTTTCGTAATCAGCATAAATAGCCCAAAAAGCCTCGCTGTGCTCAGGCTTCAATTGCATATTTTCGACAAAAACAGCCTTTTTTTCCAACTGAATTTCTGAGTGAATCATTTGGATTTCTTCATTCGAAATATTGGTCTTTTGTGCATTAACATTGGCGAAAGTAAGACAAATAAACGCAGGAATTAGAATGAATAATTTTTTCATGGTTGATCGTATTAAGTTATTGATTGATGTTCAGATTTTGTAAGCAATATAGGTTATTTTAATGTTTTTCTCATGTAATTTAGTAAATCAATTGGGGTAATTAATCCGAGAAATTTGCCTTGATCGATCAGTATAGCCGTTAATCCCTGTTTTAGCAATGACTGTAACTCACTTAGGCTTGCTTCTTTGTTAATGAGTTTCAGATCGGAAGTCATACAGTTACTCACAGGATGATTAAAGTTCAGTTGTTGATCGTTTAATGCCACCAAAAGATCGGACTCATCCACTATACCGATAATCTTATCCTGATCCATGATTGGAAGTTGAGATATTTCATACAGCTTCATGTTATTCAAGGCCATATCCACGGTATCTTCCTTTTTTAAGGTAATCACTTCCCCCAGGTCATACCTTCGAGAGAGGAGATCTCTTAAATCGCCGAATTGTTCCTGTCGGATAAAACCTCGGTCTTTCATCCAAAAATCATTGTACATTTTAGACAGGTATTTGTTTCCTGTGTCGCAGACAAACGTAACGACATTTTTAGGTGAAGTTTGCGCTTTACAGTAAGCGATGGCAGCTGCAAGGAGTGTTCCTGATGAAGAACCACCCAATAAACCTTCCTTGCGAAGAAGTTCCCGTGCAGTATTCAGGCTTGTTTCATCATCGACAGTAATCGCTTCACTTACGGCCGAAAAATCACCGATGTCAGGAACAAAATCCTCCCCGATTCCTTCGACCACCCAAGAGCCTGCCTGATCAAACTTTCCTTTATTGATAAAGTCCGCCATGATGCTGCCTTTTGGGTCTGCAAGGATAATTTCAGTCGCTGGATAGTGTGCTTTAAAATATTTGCTCAAGCCCGTAACCGTTCCCGAAGAGCCTACACCTACGACAATCGCATCTACCTTGCCTTGCAGTTGCTCGGCAATTTCAGGACCTGTAGTGGTGTAGTGTGCTTTAGGGTTGGCGCTATTTTCAAACTGATTGATATAATAGGCGTTGGGGGTTTCTTGGGCAATTTTTTTAGCTAAATCTTGGTAATATGCTGGATGACCTTTGTTTACATCAGATCTTGTTATAATAATTTTAGTGCCCATTGCACGCAGGTGCTGCACTTTCTCCTGACTCATTTTATCAGGAATCACCAAAATTAACTCGTATCCTTTTACAGCGGCGACCAATGCCAAGCCAATGCCCGTATTTCCAGCAGTGGCTTCTACAATGGTTCCTCCAGGTTTTAAATACCCCTTTTCTTCGGCATCAATGATCATCGACAAACCAATTCGATCTTTTATAGACCCACCGGGGTTGAGCGATTCCATTTTCAGGTATAAATCACAAACGCCTGTGTCTATACGATTTACCTTAACCATTGGCGTTTTACCAATCAGGTCAAGGCTATCCATTAGAAGTTTAGGGCAATCATTTACCATGCTGTTGGGCTTTATTTTTTGGGTTTGATCATTTAATTGAACGATAAAACCATAAAAATAGCCGAAAACCTTACAGATTTATTTTAGGAGGACTGAAGATACTGGCGCCAGCTTTTATTGGTCTTGATGGTATTTTTAAGCATCAATAGAAAAGAGGGCCTAAAGGGTTGATGGCGCAAAGTCATATTGGCTTGTTCAATGCTCCTATCTCCTTTTTTTGCATTGCATCTTTTACAGGCTGTTACGAGGTTTTTCCAGGTGGAAGGTCCGCCTTTCGAACGAGGAATGAGGTGGTCAAGGGTGAGGTCCTTGGTTTCGTCACAGTAAACACACTGATGATTGTCCCTTTTGAATATATTGGGCTTAGAAAGAATCACTTTCTGAAATGGGACATTAACATAATTTTTCAGCTTGATGATGGACGGCAGCGGATAGCGATGGTTAATGGTGCGCAGATATTCTCCTTCAGCCTGATTGACTAATTCAGCTTTATTCAAATATACCAATAAAAAGGCCTTGTAACTGTCACATACTGCCAAAGCACTATAATCAGCATTGAGTAGAAGGGCGTGTTTTTGTAAATTCTTCATAAATCAAAATGGCTCCGTTTGATAAGTATATATAAAATTTAGCCATTTTGTTTTAATTTTTGGTACTTATGTAACTTTTAATGATTTGAGCACCAGTATTTTATATTTCGGTATGCATTGAGCATCCACGAAATGGTTTATATCCCCCAGCCACTGGGGTGGGTTCATAATGTAAAAATGCAGTAATCAGTAAAAGTAAGCCATTAAAATTAGTTTATCCGCAAATGGAATAATCACTGATCATGGCCTACCTTTTATGATGTTCCTAATGCGATCAAGGAATTTCTTCGCCAAGATAAGCCTCATACAATACGAACCATTCCTGGGTCGTTAATTGATGTTGCAATCCTTCAAGGGCGTCTTTCAATCGCTGTATTTTTGTTGTTCCAAGCACGGGTACAGGTAGTGCAGGATGCTGACATAACCAAATCAACAGTAGCTGATCGAGTTGCACACCATATTTTTCCATGATGGGCTGAGCAGCGTCAATGATCCTGTTTTCTCGTTCACCTTTTTCCGCTTTGAATAACTTCCCTCCGCCTAAAGGAGACCAGATGGTTGGCTGGTAGCCTTTTTGTCGGGCTTGATCAAAGGTCCCGTCTGTAAATGCATCAGGCTTTAGTAAATTGCACTCTACCTGGTTGGTGGACAGCGGTGTAAGACTGTTAAGGTGCTCAAATTGGCTGGGTGTAAAATTGGAAACTCCAAAGTGGAGCACTTTACCTTCTTGCTTGAGTTCGTCAAAAACTTCTGCAACAACCGAGGTGTCCACTAAGGGGCTTGGTCGGTGAAGAAGTAAAAAATCAAGGTAATCAGTATTAAAATTCATCAGCGATTGTTCAACGGAGGAACGAATATGTTTTGCGCTGTAATCATAATGTTTTGTAGTAAAAGCTGGACGAGCATCGCAAGGCATGCAAATACCACATTTTGTAATAATCTTCATGGAGGATCTCAGGCTGCTGTGATCCGCCAAGGCCTTCCCAAATTCCTGTTCAGTGGAGTAATTTCCATAAATATCAGCATGGTCAAAAGTATCAATGCCATTTTCTAAACAGGCCTCTATAAGGGCAAGATATTCCTTGGTATTAAATTGTGCACCCCACTTTCCCCATGTCATGGTTCCTGCAATTACAGGGGAGAAAAGAGCGGGTAGCTTATTGTTACGATCAGTATTCATATTGTAAAGATAGTTGTACTCCCTAATTTGTCGCGCAAGATAACAGAATCAAATCATTTTTGAATTTAATGGGCAGATTAATTATTCTAACGTTTGCGACTTGATCAGAAAATGATCAATTTATATTAGAAGTGAACCCAAAATAGCCCTTATATGAAAGCCGAGAAGCCTTATCAGCCTAAAAATTTTGTACGTATTGTTACTGCTGCCTCCTTGTTTGATGGGCACGATGCTGCGATTAATATTATGCGTCGGCTGATGCAACATGCAGGGGTAGAAGTGATCCATCTTGGTCATAATCGGTCTGTAAATGAGATTGTTGACTGTGCCATTCAGGAGGATGCACAGGCCATTGCCATTACTTCCTATCAGGGGGGGCATTTGGAATTTTTTAAGTATATGTATGACCTGCTTTCGGAAAAGGGAGCGGCGGATATTCTGATTTTTGGTGGTGGCGGGGGGACTATTCTGCCCGATGAAATTACTGAGCTACACCAATACGGCATCAAAAAAATTTATTCTCCAGATGATGGCAGAAAAATGGGCTTGCAGGGCATGATCAATGATCTGGTGCGTAAGGCGGATTTTCCGCGTGGTGAAAATGAAATTTCCGTCCATGATCTGTCGGTGAAGAATCCCTATTTAGTCGCAAAAGCAATTTCTGCTGTGGAAAATGAAATTTCGGTCCATGATTTGTCGCTCAAAGAGCTATATAAACAAGCGGAATCAACGAACATTCCTGTACTTGGGATAACCGGAACAGGTGGGGCGGGAAAATCTACCGTTACAGATGAACTTATACGACGACTGATTAGGGATTATTCTGACAAAATGATTGGGATTATTTCTGTTGATCCCAGTAGAAGGCGAACAGGAGGGGCGCTGCTTGGCGATCGAATAAGAATGAATTGTATTCATAATGAGCAGGTTTATCTTCGATCCATGGCTACTCGCGCTGAAAATGTTGCGTTAAGTGGACATATTAGGGACGCGGTGAACATTCTAAAAGTGGCGGCTTATGATTTCATCATTTTGGAAAGCTCGGGTATTGGTCAATCAAGCTCGGAAATGGTGGATATTGCTGATCATACGGTCTATGTCATGACGCCAGAATATGGAGCAGCGAGTCAGTTAGAGAAAATAGATATGCTTGATTTTGCGGACTTTATCGTGCTGAATAAGGCCGACAAAAGAGGTGCTGAAGATGCACTTCGAGATTTGCGCAAACAATACCGAAGAAATCATCAGGATTGGGAGACGCCCGACGAGCAACTACCCGTTTTTATGACCGTCGCTTCTCATTTCAATGGGCAGGGTGTCGAGCATACTTATCAGCAGATTGTCCATAAATTGTCGCAAAACCATCGCCGTACCTATTCTGTCACGGAAGAGGAGTCCATAAAACGTCGCAATGAAATTATTCCTCCTGCACGCGTCCGTTACTTGTCTGAGATAGCAGAAGTTATCAGAAACTATAATACCAAAGTGGCACGCGACAGTGAAACAGCACAGCAGGTTCAGGCACTGGAAATGACGAAGGAAATGCTCCCTGATTTGTCAACGATTGAAACAAAAATAGCCGAGTTGCGACAAAAAATGGACCATGAGAACTGGGCTGAATTATCTATCTGGGAGGCGTTGTCGGAGGAGTATAGTCGGGAAGAGGTTGAATATCAGGTTAGAAACAAAAAGATTAAAGTCAGTAATTATACCCTATCATTGTCGGGCACTAAGTTGCCCAAAGTACTGATGCCGACATATCAGGGATTTGGTGATCGATTACGGTGGTTACGTCAGGAAAATTTGCCTGGTCGATTTCCTTATACAGCGGGGGTGTTTCCTTTTAAGCGAGAAGGGGAGGATCCCACGAGGATGTTTGCTGGTGAGGGGGGACCTGAGCGTACCAATCGGCGTTTTCATTATGTTAGTGCAGGTTTACCCGCCAAACGCTTGTCAACCGCTTTTGACTCCGTTACACTATATGGCTCAGACCCAGCAGAAAGACCTGATATTTATGGAAAAGTGGGAAACTCTGGGGTTTCTGTTTGTTGTCTTGATGATGCCAAAAAACTGTATGCTGGTTTTGATTTATCAGACCCTAAGACGTCGGTGTCGATGACTATTAATGGCCCTGCCGCAGTGATAACAGCCTTTTTTATGAATGCCGCAATTGATCAGAATTGTGAGAAATACATTCATCAGCATGGATTGGAGTCTGAAGTGCGACAAAAAATGGACGATATTTTTAAGCGCAGAGGACAGAAAAAGCCGACGTATCAGGGACCGCTTCCGAGTGGAAACGACGGATTGGGGACGTTTTTGTTAGGGGTATCTGGTTCCGATGTTTTACCCGAGGAGATATACCGACAAATCAGGGACGAAACGTTGTCTCAGGTGAGGGGGACAGTTCAGGCGGATATTTTGAAGGAAGATCAGGCACAAAATACCTGTATATTTTCGACAGATTTCTCATTGCGACTGATGGGGGATATGCAGTTATATTTTACAGCGCACCAAATTAATAATTTCTATTCCGTTTCAATATCTGGTTACCATATTGCCGAAGCAGGAGCCAATCCGATTACACAGTTGGCCTTTACGCTTGCTAACGGTTTTACCTATGTCGAATATTATTTGGCACGGGGGCTGAAGGTGGATGATTTCGTCCCTAATCTGTCGTTCTTTTTCAGCAATGGTATTGATCCCGAATATGCAGTGATCGGACGTGTGGCGCGTAGAATTTGGGCCAAGGCGATGAAATATAAATACCATGCAAACAGCCGAGCGCAGAAACTGAAATATCATATTCAGACCTCGGGTCGGTCGCTTCATGCACAGGATATTGCTTTCAATGATATCCGCACAACCTTGCAGGCCCTATATGCGATTTATGATAATTGCAATAGCCTACATACCAATGCGTACGATGAGGCGATTACAACTCCAACGGAGGAATCTGTGCGTCGGGCAATGGCGATTCAGCTGGTGATTAATAAAGAGCTTGGCTTAGCAAAAAATGAAAATCCGCTGCAGGGCGCGTTTATCATTGAGGCGCTCACAGATTTGGTCGAAGAGGCTGTTTTAGCTGAATTTGACCGCCTGACAGATCGGGGCGGTGTGCTGGGTGCGATGGAAACCATGTACCAACGTTCTAAGATTCAGGAGGAAAGTATGCATTATGAGCAAAAGAAAGCCGATGGGTCTCTACCGTTAATTGGAGTCAATACTTTTCTTTCCTCAACAGGTTCGCCAATTGAAACTCCTGGAGAAGTCATTCGAGCGACAGCAGATGAAAAACGCTATCAGATAAATATGCTGAATGATTTTCAAAAAGCCATGTCTGGGGAAAGTGAGCAACAGCTCGAGCGTTTAAAAGCGGCTGCTATTGCTGGTGAAAATATGTTCAATCAATTGATGGAAACCGTTAAATTCTGTAGCTTAGGACAAATAACAGCAGCACTTTATGAGGTCGGGGGGCAGTACCGCAGAAATATGTAAATTTCAAAATTTGGCCAAAAAGGCCTTTTTAAATTAATTTTTATCAAAAAATGCTGTTTTTTTCTGCGAATATCACTTACTTGCATGTGGAAGTTTTGGCGTGATTTTTGATGATTTAAATCATCAAAATATTTGACGTACTTGTTGAGTAAATGGGCTGGAAAATGACCAATTTTCACACCTTATTATATTCAGGTAAATTGCCAAAGCTTCATTTGGTTTCGGCCTTATATTTGATCTATTACACATAAAATAAACGATTTTTTATACAAGTATGAAAAAGGTAGCAATCGGTATTGACATTGGGGGAACGAACTCCGCTATTGGAATTGTTGATGAGGTAGGAACTGTGCTAACACGCGGGAATATTCCTACTGATAGACATAGTGATATCAACTTGTACATTGATGATTTGGCCGCTGAAATTGAGCGAATTATCGCTTCTACAGATGTTGAATTGGATATTCAGGGGATTGGTCTCGGAGCGCCTAATGGTAATTACTACAATGGAACAATTGAGTTTGCTCCTAATTTGAGATGGAAAGGTGTTGTTGAATTGACGAAGTTGCTTTCTGAACGATTCAATTATCCTGTAATTAAATTGACAAACGATGCGAATGCTGCAGCGCTTGGAGAATCGATTTATGGATGTGCCAAAGGATTGAAAAACTATATCATGATTACCTTGGGAACGGGTCTGGGTTCAGGCGTTGTGATCAACGGTGATTTGGTTTACGGACATGATGGTTTTGCTGGAGAGCTCGGACACGTTTGTGTAGAGCACGGTGGTCGTGAGTGTGGTTGTGGTCGTTTGGGCTGTTTGGAAACTTATTGTTCGGCTACTGGTTTGGTGCGTACTGCCTATGAACTTTTAGGGAAGTCGAATAAGCCATCAGTTTTGCGCGAGGTGGTAAACACTGAAAAATTGACTTCAAAGTTGATCTATAAGTATGCCATTGAAGGTGATGCATTAGCAAATGAGTGTTTCCGTTTTACTGCAGAAAAATTAGGCAAGGCATTGGCTGATTTCACGACTTTCTCAAGCCCTGAGGCGTTTATCCTTTTTGGCGGTTTGGCCAATGCAGGAGACTTGTTGATCAAGCCAACGAAAGAATACATGGAGGCAAATATGCTGGAGATCTTTAAAAACAAAGTAGCGATTAAGCCATCAGAACTTCCTGGTGCTGATGCTGCGGTTTTGGGAGCGTCTTCATTGGTATGGAAAGAGCTTTCTAAATAATATTCAAATCCATGATTTGATGAAAGTGCGCTTCTTGGAGGCGCACTTTTTTTATGTCCTTTTTTCAGCCCACATCAAGGCACTATTCCGCTCAGGTGATGAATCAATCGGCTGGCAGTTATTGTTTACAGTCCATGTTGATGTTCTTTACATCGAGCTCAATATCATTTTCTGTGTTCACCAATTGAATATCTTTTCCCGCCCCGCAAATGGTTACATTTTCAAAAGTTAACTGAACAACATCATCTCCGTCTCCTGGATAAATATTGAATAAAGTACGCATTCTACTGGCGTGAAATGTGACGTTTTTGATCAGAAAATCGTGGCAAATGTTCCCCTCAGTGCTCAGGATCGATACCGGTGATCCTTTAAACTCTCCTCCTTCGAGGTGAAAATGCCTGATAGGGTCTCTGAAAGTAAAATAGGGAGTCTGACTATTGTTACAATTGACCTGCGCATTTTTTATTTGGAGATTGTTACCACCAATGCCATCGAATTTATCCCAAACGCCTCCTTGTTGAGTATATTCACCAAAGAAAAAGGCTGCATTCAAAGCATCTGGACGTAGATCAATGACGGGATTGATAATCTGATTATGGTCGCTCCGAAGTAAAAAACCGCCGTTACCATTTTTTACGGTACAGTTCAGCCACTGAATACCAGAGGCAGCACCGTGGGTACTAAATCCCGCTTTCCAGTCATTGGTCGAGCTACAATTTTTAACAATAATATTGCGCGTAACGGGACTGGCGCCATAGCCTGAAATTTCAAAAGAATGTTTGTTGTTCTTCCCGTGGCAGTTGCTAATCTCCCCATTTTCAGCGCCAGAGATGTAAAAACCATAGCCATGTGGGAGTTTCTTTTCATGTCCCTGTAAAATGCCTTCTGCCTCTAAATTCTCGTACGTAAAGCCATATACATGAGAGATGCGAAATCCTTGTTTTGCTTTTTCTGTAACATCCTTTAATGCGACATTTTTGTAAAAGGCATTGGTTGCATTTTTTATATATAGACAGACCGATCCATTTTTCATTTCTACGGAAAGGTTTTGGATGCCCACATGATCAGCCAGTTCATAATAAGTTAAAGAGACTTTCTTATTATAGTCATCTTTTAGACCTCCTTTAATTGTACAGCTGTTTCCACTGACAGATGAAATGATAACACTCTCTCCTTTTTTATAATAGCTGCGAAGGCCATTGTAATCATCACTTGAGGTAATTAATACACGATCTCCCGGGTTGATCCATTGTGCTAAATTTTTTGAAGAATTGATCGTTTTTCCTCCTTTGGATAATTTGATTTTTCCAAGGCTCATCAAGCTTCGTTTGCCACCCAATACAACCCCTTGCTCTACATTGGTAAAATGAATTTTTGTCTTCTGCTTGCCTTTTCCTTGCAGGATATTATTCTGGCCAATAATCGTTTCGAGGCAGTAAAAATCCCCCGAAGAAAGTTCCACGACCTTCCCAGATTTCATGGCTTGCATAATTTCTTCCTGGTCATTATTGCCATCGCAAATAAATTGCGCACTCTTCTTTTCCTGCGGGGAAGCATTTTGTGCGGCGACCACTACCTTACCTTGCGAAAATGCCTGAGGTGAATAAGCGATATAAAAAAAGCTAAGCAAAAAAATGCATAGTCCAGAATAGCGTTGCTTCATGTCGTTCGGAATGATTGATTCAGTGATAGAACCAAAGAAGGGGCATTTAGTTTGCGGCTCATTTTAATGGGCCTCAAAGACTGATTTTCGGTTAATTTTTTTGAGCAACTGAACCATCGGTAGCGGGTTTGGTTATTGAATTCAACCAATAAGAGATGCGGGAGAGATGTTTTTAAAAGCAAAGTTGAAATATATTTGGGGCCTGATGCAGGGAAGTTTTTGGCTTGTTCCTATCATCATTATTATTATAGGAATCGGTTTTGCCTGTCTGTTGCTTTTGATCGACTATGCTGTGGAAATTCAGCCAACAGGCCCTTTCGAGTATTTTTTCAGTGGTAATGCAGATGCCTCCAGAACGGTCCTGAGTATTGTTTCCAGCGCCATGATTGGGCTTGCAGGAACTGTTTTCTCGATTACGCTGGTGGCCCTTACTTTGGCATCGAGTCAGTTTGGTTCGCGATTATTACGGAATTTTATGCACGATCGGCTCAATCAGGTGGTTTTAGGAACTTACATTTCCACTTATTTATATTGCCTGATTATTCTTCGGACTGTTCGGGCTAAAGATCCTTTTACGTTCGTTCCAAACTTCTCTGTTCTGTTCGCTGTTTTTCTGGCCTTCGGAAATATTATTCTATTGGTGATCTTCATTCATCATATCGCTGAGAGCATTCGCGCAGATCGTGTGGTGGCAGATATTTACCTGAATTTGAGTAGAAATATTCAGCTGATGTTTCCTAAAGATGGGAATTCTTTATGGCGAAAGGATGAGCATGCGAAATTTCAAAAAGCCTGTGCGCAAAAATATCATACTTCAATTCATATTACTGCACGGCAGAGTGGTTATTTGCAGGCAGTAGATTATGACCACCTTTTCAATTCGGTGCAACAACTCGATGGCATGATCAGGCTGCATTATAAGGGGGGCGATTTTATTATTGAGGGTTCGACAATAGCGGAACTGCAACTTATTGCACCTGTCGATACGGGCAAATTGGCCGTTTTTGATAAGGCGATGGTATATGGCGAGGAGCGAACCAACACCCAGGATCCTGAATATGCCATTCATCAGCTGGTAGAGATCGCTGCGAGGGCTTTGTCCCCGGGAATTAATGACCCGTTCACTGCCATTTCCTGTATTGATTACCTGACGGCTCATCTGAGAAATTTAGCACAGCTGCCTTTTGATGCCCCCTATATGCTTGACTGTAATCAGGAGCCGAGAGTCTTGGCCAAGGCGCATCGTTTCGACGCCATTTTGCATGCAGCTTTTGATATTATTCGTGAATGTGCGGAGGGCAATCCAGCGATTCTGATCAGAATGGCGGAGCGCCTGACAGGTTTGCGGGAAATGGTCATTGAAAAAGAACAGGCACAGGCCGTGGATGAATACCTCGGGGTGATTCAAAGTGCTGGAGAGCGTTCTCTTGTAGAGCAGAAAGATTTGGAGGATTTCAGGAAAAGAATAGCCCATTATCAACAGGTGAAAGGTAATCATCATTTTTCCTGACTGGGCTATTTTGTGGCTTAGTACCGTCTATGGATCGATTATAAATATTGATCACTCGCTATACGCGCCTCGAATTCGGCTATAAATGGAGAAATCACGAAAGGGTCGAGATTGGAATGATCAAAGGTTAGGAGCATTGGTATCCATTTTTTTCCTTCTGATTCATATCTCTTACCAAAATAAAAATAGGGGCGACCAGATTTTTTGGTCGGGGTGTGCAAGGTAAAACCAGTAAATTGAAGGTTGGGTAAGTTGCCGATAAACAGTGCAACAGACCAAACCAATGGCGCTATGGGGATAAACTGTTTACGGTCAGCGACAGCCTGTAAAGATTGTTTATAATGTACAAAAAATGCCGCCAACGATTGCTCCTGACTGTTTTCCAATAATATTTCTGTAAAACGAGCATTCCCCCCTACGGCAATGGGGCAAAAAATGGGTAACTTCTTAAATTGGTACCAATCATTACCTATTTTTCGGTATAAAAACGCTGGGTGATTATTGCAGGTCTGACTTAAATTCCACATCAGGTAAGCCGTAAAGGTGGCATCAGGAAGCTGCTTGTATAATCTTTGGTAAACATCATATGCCGCAGAAATATCGAGTTGCAGCGTCATTTGAAGATATGGCTCTCGAACGTTTTCCTCTTTATGGAAAAAATCCATCGCCCAATTTTCGTAGGAACTCAGTTCGTCAGGATTAATTTTTTTGCCATCGAATAACTCAATGACCTCCGATAGGGAAATTTCTTGTAAAGTTTGCGACATGAGAGAAGATCGTGTTAAATACTAAGCGCAAAGTTGTCGAAAATTGAAGGCATTTGCCACTTCTGAACAATAATTAAATTGATAGAAAGTGGCGATAAGAGTTGAGTGTAGGTTAAGTTGTTTCTGGGTTATTTCAGCAGGTCAATCAAAGATTTGAAAGGACTAAAGACGGCCATTATTAAAATGGTGAGTCCAATAAAAATCATGACTTGCGAGATTGGTGATTTGTGGGCGTAAGAGAGGTAAGTCCACATGAACGCCAAGGGGCTGCTGATCACAAGTAAAACTATGATTTCACGATAGCTTTTCATCTGGAATTAATTTTTAGTTGTAAATGTTGAATTTTGGACAAATATAGAACAGATCTTGATTAAAATACGGTATTTAAGGAAATAAAATATGCCATGTAAGCGCACCGACTTTTCCTTTTTTTATCTAAAGATGTCTTTAAAACCTGTTATTCGTCACTTTTTCACTCCTGCTGATCGATTTTTTTTGCTCATCTTCAGTGTTTCGATGACTTTTTCTGCTTGTAGTGGGCCAACGGTAATCGCAGAAAATGCGGAGGGTTATGAAACTGTATTCGACTGGCGTGAAAGATTGCTTAAGCCAAATGTATTGAAGGTCAACCCTAAACTAAAACTGCTGATCTATGGCGACCCAAGTCGGGATTCTGAACGGCTGAAACCTGCGGTTATTATCTTCCCTGGAGGCGGATACAAGCATCTTGCCGTAGAAAAGGAAGGGCGGCAGGCGGCCTTATGGTTCCAACAGCGTGGGTTTATTGCAGTTGTTTGTCTTTATCCTCTGCCTGATGGAGATTATGGACGATCAACAATAGCGGCCTGTAAACGTGCCGTAACCTATCTTTACAAGCATGCGGAGCAATACCATATCAATCGACAGCAGATCGGTGCTTGTGGCTTCTCCGCAGGCGGGCATCTTTGCAGCGTTTTGAATAGTCAGTGGTCAGAAACAATACCGATTCAGTTCAACATTTTATTTTATCCTGTGCTTAGTTTTGAGGAGGGGCTTGCACATCAGGGCAGTAAACATAGCTGGCAGGGGGAATCTGAGGATACTGCTTTTTCTGCGGAAAAATGTATTCATGCAGATTACCCACCGACTTTTTTAGTGCATGCGGCTGCTGATCCTGTGGTTGTGGCAGAGAACAGTAGGAGGTATGCACAGGGACTATCAGATTACAATGTTTCCAATCAATTGTGTATATTATATGGTATTGATAAAACTATTGCACACGGCTTCGGGTTAGGGCATCGTAATATTAATCTCCAATGGGAAAATCAGTTGACAAACTGGTTGAATACTACCCTGAATTAAGCGTTAAAATCTCAATAATAAAATCCTTATGTGGGTTCGAATAATATTTTTTCTGATCATTAATTTTATGGCCTTGGGCATTGGTGGTCAGTTTACTGCGGCAGGAGTGGCCTCTGATTGGTACGCACGGCTTCCGAAGGCTCCCTGGACTCCTCCTTCCTGGATGTTTGGTGTCGCTTGGTCAACAATTATGGTGCTTTTAGCGATATTCATGAGTCGGGCAATGGCTCATCCAACAATGCGAACGGCCTTTATCATCCTTTTTACGGTTCAATGGATATTGAATGTGGCATGGAACCCGCTGTTCTTCGAGTTTCACTGGCTTGGATTTGCTCTACTGGACATTGTATTGCTTTCTGTAACTGTTGGGGTGATGTTATGGCTGGCTGCCAATACCATGGGGGCGGTCGCTTTGCTTATCCTTCCCTACTTTATTTGGTTGCTAATTGCCTGCTCGCTAAACGCCTACTCTTTAATGCAGGTGATGGAAAAGCAGACTTAACAGGCTATTGGGCAAAAAAAAAGCAACCCATAAAAATAGGTTGCTTTCATTACTTGTTACTTTACAAGTTGTTGTTTTTTATATTTTGCTGAAATGCGTTTCCATTTTTCCCATTTTTTTCCTGGAATCAGATCTACATCATTAATTTTATAGAAATAACGGAACAGGAAGAAGCAGGCAAAAGCCCCGAAGGTGTGCCACAAGAAGTGTAAGCCTACAGGCTCAAAATAACGCTCTGGATTGGGGTCCAAAAAGCGCATTCCAATTGCACAACAAAACGATGCCAAGCCGAACAAGACCATTTTCACCTGATAGAAATGCGTTCTTCGTAAAAAAGCGAATAACGGCAGTATCACAAAAATAGCCATTGTTAAATAGGATAAGTTTGTCGATAACGGATCGGCGATATGGTTATTGACAAAGTACTCAATAACAGATACCCCAACACCAATAAGTAATGGGATTTTCCAGCTGTGGAATAGCTTGTACATGAGGTACATCGCGCCAAAAAATCCGATGATCAAAATTGGCAAGTAATCCATCATCATGTAATACCAAGATGATCTGAAGGCATGGTATAGCGTGCCGCCAACCCCACCAATTAACAGCAATACCGTGATGACCATCATGAAGGCATATCGCTTAAAATTACCACCCACTTTGGTGAGCCAATAGATCGCAATTCCAATAAAAATGATGGCCGTAATCGTGTTTAGCGGCTCTACAATAAAATGGCTTAAATTGGTTTCTGTGTATACAGGGCCTTGGTCTGCAACTACAATTTCTTGATAGGGTGCTATCAAGGCAAATAATAATTTAAAAAGAATCATTTCTTATGAATTATATTCAAAATTTCACAATAAAATAAACTAAAAAGCCAAATTGTGTAAGTTAAATTTTAATCAGGTTTCAAAATTAATCATTTTATAGTGAGGCTCAAATTCTATACCGAATTAAAAGCCCTACACCGTAAAATTCTTTATCTTAATCACATTTATCATTCAATACTTCAAGCATCATAGGATCCACTTTTTCAAGCCCTTTGACACCAAGCTGTGCAAGATTTTTGATCGTGATTTCAACGTCTTCATGTACAATGCCGTCCGCAAAAGGCTGGATAGGATCATCTACTGAAAAATTGACCGCTTGCATTGCCGCCTGAATACTGGAGCCTATTTTTAATGCGCATGATGGTTTCGCACCATCGCAAATCATGCCCGACAAGTTGGCCACCATGTATTTCACCACATTTTCGATCGCCTCCAATCCACCATTTTTCAGGAAAGCAACGCCAGCTCCTGCGCCAATTGATGCGGGTAAAATACCACATAGGGCTGATAATGGGCCGATGCGTTTTTTAATATGAATAGGAATAGCATGTGCCACAATTAATGCCCGTGCCAGCTGCTCCTCTGTTGCATTTATCGTTTCCGCCATTTCAAGAACGGGGAGTGTTACAGTGATGCCCTGATTTCCCGACCCTGAATTGGTCATGACCGGTAGGCCACAACCCGCCATGCGGGCATCGGAACCTGCTGCAGCACGTGCGGCGGCCCTGGTTGCTAAATCGGCAGTGAGTCCTTCCTTGTCAAAATTGGACAGCAATCTTTTGCCTACCTGAAGGCCATAATTATTTTTCAGTCCTTCTTCAGATACCCGTTTGTTGTACTTGACGGTATCAAGGATAAATTTAATTTCTTCAAACTTGGCCGTTTGTCCTAATTCGTAAATCCTGGCGATTGAAAGCCCTTCAACGCTGCCATCCGATAAAATGTGTGCATGTTTTGCTTCGGGCCTTTCAAACATGATGTCACCATTTTTTGAATAGGCGCTGAACTCTGTGTGGCGCGTTTCAATGACTGCGTTTGCGGTTTCTCCCTGTGCAAAAACAACGGCTTCAACGTAAAGCTTGTCTACATTCTCAATCACTTTTACCTCGACCTTGCCCTGCTCCACGTAAGTTTGTGCCTCCTCGATAATTTCGTGATTCACGTCTTTCAGCACCTCTAAAAGATAGCTACTTTTACCTGAAAAAACGCCCAAGGCAGCCGCAATAAGCATTCCCTTGTGTTTCGTATTGGGAATCCCTACACTCATGGCATTTTTGTACATGTTCCCACTCACTTTCAGTTGCACACTTTCAGGAGTTAGCCCCAAGATTTCTTTGGCTTTTACCACTGCCAAAGCCACCGCAATGGGTTCAGTACAGCCAAGGGCCAGTTCAACATCGTGCTGAATAAGGTCAATGATTTGCCCGTTATCTATTTTATGTTCTGTTGTTGTCATTTAGTTGAATGGGGGTTTTGATGTAAGAACATCATCATTTGGTCAAAAAAAAATTACGTTGCCATGTTTAAAAAAACACTGTAGTCAAATTTACATTTAATAAGTAGGTAAAAAAACAATGTAATAAAATATGATAATTCAGAATCGAAAATTGTTGCTATTAGGCTTTATTGTGACACTCTTTTGTATAGTGTCCTGCCAGAAAGATGATGATGAAGCAACGGCAATGCCTTCAGATTTTGAATTTTCAGCAGGCTACTACCAATTTTCTTCAGGAGTTTTTAATGAAGATTTTAAAATTGAGGTAGATGGGAATTCTAAACAGTTAACCAAGGGTGAAGATGCTTCCGATTATTTGGAAAATAGCCTCCTGATGTTGTTTTCGCCGTGTAATTCTTCGGAAACCTATCTTCATTTTGATGAAAATAATGAGGTCTACTTGGTTTGTCAAGATGGGGCACGTCAGTTTCTTGGGGTATATTCTCAGGAAGTTGAGGATCGTTTAGTTCGACTTGATTTACAAAGTCCTGTGGAGTATCGAATGATAATGGAGGATATTGTCGATGGGGAAGGCGAGGTAACCACTCGAATTCGTGCTTTTCCTATGCCTTCAAGGGTAGACCGATCATGGAATTTAAAAGAAACGATTGAAGCGAATAAGGATCTGATTCAATTTGTGGATATTACTGTAAAAGCTACTTATTCCAACACGTTAAATTAATTGCAGATATATCCGAGAGGTCTGCTTTTTCGCTCTGCGGAAGTATCAAAGAGTAATTTCCAAATGATTCATGCTAATATTTGAGAAATAGCAAAACTAAAGGCGATCAGGCTGAGATTGTCTTTTTTTTCTATCAGTAGAGGTACAAAGCAGACAGTTTCATGAGTTGAGTATGGGCATCGAAAAGGGTGAGTTCATCTCCATCAATCTGGAAATTAGTGGTTTTAAGCAGCGATTGCTCAAATTGTGTATCGAGGTCTGTTTTTACTCCAGCAGAAAAATCCATTTCAGTGATGGAGAATTGGATGTTATGTTTTGTTCTCTGAAATTTACCCTTAAACGTGCCATTTGAAAAATCCCCAAAAAAGGTTTTTTGAGCATGGTTAAGGGTAATTTGTAAGTCTTTATGGTTGGAGTGATCCTTGGCGCGGATGTCCCAATTTTGCATTTCACTCAGTACCCACCGTGTGTTGGTAAGTCTTGCGTTGGGTTTTTCTGTGAGCTCCAAATCTTTAAAGATCATCACGGGCAAGTTGTTTACCATCGTTTTTTCAAAACGAACAATAACATCCTTTCCCTGCAACTCCGTTTCCATTGGTGCCCATTTTTTAAAATCTTCATCTGATAAGACAAAAGTCGCTAAAAAATTATTGGAAAGGTCAAGTACTAAGCTTGCCGTACTGTCTTCGTTATCGGTGATGCTGAGTAGTTTGCCCTGAAAGGGTTTTCTAAGTTCAGAAGCCAAGATATAGTTTTTCACTTTCAGGCTGTCGGCCATAAAGTAGGCATTTTCTATTTCCTGAGGCTGAAATTCTTTTTGATTTAATTCATACAGGGTTGCAGCCTGCTTAGTGAGGTAAGCAATATTATTTTTGTTTCTGTAATATCGTCGGTTCCGATTCAGCATCAGTTCGTCCGTTTCATCAACTTCTTGCTGATCAACCTTAATCAACATATTATCCTTATAAAAATAGTCTTCTCTAAGGTTAAAATTTGGGCCATAATTATTGACAACCACATGAAATGGCTGATAGCTATTGTTAAAATAGGTAATGGGCTCGATAATCCAGCCTTTATACTCCATTAAATAGCCTCGACGCGTTATCGCACCTTTATTCACCCCTTCCAAGCCGCGTATTGAATCGCAATACTGATCAATTTCCGAAATGGTCGTTTGTTGTTCCTGATTTTCGGACTGATCCCTTTGGGCAGTATGGCAACCAATTAGCTGGATGCTGAAAATCATCAGGAATATATAGTTTATTATTAGACGCATGTATCTTAATTTTATAATGCTGTCAAAACTATGAAAAAATAGTTAAACAACGCTAATATGATATGCCTAAAATTAATGAAAAGGCAATGTGAGGAGGTTTTTTGATGTTAAATAAGTAAAAACCCCAACGGTGATTTTTATCTGACTTTTGATTGCGGTTTTTATGCCGTAAAAGCACTGTTACAATTGAAAGGTTAAATTCATACGAATCTCTTTTCATCATTTCTTGGAGGTTTTCTCCAAAATAAGACCCCAATTTGTTTTCCAAATAGATCGTGAAGGAGCTGCTTTTAAGTGGCTCTTTCCATTTTTGGCGGGCAGGTATTTAATTGTATCTTTGCAGATTAAATTATTGAGCCGATACAGATATGGATATTAAAGTAGAAAAGAAATATTTACTGGAAGCACTTCAGGAGCACTTCAATCTGGAGGGATTCGAAAATGCAGATGAACTTCAGAAGGCGCTGGAGCAGGTACCGAAAGTTTATGACCTTTTCCCTGAGTTGGTAGGGTTTATTGATTTTTGGCGTCAGCAGGAAGACAAGCTAAATTTGATCTATGTCGATTATGCACTGAAAACGGGTAAAAATGCATTGGACCACGAAGGTTTCTATGAGTTTTTACTTTATATGTATGAAAGTGCCCGCATGAAAGTGGAAGGCTTAAGCTTGAAAGAGGCGGCCAGCACACCTCAACTGGATTACCTGATGGGGCAATCGGAAGCCGAAGCCGACGGTTTGGAGTATAACTTTACGCCAAGCCAACTGACTTTGGTGTTCAGCAATCTATTGGAATTGATTTTGACCAAGGAGGAGGATTTGAAAACGGCGTTTAACGATTTCAAAACTCAGCAACAAGTAGATTATAACTTCAATACTTACATGGGTGTGATTTTCACCAAAGGAATTTTGGAGAAAAACTGGCAAACTATGCGTCAGTATAGCGCACCTAATGAAGAGGTGTTCTTGACTCTGGAAAGTTTTGAGGTAAGTAACCATCTTTCTACATTCCTGGATTACTTCAGTAAAATGGAAGGTAAAATGCGAAAAGACTTTGCACGTTTGCATGCTAATGATCAAAAACGCTTTGAAGATTTTGCGGCACAAATTTATGTATCCTTCAAGTATCAGGGTGCAGGGCAGAGTGAATCCTAATTCCCAAAGATAGAAATTAACTCCCAATGTGGGGGCTGTTGAAATATTTAATAGCCCTGTAACTCGCTGAGGTGTATTTATTTACATTGGCATGTTTATTGTTTATACTTTAGCATAGGTTGATGTTGGGTTGAAAGGCGAATGTATGCATAGCATATATATCGCCTTTTTTTTATGTGATTTTTTTCCAGATTACGCCACCTATCTCCTCGCATAGTGGAATGGTTATTCCCACTGATGCTGAAAGTTTTAATGATCGATTTTCATCGGTCTGAGTTTAAAGGTTTGGTGAACAGTTCCTTAAATGCAATTCAGCATACATAATTACAGTTTCTCAAGAATTTGAGACTGATGTAATATTTTCTGAAAAATTCCGCTTCTTAAATGCTGTCATACCTGTTCAATATAAAAGCCTGACATTTAAAATTTTACTTGTCCTTTATTGCGAATGTGTATAGTGATTTGTTGAATGTGATAGGCAGGCTTTAATAAGGCACTTATTTTGTGCCTTTAATGACTTAACTATTTAGAATTCAATCATTAAAACCTATGAAATTATTATTTTTGAACTTATTGATGATCCTCTCCCTGGTTTCTTATCAGGCAAGTGGTCAGGTGATTAAAGTCGCCGCAAAGGATGCTACTGCTGCGGAAAAAGCGGCAGCGAAGTATCAGTGTAACGGACAGAAGGATCAGGTGGAAATCAATAATGCTTTAAAGGAAGGAAAAACGGTGGAACTTTCTTCTGGCAATTTTTCTTGCGATGGAACCATCAACGGAGGCGCTAACATTTTACAGGGAAAAGGAAAGGGCACCACCAAGATTGTAACCACCGCTGGCACTGGTTTAAAATTCCAGGGGAGTCGATCTGAGCGAAATAAATTTTCTGCAACGATTCAAAAGGGGGCAAAAAAAATAGATGTAAAAAAAGACTTGAGTCCATGGGTAAATCCTGGAGATCGTGTTTTAATTACTTCTGATGATATGTATTGTGGCCTACGTCAGTATTACCGGAAGGGTGAAAGTGTGATTGTTGAGCGCGTGGAAGGAAGTAGCCTGGTATTGCAGTCTGGGCTGAAAGATACTTATACCACTAACATTAGGGTCTATACTTATAATATGATTAATAATGTTGGGGTGGAAAATCTGACTTTTGAGGTAAGAAATAGCTCCATCAGTCTATTTATTGAAAATGCCACCAATGTTTTTTATAAAAATATTGACTTGAAGGATCCGACGGAAAAGTGCTGGCAAGGATTTAGAATTTCTCACGTTTACGGTTTCGTATATCAGAACCTTCGGGCAGAAGGAATTTTGCACGACCATTCTTCGAATAACCCACACGGTTATGGTTTCTATCTCTCAGGGGCTGAGGATGGAGAATTGCTCAATTGTTATGGCTACAATAACAAGCACTCCTTTGAGGTTTCTGGTTATGGTTACGTGCCCGTTACCCGCAATATTGTGATTAAGGATTGTGTTGCTGATAATGACTGGAAGGCGGGATTTAGTACCCACGGGGCGGCTTCAGGTATTGACTGGATCAATTGTACAGTGAAAGAAGGTAATGGGGGTTTTCTGATTAGAAGTGACAATAACCGAATTATTAATCCGAAGGTGAGCTTTAGAAGCGGTGCTTATAATGCACCATTTTTTATTGGGGAGTACACTCAGCAGGGTGGTACTTGGGATAAGTATGATGGTATTGGAGGTGATCAGTTGGTGATCGAGAATGCGGAGGTAAACTGTAATAATAATTCGGTGCCTTATTTTCAGTTTCGCGATCCGATCAGAACGGTTCATATTTCTGGCGGAACATTTCAGGGAGCACGAAATGGAATTCTCTTTGGGGAAGGAAAGGTGTGTGATGATTTCGACCTGAAGGATGTTACTTTCAAGGCCGGAGGTATGAAAACGCTTTTTGATATTCACCCTAAATCTGGGGCCCCTACTTTGCATATTTCTTTTGAGAATGTAAATATTTGTGGTGCAACAGATGGAATTGACCTACTGAAAACAGATCAGGAGGTTAATCTAACCATGAAGGGGGTAGATATGAGCTGTAATTGATCTTTAACAATGATGAAACAGGAGGCTTCGGTCTCCTTTTTTTATGCCCAAAATTTTGGGTTCTTCATAAAATGAGGGTGTTGATATGATATTGATCGGTAGGGAGTAACCCGTCTTTATAAAGTAAGTTATCAAAATATATAACATCACTTAACTCAACAGAGCCTCGATGAAAGTAAGATTTAATAAATTTTGGTTGGTTTTTTTAACGGCCATTGATCTGGTTTTTGTATTTAGCTCGCTGCAAATAGCTTATTTGCTGACTTTTAAAACCAATGAGATTGAAGACTACTATTTGTCTTTTTTTTTATTCTACAGTATTGGATGGGTTGTTTCTTCTTTCTTTTCGCATATAGCACGACTGCAATGGGACACCGACCTCAAGGAAATTCTTTTGATGAATTTGTACGGCTTTATCATGCATATCATAGCCGTAATTGGTATTGTATCGCTTTACGATAACTTGGCCTTTTCTTATAGTTTCATTTTTTTCGCTGCTGTTTTGACCCTCTTGTTCACTTCAAGTATTCGCATTGTCTTTTTCTTTGTTTTGGAGAATTTCAGTCATAAGGCACAAGAGCATTTCAATGTGGTGGTTTATGGCGTGAATGAGGATATGCGTAACCTTCGACAGTATTTTATTAAAAATCAGGACCTCGGGTATAAATTTTCAGGTATTTACGGACAAGCGGATCGGGCTCCTGATTCCATGGAATTTTTAGGGAATTTTGAAGCTTTGAAGAGCAAGCTGGACTCTGGGGCTATCGATATGATTTATATTACAGCGCCGATTGAGACCCACTCGATGAAGGAATGGCATGAATTTTCGGAAAATTGTGATCGTAACTGTATTCATTTGGGGATGTCCACTAAAATGTCTGTGCTCTTGGACCGAAAAGTGAAGGAGGTCGTTAATTTTGGAGGGGTAGATATTGTACTAAAAAGACCTTTGCCCTTGTCAAATTATTCAAATGTATTGGCAAAACGAATATTTGACATTGTGTTTTCCTCTTTTGTCATATTCTTTATCTTTCCCTTTATTCTACCCATCATTGCTTTGATTATCAAGCTGGAGTCACCTGGTCCTATTTTCTTTAAGCAGTTGCGACCGGGTAAGAAAAATAAGCTGTTCAAATGTTATAAATTTCGAACCATGCGGGTAAATAATGTAGGAGCGTTGCAAGCCTCCAAAAATGACCCACGGATTACCCGTTTTGGAGCCATTATGCGAAAAACGAGTATTGATGAATTGCCTCAATTTTTTAATGTACTTTTCGGTGATATGTCGGTGGTTGGTCCTCGACCAAATATGGTTATTCAACTCGAAGAGTTTGGGAAGACGATTAGGTCCTATTCCGAACGTCATATGGTAACCCCAGGCATTACAGGTTATGCACAAATTAATGGTTTTAGAGGGGAAACACGAGCTGATGGCGCCATGGAGAAACGTGTTCAGTACGATGTTGAATATATGGAGAATTGGACCTTAGGCCTTGATGTGAAGATCATTTTTCTGACGGTGTACAATATGATACGTGGGGAAAAGAATGCTTATTAAACATGAAAATTTTGAACTTTTACCATATTCAGTACAACCTTTGACCTAATGCAAGGTTATTTCATTAAGTAGTCATCTGTTTGTCAACCTAAAAAATGAAGCGGTGAGTAATATTTTAGAAAAATTCAAGGGACGTCGTGTGTTAGTCACAGGGCATACAGGTTTCAAAGGAAGCTGGTTGAGTATTTGGCTTAAGCACCTTGGTGCTGAGGTATTCGGCTATGCTTTAGCTGCTGAGGAACAGTCGCTGTTCAATGTTACCGACTTATCGACTCAAATTCATCACTTTGAAGGAGATGTGCGCAATTTTGAGCAACTCAATAATTACATTCGATCCGTTGAGCCTGAAATTATTTTTCATCTTGCAGCTCAACCTTTAGTGCGTTACAGTTATGATCAGCCCAAGGAAACCTATGAAGTAAATGTCATGGGGACCCTGAATGTTTTGGAATGTGTCAGGCACCTTGATCGCGAATTGACGGTGATTTGTGTAACAACAGACAAAAGTTATGACAATAAAGAATGGATCTGGGGTTACCGTGAGAACGATGCCATGGGAGGGCATGACCCTTATTCTTCCTCCAAAGGCTGCTGCGAATTGCTGATTGATTCTTATAATAAATCATATTTTTTGGGCGACAATGGTGCGCGGGTCAAGTTAGCCTCTGTGCGTGCAGGGAATGTGATCGGCGGCGGAGATTGGGCCAAAGATCGAATCGTACCCGACTGCATAGCGGCATTGGCTGGCGATCAGGAAATTTTAGTAAGAAACCCTTATGCCACCCGACCCTGGCAACATGTTTTAGAGCCGCTCGGTGGTTACCTTTTATTGGGAATCAAATTACTGACCCAAGAGACGAATGTTGATCGACTAACTGGGGCGTTTAATTTTGGTCCTTCTATAGCCTCCAACAGATCAGTAGGAGAGCTTGTCGATAATATTGTAAGCCAATGGGGAACTGGCGTGTGGATCAATGGTTTTGAAGGAGATGCGCCACATGAAGCAAATTTACTTAATCTAACCATTGATAAAGCGTTTCATTTACTGAATTGGCTCCCGGTCTGGGACTTTGATGAAACGGTCAAACGGACCGTGTCATGGTATAAAAATTATCAGAAATCTGAGACACTTATCTTGTGTAAAGAGCAGATTCTTGATTATCAATATTCTTTTTATCAGAACTACAAAAAACAAATAAACCAATATGGAACGCCTGCCCACCCCGCTGAATGATTGTTTTGAAATTAAAATACCTGCTTTTGCGGATGAGCGAGGTAAATTGGTGAAGCTTTTTCATCGCCCAAATTTCGATGCCATTGGTATTAATGCTCACTTTAATGAAATCTATGTTTCAGAATCTCACAAAGGGGTTTTGAGAGGCCTTCATTTTCAGTCCCCCCCCTTTCAGCACAGTAAAATTGTGGGCTGTATTCAAGGGTCATTGTTTGATGTTGTGGTTGATATCCGTGTGGGAAGTGATACTTATGGACACAGTTACAGTACCATTTTAGATGCTCAAGCACCCAAGCTTTTGTATGTCCCTGAAGGCTTTGCACATGGTTTTGTGGCCTTGGAAGACAATACCTTATTCACTTGCATGTCGAGCCACGAATACAGTGCCGAAGGCGACGCTGGATTGCTATGGAGTTCGATTGATGTGGAGTGGCCCAAGCTGGCGCTGTCGGTTTCCGAGAAAGATCAAAATCAGCCTGCACTTCAAAATTTTGAATCACCTTTTCAATACATATTAAATGATCCTTCCTGAGACTGAAACTTACCGTTTAATTTCTCCACGCGTAAATCAGGGGGATCATCGTGGGCGCTTTGTAAAGTATTTTTCTGCCGACTCAGCTGAGGAGGTGATTCCTATGGTAGAGTCCTTTTATTCGACAAGTGCAAAAGGCGTTATTCGTGGAATGCACTTTCAGTCTGGGGAATATGCCCAAGCTAAATTGGTTACCTGCGTTTATGGGGAAATTCTTGATGTGATTGTTGATTTACGGAAGGATCAATCCACCTATGGGGAGGTATTTTCTACGGTTTTATCCTCGGAAAATGCCAATTGTTTGTATATTCCAGTAGGGTTTGCTCACGGATTCAAGACCTTATCTGAGCATGCGACAGTGCTGTATCACTGTACGGCTGCCTATTCAGCACAGCATGAAGGCGGCGTACATCTAGACTCGTTGGGTTTTGACTGGGGAGTAATTGATGCCGACTTACTTTCCGTACGCGACAAATCCTTTTTACCCCTTGACACTTTTAAGAGCCCATTTTAACCTGTACCGATATGCTCATTATTGATTCTAAATTAAGACAACGCGAAAAAGATAAAAGCCCAATCAAAGTGGGCTTAGTTGGCTTCGGGGCAATGGGTAAGGGGATATACAATCAGATTTTTTTGCACACACCAGGCATGACGGTAACTGCGATCTTGAATCGGTCGGTAGATCATATTTTTCAATTTCTGCAACCATATAGTAATCGTGAACTGATCGGTGAACATGATTTCTTCAATTTAACACCTGCAGTACATTCTGAACTTGGGACATTCTTAAAAGAGGATTTTGATATTATCGTTGAGGCAACGGGATCAGTTGATTTTGCTTTAAATGTGGGTAAAAAAGTCATTGCTGCAGGTAAACACCTTCTATCATTTAATGCCGAACTTGATGCTACTTTTGGTCCTTTATTGAAGAATTTAGCAGAGCAAGCAGGGGTTATTTATTCGGGATCCGATGGTGACCAGCCGGGAGTTATCATGAATCTATATCGCTATGTGAAGCAAATGGGGCTTAAGCCTTTGGTGTGTGGCAATATTAAAGGTTTGCAGGACCGATACCGTACGCCAGCAACCCAAAAGAATTATGCAAAGACCTACGGACTCAGCCCACAAATGGCGACCAGTTTTGCTGACGGCACCAAAATTTCTTTTGAACAGTCTGCAGTGGCCAATGCAACGGGCTTTGGGGTGAATCAGCGAGGGATGAATGGCTTTGAATTCAAAGGTCATATTGACGAGGCCAAGAAATTCTATGACTTCGAATCGCTGAAGGCCAACGGTGGGATCGTTGATTATCTGGTAGGAACCTTGCCTGCTCCCGGTGTTTTTGTTTATGCTTATTCCGAAGACCCTATCGCACACCATCATCTTAATTATTATAAGCTCGGAAAGGGACCATTATATTCTTTTTATAACCCCTATCACTTATGCATTTTTGATGTGCCCACTTCTATTTCGAGGGTAGTGGATTTTGCAGATCAAATTATTGTTCCAAAGAACGGAATATATGTTGAAGTGGTGGCGGTGAGCAAAACAGACTTGAAAGCGGGTGATCGGATTGATGGAATTGGAGGTTTTAAGACTTATGGCGTTTGTGAGAACACTGCTATTGCCAGACGTGAAAATCTTTTGCCGATGGGTTTAGCTGAAGGAGCGATACTCAAGCGGGCTATTCCCAAAGATCAACCTATCACGGTTGCGGATGTGGAATTGAAGTCAGAAGATTTATGGTGCGATTATGAGTTGCAGTTTTCTTTAAACTTTGTTTAAGCATGAAATTACTTTACGTCATATTGTTTCATAAAGAACCGAAGCAATTGTTTCGGTTGGTGGACAGGCTGTCGGCGGAAGGCAATCATATTGTTTTACACATTTGTAAAAATGTGACCGATCAGATGCATCAAAAAGTTAAAGCATTTTTCTCAACCTATCATCAAGTTCACTTTTGTGAACGAGTAAGGGGAACATGGTGCACTCACAAAACTGTGGAAGCCATGTGTAATGGGATGAAATACGCCATAGATCATCAATTGGAATTTGATTATTGTTCCGTGATTTCTGCGCAAGATTACCCCATTAAAAATAATGCATTTATTCAGGAATTCTTTACCAAAAACAAGGGGAAACAATTCATCAATTATTGGGATATGCAACCGATTATTAATGCTAATGAGCCCTATTATAATACCATTTTGCAACGTGAACGCGTAGATCGGGAAACAAGTAAGTTTGAAAATTATACTTTCTTTTACCGTGATAAAATTAGGATTGAGATTCCTGGTAATCATAACGCTCAGGCAAAACGATTTTCGGAAAAAGCATCTAATTGCGTGAAAAAGCTTGTTGGCTTGATAATTCACAAGCGGAAATTTCTGAAGGGGATGCACCCTTATGGCGGCTCAGACTGGTACAGTTTGAGTTACGATGCTATAAAATTTATTGTGCAGGTTTATGAACAAAAGCATCATCCCATCAATAAATTCATGAGGACTGTGGCCTGTAGTTCTGAGATTTACTTTCAGACCTTATTGTTAAATTCCGACTTTCGGGATCAGGTGGTAAATGATAACCTGAGGCTCATTATCTGGCCAAAAAAAAATTGGCATCCTGATATTATTCAGTCCAAAGATATACAGACTGTCCTGGAATCAAATGCGCTGTATGCCCGAAAATTTGATCAGCAGGTGGATCAAGAAATTTTTGATCTTATTGATCAGCAATTACTTTTTACAAATGTTAAAACTTTGAATTCATCTACTTAATGAAATTGACTTTTGTGATCTTATATCATAAAAATCCAATCCAACTATTTCGATTGGTGAATCACTTAACCGGCCCATCCTGTTCAGTGGTAATTCATGTATGTAAGAATGAATCCGAGGAAAATTTCAATAAAATCAAAACCTATTTCTCAAACTATGACAATGTCAGGTTTTCAAAAAGGAGCCGAGGGAGGTGGGGTGGTTTTTCTCTGGTGAAGGCCAGTTTGGATGCCATGCAGTTGGCTGTTGATGAATTTCAGTTTGACTATTTATACCTCATCAGTGGGCAAGATTATCCTGTGATCAGTTCCTCAGAAATGATGTCGTTTCTGAAAGATCACCGAGGAAAAGAGTTTATTAATTATTGGCCCATGAATCCGGCCTATCTTTCGGAGGGTTACTTTAATGTTGTTAAACAGCGCCATATTAAAGACCACAGCAGGCAGCAGGACCGATACAATCTTTATTATTTCTGGTGGAAAGGTCAAAAAAAGGCGTTCCCCGGACATTTTAATCAGCATATATCATCAAAAAAGGAATGGTTGATTGAGTTTGTAAAACGTGGGATACATGCTGTTGTTCCTCAGAGGTCATTTATGTCAGGCCTTGCGCCATATGCAGGTTCCCAATGGTTTACCCTTAGTTTTGATTGTGTGAATTATTGCCTTCAGGTGGCGAACCGTCGTTTAGACTATGTGAAGTACATGCAAAAGGTGAGTGTGCCTGATGAGATGTTTTTTCAGTCCATTATTCTAAATGGCGATTTTCAATCCAAAGTGATTAATCATAATTTAAGAGCTATTTTTTTTAGTGATCAGGAGGGACCGCAGCCACATCCGGAGATATTGGATGAAAGTTACCTGCCAAAAATATTGAACTCAAAGGCGCATTTTTCCCGTAAATTTGATATGGATTTTGATGAGAAGATATTGAATTTACTGGATGAGCATAATTCGAAAACCCAACAGCTATAACTATGTCGATATTGAATAAATTGAAAAGAAAATTGGGCGAAATGGCATTGAATAATCTGCCAAGAAATACCTCGCTTAAGCCGACGGGCTATTTTGATGCCTTTTCCGGATATTTCGCTAAATTCCCTGATAGCAAAGTGAAGGTTTATGCGATTTACCCCTCTCTCACCACTAAATTAGTCGTTGACAAGGCATTCTACGATGCTTTTTCTTCCTTTACTAAATATGACCCTGCAGTTGAAAGTGGCGATAATGTAACGTTGTCTTGTACAACGGATTATAAATTGGCTGTTATTCCTTATGGTCGTATTATTGCCAATAATGTGTCAATGGTCGCCGTAATTACGGAGGAAAATCAGTTGCTCTCGGAAGTTTCTCTTCAGTATGATGTAGACAGAGAAGCTAAAGGCAAAGACAGCTTGGTGTTTCGCAGAAAATATTTCTCTACACCATTATTTATTAATGGTACTGTTTTTAACATGCTCGGTGGCGGTGGAACGATTAATAATATTGGGCATTGGATGTTGGATGCGTTGGCGAGGTTGAACTTTCTGAAAGAGGCAGGTTTGTTTGATGAGGTAGATTATTTTCTTGTACCGAACTTTGCCCATGAATTTCAAAAGGAAAGTTTGCAGCTATTTGGAATCGCACCAGAGCGAATTGTGGTTGCCGATGGCGAAACACACTTTCAGGCAGAACGTTTGATTTCCACAAGCCACCCACGTGGTGCACGTAGCTATTTGGTTCCGCATTGGTTGATCTCATTTTATCAAAATACGATTGGCGAAAAAGCGAAGGCACTTAACACAAATTATCCCTCGAAAATTTATGTAAGTAGAAGAGACTCCAAATTGAGAGGAATAGAAAATGAAGACCAACTAATTTCCTTTCTCGAAAGTGAAGGTTATACCACTTTAGAAATGAGTAAATATTCTTTACTGGAAAAAGTGGCGATTTTCCAACAGGCTGAAAGTATTATCGGCATGTCGGGAGCTGGTCTGATCGGACTACTGTTTGCGAATCGGGGGATGCAATTTCTTGAGCTGTTTCCTCGGGGATTTGTCCACTCTCTTTATTATAATATTGCAAATTTCCTGGATATGGATTATCAATATTTGATATGTGATTCAGCCTCAAAATCCGAAGATATTAAAAAGGCCCAACTTGAGGATATTCGGGTTGATATTTCAGACATAAAAAAAATTACTGACGGATGGAAGGTGCCAAAGTACTGATAATTCAAAAATCCCTGCCACATTATCGTCTTACTTTTTTTGAGGGCTTACGTCGATTTTTATTGACCAAAGGCGTTGAGCTTTCCTTGGCTTATGGAAATGGAAACAAAGAGGATCAAAAAAAACAGGACTTAGTAAAGTTGGATTGGGCCATTCCATATGAGAATGAGGTGTTTTCTGTGGCGGGTAAGGAACTTTATTGGCAACCATTGCTGCATCTTGTGGCAGATTTCGATTTGGTAGTGGTTGAGCAGGCGAATAAACTTTTGCTCAATTATATGCTGATGGTCAGGAAAAAAAAGAATGGCTTTAAGCTGGCTTTCTGGGGGCATGGCATTGCGGAGAATATAGGGGTTTCCAAAACTTCAAAGTTATGGAAGCAGCGTCTATTTCATCAGGCAGATTGGTGGTTTGCTTATACCCGAGGTGTGGCAGATTTGCTTAGCCGTTTCGGCATTGATCCTTCCATAATTACGGTGGTGCAGAATGCCATTGATACCAAAAAATTGCAGGCGGATTTTGAGGCGGGTTCTCAGGTAGAGCTTGATTTAATAAAAGAGACTTATAATATCAAGGGCAACCGTTTGGGAATATATTGTGGGGGGATTTACGAGGAAAAGCGTAGTGCTTTTTTACTGGATGCCGTTATTGCTGTCAGAGAACAAATTGCTGATTTTGAATTTATTGTGGTTGGGGCAGGCTGTGAAGATTTTTATTGGAAAAATGCTGCCTTAGCCTATCCTTTTATTCATTATTTGGGGCCTCAATTTGGTGCCCAAAAGGCGGCTTTGTTAAAACTGTCTGATGTGTTTTTGTGTCCCGGGCTCGTTGGGCTTGCAGTGCTCGATGCATTTGTTACGCAGTGTCCATTAATCACGACGGATTATCGTTATCACAGCCCAGAGGTGGATTATTTGGAGCATGGGTATAATGGTTTAATCACCGATAATACACTTGATGATTATGTGCAGGAGGTCGTGGCCTTGCTTGAGGATGAACAGCGATTGAATGAGATGAAAACCGCTTGTGCTATTTCTGCCGCAAAATACAGCATTGAACACATGGTTGATAATTTTGGAAAAGGGATATTGTCGGCCTTGCAGCCTACACTAAATACAGTTAGTTAACAGGTGTTTTGATTAAGGAGTCATATATCGAGGACAGTAATTTTAAATTTTGTTCAGGAGTATAATTTTCCTGGTAAGTTTTTCGAGCTTGCTGAATTAACTGTTCAGTAATGGTATATTCTTTAATTATTTTTGCCAGATCATTGGGGTTTCCCCATTGGAAGTGAAAACCATTATGGCCATGTTGAACCAAATCTCGAACATTTTCAATGTTGGAACAAATGATCGGTGTACCAGTACTGAAAGCCTCAATGATGGTCATAGGTAAGCCTTCATACCATTCGGAGAGGAACAATAAAGCACTGCAACTTTTTAGTTTCGCAGCAATAAAATCCTTGTCTTGAAAACCGTGATATTTGAGCATGGGGTATTTTAAGCTCGCAGCTATTACCTCCTCACGGAAAGGGCCATCACCGATGATTTCCACTGGCTGATGAATATTTGGCATGGCTTTCAGTAAAGTCGGAATACCTTTCTCTTCCGATAAACGCCCAATAAACAGTAATGCATTATTTCTTTTATTAAGCTCACTCAGGCCAAAATCAGGAATGAAATTGGGCTTGACCACCGCTTGACTTTCTGAAATATCCATATGACTATTCAGAAATGTTGCTTTGGCAAATGGGGTTAAAAAGATGAATTTGCTCACGCCTTTAATGAAAGTGGAATTTTCGTGATGATATGCCAGCATACTGGCGAGGTGAGCACTTTTCAAAGCGGAGTTTTTAAAGCATTTATGCCGGATGGCGGGGCTGCTAAACGTTTTATTGACACACAAAGTACAAGGCTGCTGATTGCGGGTTAATAAGCCTGATGGACATAGCAACCGATAATTGTGGATGGTCATGACCAGTGGAATGCCGAGTTTTGTACATACTTGGAAAATGGCGGGCGAGAGCTTATAGAAAAAGTTGTGTAAGTGGATGACATCAGGCTGGAATTGGTCAATTTTTTCCATCAGCCTTTTTTCACTTTCTCTATTATTGAATACTTCCCACAGGAATGCGGGAAATTGAAGTTCTTTATTTGAAAAGACCAAGGTATCTACTTCAAATTTCTTTTGTAAAAGCGTGGTTTCGTGTTCAAAAACAGTATCCTCACCACCATGTTGGAGATAACGAGTATGAACAATCAGTATTTTATGCATATTGGATTTATAAAAGGCTAACGTAGGAACCAAGTGCAACATATTTGGGTTTATATATTTGATTAATACAAATGTCAGCCCATGTTATATATTGTTATCCCTGTATTTAATAGAAAGGAATTCACTAAAGAATGTTTACTTTCTTTGCAACAACAGTCAAGAAAAGATTTTAAGACCATCATAGTCGATGACGGTTCTACGGATGGAACGGCGGAAATGCTCGCCGATGAATTTCCTGAGGTATTGGTGATGAAAGGCCATGGAGATTTATGGTGGACGGCCTCGATTAATATGGGGATCCGTGAAGCACTGCGTTTGGGTGCTGATCGTGTAATGACCCTAAATAATGATACCCTTGCACCAACCCAATGGATCGAAAAGATGATGAAAGCTTCTGAGGAGCTGCCTTCTGCGCTTATTGGAGCACTTAATGTTGAAAATGGCAGTGGAAAAATTCACTACGGAGGAGAAAAAATCAATTGGAATGTATATACAAACACCAAGTTGATTGATGAATTGCCTACGGATCAATTGCAAGGATTACACCTGGTGACCCACTTTCCTGGACGAGGCCTTATTATTCCTAAAGAAGTGTTTGATAAAGTCGGCCTGTTTGATCAGGAGAGTTTGCCCCATTATTATGCCGATTATGAATTTACCTATCGGGCAAATGCGGCAGGATTTAAGATCTATTGTAATTACGACGCACCTTTACTCACTTATCCTGAGGCTTCTGGAGACCAGACGCTACGTAAAAGAAAAACGTTTTCAGCCTATTGGGATCACCTTTTCGGCATAAGGGGAGGAGGGAATCTGCGGAATTTTACCCGTTTTACCTTGAGGCATTGTCCTAAAAAATATTTGCCAAGATATATTGTTGAGGGGTATTCAAGGCGATTATTAGGCTATTGGATCAGTTGATCAATCAGGTTTTTTAATTCAAATTCCCTTTTTCCGGTTCTCAGTATTGGGAGGCGAACGGTTTGACCCAATGATTTTAACAAAAAAAACACCCTCTCGGAGAGAGGGTGCCACAACCCTGAAATGAATCAGAGTCTTATTTAGAAACTAAATACAGCCGCTAGCATCGCTTGGAAACCGCTATTCTGCATAGTTCCATCCAAGTTTGTAAATTGTACGTCCATGTCATCTATGTTATCAGACAATACATCGTATCTGATTTCTGGAATCAAACGAAGTGGTCCGATATTATAATTTCCTGAAAGGGTAAATGCTGTGGCATTGGTTTTAGTGCTACCGTCAAAATTTTCTTGTTTTACGGAAGTTGCGAAGTATTCTCCTCTGAAGCCTAAACCAAATTTCTCAGAAAGGCTATAGTTTAAATACATGGCTGCACCACTGAACTGGTCAGTAATATCTCCGGCTTCGTCCTTAGTAGTTGTAGGAGCAATCGCACCGTTAAAACCAATTAGGAAATCATCATTTACTGTATATGTAGTTGTGATATCAAATTCCTGAGTGAATACTAAATCACCATCTGCTGATCCACCGATATAGTTCAAATATACATCCCATCCTTCAACAGGAGCGAAGAAGATCTGACCACCAAAATATTTTGGATTGATAGAAGCAAATTTGGTGTCAGTTTCATTGAAGATTCCTGCCATTACCGCAAATTTGTCAGAGAATGCATAATCCGCTTTCACACCTGTATGGTAAAATGGGCCATTAGAGAAAAGGTATGAAGTAGAGTAGTTGTAGTTACCATTAGCATCGATAAGCTCATAACCCACATGCGTAGAAAAATTACCCATTGTGAAGGTCAGTTTTTCAGTAGCAGCCCAAGTAACATATAATTGTTTGATGATAGAAAGGTTATTATCGACAATAGTACCATCTTCTGTCTCAATCGCCTGGCCGTTGGCTTGAATCGCACGAGGTCCTACGGCTAAATCGGCTACGAAACCTACATTCCCTACTTGCTTAGAGAATACGATGTTGGCCATTCCCAAAGAGAAGGAGTTGTTACCATCTGCAAATGAGGTCAGGGATTCCTGAACATTTGAGTAGCGGTAATAAGTATCTATAAAACCAGAAATTTCTAATGGACTTTTTTCTTCTGGCACTGCTGATTCCTCTTTTGCTTCTTCATTTTCAGCTGTTGGCTCATCATTATTTTCTGCTCCAAAGCTTAATGTTGTCCCAAATAGACATAGTGATAGGACAAAAAGGGATATTTTTGTAAATTGAAGTTTCATACTTCTATTGGTTTAGAATTTTCGATTGTGAAAGGTTGGAAATACTCGTTTGGCGATGAGATTCCATAGGAAGTTTATCATTCATTGTGAAGATTGAATGATGTTATTTTAAGCAGGGAGTATTGGCGTACTCCCTGCCTTTTTTTAGTTTTTACTCATCGTAAACGATAGTATATCCTCTGATACCATGCTCGTGGCTATCCATACCTGCTTTTTCGTGTTCCGCAGATACTCTAATTCCCCAAATAAGATCCAATACCTTGAAAATGGTGAATGATGAACCGAAGGCTACGGCACCTGCCACTGCTACGCCTACTAATTGGTGCTGGAACTGCTCTAAACCTGCTTTTGCTCCAAACATTCCTACAGCTAACGTGCCGAATATACCACAAGCCAAGTGAACTGCTACCGCTCCCACACAGTCATCTAATTTTAGTCTGTCTAAGGCTACAGCGGCCATTACTACCAATGCTCCTGAAATCAATCCAATGATAATAGCTTCTAATGGGCTCATTAAATCCGCGCCAGCTGTAATTCCTACCAAACCTGCAAGAATACCGTTCAATCCCATTCCAAGGTCAAGGCGTTTGAATACAAAGTTGGCAGTCAAAATTCCAGATACCGCACCTGCACAAGCTGCAAGAGAAGTGGTTACCAATACAAGGGAAGTCGTTGCTGGGTCTGCTGAAAGTACAGAACCACCGTTAAAGCCGAACCATCCCAACCATAATAAGAATACACCAATTACAGCCAATGGCACTGAAGAACCTGGAAAATCGTTGATCTCACCATTTTTACCATATTTTCCGATACGTGGTCCTAAAATGATGATTCCTGCCAATGCAGCCCATCCACCAACAGAGTGTACCAATGTAGATCCAGCGAAATCATAGAATCCTAATTCAGCCAAGAATCCACCACCCCAATGCCATGATCCGATCAATGGATAGATGAAAGAAACGTAAATGGCAGTGAAAATCAGGTAACTCGAAATCTTAATTCTTTCAGCTACTGCACCTGAAACGATGGTCGCTGTTGTAGCGGCAAACATGCCCTGGAATAAAAAGTCTGTCCAGTAAGTATAACCTGTGTTGTAACCAAGGTTAAGCGCGCCTTCTGCATCTACTGGAGGTGTAAGCCCAAAGCCGATACCGAAAATACCATCAAAAATCCACTCCGATGGATACATGATCATAAAACCGACAATGGCATAACTAAGCAAACCAATTGCTGGGGTAAGGGTATTCTTGAAAAGAATGTTTACCGTGTTTTTCGCTTGGGTGAAACCTGCCTCAACACCTGCAAAACCCAGGTGCATAATAAATACAAGGGCGGTTGCCAGCATCATCCATACATTATTTGCGGTTAGCGCGTTGGAATCAACTTGTGTTTTTAAAGCGGTTAGTGCTTCTGCTGCAGAGGCACTCTCTGCTACTGTGCTCGGGGCCAATGTCTCAATGGCTGATGGAGCTAATGCCAACAGGCTGTCAGCTGCTGTAATAGTAATCATAAATAGATTGGTTAAAGAGTATAAGTTTCTAAATGTTTGGTTAAACAAAGAATAATCATCGGTTGCGCTGTAAATTGACGATATATTCTTTTGACTATCACAATGTAGTAGAAATTATAGTTTTTAAAAAATTGCACTTCATTTATGTAATTATTGTGAAAGTGATCAGGGATACACTGTTCTGATTAATAATATGGCAATATTTGCGTCGAATTTTTCTCAATTAGCCATTATTTGATGCCTCATATTGATATTATTGCAAATTTTAGACATAATAAAAACAATAATTAGTATAATAATTTTTATTTAAGTTGATATTGTGATGAAATAAATGATAAAATATCATGTACTTTTTCGTTGTAAGGGTAAAATTTTAACCTGAATTCGTAAAAATCCATCAAAAAATTAAAAAAGAGGGTCAAAAATTACCCTTACGTGAGGCGTTGCTATTGTGGCGGTTTAGGCGACTGATAAGAGAGCGGTATTATTCTGTATTTTTTTAAGATCATCTGAAGGGTACACTCTTCTTCAGGAGTAATTGCTAACTTGCAGGATGGTTAATGTGAATAACAAAATTTTAAGGTTGGCCGTGCCCAATATCATCAGTAATATTAGTGTTCCAATTCTTGGGATGGTAGACATGGCACTATTGGGACATTTAAAAAGTCCATTATTTTTGGGTGCGATGGCACTGGCAAGTGTGATATTTAATTTTTTGTACTGGTCTTTTGGCTTCCTGCGTATGGGTACCACAGGCATGGTGGCTCAGGCTTTTGGTGAGCAAGATGAAAACCTGCTGACGAATCTCTTTTTTCGAGCGACAATTATCGGATTGTCCATAGGTCTGGTCTGTATTGTATTTCAATCGGGGATTAGCCATCTGGGCTTTTGGCTTGTAGAAGGGTCAGAAAGTTTGAAAACGGAGGCCGTCCGATATTTTTCGGTCAGGATTTGGGCTGCCCCTGCAACGATAGGACTGTATGCATTAATGGGTTGGTCCATCGGGATTCAGAATGCGCGCCTGCCAATGTTTATCACTCTGTTAATCAATTGCTTGAATGTTGCGCTGTCTTATTTGTTGATCTACAAATATCAGCTGAATGTAGTTGGTGCCGCAGCGGGCACCCTCGTAGCGCAATATGTAGGTTTTCTTTCCATGCTCTTCTATATATTATATAAATATAAATGGCTTAGGATTCACTTCAATTTGCGGGCGACTTTCAATAGCGCTGATTTGCTGCGCTTCTTTACGGTGAACCGTGACATCTTTATCCGCACCATATGCCTATTGCTGGTTTTTAACTATTTCACATCTGCATCTGCTGGTCTTGGTGCCGATATTTTGGCAATGAATACCCTGTTAATGCAGTTCCTGATGTTCTTTTCTTACCTGATAGACGGATTTGCCTATGCCGCAGAAGCCTTGGTCGGGGAATTGATAGGAGCGAAAGCCTATACGGAACTTCGACGATTGATTCAACGACTGTTCCTCTGGGGAGGCAGTATCTCTATTGCCTTTTGTATTGTTTATGGCTTTTTCGGCCAGAATATTTTACACTTATTAACTGATCAGCAAACAATTCTTGACGAGGCAAGTGCATTTTTACCCTGGCTTGCCATTTTGCCCGTGGTGGCCTTTGCCTCTTATTTGTGGGACGGCATATATATCGGTGCCACCGCTTCAAAATGGATGCGAAACACGAGCTTTCTTGCGGCATTCGTGGTCTTCTTTCCTATTTATTTCTCTGTCCGACCTTGGTTTCCTGTTCATGGCTTATGGTTTGCAATGATATTTTATATGGGAGCACGTGGGCTATTGCAATGGCTGTTGTTGGGGAGAGCAATTCCGATCTTGAAAAGGAATATTGAAGGTATTTGAGCCGGATTGAATTAAAATAGTTCCATTACGCTTCATTAATTATCAATATTTTTTTAGTTTAAATAATATGAATATTGATAAGATGATTGAAGATTGTAATCACTCTTATTAAATTGCGATGAATTATCAGGTCTTAATTTTTTTAACTTGATCTTATTTTACCCAACATGAAAAAATTTTTCTCTCATCCTTTGGCAGTTTCTGTCATTTCTATTGTGGTCACTTTTCCACTGCTGTTGCTTGTTACTTTACAGTTAACACTCACAGAAAATACCCCGCAGGTTCTTCTATTTAAAAATATATTCTACGGGATTCTTGGTGTTTATTACATCGTTACCGCTTGGATTATCTTCTATTTTACAAAAATGGTCGGTAAGCAGATCGGCGCAATTCTCGTTGGCCTGGAAATGCTTTTTGATGGGCACTGGGGGAAGGTCAAGAAATCCAACAAGAAAAACTGGAGCACACCTTATCGCTCAAAACTGCATGTTTTCAGTAACTATTTATTTAAAGCCACTGCTTTTGTGGAGCAGCTCGGGGATAAGCAAGTGAAAAATAACGATCTCGACTTTGAATTGTTGAATGAAAATGATCAGTTGGGTAAGAGTTTGCTGGCACTTCGCGACAGGTTACAAACGGTAGCTGAAGATGAAGAAAAGCGCAACTGGACCAACGAGGGGCTGGCTCAATTTACTGGCCTGCTTAGGGAAATTAATCAGGGGGAAAACGCGAGTGCTTTTGATCAGTTTTTATCCAATTTGGTAAAATATATAGGTGCAACTCAGGGGGCAGTTTACATTACTGATCAGCAGCCTGAAGGGAACATGATGCTTAAAATGGTGGGCTGTTATGCTTATGACCGTAAAAAATATATTGATAAATCCATTGAGATTGGCGAGGGGCTTGTAGGACAGGCTTATTTAGAAAAGGCTCCTATATTCTTGACCGATGTTCCTGACCATTATTTGAATATTCGTTCTGGATTGGGCGATAGTGCCCCGCGTTGTGTGGTCATCATTCCACTGATCTACGGAGAAGAGGTACAGGGGATTTTAGAATTGGCCTCTTTTGAAGTGCTTCAGCCTTTTCACCTTGGGTTCCTTGATAGAATTGGAAACAATGTTGCGGCAGCTATTTCCTCTTGGCGCACGAGTGTCGAAACCAAAGACATGCTCGAGAGATTGCAGGAAAGTGAACATGAAACCCGTCAGCAGGAAGAAGAACTGAGACAGAACCTTGAGGAACTTTCAGCAACGCAAGAAAACATGGAACGTTTGCGTAAGGAGAAAGAAGAGGTTTTAAATATTGAACGTGAAAAATTTGAGAAGACGACCAAACTTTACAGACGTATCCTTGATAGCCTTCCGAATAAAGTTTTCTTAAAAGACGCTGATTGTCGTATGGTATTGGTCAATGATCGTACGCTTGAAGTAATGGGTGGTGACGAATCAAAAATTCTGGGTAAAAGTGATATCGACTTTTTCGGGGTAGCTGACGGCACACCTATGGTCAATGAGGAAAAAGAGATCATTAAAACTGGTAAGCGTGATTACCTCCAAAAAGAAATGGATAAAATTTCAGGCGGACAAGACAAGTACCTTCATACGACAAAAATGCCATTGTATGTGGATACTTTAGATCAGGTAGGGCTTTTGGGGATTCAGTTTGATGTAACTGAGCAGGAGCGACTAAAGCGTGAGAATGATCAGCTAAAAGAGGCCTTGACTGAAATCAAAGAGTAATTGAATCAAGTGGGCAATTGGCTGATAAGATTTAAACCTTTCTCGTCATACCACGATCGATTTAGAGTAGCGAGATCATTTAAAAGAATAATATGAAAAACAGAATTGCGTTTTTATCATTGGCACTGGCCTTTATAATTTCATCATGTAGTGTGGTGCAGTCTCTGAGTTCGGGGGAAGTAGATAAGGCCCTTTCTCAAATGTTGGATTTGGGGACGGAACATGCTGTTGCCGCTTTAGGTGTAAAGAATGGCTATTTGCTCGATGAGGATGCGAAAATTCCGCTCCCTGCCGAAGCACGGGCTGTACTGGAAAATGATGCGGTTAAAGCGGTGATTGGTAAGTATGTTGACGATATAGAAACGGGTATTAATCGCAGTGCAGAAGCCGCAACTGACAAGGCGGAAGCCTTATTTAAGAAGGCCATTCGGGAGATGAGTTATCAGGATGCATACGCAATTTTGCTTGGTTCAAATGGTAATGAGGCCACAGAATACCTCAAAAGACAAGCTTATGATGAGTTGAAAAGTGAATACCATACACCGATCAATGAGCAGCTTGATAAAGCAATATTAGCGGGTAAATCGACCAATGAGTTGTACACATTATTTGCATCGACTTATAATGCGATTCCGTTCATCGGAGGAAAGCTTGAAGCTGATAACCTGCCTGATTATGTTACAGAGAAAGCCCTCGATGGCTTGTTCGTAAAAATCGAGCAGCGAGAAAAAGAAATCCGGGCAAACCCTACCAAATACGGAAGTGATTTACTTACCCAACTTTTGAGCACATCAAAATAAATATCGGTCTTTGATCCTCTTTGGTATGGTTGAATGACCAAAGAAACCGAGAGGGTATTGTTGGGGTTTGAGCATTGAAAAGCGCTGTAATTTTTTAATTATGGCGCTTTTTTTTCGTTATGGTTGCCTCATGGCGGATAATATTCAAATAGATTTGATTAAGTATAAAATATATTCTAATTTATCTGAGAAAATACTCATTACTCAACCCGAAACTTGTGAATTTACTCAGTTATTATCGAGATGTCCGTGCTCGTTCATTGATGATATGCTCTCCTTTAGCCATTGAAGATTATATCCCTCAACCCTCTGTTGATGTCAGCCCTCCCAAATGGCACCTTGGGCATACCACCTGGTTTTTCGAAGAAATGGTGCTTGCGGTACACTCTAAAGAGTTCAGCAGGTATAATCCGAAATACGCCTATGTATTTAACTCCTATTATGAAACCATCGGCGATCGGGTAGAAAGGCCTCAGCGTGGCTGGATGTCTCGACCAACCGTTTCGGACGTCCTGGCTTATCGTCGTTATGTCGATGAGCGAATGGAATGGCTGATTGAAGGGATTTCTTTTTTTCCGAAAGAGGTAAAGGATCTTGTGATTTTAGGCCTACAACACGAGCAGCAACATCAAGAATTACTCTATACAGATATAAAATATACCTTAAATCTTAACCCGATGGTCCCTGTTTATGAAGAGGACGCCGAATTGGTGAATGATTACAACAGTGATCAGGGATTTTTGGAGATTCGGGAAGGGCTGTATGATATTGGTTTTGAAGGAGAGGGATTTTGTTTCGATAATGAAAAAGGACGACACAAAGTTTTTCTACCTGCCTTCAGTATTGCAAAAGGCCTGGTGACCAATCAGGAATACCTCGAATTTATTGAAGATGGTGGGTATGAAAAACACGATCTGTGGCACGCTCAGGGTTGGGACTGGCTGAAGAGCAATCAACTGGAACACCCGATGTATTGGCGTAAGGAAGAGGGGCATTGGAAGCAGTTTACTTTGGGGGGACTGATGGATCTGGACCCCCATGCACAGTTGGCGCATATCAATTATTATGAAGCTTATGCATTTGCACAATGGAAAGGTATGCGATTGCCTACTGAATTTGAATGGGAAGTCGCTTCAGGGCAATTGTCTTGGGGAAGCCGTTGGGAATGGACACAGTCTGCTTATTTACCCTATCCTAAGTATCAAAAAGCTGAAGGAGCCGTAGGAGAATATAACGGTAAATTTATGGTTAGTCAGATGGTTCTTCGGGGGGCTTCAGTCGCTACTTCGCCAGATCATAGCAGGCCAACTTATCGTAATTTCTTTCATCCTGAACTCTCATGGCAGTTTACAGGTATCCGTTTGGTTCAGAATTAATCTTTTAACTCCCCCCTTTTATGCGCTCAGGTTTTCAAAAAGATGTGGACAAAGGTCTTTCATCGCCCAAAAAGTTTATCCCTTCCAAATATTTTTATGATCAGGTAGGTGACCGTATTTTTCAAAAAATTATGAGCCTGCCAGAGTATTACCTCAGCAGGTCGGAGTATAAAATTTTTGAGGAGCAGGGCGTTGAGATTGCTCAGGCTTTACCCTTTAAATCTGCTTTTGATATTGTGGAGTTGGGTGCAGGGGATGGGTCAAAAACAAAATTGCTTCTGAAAACACTGAACGCTTTAGGGCTTGAGTTTACCTACCGTCCTGTTGACATTTCTAAAGCGGTACTTGAGCAATTGAAAAGTAATATTGTCGCATTTTGTCCCGAAATATCAGTGGATCCTCTTGCTGGCGATTATTTCGATATTTTGCCTCATTTAAGTGCCACAGATAAGCCCAAGCTATTCTTATTTTTGGGCTCCAATGTGGGGAATTTTCAGCCTGCAGAGGCCGAGGCATTTATACAGATGATCTCTAATGTCATGCATTCAGGAGATTTACTGATGATCGGCATGGACCTTCAGAAACGACCCCAGTTGATAGAGAAAGCTTACAATGATAGTCAGGGGCTCACGGCCTCCTTCAATATGAACTTACTGCAAAGGATGAACAAGGAACTCGGCGCCAATTTTGATTTGGATCAGTTTGAGTTTTACGTTCACTATGATCCTGTGAGAGGGTTTGTCAATAGTTTTCTGGTGAGTCTTGAAGATCAGGAAGTGGAAATATTGCGGTTGAACAAAACCTATAAGTTCCGTGAAAATGAATTAATACATACAGAGTTATCTCGGAAATTTAATGAGGAGCAGATCGAGCGGTTGGCCTTCCGTACGGGATTTTTTGTCCGAAAGGAATTCATGGACCCTGATCACTATTTTGTTGATAGCCTATGGGAAAAAGTATAATCGACCGTTTCAGGTCATAAGTGAAGAGAAATTGGCAGACATTCGTTCTGCCTTTTTTTATGCCCCAACTTTTGCGAAAAATTTTGAAAAAAGTTCAAAAAAAATGAAGATTAAAAATGACCCCTCGAATATCATTTTAGGCAGGTGAATGATCTATCAGACCTCAGATTTAAATCAGCTTTCGGAACGGATTTAACATTTGTGCTGAAATGGGATAAAAAGTAAACGGACTGAATTTATGTTCTCTTGATTGTCCAAATATCCGAATGCGGCTTTTCAAAATTGCTTACACTATTCTAATTGAAAGGTTTAACTTAAAACAATTTGGAAAATGAAAAAGGTTTTAATTTTAGTCGGTGCATTATTGGTGTTTGGGGTAAACGCTGAAGCGCAAGTAAAGAGTAATAAAAATGCGGTAGCGAAAGCCCGTCTGGAGAAGCTGAATGGTAATGCCACAGTGCAGGACTTTGAGGCTTACAGCCAGTCAGATAAAGCAGGGCGAGCACGTCAGGTGGAATTAGCTCGTGTTCAGGAGATTGATGAGCAAACAGAAACGCATACGGTACAACAAGTCCGTAGTGACAAGAGCAGCCGTAAGTTGGTGAAATAAAACTAAATAGATAGGATTAGGGATTACAGGCAGACATTCGTTCTGCCTTTTTTTATACCCCAACTTTTACGAAAAATTTTGAAAAAGTTCAAAAAAAATGAAGATTAAAAATGACCCCTCGAATATCATTTTAGGCAGGTGAATGGTCTATCAGACCTCAGATTTAAATCAGCTTTCGGAACGGATTTAACATTTGTGCTGAAATGGGATAAAAAGTAAACGGACTGAATTTATGTCCTCTTGATTGTCCAAATATCCGAATGCGGCTTTTCAAAATTGCTTGCACTATTCTAATTGAAAGGTTTAATTTAAAACAACTTGGAAAATGAAAAAGGTTTTAATTTTAGTCGGTGCATTATTGGTGTTTGGGGTAAACGCTGAAGCGCAAGTAAAGAGTAACAAAAATGCGGTAGCGAAAGCCCGTATGGAGAAGCTGAATGGTAATGCCATGGTGCAGGACTTTGAGGCTTACAGCCAGTCAGATAAAGCAGGGCGAGCACGTCAGGTGGAATTAGTCCGTGTTCAGGAGATTGATGAGCAAACAGAAACGCATACGGTACAACAAGTTCGCAGTGACAAGAGCAGCCGTAAGTTGGTGAAATAAAACTAAATAGATAGGATTAGGGATTACAGGCAGACATTCGTTCTGCCTTTTTTTATACCCCAACTTTTGCGAAAAATTTTGAAAAAGTTCAAAAAAAATGAAGATTAAAAATGACCCCTCGAATATCATTTTAGGCAGGTGAATGGTCTATCAGACTTCAGATTTAAATCAGCTTTCGGAACGGATTTAACATTTGTGCTGAAATGGGATAAAAAGTAAACGGACTGAATTTATGTCCTCTTGATTGTCCAAATATCCGAATGCGGCTTTTCAAAATTGCTTGCACTATTCTAATTGAAAGGTTTAATTTAAAACAACTTGGAAAATGAAAAAGGTTTTAATTTTAGTCGGTGCATTATTGGTGTTTGGGGTAAACGCTGAAGCGCAAGTTAAAAGTAACAAAAATGCTGTAGCGAAAGCCCGTATGGAGAAGCTGAATGGTAATGCCACGGTGCAGGACTTTGAGGCGTACAGCCAGTCAGATAAAGCAGGGCGAGCACGTCAGGTAGAATTAGTCCGTGTTCAGGAGATTGATGAGCAAACAGAAACGCATACGGTACAACAAGTCCGCAGTGACAAGAGCAGCCGTAAGTTGGTGAAATAAAACTAAATAGATAGGATTAGGGATTACAGGCAGACATTCGTTCTGCCTTTTTTTATAC
>CANMKE010000022.1 GCA_947498325.1 uncultured Persicobacter sp.
GCTGATTGAGTTATGAATGCAGGTTAAAGCACCGACCCTCTTGACGATGTATCAAGTGCACAAAATGTTTACTTGCTTCAATATCCTTAAATTCAAGATGTTTTGGTTCTGCTGATAATAGGAACTGCTGATTGAGTTATGAATGCAGGTTAAAGCACCGACCCTCTTGACGATGTATCAAGTGCACAAAATGTTTACTTGCTGAAATATCTTGAATTCAAGATATTTTGGTTCTGCTGATGATAGGAGTTGCTGATTGAGTTATGAATGCAGGTTAAATTGCCGATCCTCTTGGCGATGTATCAAGTGCACAAAATGTTTACTTGCTGAAGTAGCCCTGAAATTGAAAGGTGTTAAAAGTACCGTTTTTTAGTTTAGGCGATAAGGAGCAAAATATAAGAAAGCAAAAAAAAGAGGCTGTTACCCGAAAGTAGCAGCCTCTTTTTCATTGTTTGAAAAGCTTAGTACACCATTATTTTTTTGAGCTGTTGCCCTTGATCTGTCTGCAGACGAATCAGGTAAAGCCCTGTTTGCTCAAAGGAGCCCGAAGGAATCTCCAAAGGAGTTGTCGCTTGTTGGCTGAAATTGGTTTGATATATCAGCGCTCCTCCGACTGTAAATATTTCAACCGACTTCACCTTTGCCCCTGCAGGAGCGATGAACAATGCCTGCTGTCGGAAAATCGGGTTAGGGTAAATCTGTATGGTGTTTTCAGTCATTACCCGCTGATTTTGTGCCTCACATTTTTCCTGCACTGTCACCTGCCCTATTGTTACATCAGCATTGGCCTGCCCAAGAAAGAAGTCAAGTCTGGCGTTGCCGTCAGGACTGGATATCGAAAACTCAAACTGGTAGCTGACAAAATTTGGGGTGAGGGCAACGGTAGTTTGACCATAGTTCGCCCAGCTTCCTTCCTGTAAAACCTGTACTCTCATGTTACGGTCTGATTGCGCTTTGGCAAAAAAAGTAACTTCATAAGTAACATTCGCCAACAGGTTCAGCTGGGTATACAGTTGAATGTCGGAGTCCATATTTCCACCCTGATCAATATTGACGTAGGCCTCTCCGTTGGTTTGCAGTTGTGCCGAAGTACCACTGCCGCCATTGGTATAAAATTGCCAGCCATTGGCGCCATTTCCAAAATCACCATTACCGACCAGATTCGGGAAGTCGCAAACGCTGCTGTTTTCCACCGATATTTCGATCGTTTCCGAACTTGCAGTCATGCCCTGCTGATCGGTCGCCGTAACCTGCAAAGTGTAATTCCCGACTGACAGATCGTTTATTTCCCATTGATAAGGCGCACTGTTTAGCGTTTCCAACAGACTGCCGTCAAGATAAAGTTCCACAGCACTGATGGTACCATCAGGATCTGAGGCTTCAGCAGTGATTAGGACAGCCTCATCGGATAGGAATATACTGCCGTCAAGTGGCGCGGTCAAACTGACCGTAGGAGGAAGATTCGGATTTACCACCTGAATTTGTACTGCATCTGAGAGGGTGGTTTGCTGATCGTCGTCCACGGCCTGGGCCGTGAGCTGGTAAGTGCCTGCTGACAGGTTTTGCCATTGGATGCTAAAAGGCGACGAATCATCTTCCCCGATCAGAACATCGTCAACAAAAAAGCGCACGCTGCTCACAAATCCATCTGCATCCGAAGCTTCCGCAGTTAGCCAAACGGATTCCCCACTCGTGAAGGTGTCCCCGGCTGAAGGGGAAGAAATATGTACCACAGGAGGTACGGGATCCGTAGGGACATTTGTACATTTTTTACGTACCGAAATTTCATCCAGATAAATGGTGGATGCGGTATTACCGAGGAAAAAATCAAGTCGTGCATTTTGATCTGCATTGGCGAGATTGACCTGCAAGGTATAGGTGCCGATTTGTGGACTGAGGCTGACGGTGTGCTGACCATAATCAACCCAGCTGCCCTCTTGCAGCAATTGTACCCGGATGTTGGTGCTGGAGGATGCTTTGGCCTGGTAACTGATCTCGTAATCTATACCTGCGGCCAACGACAGATTGGTGAAGCATTGCACGTCGGAATCCTGACTGCCATTTTGATCGATCTGAATTTTTGCAGACTGTGCTCCGGCAATGGCACCGACATTGGAACTGCTGAAATTGGCGACCACTCCATTGCCGCTGTTGGTGTAGAAATTCCACCCTCCGGTGCCAGATTCAAAGTGCCCATTGGGTAAAAGGTTGGGGGCATCGCAGGCCGTGGGCTCCACCACCTCAATCGTGACGACCTCGGAAAGTGTGCTGTACCCATCCTGATCCGTTGCCACTGCGGAAAGGTAATGCAAACCAACCGCTGGTGCTGGATACGTTACCGAGTAGGGCGCGGTGTAATCCTCCCCTATTTTTAGATCACCCGCATAAAAGGCGACTTTGCTGATGTTGCCATCAGGATCTGATGCTGAAGCAGTGATCAGTACATCCTCCCCTACATTGCTGCGGCTGCCTGTTGTGGGCGCGGATATTTCGACTACCGGCGGCCAAGGCTGGTCTCCCCCACTGACGGTTTCATCGGAAAGAACCAGGGTTCCAAACTGACTGGTGTTCGACCAATTGTTGTCGGTTCCCACCCACATGAGTTGTGCATCGCGCGGCCCCCCATCATCGTCATCGTTAACGGCAATATCGAAACCGATTTTTTTACCATTATAGGCTGACTGCCCCATATTGCTCCACGGAATGGCATACTCGACGGTATAACCATCGGCGACTTGTGCCCAAGCGACCATCACTCCTGCATTGTTTGTTGATCCCGAAAGTCCATCAGACTGATAGCCCTTGGTGAACTGACGGTCATTTTGATCATAGCTGCTGCTGCGTTCAAATCCGCCATCAATATAAACTTCAGTGGCGTCATCGTTATAGTCTTCCGCGGAATCGTTCCACAGGTTTGCATCTTCCACCTTAATCGCAACATAAAGGTACTGATCATCCCACAGGGTGGCAAAAGTAACTTTATTGTCGGAGGCTCCAGTAATATTTTTGCTCGCTGAAGCATATAAGTCCCATACATTCTCCGTCAGGTGACCATCCACTTGCATGGTCGAAAGGGTTTTTCGGGCACCAATAATCCCCTGCTGTGGCGCGTCAGGAATACGCACCATTGCGCTGTTGCTTGAGCCACTGATGCCCACATTGTTTTTGGCCACCACCCGGTATTCATAGTTTGAAACCGCTTCCGCAGATCGGTCAATATAGTTGGTCAGGTTGGCGGCAACACTGTCAATGGCCTCCCACTGATTTTGTTTCCGCTCAATGATAAACCACAACTCATTGTCCGATTGATCGCTCCAAAGGAGGTTCACTTCAGTACCATTAGTAGATACCAGCAAGTCTGTTGGTGCTTCGGGTAGTGTGGTTGGCAGGCTGTTGGTCGTGGCTGTGGCGGTGTTACTCCAGCCCGATCTTCCGCCATTGTTTTTCGCCTGTACCCGGAAGGTATAGTCGGTTTGCGGCATCAGGTCCTGGGCAACAAAAGTGGTGGCATTGGCCGTTGCCGTACCTGATACCTGCCAGTCTTGCCCACTGTTTTGCTCAATAATAAATTGCTCTTCATTATCGGAAAGATCGGTCCAGTTGATTTGTATTGCTGAAGCTGAAATGGCCTCTGCCGATAAATCAGCAGGAGTGGCTGGCGGGTCCATAGGGCCAACCGTATAGGATGAAAATGCAGCAGCAGGTATGGTGGTAAAGGCACCGCCATCTTTGGCCCACTCCATTTTCAGGTGGGCGTCCCAGCCTTCTTCCTGATATTCTATTCTGATATGATAGCCCTGCCCTGCGGTCATTTGAAGGGTGCCTGAAACGGGATCGTTGGGATCTTCAAGGTTTTGCTGCATCAAGAGCTGGCCTTCCACCCAAACGGCAACGGCATCATCGGCAGTGGCCTGAATCTGATAGGTCCCTGAGGTTTCCGCAGTGATTTCCCCTTCAAACCTCGCCGACCAGAAATCGACATTCATGCAGGTGTTTGGGGCGGTGCGCTGCCAGTTGAAAACAATAGGAGATACAATATCTACCGCCACCGGATTTTCCAAATTGATGTCGTTGAAATATTGCACCACGAGGCCATCGCCATTACCCGTAGGCAATACCGGAGATGCACTGGTTGCTGTTGCGGTGTTGGATGGCGAAGATTTAGTTGTGGCATTAATCGCTCTTACACGGTAGGAGAAGGCTCTGCCAGGGCAAAAGCCATCATCAATAAAAGAGGTGGTATTGGCATCCACGGTGGTAAGGGTGGCAAATCCTGCTCCCCCATTCCCTCTTTCAATCTGAAAACCTGTTTCGTTGTTGCTGTTATCCTGCCAGCTCAGCTGTATGCCTGAGGCTACGTTTTCAGCCAAAAGCCCATCAGGAGCTGTGATACCCCCATAATCTACCGGCGTAATTTCCCTTCGCCATAAGCCGGCGCCCGAAGTAGAACCATAGTAGTATGTTTTCCCTTCGATCTCCCGTATCTGTGCCCCATTCATACCGGGCCAGTCGTGGTCTGCGGTCCAGTTTTCCCAGCTGATGGTTTTATCCGGCTCAATAATTCCTCGAAACATTCCATAGGGCTTGCCGAATTCATGGTGATAGGCTGCCACAAAAATCTGGTTGTCTTTTACCGCAAGCCCACCATATCGGAATTCATATCGGTTGGCAATGTAGTCGTACCAGCTGTGTTGGGCGAGTGGCAGGGTGGTTTCTTTATTCAGGATGGTTTGCCAGCTTGCGCCTTCATCAGCAGAAATGCTGAGCTGCTGGTCGGTGGTGTAGCCACTTGCTGTTTTGGTTTGAGCAGCATGAAGCAGGTAGAGTTGCCCATCGATTTGAGTGGCAGCAACGGTTGCTCCCCAGCCGATGGCGTCATGAATGATCGACCATTCCCACTGATTACCGGACTGCCGTTCCCCTTTCCAGAGCACTTGCTTTTCGTTGGTGTTGGGATCATTGGTGAAAATATTCGATGCCAGATAGAGAATATTGGGGTTGGTAGGGTGAAAGGCGATGGAGTTTGCCCCTGCAATATGATCGGTTACCTTGTCGGCGATTTGTACTGCATTGCCCCCATTGATGAAGTCTTTGATGTCTTCAATCCACCAGATGCCACTGCCATAAATGCCCATGACCACACTTTTTTTATTATGGGGCGATACCCGCAATTCTTTCACATTGTAGTTGGTGGGCAGGTTGCCATTTCGGCTTTGCCATTGATCAGAAGGGGTGAAAGTATGAAGTTGTTTGGTCAGGATAGTATGGCTGTTCAGGTTCACGCCGCCCCAGCCTTTTGCGGCCGCTACCACAACCGTCGGTACACCGTCCACCTCTGCGATATCCACGGCGTCGGCGTGGTTGTGATTGCTGTATTCCCGCACTTCGTGGTTATTCCACGAATAGCCATAATCCCAGCTTTCCTGTATGCCGTTGTCGCCTTGGCTCTGAATGGCATAATTTTCAATGGCGGTACCGTCGAAGGTGAAGGTGCTGGCAAATCCACGGTTATGGTACGTTGGCTCTCCGGTGGATGGGGTGATAATGCTTGACGGCTGACAATATTTATTCAGAAACTGCCATTCTCCTGCCTGCTCTTCTCCATAGAAAAGGGTCTGATTTCCCGTGGCCCAGATGCCCCGGTTACTCCAGCTTAATGGGGTATAGTGTGCCCATCTGACATTGGGGTTGGGGTACCAGGTATCCCAGCCGGGGTCAAAATTATCCCGCTCTTTAAGGATGTTGGCCCAGCTATGGCTGCTGATGCTGTTGCCATTCCATTGTATGCTTCCCTCCCATACGCCGGTTCGTTGATTTCTGAAGCCGACAAGAATTTTGTGGAAGTCTCCATCTGACCGAACATCCACTTCTGGGTACCACATTTGGCTGGTATATTGTAAGCCTGCGGAGATATCCGTCCATTGAATATTGGCGGTTCTTGTCGCAAAAATTTTGGATCCTGAACCTACATTAAAATAGTCACCATTGTCAGTGGCATAAGTGGCGTAAATGGTATTTCCGTCAGGGGTCAGGTCAATGCCTCGACATTTGAAGGTGGTTGGGCCGGGGATGAGCGCCCAATTTGCTCCGCCATCGATGGTTTTCCATAAGCCTTGATCTCCGCCGATATAGAAAGTTCCTGGTCTTTTTTGATCGAACCGAATGGCGTAAATATTGAAATATTCATCGTCAATAGTGGTGTAGGTGACCTTCTGCCAGCTGCTGCCGTAATCTTTGGATTCGAAGTAATAGCCGAGCCCTTTGGAGGCCACACGGCCAATGCCCCAGGTCCAGAAGTCATAATCGTCCTTCCAGCCAACCCCTGCAATAATATGCGAGGCATCAAAAGGGTCGATGGCAATGGCATTGATGGAATTGTCTGCGGTGCTGGTCGCAAAGTGGTACTGGTCGCCAGCATTGTCGGAAATCGATAGCCCATAAAGGGTTCCGACATAAATTCTGTTGCTGTTGGTAGGGTCAACGGTGGTTACAAAAGCACGGGTGTGAACGAGGTCATCTGATTTGATATGCCACGAAGCACCGTAATCGTCACTGCGGTACACGCCTTCCATATCCGAAGAAAGATATAGTCTTCCTTCAATGTTGGGGTCACAAATTACATCTTGAATTTGTCCCCCACCTCCGGGGTTGAGGTCTTCCCATTGTGCACGAACGGGTAGGGCAATAGCGATTAGCCATACCATTAAAAAATAGGTTTTGTACATCATTTTAAGTTTTGGTTTGAAATTGGGTTCATTACCAAGAATGTATGTACAGGGCTGAGCCTTCTTTATTCGATATTATAAAAAAAGAGAAGTTAAAAAGGGGCTGAGGGGTAAAAGCAGAGTATGCGCGACAATAATGAAGATCTGTAGGGAAAGTTTTTAGTGGCGCTGTACCACGAAAATGAGGAAAAGCTCCGTGGGAATTTTCTCCTATATTAATTCAGGAGATAATTTCATTTTTCGCGATTGGCGGCTGTGGACAAAGAAGGGTAGGTGAGAGTGGGCCTCCCGTGATGGAGAAGCTTAAATTTGGTGGTTTAGGCCATGATTTATTACATGAAGCTGAAAAAAGGAAGCGTTAAGAAAAATGAATCGTCAGGGCCTATAAAAATGCATTTTTTGCAGTTTATGGGCGGGCAGTAATTTCGGTATTGCTGTAGGAGATAGAAGGAGGGGGGCTTCCGTTGGCGGATGATTCCCTCCTTCCGTTGTAATTTTACTTACCTCAAAGTGGACGGACACACCGCATCAGTTTTCGGTACATTGGTGGCTTTAATCGCCTTAAATCCTCCGGCAATGTCAATGATACGATCAATGCCCCTTGATTTTAGAATAGAAGCTGTGATCATCGAACGGTAACCTCCAGCACAGTGCACGTAGTAGGTTTTGTTTTTATCGAGCGTAGGCCACCAGTCGTTGATCGTATCCAGTGGCGCACTGATCACCCCCTCAAGATCGATATGTTCTGAAAGGTATTCCCCTGTTTTTCGAACGTCGAGCACGGACTCAGTAGCCGTCAGCAGCTCAGAAAATTCCGTTGCGGAAATGGAGGTGATTGTCTGAATGGTTTGACCGGCAGCTTTCCAGGCATTGATTCCCCCTTCAAGGTAACCGATGGTCTGATCATAACCCACGCGCGAAAGGCGGGTGATAATTTCTTCGGATCGCCCTTCCTCAGCAACAATAAGGATCGGCTGCTTTAAATCCAGGATCAGCGCCCCTACCCAAGGGGCAAATCCGCCATCAATACCAATATTGATGCTGTTGGGAATGTGGCCATCTTTAAACCGCTGTGGAGCTCTTGTATCGAGTATCAGGGCGTTAGTTGCTTGTGCCTTCAGCAAAAAATCAGCAGGATTCAACGCGATATTTCCCCGCAGCATCACGCGCTCAAGATCTTCATAGCCCTCCTTATTCAGTGCCACATTTTTCGGAAAATATTGTGGTGCGGCAGGCAGTCCATGGGTTACCGCTGCAACGAACTCCTCTTTGGTCATATCGGCACGCAGGGCATAATTTACCTGCTTCTGATGCCCGAGCAGGTCATAGGTTTCTTTGCTCATATTTTTGCCACAGGCCGAGCCGGCGCCATGGGCGGGGTACACCAAAATATGATCAGGCAGGGGCATAATTTTATTCCTGAGGGATTCATACAGCATACCAGCGAGGTCCTCGGCCGTCAGGTCAGATTTTACCGCTAAGTCAGGTCGGCCAACATCGCCAATAAAGAGGGTGTCGCCGGTAAAGATCGCATGTTCTTCTCCTTCCTCATTGATCAGTAAAAATGTGGACGATTCCGCCGTGTGTCCTGGAGTATGCAGCACTTTTATTTTCACTTTCCCGACCTCAAATTCTTGACCATCTTTGGCTGTTATGGAAGTGAATGCCGTATCTGCAAGCGGTCCAAATACGATGGAAGCGCCGGTTTTCTCGGCGAGACTGACATGTCCAGAGACGAAATCCGCATGAAAATGCGTTTCAAAAATGTATTTTATCTTTGCCTGTCCTGCTTTTTCGATATAGGGTTGCGACTCTCTCAAAGGGTCAATGATTGCGGCTTCTCCTGCTGATTCGATGTAGTAGGCACCTTGCGCCAGGCATCCGGTATAAATCTGTTCTATTTTCATGGTTTGTGGTTTGTTATGGGTGTTTTATTTTTCAGGCCAGACATTACTTTGCATTGCAATCTGTAATTTGGCAGGGTTTCTTGTTTTATGTTGCTGATAGAAATAATCGACGGCGGTGGTAACATCGCTGAAAAAATGATCTTCTCCAATGTTGTGCAAAAAATTGGACTTCACAAACAGATCGCGTACTGGGCCAATCACATGGGTAAAATATACTGCTATTTGTTGTTTTTTCATGGAAGTGACCAATAGCTCCAGGCTTTGTAATGCGGTGGTGTCGATATGAGGAATGCTTCCACAATGAAGAATGATTAATTTTAAAGGCACCCCTTTCTTTAGAATTTCTTCCTGAAGGGTTGCTGTAAATATAGCAATATTGGCAAAGTGCATTGCGGCATCCTGACGGATAATTAGCACCGCAGGATCTTGTTCAGTCTGTTTAAACCGACGTACATTTCGGTAGTCATCCGTCGAGGCCAAACGCCCCAAAACAGCGATATGCGGATAAGCAGTTCTGCGGATCAGGGCCAGCAGGGCACAGAGTACTCCTCCCGTAATTCCTGCTTTTACACCCCAAATGAGGGTAATAAGGAAAGTAAGGCTCAACAGCAGGAAATCTTCTTTACTCGATCGCCATAAATATTTCAGGTAGTCCATATCAATTAGTTTCGTTACTGCCACCAAAATAATGGCCCCTAAAATGGCTTTTGGAAGATAGAAAAACAGCTCCGTAAAAAAGAGTAAAGTCATGGCGACAAGCGCAGCACTGATGATATTGGCCATATTGGTCTGGGCACCTGCTTCATTATTCACTGCTGAACGGCCAAAGCCTCCAGCGGTAGGGTAGGCACCGAAAAATGAACCCGCCATATTACTGATCCCAAGACCGACCAGTTCCTGGTTATTATTGATCTGATAGGTGTCGGCATGTTTTGCTTGTATCGATTTTGCGACGGCAATGGACTCCATAAATGCGACCATCGCCACGGTAAATGCGATGGGTAGTAATTCGTAGATCATGTCTAAAGTATGGAAAGGCAACGCAAATGAGGGCAAACCTGAAGGAATTGTTCCGATGATCTGCACACCCCTTGTTTCCAGATTCCCAAATTGTACGACTAAAATACTCAAGGCCACAACAACCAGTGCGGAGGGTATCGATCGATGAATTTTTTTAAGCCCGACCATTAGCAATATACCTGCGATGGCTATTATAAAGGTTGGCCAATGTATTTGCGGAAGGTTCAAAAGTGTATGGTAAAATAGTTCTATCGGATGGTTTTGGACTGGAAGCGATACCCCCAAGACATGCCTCAACTGGTTGATACCGATAATAAGTGCGGCAGCAATGGTAAATCCACTAATGATGGGTTTTGAGAGAAAGTTGACTAAAAATCCCATTTTGAGTAGACCGAAAATCAGTTGGATACTACCTACCATAAAGGAAAGCAGCAGGGCGAGGGCAATGTAGTTTTCAGTTCCCTGGATCGCCAAAGTGGATAAACCTGCAGCGACGAGCAGGGAATCCATGGCCACCGGACCTACCGCAAGCTGACGGGAAGTCCCGAAGAGCGCATACATTAGCTGGGGAATCAGTGCAGCATATAAACCGTAAACAGGAGGCAAACCGGCAATCATGGCATAAGCCATTCCTTGAGGGATGAGCATTACACCCACGGTCACACCGGCAGAAAGGTCGCCGCTGAGTTGTGCCCTTTTATAAGTGGGGAGCCAATTGGTGATTGGAAGATAGGTTTTTAGTTTCATGGCGGTATTAGTATACAACCAATATCAATATATCTGAAATAAATTTCAGTGACTATTCTCACCAAAGCTTTTCATGAGGATGTTATCATTGAATAATATTTAGGGCCGTCGCTGTTTTATCCGGAAATTTTGGGAACTGACATCCATAGCTTCACCAGCTGACGGTCTTTTGTCATCTCGCCTGAAATGCGATATTGATCGGTCTTTCGATTCAATAGGGGGGTATTTGACAGCTTTTATTGTTTTTTACAGTGTATCATTAATAAATAAAAAAATTATAGGGGGTATTTATTTAACATAATGCTATTGGTGGTGTGGTGTGGTGTAGTTTTTTTGGGGGGGCGTGGGCTAATTTTGGTTACTGACTTATTTTACGGAAATACATTGATCGAAATTTGGAATGCAGAAAGCGGGCGGTGATCGGTAGGATTTAAGTGACATAAATTTTGGACATGACCAGGTAGTATTGAAAAATCATTTACTAAATTTCATAGAATATTTGTGGTTTTTGATATTAAATCTCATCGTATATTTATCAACATTGATTATATTTAAGTAAAATTTAATCATTTTGACTATAGAGTATTCTCTGTTTATTTCATGGTCAAATTAACCTTTCATCAACTATGACAACTTTTTTAGGCATCTTGGCCTTATTGTTGGCGATGGGAGCTTTTGTACTTTCAAAATTGGATACAGAAGACCGTCTGCCTGTTTTACTTCGCGGAATTACCAGTGTTCATGCTTATGTATTGATGAGCATTGGATTGTTACTGATGTTATTCAAATCATTGTTCTTTTTTGCTGACCGTGGTTTTAATTACCTGCTTGTTTCCCCCACTGGGCATATGAGTGCCGTTATGGAGCAAGGGATAAAATGGCGGGGATTTGCCAAGATTGACAAATGGCAGAAATATATTGATGTAAAGGTGGTCAGTAAATCCACGGAGTCGGATGAAAATGAACTTGAAGGTATCATGTCACCCATACCGGTTCGGTTTATTGACCAGGTAACCGCTTTGGGGCATGTATCCCTACGCTTTCAGTTACCTGAAGACGAAAGCACCTTTGTTCAGCTGGCTGTCAAATACCGTACGATGAGCAACCTTGTCAACAACACCATTATCCCAACGGTACGCGAGCAGTTGATTAACACGGGCTATATGTTTGCGGCTCAAAATTATATTTCAGGAGAGGCACAATCCTTTCGTCAGACTTTTGAGGAGCAGTTAAAACATGGGACTTATGCGGTAAATAAAATTGAGGCCAGAGATACAGTATTTCATGAGATTGAAATGACAAATCGCCAACGGACCATCAAGGAAATTCAGACCAGTTATCATGTAGAAAAGATCCTTGAAAATGGTATTCCAAAGCGTATTCCACATGAGTTGTCTGAGAACAATATTATCGTTTCTCAGGTGATTGTGGATAAAATAGACCTGGAATCTACCTTTAAGCAACGCCTTGAAGCGCAGCGTGACGAGTCGGCAAAACGCCAGCTTGAGCAACAAAAAATTGAAACAGCGAAAGCGGAGCAGCAGCGTATTGTAGCACAGGGGGAGCGGGATAAAGCGGCTGAACGTGTAACACAGGAGAAAGAGCAGGTTAAAGCCCTTATTGCTATTGAAACCAAGCTGAAGCAAGAGGAAACCAATAAAAAACTGGCAGCGATTGCTTTGGAAACCGAGCGCCTTAACGCTCAAAAGCAAAAAGTAACGGCAGATGCTGAGGCCTATGAAATCTCTAAGAAAGTTACCGCCGGTATTACACCGGAAGTGAAACTTCAAATGGAACTGAACAGGGATATTAAAGTGGCGGCTGAAATTGCTAAAATCAAATTCCCCGAAACAATGATCATCGGAGGCAGTGGCGGCAAAGGTGCAAGCACACCTTTGGAAAGTCTGATTGGTGCAGCAATGGCCAAACAACTAAAAACAGAAAATTAAAACTGACATTGTTCAGTTTAAGCCAAAGGTTCTTTTAAAGGGTCTTTGGCTTTTTTTGTGTTTGAAGGCTATTTAGACATCGCTGATCTACACTATCAAGGTGATGTGTTATTTTACTAAGTTAAATTCATGATATCAGTCAATACTTTAGGATTTGTAAATGACTGTAACACAATAATAAGGTGTTGTTGATTTACATGACTCTATGTAATAAAATGTTAAGTAATCAATAAAGTCGATGTCTGTATTTGTTTTTTCGGGATATAATAATATAGTAGTAGTGTCTTTTAGGTTTAGGATATAGTTTAAATTGAATTGAAAATAATATTTTATTATCTATATTCGTTTATGGCTTTCTAATATCACCCCATATTAGTAGCCACGTGAGTTCATTAAAGAAATAACATTAACCTAATTTTTAACTCTATGAAACTTAAACTTTACCTGCTATTTGCGTGGATGACTTTGCTATTCATGCCAATAATCACTTATGCTCAAAATGAAGGGGCAAGCTGTGAGGAACCCTATGTGGCTGTTGTTGGCGAGAATATCTCTGATCATAGGGCAGATGAAAACCAATGGTTTTCATATACTGCAGAAACGGATCAATTGGTATCTATCTACACCTATGGTTACACCTCAAATGTAGATTCTTATTTAGAGATTTTCTCAGACTGTGAAACCATTATCAAAAGAAACGATGATTATAATGGAACCCTTCAGTCGTATATTGAACATCGAGTACTTGCCGGGGAAACAATTTTTATTAGATGGCGGGATGACTACCTCACTTCAGAAACAATGGTTTATCCATGGAAATTAGATGCTGTGGATTATTTTGAGGGCATAAACTGTACATATCCTGAAGTGGTTAATTTAGGAGAGCAAACAATTTCTGCTGGGTTAACAACTAAATATTTTTTGGTGGACGATTATTCTGAAGGATATTTCGGGATAGAATATAATGAAATTCAGGATGTTTCGATAGAGTTTACGGTTTATGACGATTGCAGTACCCGTAATCCATCTCAAACTACACCCAATGATATGCTGACTTTTTTTAGCGATGATCAAGAAATTTTCCTTATCAAAGCAGAGGTCGACGATCGTCGTTCGGTTCAATCAGACCTCTCTTTTAATATCATTCAGATTGATGAAGAAGTAGGTGAGGGAGCAGTTTGTAATGACGCTATTGAATTATCTATCGGGAACTTTAATCCACATATTAACAGTCCGCTACATACAGTTTGGTATGCTTACCAAGCTTCAGAAGCCACCAGGTTAAAGATTAAAAAACCGAACGATACTGAAGCAGAAATTAAAGCTTTTTGGAGTTGTAATAGTAGCTCTCCTACAGAGGAAAGTCAAGATAGCCTTTCAATTGATTTGTCGATTGGAGAGGTTGTGATGATTCAAATCAGCGCACCCGTTTCTGGAGAAAGCCAAGGCTGGCAATCATCCACCGAAAGCCTTGTAGGGGCATTTTGTGACGATCCTCTTGATGCAGAAATGTCAGTAGTTTATTCGAATCCACATGCAGAATATGATTTATGGTTGGAGTACACGGCTACTTCTTCAGGGATTGTCGAAGTTAATCTTAGCGAAAGTGGACGTATTACTCGTTATGACTTTGATTGTTCCTATATCTCAGATGGGGTAATTAATAATAGATTTGAGGTTACTGCAGGAGAATCGTATCTTCTGCGCTGTGGAATAGACCAAGACGCCACTGTTGAGTTGAGTGAAAGGCCTTTAGCGGCCGGAGATGTTTGTGATCTACCCAAGCATGTTAGCCTTGGAACATTTAACAATGAGGGAGCTGCGTGGCTTTCATTTACCGCAGAGAATGATGGACCAATCCAAATTACACCTGAGTGTTCTGGCATTGATAACGGAGAGGAGCCATTCGTTAAAGTGATTACCGGTTGTGATGAAAGGGATATTGTTGAATTGAAGAATTTCGATTGTAACTCAGAGGAAGAACATCAGCCATTGACTTTTTATGCGCAAGCTGGACAAAATTATTTGGTCTTTTTTAGAGAGTTTGGCGAAGGGAATGTATCAATCGAAGAGGTTGATGGGCTATCAAATGGGGAATACTGTGGTGTGGCCCGTACCTTGACAACCTCTGATACCGTTCAAATGGGCAACAATCACGTTAATTGGTTTAGTTTTACTGCAGAGGAAGAAGGAAAAATGACAGTATCTTTGACGAATGGAAATCCCACCTCTTTTTACCTCATGAGTGGATGCTCGGAATACCTTGATTTTGAAAGTGCATATTATTTAAAACCTTCGAATGAATCTTTTGATTTTTATGCAGAAGTTGGTGAAACATATATTTTTAGGGTAGTATCAGGGGAATCTGCTGAATGGACTATCAACAAAATTGATGAATACGAAGCAGGAGAACACTGTAAGGCACCGCTTTCCGCTACAGCAGGAATTAATTTCGCTGATAATCGGGATGAAAGAGATCAGTGGTATATTTATGAAGCTTTTCACAATGGGGAAATCACAATTTCTACTTGCGATTTGACAACTGAAGATACTTACCTCAGAGTATTTACTGATTGTGAAAACCTATATGATTTTGCAGATGATAATTGTGGTTTACAGCAAGAATTAACGTTGGATGTTGAAATCGGGGATATATTTTATATCAATTATGGAGCAGATTTTACCACTGGATCTTACCGGTGGGAGCTCACTGAGTCAATAGAAGAAAATAAATTAGAAGGTTCTTTGGCAATTTCAGGAGACCTTATTTTTGATCAAGAGCTTATGGTGACTTTAGATCAGGTAAATAGTACCGATATTCAACTGCAATGGTACAGAGGTAGTGAGCCAATTATTGGAGCGACATCGGTGCGATATACCCTTGTAAAGGAAGATATAGGAAAGTATATAAAGGTAAGGGCGATTAGTCCAGAAAAGCAAGGGACATTGACCGGTATTTCTGATACTGAAATTCATAAAATAAGTACAATGGCGCCGGAGTCGCCGGTCATTGTAATGATGAATAATGGTAAACTATGGCTTCAAAGTCACGAAGGTTATGAATATAAATTGAATGAAGGCGATTGGCAGTCAGATCCAGAGTTTTCAGGCCTGACAGTTGGTGAAACTTATTTGTTCTATCAGCGATTAATGGAGACAGAAACACATGCTCCGTCGCCAGCAAGTGAGGCGTTAACATTTAACATGGAGAAAGAATTTATTGCTGGGCAATTAAGTATTGATGGTTCACGCGTTTTTGGCTCATTACTCACTTTGGAGATCGAAGGGCAAAACTTCACAGCTCAGGAGATCAAATGGTACAGGAATGGTGACCAAATAGAAGGCGCAGAATCTAAAACATATATATTAACTTCGGATGATATTAATGCAGTCATAAGTGTAGATGTTGCTTCTTCCGAAACCTATGGAAAATTGATGTATGAAGACGAAGAGGCCGTAACAAAAGCCACTCAAACAGCGCCAAGCATACCTGTGTTGGATTCTTCAGATGATAACAGCGTAGAGCTTCTTCACACGGAAGGCTATGAATATAAGATGGATGATGGTGATTGGCAGGCAGAGTCGTCCTTTACAGGCTTATCAGTTGACAATACTTATATATTCTACCAGCGGGTAGCGGAAACGGAAACGCATTTTATGTCAGAAGCCAGTGCTGGTCTAAGCATAACAATAAGCGTATTAAGTAATGACGATGCACGCAAGGTTAGCATTTATCCAAACCCTGTGAAGGATATTCTGAATATTAAGCTTCAGGGCACTGCTCAGGTAAAATTATTGGATATTTCTGGACGTAAATGGCTGGAAAAAACAGTAAATGAAACAGATGGGATTGATGTTAAACACTTACCATCAGGGGTGTATTTTGTTGAGGTTACTCAGCACAATCATTCAATAGTTACCAAAATAATAATTGAGTAGATTCACACTAAACAATATTGAAAAAGCTGCCATTGTGCAGCTTTTTTTTATGGTATATTTTTTCGTTTCTTGAATTCTAACTTGAACCACAACAAATTTACAGATTAAAAACAGAACAATCGAAACTTCGGTGCACTTAAAAATTTGTTGCCCCCACCCAATGCACTTCCACTGCTCTTTATTGGTCTACTTTTGGCTTATTAAAAATCTTAATTATTAATTTTAATGGCCCTTTCTTCCTCTTGAGGAAGAGGAACCAAATAAGACACAACGATGGCTTTTTATCATAGAACGCACTTAGGTGGTGGCTTTAGTTTTATTACCCGAATTCGGGCTAAAGATGCCTTTGGAATCATATTGGTGGCAGGTGCGCTTATGCTACTGCTGATCTCTTTGCAATTTTTCTTTTATGTGTTGGTGGTTTGGCCAATGACGGAGATTTACAGAAAATTCAAGGAACGGGAGGACTTTAAGGCAGATTACCGCACCTATTTATCGCTGATCGTTTATGCGGTAATTGCGATTGGTGCCCTCCGAGATACCGCAGTGGGCACTTTTGTAGACACTCATGTATTTGGTCACGACAGTACATATTATGCTACCAGGCAGTTTAATGATTCGGTGAATCAGGTTTATGCCTTTAAATGCTATGCGCAGGTGTACCAGGGAACCAGGGTTTGGGCTGAGCCGTCAATTTCTGCCAAGGTTAATCGTTCTGCCGTTGTAGCACACCTCAAGCGGGGAGACTTTGTGAAGTTAACAGGTAAATATGGTACCGATATTGCCCCTGATATTGATGGGGTATGGGTGGAACTGCTCACGCTCGATTCCATTAAGGGGTACTTTCGTTTACCGTCGAATGACCCTCCCCGATATCGTTACCGTTCTGAAATGCCGACTAAAGGTTACAGCACTCAAATGATGGAGGTCGGATTTGAGGATAAACTCCTGACCACTACCGCAGCCTTTGAGGCTTACCAAAAAGAAGTCGCTGACCGAAAGGCGGCCAAACAGAAAGCTATTCGCGAACAAAAAGCCCGCGCCAAACGGGTCAAAGCTTATGAAGCCGCAGGCCATTAAACGCAGCTCAACTCAACAGCGCGTATTTTCCATCTTTTATTTAAATCAGTTCGATATGAAACGTATTTGTCTTAGCCTTTTATGCTGTATGCTACTTTCGTCCTTCGCTTTTGGGCAATCTTATACTACCCAAAAAGCCGATATACTGGGGAATCAACAGACCACTTTCAAAGATCAACAAGGGCGGTATACAGGATCGTCAACCACCCAAAAAGCCGATGTTCTCGGTAACCGACGGACGACTTTCAAAAATGCTCAAGGGCAATACACAGGGACTTCTACCACAAGGAAAGCCGATATATTGGGGAATCAACAGACCACATTTCGAAATGCACAGGGACAGCAAACTGGTTCGGCAGTCACCTCCAAACCCGATGTGCTCGGCAATACCCGAACGGTGGTCAGGGATGCCAATGGGCGGATCACAAAAATTATTACGACCTCCAAGCCTGATATATTGGGCAATAGCCACGCTGTAGTACAGCAGTATTAGGAGCCTTCTGGCTTTCAATTCTATAAATATACATACACTTTTAGTTAAGTCTGAAAGTGTATTTTTTTTCATTGGGGTTTGAACCTGTAGTTAAGCTTGCCGCAGAAAATTGGATTGATCAAACACACTCATCAGCAGATCTCGGTCTGAACATGCTTTTATTGCCTGTATGTGCCATTTATCAGGAAATAGGCAGGAGCACCTTGTGTTCTGGATGTCTAAGAATAAAGAAAATAAATGTATGGGTCCGGTCAAGGGTGGGTTACCATTGGCCTTTTTAACTCGCTATATCCGTTTTATCCCTGCTATTTTTTCGCTGGCTTTCATAGAATATGGTAACCCCTGCGTATTCCTCAAGGTGATATGTAGGAGGAATTACCTATAAATCAACAGTAAAAATCACGTACCTATTTTCATCATTTTTTTATTTTTAGGCGGTTACTTTATCCTCATAGAGATCTTCAATATGTGCATAGAGATAGTATAAAGGCCGTTTTTCACTTGTTTTGCTATTGTTATCGGTGAGGAGTTCGACCAGTGCGCTACTGAAGCACAGCCATGAACCTTTCCTCATGAATCGTGTAAAAAAAAATGTTTAGGGAGAAGGTTTTTAAAATAGTTTGAAATCTTCTTTCGAGCCAGATCAGGCAAATAGGGGCATTGTAGCCCCTGCTTTTGTTTTTATCACCGAAGGCTCAAAACGATGTTTTACCAACAATTTAGTATGAGATAATAATGGCAAGTGAAACCACCAACCCTACTGGCACAAGAGCAAAATCCGTGCAGGATACCAACCTCAAATCAGCCATTGATTTAGCATGGGCATTCATTGAGTTTGACCCTAAAGGGAAAATACTCAATGCCAATGAGAATTTTGTTCATGCCCTCGGTTATGAAGATTTATCGGAGATTAAAGGCAAACACCACCGAATTTTTTGTACCGAAGCCTACGAACAGTCCGAGGATTACGCACAATTTTGGCAGGATTTGGGCAATGGCATGGTGAAGTCTGGCGAATTTGAACGCAAGACGAAAGCAGGGAAATCTATTTGGATTAGTGCAAGCTATGCGCCTATAAAAGACAGTGCTGGTAAGGTGAAAAAGGTGCTAAAGATTGCTTCCGACATCACTGATATGGTGGCGCTTCGGGTGCAGGCAGCAGGGATCAAGTCGGCGGTGGATATCAGTATGGCCATGATTGAATTCACGCCTGAAGGCATCATTTTGGATGCCAATGATAATTTTTTGGCGACCATGGGCTATTCCTTGTCAGCGATAAAAGGAAAACATCATAAAATGTTCTGTGATGAAGAGTTTACCAGCAGCGAGGAATACGCTCGGTTCTGGCCAGCACTTGCCAGTGGTGAAAGTATGGATGGGGAATTTTGCCGCTTCGACAGCACTGGTCGGGAAGTTTGGTTGCAGGCCGCTTATACGCCAGTAAAAAACAGTAGGGATGAGGTGGTCAAAATTATTAAACTGGCTTCCAATATTACTGATCGTAAGCGGGAAACAAGTGATATGATCGAGAATATCCGTACGCAGGAAGAGGAGCTTCGACAGAATCTGGAGGAAATTCAGGCCACTCAGGAAGAGGTAGAACGCAACAGTCAGCGAATCAGGAAAACACTCGATCAGGCCGTTGATGCCATCGTAACGATTAACTCCCGCAAAGAAATCACCTATATTAATCCTGCGGCGGTACAGATGTTTGGCCACCGTGAGGAGGATGTACTGGGCAAAGAAGTTAAAGTGCTTGCGCCGGTCATTGCTCAGGTAAGCCAGCAGGCACAGGATGATTATGGGATGGGTGATACTGCGGGGAAGACACAAGATTTTGAAGTGAGCAGAAAGGATCAATCCAAATTCTGGGCAAATATCAGCCTGAGTAAAGTAGAAATTGGTGGTGAGCTTAACTTTACAGCCTTCATTAAGGATGTTACGGAGGCGCGCCATAACCTGATGCGGGCACAAAGCCTTGAAAGTGCGGTCAATAGCAGTTGGGCATCCATTGAATTTGAGCCAGATGGTACCATCATCAGTGCCAATGATAATTTTGTGAAAGCCTTGGGCTACCAGAGCAGTGCGGAGCTTTCTGGTCGTCATCATCGGATCTTTTGTGAGTATGAATACGCCAATAGCGCAGAATACGCCTCTTTTTGGGATGCACTGGGCAATGGAAAAATGACCACAGGAGAGTTTTTACGTCAGACCAAACAAGGGCAGGGCATTTGGATCAACGCTTCCTATACTCCCGTATTCGATGAGCAGGGTAAGGTGGTGAAGGTGATCAAAATTGCCAATGACATTACCAAAATGGTGGAAAGCCGACTACAGGCATCGGCAGTGAAATCTGCGGTTGATACCGGCTGGGCATCCATTGAATTTGAGCCAGATGGTACGATTATTACCGCCAACGACAATTTCATCAGCACATTGGGCTATCATTCTGTGGATGAAATCAAAGGCAAGCATCATCGTATTTTCTGTAGTCCAGGTTTGATAAAATCCGATGAGTATCAGAAAATGTGGTATGATTTGGCGAATGGCATTTCCAAGTCTGGGGAGTTTGAAAGGATGAGTAAATCAGGGGAATCCGTTTGGATCAACGCCTCTTACACTCCTGTCAGGGATGAGCGAGGAAAGGTGTTTAAGGTGATCAAAATTGCCAATGAGATTACGCAGCAGAAAGAGGTTATCAAGGCGATTCAGGATGTGGTTCGTGAAGCGGGAGATCACGGAAATCTTTCCGCAAGGGTTCATCTGAACAATGCCGAAGGGGATTATCAGATTCTTGCAGATGCTTTCAACCGATTGATGGACAATATTGTCGAGCCTTTCAGTCAAATCAAAGAATTACTGATCCGTTTGTCGCAGGGAGATTTGAGTGAAGATTTTCTGTTGGATGTACAGGGGGATTTCAAGGAAATGGGATCGGCATTCAATGAGGCGTTGGCTAATTTGAATCAGCTGATCTTACAGATCAATGATTCGGCGAACCTGGTGGTGAAGTCTGCCAAGGAAATGTCAGGAAAAGGCGAACAAATGAAGGGTTCCACGCAGGAAATGGCTTCGGCAATTCAGCAAATGGCCGAAGGTGTTCAGGATCAGGCGCAGCAAATTGATCAAGCGAATTCACTGATTGCCAAAATTCTGACCAATGCCAAGGATACTGCCCTGAAAGCGGATGTGATTAATAAGTCTGCCGAAGAAGGACAGCGAAACAGTAAAGAGGGGGTGTCAACCATCGAAGCAGTGGTGGAAAATATGCAAGAGATTCAGGGGTCGGCAACGGTTACTTCGGAGTCCATTAAGGTGCTGACCAAAAGATCAGAAGAAATTGCCCGTACGTTGAATGTGATTACCGATATCGCCTCTCAGACGAACCTGTTGGCATTAAATGCCGCCATTGAGGCGGCTAGAGCAGGGGAAGCGGGACGTGGTTTTGCTGTTGTTGCGGAAGAAATCCGAAAACTTGCCGAAGACTCACGGAAGTCAGCACAGGATATTGAAAAGGTAATTTCTGAAGTACAAAACGATATCAACCAAGCTTCAAAATCCATTGAAGGCATGGAGGTATCGGTGAAAAATGGCAATAAAGCGGGTGGAGAAGCAGAGGCTGTATTCAAGCGAATTGATGCGGCCTCCATAGAGACCCTCAACCTCTCGAAGCAGATTTTGGAATCAGCAGCCATTCAGGAAGAAGCCATCAATGGAACGGTGAAAAATATTGAGAAAGTAGTGGTGGTTTCTGAGGAAACTTCCGCAGGAACGGAACAGATCGCTTCTTCTTCTCAGGAACTGAACCAGGGGATGGATGAGGTTTCTGCTACCAGCGTTGACCTTGCGGATGTGGCCTATCAGTTACTCGAAGGTGTTTCCAAATTTAAACTGAGAAAACAATGAGTCAACCCATCGTAAACGATCCCCTTCATGGACAAAGTACCGATGCCATGAAGGGCAATGCCAATAAGCAATCTACACGGTCTCAGCTCATCGTTTTTAAGCTTGGCGGCGAAGAATATGGCTTACCGATTGATCAGGTGAAGGAGGTGGTACTCACCCCCCGCCTGGCACCTGTGCCACATACGCCAGAATATATTCTCGGTGCGGCCAATATTCGGGGATCCGTGATTGCGATTATGGATCTTGAACATAAGTTTCACCTCAGTGATCAGATTGCGAATGTCAAGGCGCAGGAGCATTATTCGCTGGTGATCGAAAATGAAAAGTTCAAGGTAGGGGTATTGGTCAAAGAAGTTCCCAATACCCTTTCTATCGATTCAGAAGATATTGACGACTCCAAGGAGGTGCTTCAGTTTTCAAGCCTGAAGGAAGAATGCGTTCGTGGCATCGCAAAGGTGGGGGATCGGATGATTATTCTGCTGGACATTATCGCCATGCTGCAAATGGATGATGTAACACTCGGAAGTTAAACTATTAAAGACCAAAATTTTAATTATGTCAAGATCTGTTTTGATTGTGGATGACTCTATGTATATGAGATCACTGATCAGTGATGCGTTGGAGTCGGCAGGCTACCAAATTATTGGGCAGGCAGAAAATGGCGAAAAAGCCATCGACCTTGCCATGGAGTTGAAACCTGAACTGATCACACTTGATAATATCTTGCCCGACATGATCGGTATTGATATTCTCAGGGTGTTGAAAAGTGAAGAAAATATGAACGCTAAAGTGATCATGATCAGTGCGGTAGGGCAAGAATCAGTGATTCAGGAAGGGTTAAGCCTCGGAGCGACTGATTACATTGTCAAACCATTTACAGCGGAAGGCATCGTAGCCTCGGCTGCCAAAGCATTTGAATAATTGATGAAAGAGAAGGAAAAAGAATACCTTGAACTTTTTAAGGCAGAGGCGCACGACCAGTTTGAGCAATTGAACAGGCTTTTTACCGCTCTGGAAGCCAATTCGGACGATAAGGAAGCCATCGATGCCATTTTCAGAATCACCCACACCCTGAAAGGAAATTCAATGGGTTTGGGGATTCAGTCCATTGCCGAGATCTCCCATGTTATGGAAGATATTTTCGGAGAGATTAAGAAGAAAAAGTTTTCCCTCTCTTCAGAATTGTTTTCAAACTTATACCGTGGAGTAGATAAGCTCGGGCAGCTGATTCAGGCGATTAATACGGATGAAAAAGTCAGTTATAAGGGCATACGAACGAAGCTGCAGGTAGCCTTCAGAAAAATCTTGCCAGAAGAAGAAGCCACTGACGATAGCAATTCAACGGTTGTGGTGCCTGCCGATTTGCCGAATGAAGCTGACACCATTGTCGCCACTGAATCGGAACCTGCCGAGGCACCTGTTGCACCTGAGGATTCATTGCCTGCTACGGAAGAACAGGCCGTGCAGGAGGAAGTGCCGGCAATGGAAGAAACAGCGGCTACGGAAAGTCAGGAAGCGGAAGAGGTGGAAGATGATTTATCGACCGTTTCAGATATTTCCTTTTCAGATTTTGTCAACGTGCCGATCAAAAAACTCGATGGCCTGATTGACCTTGTGGGGGAATTACTGATTGAAAAAGACAGTCTTGCCGCGGGCAGGAAAGACGGCCAACGCAACAATGAACTGGCACTTTTGCACCGGATTACTTCTGACTTACAATATGGAATTATGGGCATTCGGCTGGTGCAGGTGGGTTTTATGTTTCATAAATTTCATCGTATTATCCGCGATGTAGCCACCATTGAGCAGAAGGAAGTCAGCCTGAATTTGGAAGGCACGGAGATCGAAATCGACCGTAATATCTTGAAAATCCTCAGTGATTCGATGGTGCATCTGGTACGAAATGCGGTAAGCCATGGCATTGAGTCGCCAGCACAAAGACGCGCAAGCGGTAAAAGTACAAGGGGAAATGTAACCCTGCGGGCGTTTAATGAAAAGGACACCGTTTTTATTGAAGTGGTGGATGATGGGCAGGGGATTAATGAAGAGGTGATTCTGAAAAAAGCCATTGAAAAACGGCTGGTTTCCGAAGAAATCGGCAAGGGGCTCAGCAAAGATGAAAAGTTGCAGTTCATTTTTGAGCCAGGCTTCTCGAATGCGGAAAAGATCACGGAGGTTTCTGGTCGTGGGGTCGGGATGGATGTGGTCAAGCGGGCAACAGAATCGATCGGCGGACGGGTGAGTGTACAGTCTGAAATTGGAAAGGGAACCGTTATGCAACTCGCGTTGCCGTCATCAATGGCGCTAAAAGGAGCCTTGTTGTTTCAGATGGATCGGCAAACTTATGCGGTGCCGCTGTCCTATACGGAGGCGGTGATTTCCCTGCATAAAAAGGATCTGCATAAAATCAGCAATGGCTTGATATCAAGTTATCTCGATCGGCCGATGTCGGTATTTTTCCTGAAAGACCTTTTTCAGTATGGAAAAACGATGGATACCAGCTTTGACTTCCACCAGGGCTTTAATGCACTTAAGAAAGGGGAAAAGATTGAGGTATTGGTGATTTCCTATCAAAATACTTATCTCGGTTTCATCGTTGATAAGCTTTTGCAACAAAAAGAGATTGTGGAAAAAACCCTCTCGAAACCCCTTGATCAGGTGCCCTTATTCAGTGGTGCCACCATTTTAGGAAACGGTCAGGTATGCTTGGTACTTGATATTCCAAACATCATTCGGAAGGTTTTAAAAAATAAAAGACGGGGTCAGGAACATGAATATATCACAAATTGAATTTGATGTAGCCAAAGAGGTTATTAATATTGGATTGGCCAAAGCTGCGGACGCCATGTCGATGTTTGTGGCCGACAAAATTAAACTCAAAGATTTTAACCTGAGTATTGAGCGGGTATCGCCAAGAATGCGGGTCAGCAAAAAACAAGGGGAACAGGTGACCGTATTGACCACCGCAATCAAAGGGCAAATGCAGGGGGTATGTTTTTTTATCCTCAATCAGCAGGAGCGGGAACAACTATTGCTTAAAACCCTGCCTTCAAGTTTGAATCCCGAGAGCGAAGAAGCAAAAGCGATGGGGAAGGCTTTCCTGATGGAGCTTGACAATATTATCGCCGCTTCGGTCGTTACTCAATTTTCAAATTTGCTTGAACTGCAAATGCATGGTTATGTGCCTGAGCATGATGTTTATACGGAAGATGAACTGAATCCCGCACTCTGTGAACGGCTTGGGGTGAATTCACACTTAATGTACTTTAAGGTGATTTTACATTTTGAAGAGGCCGATATTAGCCCGGAGTTTATCTGGAGCCTTGATGCAAAATTTATGGATTCGGTGAACACCTTTATCTGTAATCCTCAAAATCAGCGCATCTTTAAAAGGGTTAAGGATAACCTGGAGCAGGAGCGCGTCAGTCGCCTGAACGCCTCAGTGAATGAGAAAATGAAGTTTGTACTTATCGATGATAGTACTGTGGCTTTGGCAATGCTTACCGAACTGATCGAAAGTTGTGGTCATGAGGTCATCAGTACTTTTCAGACGGGGGAGCAATTTCTGCAAAATGAGGAAAAAGTGTTTAAAAGTGCCGACTTGATCATCATGGATATCAACCTGATGGGGGATCTGAATGGTATTCAGACCATGTCCTACTATCGGGAAAAGTACAAAACTCCTTTCATGTATATTACTGCCCATGATCAGTACGATGTGTTGCAAATTGCCAAGCGTACCCTTCCGTGGGCTTTCCTGACTAAGCCCCTTGATATTAAATCGTTGCGGAATCAGCTCGAACTTTTTCAGTACAATCACCACGCGATGCAGTCGGAGCAAGAGGGCATTAATGAGGAAATCAGTCGGCTGAAAGAGGAGAATCATTCTTTGGCGACAAAGGCAGAGATGCTGCAAATTAGTATTCAGGAACTGACCACCACCAACGAACATCTTATTTCAGCGACTTTCCGCGAGCGCGAAATGAAGGAAGAACTGGCAGAATTGCTCAAGTTACTGGAAGAAACGAAGTCCACACTTGAGGTTCAAAACTCCAAAATTACCGAAAGTATTCAGTACAGTTATCGTATTCAGCAGGCGTTAAATACCAATAGTGATCGGTTCAAGGGGTATTTTAATCAGTCGTTTATTTTTTATCAGCCGAAGGATGTGGTCAGTGGTGACTTCCCATGGGCTTTAAAAATGGGTGACTACCTTTATGTTGCTGCCGTGGATTGTACAGGGCATGGCGTTCCTGGGGCGATGCTGGCGATCATGACCAATGTGATTTTGAAATACCTGTGTACCGATATTTCGCATACGACCAATCAGATTCTGGATTTGCTGCACCTTGAAATTGTCGATTTGTTACAGCAGGAATGCGAAAAAGTGAAAATTAATGATGGGCTTGACATTTCCTTGGTTCGATTCAACACCAAAACCAATCACCTGCAATTCAGTGGTGCCCACTTGCCGATGTTCTTACAGCAGGAGGGAACTTTACAGATGATTCGTGGGGATAAAATGCCTGTCGGTGGTACTCAATACAAAAATCGGAAGCCATTCAAGGCACATGATTTTGACCTGAAGCCTGGAGATCGTGTGTTCATTTTCTCGGATGGTTTGGTCGATCAGTTCGGAGAATCTACCAATCGGAAATTTGGGAGAAAGCAAACCTTCGATGCCTTGCAGGATGGTGCGGCAAAAAGCCTGAAGGAGCTCGCAAATGATTTCATCTCTCAATGGAAAAACTGGCAGGGAGGGGCAAAACAAATTGATGACGTACTTTTGATAGGTATTGAATATGCAACATAAAAAAGGCGTGTTGGTGGTCGATGATTCAAGTATTATGCGCCACCTGATTAAAGATGTGGTGGAGCAGGATGAAAGCTTGCGGGTGGTCGGTACGGCCAATAACGGCCGGGATGCCGTGATGCAGAATGAGTCCCTTAGGCCCGATATCCTTTTGCTTGATATGAATATGGGTGGCTATGATGGCCTGTTCGCCGTGAAGCAAATCATGAATGGGCCAGCCCCGGTGCCGATCATTATTCTGTCGGCCCTGGGCAATACAGACATGGACCCCATACTGACGGCGCTGAAGGAAGGAGCTTTTGATTATGTGAATAAATCTGCTGATCACCATTCCGATATTCATGCTATAAAAACGGTGCTATTTGAGAAAATAAGAACGGCCCTGGCCACCGATGTTTCAGCACTCACGGCGGCAAAGCAGCTCAAAAGCAATACGGCTCCTCATACTTTTGAACAGCAGTTGGCCTATGATATTATTTGTGTGGGAGCTTCCACGGGAGGGCCCTCAGCGGTCGAGGCTTTTGTAACGAAAATCCCTGAAAATTTACCTGTTCCTATTGTTATTACGCAGCATATGCCTGCCTCCTTTATCCCTTCTTTTGGTCAAAGACTCAACTCATTAACCAAGAAAAAGGTGATTATCGCCAAATCGGGCACTTTGTTAGAGCCTGGGGCAATTTATCTTTTGCCAGGGGGGGTAAATTCGGTGCTTCGCGAAGTGCATGGGAAGGTCAAGTTTCGCCCTACAAAAATGCAGTTCGCAAGTTATAATGAGCCTTCCATCGACGGACTGATCAGTTCGGCAGTTGATATTTTTGGTCGGCGGTGTATCGGTGTAATCATGACGGGGATGGGGCGCGATGGCGCCGAGGGGATGTTAAGGATTCATCATGCAGGTGGCTTGACGGTGGCGCAGAGTGAGGAAAGTTGTGTTGTTTACGGGATGCCCAAAGCGGCCAATCATCTTGGGGCGATCCAGCACAATATTAAACTGCAGGAATTATCTACTTTTGTTATTAGCGCTATTTCATAATGAGTACAATAGTTACAGATCATAAAATTTCCGACGAAGAGCTGAAATCTTTGGCTACGGCCATAAAAACCCGCTATGGAATCGATTTCACCAATTATGAAATTAAATCCCTGAAAAGAGGTTTTGGCCGTTTGATCAACAAGCATCAGATGACTTCCCTGATTGACCTTTGGAGCGCCATTTTAAAGGATAAGGAATTTTTTCTTGGTTGCATTGACGACCTGACGGTAAACCTAACCGAGATGTTTCGGAACCCTGAGGTATGGATTTTTCTGCAAAAATTGCTGAAGAAAAAACATAGCAAACAGGCGAAGGTCAAGATCTGGCACACGGGTTGTTCCACTGGCGAGGAGGTATATTCAATGTATTATATTATTCATTCCCTTATGCTGACTTTTAAAAGTAAAGTAATTGCGACTGATCTGAGTCCCATGGCATTAAACACGGCCAAGGAGGGGAAGTACTTTGGTGTGCAGGCCAATAAATATGCACGAAATTTTGGCAAAGCATTTCCTAAAGGAGACTGGAGCAGTATTTTTGAGGAAATACCCACAGGGATCAAAATTAAAGATCGAATTAAACGTAGCATTGAATTTTATACACACAACCTGACGAAAGATGAATTTCCAGAAGAGGTAGATATTATCTTTTGTCGTAATGTCATGATTTATTTTGATAACGATCTTAAATCCAAAGTACTGATCAAGTTTCATAAGGCATTGAAACCAAATGGTTTGCTGGTGGTCGGATATTATGATATGATGCCTGAGGGATTTCAGGAATTTTTCCATGTGTATGATAACCGTACTAAAATATATATAAAAGTGTGATACTGTTTTTCAGTAGCTGGTCAATTTGACCGATCGTGGGAATTTAAAATTTACCTATTGTCCACTTTGTAATTGATTGAAACAGTTGCTTTTAGGGCATGAGCAGGCAAATAGGCGCTATTTTGAATAAACTTTTACATTTACTAAAAATATCGAATCAACCTTTTGTTACGCACAAACCATAAATTTCACCTCATAGGCTTTGGGAATGGCTAAAAATGATGTTGGTTGAGCAGGATTTTTTTGGGATTAAGTCAGTTTCATCATGATCTGTGGTATTGTGTTCAGATTATTAGAATAATTATGACTTATTTTTGTACAGACTTAAATTAACAAAATTGATTGTTTCAAGGTATATCAAAATAAATGTACCTACGCGAAACGGGCGAGATACTTTAGCGCAGATGGTTAGTGGTATTCTTGTTTTAGCGTTAGCAGAAACATGACTTATGTATCAATGATAAGTTAATATTCATGTAGGTGTGGATGTTCAATTTAGTGTGATTATCAAATGTCTGAACAAAATTTACAGCAAAAAGTATTACCGCATTTTTATGCTTTGGCAGCATCTAACGACATTGTTTTTAGTGAAACCGAATCAGCAATTATCAATGTGATTTGTTTGTCTATTGAAAAATTTACCTCCTATGAACTTGTGATCGATATTCAAGCGATTCAAATACATTCCAAGCAATTACTCACAAGTGCGCTCCTCGAAAAATCGTGTGACAAATTGATGGATAATTATTACCTTCCTCCGCTTAAGTTATTGAAAGGATTCCGAATGCCTATCATTCATTCCTATTCGATTCTCGACACAGAGATTCACTTCAATATTAATCCTTTAATGCGTGCGTACTTTTATGGTACCATGACCTACTTAAAAAATAAAGAGGCACCGTAGGGGAGTCATAAGTTTTCAGTTTTGTGCAAGTTAAAAAATGTGACCGCAGATAAGCTCCACCGTTATCATGCTAAAAATGGTGCGGTGTTGAATTATTTGGCTTCGGCCACTGTCATCAAGTGGGCTTCTGCCGCATTGACCTGAAGCATTTCTTCAGCGATTTTTTTTTGTACTAATCGGCAGTCATCGTCAGTAAATGTACAAATATGGATGGACTCGAGGTGACCGAGGGAGAGCTCAATGCATTTCGATAAGACTGGGTTCAGATGATCCGAGTCCCCAGGCACCTGAGCATACAAATTCACTTGGGCATGTAGGTGTTCATCCACAACCTCGGTGCCATAGTCAATGTGTTTTCTGTTCACATAAAAAAATTGTTCTCGGGATGGGATATACACCAGCAAGCGCTCTGGAACATATTTAGCAATTGTTTGTGTTGTTGTCATGATGAATGGGGGTATATTGGGTTTGCATATTAGTCTTTATATTTTTATTATTCTATTCGATTGTTTGATTTTTTACTATCAAATATGCTTGATTGTTACCCGGCCAAAATAGCGCATTTCAACTGAAAATTATCATAAATAATCACAATGTTTTTATAGAATGGTAATAATTTAGCCATTTGTATTGAGTTTTCCGCTTAAAATCAAAATAGGCATTCATTTTTTACCGTATCGAAATTAGATACGTTACGATATCAAATTTGACGCATTCGTAATCTTATGCGTGAAGGGGTAGAATCTTACATCCAATTTTGAGTTTCCGAATTTTACAGCTTTTAACTGTGGTTACCTTTATAGATGTGTTGCGACGGTAGTTCGATCGGTGAGGGATAAACCTGTTCAGCAGTGTAAGACTAAAAGTGCGTAATTTTTGGTACTACCAACGCTGAATTTTGGTGTTGGCTTGTGAAATGGGCACAAAGTATTAAATGCCTCAGGTGTTTGACCGCTGCGACAGTTTAAAAACACGATCAAAAAAACAGCCTGAACGAGATGTTCAGGCTGTTTTTACCTTACCACTACGATGGCAAGTTTTATCTTTTTAAAAAACCAAAATGTTCGATCGTTTCAAAAATCACTACAGGTTGATCATGACCAAGATCGGGAAAACCCACAAAAAACATGCGCTCATCGAACCAGTTGGAATGTCCAATAATGTAGCCCCGTTCCCCTAAAGGTAATTTGTCGCCGATATAAACCACTGGCTGCCCAGTGTAGGTGAGGTCTGGGGAAGCCCACCATTGTCCGCTATATCGAGGCTTCCTTCTCATCATATCAATGAAGTCATTTCCCAGGTCTTTTTTGGTTTGTTGGATATGTTCAAGGGTATCTACGTGATTGGATAAGTTCATTAATAACATGGAAGTAATTTAATTATTTCAACAAATAAGATTTTAGTCAATACAAAACATGACCTATGTCATTAATTAAAATACGAAAATCATGGCATAAATGTCAATATTCAGATTGATATTTAACAAAATCACTCAAAATTTATCAAAATTCGATTTGTGAGGGGATTTGTGCGCTATTTTGGATAATAATTCATTTATAATTATTAATGACTTGTAGCCTTTTTGGAACAGGACTAAATAAGGATTATTTGGAGTCTGATGGTGGGAAAATTATCTTCCAGTCTTTCTTCATATCAGTGATCGTCCAATTTTTCATCGGTGCTTCTGTTAACCCCAAATTCAATCGTCCAACGGCAGATTCGCGATCATAAGCCCACTCTCTTTCTGTATCAGTATGGTGCAACAATAGCATAAAACTTTGGTGTGTTCCCGATGCCGCCCATCTGAGCATCTGCAAATCTCCATCCGAATTTCCAGAAGCAAATACAGGCTTCCGCCCGATGAATTTGTAAATAGCCTCGGGTTTTCCTGCCTTGTCGTCTATAAATTCAAGTTCAGGAAGTCTTCGGATTACAGGTTGCCCCCCGTGGTCATCATATTTTATTTTTATGGTACTGCCCACCACCTGATCGCGTGGAATACCATAAACCTCTTCCACCCAGGGGCGCATGAAGGCGAGCCCACCTCCGGAAACAATAAATGTTTTGAATTTGTGCTTTTGAAGAAAGTGGACAAGTTCTACCATTGGCTGATAAATCAGTTCAGTATATGGCCTTTTGAGTGAGGGATGTCTAGCCGTTTTTATCCATTGCAACACTTCTTGCTCAAATTCCTCGCCCGTTGTATTGGCATGCGACGCTAAAACAATTTTCATTAAACCCTTTTCACCATATTTAAACAAAGCGTCGGTATCATGATCAATCGCCGCCTTCATCACAGGATCTTTTTTCCATTCGGGGTGCTGATCAGCCAGCGACTTTAATTTATCCATGGCAAAAATCAGCTGGAAATACAGCGGCTTTTCAGCCCACAGGTTACCATCATTATCGAAAGTAGCAATACGATCGGGGACGGGGATAAAATGCGGACTGTTGGGATCGGTAACCGAAGCCACATAATCCATGATGGCTTGTTTCGTTTTTCCCTCCCGCCATGAGGGCAGCGGATCACTTTCAGAAGGAGAACTTTGCAGGGACTTTTGCTCTTGTGGATTCTCTTTCACCGAAGGAGTGCACGAAAATCCAAGACTAAGCAATAATATAAATGCTGAAACAATTAATTTTGAGGCCATATTCAGTACAATTAAGGAGAATTTTTTTACTCATCAGATTAACAGGAATCTATCGGAAGAGTTTTTTATGGCATAGGTTTGTGGTTTTGGGGTCATTAGTGTTGCCTGAAAAGAGTGGATAGGTGGCCCTGAACGAGGTGCTAATCGAAAGGTGTTGTTATGAAGGATCACATATGCGGATTGGGTGCTTTTTTGGAGCGCTCGGTGAATGATCTATTGATTGCGCTACGGTGTAAACGGAATTTTTGTTTATCTAAGTTTTACCGTTAAGAGGGGAACTCCCAAATAGAGGAAATCCCAAAGTTACGTATAGTTTTCATGCTGATTATTATTGGAATAGAGGTTTCCTCACCTGTTTGACGATTTTATGCCATAGAGATGCAATTGATCCCACCAATGTCTCTGCTTAATTATTACTTGAATATAATATCAGTATTATCTAAATGATTAATTATAATATTTGTACTGTCATTTTGTAATGGTGAGTCAAAGAAATAGTGAAAATTAGATAAACATCATTTGATCGATTGATGGGTGGTTTGAATATACATTTGCACAACAAAACAATGATTAACCTAAGTCAATTATGAGAAATCGATTACTATTCACTGTTATTTTATTGTGCACATTATTGTCTTCAGTATATGCTCAAGGAAACTTGAAGGGGCGTATTTTGGACGAGCATAATTTAGCAATGCCTGGGGCATTAATTTTTATTCATGGAACAAGTTATGGGACTTCTACTTCAGTAGATGGATATTTCCGACTGATTGATTTGCCTGAAGGTCAGCATGAAATTTCTATATCTTCTATCGGGTATCCCATTATCAATAGAACGGTATCGATCAAGCACCAAGAAACGGCAACAATTACCGTAACACTTTTGGCTTCTCAAAAATTAGAGGAGGTGGTGATTCGCGGAAATGGCTACTCTCAGATCAACGCCCTGAATCAGCAAAAAAATGATATGAAGATAATGAACGTCATTTCTGCGGATCAGGTGAATAGATTTCCAGATGCTAACATAGGGGATGCCATCAAGCGGGTACCTGGGGTATATGTTCAATATGACCAGGGGGAAGCGCGATTTGCCAATATCCGTGGGACGGCGCCAGAGCTGAATGCCGTTACGATTAATGGAGAGCGGATCCCTTCTGCTGAGGCGGAAAATCGCTCAGTTCAGTTGGACCTTATCCCATCTGATATGGTGCAGGCAGTGGAAGTGGCCAAGGCCATTACGCCTGATATGGATGCTGACGCGATCGGAGGGGCGGTAAATTTAGTAACACGCTCGGCTCCAGATGCCCCACGTGTTGCGATGACCCTGGGTTCAGGTTACAACCTGATTGCCAACAAACCGATGTTGAATGGTGCAGCAGTTTTAGGAAAGCGGTTTTTTGATAATAAGCTTGGGGTAATAGTCTCGGCATCTGTTTTTAACCATCATTTGGGTTCCGATAATTTTGAGGCAGAATGGGAAGACGATGCAACACTCAAGGAGTTTCAGATTCGTCAGTATTATTTGCAACGCTTGCGCCAATCCTATTCTATTGGGCTGGATTTTAAAATCAATGAAAACCATACCCTGTTTTTCAAAAGTATGTACAATCATCGGAATGATTGGGAAAACAGAATGAGAACCACTTATAAATTGGATGGTTATAACACAGAGGCAGATGCCTATGCCGTAAAAAGTATTACCAAAGAAACCAAAGGAGGACTCAATAATCACAATAGAAGGCTCGAAGATCAGAGAGTGTTGAATGGGGCGCTTTCTGGTGAACATTTAGTGGGCAGTTTACATATCGATTGGTCACTGAGTTATTCCAAAGCCTCGGAACACCGCCCGGATGAACGGTATATGGCCTACGAATACGAAACTGATGACCTTTTGAAATTCAGTGGGTCAAGCCGAAAGCCAGTCCCTGCAAATTTCTTTTATCATATCAATGAGGAATGGGCACTCGATGAAATCAGCAATGAGAATCAATATACCGAGGAGGTTGACCGTGGGGCGAAGATCAATTTTATGCTTCCTATCGTTAAATCGGGATTTTATGCCAACGAATTAAAGTTCGGTGCCAAGCTGAAAGTAAAGTCAAAATATAGAAACAACGACTTTATGGCTTATGAGCCTTTGGATGACCAGTCGTTTTTTGCTACGGTGAAATTCAAGGATTTTAGTAAATCAAATTTTTTGGCAGGTCCTTACCAAATGGGAAACTTTGTCGATCCTGCGTTTATCACCAGTCTGAAACTGAACAATAGCCAACTTTTTGAAGGGGAAATTGACCCTGAGGAATTGGCGGGGAATTTTGATGCTGAGGAGGCTGTTGCGGCAAGCTACTTAATGGTGAATCAGAATTTTGGAAACAAATTATCTGCCGTTGCGGGTGTGCGATTGGAGCAGACCACTTTGAACTATGGGGGATTTGCCTACGACGATGAGGAGGAAACACTGACCCCAACCCCGAAAGAAACCGACCGTTACCTGAATGTACTTCCAAGTGTACATTTGAAGTATTCACCGAATGATCAGCTCAATGTGCGATTGGCGTGGACAAATACTTTAGCGAGACCTAATTATTTTGACTTGGTCCCTTACCGCCAGATTTTTCCTGAAGACCTTGAGTTGGCCATTGGAAACCCTGCATTAAAGCCGACACTCGCCACAAATTATGATTTGATGTCGGAGTATTATTTTCAGTCTATCGGGCTAATGTCTGCGGGTGTGTTTGTGAAAGATATCACTGACTATATTGTCAGAAAAAGATTTGATCAGGAAATCAATGGGGAAACCTATGATGTGATGCAACCTGTGAACGCTGGGAATGCCATGATCGTTGGTTTTGAATTTGGCTTTCAGCGCCAGTTGAATTTCTTGCCTGCTCCATTTGATGGACTTTCGGCTTTTGTCAATTATACCTTCACAAATTCCACTACTGATAATATTAATCTCGAGGATAGGAAAGCAGAAGCATTGCCAATGGTGGGAACGGCTAAACATGCCATGAACAGTTCACTCGTTTACGATGCCCGAAAATTTTCTTTAGGTGTGTCCTTTAATTATACTTCGAGCTTTATTTCAGAGATTGCTGAAAGTGCCTTTGAGGATATTTATTACGATCAGGTTACTTATTTGGATGCCAATGCCAATATCAGTTTATCGAAAAAAACCAAACTATTTATTGAAGTAAATAATATTTTAAATCAGCCGCTACGATTTTTTCAGGGAAGTGAGTCCTTCACTTTTCAAGAAGAATACTACAATATGCGTTGTTCGATGGGGCTGAAAATTAACCTTTATTAATATGAAATTTATATATATTTGTTTGTTGCCCCTGTTGCTCTTTTCATGTCTTAAAAAGGAGCAATCTACGGCATCGAGTACCGACCCCAGGAACTCTAAAGATAAAACGGCCGTTGCTTATCGACTGCAAGATGAAATCAGTATTCAGGTGCCCGTGGATCATCAAACGGACCCTGTGGATGCAAAATCAAGTCAGGATAGTGCGGATGATATCGCCATTTGGGTTGATGATCAAAATCCTGAGCACAGCAGGATCATTGGGACACATAAAAAATATGGTTTGTATTTATTTGAGGCAAGCGGTAAGAAAATTACGGATTATCCTTTTGGTAAAATCAATAATGTTGATGTGAGGCAAGGGGTTGTTTTCGGGCAGGACACCCTTGATATTGTGGCGGGATCTAACCGAACAGATAATAGTATTCTATGGTTGCAGATGCGCAATGATGCCCTGCTGAAATTAACAGATCATGCACAAAAGGTTAGCCCCTTAATCGACGACGCTTATGGGTTTTGCCTGTATCATGATCTGAAAAATCAAAAGCTGTATGCTTTTGTCAATGGTAAAAATGGAAATATCGAGCAGTATTTGCTGAACAAGAATGAAAGCGGATTTACTCATCGCTTGGTTAGACGCCTAAAAGTGGACAGCCAGCCCGAAGGCATGGTGGTGGATGATCGTACCCATCGCTTGTATATTGGGGAGGAAAATGTTGGTGTATGGTATGCCGATGCTCGTGCAGAAGCTTCTGACAGCCTGACGATGATTGCCCAAAGCCGAGTGGCAGAAAATCAGTTTATCGTTGCCGATATTGAGGGTTTGGCGATTTACCCACAAGGCTCCGAGGGCGGTCTGCTATTTTTAAGTATCCAGGGGAATTTTTCTTATGCTGTTTTTGATCTACAAACCAACAAATATATCAATAGCTTTAAGCTTACTGATGGATTAGTGGACGGGGTTGAGGAAACCGATGGAATCGAATTGACGACGGCTCAGCTTATTCCGGGTATGGATCGTGGGGTATTGATTGCACAGGATGGTTTTAATATGGAGCAGGACAGTATGGTGGCGCAGAATTTTAAATTGGTTTCTGTGGGGAAAATCCTCGAAGCACTATCTATTTCACTTTAAATTTTTTGCAAAACGACAAGCAAATAGTGGTTTGTAAATTTAATGAACGGTGACTTACAGTGGATCTTCCTTTAAATATACAATGGTATCTTTTTAGAACTGATAGGATAAGCCGACGTTCGCCACCCCTCGGTATCCAAATCCAAGTTCAAGGAAACCTGCCAACTTTCTACCCACGCGTATGCCCAATGCATTCACCTGAAATCCGACATAATTATCGTTACTGCTCTCCGATACCACAGAATTTGGTGGCAGGGTATAGTCGTGGGTTTGGGAAGTATAGGCAATACTGATTCCACTGTAAGCCTGTATCAGGTCGCCACTGACGTAATGGTATTCGGTGCCAAACCCCACGGTGAAAAATCGGTGACTCACATCACCTTCTTTGTTGCCATTCAGAAAAATGTCCTCAGAAATTGACTGGTAGGCCGCATCAGCGTATACAAACCATCGGTCTTTAATCGCCACTTTGTAAGTGATACTGATCGCCGGCCCGGCAGATACATTGCCAAAGGAAGCCCCGTTGGCAATGTCCTCAAAAGTATTCAGTATTTCATTGGTGGTATAAAATCCCGCTCCTACTGATATGCCCTTTGTGCCCTGATCCTGTGCCTTCAGAACTCCTGCAAAAATCAGCATAACAAGTAGTGTCAAGCGTAATTTCTTCATGTTGAATCAATCTGATAGGTTTAGTAAATATTGAAATGGTGATACTTGTTAAATCTATGTTCAACAATTTTTGTTGCAGCACATATTGGAATAATTATAGCAATTTGATATTGATGGAACTTCCATCCACCTTGCCCATGTAGCGAGGCCTTTTTGTGATGTGCCATGCCACGTTTTGCTATTCCAGGACGGAATCACCCGATCGTAATCCCTCGACTTATCACATGCACCAATGAACATTTTAGATGAGCGTTTTGACTCCATACGATATCAACAGTTTAGGTGTGACGATATTCAACATGCGCAAAGTGGTGATCTTCATTACAGGCCTGATTTAGGCATCTCAACCACAGGTTAATCTTCAATAAATCATTAACAGTTTTAGTTTTTGGTAAAGTAGGCGTAACATCAATAAGGGGAAACTTCAGCATGAATTAGAAAATGAATGATTTTCTAAACAAATTCCGTTGGATATTTAACCTTGTCCTTTTTATGTAATGGGAAACCACAGCAGGTCTAATCTTTTTAATTTGAATGGCGAACAGACCTAATTTAAGGTTGATAATTTGATAAGGTATTCTTCGCCTTATTTACTTTTTAAATGCGGTAATATTGTGTCATCAAAAAAAATAAGTGAGGAAAATATCGCGAAATACTCACTTTTAGATGATGATAAACACAATATTTTAAAGGCGTATTTCGCCAGCATTTATTCTAAATTATTGAGATGAATTTGCAAAACTTTTACCCTTTGCAGTTTTCAAAAAGAAAGCTAATCCACTGCACTGCAGCGTCCATCATGATGGGGATGTTCAACTTTGGATCCGCCGTGGCAGAGGAAGCATCACCTGAGCGAACAGCAAATAGTTATACGGTGGCCGCACAGAGCCACACCGTAAAAGGGCGTGTAATTGATGCCACCACCGGGGAGCCCATCATAGGGGTTACGTTGGCCATTGAAGGCGCACAGGCAGGGACTTTTACAGATATTGAAGGCAATTTCGAGCTTGAAGCTGAAGCCTCGGCCACTTTGGTTGTCTCTTTTATTGGTTATGAGACGGAACGAATTATTGTCGGGACACAAACAGCCATGGATATCGCCCTGAAGGAAGTCTCCATGGAATTGTCGGGTGTAGTGGTAACAGCGCTTGGCATCAAGCGGACAGAAAAGTCGCTCGGCTATGCGGCTTCCATCGTCCCGACAGCCGATTTGGCAGAAACAAAATCCACCAACTTCACCAACTCTCTGGCCGGCAAGGTCGCAGGTTTGCAGGTGGTCGGCTCTACTGGCGGCGTGGCCGGTTCGTCGAGAATCACCCTGCGCGGGGAATCCTCCCTCAACCTTTCAGCCAATGGCCCTTTGTTCGTCATTGATGGCGTGCCGATATCAAACAATACCGAAGGCTCTGGAGATTTTGCGGCCAACGCAGGAAATTTACCCGTAGATTTTGGCAATGGCGCTTCAGAACTTTCCTCCGACGATATTGAGGACATTACGGTGCTCAAAGGTGCCAATGCCGCAGCGTTGTACGGTTCTCGTGCTGCCAATGGCGTGATCATGATTACCACGAAAAAAGGACAGGATCGCTTTCAGGTGGAGATCAATAGCAATATTACTTTCGAGACATTATTGATGAAGCCGCGGTTTCAGGATCAGTACGGACCGGCAGAAGGCAAGCTCACCGGCCACTGGGGAGACCGAATGGATGGCACGGTTCGTCCGATTTATGGAGCGCAGGGCGTGGAGATGATGCCGAATATTTCCCGAGGGCACACGATGATCGAGGATTTTTTTGAAACAGGGGTTTCGGCCACCAACAATGTGGCGATTTCTGGAGGTAACGGACAAGACACCTATCGACTATCGTATACCAACATCTATAAAACAGGGATTACCCCTTCCAATGAGCTGAAGCGTAACAGCATCAATTATGCTGCAAAAAATCAGCTGACCAATAAACTGAGCCTGAACACCACGGTGAACTATATTCATTCTGGTTCGGATAATATCACTTCGGTCGGACATGGTGCGGGGGCGGTGATGTACAACTTTTATGACCGCAACGGTTTCACTCCTCTGAATGCGGATGTCAGCTGGGGAAAAAATTACTGGATGCCCGGCATGGAGCATAATCAGCAGTATTCTGCCCGTTTTATGGAAGATGGCACCAATGGCGGTAACAACCCTTACTTTGTGGCCAATGAGTTTAAAAATACCCTCGACAAAAATCGACTGATCGCCAACTTCAATCTAAATTATGAAATTTCCGAGAAAGTAGCCACCATGCTGCGCGGAGGAACAGATTACTATAATGAACACCGTACAAGCCGTGAGGCTTTTTCTTCAACCCGAAATCTGGAAGGAATGTACCGGGAGGAGAAATATGGCTATCAGGAAAATAATTTCGACTGGATTACCACTTATAAGGAGGAGATTGGGCCCAACTGGAAGGGTACTTTTGTTGGTGGAATGAACGTGATGCGTCAGAAAAGAATCAACTCCATGACCCATGGAATAGGCCTGACCACCCCAGGAGTGTATTCTATCAATAACTTTAAGGGCAACCCTACAGTAAGCCAACTGAATACTGAACGGGCTATAATGGGCATTTATGGAACGGCCCAAATGGCTTTTAAAGATGTTTGGTTTGTAGATGTTACCGCCCGAAACGACTGGTCTTCCACACTGGTGAATCCTTTTGCGGAGAATGGAAATCAGAATAAATTCTCCTTCTTTTACCCTTCGGTGTCCACTTCCCTGATATTATCGGAGCTGATTGAGATGCCTAAATTTTTGAATTATACCAAGATTAGAGGAGGCTTTGCCATGGTGGGGAACGATACCGACCCCTATATGACTTATGCCACCTATGTATCTGGTGCATTGCCTGGCACCAACACGAACCCCAACCTGAACCCTAATGCGAATTTGAAACCGGAAATGACCACCTCCTTTGAGTTGGGCTTGGATGCCCATTTTTTCGACAGCCGCCTGACCATGGACCTGACCTATTATCATATGGATTCAAGGGATCAGATTCTCGTGGCGCCGGTTTCCACCACTACCGGATATACCGAAACGCTTTTAAATGCAGGTCATATTCAGAATCGGGGAATTGAAATTGCCTGGAATGCCCTTTTGATTGAAGGGGAAAATTTCAAGTGGAATTTCAGTGGAAACTTTACCCGAAATTTCAATGAGATCAAGTCGCTTGCCCAGGACATTGATGCCTATGTGATTGCACGGCCTACGGATGGAGGTTCCTCGCCGGGAACCCAGACCGTCATTGCTGAAGTGGGCGAAAGAATGGGCACCCTTTCTGGCTATGGCTATCAGCGGGTGCAGGACCCTTCGAGTCCCTACCATGGCATGATCATTTATAATGAAGCCGGACAGGCCCTGAGAAAAGACGAAGCTGAAATTTGGGGGAATTATAATCCTGACTGGACGATGGGGCTTCGTAACGAATTCTCTTATAAAAACTGGCATTTGAGCGCCCTCTTTGATGTCCGAAAAGGAGGCAGTATTTATTCGTACTTCCACTCCAATATCTACGCTTCAGGCCTGGCGGAAGAAACATTGCCGGGCCGTAATGGAGGCGTGTTGATCACCGATGGGGTGTACCGCGACAGCGAAGGGAATTTCCATACTTTTGAACATGAGGTAGATGCGCAAACCTATTATACAGAGAAATTTGCCCGAAACAATATGGAGGCCAATACCTTTGATGCCACTTTTGTGAAGCTTCGGGAACTCTCCATCGGCTACTCTTTTCCTCAGCAGATGATCTCCAAAGTAGGCCTGCAATCGCTGCGGGTATCAGCCGTTGGGCGCAACCTGTGGATGTGGTCAAAAACACCTTATATCGATCCCGAAAATATGACCATGAATGCCGGTTATACCATTCCGGGATTTGAGGTGGGGCAGCTGCCTTCCACCCGCAACTTTGGCTTCAATATCAATATGACTTTCTAAATCTTTATGGAGGAAATGAGCCCAGTGCATGAAGCCCATTGGCAGGTCAGGTTTTCCTTATCGCCAAGCCGTCTCCAACAATGGCGTTCAATGCCTTGCTTATACATTTGGGTCCGTTCCTCTTCCTAAAAAATCATGATCATGGTTAAAAAATATAAATCCTTTGCTGCTGGCGTAACCCTTGTTTTGGGGTTAAGCGCTTGTATTGATCAGTTCAAAGAAATCAATACCGATAAAAACGACCCTACGGCGGTAAGCCCCGGCGCCCTTCTGGGAAATGTTATTTTTGAGGCAGGAAGAACCCTCGCCGATCGAAATATGGACATTATGACCGATGTGGTGCAGTATTCCTCCGGTAAAATTGGTGGGCAGCGTTCCTTTGAAAATTTCAACTGGTCGCCGGATACGGGCGAAGAACTTTGGGACATGATCTACCTGAACATGACCAATGTGCGGGACATGAATCAAAAAGCCCATGCTTTGGAACAGAAAGCATATGAAGGGGCTTCCCTGGTGATGGAGGTCTATCTGATGAGTCTGGCCACAGATGCTTTTGGCGATGTGCCTTACCGTCAGGCATGGCGGCTCGATGAAAATTTGCTTCGCCCTGCTTATGATCCTCAGGCGGTTATTTATGACTCCCTTTTAGTGAAGCTGAACCGTGCAGATCAGTTGTTTATGGCAGATGAAACAGGGATGATTAGCGGTGGTGATTTTATCTTTGATGGCGACGTAGAAGCATGGCAAGGCTTTGGCAATGCCCTGCAGTTGCGCCTTCTTGCACGCATGATCACCAAAGACCCCTCCAAAATCAGTCAATTTGCGGAGGTCGCTCAGCGTCCCTTGCTCACCACCAATGCCATGTATACTTTTTCGGGCGTCGCGCCGGACCTTTCCCCTGTATTTCTCTGGCGGGAAACGGATTTCAACCTCAGGAGATTATCCGTTACCATGGCGGAAATGATGAATGGGCTGAATGATCCCCGCCGTTCAGCATACTATGAACGTCCGCAGGGCGAAACGGAATGGGTCGGCTGCCCCATAGGATATACCATTGCGCAATTCGATGCCGACCCTCAAAACCACCGATACGCCACTCTGAACCAAAGTTTTTTGGATAACGGCGCCTATGCCAACGCAACTTTTATGAGTTATGCTGAACAGGAATTTCTGCTTGCGGAGGCGGTACTGAAAAACTGGATTAATGGGGAGGCAGAAATCCACTATAACCGGGCGGTAACCTCTTCTATAGCATTTTGGAATAACTATGGCGGAAGTGGGCTAACCCCTGAAGCCTATTTGGCACAGGCGGAGGTCGCCTTTTCCGGTGAACTGGAACAGGTGCTCACTCAAAAATATATTGCGCAGTTTGCCAATCCTTTTGAATGCTGGTTCGATTACCAGAGAACGGGATTTCCTGCCCTGAAGCTCGCCCATACGGCACAGGTGAACAATGGTGACCACCCTGCAAAACGATTCATGTACCCATCTTTTGAGGCCATGTCGAATCATGAAAATATGCGAAATGCCATCGATCGGACAATGAACGGCGTGGACGACATCAATGCGACAATCTGGTGGAATAATTAAGACACTGACTAAAACAAAAAAGCGATTGATCAACTTAGTGCACCTAAAATTGATCAATCGCTTATTGTATTATTTTAATTCAAGGGCTTTTTCACCCTTGGATGATTTCTTCCGACTCTTTTTATGGCGTCGGCCATACCAAAGCATAAAACCACTCAGGGGTAGGGTGGCCGTGAGTAAGCTCACAAAAAATGCAATGATTTTTCCTGCTATGCCACCAATAGCCCCAACATGAATGTCATAGTTCATCCGGAGCACTTTATCGGCCAAGTGGGCATTTTTATAGGCATCGTAAATCGTGTTGCCTTTAACTTCTTCAAGCGTACGCTGATCAAAATAGCGGTAGTCAGCATTGTAAATTACCCCTTCCGTCCGGACCACCTCTACAAGAATACAATCCTTGTCGGTATACGGATAATGGATTTCGATTTTTTCCCCATGGGGATATTCTTTTTGCATCATTCCGAGAAGTCGATCGATCGCTGGGCTGTCCGCAGGAATGGCTTCCGACAGCTGTTGTGGGATTTCATAAGTTGGATTTTTTGCTCCACCCAAGCCGAAATACACCCCTTTCTGAATCCATTCAAAAGACATCACTAGCCCCGTAAAAGAGAGGATCAGGGCAAGGCCGCAAATGTAAAACCCGAGAATGGCATGCAGGTCGAAATTTTTCCTTTTCCAGCCAGTAGATGGCTTCCATTTAAATTTAAGCCGTTGGTTCAGGTGCTTTTTCTTTTTTGGCCACCACAAAATGATGCCCGAAAATAGCATCACTACAAAAATGAGAATAGACCACCTCACCAGCGGTTCACCAATGGCTTTGGGAAGCCACAAGCGCACATGCCCCCGCAGTACAGTGCCAAAAAATCCGCCAAGGTGATTCTCCTCCGCCAGAATTTCTCCGGTGTAGGGGTGAATATATAAGCTATGATAAAATTCAGGCTCAAACTCATAATAAACCAGCGTGATGGGTTCATCGGCTTGACCATAAATTACACCGTGAATCAACCTATTGGGGTATTTTTTATGGGCAATTTTTTCGATTTGTGTAGGGGTAAGCAAAGGGGAACTTTCCACCGGAATGTGAATCGCTGTTTGGGTAAGTTGCTGAATTTCCGACTTAAACACCCAACAGCAGCCCGTTACCGAAACGATAAAAACCACCAGACCCGTAAGCAGTCCGAGTAGTTTGTGGAGTTGTAAAACCTTCTTTTTTATGCGCATAAACCGAAAAGTTAAAGTGGGCAAAGTGATGGCTGTGCCCACAGGGAAAATTAGAATGAATAGGTGAAATTAGCCAGAAAAGCCCGAGGCGCCTGAGGCGTTATCGTGGTCCAGCCTTTATAGTACTCCTCATCAAAAAGGTTATTTACTTTCAGACTGATGCGGTAGCTGTCTTTCTGGAAATATACCGAGGCACTCGCCACCATATAGCTTGGCAAAATAAAGTCGCCGGTGGTGGTATAGTTTTTCACGTACCGTTCGCTGGCGCCATTAAGTCCGAAACCTGCTCCAAGCCCCTGAACAGGTCCATGGCTGAATTGGTAGCTTGACCAAAAATTAAAGAGCATCTTCGGGCCGGCCTCCAATGGGCGCTGTCCCAAAATCAGCGGGTCATCGGTTTGTGTGGTGGTGCTTTCATTATGACTGAAACCGGCACGGAGATTCAGCCCTTTTACCGGATTGGCATTGACCTCAATCTCAACGCCTTCGCTTCGAACGGCCCCATCCTGAATTTTATTGAAAGGATTCTCAGGGTCGATCATCACGCGGTCAGAAACTTCAATGTTATAATAGCTGACCGTGGCATTCAGACGATCTTCAAGGAAATTGGATTTCACACCAAATTCAAACTGATTGGCACGCTCTGGCTTATAAACGACGATTTGCTGAGGACCGGATTCCGGATCACCGACCAGCTGTGGGGCAATATTCTGGAAGCCATTTTGATAGTTGGCAAACAGCGACAGCTTATGCATAATTGGCTGATACATCACTCCAACCTTTGGGGAAAGGGTGGTTTGCTCGTAGCAGTCATCAGTGTTATTGAGGTCGCCCTCATTATTGAAATGGTCAAGGCGCAAACCTACCATCGCCGATAGGCGAGGGGTGAAATTGATGACATTCGATACATAGGAGCTCATGATGCTGTGTCTTGATTTGAGGTGTCCTATTGGCTGATCAGCCAGTGCCTGATCAACACCTGCCTGCGACAGCGGAAAATCGGCACTGTCGTCGCGCAGGCCATCCGGGGTAATGGCGCCATAAAATATGTAGCCACTGTTGTTGCTGGTTTGGGTAGAGGTGAAGTAGTCAAAACCAACCACGAGTCGGTTTCTCAGTTGTCCGATTTTAAAATCTCCCGTAAAATTCTGCTGAAAGTCGGTGGTTTGGGTGTGGGCATTTTGCTTACTGATGAACCTCGAAAATTCATTGTCTCCCGTACCGCCGGTTTCCCATAAATAGGAATAGTAACCATTGGTGGATGTACCACTGGCCGAGAGCAGCGTTTGTGATTGCCAGGCATCAGATAATTTATAGCTCATCTCCATCCGGTAATTCTGAGTAGGATTTTCCAGGGTAAGGTCGTTGCTGGTAAAAGAAAGCTGACGGTTGTAATTGAGTTCTTCAAGATTGCTCGCATGAGATTCCACACTTCTGTTCAGGAACAACATCATCGGGTTTGTTTGCTCAGCTTGGGTAATTTCTCCGTAGAACGAGAAGGAAAGTCGGTTATTGACTTTATAGGAAAGGCTTGGAGCAATAAAAAAGGAATTTTGGAATCCGGCATCCTGAAAGCTCTGCTGTCTGGTATGGGCGGTGTTCAGGCGGAAATAAATATCCTCGTTTTCTCCAAGTGGTGTATTGTAATCGCCCACAATCTGGTTCAGCCCGAAGCTCCCCGTGGTGTAGGAAAGCGAACCTCCGGTGCCTACATAAGGCTTTTTCGTAACCACATTAATCAGTCCGCCATACGAGCTTACCGCATTGCCAAACAGGGTGGCCGATGGCCCTTTCAGTACTTCGATACGTTCAATATTGGCGGGGTTGATGGTCCCGTTGGTAAGGCCGGGCAGTCCGTTGACCAATTGAGGCTGAACAGAAAAACCACGTAATGAATAGTAGCCTGCACCGTCGCCACCGCGTCCGGTAGATGCCCAGAGTTGTTCCACGCCGGTGGCATTTTTTAGGGCATCATCAAAGTTTGTTACCACCTGAGATTTTAACAGCTCATTGGTAACAGTACTGTAAACTTGCGTATTTTCCATGTCCTTCAAAGGCAATTTGGAAACATAGGCAGTCTTACTCCGGGAAAATGCATTGGTGCGCTCGCCCTGAATAACAACATTGTTCAAAATCTCATTCCCCTCATAAAGTGCAATGGCTCCAAGCTGATGATTTTCTGCATGCCCAAGATCCACTGTAATTTCCTGTGCCTTATAGCCAACATATGAAATGGTGAGCGTGTAGCGACCCGCCTTCAGCTGATCAAGCTCAAAGTGCCCCTGCGCATCAGTTTGCGTTCCTTTGAGGGCTCCCTTGATCAATACATTCACCCCAATAAGCGCTTCCTGGTGCTGGTCGGTGATATTACCCGAAAGGGTAGATTGCTGTGCCATTGCAGTGCCGCTCACCAGCAAAAGGAATAATGAAAGTACCCTTATAAGCATATTATATTTATTTAGACTGATTAAAAATAGTAACGGGCGCAAAAGTAACTATTTTTATTTGAGTGCCAAATAGCAAAGTGCTTTTTTTGGCCAATATCCGCATTCAGGAGTTATAAGAAGGTTTTTTTAGCACTTTGGGACAGGATTTTGGAAAGGAGGCGAATATCGAATAGCAACTCAGAATGCAGTAATAGGATGTAAGTATGGCTTCATCATTAAATTGACAGGCTTAAAAAACGCATTATGCTTTATTAGAGGTTCTTAGGTTTTAGTTGGTTGAATTTCGACCTAAAAGAGCGCGTTAAAAATGATTTGGCTAAAAGTGATTTTTCCTCCCCAAAAAATTTATGGATGAAAAATAATTTAAAAGTTTGAATAGACTGCCTCAATCAAGATTGGTTATTCTTCCCCTTTGATGTTTGGTCATCTATGCGAATTAATTAAAGATATTTCATCGATGTAACCTTCAGAGGGTCATTAATTTAAGGGTGTCCGCCAAAAAGTGCGGCGATATTTTTTACCTAAATAAATTATTATGACTCATTTTTATGAACGTTTAAGCGTCAGGTGGTCCCTGGTATTCATGCAACTGATATTGCTGATGGGATTATTAGTTTTTATGGCTTTTCCCATTCAGGGGGCAGAACTTATCCGTATTTCTCCGATAAGCAATACCATGGTATTGGTCTATATCGAAGATGGTTTCATCGATACCTATGGAGAGGGGCAAGGCGTACCACAAAATAAAACTTATCATGATCCGGCAGCTTTAAACCAGCTACTTAATCCGGCAAATTACATGGTTTCAAGTGTTGATGATCCGGATTTTTCGAGCCCACAGACAGCAATTAATATTGGCCGAAAATCCAAGGCAATTCATTATAATGACCAGTGGTCAAAGGTGCCTTATGTCTTTGGGCACTGGGTGTATATTGAGTTACCCTTCCCACTAAAGGAGGGGAAAAATTATGACTTTAAAATTCAAAAAATTGTTGAAGGGCGGGAAGAGTGGCCATTGAATTTCAATTCAAAGCACCTTCGCTCCGAAACCGTTCACGTGAATATGGTCGGCTTTGCCCCGGCGAGCCCCAAGTATGGCTATTTATCTCAATGGATGGGGGATTTTAATACGGCAGATCACCCCAACGGAGGGCTTACGCTTGATCAATATGACGGGCAGCCCTTCCGGATTGTAAAATATGCAACGGGAGAGGTGGTTTACAGTGGAACGGTTGCACTACGACGTCGGAAAGATTTCAGGGAGTCAGGGAATACGGATTTTGCACCTACCTACAACTACTCAAATGCCGATGTCTTTGAATGTGATTTCAGTGATTTCTCCGCTGAGGGTGAATACGTACTTTCGGTGGATAACCTGGGTTGTTCCTATCCTTTTGAAATTGGGGGAGATGCCACTAAAGAGCCGTTTTATTTTGCCATGAAAGGCCTGTTTTGGTCGCGGCAGGGTGTTGATAAAGAAATGAATGACGGTTCAATAATCCCAAGGGATCACCATTATGAGGATAATCTTTGGCTTTGGGACAACGACTATCTACCTGGAGGAGATCACTCCAATAAAGGGTTTAATGTGGGCAATGCGGTGGCCGTAAATGGTATTTATGGATATTACCACGATGCTGGTGACTGGGATGGCTATATTCACCATGCTAAAGTGCCGATCAGTCTGTTGATGCTCTATGATCTGGCGCCGGATAAATTTCATGATGGTGATATTGATAACCGGTATCGCCTGTCAGCTGACAGCCCCTGGATTGATGAAGGAAGCAATGGAATTCCTGACCTGCTTGATGAGGCGGTATGGTTGATCAATTACTATAAACGTGCACGAACGATCCTCAAAGAGGAATATGGGGCTTCGGGTGGTGTGCCCGGTTATGTGGGGCAAAATGCGGTGCCCGGAGACAACACAACGGCCTGGAATGATCATAGAGATTGGTACCTTTCGGGAGAGTCTGCCTGGCAGACCTATTATTATGCGGGTTTGGCCGCTTATTATGCTATTTGCCTGGACAAATGGCATCAGCTGACCGCATCTGGGAGTCATGCGGAATCGGTAAGTTGGCTGAAAGAGGCGGAGGAAGCTTATGCCTGGGCTGAGGCTAACCCTCAAGATACCGATCTGTCGAGTGTCAATAATAATGAATATCGGGTCAAAGGGTTTGCTGCTGCAGCTTTGTTTCGCCTTACGGGTGAGGTAAAGTATCAGGATGATTTCAAAACTTACTTGGACTGGGAACCTCAGAAAGCCAACGGGGAGTGGTCCAATCAGAATATCATCGACGTTTGTTACGCCTTATTTTCACTTATTGATGACAGCCATCCAAATCTTGACCTGAATACACGAGACCTTTGTAAAGAACAGGTGATCAGCAAGGCAGATAATTATAAAGTATGGAATAATCAGAAAAACGCTTTCCGTATAGCAACGGAATTTGGGCAGTTTTTGCAGTTGGGAGGGATGAACACTCCTCGCTTGACTTTAGTGCCTTTTGCTCATAAATTAACAGGTGATCAGAAATACCTTGATGTGGTGCATAATTCATTGAACTATGTTTTGGGGGGCAACCAACTGAACATGACCTACCTTTCGGGATTGGGCGAACAGTCGGATCAGTGGATTTTTAATCCGAATGGCTGGCTGGGCAATGACCGCAACAGCATGGTTTATCCAAGTTTGCCCTATATTGGGCTGACGAGTTATTTTACCACAACAGATTATTGGTACACGATTGGGATCACTTCTGAATATTGGACAAGGGGAGGGACCTATCCCAATCTGATTGACAATCCGCAGAGTTGGCCGGGAGCAGAGCAAACCTTCATGAATCAGTTCAGTGTGCAGGGCGGGGAGTTTACGGTTCATCAGCAAAATAATTCGATGATTTACGGCTTTGGTTATCAAAAGGCGATGGATCCAACAACCAATGGTGTGTACCGGATTGCCAGTGCACCGACGGTCAGTTTGAACCTGACTGAAGGGCAACAGGTCGGGTTGAGCAGTGTGGATTTAACGGTTGATGCTTCCTCAACCATCCGGGCTGTCCGTTATTTTTACGATTGGCATTTTATTGGAGAGAGTGAAGACAAAGCCAATAACTTCGCACTGAATTGGAATCCGCCGGTACCTGACGGCACCTCTGTATTGGTTACTGCCGTAGCGATTGACCATAAAGGGCAATGGTCTGTTCCTACTTCGGAAGGAGAGAAATATGTTACCGTTAAAGCGGGGCCTGGCGATGATATTACTCCTCCGGCAGTCCCCTCAAATCTGTACATAAATAATATCGAAACGTTCTCTTTTCAACTTCATTGGAGCCCGGCATCGGATGCCTCTGGGGTCAAGAATTATGAAGTATATATCGATAATGTTTTAAGACAAAAGACCCCTGATGCTTATTTGGAAATAGATGGACTTGACCCGAATACAACTTATAGTTTACAGGTTTTAGCCCGAGATAAGGAGGGGAATGTATCGGCCAAAAGTGCAGCATTCAATGGTACGACTGCTGATATTGATTTGGGTAATGGGCAAGTGCATCAGCAGGATGCAAATGGAGTCATTAATGTGCAGGCCGAAACTTACAGTTATCGTGATGATGGCCTGGGAAAGTTTGTGAATAAATTCTGGTATGAGTTCAGCGACCCTGAAGCAAGTGGCGGCACCTATATGATGGTACAGGACAATAATAATTCGAATTCTGCAGGATCACTTAATGGTCCACGGATGGATTACACAATTAATTTCACGCAGACCGGTACCCATTATGTTTGGGTTAGGGCCAACGCACCTACGGGCTCAGATAATTCAATTATCCTTGCGCATGAAGGGAATAATTTAGGAGACTGGAGCCTCCGAGAAGCTCAGGACTGGCAGTGGTATAAGGCGTCATTGACATTTGAAAGCTCCTCTGCTACCCAACAAACATTTAGTATTTATATGCGGGAAGATGGCACGCAGGTCGATCGGTTGGTGATTGCCACAGATCCCGATTTAGACCCTTCGGCTTTACCGGAACAAGTACCGATGAGTGTGAGCTTAGTCAGTCCTTTTGAAGGACAGACCTACCAGGAAGGGGAGGCTACAAAAATAGAAGCCACCGTAACAGGCACAGTGGATATTGTAAATGTTTTTCGGGTTACCGACGGCAAATGGATTTGGCTGGCCAACCTGAAAGAGTCCCCCTATATTTTTGAGCAGGAGTTCCCAGTAGGTACGCACGAAATTCGGGTTCGGGCAATAGCACCGGATGGGGAGGCCACAGATTATGAGTTAGCGAACATTGTTGTTAGCCCAACAGAAATTGTTCATCAGCAAGGAGCAGATGGAGTAGTGATTTTTGAGGCAGAGAAATATTCGGATGCGCAGAAAGGAGAGGGGCTGGCAAATGGAATGCAATGGCAGATTTTTGCTGATGTATCAGCAAGTGAGGAGCAATTTATTCAGGTGCCCGATAATGGAAACATTATGGTAAGTAATTCGACCACAGGGCCGGGGGTTCATTATGATATTGATTTTGTGAAAAGTGGCGTGCATTATCTGTGGTTGCGTCATCGTTCCCCAAATGGGACGGACAATTCCGTCAATGTAGCCTTGAATGGTAAATTGATCCACAGTTGGCATATGCCGGATCAGCAGACGGAATGGAAGTGGGCAAAAATGCCGGTAACATTCAATGTGGCTGTTGGAAAGCAGCGGATCAGTCTTTTTTTGAGGGAGGATGGTACCCCTGTTGATAGGGTCGTCGTGACCAATGATCAGGATTACGTTCCGGAAAATGATTTAGCCAACCAAAGGGTGTTGGTCAATGACGCTCCTTTGGTAATCATCTATCCTAATCCCTCTAATGGAACGGTATATATTGATTCGAATGGTCAGCTTATTGATCAACTGTTAGTCTTGGATGCGATGGGGCGAATAATCATGCAGCGAAGCTTATTAAAACAGGCGCAGCAGATCTCACTTCCTTCGGGCACCTACCTGATGCAAATCAGCATGGATGGTATAACCCATACTAAAAAAGTGCTGATTCATTAAAAAAGATAAATTGACAAGAGTGCATAACGAACTGAGCGTTTTGCATCGCGAGCGTCCCACTCATTAGGAAAAAGAGGTTTGCCTTCATACGGTTATGCACTCCAATGATTGACGATCTTTCCCCCTTTTATCATCATTTATGAGCCTTTAAGTATCATCAAATCCTCATCTTTGTTACATGCACAAGCGATAAATTACTTCAGTGTTTATTATGCTTTGAATAGATAGCCACTCTTTTTGGGGGAAAAGAGGGTTTGTAGATTTTGATAGCGTGAGATGATCGTACGCTAATGATAGTGTAGCCTGACAGGTTACACTATTTTTTTTTGTCTTATTTTTTGGGCAAAAAAATACCCCACGAAACCAAGTCCGTGGGGTGAGATTAAATCTAATTTGGGAATTATACCAATACGTCAAATGCTTTGAGCATTTCCTCGTGCACTGACTTGTTATTGTCAATCAATTCGATGCGCTGATCCACACACAAATGGCTTTTCAATGGGTCTGCTGGCGTGTTCAGACAGTAATCTACCAACTGATCTACTGAACTTTTGGCCACGTGAACACGGGTGTCTGAAGAAGCATAGTAGATATAAATGCTGTCATCCTCACGGCGTACCCAGCCATTAACGAACAATACATTGCCCACATCACCAATGCGCTCAGCTCCCTGTGGTGCCATAAAATAACCTGATGGTTTGGCGATCAATTTTGCTGGATCCTGTAGGTCAGTCATGAACATATACAGCACATAGCGAAGACCGGCAGCCGTATTTCTAACCCCGTGGGCAAGGTGCAACCATCCTTTTTCTGTTTTGAATGGAGCAGGTCCCTGACCGTTTTTCACTTCATTGATCGTGTGATAACACTTAGGATCAACGATCACCTCTTCGTCCACCTGCGCATTTTCCATTGATTTTGTCAATCCAAAACCAATACCACCACCTTTACCGGTGTCGATAAATCCATCCTGCGGACGAGTATAAATACCATATTGGCCGTCGATAAATTCTGGGTGCAATACTACGTTTCTTTGCTGACCCGAGAAGGTGATCAAATCTGGCAAACGCTCCCAGCTTTTCATGTCTTTAGAGCGAACGATCCCACAGGCAGCAACAGCGGCCGACTCATCGCCATCCGGTGCGTTCGGGTCTTTGCGCTCCGAGCAGAACAAGCCGTAGATGTATCCGTCCTCGTGCTGCGTCAGGCGCATATCATAAACGTTGGTATCTTCATTATCATGCTGAGGAATGACCACTGGGTGCTCCCAAACTTTGAAGTTATCAATACCATTTTCACTTTCAGCAATGGCGAAGAAGGATTTTCTGTCATAACCTTCAACGCGAAGCATCAAGTAAGTTTTACCGTCCAGGTAAATAGCACCAGGGTTCAATACACCATTTACGCCCAATCGCTTAGCGCAATAGGGGTTGGTTTCCTCGTTCAGGTCATACATCCAATTTGGAGGAAAATGATCTGCGGTGAATACGGGGTTTTTATATCTTGTTACATACCCTTCCTCGTCATTGATTGGGGCATTTGGAGTTGCAATCAGTTCGAAGTATTGCTGATATACTTTATGAAGTTGTTCTTTGAAAGTCGCCATTTTTAAAAAATATGAATATTGAAAAATGATTGTAAACACTGCAAAGCAAAGCGATAAATCTTTAAAGGCAGTGAACAGATAGTTTAAAAAAGGGCAAATATGTTTTTTGCAAAATTTAAAGCCCACATCTCCATTTGTGTTACAAAAATAAATATCCGACACCTCAAAGCCGCTCGCAAACCGCAACCTTTGTACGGATCGAAAATGTGTTGAGCAACAACGACGTTTTTTTGAAATGAAGTCATCAGTTGGTGGTGACTTTGATTTTCTGAGCCTGGAAGCGGTCTCAGTACCCAACACACGAACTATTTTTTTAATATAATCATATTAGGATGAAGCTTTCATTTAAGGAGAAGTTTGGTTACAGTCTTGGCGAGCTGGCCTCCAGTGGCCTGTGGCAGACATTAATGTTTTTCTTGCCCGCATTTTATACAGATGTCTATATGCTGCCAGCAGCATCAACGGCAACCTTGTTTCTTGTTGTAAGATTTTTTGATGCATTGAATGACCCAATCATGGGGACGGTTTCTGACCGAACCAATACCCGATGGGGAAAATACCGTCCGTACATCATGCTTGGCGCTTTGCCGTTGGTATTTACTGCCGTGATGATGTTTACCGTGCCTGACCTTTCGGCTACGGGGAAATTGTTTTATGCTTATGCGACTTATTTCTCTTTTCTGATATTCTATACCATGGTAGCCGTGCCATTCAATGCCTTGATTGGCGTGATGTCGCCGGACCCAGAACAGCGTACTTCGCTTTCGAGTTTCAAGTTTGTTTTCGCCTATGCAGCGACGCTGATGGTTCAGGGGTTTTTGATTCCAGTAGTTGAAAAATTAGGGGAGGGCGACCCTTCAAAAGGTTATCCATTGGCGATGGCAGGCCTTGGGGTAATCTGTTTGGCGGCGCTTTTGGCGGCTTTCTTTACCACCAAAGAACGCGTGAAGCCGGTAAAAGAAACTTCTAACTCGATCAAAGAAGACTTCAAAGACCTAACGGGTAATCGCCCTTGGCTGGTCTTGTTCTTCAGTTCGATCTTGATTTTGATTTATATCGGTGTACGTAGTTCCGCTGTCATGTATTATTTCCAGTATTTTGTCGGCCGTAAAGATTTGGCATCCATGTTTATGGTTATTGGAACGGTATGCGTGTTGATCGGAGTATTCCCTACCAATTACTTATCAAAGAAATTCGGTAAAGCACCTGTTTTGATGGCTTGCTTGATCATTATCTCAGCTTCGCTTGCCGTAAATTATATCGCCGGGCCTGAAAATCTGGTACTGATCTTCGCCACCCAAACCATTTTCTCATTGGCTTCTGGGCCAACATTCCCGCTATTATGGGCCATGTTGGCGGATTCATCCGACTATTCGGAGTGGAAAAACGGACGCCGAGCAACAGGACTTGCCTATTCGGCCGCCACTTTTGCCCAAAAAACAGGCGTTGCCATTGGCGCTTCAGCAACCATGGCCGTATTGAGCTGGTATGGTTATGTGCCTAATGTGGAACAAGGAGCGGATGCCCTTCAGGGAATTAAAAGTGCCATGACGGTATATCCTGCGATTTTTGCGGGGCTTTCAGCCGTATGTTTCTTTTGGTACAACCTTAGCGATGAAAAATTGGAGAAAATCAAAAGCGACCTTGAGCAACAACAAGCGCATAAATCAAAAGAGGAGCCAAAAACGGTTACTCTAAACGTATAGCCATTATTTATTGTCCATTATAAAAATCCATTCGATATAGAAGCGTGTGTTTAAAACTTAAAATTTGCAGTAGAACGGCATATTTTTAAACACGAGATAATTGTTCACTATTTGCCTTTGGGCAAAGTGATTTGAATGAAATAGTGTAATAGTTTATTAATGTTTTGAGCGAGGAAAGTGCAGGATACAAGTGCATTTCCTCGCTTTTTTTTGTCAAGATTTTTGATGGGTAACGGGCATTGAATGGTAAGGTCAAATTACAGGGAGCGCCATTTGATTTAAAGGGGGGGACTTTTTTCAGTAGGAGCATCCATACAGACCATCAGGTGGTGGGAGAATTATATTTAAGTTGAGTAAAGGGTTGCTATGTAGGTGGTTAAGGGTGTTTCTTCGGGATGGTCCATTAGCTAATATTCACTCTTTTTAAAATATTTTTCATCTACTACTAACAGAATATTGGATAGTATTGTAAAGCAGATCGGAGGAAATAATGGGCAGACCAAGTGGTAGCTAAAGCCATAGGAAGCCTTTTTTAATTCATCACCGATCATCAGATCAATTTTTTAATTATCAGTCATGAGATTTTTAAGTGGTATAATTTGTTGTTGCCTGTCGGTGGCTTTTATGATGGCTTGCGAGTCGTCAACAAAAAATATTGAGCCTATGCCGAAGGTGGTGCATATGGGCGTTTTGAGCCCTAAGGTGGTTCACCTTCAAATTCAGGAAGGGGAGATGATTCCTGGTTATCAAGTGAAGTATGTCAAGCAGCAAGGGGATTCAGTAGCAGTTGTAAAAAGTAAACTGCGCGATCTGGAGGTTTCTTACCCTTTGTTTAGAAATGGCAAAGAGATCGGCTGGCTTTCTGGGCCTCATCATGAAATATTGGCTATGGGCCAGCAAATGAAGGGACAGGATTTAAAGACTGAAAATATTACTCAGGCATCCGCATACAAGGTTTTCTCCAAAGAGGATGACCGTTGTCTGGAGGGCGTTAGCCCATTGGCGGTTTATCAAAAAAGTAAAGCCAACAACTGGGTGGAGCCAAGCCGTAAATTCATGATGTTGCATGACCTTTATTTCGAGCTCCCTTTCGGGATGAAACCTAATGCCCGCTATACGCTTGAAGCTAAAGGACTCAATGTTGACCCGCAAAAATTAGCCTGGGATTATAATGAGCAAGTGGAGAATTTCGCTTTTCAGTTACCTGATATTGGTTATCAGTTGGATGACCCTTCAAAAACCGCTTATTTGAGCGCCTGGTTGGGTACCGGTGGGAGTTTTAGCTTTGACGATGCCCGTGACTTTGAAGTGCGCCGTGCAAATGATAACAAAGTTGTGTTCAAGGGAAAAGTGGAGAAAGCACTGGATGAAAATGAAGTGGAATACAATATTGATGATCATAATTTTGCAAAAACCAATGTGTATCAGCTCAAATTTGGTGAGTTGGCCAACACTGGGGAATATTATATTGAAATCCCATCTTTCGGTCGCAGTGAGCATTTCAAAATTTCGAAATCGACTTTCAGTGATGCTTTCAAGGTAGCCATGAAAGGATTCTTTCATATTCGTGGGAATATGGAAATGAAGGAGCCTTATACCGACTTCAAACGGCCGGAAGCTTATTTGCCCAACAAAGATATTAAAACGTACCGTTCGGCGGTTTCTTTAATGAACACCGGAAACGGATTGAATGCCCGCGGTCTGGATAAAGATAACTTTGGGGAGTTACTCAAACATAAAACGGATGAATTGGTAACGATCAACGCTTACGGCGGTTACCATGATGCCGGAGACTGGGATCGCCGCGTTCAACATTTGTATTGCAGCCGCTTGATGTTGGAGCTTTTTGAATTGTACCCCGCTTACTTCGAAGCGTTCAATGGAAATATTCCCGAAAGCAAGAACAATATTCCGGACATCATCGACGAGGTTATTTTCAATATCTCTTTCTATAAAAGTCTGCAAACTGCTGAGGGCGGTATTTGCGGTGGATTGGAAGCCGAAGATCACCCGCGCGAGGGAGAAACCTCTTATCAGGAATCTTACGAAACTTTTGTTTATGCACCCGATATGTGGTCAAGTTTCATCTATGCGGGGGTTGCTTCAAGACTTTCCTATTTGGTGGAACAATACGATGCTAAATTAGCTGCGGAATATAAATCTTCTGCATTGAAAGCCTACCAATGGGGCGAAGGGCGTTTCAGTGCCGCTTATGCTGCAAAATCAGATCAGCCGCTGAAGCGTGAGGTATTTACCGAAAAAAGCCAGGCGGCTTTGGACCTTTATCGCCTGACAGGCAATAGAAAATTCTTCCATGACTTCAAACAGTTTAGTGCGTTGAATCCTTCGCTGGAAAAAATGGCCAAAGGTAACGCCAATGAAAAATGGCCTTTCTTTAAGGATGCGGAAGCCTATCAGCAGGCCAGCAGTGATGCCCTGTTCTTGTTACAGATGGTGCCACAAAAATTATTGAAATCTGTAGATTACCCACTGGTAAAGCAGGCAGAAGATATGCTGATTGCTCAGGCAGACAGTGTGTTGCATTATCAGCAGGGAAATGCCTATAATATTGGTGCTGAAGGTAAATCGAGAAGCATTATGGTTGGGTATTTCTCCGTAGCACATGGGATGGAGATGGCTCGGGCTTATCGTCTTACCCATCAGCAAAAGTACCTTCAGGGAATTTTCAGAAGCACAGATTACGCCTTGGGCGCCAACCCGATGCGATTGGTTTATATGAGTGGGCTGACAGACAAGAGCATCAAAAACTCCTATCACCCAGACAGCCGATTGACAGGGCAAAAACTGCCCGCAGGGATCCTGTGCTATGGGCAGTTTGATCCTGAAGCCAAGCTTTCCGCCTATTTCACCTGGCCATTGAAGTATTATTTGAACGAACAGGACACCCCCGCGGCCAAAGATTTCCCGGCTTATGAATTTTATCATGACATCTACCGATGGATGATACAAAACGAATGGACACCACAGCAAACCATGGCGCCAAATGCCTATGTGTGGGGGTTCCTCGCAGCGCAGGCGAGCCAGCAACAGCCGATTTAATTAAAAACTAAATACAGCATCTTTTTTCAATAGATTAAATAAATTTTTTATGAAACGGAATTTTTTAGCAGTCTTATTGGCATTGGTCGCTTTACCTTTTATGGCACAGGCTCAGAAGGTAAAAACCAAAACGCTTATCGATGAGCGAGACGGCCAAAACTATAAAATTATCAAAGTGGGAAAACAATGGTGGATGGCCGAAAACCTTCGCTATAATCCTGGTACTTCATTGGCTGCCGAAAACACAGCCATTCAGGATGAGGTAGGTTTTGATGTGAATGCAGGTTACCCACTTTCGGGTGAGGAAGATACAGACACTTATGGTTTGTATTATACCTGGAAAGAGGCTAACCATGTTTGTCCTACAGGATGGAAGTTACCTTCCATGGATGACTGGAACGAGTTGATCGAAATGGTTGGTGGTAAAGAAGTTGCGGGCGCAAAATTGACCTCACACTCTGACAAATGGAGAGAACCATTCGCAGAAAACATCAAGCCGATCGGCTTCAATGTGGAGCCTTCAGGTTATAGATTCTACATCCTTTATCGTTTGTGGCAGGTAGGTAACAGAACCTTCTTCTGGTCATCTACTGAAGCACACAAACAATCCGCTTTGGGCGTAGATTTCTCGGCAGGTTATAACGAAGCTTTCGTTGAGGATTTAGGGTACAGAAAGGAAAACGCCATTTCTGTTAGATGTATTAAAAAATAATTATTACGAGCTTTTTTTTAGAAATAACGATGAGAAATTTACTTATAGTTTTACTGTCATTTTTTAGCCTGAATGGTTTTTGTGAAACTTACAACGTATTGGATTACGGCATTGTAGGAGACAACAAAACCGTCAATACCAAGGCGATCCAAGCATTGATCGACAAGTGTTCAGAGACTAAAGGAACAATTGTTTTCCCAGCAGGTGATTACGTTACCGGAACAATCTTTATCAAAAGTAATGTACATATTAATCTGATGGCCGGCGCTACCTTGTTTGGGAGCACTGACCTTGCGGATTACCCATTCATTGATCACAAATTCCCAACCAACGTGGGCGAGTATGCACACCACGCTTTGGTTTATGCCAACAGTGCTGAGAATTTTTCAATCTTCGGTGGTGGGCAGATCAACGGTAATGGTAAACACCCTAAACTCGATGTATTGCGCGAGTCGGATAAGCACATGTTGCGCCCATACATGATTCAGTTTGTAAACTGTAAAAACATCAGAATGCAGGGTATAGAGTTGTTCTCGCCAAGTTTCTGGTTGCAACACTATTTGGCTTGTACAGATGTATTCATTGACGGTATCTACATTCAGTCACATGGTGCAGCCAACAACGACGGTCTGGATATCGATGACTGTAAAAACATGGTCGTTTCTAACTGTATCTTCGATTGTGAGGATGATGTATTGTGTTTCAAAAGTACTACTCCTGTAGGAACAGATAACGTAACGATCACTAACTGTGTGATCAAAACAAACTGTAACGCCATCAAATTTGGTACAGATAGCCATACTGCCTTCACCAACATCAATATCTCTAACATCACCATCAACGAGCCTGCACAAGAAGGCCGTGAGACTTTCTTCGGTACCAAGCACGGGATCTGTGGTATTGCTATTGAGGCAGTGGATGGTACGTTGATTGACAATATGAACTTTTCAAACATTGTGATCAACAATACCGATACTCCTTTCTATATCAAGATCGGAGACCGTTTGAGAAAGTCATACCCTGAGCAAGAGGATAAAGTTGTTCGTGACTGTAAAAACATGACCTTCTCTAACATCACTGTTCGTGGTATTTCAAAATATGCTTCTTCAATCATGGGTATCCCTACTTATAATATTGAGAACATCTTTTTTGATAACATTGTATATGAAACACAGGGTTTTACCGGTTTTAATCCTGACAATATGTTGAATGTGCCTGAGAACTCTAAGATGTATCCTTCACCAGAGATTTATGGCGTATTCCCAGCACATACGTTCTATGTCCGTCATGCCAACAACGTATCTTTCAAAAATATGAAAGTCATTACCAACGGAGAGGATAGTCGTCACGCATTTGTATTTGATGATGTTCGCGGTATCCGGGTGGGTGATGTGGATTTCAAAGGTGACAAAGCAATCACACCAATCCGTTTGATCAACTCAACAGACGCCTTCATCACCGGTAACATTGTGGAATATGCTGCTGACAATTTGGTTCAGGTGGAAGGTAAATCTACCAAAGGGATCATGGTTTCGGGCAATAACGCCAGAAACTTAAATGGTGTAGTGAAAACTGCCGACGAAGTGAAAGGCAGCGAGATCTTTCAGTTTAACAACTGGAGCAAAGACATGAAACAACTGATGAAATAGTAACCTGCAAAAGGCCCTTCCATTTCGGGGGGCTTTTCTTCCCTGATTTTTTACATCAATCTATTTTTATGAGAAAATTTACTTTTTTACTGCTGTTGGCCTTTATATGCCTTCAGTGGAGTTCCGCCCAGGCACAAAACTTATTGAAAGTAAGCCTGACACCCATTACAAAGGATGTTGTGGCCCTGTATTTTGATGAGGGCTATGTTGAAAACCCAACGCAATCTACCGCGGACACCAAAATATTTAAAGAGGAACTGAATATTAACCTCGCCGAAACGCTTAACACCTACAGCATTTCTTCCGAAGCAGAAGGCTTTGGTACGGTTACTCCCGAACAGATTGGCCGAAAATCCAAAGGTCGTGAGTATACACAGGTGGGGTTGAGTTATGATTTCGCCCTCAAAGGAATGAAGCCCAATGAGGATAGCTGGATTTCGATCCACTATATCTATTTGAAGCTGCCAAAATCCCTGACTTCTGGCGAGGAATATACCATTAGTTTTCCTGACCTGAATGCAGACCAGGAAAGCATTACTTTTACCTTTAATGAGGTGGATATTCGCTCTGAGGCTGTTCACGTGAATACCCTGGGCTATGGGCCAAACCATGTAAAATATGGGTATGTTTACCAGTGGGGTGGAACCTTGGGCGCCATCGATTTTTCCGCTTATGATGGAAAGCCTTTTTATTTGGTAGATGAAACAGGGGCCGAAGTATTCGACGGTGAGCTTGCTTTCCGTAAGGCCAAGGACAATCCGGAAACAGGACAATCCATCGAAACACCAGATGATAATTTCCTGGGCTCAGATGTCTACGAAGCAGATTTCTCAGCCTTTACAGGAACAGGAACCTTTAAATTGGTGGTTGAAGGTATGGGTGCTTCCTATCCTTTCAAGATCGGAGAGGATCCTGTTTGGGATGCCTACAGAAATACTTTCCGTGCGCTTTACCTTCAACGTAACGGTATCCGGATTGAAGATGAATTCACTACCCGCGATGCATACACCGGCGAAACCAAAGAGCAGACGTATATTCGCCCTGTGAACCAAAATCCATTGGTAACAGATCCTGAAGGAACCTCCTATGCCGGAAAAGTGCTATATTCTGATTTCTCATTCATGTCATGGCAAGACCCGAACCTGGCTTCCGGTAACGAGCAGGATGTCATCAATGCCGGAAAAGATAATCCTTTGGAGGTTTCTGGCTGGTATCATGATGCCGGTGACTGGGATGCCTATTATACGCACCAGCGTATCCCTTCTTTATTGATGACTACCTGGGAATACCTGCCGAATATGTTTGCTGATAATGAAATGGATATTCCGGAGTCGGGCAATGGATTGCCGGATGTTTTGGATGAAGCTTCATGGTTGGTGAAATTTAATTACCGTCAGCGTAAAGAACTCATGGCCAAAGGATATTCCGATGGTGGGGTTGGTGGTGCACGTGTTTGTGCAGACCCAGAAGGACATGAACCGGAACAAAATGGCGTACCGTCGTGGCAAGATCCTCGCAATACCTACGTTACCCAAGTGGATGCCTTTATGACTTACACTTATTCTTCTATTGCTGCGCAGTGGGCGATTGTGTTGTTGAAAAACGGGCAGGACCCTACCAAAGGTATGGTGGAATTGTTGGATGCGGCGCATTTCGAGGATATGACTTACGAAGAAGTGAACTGGATTAAAGAAGCAGAGGAAGCCTTCGACTGGGCTGTGGATCCTGCACATCAGCCAGCAAGTGGCAAGAATTACGATCACCCACTATGGGTACATCAGACCAATGCCGCCGTTAATCTTTACCGTTTGACGGGCAAAGAAAAATACCACTCCTTTGCAAAAGAAGGCTTAAACAACCTGAAAAACTCTTCTTCATTAAGAGAGGATGAGCGTTTTGCAGTTTACAACTACTTCCTTGCCGATAATTTTGATGTGGATGAGGAACTGAAAAGCAACCTAAGATCAGCGATTACTGGTACGGCGGAACATACAGGCGTGAATGCCGCACAGAAACGCGCCACCCGCTGGGGAGGAATTTTTGACATGCCGATGTTGATCGGTCATATCTCTACCCCTTGGATGTTTGAAAATGTTGTGGCTTACGCCGTTTCTGGCGACAGTAAGTTTGCAGAAACGGTTTACACCACCTGTGATTATTTCCTGGGAACCAACCCTGAGCACTCCACCTGGATGACGCATGTTGGCCCTCGCCCGGTGAATGGTGGATTCTTGCTGGATGCACGCCACTTGATGGACAACTGGGATGCCTACCCAGGCTGGGTACCTTACGGCCCTTGGCGTTTCCGTGAAGGATATGAAGATCAGATTTCCTCTATTGTTCAGACCCACACCGGTAAAGACGGCGTTGAGCGTATCGGTGGTAAAGGTCCATGGAATGAGCATTGGCATAACTTCTCGATGTTCCCTGTTGTGCATGACTGGCCAGGACACGAGCGTTATTCGAACAACTATATTTCTCCAATGGCATCGGAGAATACCTGCCACCAGAACTCTGTTCATGCGGCAATCTCCTACGGTTTTACCAACGGAAGACATTTTGATAATAATACCGCAGCACAGAAAATCGGCAGTTTGGTTCCTTCAGAAACTGACATCACGAATTTCCAGTATTTGAAAGAAAGCAGACTGATCTCGGTAGCCAATGATAATGCCAAGTCTACAATTTCGGCCTTGAAGTGGTCTTCAAGTAATCCGGATGTTGCTTATGTGGATCAGAATGGCCGCATAACAGCCATCGCAGATGGGGAAGCAACCATCACCGTTTCTACTTTGGATGGTTTAGTAACAGCTGAAGTTGTTGTGGTTAACAGTGGTTTGGTGGATCGTCCGGTGGAAGAAGTTAAAGTTACAGAAGAATCCATTGAATTGATCGAGGGGGAAACCCGAATGGTCAAGGTAGAAGTTTTGCCCGAAGATGCTGCAGATCGCAGCATCAGGTGGGAAAGTGCTGACGAGCAGGTAGCCATCATTAAAGATGGTGAAATTATGGGGATGGGTGCTGGTACAACAGTAGTAAAGGCCATCTCGGTGAGTTCTCCGGAGATCATGGACGAAATCACGGTGATGGTCAAGGAAGGGGAATCTCTCTTTATTGCCGATGGCGATGAGCACCTCCCGGTCATTCAAGGACCTGCAGCAGCAGGGCAAAACTGGTTTTTTGGTACGGGAGGCCAAGTGTATGCCAGCGTGGATAATCCTTCCAAGGATGAGTTCAACGGATCGGAAAAGGTGATACAGTACAGCCGGCCCAGTGGTGGGTACAAAGTGTTCGGCTTTCAGCCAAACCTGAATGAACCCTATTCCTCTTGCGCTTTTGATCAGATAGAGTTCCATTTTTTTGGTGCCCACCTGACCGAGTTTCGCTTCGAGATCGAGATGATCGATGAAAGTAAAGAGGAGTTTTCTGTTTTGGTAACCGCTTCGGATAAGTGGCAAACATTGAACCATTCTTTGCCTGCCAACAAGCTGATCAAGACCATCTATATTTATCCGGAAACTTCCGGAAATGCAGCCACTGACTTGTATATGGACAATGTCCGCCTGAAGCAAAACCCCCATGCAGAAGACTGTGGGAAATCTTCCAATGTCAGAGGGATTTTGGATTTTGAAGACATCGTGCTCAACTGGAACCCCTACGGTGCCGTTGGATGGGCAGGCAGAAATGTCGCCATTGTCGATAATATCCTGACCGTGGGTAACCCTTCAGAAAAGGTATTCTATTGGGGGCGTGACGGTTCCAATGCCGGCGGAGGCTTTTTTATCCGCGTGCCGCGTTTTCAGATTGCTGAAAGTGCTACCCTGAGATTTAAGATCTATTCTACGGTGGCTTTTCAGCAAACTTTAGTTTCCTTGCAGGAAGGGGACTCCGATCTGCCGGGCTTCGTAAAGGCAGATTATACCCTCGATGCAGGTGTTGCGGCAGGGCAATGGGTAACGCTTGAAGTTCCTTTGATGGAGATGTCGGTCTGGGACATGAAAGAATTCTCTGATATTGTTATTCAGCCAGGCTTGGGTTCTTCTTCCCCGATGACCATTTACGTGGATGATATCGAACTCGTAGGGGTGCGTCCGGCAAGTGTTACCATTGACGAAGAGATGGATTTGGTGCTTGAAGTTGGAGAAGAAAAAACCATCAATGCTTCGGTGCTGCCATTGTATGTGAGCGATGAACAGGTGATTTACCAATCTGGTGATGAAACCATCGCGACCGTTTCAGAAGACGGAAAAGTTACCGCAATAAAAAAAGGGGAAACGGTGATCATGGCTTACTCGGCAATGACGGATAATATCTATGATGAAATTGCCGTTCTTGTTGAAGAGGAGGATGTTGAAAAACCTGAAGAACCTATTTTGGATGTCGATGTGCTCCAAAATACAAAGGTGCACCCCAACCCATTTGCCAATACTTTAACATTGAGCAGTCCACTGAAAATCCACGCTTATAAAATCATTGACGTGGTGGGTAAAGCTATTCAGGCGAAAGAAATCACCCCTTCAAAAACGACGAATTTGGAGTTAACCGCATTACCACAAGGTGTTTATATCATTGAGTTGACACTCGAAAACCAAGCTCGCAAGTCATTCCGAGTGGTGAAAAAATAAATAAACCCTACCTGCAAAATTTTTTGTTGATAAAAAGGCTCAGAAGCGATTCTGAGCCTTTTTTTAAGGCTAAAGCGGCCAATTTTTAGAGATTTTTACGCTTATAATAATTAATTTTCATCTCAAAATAAGTAAAAATGGACCAATTTCGAGGGTAACCTAATTTTTTTACAATGAATATTTTTACTATGAAACGATTGTTCAGCTTGATGCTGTTTTTCACAATCACACTACCTGTTTTTGCTCAAGATGTAGTCCATCAGACCGTTGAGGGCACGGTGGAATTTTTTGCCGATGAGTTCTATGAAAATGTTGGCGGTAAAATGAAGTCCAACGAGTACCCTTATCCTGAGTCAGATGTTTCCTGGCTCAAGATGGTAAGCCATGGTATTTCATTTATGCAGATCCCGTATGAAAACCAAGGGCCTGTTAATAACACGGAGATGCCTTATGTGATCTATAAAGTAAAATTTGATCAGGCAGGTACTTTTGTTGTAAATGTCAATCTATCTTTGGATGATGAAAGCTACGTCAAGTCCCTGAAGGTCGCATGGGATTGGGATAAAAGTTCAGCTCCAGGAATATGGTGGATCAACAAGCGACAAGAAAAGTGGCATTGGCTGCGTGATGCCAATAATAGAATCGTTGTCAATGAGCCAGGGGAGGAACATACCTTAATGATCGCTCCCAATACCGATGGTGTAAATATCCATAAGATATCCGTTAGCAATGCGAATGGTGGATGGTACGTTGAGTCATCGGATATCATTCCGACAGCCGCACCAACGAACCTGATGAGTAGTGAGGTAATGGAAGCCAAATCAACAATTACTTGGACTAAAGCGGAACTGCTTGATCAGGTGGACCAGGAGTCAGAAATTAATTACCACGTAATGATCAATGGTATGGAGGTGGCAATGCTCACAGATCAAACCTCCTTCGAACTGACGGATATGGACGATCAGGTGCATTACGAGGCATATGTCTACACGAGTGATGTCGCAGGCAACATGTCTGAGCATTCAGAAACCGTAACGATACAGTTGCGTGAAATCCCAACAATTCCCCAAGACCTTGAAGTATCCAATATTTCCACAACTGCTTTTGATTTGTCATGGACAGCATCATCTGATAATGGAACGGTAACAGGTTATCTGGTGAAACTTGATGATCAGGAGCCGATAGAAGTAAGCACGAACAGTTATAACTTTGAAGGATTGCAGGATGCGACTACTTATCAGGTTCAGGTTGCGGCAGAGGATAATGACGGTAATCAGTCGGCTTATAGTGAGGTGACAGAAGTAACCACTTTGGACGGTACCGCCCCGAGTATTCCTGCCGATGTGGTAGCGTCAGCAATAACTGAAACAAGCTTTACCCTGAATTGGACGGCATCGACTGATAACAGTGGAATGGTTGAGGGATATAAAGTAAAAATAGGAGATGCAGCGGCAATAGATGTAAACGAAGCAAATTACACCGTCACTGACCTTACAGCTTATACAAAATATGCTGTTCAAGTTTCAGCTTATGACGCGAGTGGTAATGAGTCTGAATATTCAACCGCTTTGGAAGTAATGACTATCGATGAAACCGCACCAACTCCTCCGGAGGATTTTGCAATTGAAGCGATCGAAATTACAGAAACAAGCATCAAAATGGAGTGGCCGGCATTCATGGACAACAGTGGCGCAGTTGCAGGCTATAAAGTGAAGGTTGACAGTGAGGAATTTGATGCTGCCGACAACAGTTTTGAATTAACAGATTTAAAAGCAAATACGGTTTACCGTATCAGCATATCAGCTTATGATGCCGCAGGCAATGCTTCTTCTTTTACCAATATTGAACGGATAACAACCATTGATGTGACCGCTCCTTCGGTTCCTGAGGACCTGAAAGCACTGGGAAGATACGAACACAGCTTAAGCATAGGCTGGGATCGTTCAACGGATAATAGCGGACAGGTAGATGGTTATAAAGTAATGGTCGGTGATCAAGATACCATTGCGTTGGTTCATACCAATAGTTATACAGTTTTAGGCTTGGCAGCATACACTACTTATACTGTAAAGGTTGCGGCAGTGGATCATTCAGGAAATGTATCTGACTATTCTGCGGCGATTGATGTTATGACTACTGATGAGACAAATCCAACCGTGCCGACAGATTTGATGGTGGAAAATGTAACCGAAACCACCGCTGATCTTTCATGGACGGCTTCAACCGACAACGATCAAATCGCAAAATATATGGTTGTGGTTAATGGTGGCCACGCGGTAGAAGTGGATGGCATGACCAACAATTTGGCTATTATGGACTTGATTCCGCTATCGGAAAACACGGCTTATGTTTATGCCGTTGACCGCGCAGGAAATATGTCTTCGCATAGCGATCAACTCACCTTCCAAACGATTGATTCAACTGCCCCCACCGTTCCACAGAACCTCATTGCTTCAGATATCTCAGAGACCGGATTTGTGTTGAACTGGACTGCCTCGACAGATAACGTGGGGGTTGTAGGCTACAAAGTAAAAGTAGGTGATGCCGAACCGTTGGAAGTGGCGACGACCACCATTACAGTGACCAACCTTGAGCCGTACACTAATTATGAGGTATCCGTTTCAGCCTTTGATGCCAGTGGCAATGCCTCCGCTTATTCTGAAGAAGTAACCGTTATGACGACTGATGATACTGCCCCAACCATTCCGGAAAATGTGGTGGCCTCAGAAGTTACGATAAACAGTGCCAATTTAAGCTGGAATGCTGCAGAAGATAATGTAGGGATTAAGGAGTATATTATTTATCTGAATGAGGAAATGCTGGCTTCAACCACTGAAACAGTTTATGAGTTGATGGATTTGACGGCGGAAACAACCTATTCATTTGCCGTGGTAGCGGTGGATTTGGCAGGCAACAAGTCAGCCATGAGCGAAACAGTATCTTTCACCACAGATAAACCCCTTTCAACCACTCTAAAAGAGGCCAAATTCAAAGTGTATCCCAACCCTGCTGTGGGTCAGATGACCATCGCCTTTCAGGAAGCAGGAACAGCAGAATATGCTATTTTGAATATGTCAGGGCAGCAAATACGCAGTGGAAGTTGTAATAAACCCACTATGATATTGAATTTGCCTTCAGGTTTATATATATTCCGTGTAAAAATTAACGATATCATAAAGACTGAAGTGATTGTGTTTAAATAATCAGCATTAACTTTAAAAAACATATAAAGCACCCATCCATTTGGGTGCTTTTTTATGGGTAATTAAATACTAAGTAACACACTGTTTTTAAGAGAATTAACATGTGGTTGCTTTCCCGTTATAGGAAAGTATTTTTTTGATGAACCTAGTTTGCAGCGGAAATAATGGACTGGATTTTATGAAACTCAGCGCTTGCCTAAAAATTTTTACGAAAATTTGACCTTCGGAAATGCTGATAAAGAATTGTATGAAGTGAATAGCTCAGGCAGAGCAAAGAGTAATTGTGCTAAATATTGATCTCCCGTTTACGATGAGGCAGCTATTACCCTTTGTGAATGCTTGGAGGGAACCGGTAAGGAGGATATTTTTTAAAATATATTGATAAGTATTTGGTCACATTTAGCTGGTGTAATTGCAGCCTTTAACAAAAAGTTCGCTGAGATCAGGAAGAAGCTGACTGGTGATTGGCTTACAAGTACCTATCGCTCAGGAGGCACTGATCCCCCATCATATTTAATCAAGTGCTTAAATAATGCCGACTAATTTATGAATGTTTAAAACTTAAAATTTGCAGTAGGGTGGTAATTTTTTATAGACGCCCTTAAAAAAATGATTCACCATACAGCATTACGTAGGGGATCGTGTAGTCCTAAATTTTAGGTAGACGCCGGAGAGATGAAGGGCATCAGTAACGAAAGATATTCAATTTCAGCTATGATCAAATGGCCAAGAAGGAAAGTAAGCGTATTTTTTTGTTCATGCCACTGCCTTCAACAGTTCACCACTTTATTATGGGTTGATTTATGGTGTAAAAAGCTGAAATACAGAGTCATTTGTGTCGAGGGTAGTATTTTTTAAAGATGCATCAGATCACCAAATTTGGGTAAAAAATGAAGCAGATTATGGGCCTTAATACCGTATTGATGACATCTCCAAAAAAGGACTTTTTTACTCCTTAATAAAAGATATTTCACCACGATCGCCCACCTTTTTATTCATATTTGAACTACCGTTTTGGAGCTACTGCTTCATTTATACTATAACAAACTAATTTTTTATTATGATGAATATCAGACAGAATTTGCTTACGGCCCTGGCGATGGGTTCACTTTTTATGTACTCTTGTTCCGATACGGAAACCAAGGAGCCAGATCCTTGTGTAGAAGGCACTCCTTGTTTTTGCGAGTCTAATCCAGAACATGAGTCTTGCGAGGAAAAATGTGAAGTAGAAGAACCGATGGTCGCTTTTATTGAGGTAGAGAATCAAGGACTGATTCCTCTTGAAGAAGGGCAAGGTATCGGTGAGTTTGTAGGCCGAATTCGCGTAGGTGGTGAAAATGCGGAATTCATGGTTTACGATACTGAAGCGATGGATAATGCTTCCTGGGGTGGTGAAAAAGGTGGCGCAGCAACAGGTGCTGAAGGAGACCTTTTTATTGCTACAGAAGATTGTGGTGGTAATGACAACCTGATTGTTACCAATGCAGACGGTAAAGATATGGCCAATGTAACTGTTGACTTGGTGAAGAATACCTATACACTGGAATTCGATGATGCCAATGTGTGTTCTGATCATGACATGACCCGTTACACAATGATTGAGAATGGTGAAGCATGGGATTCTGACGATGCCAAAGAGCACCCAATGTTGTTTGCGATTGGTGCTGTTAACGGAGACGATTCTGGTCAGCAGTGGTGGGGATCTACGCCAATTCCATTGTTCCGTTCAGAAGACAATCCTAATGTTTACGAAGCCAATGTTTATAATCAGAAAGTGGATGGTGAGTATCACAATAACATCCGTTTTACTTTGGTTTGGAACAAAGCCGGACAGTGGGGAGATTCAATGGTAGACGAAGATACTAAAAAAGGAATTGCCAAGCAGTGGGGTATTGCTCCAGGTGTAACTGATATGCCTGCTCAGGGAACAGCCTGGTTGAAAGCTTTTGAAATTGATTTGACTTCAGGTTCAAAAATCGAAAACCCTGTGGATTGTGGTGACTGGGATGGTACAGACGATACAAAACTTTCATCATTCAGCATGAATGGCTTGAACAACGGACCAATTCAGGGTGTGAAAATCAAGTTTAACTTGGTAACCAATGGTTTCGAGATGACTGATTTGACGCACGGAGAGGACTAATATTTTTATATTGGAAGCAGCTTAAATGCTGCTTCCTGTTTATTTTTTCATTTTGCAACTATCAATATGAACTTACTTTATTTTCGCATCAATATGCTCAAAAAGCTGTTTTGCATATTGTTTTTTTTGATAATTAGTTCTGTGGCATCATTTGCCCAAAGCAAAATTTCAGGGCAGGTTACTGAAAGTGGCACAAGCCCTTTGCCTGGGGTAAATGTAACCATTAAGGGATCAGCGGGTGTTGGTACTATTACAAACATGGATGGAAGCTTTGAGCTTTCTGCGACGCCAGAGGACATCTTAGTTTTTTCTTTTGTAGGTTTTACAAGTCATGAAGAAAAAGTTGGGAACCGAAATGTCGTTAATGTAGACCTAAAAACTGATGTTCAGCAGTTGGAGGCAGTAGTAGTGGTAGGGTATGGCGAACAAAAAGAACGCGATATTACTGGATCGGTAGGGATGGTTAAGACCGAAGCCTTGCAAAAGTTGCCGGTTTCGAATGTGTCGCAAGCGATGCAGGGACGTATGACAGGGGTTCAGGTAAGTAATTCTACGGAACCAGGTGGTGACGTTAAAGTTCGTATTCGAGGGGTTAGTACCATTACCGGTAATCAGGATCCAATCTATGTGATCGATGGGATTATTACAGGGAACCTTCAGGGGGTAGACCCGAATGATATTGAAAGTATTTCGGTATTGAAAGATGCTTCTTCGGCGGCCATTTATGGTAACCGTGGTGCCAATGGCGTGGTGATCGTTAAAACAAAAGGCGGTCAAAAAGGGGATGTCAAATATAATTTTTCTGCAGAATTTGGCATGCAAACTCCTATGCGGATGTACGAGATGATGAACACCCAGCAGTTCAAGGGCTATGCCGAATCGCTTTTTACAACAGGGCAGGAGAACACCATCAAGCAAAACCGTTGGGTGTATGATGATGATATTACACAGACCACAGATTGGTCGGCGGAAACTTTTAAGCCTGCAGCTATCCAGCGTTACAATTTTGCTGCCGCTGGTGGTGGCGACAATGGCAGTTACCGGGTTTCTATGGGCTATATCAATCAGGAAGGGATGCAGCACCAAACGGGCTACGAGCGTTATAATATGAACGTGAAATCCAACTACAAAACGGGGCGCTTCTCCATGGGCGAAACCATGATGTTCTCTTATGCCAAACAGACACGTAACGGTGTAAACTATGGTGGCCCTTATGTAATGAACACAGCTCCTCAGATTCCTGTTTTTGACCCAACAGCACCTAACGGATATGGTATTCCTACTGCGGAACTTTCCGGTCAGGTAAATACCAAAAACCCGATTTATTCCATGGAAACAAGTTCTTCCAATTATGACAAAATCGGAACCAATGTGAGTTTATGGGCACAATATGAGTTGTTGCCAGGCCTGACTTTCAAATCGAATATCAACGGTAATTTCTCTTTCAGTAACCGTACTGATATTCAGCGTGAAATTGATCAGGGAACAGCCCTTCATGCTTCCATCATGACAGAATATGGCGAAAACAGATCGGTTTTCAGTGGGATATTCTGGGATAATTATTTCAATTATAGTTATAGCAAAGGAAAAAGTGATTTGAATGCCACTGTGGGTGGAGTAGTAGCGAGTGAAGAGTTCAGCTACCTTAGTGGAAAGTCATTCGGTGATCGCGACGGATTGGAATCTGCCAGTGGTGGTGTTCGCCAGAGTTTGGTGTCAGATAAATTCACCAAACGGATGTTATCAAGCTTCGCACGTGCGGTCTATACTTATGATGACAAGTATATCTTTAACGCTTCGGTACGTTCAGATGCCTCTTCGCAGTTTTCAGAAAACAACCGAACAGGGTTTTTCCCTTCTGTTTCTGTAGGTTGGATGCTGGCAGAGGAAGATTTCATGGCGCAATTCGAAAACCTGTCCAACTTAAAGCTCCGTGCCGGATATGGTGAAGTTGGCCGTGATTTGTCTATCACCGAACGATATGTAGCTCAGATGTATCCTTGGGTATTTTATCCATTCCCAGGCGGAAGCTCAAACAATGGTTCAGTGGTGGCATCAAAGCCTGATCCTAATCTTCAGTGGGAAACCTCTAAACAAATTAACCTCGGGATTGATCTCGGATTTTTTGATGACAAGCTCCGCTTTGTGGTGGAAGGTTTCAGAAAAACATCCGACAACACCATCCTGAATGTGAAGCATATGGCTGATGCCGGTACAGGAACGGATATTGATGCTGGTGGTGGAACCCAGATTGGTGGTGGTTTCCGAAATATCGGAACGATTGTGAATGACGGGGTGGAGATTGGTATCAATTACGATAACTTTGAAGGAGATTTCACTTACGCCATTGGTGGTAACTTCACTTATGTGACCAACAAAGTTACGGCGCTGAACAAAATCGGTGGGCAGGATGTACCCATTACCGCCGGAGATGATACCTTCACACAGCGTATCGATGCCAATGAAAGTATGTGGTATTTTTATGGCTACCAAACTGCCGGGATTTTCCGCAATCAGTCAGAAGTAGACAACCACGTAAATGCTGATGGAACACCCTTGCAGCCCAATGCACAACCTGGCGACATCCGCTTTGTGGATACCGACGGTTCGGGTAAAATCGACGGCGATGACCGGATCAACCTGGGGAACTCTATTCCTAAATACTACTTCGGATTTAACTTCGATGCGCAGTACAAAGGGTTCGATTTTTCCATGATGCTCGAAGGTAAAGCAGGCTTCCAGGTATTCAACCAAAACAGGTATGCACTCTCTTTGACTACCGACAAAGAAAACCGCCTTGCGGAACTGGATGGCAACACCTGGACCGAGGAAAATCCAAATGCCGATTACCCAAGAATCAATACCATTGCGCAGTCGAATTTCTTCTCAGATCGCCACTTGCAGTCAGGGGCTTACCTGAACTTCCAAAATATTCAGATCGGTTACGACCTGACCAAAGTGGTTAACAGCAGCAGAATTTCCAAGATGCGCGTATATGCGGGGATTAATAATGCCTATATCCTGACCAACTATAAAGGTTACAACCCAGATGTATGGGATAATGGTGGGAATATTGGCCTGGGTGCCGGTGCAGGTGTACCGAGTGTGGAATTTAATAACAGTTCCCGCCCGACGCCAAGAACTTATCTTTTGGGATTACAAATGAATTTTTAATTGAGAGTTATGAAGAAACTACTGTATACTGGTTTGATCGCATCTTCAATGTTGCTGTCAGGCTGTTCAGATTTTTTAAATGTTCCGAATACTGCTCTGATTACCGAAGCGGATTATTACAAAACGGATAATGATTTATTCAGAACCCTAACCACCTCGTATTCTACGCTCGGTGATGTTAGGATGTACTCTCAGGATTATTTCCTGCAAAGAGATTTATTGTCTGATGATGTTTACACGCCAGAGCCGGCACCAGATTTCTCCAATAATGCACAGTTTAACTTTGCACAGGAATCGCAGGTAATCTACGGCATGTGGGAACGCCTTTATAAAGGAATTCGTCGGGCGAACAATGTGATCAAGAATACGCCCGAACGGATTATTAATGCTGAAAATGTGGCACGTGCCAAAGCGGAGGCGAAAGTACTTCGTGCCTACTATTATTTCCATATGGCCAATATGTGGCGTTCATTTCCTTTAAGAACAGAGGATAACCTGGATGAGCACGTAGTGGAGCAGACGAGTCGCGAGGAGGTCATGGATTTTATTATCGCAGATCTTCAGGAGGTGTTGGTAGAAGATATTCTACCGGTTACAAATTCTGGTGAAATGTATCATGAGAAGGGCCGAGTAACCAAAGGGTTTGCTTTGTCTTTATTGGGTAAAATGTTCCTGTTTGAATCCGACTTTGCCAATGCTGAAAAGTACCTAAAACAGGTCATCGACCTGAATACTTATTCTTTGGTGGAAGCGCCTGAAGATATATGGACGATCCGCAATAAAAATAACGAAATTGGTAACGAAAATATTTTCGAAGCACAATTTAACGCTAAAGTTGGCGGGGGCTCTTTGCCGTGGTTTGATGATGGCCCGACGGCCTCTGAAGGAACTCTTCGTCTGTTATTTCTTGAAAGTAACTCCTATGGTGGCTACCTAAATTTGATTCCTACCGAGGATTTAATCAACCAGTATCAGCCCGGAGACAAAAGACTTCAAGCCTTTATCCGTCAGAAAGGGGAAGAAATTATCTGGGATCCAGGAAAGATTTATGATAAAGACCAACCGGTTATTCAGAAGGGGGTAACCTCCAAGCCTGAAGCCGGTGGTGGAAACGATGAAAATTTCGTGTTGATGCGATATGCCGACGTGCTACTGATGTATGCCGAGGCACTCATTCAGCAAAATAAAAACCTTACCGATGCCGTAAAATATATTGATATGGTGCGTGAAAGGGCTTTTGGAGTGAATTTTAATCCGACAAATCCTAACAGTTCTGCTACAGTATTATTTAAGCTGCTTAGAGAAGAGCGCCGCAGAGAGCTTTGTTTTGAGTGTCATCGTTTTCAGGACCTCAGGAGATGGGGGATGCTTTCAGAAGTACTCGGAGATCGTTTTAAGGAAGGGAAAGAATATTATCCTGTGCCTTTGGCGGAAATAGATAAAGCGGGGGGAATCCTTGTTCAGGACCCAAATTATTAAGTAATACAATTTAGGTTTTTATATACAGTTTGTGGGCGATCCTGCAAGCTGTATTTTTTTTAGCGCAATTTTTTAATTTGATGAGAAAGTTAATAAAGGTATTATTCGTCGCAAGCTTACTGATGGCCTGTAAATCAACGCCGACGCGTCAATCGCCAAGTTATCAGTCCTTAATCGGTCAGATGACATTGGATGAAAAGCTGGAAATGATTCACTGCCGGACCTCTTTTACCAATGGGGCCGTTCCACGCCTGAACATTCCTGCGCTTATCATGTCCGATGGGCCTTATGGCGTTCGGGTAGAGCATGGGGAAGATTATGTGCGCATTAACGCCTATGACGACCAGGCGACCTATTTGCCCAAATGCATTACTCTCGGGGCTACATGGAACAAGGATCTCGGCCTTAAATATGGGGAGGTTTTGGGTGCTGAGGCGAATGAAAGGGGAAAAGATGTGATTCTTGGCCCGGGGGTAAATATTATCCGCACGCCATTGAACGGTCGAAATTTTGAATATTTGAGTGAAGATCCCTTCCTGACCAAAAAAATGGGGGTAGGTTATATTAAAGGAGTACAATCGCAGGGCGTGGCTGCTTGTGTTAAACATTTGGTGGCCAATAATCAGGAAACCTGGCGAAATTCTGTCGATGTGGAATTGTCTGAAAGACCTTTGCGGGAGATTTATCTACCAGCATTCAAAGAAGCGGTTCAGCAGGGAAATGTACTGACCCTGATGGGGGCATACAACAAACTCAGGGGAGAATTTTGTTCGCACCATGATTACCTTTTGAATCAAATACTTAAAGATGAATGGGGATTCAAGGGCCTGGTTGTCAGTGATTGGGGAGCGGTACACAACACTAAAGAAGCCTTGGAAAATGGCCTTGATCTCGAGATGGGGACCGAGCTCTACATGAAAAAGTATGATTACGATAAAGTATATTTGGCTGATCCTGCCAAAGCCATGATTGAAAGCGGGCAAGTGGATGAGGCAGTAGTTGATGACAAAGTCGAGCGTATCCTTTATGTGATGGATAAAATCCATATGCTCAATAATAATGAACAGCGTCCTGCCGGCAGCCGAAATACTACCGAACATCAGCTGGTCGCCAAAAAAGTGGCTGAAGAAGGCATTGTTTTGCTGAAAAATGAAGGACTGTTGCCGATCAAGAATGCACCGAAAAAGATTGCTGTGATCGGAAGGAACGCCAACCAAAAAACAAGCATGGGCGGAGGAAGCTCGCAAGTAAATGCGTTGTATGAAGTAACGGCATTGGAAGGGATAAAAAATATTTTTGGTGAGGAATCGGAAATCACCTATTGCCAGGGATACGATGTCAATAAAGCTCAAAAGCGGGATGAGCAAAAAATGCAAGAGGCCATTAATGCAGCCAAAGCAGCAGATTTGGTGATTTATGTCGGCGGATGGATTCAGAACTGGGATTTGAAAGATTTCGCGTGGCGAGATAATGCTTTCGATTCCGAAGCCGTAGACAAGCTGAATATGAAATTGCCTTTTCATCAGGAGGAATTAATTATGGGAATACTGAAAGCCAACCCACAAACCGTAGTGGTGATGATGGGCGGAGGACCTGTGGAAATGAACCACTGGCTACCACAAACCAAAGCATTGATTCAGGCTTGGTATCCGGGTATGGAAGGAGGAAATGCGCTGGCGGAAATTATTGCAGGGAAGGTAAACCCTTCGGGCAAACTACCGATGACTTTCCCTAAAAAATTGGTCGATGCTCCGGCACACCACCTGGCGCACTTCCCAGGAAAAGAGGAGGTTGTAAAATATACGGAAGGGATTTTTGTCGGCTACCGTTTTTTCGATACCTTCAATGTAGCGCCAGCGTTCTGTTTTGGACACGGGTTGTCTTACACTACTTTTGAGGTGGATCAGCTGAAAATCAAGCAGGAAGAGCATCAAATTACAGCAAGTGTACAAGTAACAAATACTGGTGAAATGGCGGGCAAAGAGGTCGTGCAGCTTTATGTAAGTAAGCAGCAGCCGGCTCTTGAGCGTGCTGAACAGGAATTGAAAGGCTTTGAAAAAATAGCGCTTGAAGCTGGTGCGAGCAAGACGCTTGAGATTACAATACCTCTGCAAGAACTGAAGTATTTTGATGAAAAAGCCAATCAATGGGTATTGGAACCAGGTACCTACGAGTTCAGGCTGGGGACTTCCTCTCGGGATATTCATCAGTCAGCAATCATTAACCTTAATAAGATTAGAGATGTTATTTTTTAATCGAATGACAAACTCTTGGGCTTTGGCAGCCATTTTTTTAGGCGTGTTCCTTTATGGGCTACCATCCTGCACTACTCATTCACAACAGGTCGAAAGTAATCAGGACGCCTACTTGTTGTATTATTTTGAGGGAAATGCCGGGGAGAAAGCCGGGCTGTATGCCGCATATAGTTACAATTTGCATGACTGGCATTTGCTCAAACAAAAGATCTGTGCCCCTCAATTAGGGGAGTTTGGCGTCTTTCGCGATCCCTGTATTATCAGGGATAAAATGGGTGAGTTTCATATGGTCTGGACCTGTGGTTCTTCAGGTTTTGGTTATGCACATTCCGCTGATGGCATAGATTGGCAAGGTGAAAAATTCATCACGGTTTCCGATAGCACGCGCGGCTTTGATTTTGCAAATGTCTGGGCACCGGAGTTTTATGTTGAGCAGGATACGACCTACATTATTTGGTCAAGTACGCTGAGAGAAGATTACACCCCTCCGAAAGAGGCCGGAAAATGGTGGAACTCCACCTGGAATCATAGCCTGTATTATACAAAAACAGTGGATTTTAAGCATTTTTCACCTCCAGCATCATATTGGAACCCAGATTTTCAGGTCATCGATGGAAGCCTTTACAAGACGGATTCTTTATATTATCTCTTCTTCAAGGATGAACGAAAAGGGCATAAAAACTTGATGATGGCCCAATCTGAAAACATGATGGGACCGTTTACGGATACGCTTTCTTTGGCTGCTCAATATACCGAAGGCCCAATGTATGTCAAAACTGATACCGCTTTGGTATTGTATTATGATTACTACCCCGGCTACTTTGGTTACCGTTATGCCACCACCAAAAACATGAAAGACTGGAATAAGGATTTTGTGCCGCTGAAGCACGGCTTTCAAGACATTATGCGTCATGGCACTTTGGTGAAAGTTTCTGGACAGGAACTGGTCAAGCTCAGACAGAAAATAGGAAGCCCCGGGTCAGGATTGATTACTAATTTCTAATTCCACATCGGCCTGTATAATTAAATGGCCTTGTCTGAATGATTTGCGGAGCGATAGATGACAATGAAATTCCCTCCTGAGCAATTTAATGGGAGTGCATATTTATGGTATGTAATATCCGATTCAGGCAGTCCTAAAATAACGGAGCGAATCAGTAGCACCTGCTGATAAAGTAATTGAGTAACAATTAAAGATCGCGCAATGATCTTTGGTCTGTGTTGATATCCTGAATTTTGCAGTAGGATGGGAGGTTTTCATACATGCGGTAAATAAAAAAGCCCTGATGGAGAAGTCAGGGCTTTTTGCGTAAGATGATAATAGATTGATCAGGACCTCTTATTCTTGCTGAGGCGCATTTAATCCGGCAACTTTTTTATCCTGAGTGAAATTGTATGTTTTATCACTGATTTTTACATTATCCAACGTCAGGTGATTCACATAATTGTACTCCAAAGCATGTTGTGGTTCTTCAATTTCTTTGATGTTGATGTTTTTCAACTCAATATTTTCAAGAACAGCATCTGCCCACCCGTAAATACGAATACCACGGTGTGCTTTTTCAACGGTAACATTCTCAATTTTTATATTTTTGAACATCGGTGGGTAAGGGCTTGTGGAATCATTATCATAATTGGAAATCACACAAATAGCATCTCCCTGAGGCACCTGATTGATCCGGAAGTTTTTTACGTATACATTCTCAATCACCCCACCACGGGTACGGTTACTTTTCAGAAAAACCCCCATTTTAATGTCTTGCAAGGCGAAGTTATCCAAAGCATAAACATTTTTGGCTCCTGCAGCAATCTCACTGCCGATACAAATTGCATAGTGATTTTTAAAGTGGCAATTGGTGATAAATACATTTTCACATTTGGATTGCCCCACTTTTCCATTAACAATATGTGGGTTTTTCAATCCTTCGATTTCCGTTCCTTCGACACTGATCCCTTCACGGGCCTCTTTATCACGACCAGATTTCAATGCAATATTATCATCATGGGTATTGAACAAAACATTCTCAATCAAAACGCCATTACAACCGTCAGGGTCAATACCGTCATTGTTAACCACATTTCCTTCCAATGCAACATCTTTAAAGATCAGGTTATCGCAAAATACCGGGTTGATCATCCAGAAAGGAGATTCCTCAAATTTGATCCCCTCGACTAAAATATTCTTCGAGAAATAAAGGGAGAATAACTGAGGACGATAAAAATCCTCTTTGATATCATTGAAAATACGCGTTTTTAGTGGTGTTGCAGCCTCATTCACCTCTCTCAATGCCAAATATGCAGGCTTCAAACCTCTGTCCACACGGCTTTTTTCTCCGGCTTGTTGCCACTCCAGCCACGTCTCGCCATCACCATTGATTACCGGTGTCGCGCCATTTCGTCCCGTAGCATAAATCGCCACATTTTCCACATTCATCCCGTAAATCAATGGTGAAAAACTGTAGAGCATCGTTCCTTCATAACGACGCAAAACCCCTTGGCCATCTTTGCCCAAATAGGCCTTTTCGTCAAACTGAAAGTGCAAACGTGTGGAAGGATCAAAACCCAAAGCCACATTGCTTTTCAATTCAATTGGACCTACACAACGATAAATTTCAGTGCTTTTGATCCAAGATTCCATCCCCGCAGTGTTGGTGAAGATCAAATGACCGCCGCCAATAGACGATAAGCTGTCAATTGCAGATTGAATGGCATCATGAAAATCATAGGTCCCTTTGCGGTCAGGCTGATGTCCGCAATATTCTGACAAAATAATATGTGGCCCACTGATTTCAGGATGTTGAATATGGCTCATCACCTGGGCAACGCCCTGATCAAAATCGTCCTGTGGTGCCGCCTCATTACAAGCTAAACAGCCAAACAGGAGACCGCTAAAAAGTAAAAGTAGTTTGCTATTGCTCATGTCTTTTAATTCAAAAAAATATAAAATGAAATAGAAATAAACTATCAAAGATTGATGCTCAAAAGTAATCGTCTATACCCACCCATGAGGTGAAAAAACATCAAGATTGGTAGAGAAATAGGGCTTAGGCGTAACCGTAAGGGATAATCACAATTTTTATAATTGAAAACGATCGCCTTGGCAAAGAAAAGAAAGACCAATTTGTTCAATGGCAGGCGATCAGATCTCTCCAGGAAAAAGGCTTATATTCCATTTATAAATTGATGATCAAAATTTTAACTGAACATGAAAGTGAAACGTTCTACCTGGATCGTTAGAGCCTGCTTGTTGGTGGGCACGGTGACATCCCTGTTTTTTGTGCCCTGGCTATTGGTGAAAGCTTGGATTCTGCCATTGCCAGCCACAATTCAAGAACAATTGGAGGAGGCGGTTGGGCATGGTTTTGATGGCGTTATTGTTTATGTTGAGCAAAAGGGACAGCGTCCTCAACATTTTGCCGTAGGATGACACGACCGAAAAGCAAAAATACCCGCCAAACCTCACACGCTTTTTAAAATAGCAAGCATCAGTAAGCTTTACGACGCTGTAGCGGTTACAAAATTGGTCAGTGATGGCCGGCTCTCGTTGGATAAAACGATTTCAGATTACTTACCTGAATTATCTGATCGGATTGAAAACGCAGACAAAATTACCCTCAATCTGTTGATTCAACATAAAAGTGGCATCCCCAATTTTACGGATACCCCCAATTTTTGGGCCAAGCCGACAAAAAATTATCAGGAAAGTCTGGCATTGATTTTAGATCAACCCGCCCACTTTTCGCCCGGAGAAGAGCAGGAGTATTGCAATACAAATTATCTGCTGATTAACAAGGTGATGGATGATGTTTTGCAGGAGGATAATTTTCGCTTTAAGCAGCAGCGAATATTAGCACCACTGAATCTTCAGCATACCATTGCTTCTTTGGATCAGGTAGATATGGGGGAGGTCATGAGCGGTTACCATGTGGGTTATGCTGAGGACCTAAAGTCGAACGAACAGGGGATGTTGGCTACGGCACAGGATGTTGGAACGTTTATCAGAGCCTTGAATGACGGTGCTGTTTTTGATCGGCAGGAGGCAGCAATTTATGCCTCGCTTTAAAAATATGAGCACTCGGGCTGGGTTCCCGGATACCAAAGTTTTGCAAAATATGATAAAGACCTTGAGGCAGTTGTAGTGGCATTTTATAGTACCACGGATGCCAAACTGTATAACTGGAATTTAGCGGAAATTATTAATAGCAGGCTGATACGCATTCTTGAAAGGGAGCAAGTAAGGCCATAGTTTTGGAAGGCATGGCAAACGGCGACAAACGGAATGTCTTTGGATGAATATAAGTGGCGTTATGGGTGTTATCGATAGGCTGATAAAAAAAATTGATGGGATCAATTCAAACAATATTAGTTCCAATTTTTTACAGTTTTCAGAGGCCATCATTTTGCTATCGGTATTGATTTGACGCTGAGAAAATAAGCCATTCCGGTATTTCCCACGGCACTCAATAATTTGTTTTAGTACTGCCCAGGTTTTTTGATCATGAAAATGAAAGATGATGCCCCAATTTATTGATAATAAAGCACTCATTCTCGGAATTTTTATGGATTTGACAATGGGCTGAGCGCCCTAAAAATCGCACTCTTTTGGTTTACCAATAGCAGGGGTAAGTGATTCTTTATCAAGCAATTCAAACAACCGGAATTAATCAGGGCATGCAAGCGGACTGTGCAGTGTTTAAACCCAAAATATAGACTTGCGAAAAATAATTGTTTTGCTTTATATTGAACCCTGAACAGCAAACAATAACCAACCTATTACCGAACCAACATGCCTAAATTAACCAAACTCAGTATTTGTGCATCCTTCTTGATGATGACCGCAGCAGGTTACTCTTACTTTCATAAATCTGCGGAAAGAAATGCCAAAATGCTAAAAGCTTCTACATTTCTCCGTAAGCCATTATCGGCTAAAGGTCAGAGTAATGTGTATATCCCAGATTCATTATCGATCAATAACACTGATGCGGCAATAAAGTAAGCTGATTAGTTTTTTGAGCACAAAAACACCATTCATTGCAGGATGGTGTTTTTTTATGGAAGCAATTCTATTATTATCCTTTAATGGATCTTCTTGTTGTGATTTTACTTTTTCTAAAACGCTTAATTCAAGCCTTTTATAAGACAGGTAGTAATAGTATTTAGGAAAACATCATCGAGTATATAATTTGTCTTATGTTAAATACAATACTCAAAAAAATGAAACACTATTGGAGCGTGTTAAAAACTCACTTTCTTTCTGTAAGTTGCTAACACGCTCCTATTATAGTGCCCACATATATTAAATTAGCAAATCTGAATCATTAACATTCAGTGTAGTCGTTTCCTTCAGGTTAAACTGAACTGTTTTTAAATCTTTGTCTAAAGAGGAATTACCCACCATAACCGTGAAGGTTCCCTGCTCAACAATCCAGTTCATTTTTTGATCATAGAATGCCAAATCATCTTTACTGATCAAGAAGCGAACCTCTTTGGTCTCTCCTGCTTTCAAAGATACCCTTTGATAATGCTTCAACTCTTTTATCGGACGTGTAACCGAAGAATAATCATCGCGGATATACAGCTGAACCACCTCATCACCAGCAACAGGACCTGTATTTTTCACACTTACCGTTACTTTTAAATGGTCAGCAGCAGTAATTTCTTCTTTATCCAGCTTAGGTTGAGAGATCTCAAAATTGGTATAAGATAATCCATAACCGAAGGCATACAACGGTGTGTTCGGGGTAAATCGGAAAGATTGATAGAAGTAAGAAGGTTTTTGGCTGTAATATACCTTTCCTTGCCCCACGGTACGAGGAATAGAGATCGGCAATTTACCTGAAGGATTTACTTCACCCAAAAGAATTTCTGCCAATGCCTGGCCACCGAAACTTCCCGGCTCCCAAGCTTCAATGGTAGCAGCAACATTTTCTTCAATCCAAGGCTCGCCAATCGGACGGCCATTGACATAAATGACAACTACGGGCGTTCCTGTTTTCTGAATTTTCTGCACCAATTCCAACTGACGTCCAACAAGATTGATGTGCGCACGATCTGTGTTTTCACCACAGGTTTTTTCTCTCCAGTGGTGACGCATCGAGTTTTCTCCTACCACCACAACAGCCAAATCTGCTTTCTTCGCTCTTTGAGCGGCTTTGTTCACTGCGCTTTCAGATACTTTATAAACCATCTGGCCGCAATCAAAATAATCCAGATTGAACCCATATTTTGAGGACAGTTTTTCCAATCCCTGCTTTACTGTTACCACATGTTCTTCTGGCTGCGGAGAAGCCCAGTCACCCAAAATAGTTTGGTTGTCAGCATTAGGGCCAGTGATAAAGATATTTTTGTATTTGTTAGTGTTCAATGGAAGGATATTGTCATTCTTCAACAGAATCACCGACTTGCGGGCAATTTCCAAAGCGGTCGCCTGATGCGCTTTGGTGAATACCTGCTCATCAATTTTGGATTCATCAACAAAAGGCTGCTCGAATAATCCCAGACGGAATTTAACTTCCAATATTTTAGCACAAGCTTCATTAATACGTGCTTCGCTCACCTTTCCTTCCTTCACCGATTCAAGCATCGACGGAACAAAAGCAGGACCATGCATGTGCATATCCATGCCCGAGCTGATCGAAAGCGCGAAAGCGTCATCTTCATTTTCAGCCACATGATGCAAAGAATGCAAACGTTCGATATCCCGCCAATCACTTACATAGAAACCATCAAATCCATATTCCTTACGCATCAAATCCTGCATCAAAAAGGAGTTGCTATGACAAGGAATACCATTAATTTCATTGTGTGCCATCATGATCGAAAATACATTCGCCTCTTTAATTGCACGCTCATATGGAGGAAAATGAACCTCTTTCAATGTTCGGTAAGACAACTCCGTTGGAGCGGCATTTGTGCCGTTGATCGGCTCGCCACCACCCACAAGGTGTTTGGCGCAGGCAATAACCTTATCCCTACCTGTGAAGTCGCCCTGTTGCAAACCTTTAATCATCGCCACACCCATATTTCCTACCAAATAGGGGTCTTCGCCGAAGGTCTCCCCTACACGTCCCCAACGGGCATCACGTGCCACATCAATGTTTGGTGTAAAGGCCCAATGAGAACCGGTTGCACGCATCTCGTGGGCGGTTTCAACACTCATTTTTTCAGCCAAAGATTCCTGAAAAGTACTGGCAATACTAATGGAGGTTGGGTAGATCGTTGCTCCGACAGTCAAACCATTACCGTGGATGGCATCGATGCCTATGAGCAAGGGAATACCAAGGCGTGATTTTTTTGCAAGCGTCTGTAGTTCATTGGCCTCACTGGCGGTCAAAACATGTAAAAAGGAACCTATAAGCCCTTTTTCAGTCATATTCAGAACATCAGAGGAATGTATGCCAGGATAAAAACCCAGCTGATCATTTGAATGTAATTCTTCAACAGTCAGTTCATCTTCAGCAATTCTCATATGGCTTGGACTCACCAGTTGGTTCATCTGAGCAATTTTTTCCTCAAGGGTCATCCGACTCAACAGATCCTGTACCCGGGCATCAATGCTTGCGGTTGGATCTTTATAGACTTCGGCCTGTTCAGTATTAATTTTGGTACAAGACGAAAAAATAAATAACTGCAAGAATAATAGTAAAAAATAATTAGTTCTCATATCGGTGACTTTTAGACTTTATCTTGGAACAAAACTATTTATTTTGTCAGGCTGGCATGTCCACGAATAGCTTAATTATGGTAAAAATTCATTTTACGCGCTTCTTTTTTACCTGAAAACATCACCATTGGTTTTAAATAAAGAAAGCAGGTTTCCCCATCTATGAACAATGGAAAAACCTGCTTTATGGAATAATAAGTTTCACAATAATGATCGAGGAGTTCTAAAGGCCATGATTATCTTGACCATTTATTTTTTTGCTTTGTAAGCAACAGCTGAATACACCTCTACAAAGAAATCTGTCTGATCTGCGGACAAATCAATCCCCCTTAATTTATTATTCGGTTCTTATTTGGTCGTTTTGGTATTTGCCGCAGTAATTTTGGCCACAAAACCCCCATAAGGCATAATGTTCAGTGTAGCATTTTTAATTTCCCCACTGCTGTCCTTTAACTTTCTTCCTTTATCTACCACCAAAGTAAGTTTACCCTGATCAGTAATCGCTTCAAAATCAATATGCCATTCTTTATTGACGCCTTCGCCATTAATCCCGGCAATATACCAGTCGCTGCCTTTACGTCGGGCAATCACTAAATCTTTACCTACCGCTCCCTGAAGGAGCTTTATTTCATCCCAGGCGGTTGGGAGGTGATTCAAAATTGTTTTGGTTTTTTCAGGTAAGGCACCAAATTGTTTTGGGCCATCCGCCAAATGTTGCCAGCCGGATTCAAAAACGATACTCAGGGCCAATTCATGGGCCATGGTTGTTTTATGTTTCATCTTACCATTCGAAAACACTGTCGGCGTGTAATCCATCGGACCTACAATATTCCTTGTGAATGGCAAAATACAATTGGCTACCGGTGCATTGTCGGGGAAGTTTTTACCAAAACCATAAACCTCTTCACCCCTTACCGCCTCCATCGTTAGCAGGTTCGGATAAGTGCGTTCCCATCCACGAGGAATCGTGCAGCCATGAAAGTTTACCAGGATTTCAAAGTCTGCAGCATCTTCAAGAATCTCCGGATAAAGCTGCATGATTTCCTGTTTATCAGATTGGAAAAAATCGATTTTAACCCCTTTGATGCCCATCTTATGAATGCGCTCAAATTCTTTTCGTCGGGCCTGACGGTTGTCCATTAAGTCGCGTGGTGCTTCAGTGATGATATTGTGCTTTCCTCCCGAATTGTACCATAGTAAAAGGTTCACATTCTTGCTTTTAGCATATTCAACCAGCTTTTCAATATTACCATTGGCCATATTGTCCCAATTGGCATCAATCAACGAATAAGGCCAACCCATTTCAGCGGCAAGATCAATGTAAGGCACCAATTTCTGGTAGTCTTGCGGGCTGTCGTTATCGGTCAGCCAACTCCATGAGGCAGGTCCCGGCTTGATCCAATCGGTGTTTTTGATTTTCGATGCTGGCGCTAAACTTTTGACCAAATCGCAAGTAACCAAACTTGCCAAATTTTCATGGATGTTGATCACTCTCCACGGTGTTTGCCAAGGTAATTTACTCGACGGCTTTTGATCATAGTAACCATTGGCTTCGTCTTTATCTGGCCAGGCCAAAGCATATCGGCCATTTGGAGCATCTTTTTTAAGGTGCATTGCTGCATAGTTACCATCAAAGGGTCCTGCTTCAGAAAGTAAAACATAATGATTAGCCGTGTTGAACAATGCCGGGAAACACCAGCCATTTTTCATTGGCGATGAACTTCCGAGCGCATAAGGTTTATACACTGCCTCATAAGCCGGTGACCATTGAGTCGCATCCTGATAAGGTTGCAACCAAGCCTCCCCACCCTGTGGAAAATAAAATTCACTCTGCTCCTCAAGGATGGTAACCTTATTGTCTGAACTTTCAGGGAAAAGATATCGGAAAGCGACCCCTTGTTCAAAAACTTTAACCTGGAATTTCACCAGCTGATCCTTTTCATTTTTAAAGGTGAAATTGCCCTGAGAATATTGATGGGAAACCTGAGATTGCTTTCCCGAAAGGAATTCAATATGTGCTGTCAATCGATCGTCTTTCGAGAATTCAGAAAGGGACAGTTTTTTCGCGAAATTACCATCACTTCGATTAATTCCTAATCGTGATTTCCCAAGGATGATTTGATCCTGAGCAAGTACTTCATAGGCAAGCTCACCACTTTTTATATGAAGGATGAATGACAAACTTTTATCAGGATTATCAATCTGAATTCGTTTATCAGTAACTGATGCATTACCGCTGCAGCCAAAAAATAGGCTTCCTAAGCATAGCATAAAAATAGCGCGGACGGAAAAAAAATTTACAAGTGATTGCATATAAGATAGATTATAAATTACGCTATGCTATTTAATGAATATCAAAGATTTTACTGACGGCTCTCCACCATAAAAGGAGGACAAAAAATTATTTTATAAGGTCGCGGCAAATAGTTCGGACTTTATTGACCGGTCAGTCAAAAAAATAGGGCTGTTACGTCAGTGATTTTCACATTTAAGGTTCCATCAAATGATATTCGTTGCTCAATATTTATGGCATTAGTGCGTGTTAAAAATAAATCATAACGAAAATTCAACGGATTATTGAAGTGAAAATTCACCTCAAACGAATACCCCGATCTTTCAGAATAATTCAAATTATATATTCACACGCGCTATAATTCTTGCTGATTAAAAGCTGTGAATTTTAGCCAATGAAAATTTACAACAAAACAAATTTTGGTACCTAATGGAAGAAAAATCAATGATGCAACAGCCCAATTAAAGAAACGGTCTTTATAGTGCGTGTTTAAAAACTTACCATTCTACTTCGAATTTTAAGTGTTAAACACGCTCTTAGGTTGATGATTATGGAATGATCACTTTCGAGACTTCAAATAGTTCTCCACCATATTTTTTATTGATCACCACCTGGAATCCTCGCTCCATCAATTCTTTACCGGTTGCCGTAATCACGTGCTTACCTGATGGTGCCAAATTGATTTCGTAAGTGGCGTTCTCATTAAGTTCACTTGGGTACACCATACGGGCCGACTCCTTGGCTCCCTGACGGAATACACCCAAAATCCCACCTTCCTGTGTATCATAATTGATGCGCTGCCATCCATCCCAATAACCCTCACGTGGCTCGCCGAAACCTTCCAAATCCTTGCGATATGACATATAATCAAAACGTTCCTGCATCTGATCCATCCAGTCTGCCCAGCTTCTCATCTCTTGTCGCTTTTCAACAGGCAATTTGTCAGGGTCACCCAAAACGATCGGCAATGTACCGATCAATGATTTCATCGTCAGGTCAATATCATCAGTGTCCATTGGTAAGTTACCGATCACCAAAGAAGAAGCGGGTACGGCTGGTGAACGCCACCATGCCAACTGTCGAACTCTCATCGGACCAACAGGTGCTGGATCTTCGATATTTGACAACCAGTTACCTTCAGCATGTTCAGCCGTGGCGTAATCCATCAGGTGGACTTTACCCGTTGTTTCATAGGTACAGTCGATGAATAGTTCTGGTGCTTCTTCGTGCAACTCGTCGAACATCTTCAGCATGTTTTCATACAAAACAGTGAACGACTCGTTATGATCTCGGTAATCCGGATGATCTTTGGCATAAGAACCAGACTGCTTGGTGTCGTTTACATATGGAGAAGTAACAACAGCAAGGTCCATCTTTGCATAAGCCAATCCATAATCTTTTACCAATCGAAGAATAGTTTCTTTCATGTAATCTTTCCACCCTGTTCCGAAAGAAGCAGAATAGAATCCATTATCTACCGGTGATTGGAAATGCAGGTTTCCTGTGCTTCCGTCCGGCTTCTGAACAAACCATTCTGGATGTTCCTGATAAACCTTGGAATCTTTGGTAGCAGAGCCGATAGAAATCCACAAACCTGGTTTCATGCCCAAAGATTTGATGTAATCGAAAGTAGGCTTCAAACCACCAGGGAATTTATTTTGATCCACATGCCAGTCGCCATAATTTTCACCCCAACCACGAATAGAACTTTTACCATGAGCATTAACCTGCCAACCGTCATCAATGATAAATTCTTTTACGCCACATTCAGCCGCAGCTTTTGCCACACGGCGGATCAAAGTATCACTGATGTGCGTACGGAATGGATACCAGGTATTGTAAACAAAAGTAGGCTTCTCTTTCAAGTCATAAATTCTTGGTTTCAAAGCGGTTTTGACGAACTTGTTTACTTCGTTGTTGATCATTTGGAAACCATCGCGGTAGCCATGATATAGCCCAATAAACGTTTTGGGGCTGGTCCATGATTGCTTAGGCTTGAACCATTTTCTGAAAGGAAAATCCTGATTTGGGTGCGTCAGTCCCACCTGAACGTTGTCGTGCATTCCTTCTGACTGGAAGGCTGTTCTTTTCAGAATACCCATTGCTTCGTTACCCAAAGCCATTCCCTGTTTGGAATTCGCCTGTTCGATCACCACTACAGGATCATCCCAGTCACCTTCATACTTCATCAGGTGTTTCATACGGCCATAGTTGTTTAGAACCATCGCCCAGGTGTTGTTCATGCTTGTATAGATATCCTGAACATTCAAAGACTCAATCTTGAAATCCTCTTTGCCAGTATTCTCAAAGGTGATCCATTTTCTGATAAAAGGATGATTGTCATACATTTCATAGTTGACAAAAATCTTAAAGTTTTTTTCACCTTTCGGCTTAAGTGTCAAAATTACACGTTGCGTAGTTTTATCGGTTTTTACACGCTTTACCTTGTCCAGGTCCCATTTACTGAAACCACTGTATTCTGTATCATTAAGAACAAAAGAAAAACCTTTGCTCTTTGATTTTACATAGTTGAGTGTATCACTTTTCAGGTTGAAATTAGAAAGATACAGGCTGTCATTATTGTAAACGACATCATACTTGACCAAATTATTCTCCAAGGTGATCACTTTCTGCCCAAAGGCGACACCGCTACAAAAAAGCAGTGCAAAAAATGTGATAATATTATATTTCATAATATGATAAATGATTGAATTAAAAAAATAATCAACTGTTGCTCAATTGCTTCAGCTTCATAGTACCATGTAGCCAGCCTGCCGAATGAGGGATCCATTCTTCGTCGGTAAATGACTGCGGACGGTCGTTTTCTTTGGTTGCCATTACATCCAA
>CANMKE010000023.1 GCA_947498325.1 uncultured Persicobacter sp.
CCCATGCTTACAGCATTGAAAAAACGGTCTAAATTCACACGACTCCCTGTCGCGAGACTCTGTCTTGTGACAAACAATCAGATACATATTGATCACGAGAGAGACTCTCGCGATAGTTTAAGGGTGAGTAAACAATTTCCTATTGCATTGTATTCCCATGCTTACAGCATTGAAAAAACGGTCTAAATTCACACGACTCCCTGTCGCGAGACTCTGTCTTGTGACAAACAAATCGGGTACATAATTGATCACGAGAGAGACTCTCGCGATAGTTTAAGGCTGAGTAAACAACTTCCTGTCGCTTTGTATTGGCCTTCTCCAATTCTACATTTGACTGACGCGCAAGGCTCACAGCATTGACAAAGTGGTTTAAATCCACACGGCTCCCTGTCGCGAGAACAAGCATTGAAAAAACGGTCTAAATTCACACGACTCCCTGTCGCGAGACTCCGTCTTGTGACAAACAAATCGGGTACATAATTGATCACGAGAGAGACTCTCGCGATAGTTTAGGGCTGATTAAACAACTTCCTGTCGCTTTGTATTGGCCTTCTCCAATTCTACATTTGACTGACGCGCAAGGCTCACAGCATTGAAAAAGCATTTTAAATCCACACGATTCCCTGTCGCGAGACTCCGTCTTGTGACAAACAATCAGATACATATTGATCACGAGAGAGACTCTCGCGATAGTTTAAGGGTGAGTAAACAACTTCCAGTTGCTTTGTATTCCTCTTCTCTAATTCTACATTTGGCTGACACACAAGGCTCACAGCATTGAAAAAGCATTTTAAATCCACACGATTCCCTGTCGCGAGACTCCGTCTTGTGACAAACAAATTGGGTACATAATTGATCACGAGAGAGACTCTCGCGATAGTTTAAGGATGAGTAAACAACTTCCTGTCGCTTTGTATTGGCCTTCTCCAATTCTACATTTGGCTGATACGCAAGGTTCACATCATTGAAAAAGCATTTTAAATCCACACGATTCCCTGTCGCGAGACTCCGTCTTGTGACAAACAAATCGGGTACATAATTGATCACGATCGGGAGGCTTGCGATAGTTTACAGGAATGTAAATTACCCATTGGGCAGACTGAAATAATAGACGCTTTAACTTTTCAAAGGGGTAGAATTTATTTTGTGGTCTATATCTTGCCAAGATATCGGATTAATCAGGCAGTTAATTTGTCATATTAAATCAATTCCTCTAATTTTCCCTAAAAGCGTGTTGAGTAGCTGACCACCTCATGGCAGATTCAGATGATTGAAATTGGTTTTGAATTACTTTTCAGCAATAGCGAGGTTGTTTCCTTAAAATAACCCCTCATTAATGCCGAGGTATGCTAAATGTTCGTCATTGATTTTTAGTTGCTAACACGTGCTAAGTTTGGTATTATTACTTATTTCAGCTCAGTGAAAAAATGGATTTAATTGCAGAATATGCATATGTACTGACGGAGGGCAGTCAGAAAAACCTGGAGCTTTCTTTGCCCAAGCGGACCAAAATGCGGAAGCTGTATGATTTGGTGGTCCACGAAAAGGTCGATGACCAAACTGCGGCCAAGATCCTTTATAAAACCAAGCCGTCAGATAAGCGGTACCTGATGCTGAAGCGTAACCTGAGTCAAAAGCTGGCAGAGGTTTTTATCCTCAACAGTTTGCAGAAGCAGGAGCGGGTGAACTATCTTGATATTCAGGCAGAATTAACGGCGCAGCTGGTGGTGGCGAGCCGATTTCTCGACCGTAATGTATTTCATAATGCAGATAAAATTTTGCGGAAAACCCTGGCCAAAGCTGAAAAATACAGCCTTTTAGGTACAGAAGTGCAGGTGTTGCTGAAATTGCGGGAAATGTATTCTATGCAGGGCTTTCCCGATAAATGCCAGGAGGTGATCAGTTTACTGCAATCCAAAATGCAGCAGTATATGCTTTTGCAGGAAATAGAGGGCATGGAGCAACTACTCGACAGTAAGGTGAAGTTTTCCACACACAAAACGAAGGATATGCTCAACCTGTGTGAGGACTGTGTGGCGCGAGCTGAGGAAATTGCGGCGCAGTACGATAATCCTTTTATTCGGTTGATTTTGTACTACCTTCAGGCGATGCGGGCTTATGTCAACAATCGGTTTGATGAATATGGCGCTCGGATAGATGACCTTGAAGAGTTGTTCAAAAATGAGTCTTTTGTGTTTTCCAATATTCGTTTGTTGCGATTGTATTTTCATCATGCACAATATTATCGCTCTTTGCGTAAGGTTGAGGAAGCGATTGGATATGCAAAGTGGAGTTTGGAACTGACAGAATACAAGGCTTATAATCGCTTCGATGTGCAATTTTTATTGACAGATTTGGCCTTGAAAAAACGTGCGCAAACCGAGGCACTCAGTATTTGTGAAGAGGTGATGCAGGTGGAGCAGTATGCTTTTTTGCATGCGGTGGATCAGGCCAAATGGCTGGTCTATTTTTATTACGCACAGCTTGACTGGATTGTAAACCACCCCGGTGCGGCGAATTATGCGATGGAAGGCGTGGAGGAGATCTTTCATAAACGCTTCCCTGCAAGAAGGGATAAGCATGGCAGAAATATTCAGGTGCTGATCCTGAAGCCATTTGTTGAGATTTTTCAGCAGGGGACAGATTATGACCTGATCAATATTGCCCATAATATGCAGGTGTATCGTCATCGTCATCTGAAGGATATTTCTGAGGTAAGAACGATGGCATTTTATGACCTGCTGATTGAAGCTTGCCTGATGAACTTTGACCTTTCCTACCGTCAGCAGATTGTCAACCGATTTGCGGAAATGGTGGAGGATTACCAGTATTTTGATGAGCTGGAGGTGGTGCCCTATGCCCAATTGCTGGATATGGGATTTATTTTGGCCGAGCAAGCCAAATAGAAAAAGGCGACCTTCCAAGTGGAAAGTCGCCTTTTTTAAAGCAATAGATCGTCAGATTAAAGAGTCACTTTTACATAAAGTGGCGTTTCAACTTTAATGTCTGAATGTTTATTGTAAGTCTTGTAGGTTACCTCAAATACCTGGCCTTCTTTCATGTTTACCATGAAGTGCGCTTTTAAAACCACGTACAGCTTGGCATAAACTTCTTCTGCTGTTTTGTAATGACTCAGGGTAAAGCTGCCATATTTTGGATTTTCACCTACCATGGCGTAATCATCCGCCGTTAGGGTATAGGCGGTCGCTTTGTCAACTTTAGCAGTAGGTGCGAAGTTGAAACTTGGAACGGCCAACCATTTGGTGTTGGTCACATCAAAAGTAACCATGGTGGTGTCAGCACTTTTATGGTGGTCGATGTAAGTGTTATAGGTCACGAACATTGTTTCACCGGCTTTGGCCATGTATTTATTTCCTAAAACCTCCGTTACATTATCCTCGAAAGAAAGGCTGTCTTTACCGAAGTTTTTATTTTTTTTGATGCTTTCTTTTGACGATAACGCATAATCGGCATCGGCTAAAGTGTAAGGGGCGTCTTTTGTGTATTCAGCATCTGCCACCAAAGTTTTTCCACTGATAAAACGATACCAATCATCGTTTTGAGTCAGTTTCTGATCCAATTCATCATGAATGTCTTTCATTGGGTTACAAGCAGATGCTCCCAAAACCAAAGCGAATAGGAAATAGATATAAGAATTTTTCATCTTTCTGTATTTTTATGGGGAAGCGCAGGCTCCCCCTTGAGATCAATCTTGTGATTAAAATTTAACTTTCATACCCAATGACCAGGTGCGACCTACCGTAGGGTATGCCAAAGCACTTTGCCAGTTGTGGTCGTTTCCGTCACGTGCATCAGCGATGTAATCGGTATCCAAGATATTGTTCAGGTTACCGAAGATAGTGGCGTCAAATTTACCGATTTTGAACCCGTAGTTCACGTTGAAGTCCAACAAGAAGTAGTTCGGCATTTTCCATGATTGCTCACGGTCAGCAGTCTCTGGGTGTTCAGCATCAAAATCACGTTTTGAAGGATCGTAGTCGGCGTAGATGTTGCCAAAGTAGGTACCTTCCAAACCGATTCTCAGTTTAGGCAACACTTCGTAACGTACACCCAAAGCACCCGTAGTTTGTGCAGCATTACCTACTTTAAGGTCTTTTACAGACAAGGCTTTTTCACCACCAACAGGTTGTTGGTTTTGGTCGTAGAAAGTGGCGTTCACGTCATCAATCCAGTACCAGTTGTTGATCGAACCAGAACCTTTGATGGTCAATAATTTCGATGGACGGTATTCAAAGTCAAACTCAACCCCTTCGTGAAGTGCTGACAAGCCCGTAATATTGGCGAACAGGTCACCACCGTCTTGTGCTTCACCGAACAAAGTACGTGTCATGGCTTTATCTTGCCATTTGGTGATATAAGCATTTGCATTACCTGCAAATTTTGCTGAACGGTAACCGTAACCACCTTCAATAGTGATGATTTTTTCGTTTACAGCACCTTTGTTAATATCGTTTTTGTAGTTCATGAATACTGCATTCATGAATGGAGGACGTTGCAAGTAACCTGCGTTTACAAACACATTATGGTGTGCATTGAAGTTATAGTTTACCCCACCTTTAATTCCGTAAGTCTGGAATGAAACATAGTCTGTTTCTTGGTTTCCTTCAGTATAGTTGAAGTAATCTTTACGCTTGTACATGATGTTCGATCCGTAACCAGAAACGAAAGCAGAAAGATTATCCTTAGAGTATTCCAACTGAGAGAACAATGATTGCCATAGTACGTGAGAGTCGTTTTTGAAACCTACTTCATCACCTACACGAGCGATTTTATTAGGGTCATTGACATCAAAATTGCGGTCAATCATATAATCACCACCCATCAGATCAGTAACTTCTTTGGTGTGGAATCCTGTGTAAGCTCTCAAATCTACCCCTGAAGTCAGGGTCAAAGCAGGAGACAGATTAGCAGTCAATGTAGAAACACCACCGTACCAGTTGTGTGAGTTGATGGCATTGGCCATGATGGTTGTAGATTCGCCAGCAGGCTTGCCATCAGCAGTATCATTGTTTTCTTGTGCCAAAGCATCAAAATCGATGTGTGAGTTTGGCAAACGGTAGTTATTGAAGTAAGCGTCTTTACCGTAACCTGCAACTCCGCCACCACGGCCGAATGAAGCATACAATACGGTTGATAACTGCAATTTATCGTTGATCGTCCAGTAATCATTCAAAGAGAATACTGGTTTCGAGTAAGAGTTCGATTTAGAGTTCAATACATGACCATTGTAAACACCCCAGTCAGCATTGTAACGACGGCCATTATTATAAATATCTTCAAGGCTCAGACGAGTAGAACGCTGACCGTGCTCTTGGCTTGCGCCAAATACGTTGAAAGACATCATGTGGTTTGGAGTCCACTGCTTAGAAACGTTCAGGAAGTATGACCAACCCTCGAATTGAGTCGCATCAACATAACCGTTACCTTTGGTATGCGCGCCAGAGAAAGACACTGCCCAGCCGTTATCCAACTGACCTGTTGAAAGTGTTACAGATTCCTTAGAGAAGCCATCATTACCTACTCCCACAAAAAAGCTACCACCTTGTTTGGCGTCTGTTGCCTGAGTTAAAATGTTAATTGTACCCCCCATAGATGGAATGGCCAATTTAGAAGCACCCAAACCGCGCTGTACTTGCATGCTGCGGGTTACGTCTGAAAGACCTGCCCAGTTCGACCAGTAAACTCGACCATTTTCCATGTCGTTCACAGGCATACCGTTAATCAAAACGGCAATGTTTTCTGAACCAAAACCACGCAAAGAGATACGGGAGTCACCGAATCCACCACCTTGTTTGGTTGCATAAACACCAGGAGTAGATTTCAGCACTTCAGGAAATTCCTGCGTACCCAATTTCTCCTGTAAAGCTTTTGCCTTAATCGTCGCTACGGCAACGGGAGTTTTACGATCAGTGGCCACCGATGCAAAAACCTGAACTTCCTGAAGACCTACGGCATCACCTTTGAGGAGGATTGTACCCAAATCTTGAGTTGTTCCATTAAGCGTTACTGGGATTTGTTGTGTTTCCATACCAACAAAAGAGACGTCCACGGTTTGAGGGCCTGTTTTGTCAGTTTTCAAAGTAAACGAACCGTCGATAGAGGTGATCGTTCCCTGTGTGGTGTGATCTAATAAAACGTTCGCCCCAATAACTGGGTCATGTGTTCCATCTTCAAGGATTTTACCTTTCAGAATTGTTTGAGCGTAAGTCATGGATGAAGTCAATACCATGAACATTAACGCCAGCATCAGTTGTAAACCTTTTTGCATTTTCTTTGCGTCGTTAGTAGTTGTCTTTGAAAGATGTTACAAAGAAAATGCCTTAATTTTCGCTATTTGAATACCCGATTAATATATAGTAAAAAATGGGATGGGTTTTTATGGCTGAGATTAGTCTATAAATGGCCTTTAATTGACTCTCAGAGGTGTTTTTTGGTAAAGTCAAGGATATTTTTAATCTGAGTTTAGAAAAAATGTTGCCTTGAAAAAAATATTTCCTCAGTAGGTCATCAGGGCTGTTCTGTTACTTCAATAATTATAGATTCGGACTTGTTTTGTGTTTATTATCATAATATTAGAAATGAATTAACATAATAGCATTTTAAATATTTGATTATTTTATTTTATGATCATGTGTTTTTAGATATTTTTATTATCGTATAATGATATTTTCGCTCTTCTCCGAATCTGTTGATATTTCGGATTTTGGGCGAAAAATTAGCGTGATTTGTTATGAATCACTCGAAATTTGGCATTTTGTTAAAAATCAACGCCGTCATCCGTGATTTGGTGATAAATACAACGACTGTTGATTGATTTCGTGACTTAATGTCATTTTAAAATAATTTTGTGGGTAATATTTGCTTATCCTCAAAATGTAGTCGAAAAACAAGCATGATGATGTGAATTAAGCAATTTCGATCAGCGTAGTGGGCGACTCATCACGTGCAGACTTTTGCTGGTCATTCGGCAGAATAATGATGAATTCTGTCCCTTCATTTTTATGAAAAGAGACGCGTATTTTGCCATTATGGATCTTAATCAGCTCATGTACCAAAGCCAAACCAACCCCAGTCCCTTTGATTTGATGGGTATTATTTGCCCTGAAGAATGGCTGGAAAAGATTGCCTCTTTGTTCTTCGGGAATACCGATACCAAAATCTCGGATACTGATGCGCAACTGTTCGTCTTTTTCAATCTTCACGAGGGGCGCAGGTGCATTGGCCGAATATTTTAGGGCATTTGACAATAAGTTAGAGAATACCTGTTTCATCAAATTACGGTCAAAGGTCCAATTGACCTCACCAATAACATTGGTAGTGACCGAAATCTTTCGGTGCTCCGGATCCACCGTTTCATATTCTTCGATAAGTTCCTGGAGTAGGGGAATCAAGTCGGTGTTTTCGGGGTTGAAGGCAATTTTCCCTGCCTCACTTTTATTAAAGACCAAAATACTGTTCACCATGTCGGTCAAAGAGTCAATGGCTGAATAGACCCGATCGTATTTGCTGAGTCGCCATTGTTTGGTGCTTTCTGAAATCGTCATTTCACCCTCTTCCATTGTTTGGAGTAATTGGGTGGTACTTTTAATGATGGTCATTGGTGTTTTAAACTGGTGACTCACCATGGCGGTAAACTGTGATTTCAATTTCCCGAGCTGTTTTTCTCTGTTCAGGGCAGAGTTAAGTTGGGAGTTGAGTTGCTTGCGCTTTGTAATATCCTGCACAATGGCATCAATGCCGATCAATTGTTCGTGCTGAAAAATCTGAAATTCAGTAATTCTTACCCACTGCAATTTTTGGTCATCACGACGGATAGCCACATCGTAAACATGTCTTTTCTGATTGTTCTCCACAATGGAAAAGGGGAATACATGCTGATCGAGAAATTGCTGGACATTGAATATATTGACCTCTTCGCCAAATATATGCGATGGACTATTACTGCTAAAGGTCAGCTGGTTATTGGCATCGCGTGAAAACATATAGAATTCTTCCCCAACAGAATCTACGAGGTTTTGAATTTGACTTTGGTACCGTTCGAGTTGATTTTTCTTATTGAAAAGCTGCTCTTCCCGTTTTTTGCTTTGGGCCTTGAAAAGTATGGAGGTCATGCCTGAAAAAGTAAAGCCTGTAACGAAGCTGATCATCACTCTGATTTTTTTTTCTGCATCACTAATGGGGTGAAGCCAGTGCGGGTAAAGCTCCTGTAATGTCCATAACAGAATAAAATTGATAATGACCAGTTTCATGAAAATGTTCCTGTAAGTTTCGGGGATGAAATGCAGAAAACTGATAAAAATAAAGACCATTCCAAAGGCGGAGGACCCGGTAACTCCTCCTGTGCTGAACCAGATCACACTTAGCACGGTATAGGTGATCAATATGAAAAATAGCAGGGGCACATCATATTTTTTTCTCACCCTTGAAAAGTAATAAATCAGTACAATGCCCAAGGTGAGGGTAAGATAAAGCAATTTGACGATCAGGGGTTGGCCGAAGGTGAAGTTCACGACGGTCATGGAAACAGCAATGAACAAGCCAAAAATAAATAGCCCATTGACCCCTCGGTGTTCAAAAGAAAAGTTGGTGTCTTCACCAAGGATGACCTGCAAAATAAGATTGTTTTTCATGCTGGGTGGAGTTGTTAACGGTAGGAGTTTTATTTGGTGCTGAATTTTTTTCTGTAAAATTCAGCGACCTGATGATTGTAAAAAATGTCTTCTTTGAAGGCTCGTGGAAGAAAGTGCAATTGGGGATATTTCATTTGCATGCTTTCTTTAAAAGTCTGCACCCGTAATTTGTGGTCGGGGGAGTGGTAGGAGATGAAATACCTTTGAATCGAAGGGTCACCGTCTTTACACAAATGATAGATCCTTTCTATCCAGTCCAATTCTTTGAACCAGGTCTTGACGTTGATCACTGCAATAATCCTATCCTGTTTTATGTCAGCAATAACAATATCCAGTGGGTCTTTGCCATTGTCTTTAATTCGGCTGTTGGTCCAAATGCGTAAATGATCTTTGTCATCATATCGTTCAATTTCATTGATGATATAGTGGGCGAGATACATTTTATAATCACATTCTTTAAAAGCACCGACCTTTTTAAATCCTTCAAAATATAATTGCTCTTCTGCTTTTAGAATGATGTCGTGTATGTTCATAGTAGGGGTCCATTTGTTTTTTATGACTTATGCAGCAGCCCTTATGTTGTAACTATTATTTTGCCCGATGTACTAAAAACAAAAAAGTCACACCTGTGAAAGTGTGACTTTTGTAGAATATTTTATGTTGGATAATCTCTATCCTCTATATCTTGGTTTTCTGCCTTCGCCATTGCGTGGGTAAGAGCCTCCTCCGCCACCGCCACTACGACGATTGCCACGGAATCCTCCGCCACTGCCGCCACGACGGTTTCCTTTGAAACCACCACTGCGTTCTTTGCCTTTTTTCTTCTCTACCAATACTTTGCTTTCGCCGAAGTTAAGGTTGCTGAAGGCATCCAAAACGTCGTTTTCGTAATTGGAATCTACTTCAAAGAAAGAGAATTTCTGAAGGATATCGATTTTACCAATTTCAACTTTGCGTTTCGGCAAGTTGTCATTGATCATACCGATCATTTTTAATTTATTGAAGCCTTCGTTTTCTTCACCTAAGTTGATGTAAAAACGCGTAAACTTGCTGTTTTCCTTATCACGACGATCGCGTTGCTTGCGCTCCTGAATGTTCAGGTCACGGGCGTTTTTGTAATAAGAAAGGATTTGGTTGAATTCAACAGAAACAAAGTGTTTGATCAACTCTTCACGGCTCATCTCAGCAAATTGTGCTGTGATTTCTTCCATGAAAGGAGCGATTTGTTCTTCGTTGATGTCTACATTTTCAACACGTGACATTAAGCTGAAAAGACGGGCTTTACAAACTTCATCACCACCAGGAACCAATTGCTTTTCGAATTTCTTACCAATGAAACGCTCGATATCTTTGATACGGTTCACATCACGGTTTGAAACGATCGCTACTGAAATCCCCTTGTTTCCTGCGCGACCTGTACGACCAGAACGGTGTACATATACTTCGCTATCATCAGGAAGATTATAGTTAATAACGTGTGTCAATTCATTAACATCCAACCCACGGGCAGCAACATCGGTTGCAACCAACAATTTAAGTTGTTTGTTACGGAAGCGGTTCATTACCTGATCACGCTGTCCTTGAGATAGTTCTCCATGAAGAGCATCTGCGTTGTAGCCATCGGCTTGCAATTTTTCTGCAATGTCTTTAGCCTCTGCACGAGTTCTTGAGAAGATAATCCCGTAAATATCTGGGTTCATATCCGCAACACGCTTGATAGTCTCATAGCGGTCACTTCCGTGAACCAAATAATAAAAGTGCTTTACGTCATCTGAAGCTACATTTCTTTTTCCCATTTTGATAGTCAATGGGTTGGTCATGTAGTTGTCTGCGATGTTTTGGATCTCTTTCGGCATTGTTGCAGAGAACAACAATGTCTGACGTTCGTCAGATGTAGAAGAAAGGATGGTGTTCAAGTCTTCCTTGAAACCCATGTTCAACATTTCATCAGCCTCATCCAATACCAACCAGTTGATATTAGAGAAGTTGAGAACACGTCGGTTAAGTAAGTCAATTGTACGTCCAGGCGTACCAACGATAACTTGAGCTCCACGTTTGATCGCTCTGATTTGAGAGTCGATTGGTGCACCACCATAAACTGAAACTACTTTAACGTCTCCCATATACTTCAGGAATCGTTCCATTTCCGTAGCGATCTGAATACATAGTTCGCGAGTAGGAGAAAGAATCAATAACTGAGCATTTTTCGATTTTGGATCAATTCGGTGAAGAATTGGCAATCCAAAAGCCGCAGTTTTACCCGTTCCGGTCTGCGCCAAGGCTACTAAATCCTGATCCGTTGACAGGATATGAGGAATGGTTTTGGATTGAATCGGAGAAGGTGTTTCGAAACCCATTTCCGTGATGGCATCCAAAAGTTCATTCCGAAGCCCTGTTTCTTGAAAATTCTGCATATATTGTTTTATATTATTGTAGGGGCTGCTGCAATAATCCTGCCTAAAAATTTCAAGATTTGTACCCGCAACCCGGTATTGGAGTGCAAAGGTACGTTTTCTTTTGGTTAAATCACCAATATGCTATCAAATTATTAATGAGTTGGGGCTTTAAGTGATAAAAGTACAATAAGTACCTATTAAAAGCTTGTTTCACTTTGGTGTTTTTTGGCCAAAAAAAAGGCATTGCTGTTTTTAGCAATGCCTTTTTCTGAAAATCGGACTATATTAAGCCATAGAATGGAAAACGTTCAGAACGTCGTCGTCTTCTTCAATTTTCGCCAATAATTTTTCCACATCGGCAGCGTCTTCTTCGCTAAGTTCCTTGGTTACCTGTGGGATACGTTCGAATCCTGAAGAAAGAATTTCCATGCCACGTGCTTCAAGTTCTTTCTGAAGACCACCGTAGCTGGCAAATTCGCCATATACCATAATGTCATCTTCATCGCCGTCCACAAATACTTCTTCGGCGCCAAAGTCAATCAATTCAAGTTCTAATTCTTCCACATCGATATCTCCCGGATTTTTCAGGCGGAAGTTACAAGTGTGGTCAAACATAAATTCTACAGAACCTGACGTTCCCAGGCTACCGTTGCATTTATTGAAATAAGAACGAATGTTGGCCACCGTTCTTTTATTGTTATCTGTAGCAGTCTCGATAAGGATAGCGATACCATGAGGCGCATAGCCTTCAAATAAAGCCTCTTTATAGTCAGAGGTATCTTTTGAGGAAGCTTTTTTAATAGCGCGCTCGATATTGTCTTTTGGCATATTCTCCGCTTTTGCGTTTTGGAGAATTGCTCTAAGGCGAGAGTTGCTGTCTGGATCCGGGCCACTTTCTTTTACTGCGATAGTGATCTCACGACCGATTTTAGTGAAAGTCTTGGACATATGTGCCCAACGCTTCATTTTTCTCGCCTTCCGGAATTCAAATGCTCTTCCCATTTTATACCTTGATATTTTTTTGTCAATAAGTTTAGGCAGCCTTTGGGGCTGCGATATTTCGCAATTTAGTAATTCTAATTTATTACATACAAATAACAGACTTGAAATTTGACAGACAAGCAGTGTTTCCTTTAAATTATTTAGCGGTTGAGCAGGTTGGTTTGAAGCAGGAGATAAGGTGGTAAGTTGTTGGTGTATTGGGAGCTGTGGGAGGTGTTGTTATTCAGGCTTTGCTGTGATTTGCTTTATTAATGATTGTTTTATTATTCTATTGGGTTAAGCCTCAGTGGGCAATTATTACAGGAGCGGAAGTCAAAAAATATTGCGAAGGTTGAAGTGCTTACCGAGGGGTGTTTATGTAAGAGTGTCATCGTAATTTGTAAAATGGGTTCAAGGAAGGGGGGCTGTAATGAATTGCACCTAAAACGATCGTTACCTTATTAGTGTAGAACCTAAAAATTCTGAAAACCGCAATTCGTATGTTTGAATAGTGAATGGTAACCGTTTTGTAAGGCAGGGTATGATGTAAGTTTTTAATAAAAAATTAACTTTTATTTACATTATTGGCGGAAACCCGACGTGTATAGCTTTTTTGTTAATCCTCCACCTTTTGGGTTAATAGCCACTGTATTAGTCTTTTATGGGGGTGTTTTTAGGGTGAATTGAATTTGTTATATTTTTAATATGATAGATGAAATAATGTTTTTATGTACCAAATGCAGGTTGAATGCGGGTAATTTATGGAGGCTTATTGTTTTAAAAGTCGTCTTTTTTGGTGGATATATAGTATAATTTGAAAAGGCATTAGATTAAATTTGGAAAAAATATAGATTTTGGGAGTGGGGAAGGGTTCGCCTTTCTTAGCTTTTGCCTTTTATCAGAAAACAAAACATCAACCAATATTGACTCAAATGAAGGATAAACTACCTATCCAGATCCTGATGCTGTTCTTGATGCTGAACGTAATAACTTCTGCAACTTCAACTTCTTTAGCTTCTGACAAAGCCTATAACAAGCCTTTACAGTATAGCAACTTTGGGCCTACCAATCTTAGTGAAGAGCACGCAGCGATGGACACCCTGCTGTACAACCGTATCTTTGCTGATTTCTTGATTATTGCTTCCAGTACGGCGGCAAACATTGAACTTATTGATGCCCACGAAACGGGCAACGATAGCGGTGCGACCAATGTTAATCAACCAGAGGTGAAGGTAAAGACCAGCCTGGCTACTGCCGTTAAGGGTGCTATTTTTATCGACGGAACAGAATTGGACAATTTTCCACTCAATAGTTCTATGGTCGATGAAACATTTAAGCTTTATCCTTTGGGAGGGAATCCCGGAGATCCTTTGCCTGACGGCTCTTATGAGTTAAAGCTTACCGTATATGATAATGGAGATAACGTTATTGGTAATTCTCAGACCTATGATTTATTTGTCGATACCGTACAACCAGACCCGTGGACGGTAGCGCTGGCGCAGGATTCGAACACGGGCTTCAATCCTGACGATAATTTTTCCAATGTGGCTAAACCCAAAATGGAGTTTAGAGGCGTCACCGAAATAGGTACTTTTTTCTATATTAAAGTGAGTTATAAACCGCTGCCGGGAGGACAAACAAAAACCTTTGCGGAGGTCCCTGTAAAAGATTACTATGCAGTCAATTTAGGGGATATTATCGGCGGGGAACTTGGTGATGGTTCTTTTGAGGTTTTCTGTACGGTCTCGGATGGTGCTGGTAATGAAAGTGATCGGTCGATAAAAGAAACCATCAATATTGACACTACAGCACCTGTTGATCCAACAGCTATTGTGATGCAGGACGCTTCAGGGAATGATATCGGTAGTGTTACCGCTATAACACAGCCTTACTTTGAAACTTCTGGAGAGGCTTCTGGTCTAATGACCTTCGTGTTTACGAAGGGCGGGGCTACGGTGTCAACAGTAACTCTTGATAAAAGAACAGAATCTGTCAGTGGATTGGATGATTACCTTGTACAGGTAGGAAGTCAGCTTGCCGATGGTAATTATAGTGTAACTGCCACCCTCACCGATAAAGCCGGGAACGTTTCTTCCGCTTCACCAACTTTTAATTTCAAAATAGATACTACTCCTCCTCCTGTTCCATCTCAGCCCCAGTTGGTGGCCGATGACGATACCGGGGATCAAGGAGATAATATAACAAGCAAAAAAACGGTAAGATTTGAAGGGACCGCAGAGCAGGGCAGCACGGTTACGCTTACTGCAGTAAATGGCGGCGTGTCTGTAATAGGTAGCGCAGTAGTTGATGCGGCAGGAAAATATGTGGTAACGTTGGATTTTAATGGCGAAGCTGATGCCACCTACAGTATTACTGCTACGGCGACCGACCCGGCAGGAAATACCTCCAACCCAACTCAGGCAATTTCATTTACCATAGACTCAACACCACCCGCAGTACCAAGCAGCCCTGTGTTGTCTGCGGATACTGATACCGGCCGTAGTGATTCCGATATGGTAACGAATGCGCAAACAGTTAAAATCATCGGAACGACGGAGAATCCATCCTATGTAACCATTGAAATCAGTGGTGAGGAAAACCGTACCGTAGGGCCAGTTAAATTCACCACAGGAAATTATGCTTTTGATGTGGCAGGTCTTCCGGAAGGTAACTATACCCTCAAAGCACTTGCCGTTGATATTGCCGGAAATGGTCCGGTGGCATCTGTAGGTGTTACCAATATGGTTATTGACCGTCAAGCACCTTCAGCACCGATCGCAGCAGTTTTAAACAACGACCCTGCTGATGATACTGGCGACTTGGGAGACCATATTACCTCCAATAAAAATGGTAGACTGGTCGGGAGTTCAGAAACCAATAGTATTGTTCGCTTTTCAAGCAGTATTAATGGTGATATTGGCGCACTGACAATTCCTGTTCCTCAAACTTCCTTTTTATTTACGCCATCCGGAATGACCGAAGGAGTCCATGAGATTACCTATACCGCAGAAGATTTAGCCGGTAACATTTCAGCGGTGTCAGCTCCTTATACCCTGACAATCGTTCCTGCAATTTTAGCGCAGGCAAGCATTGTTACTGCGCCTTTGGCCATTAACGAAGATGGCGGACAGGCCATATCTACGATTACCCTTGCCACGCCTGCAGATCAATCGGTAACGGTAAATTTAGGGTTTACAGGTACGGCGACAAAAGATGTTGATTATTCAGTCAGTGCCAGCAGTGTTACCATTCCCGCAGGTGAGTTAACTGCAACGGTAACTTATAACGCTATTTCTGACGATGTATTTGAACCAAATGAAACGGTCATTACAACGATTACCTCAGTAACCAATGGTGCTGTTGGAACCCCTTCAAGTTCGGAGTTTTCGATCATCGATCAGTCAGTAGTGCCTACGCTCAGCATGGAAAATGCCAATATGTCGGTTCAGGAAAATGCTGGAGCACCCATTGAGGTGAAGGTCGTTTTATCGGTGATCTCCGGTAAAGAAACAAAGTTTAAAATTCAGACCAGCGGAACGGCTCCAACTTCAGATTATACCCTCGTGCCAAAGGAAGGGATAGAGGTGGTGATCCCTATTGGGGCAAAAGAAACGACCATTCAATTTACACCAACGGATAATAATAAAGTGGACGGCAATCGTACCGCGATCCTGACCTTAACCGAGGTGTTGAATGCTAATTTAAGCACAGAGGACAATACTGTGGTAACCATCATCGATGATGATCAGCGTCCAGAAATTGTCTCGGTAGATGTTCCTGCCTCAAAAACCTATTTGCTTGGAGAAACACTCACCTTTACGCTTAATTTTGATAAAGACATCACCGTAACAGGGAGCCCATTACTTAATCTGGCGGTAGAATCGGGCAATGTAGCCGCAGCCTATCAGTCGGGTACGGGTACTTCCGCAATTACCTTTGCATATACTGTTCAGGTAAATGATGAAGATTTGAACGGCCTGAGCCTGATCGATCTGGTATTGAACGGCGGAAGCCTTCAGGATGCTTTTGGTAACGATGCTGACCTGACGCTCAACAATGTGCCGTCGACAGCAGGAGTAAAAATCGATGCAAAAATTAATTTGACAGCTGCCGTAACACCGAACCCTGTGGAAGCCGATGAGGATGTTCAGTCTCCTGTATTTATCGTTGTTCCTCAGGCCAGTGACGACGCCCAAACCAAAGGTTACAAGGTGAAAGGAGTGGCAAGTGGTAAACTGTTCTTAGCTTCTGGCGCCGAAGTGGCGGCGGGAACTTATATTTCCCGAGCTCAGGCAGCAAATGGTTTATATTTTATGCCTGACAGTGGATTTTTCGGTTCAGGAAAAGTAACCATTCAGGGGACTTTAATTGCCGGTAACGATAGCGGATTATCCGGTCCGGATACAGAAATTATCATCAATGTAAAAGAATTTGTGCCACCGCAAATCAGCATGGAAAGAGCCAATTTGTCTGTGGCAGAAAATGCTGGTGCAGCGGTTGATGTCAAGGTGATGCTTTCAGCGGCATCAACTCAGGCAACCCGTTTCAAGATACAGCTTTCTGGTGATGCTCCCGCAACGGATTATACCCTTACGCCAGTAGCAGGCACCGAAATGGTGATTCCTGCCGGTAGTACAGAAGTAACGATCAGCTTTTTACCTATCGATAACCAAATGGTAGATGGTGATCGCTCGGCCGTGCTGACCCTTGCTGAAATAAGCAACGCAACATTGGGCAGTCATGAAAGTACGGTAGTCAATATTATCGATGACGATCAGAGCCCAATGGTAACATTGGTGGATGTTCCTGCTGCCAAAACTTATTTGCTTGGGGAAACACTGAGTTTCACTGTCAGCTTCGACCAGGTAATGACGGTTTCTGGTACGCCATTACTGAATTTACTATTGGAAACAGGCAATATTGCTGCGGAATATAAATCAGGAAACGGCACCAATGTACTCACCTTTGAATACACCGTTATGGTGAACGATGAAGAAATGACGGCGGTACAAGTGATAGATCTTGTTCTGAATGGTGGAGGGATTGTAGATACGCATGGCAACCCCGCAGACCTGACACTGAACAACATTTCTTCTACGGCAGGCGTGCTGGTAGATGCCAAGATTAATCTCGAAGCGAATGTTACACCGAATCCTGTAGAAACCGATCAGGATGGGCAGTCACCCGTGTTTCAGGTGATGCCTCAGGCATCGGATGATCAGCAGGTGGCAGGCTATCAGGTCGTGGCGATTGAAAACGGAAAACTTTACGATCCTTCAGGAACAGAGGTGCAAGTCAATAATTTTGTAACCAAAGCCCAGGCGGCAAATGGTTTTTACTTTGTGCCAGATGCAGACTTTGTCGGTACTGGAAAAGTAACCCTCAAAGGCACGTTGATTTCAGGTAATGATGCGGGGCTTTCAGGGCCTGAGACAGATATTATCATTAATGTAAACCGAGTAAATAAATCGCCGGTTGTTGTGGTGCCTGCACCAGCGCCTATTGTTGGTGTTTATGGTCAGGTGATGAGCCTGATAGATTTGAAGGCTTATATTATCGACCCTGACGGCCCTGCTGATGGGAGCGTGCTGAGCTATTCGGTGTCTTTCTCCCCTGCAGGAATTGCAGATGGAAGTTTGAGTGGCGAGTTCCTGACCTTGAATCTGCTGAATGTCGGTGAAACAATCATGACAATCTCGCTGAATGATGGTGAGTTTACAGTAACCACAACTACCAAGGTAACGGTTACCAAAGCCGCTCTTACGGTACAGGCCAATAATAAAACCAAGATCTATGGCGACCCGAATCCAGTACTGGATTACACGATCTCAGGATTTGTGAATGGCGAGGACGAAAGCGTTATTCAGCCAGCAATACAGATTTCCACAGCAGTTGATGAAACGGCTTCGGTAGGGCTTTACCCGATCAATATCAGTGGAGGCAGCGCTGCAAACTATGAAATTGTCTATAATGGTGGGGAGCTTGAAGTTACTCCTGCACCGCTTTTGCTGACGGCAAATGATAAACAAATGACGCAGGGAATGGAAGTTCCAACGCTTGATGGTGACATTGAAGGAATAAAGAATAATGACAACATTACTGCTGATTATACTACTTCAGTAACACCAAATACGGAACCAGGAACTTACCCTATTGAAGTGAGTGCCAATGGTGATGCCCTTATTTTGGACAATTACGATATCACGCTTGAAGATGGCATCCTGACGGTTGAAGGGCCTGGAGGCTTGTTTGTGCCTACAGTTTTCACGCCTAACGGAGATGGCTCCAATGACGTATTCCGACTTCGGGGACGAGGCGTTGCGGAAATTCATCTTCGGGTTTATAATGCCCGAGGAGTGATTGTCTTTGAAACCACCGATGTTGGTCAGGCGACGGAGATTGGCTGGGATGGTAAGTATCAGGGAACGGAGCAACCACAAGGAAATTATGTTTGGCAGGTGTCTGGGAAACTGTCTGACGGCAGCCCGATAGAGCTTGACGGCAAAAAATTAGGTAATATCTCTCTTATCCGCTAAAAACAATCTTGACCATGAAGACTCATTTTATAAAATTTGCCCTTCTGCTATTTTCCTTTTTTGTTTTAGGGGATCTGAAGGCTCAGAATACATTCCTTTCTCAACACGACTATGTGCCGTATTACACCAACCCTGCGGCAGTAGGTCAGGAGAATTTCGACCGACTGTTGATTCATTACCGAAACACGACCCTCGGTAGTGGCTTCGGACTGAAAAACACCATGGCAGGTTATTCACATCCATTATACGATAGCAAGCACAAGCGACGTTTTGGTGCGGTTTCAGGTTCGGTGTCTGATTTCCGAAGTGGTACCGCTGGCGCTTTTACCAACACCCAGGCCATGGCAGGGTTCAACTATAATTTGCCTATTGCCCGTAATCACCAAATCGGTGTTGGAATGCAGGGAAGCTACTCTTTCCTGCGAATTGACTGGACCCGCCTAACCACCGATGCGCAGTGGATTATGGGTAATTTTGACCCTTCGGCAGATTTGGGGGAGAATCTTGACTTTACAAAAAATGATCAGTTCAATATTAATGTAGGAATGAACTGGATGTGGTTTGATGATGCGGGACGTATTAACGGTACTTTTGGCGTGGCCATGTATGATGCCGTAAATTCCAGGAATTTCATTCAGGATGAACGCACCTCTGGCACACAGTCTTATGTCCTTTCAGGAGAAGTGAAGGTCGCCAAATTTGACCATCTCGCACTTCGTCCTATGGGTCGTGCGGTAATTCAGACCAACTCCAACACCTATGAGGCAGGTTTGAAGCTCGCTTATGAACCTGATATGATCCACCAGCCAAGTGTTGCCCTGTCGAGTTACTATCGATTTGACCAGGCCATGGTGATTGCGATGCAGGTTTATTTCCAGAACCTTTCACTCGGTATTTCTTATGATATTCCTACAGGAAGCAAGGTCGGTGGACAATTGGGCGCCAACAACGCTATTGAGTTTGGGGCTTCTTTCCATTTCGGACATATGCGGGCACAACGCGCCCTTGGAGCAGACAAAGCACCGTATGTTGCACCGGCAACCCTTCAGCATGTGAAGCCAAGCACCATTCCTTCAAGAAAGATGAAGGTACAGGAGCAGGAGCAGCCACCAAGTATTGTGGATGTTAATCAGGAGCGTATGGAGGAAGATTTGCGCAATGAGATTGAAAATACAAAACTACGCTTTGCACTCGGGAAGTTTGACCTGACCGAAGATTCTGATAAAAAGCTCCAGCGTATAGCAGAAATTATGGCGAAGTACCCGAATACAAAAATTCTGATTCTCGGCCATACCTGTACCATAGGCGATGAAGACATCAATAAATTTGTGGGGACAGAGCGCGCACTTGCTGCCCGCGACAGGCTCGTGGAAGCGGGCGTGCCACGCGGCAATATCCGTATTAAGGGAATGAGCTACACCCAGCCAATTGCCACCAACGATACGGACGATGGCCGAGCTAAAAACCGCCGTGCTCAGTTTATTATTATTGATCAATAAACAGAGGTATAAATATTTATTTTCCATTAAATCCTCTCAGTAAATTCTGGGAGGATTTTTTTATGCAACCGATTACGATTAAACTAATCGTTAATTAGGGATGGTAATTGACGTTCAATTTTACAATTTTATTATCTTTTCAGGAAATAAAGATTTGAAAGCAGAAAAGTAATATACACAATTATAGTTATGAAAAAATGTGCGATCGGATTGCTGTTTTTTGCCATGATGGCCTGTAACAGTAAAGCCCCCCAAGATCAGGCGATTTATTCTAACGACACCTTTTCGGTTTACCCTACCAAAGTAACACAGGGAAAGTACACCGCCAAAGTTGTTGGAACTGACCAAATGACCACGGACTATCTCAGTCCGCAGAATGAAAACTATATGCGTACGGTCAATGTGCGTTTCAGTATCAATCTGAAAAATGACGAGCTTCCTTACGGGCAATTTCATCAAGTGGTCGTTCGCCCTGATGCCAATGGCCATTTTGACGCCCCCATGATCACCTTTGGTCAGCTGTATACTGCCAAAGATGCTGGTGTGAAGGAAAAGCTGGAGCCAGATACCAAAGTAACTTATCAGTTGAACATGAAGCCCGTATTCGATGCGTTTGCAAAGCAGGGATACTATGTTGATGCTCAGGGAGAGAAGATTTACAAAGAAGATTTTAAAGGGGTATTCATTGCTGGAAACTCTTTCCCTTTGAACGACGATTATGTGAACCTCGGGAACAGAGGGTTTGAAATGAAAGACCCTGATGGTGACCATATCTATACGATTGACCTGACGATGAATTTCCGTCACCCAGACCGCTATGTAAAAACGGAATGGAAACTGTCTAAAGATATTTCTAATTACCCGCAACTCGAAACGGAATTACCAATCCTGAAAAGCCTTTACGATATGGCTTTGGAGGAAACAGTGTTGCTTTCTGAGCCAGACGGCACCTTCAGAACAGGCGCCAAATGGGATGGTGTCTGGACGCGTGACGTCAGCTATGCCATTACTTTGGGAATGGGAATGGCCGATGTAGAACGTGCCAAAACTTCCCTCAGAAAGAAAGTGAAACGTGGCCGTATTATTCAGGATACAGGTTCTGGTGGTGCTTGGCCAGTGTCATCCGACCGTGTGGTATGGTCGATGGCAGCCTGGGAAATTTATGCGGTTTCTGGCGATCAGCAGTGGCTGAATTATGCCTACAATGTGATCAAGAATTCGGTAGAAGATGACCGCCATATCATTCTTGATAAAAACACAAACCTCATGCGTGGGGAGTCTTCCTTCCTCGACTGGAGGGTGCAAACCTACCCTCGTTGGATGGACAATGTGGATATTTACCACTCTTTGAACCTCGGGACAAATGCGGCGCATTATCGTGCCTATCAGATTCTTGCTGACATGGCAGGGGTGTTGAAAAAAACGGACGATCAAGCGACTTTCACCAAAGATGCCAAAGTGCTGAAAGAAGCGATTAATAAGCATTTCTGGCTGGAAAATCAGAAATATTACGGTCAGTACCTTTACGGAAGACGCCACCGAATTGCCTCAGAAAAATCTGAAGCCCTCGGCGAGGCTTTCACCGTATTGTTCGGTATTGCTGATGGGCAACGCGCGCAGGATGTCATTGCCAATACCCCTCAGGTGGTTTACGGTGTGCCATGTGTTTATCCACAAATTCCTGACATGACCCCTTACCACAATGATGGAATCTGGCCTTTTGTGCAGTCGTTCTGGAACCTTGCCGCCGCTAAAGCGGGTAATGAGCAGGCCGTAGAACATGGTTTGGCAGATATTTACCGTGCTGCAGCTTTATTCCTGACCAATAAAGAGAATATGGTTGCCAATGACGGAGACTTTATTACCACCCTCAATTCCGACCGTCAGCTTTGGTCTGTGGCAGGTAACCTGGGTATGGTTTATAAATTGTTGTTCGGTATGCAGGTTTCTCCTCAAGGTAAACTGATGTTCCACCCCTTCATCCCGCAGTCTTTTGCCAATAACATGAAGCTGAAAAACTTCAAACTTCGCAAAATGTCTTTTGATATTTCCATCAGTGGTTATGGCAATCAGATCAAATCATTTAAAGTAGATGGCAAGCCTTCGGAAGCCCACGATATTGATTTGAGTGGCACAGGAAACCATACGGTAGAAATCGTGATGGCCAACAACGCACTGCCTAAGCAGCAAATTAACGTGGTGGAAAATCATTACCATTTACCAAAGCCTGACGCGCAGATCAAAGCAGGTAAATTTTCATGGGCTCCTGTGAAGGGGGCGAAATCCTACGAGGTGTTCATTGACGGAAAATCTCAGGGAAAAACCACCGAAACTTCAGTGGCGACTGATCAGCATATGAAAGAATACACCGTGCGGGCGATTGACAGCAAGGGCTTTGCATCTTTCTTGTCGGAACCTGTGTTGAGCAATGAAAAACAGCTGACAGTTTACAAAATGCGCAGCTATGCCCGTGATAGAAAGCAGGCAATCAGCAAGGCATTACCACAGATGATCGACCTGACGAAAAAGCGAAATACACACCTCAAATGGGCTGTTAAGGCACCTCAGGCAGGGAAATATTTCATCTGGTTTGATTACGCCAATGGCTCAGGCCCTTGGAACACTGATAATAAATGTGCCACCCGTACGCTATCCATCAATGGGCAGGAGATTTCGCCAATTGTGATGGCGCAGCGCGGAACCGACGAATGGGCAAGTGTAGGGCAGACCAACATTATTGAAGTGCAGTTGAAGAAGGGGACAAATCATCTGTCACTCGACTTTACACCACATAACGAAAACATGAATGTGGAGGTAAACCGCGCTTTGCTGGGGAATATGTACTTACAACAGAAAAAATAATTGGGAAGCCTGAAAAACTCAGGCACGACTGATTTTATTGAATTATTAAGAGGAGGCTATTCGAGCCTCCTTTTTTTCGTTCATTATTGTTGGTATCTTTGTTAAAATGATTGATACAATATGATTAGTTCTGAGAAAATAACCTTTGACCCAATATCGCTTTTTGAAATGCCTGATGCCATTTCAGAACAGCTTGAAGCGCTTTATGCTGAAATGAACTCCCTGAACGGCATTAAGAAACTGGATCGGGTAATCAATAAGCTTAGAAAATTTATAAAGGCACACCCTGCCTACCCACAATCTTACAACTACCTTGCAAGTGCTTACAATATGCAGGGCGAGATGGAAAAGGCAAAGGAGGTCAATGAGCTGCTGTTCGATCGCTTCCCTGATTATCTTTTTGGACGTGTGGCGCTGGTAAATGGCGACTTTGCGGAGGATTTTTATGAGGATGTAACCTATTTGCTGGGAGAAAAACTGGAGCTTGATGCTTTGTACCCTGATCGCGATAAATTCCATATTCAGGAAGTGGCTGGCTACTACATGACCGTCGCGCAGTATTTCTTCCTGACCGAACAAACGCAACGTTTGGAGCAACTTTATGAGGATATGCACCGAATTTTGCCTGACGAGCCCACCACCATGGAAATCGCCCGACTTTTAGGCGAAGCAACTCCTGCCCATGATCATGAGCACCCGTCGTTTCCACATGTGCACCACCATTTTGAGCGTTGGCCACAAACAGATCAGGAACCTACTTTTAATTTCCCAGAACAGATGAAGCAGTTTTATCGCCTCGAGGAAATGGATGAGCAGGAGTGGAAAGCAGTGATGGCACTGGATCGGGAATTACTGATTCAAGACCTGATACGCCTTATAGAGGATGGTTTTGTGAGGTTTGAGCATTTTCAAAAAATTGACGAGCAAGATATGGTCGCACGGGCAATTACCATGCTGACTGATTTGCGATATGAAGGCGTTTGGCCATATTTCCCGCTGATCGCAATGCAGGATTATGATTTCATCTACTTCTATTTTGGTGATGCCTTGCCGCATTTTGTTAAACGTTATGCCGCACTTTGCAAGGGATTGGACCTCGAAAAGTTGGAGGAGTTCCTGATGACGCCTGGTATCGGTGGAATGGTCAAAAGCTTCATGATTCCGATGGTTGCTTTTCAGGTTTTCCACGGGCATATTGAAAGAACTGAAGTGGAGGCCTGGGTATTGCGCTTGCTTAACAAGCTTTACGATGCCAAGGATGATTCCCAACTATGCGATGGTTACTTGAATTCTGGCCTCATTGGACTTGCCACAGACCTGAACATGAAGGATGCCTTACCGCAGGTGAAGAAATTTTTCGATGATGGTTTAGTAGATCCGAACTTCTCAGGGGATTATGAGGAAGTCGCTTCCTATTTTGAAGTTGAGCACCCTTATACAAACTATCAGCCGAACCTGAATGGTTGGGAGTTTCTTTTAAATCCTTTGAACATCAATATGGATGATTTCTCCTGATCACAATAAAAAAATAACGATAAATTGAAAAGCAGCCTTCGGGCTGTTTTTTTTTTGATTAATGCGACAACCTGTAAAGAGCACACACTTTTCCTGGGTGCCGCCTTCATCAAACAGAAAGTGATTTTTTAATCATCGGTAATGATAAAGTGCGCACTGAGCGGTTGAATATTTTGTTACCTTAACCTTAATTTTAGGCGTTTAATTTTTCTGTGGGATATCAATCCACGAACATAAATAATGGCGTTGTAAGGGTTGAATGAGAGATAAAGACAGCGGTTGTTCAATTGCTTGACCGCTGAATTTAGAGACTGTCCATTGCTCTCGATAGTCGGTGGGAAATACGGTAACAACCTATCGAACAGCCTAAACTACAAGTTGAATGGGAAAAATAGGGGGCTTACTTGTTATTTTTACCTTAAAGGTGAATTAAATTAATATAATTATACTATATTAAGGGTATGAAATTTTGCATGAACACATTTGTCATGCAATTCATGTGGTAATTTAAGTAAGTGTGTGAGACCCTAACGACCTGTTAGGGTTTTTTTTGTTTCAATACATCCTTTCTTGGCGCTGCAGTTTCTGTGGTCTGGCAACTATTCCAGCCCATCAGGCTATAGAAGTAGCATTTTCCGCTCAAGCTGTTCGCGACCAACAAACCGGCGCCTACCAACAGCAGTGTGCCCAAATTCCCTGTAACGATATTGCCCAGGTACAAGAATATCATAATGGTGGCGATAATTCCCCGGACGATCCGGTCAATCTTGCCCATATTTAACTTTACAGTAGCCATAGTATAAATTTTTCAACCTATTACAATAAAGTAATAAATCACCAAAACAGATGTCTGCTCGGCGGCATTTGTGCAGTTGAAAAAGAAAAATTTTGGGGAGTTTGCTCACTCCCCCAATATAATGTGTGTAATGTGGTAATGTGTGTTTGACCCTTCATTCAGTAATGAACTATTGTCTATACTTGAAAGTAGGAGTTTCGCCCTGAATGCCCTAATTTATTGATGGTACAATAGGGGGTACGCCTTTTCTGACGTGTAACAATAGGGGGTACACAGACTTTAATTTCGCTCTTCATAGCCAAATAGGGCTATTTTTTAGGGGTACATTGGGTGGTTGAATTATTTTTTCATATCTTAATTATAATAAGTAATATTTTTACAATATCTCAACCACCACTTAGCTGACAGTTCCCTATGGCATTTTTCTTCTCTCGGCAATTCCCTGTTTTTCTATGCTTTTGGATGCTCAAATTTAGCTGTTCATTTGCTCAGAGCGACCAAAAGAATCTGATCCGATGGGGAAAGGGGGAGGGGCTTTCCCAAAACGATGTTTTTTGTATTCTGCAGAATCGGCAGGGTTTTATGTGGATGGGTACCGAAGAAGGTTTAAATAAATTTGATGGCGCTAATTTCACGCCTTTTCGTCCGCAGCAGGGCGATCCTCATGCCTTGGTTTTTCATGGTGTGCGGGCGATGGTGGAAGAAGACAATGGGGTAATCTGGGTAGGCACACTTGCGGGACTGAATTCTTATCAGCCGGAAAACAACCGCTTCGAAGCCATGGGCGGCGATGTACTCGAACGGGCGGATGTCCGTGCTTTGTGTTTAGATCAGGCAAATAATTTATGGGTGGGGACATCAGATCAAGGCTTATGGGTGAGGGAACAAGGGGTTTTTAAGACTTACCTGCCAGGCGTTGTTTGTAATAGTTTAATAGAAGACCATGCAGGTAACATTTGGCTTGGAACCAATAGCGGCCTTTTTTGTAAAGCCGGAAATCGCCCACACTTTGAACCTGTCAGTACTTTCGATCAGTCACAAATTATCAGAACTTTTGCCGTAGATCAGCAGAATAATCTGTGGATCGGAACTTATAGCGGAGGTCTTTGGAAATTGGCTGAAAATAGTCATGAGGTCGTGGCGCATTACACGACCGAAAACGGCCTGAATGCCAATCAGGTGGTGAGCCTTGCCACCGACCATCAGCAGGGCTTATGGATTGGAACCGAAAATCAGGGTTTGCAATTTCTGGATTTGAAATCGGAAAAAGCCGCCATCCATACCATTGACGCCACCGAAACGCCCATCCGTTATTCAACCATTACGGCTATTTATGCTGATAATCAGGGGCGGATTTGGCTTGGTGTTTACGGTAAAGGCATATTTATGCACGATCCTTATCAGCCATTTAAGCAGGTAACCTATGGCCTTCATTTTTCCAAAGGGCTGACACACAGTAGTGTTCGGTCGGTGCTGAAAATGGGAGACCAATGGCTTTTGGGCACTGATGGCGGGGGGCTGAATGTCTATAACACCCTCAGCGGTAATATTTCCAATCAGCAACTGCCCGACTTTTCAAGGCATATTCTCTCCCTTGAAAGAGATCAGCAGGGGAATATATGGGTGGGAAGTTATGGGAAAGGCGCCTACCTGTGGAATGGGCAACGAAACAAGCCGCAAAACTATTCGCATCTTCTTATTGAACATAATGTATGGGCACTGAAGGCAGATTTGTCGGGCGATGGTATGTGGATGGGAACCTCCAAAGGCTTATTCTTTCGGTCTTTAGATGGCCGACGGACGGAAAAATATACGCACCAGGAAAATGATGACAAGAGCCTGGGCGATAATGATGTCCGCGCGCTGATGCAGGACGTTCGCGGGGATTTATGGGTGGGTTCTTTTGGTGGACTGAGCAGGTTTTCCAAAAAAGAACAGCGATTTTATAATTACCCGATTTCAGTACAAATGGAACGTACCCTTGGCGTGATGAGTATTCTTGAAGATGATCATTTGAATATCTGGGTAGGAACTTTTGGCGGAGGGGTTTTCCGTTTCGATCGTTCTACCGAGAAGTTCGAGCCCGTGGAGTCGCTGCGTAATTTGCAAATTTTTTCAATGGTGGCGGGGCAAGATCAGCAGGTATGGATGTCCTCCAATGTGGGGATTCACTGTTTTGATCCTCGCAATCAGCAAGTCCGTTTTTTTAATATCCCTCATGACCTGAGCCTCGGGAATTTTAATTATGGCGCAGGCGTTTGTTTGGAAGATGGTACGATAACCTTCGGAAATACCGAAGGGCTGGTGTTTTTCAACCCTGATGCGGTAGAATTGGACAGCCCTGCAGCACCCGTGCGCTTCACAAAATTTGAACTGATAGAGAATGTGCCGGAAAATCGGGCCGTATTTATTCAGGAAGGGGAGAAGAATGATGAGGTTCGTTTGTCGGCGGGTGAAAATTCATTTACAGTAAACTTTGCCTGCCTCGATTATGGAAATACCCGAAACATTGGTTTTCGGTATCGGGTGGGGGAGTCCAAAGATCAGTGGGTGGACATCGGTCAGCAGCGGCGGGTAACGTTCACCGATTACCCTTCGGGAGCGCATGAGTTTCACCTGCAGGCTTATTTGATCAATGCACCCGATCAGATGGTCGGCAGCAGAACCCTTAATATCGACCTTGAACCGCGTTACTACGAAACCATCTATTTTAAAGTGCTGGTTCTTTTGGGCATCATGATGATGATTGCTTTGGCGTGGCGGATCAAAGAGAAAAACTGGCAACATCAGCAAACGGTGCTTAATTCCAAAGTGGCGGAGCGCACCCGCGCTTTACAGGCACAGAAGGAGCGCCTTCAGTCGCAAAACAGTGCTTTGGAGAAAGCAGAGCGAGAAAATCATGAATTATTGAAAGCGCAATTTTCTGAAAGGCTGTATTTTCGGGAACGGGAATTAACGGCCCATACGCTGAATACCATCGCTAAAAATGAGCTGCTCAAACGGGTGAAATCAGATTTGGAGGTCATGGTAAAAAAAGATCAGTCTAAAGCGACTGACATTAAAGGCGTGTTGCATAAAATTGATGCCAGCCTGGAGATGGAACAGGACTGGAAGACCTTTAACGCCCTTTTTGCCGAGGTGCATCAGGATTTTGTGCATAACCTGAAAAGCCAACACCCCGACCTTACAGACTACAATCTGCGCCTCTGTTACCTCTATCGACTGGATCTTTCCTCCAAGGATATCGCCACCACTTTGGGTATTTCCCTGAACAGTGTAAAAGTGGCCCGACACCGATTGCGCAAGAAGCTGAACCTGTCGGAAGAAGCCGACCTGCTCACCTACTTGCATGGGTTCATGTAATCAAAGGTAGTGCTTACTCCACTTTTCTGACCGTTTTCTGATATTGTTGGCCCAGGTGCGTCCATTTAACAATAATGGTTTGCTGCTGTAAAGCACTCAACTCATAGCGCATGCCTGCGGTGGCTTTCGTCTGAAGGATAAGCTGACCAAGCGTATTGGCGATCAGCAACTGCCCCTCTTTGAGTACCTTTAAGTTCCACTGCTGCCCATCTGCTTCAAATGTGAATGGCGGAAGCTGGCTGTTCGTTCCGCCCGATAGTGGTGTGTTTGGTGCTCCGGCACCCGGCCCGATGAACAAATTAATCGTGCGCTCCAGGCCAATAACTTGCTGTTGGCCATTGAATGAAAATGGGGTGAATTCTATGACATAATTCGACTTGTCTTCAAAGATAATATCGGAGAGCCTGATCAGTTCGTTCGCTGCTACGACCGTCAGAACTTCACCATCCACCTCAATGCTGACGCTGTCGGTTTGCGCACTTTCAAATTTCAGAAAATCATTGATAAAGGAATCAAGGGTGAGGGTGTCGGTGGTGTTAAGGGTTTTTACTTCCGTAACCCGGTCATCTTCAATTAATTTTATTGCAGTAATTGTTGGGTTGATGTTAACCACACCCTCATCAATTCGCCCATCACAATTATTGTCAATGTTGTCGGCAATTTCCGTCGCACTCGGGTTAATCTGCGGATTTTGGTCGTCACAGTCCTGATTGTTGTCGACAAAACCCGTGGGCTGCTGGCAATCTGCCACGGTTTCATTTGGATCTCCAAAGCCATCATTATCAGCATCGGCATACCATACAGGAATAATTTGATCGGGGTTTGGTAAAGTTGGGCAGTTATCGAGCTCATCGCTGATGCCGTCGTTGTCGCCGTCAATGGTTATGCCTTCATCAATCTGCCCATCACAGTTATTGTCAATGTTGTCGGCAATTTCCGTTGCATTCGGGTTAATCTGCGGATTTTGGTCGTCACAGTCCTGATTGTTGGCAACAAAACCCGTGGGCTGCTGGCAATCTGCCACGGCTTCATTTGGATCTCCAAAGCCATCATTATCGGCATCAGCATACCATACAGGAATGATTTGATCGGGGTTCGGCACAGTTGGGCAGTTATCGAGCTCATCGCTGATGCCGTCGTTGTCGCCGTCAATGGTCATGCCTTCATCAATCTGCCCATCACAATTATTGTCTTTCCCGTCAGGAAGTTCCTCCGCAAAAGGGAAGGTATTGGGGTCGCTATCATCACAGTCATCACTATTTTCTACAAAACCCAACGGTTTGAGGCAATCCTGTATTGTGTTGTTGGGGTCACCGAAACCATCTTTATCCTGATCCGCAAAAAAGGTGATAAATTGCTGATCGGGATTGGGGGTTTCCGGACAATTGTCCAGGGCATCAATAATGCCATCGTTATCCGTATCGGGAAAACCTTCATCAATCTGTCCATCGCAATTATTGTCGATATTATCCGCCTTTTCAGGTGCCTGCGGAAAGATGGTCTCATCGTTGTCATTACAGTCTCCAGCCAATTCCACATAGCCCTCCAAAGGGGTGCAAGAGGTAATAAAGTCGTCAGTATTTCCGAAGCCGTCCTCATCATTGTCCAAATAGTAGGTGGTCAGTATTTGGTCGGGGTTGGGCTGATCGGGACAATTGTCAAGTTCGTCAATAATGCCATCGTTATCCGTGTCGGGAAAACCTTCGTCCACCTGTCCATCACAATTATTGTCGATATTGTCGGCAATTTCCAACTGTTCAGGATGGATATTCACCTGCTGATCATCGCAATCTCCAGCCCGCGCCACATAGCCAACAGGGGCGATGCAATCCTGCAAGTTGGTGGCAGGGTCGTCCACTCCATAGCCATCATTGTCCTTGTCCACATACCATATCGGGATCTGCTGGTCTGGGTTGGGAGCGTCTGGGCAGGTGTCGATATCATCGGTAATGCCGTCGCCATCCTGATCGTCATCCTCCACATTTTCATCAATTTTAACGATGAGAGGGTTTGAGGTCTTCAGGGGCTGTCCGTCCTGATCCACAAGTGTCGCCATGATGAAAAAGAAGCCTTCGTTATCGTTCTCAGGAAATAGATCGACCTCAATGGCGACGTTGCCATTGGTAAGGGTGCCGAAAAATTGGTTCACGGTAATGATCGTATTGGCTTCGTAAGCAGCGAAAGGAAGATTGGTATTGGCAGGCTGATATTGGCCTCCCTGTAAAATGGTCAGTTCATATTTTGCATTGGGAGTGCCGGCGATACTGATGGTTTGTGCACTGCTGAAACGGGTTACCGGACTGCTCGGGTCGTTGTTAAGCCCAATGGTAACAGCCTGCTGGGGGCTTATCGGTAACTTTGCCCATGCACCTGCAAGGGTGTTTTTGCGCGCTGCCAACTTAGCCATCTGGCTGCTGCCGTCGCTGTACATAACCGTAACGGTAGCCCCGATGAGTTCCATGCCTGAAACACTTCCGGTATCGTTCGGGCCGGGGGCAGGCAAACCTTTGATGCTTCGTGGATCGACATCCACAGAAAAGAAACTGCTTTCCTGCGGTTCAAAATTATTGTAATTGACCGTCATGACAAGGTAGCCGTCTTCATCGCTGCCATTTGCAAAGGAGGCATCCTGAACTTCCGCTTGGTTTGCAGGGTCGTCGTTGGTGAAATCTTTGGCAACAAGGTCTCCTGCTTTTCCTGCAGGGTCGAAAACCATCCCTTGAACCAATGCGGTGGAGAGGTCGATGCGCACACTGCTGATGTTTTGGTTGTCAGCCGACAAATTGGTGATGGCAAATGAGTTGGAGCTGTAAGTGGAACCGAGAAGCTTGTTTTTGATATTGTCTTCCCTGTGAATTTCAATCAGGCAGGATTGTGCTGATAAACAATGGGTAATGAGGGTGATCAGCAATAGAGAAAAGGCAATTCGGATAGTAGTTATTTTTATCATTTGAGCTCCCAGTTAGGTTCTGTTAGGATAACTAAGTTGCCTTCTTAGTGTTAAGATATCTCTATTTTTTGTTTATTTATTCGATGCTTATGAATATGAAGTATTGCGATTTTAATTTTTAAATATCATATACTGATATTATGAAGCAGGCTTCCTGTCATTTCAGCAAGCCCGCTGAAGCAAATATCCTATTTACGGTATTTGCCAATTTTATCCTCAATCGATACATCAGCCGATCTGCGGGTCTGAATTTTGATGTTAGTGATGATTTGCTCGGCTCCTGCCGCATAACAAGCTTGTTGCACTTGCTTTACCAATGCCATTACTTCATCATAAGGCCCTTCGATAACGGTCTCAAAAGGACAAACCTCATAGGTCAAGCCTGAATTTTGAATGGCTTCAATGCCGGCATCTACCAAGGTATAAGGGTGGATGTCTTTTGCTGAAGGCAGTACCTGAACAGCAACGTTTACGATATTTTCCATGTGATTCTATTGTTTGAGGTAAATATCGAAGGTTTATTGTTGTGATGGTAGCTAAGGGCACTCTTTTTTAAAGTTTTGAAGTGGCCTGTTGAAAATACGCCATCATCCCAATCAAAAACATGATTTCTACCGCCGTAGGGAAGTTGCGTGCAACGTCCGTACCGATTGGTACAAAAATATTCGACTGCTTAGCCACGCAACCCGTAAATAATGCCTGCTATTTAAATGAGAAACCCTTCTGAAAAAAGAATGAAAAGTGATTTCAGATTGACGAAATAAAAAAATCAGGTCGGATTTACGGGGCATGCCACTCATACAGGTTTACAGACGACATTGAGATTTTCGCAGTCGATGGGTCGATATGTTGAAAATTCCTCGACGAAACCTGCTGATATCGTGAATAAATACGGCAAAATGAGTAATTTTGTCGCTGATCTTCAAATACTATGAATAAATTTCAGATTGACGCTATTCGCAAAGTACCGATGTACCGGTATTTATTGCTACTCTCGATTGCCTCGGCCATTGCCTTTCAGGGATGGAGAACGCTTTTTAATAATTTTGCTGTAGATGAAATAGGGCTGAACGGTTTTAATGTTGGCTTTATTCAGTCTGTTCGCGAAATTCCAGGCTTTCTGAGCCTTTTGGTGGTGTACCTGCTGTTGATTTTTAAGGAACACCGCCTTTCTGCTTACTCGATTCTTACCCTTGGACTTGGCGTGTTGCTGACGGGTTTTTTCCCTTCCTATTTTGGGCTGGCGGCAACCACACTGATCATGTCAGTTGGCTTTCATTATTTTGAAACCACCAACCAGTCCCTGACCTTGCAGTATTTCGACCGCCTTCAGGCACCTGTGGTATTTGCGCGTATTCGGTCAATTTCTGCCATTTCCAATATTGCTGTCGGGCTGGGGATTTTTATTACCGCCAGCTTTCTGACTTTCAAGAATCAGTATTTAATTATTGGTTTGGCCGCAGTGGGCATTGCCATTTGGGCGCTGTTGAAAAATCCTGTTGACAACTCCCTTCCTGCGCAGCATAAAAAAATGATTCTTAGGAAAAAGTACTGGCTTTTTTATGTGTTGAATTTACTCAGTGGTGCCCGCCGACAAATTTTTGTGGTTTTTGCGGTTTTTCTGCTGGTAAAAAAGTACGATTTCAGTATTCAGGAAATTACTGTGCTGTTTGTGCTCAATAACATTATCGCCTATTTCTTCAATCCTTTAATTGGCAAAGGAATCAATAAGTTTGGGGAGCGAAAAATCCTTTCAATGGAATACGCTTCGCTGTTCATCATCTTTCTGGCTTATGCTTTTCTGGAAAACAGATGGATTGTGGCTGGGCTTTATATTTTTGATCATATCTTCTTTAATTTTTCCATTGCCATTAAAACGTTCTTTCAAAAGACGGCCGACCCGCAGGACATTGCCCCATCAATGGGTATGGCCTTTACGATTAACCACTTGACGGCAGTGGTGATTCCCGTGGTGGGTGGCGCGCTATGGTTGATTGACTGGCAAATTCCATTCATCGCCGCGGCGGTATTAAGCTTGGTCTCGCTTTATTTTGCACAGAAAATCCACATTCCCGAGCAAGAAGCCGAGGTCATTCCCAAAGCACCCGTCGGGCAGCAATAGTTCAGGGCTTTGGTCTTTATCATGACATTTTTCTTCTCTGATATTCTTTAGGTTTGGTCATTATAAAAATCCAAACAGACAGAACTACCATGAAAAATTTCATTTTATTATTACTGATCACCCTATTTTCTTCGACTGTATATGCCCAGTCAAAGCAGGATTTTACCAAATACGGTGTGAAATCAGGAACCTTGGGTGAGGGCTTACAGGTTGGCGATACCGCACCAGACATTTCGGGGGTGGATCAGCACGGCAAGCAGGTTTCTTTGAATTCAATGCTGAAACAAGGTCCTGTAGCGGTGGTTTTCTATCGTGGTTACTGGTGTCCGGTTTGTAATCGGGAACTGAAGTCGTTGCAGAATAATATCGCCATGATCACCGAAGCAGGTGGTCAGGTATTGGTCGTTTCGCCAGAGAAGCGTTCTGAAGTGCAGAAAATCGCAAGCAAAGTAGAGGCTTCTTTTCCGATTGTAGGAGAGGCGCAACAGGTTGTGAACGATTATAAGGTCGGTTTTGAAGTCACCGACGGCTATCAGGAGAAAGTAGATAAGATGTTAAGCATTGACATTGCAGAAAAGAATGCGGCCGATAAAGCCCTGCTGCCAGTGCCAGCAACCTTCGTTGTTGGGCAGGACGGTAAAGTGGTTTATCGCCAGTTCGATCCAAATTACAGAAATCGCGCTTCTGCCGAGGACATCACCAAAGCGATCAAAAGCATTTAAGCGATTGAGTCACCAATATTACTGCCCCAGACCTCTTGGTTTGGGGCTTTTTTATATCCCAAAACGATTACTGAATGCTCCATAACAGGCTATATTTTAGTTTTTTATCATTAATTTTCGCCCGTTCTTTTGTTAATAATCAGCCTTGCAAGCTGCTCAAGGCGGTTTTTGCCCTTCATGTTATTTTCTCCCTCACCACTGCGGATGTGGATTGCGAAAAATATCAGATGTGGTTTAGTTAGAGCTTCAACACTACTATCATTGAAAACAATGTGGTAACAAAAATTAATAACAACATGAACAAGTTTTTCGCAATTTTAATGGTTTTAGTAGCAGGTTTAATGTCGTGTAGCGATAATGACGAGGTAACTCCTTGGGACCGTGATGCTACACAACGTGCATTTGAATCAGCATTTGTAAGTCAGTCATCGTCAGTATTTGAAGTTACTGAATCAGGTGAACTTGGCGAGCTGTTAGGGGAAGTGATTCCTTCTTCTATAAATATTGAGAGCCAGATTGAAGAAGGACAATACGCTGGTATACTTGTGATTGGAGGGAAAACCCCTAAAGACGACGAAGTTGAAATGCCGATCACTTTGGGTGGAGAGTTTCTTGACCTTGGCGACATGAAAGCATTCCAAATTGAAGGTGAACTGGAAGTTTCCCCTGCTGGTGGAGATGAGGACGATGAGCCTGTAAACCTTCCTGCTGACGGAAAGTATTATATCGTTCCAACAGTGTCTCCTTATTAATTAGACAATTAGTAATTGTATTGATAGATGTTTAGAGCCACCTCAGGGTGGCTTTTTTTCATTTGACATTTATAATTATTTATACCAAATTTGTAGTCCATGCTATCATACCTAAGACATATCGCACAACAGGGCCTCACCATCGTTATGGTGATGGTTTTGCTGAACAACAGTGTGAATGTTGATGATACTTTGCTCGGGCGTGGAAGTGCCAGTATGGACAATGAGATTGAGTCCTTTTTGGAATTGCTTCTCACCTCTATTAATGCAGACTGGACGTTCGATGATGCCCCAGAAGGGCAGGATGAAAAGCAGCACGTTAGTGTGGTAAAGGCCCTGTACATGCAAAAGGTCGCCGTGCCTGATTTTAATGGACGCATGCTCTCTACCGAGGACATTATCTTTTATTTGTCCATTTATCAGGGATTATCCACCTCTCCGCTGACCCCGCCACCGCTCGCTTGATATAACCATCGTTTTTTTTGTGCACAAGCACACCTTTAGTTTATATCAAGTAGCAGTAAAATATGAAAAATTTTATCTTAGGAGCATTGATGCTTCTTTGTGCGCCTGTTTTTGCGCAATCCGTTTCGGACACCCTTGCCGTTGAAGGGAATAACAGTGTGATTTCTGAGCTGAAATACATCAAGCAGTCGGGCTTTGCCAATGCTTCCTCTAAAATTTTTACCGCCGATCGCCGCTTTACCATCAGTGGTTTTGGGGAGATGAACGCGGTGGGGTATCAGTTTGATATTCCCAACAAAGGAGATAAAGAGATTGAGCAGTATTATACAAATCTATATCGTTTGGGAACATACTTTGGGTATCGTTTTTCCGATAAAATCATCTTTATGAGTGAGTTGCAGATAGAATATTTGCAGGATGGTTTTTTTCAGGGAAAAGACCACTTCGAGTATAACCTGGAGGCTTCCCTGGATTTCCTTTTTCACCATAGTTTTAATTTAAGGGTAGGTAATTACCCGCTGAGTCTGGGTTGGGTAAATGTGAATGAAGAGCCCATCGGTTTCTATTCTGTGAATCGACCTGAAGTGGAGCGTACCATTATCCCTTCGCAATGGCTCGAGCAGGGATTCCTGATTTACGGTAGCCCAATCGCCGATTCTGAATACCAGTTTGGGGTTACCAAAGGAATGGACGGCAGTCAGTTTACCTCTGGAACATGGATTCGTGATGGCCGCTATACTTCCTGGACAGAGTGGCCCGAAGGGATGGCTTTTAATGGGAAGCTGTCTTATGGGCATGAGGACCGCAGTTTAATTTCCTTGGCGGGTTATTATGGCGATGTGTCTCGTGGCTATACCTTTGAAAATGGGGATAAACTCGATGCGCAACTCGGTTTGGTTACCTTGGTAGGGGCACATAACATTGGGAATTTCACCCTTTTTGGTTTGTATACCCACGGCTGGCTGACGGGTACCGATCAGATTTTTGATATCGGTAATGAGCTGTTGGGAAGCCGTACTGAAGGCTATTATATTGAGGGGCGTTACAATATTATGCCGCATATTTTGCCAAACAGCGACTGGAAATTGCCATTATTTGTGCGTTATGAGCGAATGAACACCCATAAATCTATTGATGGTCAACTGATCGACAAACTTGAAGCGATGGAGGATTTATCTTCCGTGCGTGGGGATTTAAAAGACCTGGAGATTGTTACGGTAGGTTTGAATTTCAGACCTAAAAGAAACTGGACCTTCAAAATGAATTATCAGTTCAGAACCAACAAATACGAAAATACAGAAGCCGAACCAAACCAGCTGGAGTTTGGCGTAGGATTTATCTTCTAAAAAGTACAGGAAGCCCCACATAAGCACGGTAATGGTAGTGTTTTATCGTGCATGGGCTTCCTTTTTTCATGCTCAGAATGTTGCTACTGCCGCACGGGCTGGTCAATACCTTGGGTCCGCCTTTTGCGGTAGCTTCACCATCTTTTCCACCTCCACGGTTGGGAATCCAAACTCAACCACGACTTTTCCCTTGATCAAATAACAACCCCGCCCCTGAAAAGGACTATGCTGAAGACTTGGGGGAAAGTGGCAACTATCAAAAAAATACCCCCAGGCATCAATAAAAGAGCCAAAATTCATGATCTCTCCCTTTACCGTGCGCACAGGTTTTCGCGTGATGTAATAGCCAAGCATCCTGACCGTCTGCCCCTGATATTTAACCAGGTCAATGGCAGGGAAGTCTCCGCGAAAGGAAGTGCGCAAAATATCAAAAGGGCTTGAGAGGGGGAAGCCCAGCAGATCAAGCTGTTCAAAAAAGCCCTCATTGCCTTCCTGCTCAAGTGTGGGCAACTCATATTTTTGCTCTTGTGCCATTTCCGAGGCAAACAAAAGTCCTGTTGCCACTTTGGGTTTGTTGGGGCGCAGACAAAGCCCTTTTTTCCACTGTAATTGCTGAGGGCTGTGGCCCGTAAAGCGAAAGGCGTCAATCCTGATGAGCAACTCCAGTTGTTCACGGCCAATGGCAACTCGGCTGGTAAAATCCGCGAGGCTCCTGAAAGGCCCTTTTTGCTCCCGCTCCGTTATTATTTCCTGAATGAGTTTTTGATTGATGCTCTTGATATGCACAAAGCCGATGTAAATATCCTTCTGCCGAATACTGGTCAGCCATGAACTCCGATTAATACAGGGCGCGTGAATATTCGCCCCTGCAAGTCGGGCTTCGTGCAGGTAAAGTTCCGCAAAATAAAATCCTCCAAAATTATTGATCACGGCTACCATAAACTCCAGCGGATAGTAAGTTTTCAGAAAAAGGCTTTGGTAACTTTCTACTGCAAAACTCGCCGAATGCGCTTTGCAAAAAGAGTAGCCCGAAAAGCTTTCCATCTGTCGCCAGACTTCTTCAGAAAGCGCCCGAGCATGCCCACGTGCCTGGCAATTGGCAAAAAACTGATCTTGAAGTTCCTGAAAGGCCGTTTTACTTCTTGTCTTTCCGCTCATTGCACGACGTAAAATATCGGCTTCATCAAGGGAAATCCCTGCAAAATGATGGGCAATCTTGATCACATCTTCCTGATAGACCATCACGCCATAGGTTTCTCCAAGGTGCTCCTCAAACACAGGGTGTAAATATTGCACTTTCTCAGGATGGTGTGCCCGTTCAATATAGGTTTTCATCATGCCACTTTTTGCAACCCCAGGCCGAATGATTGATGAGGCAGCAACAAGCGACACATAATTATCGCAAGATAATTTTTGCAGCAATTGGCGCATCGCAGGCGATTCAATATAAAAGCAACCAATCGTTTTGCCAATTCTCAGGTTATGTTTAATCCGTTCATCCTTTTTAAAGGATTGAATGTCATGAACATCAATACTCACCCCCAGATTTTCCTGCACCAGCTTTACACATTCTTTGATATGCCCAAGCCCCCTTTGGCTGAGGACATCAAACTTATAATATCCGATATCTTCCGCCACATGCATGTCGAAATGAACAATAGGAAAACCCTTTGGCATCTGGAGCAATGGCGTACAGCAAGTAATGGGTGCTTCTGAAATCAGTACCCCACCAGCATGTATGGAAAGGTGGTTGGGAATTCCCTGAAGCCGCTGGGCATACCGGTAAATTTTCCGAGCCATTTCATGATGCTTTTTAGACTTGTTGGGTTCATCAATCATACAGTCGATATCCCCTTTTGGCAGGCCAAAAACCTTTCCTAATTCCCTGATCAGCGATTTTGCCTTAAAGGTATTGTAGCAGGCCATCAGAGCGACATGGTCTTTGCCGTACCTTTTAAAAAGATAGTCAAGTATTTGATCCCTTTCGTCCCAGCTGAAATCAATATCAAAATCTGGCGGTGAACTCCGATAGGGGTTAATAAACCGTTCGAAATATAAATTCAGCTCCACAGGATCAACATCGGTAATTTTCAGGCAGTAAGCAACGATCGAGTTTGCCCCCGATCCTCGTCCTACATGATAAAAACCACAATTCCCTGCATAGCGAAGCATATCCCAGGTAATAAGGAAATAAGCGCCCATTTTCAGCTGTTCGATTACCCGCAGTTCTTTTTCTACACGGGCACGGGCATAGCGGTCGTTTTTTGAATACCGATAAGCAAAACCATCATAGGTCAGTTTCCGCAACAGGGCCATGTCGTCTTTGTCGGAGCAAGTATAAAATCGTTTGTTGCGAGGTTTTTCTAAATCAAAATGAAGGGTACACATCGACAATAATTCCTGACTTTGCTGTACCACATCAGGCATGCTTGCATAGTATTCAATATAGTCTTTTTTCGGTATTGGAAATGCTGACGTTGTGGCAATTCGGCTTTTGTCAAGTTTGCTTAGCAGCACATTCTGATCAATGGCGCAAAGCAGGCGGTGAAGCTGACGGTCTTTCGGTGCCGAGAAAGTAATGGGCAGCCCCATCAGTAAATGTTCTCGGTAGGGATGCAGGTGTTTAAGGCTTGGCCATCGGTGGACTTGCTCTGGCGGAAAGCTGATAAATTCATTGGCCGTGAGCGCACGTTCGGGCAGGTTATTCATCGGGAAAATGACCAGTACCTCCTCATGAAATAATGGGGGGAATAAGTTGCAGTGCTGGTGGGCGGTGAGGTGTTCGTTGATAATCCGGAAACCCGTGGCCGATTTCGCGACGGCAGTATATTGCCACTGTCCGTTACGGCGGAATTCTATACCGACATTCATTTTCAGCCCTTGTTTCAGGGCTTCCCGATATACCTCAAAAACCGCTGAAGTATTGTTGATATCGGTGAGCACAAAAGAGGTGTAGCCTTTGGCCTTAAGTTCCTGTACCAGCATTTCGGGGGAAAGCAGGCCATAGCGAAAGCTGAAAAAAGTATGACAATGAAAAAGCAAAGCGGTGAAATTTTGGGGTGAACGATTTTTATAGGCAATGGGAGATTTGGGATTTTGAGCAGATGTTGAGCAATACGGAAGGGAATTACATGCGCGCCTTACTCAGACTCACGGCCCTGCGTACAACTTGCTCCCCGTATTTCTGGCGGAGCAAATCTTTAGCTTCATGCAAGCGCAAGGATTTGGTGTTGTCCTCAAAAAGGTCGATCTGGAAACTTCCCTGTACCAAATGGCTGAAGCGGATGCCGATCAGCCTGACGAGCACTCGGCGGTCGTGCAGCTGATCAAAAATCCCTTTGGCAATGCGTATCAGGACATCCTCATGGGAAGTGTAGGCGATGCGTTGCTGTTTGCTGACGGTATTGAAGTCCGAATAGCGGATTTTTACCGTAATGCATCCGGTCAGTTTTTTCTGTTTCCGAAGTTCATAAGCGAGGTCTTCGGTCATGCTGACCAACTTCGATTTGAGGTATTCCACATCAATGGTGTCGTGCTGAAAAGTTTGCTCTTTCGAGGCTGATTTTTGTTCGCTGTAAGGCGTAACGAGGCTGTGGTCAATGGCATGTGATTTTTGGTGGAGTACAATGCCCGACCGCCCGAACTCACGCTCAAGTAATGGCCGTGGAATTTGTTGCAGGGTACTGATGGTCCGGACGCCCATCGCTGAAAGCGTCTGATAGGTTTTTTGCCCTACCATCGGGATTTTCCGAACCGACAAAGGGGAAATAAAAGCCTTCTCGTGCCCAACAGGTACACGGATTGCACCGTTGGGTTTGCCTTCATTTGTGCCCATTTTAGCAATCAGTTTATTAACCGACAGCCCAAAGGAAATCGGCAGCCCACTTTCCTTGATCACCTTTTGGCGAAGCTCCACCGCCCATTGGTGGCAACCATAAAAGCGATCCATGCCGGTCAGGTCTACATAAAACTCATCAATCGAAGCCTTTTCAAACAAAGGAACATGATCAGCAATAATTTCTGTAACCAAGCGGGAATGCTGACTGTACTGTTCCATATCTCCTGAAAGAATTGTCGCGTGAGGGCAAAGCATTTTCGCCATGCGGATGGGCATTGCTGATTTTACACCGAACTGCCGGGCTTCGTAGCTGCATGAGGCCACGACCCCCCGGTTGGATTTTCCTCCAATAATGAGCGGAATATTATTCAGTTCACTATTTCTCAGCCGTTCTACGGAAACAAAGAAACTGTCCAAATCCATGTGTAATATTGAGTTCATATATTTTTTTGTTGCAATAAAAGTGAATTTAGGCGACTAATTCACCTTTGTTGGGGCGGTATATGATACAAATATAGGCTTGTTGCGTGGATTAATGCTAATTTTCGGGCGGATATGTTTCAAAAACACGTCGTAAATACCGCCATTCCCATGGGTGAATTTCTGCTGACTGAAAGGTTGAAAGGTATATTTCCAAGTCGGAAATGATAGCAGAAGGGGATATTTTCATTCCATGAAATGGGATAAAAAAGCCACAAAGCATCTATTATTGCTTTGTGGCTTATGTTCAGTGAAAGCACTGAAGGGTTATTTCTGCTTACTGATGCGGCGAATGTTAAACACGCTTTAAGTCTTCAACCAATGGCATCAGTTTTTCAATTGTTACGTGTTCCATCACGACAACTTTGTACCATTTTGGGGCGTGGTGTGAATCGGGTACCAGGCTGTAACGGTGGGCAATGGCTGGCGTGAGGTGTTTCGACTTGATGGTTACGATGTTTGATTTCGGGTGGCGGAAATAGTCAATATCAAGCGCATCCAATTCCTTACAAAGCCATTCGGTACGTTTCTGAAGAATAAAAATCTTTTCGTACCAGCCATAAGGTCCATATTTGGACAAAATCATCCATACCGAAATCGCATTGGCGCCGGAACGGCTCCCAATCAGTGTGCAATCCTCACCTTCCACATAGCTGGCCTCCTGGGTAGTGGCGTAGTTCATCAGCCCTTTGCGCGCAAGAAAAATTCCCGTGCCATAAGGGGCCTGCGCCATTTTGTGGGCATCGAGCGTAATCGAGGAAACGTCTGGGTGATTAAAGCCCATCTGAAATTCATTTTCAGAAAAAGGGTAATAAAATCCGCCATAGGCGCCGTCAATATGTAATTTAAAGTGGAGGTTGCGGGTTTTGAGTACCTCAAGGTAGGTGTCGATACTGTCCACCGAGCCAAACATCGTGGTCATCATATTGGCCACAATAATGAAGAAACGCTTGCCCTGGCGTTGCTGTTCATCAATGCAGGCTTCCACCGTTTTTTTACTGATGCTTCGGCTGTTTTCATCTACCTCAACTTTGGCGACATCGAGGGCCAGAATGTTCCCCGCCTTATCCATCGAATAATGGTTGTCGGCACTGGTGATAATCACGATTTCCTCGCGCTTCGCTTGTTGTGTTTGCTGAAAGAAATTGCGGTAAATCCAGATCGCCTGCATATTGGCCTCTGTACCTCCGGAAGCCACATAGCCATCGTGTTCCCCTTTTTTTCCTTTGCAAATATCTACCGCACAGATTTCGATCAATTCTTTTTCGAGCTGATGGGTGCCGGCGAAAAATGACTCCGACTTGCCGATCGTATGACACCCAATATGGTTGGGGTTATGCAGCATGGTCGAAAGAAAGGGAGCATCTTTAAGAAAGGGGGCATCGTGGTTGAAAACCTTCTCGTCAAGGTAGGAGCCCGGAACACCTAAAATATTTTCTTCCAGATAATTGGTGTTTTCCGCCAAGGCCTTGAATACGGTTTCCTTGATCTCGTCATCTGTTCGTTTGCGCCAAAATTCCATTGCAGTAAAAAAAGTTGAGTGATAATTTCACTGCAAAGGTACAAAATCCTCCTCTCATTACCTCAAAAGTATTTTTTGTCGGGGACAACCTGCATGAAGTAGCCACTGAAAAAAAGGCATAAAAAAAAGCTCGGGAACCACTCCGAGCTTCAAACTAATACCAACTATAACCTATGAACCACTATGATTATACTTTTTCAGAATAGGGACGTCAAAAGTAAAAAGAAGGGAGCTGAACCGAGCGGTTGAGCTCCCTTTCTACCCAACATCAACCTATGCTAATAGTTAGGCAAAGCCTGTGCCAAAAGGTTTTTTGAAGCGGGATTTTTAAGATTTTTTTTGAGGGGGAATCTGTTTTTTATGTAAAAGTTCCTGAGCAATAAAATAGGTATAGTTTATTATCTTTAACCGATATAATACTACCTTGTAATAACAACTTTTATAGGTTTCAACATCGTGCGTATTTAAAAATTATCCACCCCAGAGCGAATTCAGAATATTGGAATTGATATGGAATTATTTTTCGACTGTTATGCTTAACAGATCCCTTTATCGCCGCTGAAGTACGCTAAATTTTTATCATTAATTTTTAAGGTTTAAATACGCCCTAATATTTTTCTGTTTGTTTTGAGATTACCTTTTGAGTACCATATTTTAGGTTGGCCACTGAATATTCATTTGATCCTCGAGTATCTTGCCTTCTTTATAGGCTTCAGATATTACCGGTATCTTCAGCGGTCGGCCGTTGATAAAATCAGTTCATACCACCGCCTGGTCATTATCCTCGGCGCAATAATCGGCGCCTATTTCGGGTCGAGGTTTTTTGGCTACCTTGAGAATCCCATTGTTGATTTCGCCAACACCGACCTGATGACCCTGCTGAACACCAAGACCATCATGGGTGGATTGTTTGGTGGCGTAATTGGGGTGGAACTGGCAAAATATCAAATCGGGGAGCAACATTCTTCGGGAGATTTATTCACCCTGCCGATTATCCTGGGTATTTTTATAGGGCGAATCGGTTGTTTTCTCAGCGGTACCCATGAGTTTACCTACGGCACAGAAACCGATATTTTATTTGGAATGAACCTCGGCGATGGCCTGATGCGCCACCCGATTATGCTTTATGAACTGTGCTTTCTGATCGTGCTGTTTGTATGGCTGCACTGGCGAAAGGAAAGGCTGGCCCGCCACCAGGATGGTTTGCTGTTTGCACTGTTTATGTTAGCCTACTTCGGCTTCCGGTTCCTGATGGAATTCCTCAAGCCGAATGTGTTTTTTGTTTTAGGCCTGAGTAGCATTCAGTGGTTATGCGTACTCTGTTGGGCCTATTATTTTTTGACGATTAAAAGACGACAATATTATGCCCGTTAGAAATTATACCTATTACGACCATACCATCAGCCTTTGTCCTGAATGCCTGAAGCGCATAGATGCGAAAATCGTTTTCGAAGATGAAAAGGTGTTTATGCTGAAGCGTTGCCCGGAACATGGCCGGACGAAAGTGCTGATTGCTGATGATATTGATTATTATAAGAATATCAGGAATTACAATAAACCTTCCGATATTCCTTATCGGTTTAATGCAAAAACCCATTACGGTTGCCCTTACGATTGTGGCCTCTGCCCTGACCACGAGCAACACTCCTGCCTGACGGTAGTAGAAATCACCGACCGCTGTAACCTGACTTGCCCAACCTGCTATGCTGGCTCCTCGCCTACAGCCGGAAGGCACCGGACTTTTGAGGAGGTGCGGAAAATGCTCGACGTGGTGGTGGAAAATGAAAAGGAGCCCGATGTGGTGCAGATTAGTGGCGGTGAACCCACCTTGCATCCGCAGTTATTTGAAATTCTGGATTACGCGAAAAGTTTACCGATCAAGCACCTGATGATCAATACCAATGGTATTCGGATTGCACAGGAGCCGGAATTTGTGGCGCGCCTGAAATCGTATATGCCCGATTTTGAGGTTTACCTGCAGTTTGATTCTTTTGAGGATCAGGCCTTGCAGAAAATGAGGGGCGCATCACTTGCCAAGATCAGGGAACAGGCGATGGCGGCACTGAACAGGCACAATTTATCTACCACGCTTGTGGTTACACTTGAAAAGGGACTCAATGATCACGAGCTCGGCAAAGTGATTGACTATGGCCTTCAGCAGCGATGCGTGCGTGGGGTTACTTTTCAGCCTACGCAATCCGCCGGCCGGCTGGAAAATTTCAGTCAGGAGAAAAACAGGATGACCCTCACAGAGGTAAGGCGCAAGCTGCTCGAACAGGCCCGTATTTTTGAACCTGCAGATATTATTCCCGTCCCTTGCAATCCTGATGCACTGGCCATGGGTTATGTCTTTAAATCTGAATGGGGGAATTATCCGCTGACGCGCTATATTGATCCTTCGGACCTGTTGGACAACAGTAAAAATACCATTGTTTTTGAGGGGGACGAGGTGCTGCAAAATCGAATGGTTGAGGTCTTCAGTACAGGTATTTCCGTTGATCGCGTTAGTTCAAAATTCAAGGATTTGTTATGTTGCTTGCCTGCCGTGCAAACTTCAACCTATGGCTACGACAATGTTTTCCGGGTCATTATCATGGATTTTGTTGATGCCCATAATTTCGATGTTCGGGCAATAAAGAAGTCGTGTGTGCATATTGTCAATAAGGACAATCAGATTATTCCTTTTGAAACGATGAACATCCTTTACCGCGACGAGCTTGCTGAACAGTTAAAAAACCTTCAATCCCAATACGAATGAACTACCTTGTTTTAATTATCCTGATTTATATCTTCTGCCATATTCCTGCAATAGTATTGCTGATTTTGGGTTTTAAGGCGCGTCAGGACAAACCATCTCGGGCGATGAAGTACTTCATCTTTGCAGCGATTTATTTCGTGATTGGAACGGGGATATGTGGAAGCCTGTTATCCTGATCTTTAATGGATTTAAATATAATTATTCCGACAAAGACTGTTGCGTAACAAAAAAAGAAGGGTAACGAACCGAGCGGTTCATTACCCTTTCTACCCAACATCAACCTATGTTAGTTATTAATCAAAGGTTGTGCCGAAAATCAATGACGGTATTGGCGTTTATCAAAAGCGAAGTATTAATACTGAAAATTGATATTGTCGTGGTTTTTGCAAACAGGTCTTCATGAAAATAGCACCGAGAAAGAGACGGAGTACTGATGATAAGCTGTGAGCTCGGAAAGCGCATGAAAAATAATCACAACTTGTGGTATCGTATATAATAGGGCTGTAAGAGCATATTTCCCTGTTTTTGGGCATAAAAAAAAGCTCGGGAACCACTCCGAGCTTCAAACTAATACCAACTATAACCTATGAACCACTATGATTATACTTTTTCAGAATAGGGACGTCAAAAGTAAAAAGAAGGGAGCCGAACCGAGCGGTTGAGCTCCCTTTCTACCCAACATCAACCTATGCTAATAGTTAGGCAAAGCCTGTGCCAAAAAGCGTGATTCGTAGGGTTAAATGTGTGAAATAAAACTATTTTTTTGAGCGGATGGTCAGTTCCTGTTAAATGTCAATTTTCGAAATGACCAATTGCCTTATTCGTGGATCTCCACAGTAGGGGTCGGGCTTTGCTGAGGTCGTTTTTTGGTTTTGCCCTTTTGGGTGGAGAAGTGCACCATATAAATACCAATCACGACAATAATCCCTCCGCTGATGTGCCAAAGGGAAAGGGTTTCGCCAAGCCACAGCCAGGCGATTACGGCAGAGAAGATCGGCTGAATCAACAGGGTGGGCGATACCAGTGACGCGCGGATATGTCCCTGCGCATAATTGATCATAAACCAGGCTCCGGCCTGAATCAAAATACCCATTGCGGCAAACATTTGCCATGAATGCAAGGAGTAGCCAGTAAAGGGGGCGTGAAGCAATAGGGCGTAAAGCCCCAGGGCTACCGTGGTGGCGATGGAACTGAAAAACAGAAAAGGGATGGTTTCAAGCTGCTTTCTGCCGCTTTGGGTACACAGCATAAAGCCGGCATAAAACAGACCAGCGAGCAAGCCGAGGAGTAAGCCCTCCAATAGACCTGCCGGCACGTAAAAGTCGTGGATAATCAAAAAGGATACCCCCGTAAAGGCCGCAAGCAAACCCAGCCAAAAGGTCACCGGATGGCGCTCCTTAAAAAAGAGGGTTGCACCGATTCCCACCCACAGGGAGGCCAGATTGACCACCAAGGTGGGCATGGTGGCATTGGAAGCCATGATTCCCATAGACCAAAGGGCCATATCGGAGGCAAGGAATATGCCGGCAAGTGTGGCAATGGCAATCCCTTTGAGCGGATAGCGTGTGTTGTTTTTGAAGGTAGTCCACAGGAATGGAAAAAGAATCACCAGCGAACCGATCAGCAGTCGGTAAAATACAGCAATGACGCCCGGTGCGGCGGCCGCTTTAATAAAAACAGGTGATGCGGAGATCAAAAGGGCCCCCAGTGCGAGGGCTGCATGCGCTTTTTTCATGAATTCAATCGATTTAGAATACAAAGTTAGGGGCTATTTTTTTTGTTCCTATACCGAGGGGGCGAAATAACTTTTTTTGCCCATTTTATGAGGCGGATAAAAAGATGGTTTTAGGTCTCAGTTTCCTTTTTACCTGTGGGAATGGTGGAGGCCGTTTGGAGATTAGGAGCGGGAGGAGGCATTGGTCAGCAAAGACCATTATAGCGATGGCATGGGCTTGTTCATTTCCTGAAACTAATCAGTTGATTGGAAACTGAAGGTTAATTTTTTCAAAAAAATGATGAGCCCTAACTCCCTCATGCTTAGGGCGCGCAACGACTTCAGTTTTATTTTTGTTCATTATTTTCATAAAAAATTATCGAATTTTGTCACAAAACAGGGGTCGGAATTGCCTATACGTTTGTGAAATGAAAAAAATAACGGCATAACCGTAACAAACCAAATATTTTTATGGCTGACACCAATCAATTATTAAAGGAAACTCCAGTGGCAATTGTCGGAATGGCATCTGCCTTTGCAGACTCTAAAAACCTCGACCAATATTGGGAAAATATTGTCGATGGTGTTGATTGTATTACTGAAGTTCCTGCCTCCCGATGGGCAGTGGAAGATTATTACGATGCAGATCCTCGCGCCGAGGATAAATCCTATTGTAAGATGGGCGGTTTCCTTCCTGATCTGGGCTTCAACCCTATGGAATTCGGACTTCCACCAAACATCCTTGAAGTTACTGATGCTTCACAGTTGCTTTCCTTGCTGGTGGCACGGGATGCACTGATTGATGCCGGTTACGCACCAGGATCGGACGCCTTCACTGCCGCAATGCGTGAGCGTACAGGTTGTATTCTGGGTGTAGGTGGTGGACAAAAATTAATTACCCCACTCACCGGCAGACTCCAGTATCCTATCTGGCAAAAAGTGCTTTCATCAATGGGTTTGCCACAGGCAAAGATTGATCAGGCAATAGAAAAAATGAAAAAGGCCTACATTCCATGGACAGAGAACTCTTTTCCTGGAATGTTGGGTAATGTGATCTCTGGTCGGGTAGCGAACCGCTTCGACCTCGGAGGCATTAACTCTGTGGTTGATGCGGCCTGTGCGGCATCGTTATCAGCCATAAAAATGGCCGTTGGCGAACTCATCGAGGGCCGTTGCGACATGATGATCACCGGAGGGGTAGATACCGACAACTCCCCATTCATGTATATGTCGTTCTCCAAAACACCGGCATTCTCCAAACAGGGCAGTATCCGTCCTTTCGATCATGAAGGCGACGGAATGCTGATCGGTGAAGGTGTCGGCATGATCGTCTGTAAACGCCTTGAAGATGCAGAGCGTGACGGCGACCGTATTTATGCGGTACTGAAAGGGATCGGCGGATCAAGCGACGGACGATATAAAAGTATTTATGCCCCTCGCCCGGAAGGGCAGGCATTGGCAATGGGCCGTGCCTATGAGGAGTCGGGTTATCCCGCACATACCGTCGGGCTGATCGAAGCACACGGAACAGGTACCAATGCTGGTGATGCTTCCGAGGCCCGCTCTATGGGCATGGTGTTCTCGGAAGGCAACGACCGCAAAAATCATATTGCACTGGGGAGTGTAAAATCGCAGGTAGGCCATTGTAAGGCTGCTGCGGGTGTTGCAGGAATGATCAAAGCCGCTTTGGCATTACACCATAAGGTGTTGCCGGGCACGATCAACGTCAGCAAGCCCAACCCAAAAATGGAAATTGAAAAATCACCCTTGTACATCAACAGCATGACAAGACCGTGGTTCAGAAAGGATTCACACCTGCCTCGCCGGGCGAGTGTCAGCGCTTTTGGCTTTGGCGGTGTGAACCTTCATATGGCAATGGAAGAGCATACTTCTACTGATGAGGCCTATCGGGTTCATCAACTGTTTCAGGGCATCCTGTTGTCGGCACCTACTACAGCCGAACTTCAGGGCGTTGTCAGCGCACACTTAAAGGCGCTTGAAACTGCGGAAGATGCCACCTTCTACCTGAAAGAACTTGCCGTAAAATCGGCACAACAGCAAATTCCGGCAACGCACCCACGAGTGGGCTTCGTAGCCAAAGGCGTTCAGGAAGCCAACAAAAAATTTATTGCAGCGCTGAAGTTACTCAGCGAAAAACCAGGAGCGCAGTCGTGGTCACATCCACTGCTTGGCATTTGGTTCAGGGCTACAGAAGCCAACGAAAAGGCCGTAGCCTTATTTGCAGGTCAGGGGTCTCAGTACACCAATATGGGAAATGCCCTTGCGTGCAGCTTCCCACCGGTACGAAAAAGTTTTGAAGCGGCCAATCAGGTTCGTCAGGCACAAGGGTTGCCATTACTGACCGATACCGTTTTTCCTGTTCCGGCTTTTGATGCAGAAGCACAAAAAGCACAGCAGGCCGAACTGACCAAAACAAATCATGCACAGCCTGCTATTGGCGCATTGAGTGCCGGCATGTATCAGTTGCTGGCATCGGCAGGTTTTAACGCAGACTTTTTCGCCGGCCACAGTTACGGAGAAATCACAGCCCTTTGGGCGGCGGGGGTGATCGATGAGGCGACCTTCCACCATTTATCTTCTGCGCGTGGTGCGGCAATGGGAGCCAATACAGGCACTGATGCCGGTTCAATGCTTGCTGTTAAAACATCAGCAGAGGCCATTGCACCAAAGTTACAAGCCTTCCCTAATGTGCAGGTAGCGAACATCAACTCGAATCAGCAGGTGATCCTTGGCGGGGAGACTGCAAGCCTTGAAAAGTTGAAAGACAGCCTGAAAGCGGAAGGACTGATGGCCACGATGTTGCCCGTAGCAGCAGCTTTCCATACGCCATACGTCGAGCATGCTTCGGCACCTTTTGCTGCAGAAATTGAGCAGGCGACTTTTCGGGCAACAGACAAGCAGGTGTATTCCAATACCAGCGGACAGCCTTTTGAAAATGAGCCTGAGCGCATCAAGGCAAGCCTGAAAAAACATATGCTGAGTCCGGTACATTTCCGCGAGCAGATCGAAAATATTTACGCCGCGGGCGGACGAATTTTTGTGGAATTTGGCCCCAAGAATATCCTTTCCAATCTGGTAAAAGATATTTTGGGTGATCGTCCGCATACGGTGGTGGCGATGAATGCCAACGCCAAGAAAAACAGTGAGCAACAACTGCGTGAGGCGGTGATGCAGCTTGCTGTATTGGGCATGCCCGTTCAGCAGTTTGATCAGTTCCAGCGACCATTGACCGCGCCAACCCCTAAAGGGAAGATGAATGTCGAGATCAGTGGCAACAACTATGTTTCTCCGCAGCGTCAGCAGGCATGGAAAGAGGCCATTGCCATTGCCATCGACAATGCAGGCTCGGCAACCACCGAGGCCCCTGCCCAGGGACTGGCGGAAGAAATCGAAACGGTGATGGTGGAAACACAGGACATCGCTGCCTATGTTCAGGAAAAATTACAACAAAAACAGGAATCAGAAACGAAAGAATCCATGGCTACGCAAGCACAGTTAGATAAAATTGCAGCAGATTTAGAGCGATTGACCGCTCAGCAGAGTAGAATTGAAAATATGTTGGCGGCAATATTCCAGCAACCGCTGGGTAATCTGCTTGGTGGCGGTGTTCAGGCACAGCCACAGGCCGCAATTGAAGCTCCTGCCCCTCAGGAGGCGCCTGTTGCTGCAAGCCCTCAGCCAACGGCCGTACCTGTGGCAGCCCCTGCCGAAGTAGCGACGCCAACTCCAACTCCAACTTCAGCACCAGTAGCAGCGCCAACACCAACACCAACACCAGTACCAGCGCCAGTAGCAACATCAGCGCCAGCAGCTTCAAATGGTTTGAATCGTTCAGACATCGATGCTTCATTAATGGCCGTGATCGCTGAGAAGACAGGTTACCCTTCGGAGATGTTGGAAATGTCAATGGACATGGAAGCTGATTTGGGAATTGACTCGATCAAGCGTGTAGAGATTTTCGGAGCAATGACCGATGCCAATCCATCAATTCAGGGTGTTAATCCATCAGATTTGGCGGAATTGCGCACCTTGGATCAAATCGCGGAATATATTGCAGGTAAAGCGGGAGCAACGGCTCAGCCAGCAGCGGCGGCACCGGTAGCAGCCCCAACACCAACTCCAACTCCAACATCAGCACCAGTAGCAGCATCAGCGCCAGCGGCTTCAAATGGTTTAAGTCGTTCAGACATCGATGCTTCATTAATGGAAGTGATCGCTGAGAAGACAGGCTACCCTTCGGAGATGTTGGAAATGTCGATGGACATGGAAGCTGATTTGGGAATTGACTCGATCAAGCGTGTAGAGATTTTCGGAGCAATGACCGATGCCAATCCATCAATTCAGGGTGTTAATCCATCAGATTTGGCGGAATTGCGCACCTTGGATCAAATCGCGGAATATATTGCAGGCAAAGCGGGTGCAACGGCTCAGCCAGCTGCGGCAGCACCAGTAGCAGCACCAACTGCAACACCAACACCAACACCAGCTTCAGCACCAGTAGCACCATCAGCTTCAAATGGTTTGAGTCGTTCAGACATCGACGCCTCTTTAATGGAAGTGATCGCAGAGAAGACAGGCTACCCAGCCGAGATGTTGGAAATGTCGATGGACATGGAAGCTGATTTGGGAATTGACTCGATCAAGCGTGTAGAGATTTTCGGAGCGATGACGGATGCCAACCCATCAATTCAGGGTGTTAATCCATCAGATTTGGCGGAATTGCGCACTTTGGATCAAATCGCGGAATATATTGCAGGTAAAGCGGGTGCAACAGCTCAGCCAGCAGCGGCAGCACCGGTAGCAGCCCCAACTGCAACCCCAACTCCAACTTCAGCACCAGTAGCAGCATCAGCCCCAGCGGCTTCAAATGGTTTGAGTCGTTCAGACATCGATGCTTCATTAATGGAAGTGATCGCAGAGAAGACAGGCTACCCGGCCGAGATGTTGGAAATGTCGATGGACATGGAAGCTGATTTGGGAATTGACTCGATCAAGCGTGTAGAGATTTTCGGAGCGATGACCGATGCCAATCCATCAATTCAGGGTGTTAATCCATCGGACTTGGCAGAATTGCGCACCTTGGATCAAATCGCGGAATATATTGCAGGTAAAGCGGGTGCAACAGCTCAGCCAGCAGCGGCAGCACCGGTAGCAGCCCCAACTGCAACCCCAACTGCAACTTCAGCACCAGTAGCAGCATCAGCGCCAGCGGCTTCAAATGGTTTAAGTCGTTCAGACATCGATGCTTCATTAATGGAAGTGATCGCAGAGAAGACAGGCTACCCAGCCGAGATGTTGGAAATGTCGATGGACATGGAAGCTGATTTGGGAATTGACTCGATCAAGCGTGTAGAGATTTTCGGCGCGATGACCGATGCTAATCCATCAATTCAGGGTGTTAATCCATCAGATTTGGCAGAATTGCGCACCTTGGATCAAATTGCGGAATATATTGCAGGGAAAGCGGGCGCAACCACAGAAACAGCAACGCCGGGAAAGATCATGGCCTGACCCAATACGTGTCAGGCAATTATCCAGGCGTACCACGCGCTGCCGTTCGATTGAAATGGATTCCTCAGGCAGATCAGCTCATCATTAAAGGTAAAGTAGGTGCATTAACGGTACTGACCAACGAGGGCACAGCCCTTACGGCAACCTTATGTGAACACCTGTTGAGCCATGGGCATCAGGTGGTGGTATTGACTCCTCCTGAATCACTGGTAAGGAAAGCATTGGTAAGCCTTCCGGCTGGCGTAAAGGAAATTTTACTGCCAGAAATCAGCGATGAAGCCATAAAAAATGCGGTACTTTCCATGAATGCTCCCGTGGCAAATGTGGTGGCTTTGCACCCTCATTTCCGATTCCCATTGGGGCAGCTTGGTCGCCATTTCGAAACCGAAAAAGCATTGGTGAAAATGGTTTTCTTGCTTGTCAAACATTTGAAAGCAAGCCTGAACAAGCTGGCGGAAGAGCAGCGCACCAGCTTCATGACCATCACCCGACTCGATGGCGCACTCGGAACCGCCAACCCGGGGAATGTCTCGGTAGTGGGCGGTGGCCTGTATGGGCTGACCAAATCTCTGAACCTCGAATGGTCGAAGGTGTTTTGCCGCAGTGTGGACTTCGATTTAACACTTCACCCTTCCGCAGTGGCCGATTTGATCATTGCCGAGATGCATGATGCCGATCAGTGCATGAGCGATATCGCCTACAATGCATCGGGGCAACGGGCAGTATTGGTGGCGGAAGAAATGCCTCCGCTAAAAGATACATCACTGACCTCTACCATTGATCAGCAGGCGGTCTTTTTGGTTACTGGTGGGGCAAGAGGCGTAACAGCAGATTGTGTAAAAGCGATGGCAACGACCTTCAAGTGTAAGTTTATCCTCGTCGGACGTTCCGCCCTGAGCACCACGGAGCCGTCATGGGCAAATGGCATTGCTGACAGTCCCGGACTGAAAAGAAAAGCCATGGAATTCCTGAAGGCACAAGGGGAGAAACCTTTGCCGAGAACCATCAATAAATTGGTTGGTGGTGTGGAGGCACAGCGAGAGATTTTGGAAAATATGGCCTTCATGCGATCGCAAGGAGCAGAAGCCTATTATGTTTCGGCCGATGTAACAGATGTGGAATCGCTGAAAGCTGCCGTACAGCCGGTCGTTGCTAAAACAGGCACCATTACCGGCTTGGTTCATGGCGCTGGCCGACTCGCAGATAAACTGATAGAAGACAAAACGGAAGCAGATTTTGACGCCGTTTACGATGTGAAAATTCAGGGACTGCAGGCGGTAACCCAACTGGTGGACATCCACAGTATCAAGCATGTGGTTTTCTTCTCCTCAGTAGCCGGATTTTATGGAAATGTTGGGCAAACCGACTATGCCATTGCCAATGAGGTGTTGAACAGAACAGCACATGTATTCAAGAAAAATCATCCTGAATGGCACGTAACGTCTATTAACTGGGGTGCCTGGGATGCCGGAATGGTCTCTGGGGAACTCAAGAAAATGTTTGAAGCCCACGGCGTGAGCCTGGTGCCTTCACAGGAGGGCCCCATAGCGATGGTCGATCAGCTGAGCACTGCTTTTGCAGATCAGCCACAGGTGATTTTGGGAGGAACTCTTCCTTTGGCCAAAGCACCAACGGATGGTGATTTAGCCAAGCACGTGATCAGCAGGGTACTGACGGAAGAAGCCAATCCATTTTTGGATCATCATAAAATTCAGGGCAATGCCGTTCTGCCAATCATCAATGCTTCGGTATGGATGGCCCAATCGGCGGCAGATTTTTATGCCGGATATCAGGTGCACCGCGTGGAAGATGCCAAGCTGTTCAAAGGGATCGTCTTTGATGGCAAGCAGCCTCTTGAATACTTGCTGACCCTCGAGGAAATCAGCAAGGACGAGCAGCAGATCACCGTGAAAGTAACCATTTCTTCGGATAGCGGCGGAAAGCTGCCACTGAACCATTATCAGTCCACCGTACACCTGCTTGCAGATCAGCCGCAGGCACCGATCTTGCCTTTACCACAAGTTCAGGCGGTAGAAGTGCAGGATGCTTCGGGAATTTATGCCGATGGCACACTGTTTCACGGAACGGATTTTCAGGGCGTAAAGCAGATTATCTCTGTAACAAAGGAACAATGCCTGTTGCTTTGTGAGCATCAGGGCGTAGCGCCAGAGCGTCAGGGGCAATTCCCTGTTAAAGCACTGAACCCATTCCTCACGGATATTATGTATCAGGGGCTTTTGGTTTGGGTACGGAAGTATCACGACTGTGCCTCCTTGCCCTTGCGTACCGAGTGGGTGGAAACCTACAGCGCGTTGCCATTTGGCAGGCCGTTCTATGTTTTGCTGAAGGTATTGAAATCTGATGATTTCAGTATGGAAGCCGACATTGAAGCTTTCGATGCGGAAACGGGTGAACTGTATATGAAGAGCCACCGTGCTGGTGTAACCATCAGCAAGGAACTTGCCTGGAATTAATTAAATCCACCCCTGGCGCAAGCGTCCCGCTTGTGCCGGGGGTGGGTGATACTTTCTCGCAAGACGCTGTCTTGTGAGAAAGTACAACTATTCTATTGAATGGCTATCACGAGAGGGACTCTCGCGATAGTTGCATTGATACGGGCAATGTCCTTTGTCAATCACAACCCACTGACACACAACATGAGTAATCATAAAGAAAAAATCGCCATCATCGGGATGGGAGGGCTTTTTCCCGGTTCTGATAACCTGGACCAGTTCTGGACCAACCTGATGGACAATAAAGACCTGGTGAGCAAGTCTGGAAAGGAACAGTTTGGTGCTGAGCCTGCAAAATACTACCACGACGAAAAAGGAAAACTTGACAAATGTTACTCCCTCCGCGGAGGCTATGTAAAAGATTTTCAGTTTGATGCGGAAGGATTTCAGCTTAAAGCGGACGTTTTGCTTCAGCAGGACAAACAATTTCAATGGTCATTATTTGTTGCCCGTGAGGCGCTGAAACATGCCGGATACTGGGGTAAGCCCATGGCCGACTGTGGCGTAATCATGGGTAATTTGTCGTTTCCCACCCAGCGTTCCCGCCAATTGCTTTCAGAGGTTTATGCTGATATGGCGCAGGAGCTGATCACCGAACTGACTGGCCACCAAGTGAAGGTCCCACCTTACCAGACCAATTATTCAGCAAGCCTCGAAAACACCCTGCTTTCCAATGCCCCCGCAGCTTTAATTGCGCAGGCTGTTGGACTGAAAGGCACACACTACGCCCTGGATGCCGCCTGTGCGTCTTCATTGTATGCCGTAAAGCTGGCGTGTGATGAACTGTTGAGCGGGAAATCCAATATGATGCTGGCCGGAGCGGTCAGCGGATCCGATCCCCTGTTTATTCACATGGGCTTTTCGTATTTTCATGCCTATCCACGCATGCACGAAACCTCGGCACCACTGCAAAGTGCTTCCGGTGGGCTCACTTCTGCGGAAGGAGCGGGCATGGTGGTGCTGAAGCGCCTGTCGGATGCAGAAGCACAGGGCGACCAGATTCTGGCAGTCATTGATGCCGTAGGGTTATCCAACGACGGCAAAGGTAAATTTTTGCTCAGCCCAAATCCCAAAGGACAAAAATTAGCATTTGAAAGGGCCTACGCTCAAACGGATGTTACCCCTCAGCAAATCGACTATTTGGAGTGCCATGCCACCGGAACACCACTCGGCGACAAAACAGAGATGAACTCCATCAGTGATTTTTTTGGAAGCAATCCTCCACAAATTGGTTCGGTGAAATCAAATATGGGACATTTGCTGACCGCCGCCGGCATGACGGGCCTGATGAAGGTAGTACTGGCGATGCGCGAAAAATTTATTCCCGCCACCATCAAAGTCGATGCACCTTTGCAGGTGGATGGCTGTAAGGTAGGCGGCGAACAGATGGTGCTGGAGAATCAGGCGTGGAATGCCAAAAATGGCACCCCCCGTGCAGGGATTAATGCCTTCGGTTTCGGGGGAACGAATGGGCATATTATTTTATCGGCTTACGAAGAAGAACAGGAGCAACAAAGTACTTCTTCAGCAGAAAAAACAGCCGAGAAATACAGCCCTTCACCTTTGGCGATCACGGGGATGGACTTGCATTTTGGGGAAGTAACCAATTTGGAAGAGTTCTATTTCACGCTTTTTGAAGGAAAACAACATTTTCGCTCATTGCCTCCACGCCGATGGAAAGGCCTGGAGCAGTTGCCTTCGGTAAGTCGTTTGTTCGGCCTGCCCGAAGCAGAGAAAATTCAGGGCAACTGGCTGGAGTCCTTCGACCTGAATTTGCGCCGATTTAAAATTCAGCCTAAAGAAGCCCAGCGCCTGACCTTTCAGCAAACTTTAATGCTCAAGGTGGCCGATCAGGCACTCAAAGATGCTCAAATGGAGGGTCTTGAGGGTAAAGGCGCCAATGTTGCCGTGCTGATGGCCATGGAGTCTGAGCTCGAAATACATCACCGAATGGGGCGATGGGATTTGAGTTGGCAGGTTACACAGGCACTCGAACAGGCAGGCTTGTCGATGGAAGATGCCAAGGAATCTTCCCTGACAGGCATTCTTAGAAATGCGATTTTCCCAGCCTTTGATGACCACTCGCCAAGCGAGCATACCGGCTTTATCGGCAACATCATTTCCAGTAGAATTTCTGCTTTATGGGATTTTACAGGTCCATCATTTACCATTTCATCCAATGAAAATGCGGTTTACAAAGCACTTGAAGTAGGACAAAACCTGCTGGCCACAGGCGAAGTGGACGCCGTAGTATTAGGGGCCATTGACTTGGCCGGAAGTTTAGAAGGTGTGGCGACGAGACACCACCTTCATCCGATGAATGACGGTACCGCATCATGCTCATGGAGCAAAGATACCAGCGGCTGGCTCGTTGGGGAGGGTGCCGGGGCCATTGTGCTCAAGCGCAAATCCGACATCACCAATGAGCGCGTTTATGCATATATGGACGGTCTGGCCATTGTGCAGTCGCAAAAAACCGACTTGCGTGGTGCCGTGGATAGCGAGACGATCAAATCCGCTGCCCAGCAAGCGATGAAGCAGGCAAAGGTAACCGCCAAAGAGGTCGGGCTGATTGAGGTGGCCGCAAATGGCGTTGCACATGATGATGCCGCAGAGATGGAAGCCCTGAGTGCTTTATTCCCTAAAATGCCGCCGCTTGCAGAAGGGATGCCGGCTTATCCTACCACAGCAATAGGAACAGCCAAAGCGCATATTGGCCATACTTTTTCGGCCTCGGGCATTGCCTCTATCATTAAAACGGCCCTGTCGTTGTATCATCGTTTTGTGCCGGCAATTCCACAATGGTCTGCCCCAAAAACAGAAACACAACTGTCGGACTCGGCTTTTTATTTCCCAACGGTTTCCACGCCATGGTTTCCCGAAGTTTATGCCCAGCGTCTGGTGGCAGGTGTTCAGGGCATCAGTTCAGATGGTACCGCCGCTCACCTGATTTTGTCAGAAGGCAGCCACCCGACTTCCAGCAAAGGATCAGCCTACCTGAAGAAAGGGGGCGCAAGGTTGTTTCCTTTTTCTGCACCTACGGTAGAAGCATTACAGGCGGAAATTTTTGCGCAGGTGGCTTCTTCGGCGGATTTCACGGATTTGTCGGATCGGTTGTGTGAAGCGTTTTCCACTTCTAAATCCGTTGCCGTGGCAGTAATTGTCGCCGCAAACCCAAAGGAACTTAAAAGAGAGCTGGCGCTTTTCGGTAAAAATCTGCTCAGCTGTGCCAAAGCCGGAAAAACATTGCAAACACCTTCGGGCAGTTATTTTACACCTAACCCATTGGGTGAAGAGGGTAAAATTGCCTGGATGTACCCTGGTGCGGGCTCGGCTTATATCGGTCTGGGAACAGCCTTGTTTCAGGCTTTTCCAGATTTATATGACGTGATCCGATCAAGGGTAAACCATATGCAGTCGGCGATTTTTGCTCCCGAGATTTATCCCCGAAACCTGCATGCCCTCAATGAGGAAGAGCAACGTCAGCAACTTCGCAGATTGCGCAGCATGGCGCTGCCGATGATGTCGGCAGGTTGTACCTATTCTGCAATGCTGACCCATATTTATCAGGAAAAACTGGGCGTGCCAGGGGATGCCGTGCTGGGTTACAGCATGGGCGAAACCAGCTCGATGATGTATGCGCAGAATGTATGGAGCGCCAAATATATCGATCAGAAGTTTTTGACCTCCAACCTGTTTTCGGAAAAAGTAGGTGGGCGACTGACCCTCCTTGCCGAACACTGGGGCGTTACGCCCAAAGAAGCCAGAGGCCGATGGACGAGCTATTTGCTGAATGTGCGTGGTGGTATGTCGGGTTACAACACCCTGGCCGACTGGTGTACTGCCGAGCTGTTGCCGCTGCATGAAGAAGTCTTTTTGTCTTTTATCAACACCGACGAGGAGATCATTATTTCTGGTGACCGTACCGCTTTGCTTCAGGCATTGGAAAAATTCGGTCTGCAGGGTATGGAAATCCGCAACAACAATATTGTACATCATGATTTCTGCCGACGGGAAACGGAGGCTTTCATTGAGATGCACATGTTGCCTATCGAATCGAAGCCACCACTCGCTTTTTATTCGGGCGTAACGGGCAAACCTTTACCGCTGGAACAACAGGCTTTGGCAGAAAATGCCATGGAGGTTTGTTGCCAGAAAGTGAACTGGCCAATGCTTACCCGCAGCTTGCATGCCGATGGGCACCGCCTGTTTGTGGAGGTGGGCGCCAATGCGACCCTCAGCCGCTGGACGGACATCAACCTGAAGGATAAGCCGCATGTTTGCATTCCTTCTGACCGCAAAGGGGTGAGTGCACTGAAAAATCTGTGTGCTACCACTGCCATGATGATGGCGCATGGTGTAGCGGTAAACCTTACTGATTTTTACACACCGGAGGCAGAAAAGCCACAGGAGAAAATTTTAAATATCAGCCTGAAAACGGGGGGAGAGCCCTACCGAGAGTTTGCCCTGACGGCAACACATCGGGCGTTGTTTCAGACCGGCATTACCAAAACAGCCGTTGCCAGCACTAAAAATGGCCATAAAAGTCATTCGGAAATGCTTCAGCAGTCGGCAGCGCCATTACAGCAGACCGCTCAGGCAGCCACTACTGAAAATACCGCTACTTCTTTCGGGGGGGCGGCTCAAAAATTAAACATCACGGACAACAATCATATGAATACGACCACTTTTTCTGTTGAAGCCCAATTGGGTGAAAATGGCTTGAAACTTCAGGATTATAATGATCCTATGTACCTGAATGGCAAAAAAGTCATTTGGGATGAAAAAGACCTTGAAACTTTTGCCACAGGTAAAATTGCCGATGTTTTTGGCGAGGAGTTTTCGGTGATCGACAGTTATAAGCGTCGGGTAATGTTACCGATGCACCCTTATTTGCTGGTGAGCAGGGTAACCGACCTTAATGCCAAAACGCATGAGTACAAGCCTTCGACCGTAACGACGGAATATGATATTCCTTACGGCTCTAAGTTCACGACCGATCAGCAGATTCCTTGGGCAGTGGCCGTAGAGTCTGGGCAGTGTGATTTGTTGCTGATCTCTTATCTGGGGATTGATTTTGAAAATAAAGGGGAGTATGTGTATCGCCTGTTGGATTGTACGCTGACTTTCATGGATGATCTTCCTTATGAAGGACAAACGCTCCGTTATGATATCAGCATCAATAATTATGTCAGAAATGGCAAAAATTTGCTGTTCTTCTTCAGCTACAAATGCTATGTTGAAGACCGCCTGGTATTGAAAATGGATGGCGGATGTGCTGGTTTCTTCTCCGATGCTGAACTGGCAGAAGGGCAGGGGGTTGTTTTCTCTCCTTCGGAATTGGCTGACCGTGCAGGACGTAAAAAGCAGTTCTTTACCCCACTTTTGGCGTGTGATAAAACGACTTTCAATAAGGAGGAACTGCGCAATATGGTTGCCGGTGATTTTGTGTCCTGTTTTAATGAGAACTACATCAGCAATGGTAAAAATAAATCTTTGCGTCTGCCTCCTGAAGAGATTCTGATGCTGGATCGCATCACGAAAGTGGAGCGTACCGGAGGTACTTCAGGTCTTGGCTATATTGAGGCGGTAAAAGACCTGAAAGCTGATGACTGGTATTTCCCTTGCCACTTCCGTGATGATGAAGTTTTGGCGGGCTCGTTACAGGCCGAAGGTGGCGGACAGTTGTTGCGCTTCTTCATGATGTATCTTGGGATGCAACGCCTGACAAAGGATGCGCGTTTTCAGCCGGTTTTGGGTGTTCCGCAGAAGGTGCGTTGCCGAAAAGAAGTACCTGCTAAAGATGGTCAGCTGATTTATAAGATGGACGTGAAGGAAATCGGCCTGACGCCGGAGCCTTATGTAATTGCCGATCTGGAGATTCATTATGATGGCTACATTGCCGTATTTTTTGAGAATCTCGGCCTGAAATTGCAGGAGAAGGACAATCCGAATTACCTGAAATCAACCAAAAATTTGGTCAACGGCATTGAAGTGAAGCCGACCGAGCAACCGGTCTTGTTCAATGAGTCGCAGATAACGCAGTTTGCTTTGGGAAAAGTGAGTGATTGCTTCGGTCCGGAATATGATGTTTATGAGGGGCGTTGCCTGTCACGTCAACCAAACACGGATTTGCAGTTTATCAGCAGGGTATTGTCGGTGGATGGCGAGCGCCATACCTTCAATAACAGTCCGGTGATTACTTCCGAATATGATGTGCCGGCAGATGCCTGGTATTATCAGCAAAATGCCTCGCCGGAGATGCCGTATTCGGTATTGATGGAGGTGGCGCTTCAGCCTTGTGGTTTCTTGGGGGCGTACCTCGGTTCTACTTTGGCCTTCCCTGATAAGGATTTGTTCTTCCGTAACCTTGATGGTGACGGAGAAATGGTGAAGTGGGTGGATCTTCGTGGCAAGACAGTAACCAATAAGTCCTGTTTGTACAGTCACACCAACTTGGCGGGCACCGTGCTTCAGCGTTACCGCTTTGAGTTATTCGTTGATGGGGAGTTGTTTTATAAAGGAACATCCTCTTTTGGGTTTTTCACCAAAGACGACCTCGCCTCGCAGGCAGGTCTGGATCAGGGAAAGATTGTCAAACCGTGGAAAGATGAGGCGAAAGCCGGAGGCATGAGCATTGATTTGTCGAGCCCTTTTGCACAGAAAAAATTATTCAGCCCAATATTTTCTGCATCGCCACAGCTGCATTTGTCGGGTCAGCAACTGAAACTGATTGACCGCGCAACGGTGATCAAGGACGGCGGAAAACATGGGCAGGGCTATGTGTTTGCCTCCAAAGAAGTGAAAGCACACGAGTGGTTCTTTACCTGCCACTTTTATCAGGACAGCGTAATGCCCGGCTCGCTTGGTGTGGAAGCGATGTATCAGGCGATTCAGTTATATGCTGTGCAACAGGGATTGGGTAAAAACCTGCAAAATGCGACCATTCAGCATGTAGGTGGTGCCCATAAAACGGTTTGGAAATACCGTGGGCAAATTTTGCAGACGGATCATGAGATGAACCTTGAGGTACATATCAAAGAGGTGCGCACTGAGGGTAACCAAGTGGTGATTGTAGCCGATGCATCCTTGTGGAAAGGTGAATTGCGGATTTACGAGGTGGAAAATCTTGGTGTTGAGTTGCGCGGTGCGTGATAATCCAACATTAGTCCCACATTAGTTCAAGCGTCCCGCTTGGACTAATGTCTTCATTAAAGGTTGATCCAAGCGAGATGCTTGACCAAAAAATAACAGCATATAACAATGATAACAATAACAAAACCGGCCATGCGTTCTGCATTGCCAACGACAAACAATAAATGGTTCGGAAGTAGCGACAGGCTGTCGTTTTCGGAAGCGGATATACGACGCACTTTGCAGGAATGCACCGAGGCAGTGTACATCGTTCGGAATACGGAAGGTGAAGTAGGCCTTGCCTGTGGCATGGGCACGGATAACCCTGCGGACTTGCAGACCTTGGAACTTTTGGGCATGCTTCCGGCAGTGGATGCCCGACAACTGGGCGATGCAAACTTCCGGAAAACTTATGGCTTGTCCTATAACTATATGGGCGGTGCCATGGCCAATGGTATCTCTTCGGAGGATTTGGTGATTGCTTTTGGCAAGGCGGGCATGCTGTGTTCTTTTGGAGCAGGCGGCTTGGTTCCTGCGCGCATCGAGCAGGCGATTGACAAGATTCAGGCGGCACTTCCTGAAGGCCCATATGCTTTTAACCTGATCCACAGCCCGAACGAGGAGGCTTTGGAACGGGAGGCTTGCGAGTTGTTTTTGCGCAAGGGCGTCAAGGTGATTGAGGCTTCGGCTTTTATGGATTTAACAGCGCATGTGGTGCGCTTCCGGGCGGCGGGCTTATCAAGAAATGTAGATGGTTCGGTGAAGGTGGGCAACAGGATTATTGCCAAAATTTCCCGACTTGAAGTGGCGGAGAAATTCATGCGTCCGGCACCGGTGGCAATTTTGGAAAAGCTGGTGGCTGCAGGTCATATTTCGGCTGAGCAGGCAAGTTTAGCGCAGCAATTGCCGGTGGCGGATGATATTACCGTTGAGGCGGATTCTGGTGGGCATACGGACAACCGTTCGCTGGTTTGCCTTTTGCCCTCTATTTTGAATTTGAGAAATCAGTTGCAGCAGGAGTTGCAATATCCTGTGGCTGTACGTGTTGGTGCAGGTGGAGGGATTTCCACCCCGGAATCTACGCTGGGTGCTTTCTCGATGGGTGCCGATTATGTGGTAACCGGTTCCATTAACCAGGCTTGTCTGGAGTCGGGCTCTTCGGATTATGTTCGAAAAGTATTGGCCAATGCTGGTATGGCGGACATCATGATGGCGCCGGCTTCGGATATGTTCGAGCTGGGCGTAAAATTACAGGTGCTGAAAAAAGGAACACTGTTCGGTATGCGTGCGCAGAAGCTTTATGACTTCTATCAGCAATATAATGGCATTGATGAGATTCCTGCCAAGGATCGTGCGGTGCTGGAAAAAACGGTTTTCAAAGATACCCTTGAAAATATCTGGCAGTCATGTGTGTCCTTTTTTGAAGCACGGGACCCTGAGCAAATTATCCGTGCGAAGGGCAATCCTAAGCGTAAGATGGCTTTGATCTTCCGTTGGTATCTCGGCTTATCGTCGAGCTGGGCAAACAGCGGTGCACAGGGTCGTGAGATGGATTACCAGATATGGTGCGGGCCAGCAATGGGCGCCTTCAACGACTGGGTGAAAGGCTCGGAGCTGGAGCAATGGCAGAACAGAAAAGCGGACCGTGTAGCGCTTGCTTTGCTGAATGGCGCGACTTATTTGCAGCGTATTCAGTTGCTGAAGATATTTGGCGTGGAGGTTTGCAGCGATTTGCGTCAGGCAAGTGTGCGGTAGTTTTTAGGCGGAAAAAATGACCATCGAGTGCTTGTGATTGGCGATTGGCGAATATTTTCGATCAGTCAGCAATCACAAGCTGCGGATGGTTATCCAGTATATTTTATTTAAATCATTGTTGTGAACAATCATCAAGGTCGTTCCTGCAACAACCTGTGGCATTCATTTGAAAGTCAAACTCAACCTGCATTCGCAGGTTTTTGTCTGTTGGGCCAAAAATCCTTTCTTGGTTCAAAATTGGCAATGCTCCGCTATTCTTTTTTGCTGAAATCAGCAGGAATATGAAAAGTCATAGGCTCTTTACGCACCGGGTGAACGATCTCGAGCATTTCCGCATGCAGGTGCAACCGGTGTGCCCGCTGTCCATAAAGATCATCCCCCACAATAGGGCAGTTCAGCCCGTCGGCATGTGAAGCGTGCATCCGCAGTTGGTGCGTCCGCCCGGTAATCGGATGGAAATGAATCTTCGTCTGCCCGTTCTTTCGCCAAATTACCTCGAAATGGGTTCGGGCATGTTTACCGTGCTCAAAGCACACCATCTGGTTGGGGCGATTGTCCAGATCGACACGCAGCGGCAAATCGATATAGCCATCGGTTTTTTTAACATACCCTTCCAAAATCGCAGTGTATCTTTTATTGACCGTTCTTTTGATGAATTGCATCTGCAAATGTTTGTAGGCGGCGTCATTTTTGGCCACCACCATCACGCCCGAAGTGTCCATATCAAGCCGGTGCACAATCATGGGGCCGGTGGCGTCAGGGCATTGCTGCTTTACCCGTTCCTGTATGGAATCAGAAATTTCTTTGCCGGGTACAGAAAGAAAGCCAGAAGGCTTATTGACCACCACAATGTCATCATCTTCATAAATCAGCTTGATTTTTTCAGGGTTGATCATTCGTCCGTGCATGGGGTTGGGCTCAATGTCAAGCCCCTGGAGCATATGCTCAAAAATTGGTTTGCACTTTCCCCGACAGGCCGGATAATAGCGCAGGTGTTTTCTGATGACCGTTTTTGGGGAAGTGCCATACCAGAATTCAGCCATGCAAATGGGCTTCAGCTGATGGGCAAAGGCATATTGCAAAAGGCGTGGGCCTGCACAGTCTCCCGCACCTGCAGGAGGAAGTTCTTCCCCGAAAATTTCACGGACGCTCTTGCGCTCCCCACGGATATTTAAAAAGTTGTAGCAATCGAATATCTGTTGCTGAATTTTGTTCGACCGCTCCCGACGCTCCTCCTTCAAGTTTTTGATGGCGGAGGAAAGTTGTTGAAGCTGCTCCTGTGCAATGGCAACTTTCCGCTTTTCCTCTTTTATGGCGCCTTTCATCCAACGGCGGTCGTGCTGACTTGCAAAACTGAAGCGGTTTAAAAGGGCCTCAAAATCCTCAGGCGAAAGCTGCTCGGCAGCGGCGGTGCGCTCAAGGGCTCTTTGTGCTTTTCGTGCCTTCACTTCCTGTTTGATCGCCTCAATCTTCAGTTCCGATTCCTCACGGGTACGCACAGCCCTGACCTTCGCCTGCTGATATTCCTCCGACTGTTCGAAGGCCTCCACCTTTCGGTTAATTTTATTGATTTCCTCCTCGCCAATTTTGAAAAAACCCTCGGGGTCAAAGCGGTCGTAGAGCGTAGGGACAAACCCCTGCCAGTCATTTTTTCCGCCAATGGCGCCAGAAAATGCCGTCAGGTAGCCCTTTTCTCCTGTGGGCGTTTCCACGATCAGCACCCCAAACATTTTCCCGATATGTCCGCCTGTTCTGTTCAGCGAAAGCTCTTCAGCCCATTCCGATTTTTGAGCAAGGTATTGCTGTAATTCTTCGGCCACCGCCACGGCTGCAGCATGCGGGGTGTAGTTGAACGGGTAAGTGAACTGCGCAGGCAGTTGGGCAATGTCGATGCCTGCGGGAAGGGGGTGCAAAATGCTGTTGTAGGAAATCGGAGGTACGCTCATAAAATTCTTCAATAAAACAGATACAGGATCAGCCAAAACCCTGCCTTTTTTTGTTGCGAAGCTAAGGTTTGTGCCGCAATATTCCTTCTAATTTGTAGGCTTCTTTCTTGCTGAAGGTGTCGCGGGCTGATCTGTTGGTGGTGGTGAGGGCTCTTTTAGTGGACTTAACAATAATCATTCTGAATAAAATCATAAAATGAACAGGCTATTGCAAAAGGAACAGATGCTTGTTACCTTTAAAAACCACACTGAATGAGAGTGAAAGGGGATTTTTTGAGATCGATAAGCTGATTTTTTTTTGGTGGATAACCGCTTTTTATCGATTGATTTTTGGTGTTGAAGGCCCTGTAATAAAGCAGGGGAAATGGCTTTAGCGTGGTTATAATTTTTGTTATCACATAAGAGCGTTTTTTTATACACGCTGATTAAAGCTACAGTTAATGTAGCCCAAAGTGTTCGGGACTTGCTTTGGCAGTACCTTATTTTTCACACGGGAAAGGAGAGTATTTTTATGAGTATTCAATCAAGTGATTTTGGAATTACTTCTGAAGGACAAAAGGTAAGCGCTTTTGTAATGACCAACCGCCATAATATGGAAGTGGAACTACTGACTTATGGTGCGATTATCAGGAGTATTAACCTGCCGATGGGCAATGGCGATTTTAAGAATGTGGTTTTGCAATATGAAACCCTGGCCGATTATGAGGCAGATCCTTTTTATGTGGGTGCGCTGGTGGGCAGGGTAGCCAACAGGGTGGCTAATGGAACCTTTACCCTCAATGGCAAGCAATATCAGGTGGCGCAAAATGCTGGAAACCACCATTTGCACGGCGGACGCCGCGGATTCAACCGCAAAGTATGGCAAACGGAAGTGCTGGACGAGCAAACCATCAGGATGCGGGCAACCGCAGCAGACGGGGAGGAAGGTTACCCTGGAGCGCTTCAAATTTCCGTTACCTATCAGCTTACGGATGAAAATCAGCTGAAAATCAATTATCAGGCAAGCAGTTCTGAAGATACCCCACTGAACCTGACCAATCACAGTTATTTTAACCTTGAAGGCACAGAAAGTAAGGATTGCCTGTTGCATGAGATGAAGTTTCATGCTTCGCAATTCACTCCCACCGATGAGCATTCTATTCCTATTGGAGAAAGGGCGCTGGTGGCGGACAGCCCTTTTGATTTCAGCTATTTCAAACAGATTGGGGAAGAAATTAATGCCAACGACCCGCAGCTGAAAAGTGCACGGGGCTATGATCATAATTTTGTGGTCAATAATTACCGAAGGATTACAGGGCTGGTTGCTGAAGCGAAATCTTCGGCCACCAATGTGCAGCTGAAAGTATATTCTGACCAACCCTGTTTTCAGTTTTATGTCGGCAATTATCTCGAAGGTGCTTTTAATCAAAGACAGGGCTTTTGCATAGAAACACAAAACTACCCCGATGCCATCAATCAGGCCAACTTCCCTTCAGGAATCCTGAAAAAGGGGAAGAGTTTAATAGTGAAACCATTTTTGATTTCAGTTTTTAAAAACGATTAGTCGTGTAGAATTAGACTTTTGTTCAGTTCTAATTTGTTGCCCGTGCTTTTTTTGAAGTGCGGGCCTTTTTATTTTGACTAAAAATAAACCGCCCTGAGGTGCTTCAATCAGTGTTTTTTATCGTGATGATCGGCTATTGTTGAACATTTTTTTATACTATCCATTTGGATAGATATTGGAGCATAACTTAGCTGTACTTAGTTTTGCAACTGTAAAAAGTAAAGTACTAAAGAATGATCTTGTTCATTCCGTTTTTTATTGAAGCAGCGGGATGGGCAGGGGTTACAAACAAAAACTAAAATGTCTAACAGAAAATTAACAATCGTCGCAAAAATTTTAGCTGAACCTACACAAGTAGCATTGGTGAAATCAGAATTATTGAAACTGATTGATGTTACCCGCGCAGAAGCAGGCTGTATCAGTTATGATTTGCATCAGGACAATGAAAACCCCAACTTGTTTTTGTTTTTCGAAAACTGGGAAAACCGCGAACTATGGCAGGAGCATATGGGTAATCAGCACCTGAAAGATTATATGGCGGCGACCGAAGGTGCAGTCGCTGAATTCACGATTCACGAGATGAGCCATATCGCCTGATAAAAAGGCGCATTTGTTTGATGAATTTATTGAATAGAGCACCCCATGAATGGCAGTTTTGATGCCTTCTTCATGGGGTGTTTTTTTTGTGCTCAAGCGTTTTTTACAGCAGCATTGTAAATCATCATCCGCTCATTTTTATGCTTTCGGAAATATCCCGATACGTCAAATATTACTCAAGTTCGCAGAATTTGCTGTAGTGAGGGTTTAATTGTTGTCAAGTTCAAGATCTTTAACCAACTTGCCATTATCATTAAACAAGGAATCAATAATTTTTATAAATATTGATATTCCAATATATAAGTGTCGTATGTCAAAGTTTAAAATTGATCATCAATCCGCTACGCCAATCTATCAGCAATTATCCCAGTATTTGCGCGAACTGATGCTGCAGGAGCAGTATCAGCAGGGGGCGCTATTGCCTAAAGAAGTGGATTTGGCGGAACAGTTGGAGATTTCCAGAAATACTGTCCGTCAGGCGATCAATCAGCTCGTCGTGGAGGGGCTTCTGGTGCGGAAGAAGGGCGTCGGGACCTCCGTGGTGCAGGGGCAGGGGGCAGTGATGACCAAGCTGAAGGAATGGCACAGCTTTACCCATGAAATGAATGAGGCGGGCAGGCTCCTGAACAATCGTTCGCTTGAAATTGACTGGGTCAGTGCACCGGAAGAATGTGCGGCTTTTTTCCAGTTGGAACGGGGGGCGTCGGTATTGTGCCTGAAGCGGCTTCGGGAAATTGAAGGGCGGTGCCTGGTTTATTTTGAGTCGTATTTTCATCCGGCACTGGGGCTAACGGGGCAGGAGGATTTTAACCGCTCTTTGTATGAAATTTTGGAGCAGGACCTGGGGGTTGTTCCGGCGATTTCCGCAGAGCGGATTCAGGCAGTGCTGGCCACCAAAGCGTTGGCAGCGCAATTGGATATCCCGAGAAAAGGGGCGGTGTTAAAACGTGTTCGGCAGGTGAAAGATCGACACGGAGCGCCGATTGAATATAATGTGGGCTATTATCAGGGGAATGCTTTTGTGTATGAGATTGACATTCATAGATAGGGGACTATGTTCTCAAGGCGAGAGATTGGGCCTAAATTAATATCGCTCAAATAATATCCCAAAGTATGTTATTTGTTTCTAAAAACGATTATTTGATGCTTTAGCGACCTTCAGTATGTCCATACATATAGGAATTCCTTATATTTGATCATCATAAGGGATATTCAAATTTTTTGAGTTATGAACATATATCAACGCTGGTTTTTGGGCTGTTTGTGCAGCCTGTTTTTTTCACTCAATGCCTTCGGACAGGAAATTTGGTCGGTAGGTAAAAAGGATGGTCAGGCCACAGATTTTGCACTGTGGAAGGAAGGTTATCAGGCTTTTCTTTCGCATGACTTTGGCTGGGAGGATAAATATTTTCTGGTTGGGGTGTCCAAGCCTGCCACGGATTTCCCTTTCATTTTACCTGGCCCTGCCGACGCCTGGGGTGGCACCAGTGGCACGGCCGGCATTCGGTCCCATTTTCTTAATTTTCTTTTTGATGTCAAGGCCAAGCCTCTTGATGGAGATTACCGGCTGTTGATCGACCTTCTCGACACGCCATCGGAAAATGCACCGGAACTGAAGGTGACCGTCAATGGGCATATCCAAAAAGTAATGCTTGCCAACGGTGGAGGCGATGCCGCACTCAAGGGCGACCTGTCGGCAGCCAAAGCTCAGCAAATTGTGGTGGAAGTGCCCAATGCCTGGATTCAGCAGGGAGGAAATGCCATACAGCTCACCACGCTTCAGGGCTCCTGGCTGATGTTTGACCATGTTGGTTTGCAAGGGCCAGCAACAGCACTGGAGCAACCGAAAAAAGCTTACCTTCGATCTGCAAAAGCTGCCAGCTATACGCTTCGTAACGGCAACCAATCATATCAGCCTTTATTATTGGATTTAGAGCATATTTCTTCTCGTCCTGATTTAGTAGTTAAATTGGATAATAAGAATATTTTAAGCAAGAAAATAGAACAGGGGCGTTACCTGCTCGAAGCGCCCATGCCTGCGGTCAGTCAGCCTACCGAGAGTCAGTATGAACTTTATCTCGACGGAAAATTATGGAAAGCTGGAACCGTATTGCGAAAGCCGCAGCCAATAGCAGGCCCTGCGCATTATGTTGATACACAGCTCGGGAGTGCACACAGCAGATGGATGATTGCCCCTGGCCCATGGATGCCATTTTCGATGGTTAAATTGAGTCCTGATAATCAGAATTACGGCTGGCAGGCAGGTTATGACCCGACCATTGAAAGCATCGGCTGTTTCAGTCATTTGCACGAGTGGACGGTTTCGGGCCTGGGCATGATGCCGACACAGGGCGCATTGCAAATTCAGACAGGCGATGAGCATTTGCCTGACAGTGGATACCGGTCGAGGTTTGATAAGCAGTCGGAAAAATCCGGCATCGGACTTTACAGCGTCCACCTGACGGATCATGACATTCAGGCGGAACTGACCTCCACGACAAGGGCGGGCTTTCAGCGTTATACTTTCAATAAAGGAAAGACGGGCCGGGTGATGATTGATCTTCAGATTCCGACGGAATATTGGTATAATCTGGAAGATTTTGAGCTTAGAAAAATGGATGACTATACCATTGAAGGTTACAGTGATCAGAAGACTCCCAATACCTGGGCCGGCGGTATCGACCAAGAATATAAAGTTCATTTTGTCCTGAAATTTGATCAGCCAATAAAGCATTTCGGCACGTGGAAAAACGATGTGGTTTCAAAAAACAGTCAGGAGGTGAAAGGGAAGAATGTGGCTGATGCCGGTGCGTATGTTACCTTCGACCTTCGGAAATCGCGTGTGGTACAGGTGAAAAGTGGGATATCTTTTGTTTCTATTGACAACGCCCGTGAGAATTTAGCCAAAGAAATTGATCAGCCCTTCGGATGGGATTTTGACGCCGTGGTTGAGCATCAGCATCAGGTATGGAACGACTTGCTTTCAAGGGTGAACATCAGCAGCGATGATGCCCGCGAAAAGATGCGCTTTTATTCCAGTATGTACCGCTCTTTCTGCGAGCGAAATACTTTCTCGGATGTGAATGGGCAATGGCGAGATGCCTCGGAGCGGGTACAAACTTTGGAGCGTCCTGATGATCTTGCCTTGGGTTGCGATGCTTTCTGGAACACCTTCTGGAACCTCAATCAGGTATGGAACCTTGTTGCTCCGGAATGGTCGAACCGATGGGTGCGTTCGCAGCTGGCGATGTACAAAACAGACGGATGGCTGGCCAAAGGGCCTGCAGGAATGGAGTATATTCCGGTGATGGTGGCAGAACATGAAATTCCGATGATGATTGGCGCCTATCAGATGGGGATCCGTGATTATGATCCGGAACTGATGTTTGAAGCCGTGAAGAAAATGCAGGAGACCCCAGCGCAACAGGTGGGTGGTGGTTTTGCGGGTAACCGCGATCTGGAAACTTATCTAAAACACCATTATGTGCCTTATGACGAAGGGCGTTTTTCCAACTCACTGGAATATTCTTTTGACGATTGGACCGTTGGTCAGTTTGCCAAATCTTTGGGGAAAATGGCAGATTATGAGCGCTATAATGATCGGGGCTACTGGTGGAAAAATGTGATTGATCCTGCGACAGGTTTCGCTCGTATGCGTGATGCGGAGGGCAATTGGAAAACGGATTTTGACCCTTTCAAAAGTGGTGCAAATCACCATTATGTAGAGGGGAATGCCTGGCAGCTGACCTTTTTTGTGCCGCAGGATGTGCCCGCACTGGCAGAGATGATCGGCAAGAAGGAGTTTGTTAAAAGGCTGAACTGGGGTTTTGAGGAGAGTGAAAAATGGCGATACAATGCCCCTAATGATTTGTACTGGGATTATCCGGTGATTCAGGGTAATCAGCAGTCGATGCACTTTGCGTGGTTGTTCAATTATGTCGGACGCCCCTGGGAGACACAACGTTGGAGCCGATCAATCATGGACAGATATTATGGTTTTGAGCCAGCAAATGCCTACCTTGGAGATGAGGATCAGGGGCAGATGTCCGCGTGGTTTGTGATGAACGCTATTGGTTTGTTTCAAATTGACGGTGGTACGCAAACAGCGCCTGTTTATGAAATTGGCTCACCACTTTTTGAGGAAGTAACCATTGACCTTGGCGAGCAATTCGGTAGGGGGAAATCTTTCACGATCAAGGCCCATAATACGTCAAGAATAAATAAATATGTGCAGTCGGCAAAGCTCAACGGGCAGCCACTGGATACTTTTTTCTTTTCCGCAGAAAGCTTGCTTCAAGGAGGAACGCTGGAGCTGGAAATGGGGCCGATGCCAAATAAAAAATGGGGATTGGGGCTCCCTGAACGATTAACGAAATAATTTTTAACCCCAACAAAGCACTTGGTCAGATGGCGTTTGTGTAATTACTGCTTTTAACAGAAAGCGATCTGATGCCAAAAAAAGTGGCTGGTGATCGGGGATGGGAGTACAAAATGCTACCCTTCAGAAGGCAGGGATCACCCGTCAGATTTAACAAGTTATTTTTTGGCCGAGTACTTACACAGGTGAGTGGATCAAGCAGTTTTTTTGACTGTTGTGCCTTGCAATCAGAATGATTTGCAGCCAACTGATTTACAGCCACTGACCACCAGATCAAGGAATGCGCTGAATGTAAAATTAGCGTCAATTTTTAACCTTTATATGGGTTGTTGCTTCCAGCAGAGCGAGAGATATTTTTCTGCACCTCATTGGTGTTGCCGAAAGCTGGGGGAACCGTCCGTATTTTTTAATGAGATGAATGATGAAGAAAACACTGGTATATATTTCATTGGCGATGAGCCTTATGGCTTGCCAAAAAAGCGAACAACAATCACAGGATAAAAGTCAGCTATCGAAGGAGATCAAGGAAAATCCCGATTATGATTTTGTGGAGAAAAAGGGGCTGAAAGTCCTCTCTACGGGTTTTAATGCCGGCGATGGCTATGGGGAAGTTTGGGTGCGTGATTTCAATACCTTCATTACCCATTCGCTGAAAGTGATTGATCAGCAGGAGGTCCGCAGGAATCTATTGACATTTTTCCGCATTCAGGGGGACGACGGCAATATTGCCGATGGCTTCGTGATTGTGCCCAAAGGCAAGCCTTACGACAGCCTCTATTACCATAAAAAAGCTGGTGTGGAGGGGATTGTTTTCCATAAAAATACGGTGGAAACCGACCAGGAATCTTCTTTGATCCAATCGGTTTATAAGTATATTCAAGCCACTGGGGACCGCAGTATTCTGACTGAGCAAATCGAGGGACAGACCCTCCTTGAGCGCATGGAGTCGGCAGTAAATTTTCTGCTCACATCGCGCTTCAGTGAACAGTATGGCTTGCTCACCGGTGCGACAACTTCCGATTGGGGAGATGTACAGCCTGAGCATGACTGGGGGGTGGAAATCGATGAAAATACCCATTTCAGTATTGATATTTATGACAATGCCATGTTCCTGATTGCCCTGCAGAACCTGTCGGAGATGGAAACGGCTGCGCCAAAAATCGCGCAATGGCAAAAACTGCATCGCCAGATTGCCAAAGCCACCATGGCGCAATTGTGGGATGAAAAAGCACAGAAATTTATTCCGCACCTTTACCTGGATGGTTCACCTTTCCCGGAGGATTTCAATGAAAATGAAATCTATTATCATGGGGGAACGGCAGTGGCGATTGAGGCCGGACTTTTGACTAAGGAGCAGGTACTGGCGGCCTACCACAAGATGCAGGAGAATGTAAAAGCCTCTGGTGCGCCATCGATTGGCCTGACCATGTATCCTACCTATCCTGAGGGCTATTTTAAAAACAAAGGCATGTATCCTTACGGCTACCAAAACGGTGGCGACTGGACGTGGTTTGGTGCCCGGATGGTTATTCAGCTGGTGAAATACGGTTATGTGAACGAGGCGGTGGAAGCGCTTGAGCCTATGGTGAAGCGTGTGAAAGAAAATAATGGTTTTTACGAGTGGTATTCTGTGGATAACAAGCCGTCGGGTTCTGGAACCTTCCGTGGTTCGGCAGGGGTTTTAATGACCGCCATCGATGCGCTGAGATTGTGGGGAGGAGACGAGACACAACATTTTTTAACCAAATAAACCTACTATGAAACTTAAAAAAATTTTACCGCTTTTGGCAGCCTTCCTGGTGATGGGCTTTGTGGACATCGTTGGGGTGTCTGTGGGCTACATCAAGAAGGATTTTCAGCTCTCTGAAAGTGCCGCACAGCTGATTCCCTCGATGGTGTTCATCTGGTTTTTGTTGCTCTCGCTACCGGCAGGTATTGCGCAACTCAAATGGGGAAAACGCAATGTGCTGCTGTTGGGGATTTTGCTGAATGCGGTGGCCTGTATTCTGCCCATCGCCATGTATGAATACAGCAGTATGCTGGTGGCCTTTGCCGTGCTGGGAGCAGGAAACACCCTGATTCAGGTGTCGGTCAATCCACTGATGATGGAGGTTAATGGGGACGACAAGCTGGCTTCCTGGCTTTCAGCAGGGCAGATTCTCAAATCCGCAGCCTCATTTTGTGGCCCGGTGCTGGTGGCCTTTTTTGCCTTTCAGGCCAATAACTGGCGACTGCTGTTTGCCCTTTATGGAGGCATCTCTTTGCTGGTGAGTTTGTGGCTTCTCACGATCGAAAATAAAGTACAGTCGTCTGCACAACCCCTGCCGACTTTCGCCTCTTGTTTTGGCTTGCTGAAGTTAAAGCCTGTGCGCTTGGCATTCCTCAGTATTTTGCTGTGTGTTGGCCTTGATGTGGGGATGTATGCCAAAATTTCAAGCTTTTTGGTGGAGCACCACGACCAAAGTATGGAAATGGGCAGCCTGATGATCAGCATCTACTTTCTTGCCACAATGGGCGGTCGTTTCCTGACGACCTTTTTGCTGCAGTTTGTCAAGGAACGGGTGTTTTTCCTGACCGCCCTGGTGGTGGCTTTCGCAGGATTTGTCTTGCTCTTTACTGGTCCGTCCGTGATTTTCGCCCAGGTGGGTATCGTGCTGCTGGCTTTGGGTGCGGCACCTATTTTTCCGGTGGTTTTTGCCAAAGTGCTGCGCGAATTCCCTCAGCATGCGGATCCTCTGTCAGGCCTGATGATCATGGCCGTTTCGGGAGGCGCTGTGGTGCCGCCCATCATGGGCTATTTAACAGATACCGTAGGGCACTCCTGGAGTCTGTGTGCGTTATTGTTCTGTATTGCGGTGATATTTTCAATTGCGCTTTTCGATAAAAAGAAGCTTAAAGTTGTCGAAGAAGAATTAGTACATGAAGGTTAATATTGCTATGGTGGCGGCCTGTCATCATCAGGTGGTTCGCCTGCATGGGCGTGTTGATCAACCGCTGTAATATCAATCTTCCTCGGGGCATCATTGCGATGACTTCAAATATTTATTGATGCCTGTGCCGATGTCTATCATCCGTGCGGGCATCCTATTTTCCCCCATTGTCATTTTTTATTATGAAGAAGCGATTTTTACTTTTTGTTGGGCTTATTATTGGGCTCGTTTACGAAGGGTTTGCTCAGCCGCTGGTCAGTATGGTGAATCCAAATATTGGGGCTTCCCATGCTCGCTGGTTTTTCTATACGCCCGCCGCTGTGCCTTTTGGTATGGCCAAGCCCGCTCCTTCCACCGATGCCTCCTATGGTAATCGATGGGGATGGGAGGCCGTAGGCTATGATAACGAACACCATTCCATCGAAGGATTTTCCTGTTTCCATGAGTTTCAGATCGGAGGTATCAGCCTGATGCCCGTTGTGGGGCAGGGCCCGACAATACCCTCTACCCTTGAGCATCCTGATCAGGGCTATCGTTCTCGCTTTGATAAAAATTCTGAAGTCGCTCAGCCAGGCTATTACCGTGTGGTACTCACGGATGCCCCCATTGAGGCAGAACTGACCGCCACAAAAAGGGTGGCTTTTCAGCGTTTCAATTTCGGCGACGCAACGGATGCACGGCTGATTTTCGATGTAGGCCACCAGCAAGGAGAGTCGGGGGAAGTGATGGATGCTTTTGTGCAACAGATCGACGAAAAGCATGTGCAGGGCTATGTAATTACCGCTCCAGAATATGTCAAGGCGTATCAGCCGGGCGCAACAGTGAAAATGTATTTTTTTGCGGCGCTGGATAAAAAGATTGTCGCTTCGGAGGTTTTCCGTGACGATAAAGTGCTCAGCAGCCCCATGGCTGGTCAAGGCCCTGGGATAGGTATTCGGTTGAATTTTGGCGACCTTCAAGGGGAGGCCCTGACGGTCAAAATAGGCCTCAGTTACACCTCCTGTGCCAATGCCGCCAACAATCTTAAAGTGGAGGCGGATAGCATGAATTTTGAGCAGGCCAGAGTGCAGGCTCAAGCAGACTGGGAGCAGGCGCTGGGAAAAATCACCCTCACGGGTGGTAAAGAGGTGGATCAGCGAAAGTTCTATACGGGTTTGTTTCACGCGTTGCTTGGGCGGGGTTTGAGCAGTGATGCCAATGGGCAGTACCCCAAAAATGATGGTACCGTAGGGCAAATAGCCCTTAATGCACAGGGAACTCCTGCCTACCATCATTATAATACCGATGCCGTTTGGGGGGCATTCTGGAACCTTACCCAATTGTGGTCTTTGGTTTATCCGCAGTATTTTCACGATTTTGTACAAACGCAGCTCGATCATTTTAAGGACAGTGGTTGGCTCTCGGATGGCTTGGCCGCAGGAAAATTTGTCTCGGGAGTGGGCACCAATTTCACGGGACTTGTGGTCGGTTCAGCCCTTCTGAAAGGTGTGGGGACGTATGATGATTCCCTCGCCTATGCGGCAGTCCGAAAAAATGAACTGGAATGGCGGGAGCGCGTTCCTGGGGCGGGCAAGGCCGATGTGAAGGTGTTTGTGGAAAAAGGCTATGTGCCCCTGAGTTACAACAATAAATATTATTCGGGCTCTGGGGTTGACGGCTCCTCCTTCGGGGCATCGCACACGATGGAATATTCCTTCAGCGCGCATGCGGCAAAAGCACTGGCAGAGAAACTCGGGCACCCGCAGGATGCCAAAACTTTCGAGCGTCTGTCGCATGGCTGGGAACAGCTTTATGATGCTGAAACAGGTATGATCCGCCCAATTTGGACTTCAGGGGAAAAGCTTGAGCCCTTTGATCCTAAAGCGGCCTGGGCGGGATTTCAGGAAGGAAATGCCTTGCAATACACCTTTTATGTGCCTCATGAGCCTGAGCGATTGATTGAAAAAATCGGGCAGGATCAATTTGTCAGCAGGCTGAACAAGCTGCTTGCTGAGGCGGAAAAAGGCGCCTTCTGTGGCCATTTTGAAGGAGAGAAAAGTGCTTTTTCAGGGGTTGAGGCAGGTTATAATCATGGGAATCAGCCAAGCCTGCACATGGCGTACCTGTTCAATAAGGCAGGCGATTTTGCGGATACCCAATACTGGGTTCGGGCAATTTGCAATGGATTTTATGGATATGACCTCATTCACGGTTATGGATATGGGCAGGATGAAGATCAGGGGCAGCTTGGGGCGTGGTATGTTATGGCCTCCATGGGGCTGTTTGACCTTCAGGGCGGCGCCACGGCCGATCCGCAATTTCAGTTGTCGACCCCACTTTTTGATCGGGTGCATATCAGCCTTGACCAAGATTTCTATCTTGGGAAATCGGTGGACATCGTGCTTAAAGGGGCCAAAAGCAAAGGAACCTACCTCAGCAAAGCGCAGTGGAATGGAACGCCAGTACGTGATGGGCAGCTTCCGTGGTTTGAGCTTATTCAGGGGGGGATTTTGGAATTGAAAACCCAAAGCAAGCGCCCTGCACAGCAGCCGTTTTAATATTTTAAGGACTGATTTTAATGATAGTGTATGTTCCATAGTGCTGTAAGCCAAAGGAGTGTACACTATTTTTTTGCGCAAGTGGAGGGGTACGTCGCATCGCTATTGATGAAAAATAATTCAAACCATTTCCAAAAACCGAATTTGCAGGAGGATGCTCGGTTTTTGAATACACTATAGTCAGTTATTTATGTCGAAAATCGAATATTACAAATCATTGCGCCCGATCATTTGTTAGATTTAATGAAAATTAATTCGTTAGACTTATGACAAAAATTCAGAAAGCAAAGGTGACCGACCTTGAAATGCTGTATCCCTTATTTGCGGAATTGCGTCCGCAGTATGATCTGTTACATTTCAAAGATTTGGTCAAACACCAATTCAAGGAAGGTTATCAGGTGATGTACATTCTTGATGGAAAGAAACCAGTGGCCTTGGTGGGCTTTCGGACGCTGCATCAGTTGGTCAGTGGAAAAACCCTGTTTATCGACGATATGGTTACGGCGCAAAAGCATCGCGGCAAGGGTTACGGGAAGGCGCTGATGATGTGGCTGCAGGGCTTTTGCTTTGAAAATAATTATGACCACATGGCTGTGAATGCTTCTTTCGAGGAAGTGGAAACTCACCGCTTTTGCCTTAATAATGGGCTGAAAATTGAAACCATCCACTTTGGGCGGAAAGTGGCGGAACTGAAGGACGTCTGACCTGCAGATCATTCGTAAATACCCAAAGGAGCACAGGTTAAAATAGTGTTCGATCAATCTTTAATTCAGTTCAATGCAGAAAAAAACACTGGCCATCATTGGCATGGGCCCCCGAGGCTTGTTTGCCCTCGAGCAAATGGTTGAACAACTTCAGCAACAGCTTGATCACGTACAGATATGGCTGTTTGAAACGGGTTCGGCCTGGGGTTGTGGACCCGTATATGCCCCTTCGCAGCCCGCAACGAACTGGATTAATATTGCTGAGCGAACCCTCGAACTGCCAGAACGCCCAGCGACCTCCTGCATGGTGGAGGTGCCTGCTTTTCCCTCCTTTCTCGCGTGGGCCGAACAGTGGGATCAAAAGGAAACAAAGGCCGATGAACAGCCCGATATTTATCCGCCGCGTGCAAAAATTGGGCGGTACCTGCAGGCGCGATTTTACAGCCTGGTATTGCCTTTGGTACAGCGGCAGGCGGTGCGGTTGTTTCAGGCGGAAGTTTGTGGACTCGAATGGCAGTCTGACCATCTGCGGCTCTCGGTGGGTGGGCAGCAACATTATCGTGTGGATGAGGCCCTGCTGACGGTTGGGCATCAGCGTACCGAGCTCGATGAGCAGCTTGATCGTTGGCAATCGGCGACTTCCCTCCCCACGCATTTAGGGGTGCAGCCTTACCCTGTGTCGGCTTTTCGCGCATGGGATTTCGAAGGAAATGCACCGACAGGTTTGGGGTTGCGGGGATTCGGCCTGGCGATGCTCGATGTGGTCAGGGCTGTGGGCGAGTGGAGTGGCCGTTTCGAACAAGATGTTCATGGCCATGTGGTGTATGTGCGGAATAAAAATCAGGGCCTGACCATCTTCCCTTTTTCCCTCGACGGGCTTCCGCTATCGGCCAAACCGCTCAATGCCGCTCTCGATAAAACTTATGCACCTTCCCCCCGCATCTTGGAGGCCCTACACGAAGAAGTTGCTCATGGCGCATCGCTGGAGACGGTGGAAAATCTGGATTTTCTTATTCAGCCGATGGCTAAAATTGCGGCGGAAATCTATGTGCAGCATCCTCAGCGGTGGGCGGAGGATCAGCTTTCCGAAACCGCCGTTGCCGCCCTGTTGGGGGAGTGGCTCGAGCACGATCATTTTGAACATCCATTGATCTTAGCCCAGTCCAGAGCCGCTGCCCTGGCACTTGCAGATTTTATGGGCATGGCCACAGGGGAGCGGTGGATTACCCTGGATTATTGCATGGGACAGGTTTGGCGACATTGCCAGCTGATGCTCTTTCGGGCGTTGTCTTTCACCAAATGCCCACAGGATATTTTCAATCAGGCGCTGGCATTACACGAGCGAATGAAACGCTATGCCTATGGCCCGCCTGTTCTTGGGGTGGCGCAAATGCTCGCCATGGTTTCAGAAGGGATTTTAAACCTGAAATATGTAGAAAATCCGCAGGTTGAAGTTGTTGCCCAAGGCTGGAAAATGCAAAAAGGAGGCAGTGGGGTCTCATTGAAATATATGGTAAATACCGTACTGGACAGCCCGAATATCGCCAAGGTGGCCACTCCTCTGATCAAGAATTTAAGGTCCGATGAACGGGTAACAAAAGTAGTAGGGGCCTTGGGGTTTCAGGTGAATGAAAATGGTATGCTGACCAATTCAGGTACCGATGAGCCTTTAAAAGTGAGTGTTCTGGGGCGCCTGGCGAAGGGGACGATCATTGGCGTAGATTCTTTGGTGGATTGTTTCGGTTCTCGCACCACCACCTGGGCAAAAGCCTGTGCGGAGCGGCTTTCAAAGCGGTAGGAGGGCGAAAACAGCCCGCTGATGGTGTTCAACGTTTTAAGATTCTTTTCTGCGATTTGTCCAATTCGTAGTAATCGTCTTGATGTTAAAAGTTTTTTTCACACGAGATTGATCATTTTTATGCTCAAAATCAACCATCACTTTTTATTCTATTTTTTGATGAAAAAACTTTTTCTACTGTTCACTGCCATGGCTTTTTTTCCTTTTTTGGGGATGGCCCAAGATTGGGAGACCGAAGCCAATGAGCGAATAAATCAGCATCGGAAAACAATGCTGACCATCAAGACCCTGAATGTGCCGACCGATGGGGAAACCTCCCTGCGGGTGAAGCTGAAAAAGCATCACTTTCGATGGGGAACCACCGTCAATATCAACCAGGTAAAAAGCCTTGAGGCACGGGGTTATGCCCTGGGTTCAGACCATCCTTATTTCAACCATTTCATGAATTTCAATTCCGTAACGGTAGAAAATACCGGCAAATGGAAAGGCTGGAGAAATGAGGTCAATCGTGCCCTTTACGGACGGGTTCGAGCGTGGTTCATAGAGCGGGGAATCGACAATCGTGGGCATGGGACAATTTGGGAAAGTACCCGATTTAATGCCGTACCCAATGATGTTTTGGCAATGGAAGACCCTGAGGAGATCCGTCAGAGTATTTATGATCATATTGAAGATCAGATGGCCGAACTGCAGCATGAGATTTACGAAATTGACCTGGTGAATGAGCCCGTGAATGAGGTGAAGATTGTCAAGGATCTGCTCAAGCTTTCCGAAGAAGATTACGCAAAAGAGCGTGCAGAATGGTACAAGTTTGCCAGGGAGAAAGCGCCAGATTTGAAGCTGGTCATCAATGAATACAACCTGATTCAGTCGGGCAATGATTTTCACCTGCAGTTTGGGGAGTACCTGAATGCGTATATTGATGCCGGTGGACCTGTGGATGTGATTGGTATGCAGGGGCATTTTTGGTCCAGCATGCCTGCGGCAGAAGAGTTGCTCAAACGCCTTTCAGAGGTGGCGGTTCATGGTATTCCAATGCACGTTACGGAGTTCGACATGAAAGAGAGCTCTTATGAGGAAATGGAGCGGATCATGACGGTTTGTTTTGCGGAACCACTGATGGAGGGCTTTACCATTTGGGGAGCTTGGAGTGGGAATCAATGGCGAAATAATGGGCCTATTTATAAAGCGGACTGGGAACTGAAGGAAAGCGGAAAAGCATACTTCGACCTGGTGCATGACAAGTGGAGCACTGACCTTGCTTTTGAAGATGGCGTGGCAGATGAATATCAATTGCGGGTATTTAAGGGGGATTATGACATTATTTTGGAGCATGAGGGCAAGGTGAAGGTTTACCGCCTGGACGAGGTGATTGATGGTGGACAGATTACGGTTGACTTTGCCGAAGTGAGTGAGCTGAAGCCAAGCGTGAACTTTTCAAGTGTTCCTGCGGAAAGATATTGTGTGGATACCGACATGACCATTTCGGCCGCTACTGGTGGGGCGACGGCTGCAAAAGTACGGCTGTTTGTGAATGGTTACCTGTACGCTGAACAGGTGAATACGGCAGATGAAGCCAACTTTTCACCAACGTTCAACTGGCTTGCCCAAAGTGCTGGCGATTATGAATTTCAGTTTGAAGTAGAATCGGCCTCAGGCATTTTGAACCGCTCAGAGGTGCATCAATGTCAGGTGTTGAACAACAATATTGAGAACAGTTTTTCTGTGCCTGCCGAAAAACAGGGGATGCTCCTGACCTCCGAAGAGGTATTTGAAATTGAGCTGGACTGGGCAGCGGTTCACCGTGTGGAAAAATTGAGCGTCTATGACCACGAGGGGAACTTGCTTGAGCCTGCATATGGGGCAAACGAGGCGATTTCTGTCGATCCTGCTGGCCGATTTGGCAATAACCGCTATGTGTTAGTAGGGGAAAATGACTATGGTTGCACCGTCTCGGAACTGTTGCTGTTTACCTTGCTCAAGGAGGGAGAAACGGAAAACCATATTGAGCTTCAGATCCACCATCAAAACCATGATGTGGAAGAGAAATTAACGGGGGGCATTGATATGCTCGGAGATCTTGATATTGGGGAAAATATTGTCGGCCTTTATTTTGAGCATTTCGGCCTGCCGCATGGTGCCGTGGTGGACAGTGCGTTTATTCAGTTTTCGAATGACCGTGATGACCGACCAGGCAGTTCGATCATCAATATTTACGCAGACAATTCCGCAGAACCTGTCGATACGCATCGCAACCCCTATTTGAGTAAGCGGCCTGCTACAGAAACGGTCGTTCAGTGGGATATTCCTTACTGGGACAAAGCGCAGGATCGTCTTCCTGAACAGCGAACGCCAAATATTGGGCCGATAATTCAGGAACTGATTGATAACAAAGGGCGCAAACCTTACAGTCCGTTTGTCTTTATCCTGAACCCTGAGGAAGGGGCGGCTAAACGTGCGGCGACCTCTTATGACCTTTTCCCGAGTCGTGCACCTTCATTATCCATTTACTTCCATGTGGTTTCCTTTGAGAACACCTTTGTGCCTCAGAATCTGCGCTATGAACAACTTGCCGAGGATGAGTATAAAATTCAGTGGAACAACATCAGTGATGGGAATTTTACAGGCTATGATTTGTACCTGAATGATGAACAATGGAATGATTCCCTGTTGCAGGTGAATGAGGCTGTGCTGAAAGTGCAGGTCTCGGATTACCCTTTAATGCTCACGGCCACCTCCAGTAATATTTATGGGGAATCTTCGGATTTCAGTGAGGTGCTGACCATCGAGGATCCTCGTCCGCCATTGGTGGCTGATGAAAACCTTTTCGGGCTCATTTCCCCAAACCCCGTGCAGGATCAATGTAAGATTCTGCTGGAGGTACCTGTGGCGTATGTTTTGATGGTTGATGCCATGGGACGTAGCCACAAGCGGACGGTGACGGATCAGCAATTGCAATGCGCTGATTTAAACAGTGGCATTTACCGACTGATGCTTTACAAGGCCGATCATACTTTTATTGGAAAGGTGAATATTCTGAAGCAATAAAAATTTTTAAAGTAAATTTGTGAATGGCGACTGGTGGAATCTTCCGCTGGTCGCGATTTATACCTTTTCGCTCACTTTTTGTCAGGGCGGTATAAGCATTGAACCCTTCATGAAAAAAGCACTAACCTTTACTGCCATTTTAATTATAGGCGGAGTCTTGTATTTGAATTATTTAGCAAAGAAATATGATCTAAAACCGCTTCTCAAATATGAAGATATACGGATGCCAATTGGACTTAATTGTTCAACGGTTCGGATTGGAACATTTGAAACGGAAAAATTCTACATAGAAAGAACAGATAGCAGACAAATTCATACCAACAAATTAACGGGCGATAAAAAGGAGTATATCGTTAATTGGAAGGGCAATTGCGAATACGTCTTAATTTCTACAATGGATGAAACCGATATACTTCGTGTAAAAATAACCGCTGTCAATTCTGACAACTATGGGTGTTATATTATTTCAGATAAACATGCTCATAACTATGCAAATTTTGCATCAATAAAAATACTTTAATAAAGAGTATAGAATAGTCTATTTCCATTAGGGGCTGTTGAATAACTTGAATGGTAATTTATATCACCACATGGAATTGATTCCATCGCCATTTAACCATGGAATGAATTCCATGTCTATTACAAAAAGTCCTTTCAGGCATGCGCGTAAACTTTTAATTTCGATAATATCAATTAATGGAATATTTCTGTCA
>CANMKE010000024.1 GCA_947498325.1 uncultured Persicobacter sp.
GGATCACCTTCTTGAATTGACAGAAATATTCCATTAATTGATATTATCGAAATTAAAAGTTTACGCGCATGCCTGAAGGGACTTTTTATAATAGCCATGAAATTCATTCCATGGTAAAAATAGGCGAGAGCTCAATCAATCTATTTTTATATCCCGAAGGGATTACCTATCATAGCGAGGGGTAAAACCCCTCGGATTATCCTCCCCAAACCCTATCACCCTGAAAGGGTGCAATTCTTTGTTTATATAGAAATTTATATTTACCTGGTGCGAGCGTCTCGCTCGTGACCACTATCTGAAAATCATCAGTGGGTTTACCAGGCTTTGACTTCTTCCTTTAAATGGTCGAACTTTTTCATCTCCTTTGCCCATTTTTTTTCTAAATATTTATAAACGGCGTAGGTTGTCAGGATGCCCCCAGGCAGTGCCAGAATGGCAAGAAGATATTCGTTGATGCGCTCGATCAGGCTTGGGTCTATGAGTGAGAGGATGACGCCAATCAGGAAGCCAAAAGACAGTAGTCCAGCGTAATAAATGCCAATGCCCAAAAAGGCGAAGCCCCATTTGCGCTTGTCATGTTCATCAGCAAGATTATAATAGTATTTTCCGATCCAATAAATTAATAAGATGCCTAACATGTTGATGTTGTTTTTAAGGTTGTTGAGTTTTGAAAAGCCTGATCAGGGGAAGCTCATCAGCCGTAATTTAGGCAGATAAAATGGGGTGACCAAAGGCGTAAAAAAATAGGGGGCATTTCCCAAAATGCCCCCTTCAAAAGAAGTAATGAGTAAGAGGGTATTTAAAACGGACTATCCTACGACAAATTCGGATTATTGGAATTGATTTTGAATTATTGATCACTTCCACAATCCACCAAATTTTCGTTGTGAATTTTAAGTTTCAAATGGGCTAAAACAAAGTGCTCGGTTACCCTTGACCAAGTACTTATCTGTTGTCTTTTTGTATTTTAAAAATTGCAATAGATTTTGGACTCACACAGACGGTCAGTTGGCGGTCAGTGCTATTGTAATTTTGGTGATTCAAAGTCGTGATGCCCGCATAGGGGCTCATCGAGTGGTCATCACTTTCCGCCAGGCGGTATTCCGTATAATCGTCGGCAATTTCCTGCTCAAATTCAAAAGTGAGCGGTCGTTTTTCATCGTAGGAACGATTTAAAATATGGAGGTAGTAATGCTGCGCGTCTGCCGTAATGACAATATCCTGCTCGGCGACTTTTGGCTGAGGCTTCAGGAGGCTGAGCTTGAAGGGCTGCTCATAATAATGCAGGGCTGTTCCTTCAAAAGGTAGAAGCTGCTGCCCATGATGTCGGCTGTACAAGCCCGTAACCATGGCCGATGGGTACATAATCGGCCTCTGCTGTTCGGTGGTATCAACACGAATACCACTGATTTTCCATCCCGTACCCAACAACATGGACTGATTGGCCACCTTAATTTTATCCGCCTGCCGCATAATAGCGTGCAGGTAACTTCCCGCGCCGAGCCCGTAGGCAAGCAGTTCGTTGGCGGGTTGCTTACTTTTGGCTTCCCCATCAAACCAGCCATTCCAGTTCCATTCTGTTACCGCCAGTGGTTTGTCATTTTTCTGAAGCACACTGCTGTTCAGCTTCGAGTAGCCTGTTTGCTGATCAATGAAGGGCGCCGCCACCAGTGCCTGCCAAACGGCCTTATCACTCACCTCCTGCGGATCGATCGGCTGGTTGTCCTTTTTAAAATTCCGAATGCCCCAGGGGGTATAGCTGTGGAAAGTGAGGTAGTCGATGTCATTAGGGATGGCGGCAAGAATTTGCTTTTCATTATCGTCCGTAGCATCTATAAACAACTGAATCGTAGGGTCAGCGGCTTTCATGGCTTTGGCATAGGCGATCATCGACTGCGCATATTGCTTCACACTTTCGGCATTTCTGTTGCGTGGGTTCAGTCCTTTAAAAGCCCAGGGTTCATTGCCAATTTGCCAGTATTTGACGGCAAAGGGCGCTGGATGGCCGTTTTTTGCGCGGAGATCCGCCCACCGTCCTTCTGTATCATTACAATAAGAAACAAAGTCAGCCCCAAGATTTTGCGCCGCCTCTTCAATGGTCTTTTTATGGAAATAAGCATCACCCACATTCACCACCAACATAGGTTCCATATTGGTCTGTCCGCAGAGGGTCATGAACTCATGCAAACCCATTCGCCCATCAGAGGAATGGTTGATTTCTTTGTTGATGGCTTCGTAATGCAGGTTCGCGGGGCGTTGATCGTGATGCCCCGGCATATGATCTATCAGGTTATACCAGGGGTAGTAATCAATGGCCGTTCCTCCGGGGAATCGCACCACAGGAATGTTCATCCACTTCATGTAGTCCAACACTTCGGGAAAAACCGCTTTGGTTTTCAGGCTGATGGCTGCATCGGCACCAATTTCATGATCCCAGGTGGCCTTTTCAAAAAAAGCACCAAAAATGCGGTCATCAATATCAGCAATAGATTGATCTGAAACTTTATAAAAGGGCGTTTTAGTTTGGCAGCTTACAGCAATGCAGGCCACAAAAAATACGATTAGTTTGTTGTACCTCATAAAAAAAATGTTTCCTGAAGATACACAAAAGCAGGTGGCGGTTTCTTTGAAAACAGGATCAATACACATGAATTTTTAGACTCAAAGATAATCGGCCAACATTAACGCGAGTTGGTCATTAAAACCCCCTATTTCATCCATAATCTTTCTTTATTCCATAGATTTCCACTTTTCAGGTGATTTTTTTATTCCTGCTATTTTTCGAATCCGAAGGAAAACAGCGCGCGCATAATGCAATTTCCTTTCCGCCGAGCGATGGATATCCAAAGACCATTACTTTTTTTTGCCTTGAATTATTCCTGCTTCAATCGTTGGCCGAGGAGCAATATGGACCATTAATACCACCCCCAAATTTAAGCTGATCATTTACCTGATAAGCGGGATAACAATTTCTGAGGAAGCGAAAGGAGGGGGTGCATTCAAGGGGGACGGAGCATAATTTGGATCATTGCGTCAGGCACTTCATAACATCACCCAAAATAAACACAAAATGAAAAACATTTTCTTTCTGCTGACCTTGCTCTTGAGCCTGGTGGGCACTGCAAACGCACAGTATTGGCAATCCCTGAACCCTGGGGCAGGAGGTCGTGTTCAGGGGCTTTCCTGCGACCCGACCGTTCCTGGCCGAATGTTTATGGCTTCTGATATGGAAGGATTTTATTACACCAGCGATTATGGTACTTCCTGGCAATGGGCGGCGAAAAACTTGCCTACCGCATTTATTTTGGTCGCCAAAGGGCATGGAGATACCTTCTATGTTGGGCATGCCAAAGGCTTGAGCATCAGTCCAGACAAGGGGGCGAGCTATACGCATCCTTCGGTTATGGCGGATAAAACCATAGGGGTAATCACGGTTGATGCGCAACAGCCCGACCATATTTTTGCGGGGATAAACTGGCGGGGGAACGACGGCCATTTGCGCCATTATCCGCAGGAAACCACCGACGTAAAGCAGCTGTTCTACTCTACGGATGGTGGGCAAAACTGGCACAAAAGTTCCTGGGCTGCCTATGCTTCTGGCGACCCCCGGGTGCAGTCGATTACCGTTCACCCGAACCACAGCAGCCAAATATTCATCAGTACCGCCGATGGTCTTTTCAAATCCACCAATACCGCTTCAAGCTGGTCATTGGTGAGTGCCCCTGCCGGTTTGGATGGCGCCGCCTGTTGGGGGGCAGATATTTCCGCTGACGGCAAATGGCTGTTTGCTTTATACCGCAAAGGAGGATTTGCCCGCCTGTTTGTGCAGGATTTGGCCAATGGGCAATGGCAGGATCTGGGCAAAGGCAGCTGGGATAGCCACCAGATGTGGGAGCCGCTGGTGTATCAGGATTCCCAGAACGACACCTACCATGTGCTGGTGAGTCAGCGGGATCAAAACCCAAATGAAGGGCTTTTTGAGGCCACCGTGGATTTGTCTTCCCATGCGAGTGCCTCGGCTGTTTTTCAGGTCGTGATGTCGCATAACGGCAACAACAGCTCCGTTCCCTACGACATCGGCTGGAACTATTATGTGGCCAACTGCCGAAATAAGACTTATTTTCCTGCGGCATGGAACCTTCCCGAGGTGGAGCGCGGGGTATTCACGCAGGCGCAGCAATCTTACTTTACAGGCGATGCGGCCAAGGGAAATGAGGGCTGGCGAGTGGTGAGTACAGGTTATGTGAAAACGGAAAACGGCCTTGACTTTTACCGCTCCCGAGGTACGGCCTCTACTTTTACCTATGATATGGCGGGACATGGCAATTACCTTATTCAGGGGCAGGCTGATAATCTTGCACTGGAAAGCTGGGACAACGGCGGCTCGTGGGTGCAAAGTCGCACCACCTTTGGCGTGCAGGATGGGCACGGCGTACATATTATTCCTACTGATCCTGCCATTGTGCTCATGGATGCCGCCTCGGGTTATGGTGGCGGGAACCCTGCGGCCAACTCGAATTTGCTTTACAAAACCCTCGACCTTGACCAGCCGAATCACAACTGGCAGAAGCTGGCTTTTGGTACCAGCGCAGCCGATAAAAAGGGATTGCCCAAAAACAGAATTTGGCAATTTCATGCTGATCCCGAGGATTATAAGCGGCTGTATGTCATTACCCATACTGGCCTTTACCTGTGCGACGACATCGTTTCGCTGATCAATACTGGTGCGCCTTATTTCAGGAAAATTCACAGCGGAACCTCCCTCGGGGCTGATTTCGCTTTCGATACCGAGAACACCGACAAAGTGTACTATAAGGATAATTCAGGCACCTACAAAGGAAGCCGAAACAGTGATGGCAGCTACAGCTGGCAACAAATGAGCCGAAGCACAGGGCAGACCAACAATATGCACTGGGGCGGGCTGGCCGTGGTGAACAGGGATGGGCACCGATACACCTATACTTATGAGCGGTACAAGGGCATTGTGCTGGCCAAAGATGAAGCCACCACTTTCGAGGCTTCGGCCGTGCTCTGGGATGCTGATTTGTTCAATTACCTTGAGCAACCTGACTGGTACGATCCCTCGCATCATATTATCCAGACCAACGATATGCTTGCCGATGGTCATACCCTTTATGTAACCTACCAGATTTGGGAAGATGTACGCTGGGGATATGGGGTGATGAAGGGGATCGTTCAGGCCGACGGCTCCGTGCAGTGGAGCAGCTGGACGGACGACCTGCATTATTCTACCACCAAGCAGATGAAACTGATCAACGGAAAACTCTACCTTGCCACACAGGGTGCTGGTTTGCTCGCGCGGAAAATCAATGGGCAAACGGCGGATCCGCTGCCACCAATTGATGAAGGCGGTTTGCAGCCACCTGTAAACATCACCTATAATATTTATACCGATGCCGCTACCACTGCTGGACTCGCCTGGGGGTCTTTTGGGAATGTGGAATCGTCGGCAAGCACGGCGCAGGCGGCAGAAGGGAGTGACTCAAGGTATGTGCAGGGGCTCGATCAGAGTGTAGCACCTGGCGCAGACCATGCCCTGACGATCAGTTTTGATCCTTTGAAAGCAACAGGAGGAACCCTGGAACTGAGCGGTTATGGCATTGGCGGCAGCATGAATGGCCTCAATGTGAAGCTGCAAAGTGCTGATGGCGGAAACGTCAACCACACCAATAAAAGCTTTCCCGCTAATCAGTGGGGGACAGTGAGCGTGCCTTTGAGTGGGGGCAGTTTTGATGCTTCACAGTTCAGCCAAATTACTATTGAGCGCTGGGGCGGCGGTGTTTCGAAGGCCTATATCGATAAAATACTGATTTCAGGGGTGGAGGTAAGTCCTGGCAACCCCTCAACAGTTCCTGTAACTGGGGTGGAGATCAGTACCGCGGCTTTGCGCCTTGCTTTGGAGGAGGAACAGCTGTTGGACTTTGCCGTGCTGCCAGCCAATGCAACGAATCAGGCGGTGATTTTCAGCAGTCAAAATGAGGCGGTGGCGACGGTCAGCAGCGAGGGGCTTGTACGTGCAAGTGGGCTGGGCAATACCACCATTACGGTAACCACTGCCGACGGAGGTTTTACGGACGTGATTGATGTGGAGGCTTATGTAAACACCAATGGCGACTGCGATGCGGTAAGTGGAGGCGATAAGCCCAATCCGCCATGCCAGGTATGGGCGCAGGTAACGTCGGAAAGCAGTGTGGTGCTGCACTGGCAGGACAATTCCGATAATGAGGCTTTTTTCGAAGTTCAGGCGCAGGAAGAAGGGGATAGTTTTCGGGGAGCCAATATGCCAAAACCTGCCGCCGACAATGAGGCTGTGAGTATTTCGGGGCTGAATATTGGCCGAAAATACACCTTCAGAATTAAAGCCAAAAACAGTACTGGCGCATCGGTATGGGTAGAAAGTCCGCAGGTGGAGCTGATGGAAAATTTGAGATTGATGAACGATGCTTTTAAGGAGAAGGGGAAGATTTATCCCAATCCAGCATCAGGGCTGTTGACGATCACCCATCGGAAAGGGGAGCGGCTGCATATTATTGATGGCACAGGTCGCCCGCTGAAAATGATCGACATCAGCAGCTCCTTACAGACGATAGATGTCAGTGATTTGCCCAGAGGGCACTATTTTATCGGCAACAGCAGACAATGGTCTGCACTGATATTGCAATAAATTAAACCACTGAACCCAAACGATAGACTGATGACCCGAGGAGCAAAAAGGCTTGGGCATCAGTCTTTTTTTAAATAGGAATTAAAACAGAATTAGTATTGGTATTGCGGCTTGGTGATTGCATTATTTTTGTTTCAATTAAAGTGAATGGAAGATCATGTAAGTTTTTTAATTTTTTACACAAAAAAGATGAGTTCTGTAATAATTGGAAAAAGGAAAGAAAGGCATTCCTACGGTAGTGGTTTTTTTAAAAGGGGACAGGGCTGTTGTAAATACCTGTTGATTTCAGGAATCTGTTTTTTTATTAACCCAAGTTTCCCATTTTTGTGGTTTTATTGATGTCGATAGGGTTAAAAATTAAGGGGAATGGGACGTTTTTGTTTTCTGCCACTGTTCATGATTTCATTTTCGTGAAATAGAGTTTCGAGTAGCGATCCAACAGTTTTTTCATTTTTTTGGCGAAAATGGCGGTGCTTGGGTTGAAAATATTTATTGTACTTTTACAATAATTAGGAGTGTCTTATCCGTTTTTGTACGATTTGGTGGGTTTGAAAACGTGCTGCAAATCAGTTAGGTTTGCATCAAATTTTAATGAATTATTAATTTCATTTAACTAAAATGCACAAGAACTTTTACTCGTTTGTTGCTTTATTGCTGGGCTTTGTGTTTTTCACTGGCAATCTTTCAGCGCAAAACACTACAGCAGCGCTAACTGGCGTCATCTCTTCGCAGGCCAAAGAAAACCTGCCTGGCGCAACAGTTATTGCTGTTCACACACCATCAGGAACCAGGTACGGAACCACTACCTTAGTGGATGGTCAGTTTACCATTCGCGGGATGCGTGTTGGTGGGCCTTATCAGGTATCGGTTTCCTTTGTCGGTTACCATGCCCAACAAGTGGACAACCTCTTCCTCAAATTAGGGGAATCGCAGAAATTAAACATTGCACTTTCGGAATCTACGGTCAACCTTGAAGGGGTAGAGATTGTAGCGAATGCCAATGCAGACATCAATGGTGAGCGCACAGGGGCAGCCACTTCAATTTCTTCCGAACAATTAAAAGGTTTGCCGACGATCAGCCGTTCGGCAGCAGATTTCACACGTTTGACACCACAGTCTGACGGGAACTCTTTCGGTGGACGAAACAACCTTTACAATAACTTCTCTCTTGATGGATCAGTGTTCAACAACTCCTTTGGTCTGGATGTAGCAACTCCTGGTGGACAGGCAGGCGCACAGCCAGTATCGTTGGATGCACTGGAGCAGGTGCAGGTTTCTTTGGCACCATTTGATGTGCGTGAAGGCGGTTTCACGGGTGCTGGTGTAAATGCGGTAACCAAATCAGGAACCAACGAATTCCACGGTACAGCTTATATGTTTGGCCGTAATCAGGACATGATCGGTAGCAGAGTTTCAGGAACAGAAATTCCGAACCTTGATTATAAAAACTATCAGGCAGGGGTTTCATTGGGTGGAGCTATTGTAAAAAATAAATTGTTCTTCTTTGTCAATGGGGAAATTGAGCAAGCTACAGAGCTGGCACACGGTTTCCGCGCCCGTCGCGAAGGGGAGCAAGTTGGTGGCAATATCACAAGTGTGGATTTTGATGCGGCTTCAGCAGTGAAAAATCACCTGATGAACGAATGGGGTTATGATGCTGGTGAATTTGAAGGCTATAACCATCAGAAGGAAAATAGAAAACTGTTGGCAAAGCTGGACTGGAACATTAATGATGACCAGAACTTCTCGCTGAGATACAACAGCTTGCGTGCATGGAAAGATATTTTGCCTCACCCTGAGGCGATTGGCGGCCGAGGTGCTACGCCTTACCGTTTGCCTTTCTCAAGCTCATCTTATACGATCAATAACAATATTGATTCTTGGATGGCAGAACTGAACAGCCGATTTGGTAACGTCGCTTCCAATAAACTGCAGGCCGGTTATTCCAAATTCCGCGATTACCGTGCCCCATGGTCTGAGCCTTTCCCGGTGATTGATATTTTGAATGAGTCTGGGCAGGTAGCCATGACGACAGGTTCGGAGATGTTCTCTACCAATAATATGCTGGATCAGGATATCTTTCAGTTCAGAGATGATCTCACGGTATATCTGGACAAGCATACCGTAACGATGGGTATAAATGTTGAAGCCTTTTTCTTCAACAACTCTTTTAATCTTTTCTACTATCCTTGGCATACTTATTCAAGTGTAGAGGAGTTTTTGCAAACTTCCAAAACAGATGTTGATTTCAATAAAGAGGTAATGGATGCTCAGGAAAGTCCTTACCAAATGGCTGAGGTAGATGTAGCGCAGGCGGCATTCTATATTCAGGATGAATGGCAAATGGCGAGCAATTTCAAATTGACGGCAGGTTTGCGTGTTGATAAGCCGATTTATATGAGTGAAATTGCTTATGATGCGGAAGTAGCTGAATTCGATGGCTTTGTAGATACCAATGGTGAGGCTGTAACGGTTGACCCTTCAAAATTCCCTGATGCCAAACTGTTGTGGTCGCCACGTGTAGGTTTCAACTGGGATGTTAATGATGACCAAAGACAACAATTGCGAGGTGGATCGGGTGTGTTTACTGGTCGTATCCCATTCGTATGGTTGGGTAACCAGGCGTCGAACCCAAGCATCAACCCGGGCTATACTTTCCAGGTGAACGCTACGGCTTCTGATTTCAACTTCCCACAGGTATGGAAAACAAACATTGCCTATGACCATGATTTCGGTAGTGGATGGTTCGCTTCGGTAGAAGGTATTTACTCGAAAGATTTGAACGCAGTGGTTCACCGCAACTATAATATGCGTAAGCCTACGGGCAAATTGCAGGGCAATGGTCAGCCAGTATTCCAAGGCGATGAGGCCAATATTTATTCAAATGCCAAAAATTTTGAAACCTTCCTTGATGCAGGTGCAATTGTTTTGGAAAATGTAGACGAAGGGTATCAGTACTCTTTGACGGGAACAGTAAAAAAAGCGTTCCGTTCTGGTTTGAACGTGATGGCGGCTTATACTTTCATGGAGTCCAAAGATTACACTTCAATTCCTGCCGAGATTGCTGCGGATGCTTTCCAGCGTAATCCTGTGGTCGGTGATCCTAACCAGTCGCAGTTTGCACACTCACGCTACGGTTTGCGTCACCGTTTCATTACTTCGATCAATTATGGTAAAGTATATGGTGGAGGCCAGTGGAAAACTTCAGTTTCTTTGTTTGGCGAAGTGGCTAAAGGAAACCGTTACTCTTACACTTATGCAGGTGATGCCAACAACGATAACATCCGTTTCAACGATTTGATCTTTGTTCCTGCTTCAGCAGACCAGATCAATTTGGTGGACATGAAGGGTGTTTCTGCGGCAGAGCAGTGGCAAGCACTCGATCAGTTCATTGCGCAGGACGATTACCTGAGCAGCCGTCGTGGTCAGTTTGCAGAGCGTAATGGCGCCATGTTGCCTTGGTTTGCACAATTTGACTTGAGAATCCTTCAGGATTTCAACTTCAATATCGGTGACCGAAAAAATACCCTTCAGTTATCTTTGGATGTGCTGAATATCGGAAACATGCTGAACTCCAACTGGGGCGTTCGTCAGTTGCCATACAATGTGAACCCAATTTCAGTGGAAAGTGTAGACGCTACCACTACCGATGGGGAATATACGGCAACTTATACCTTCAACCCAGCAACACAAAATTCATTCAACGACGACGTGTCGCTACTGTCGAAATGGCAAGCGCAAGTAGGTCTGCGTTGGATCTTCTAATTAATCCTTGATACATCATGTTGAAGCCGTGCCTCCAAAAGCACGGCTTTTTTTTGTGCCTTTTTTAGCCTTTTCTGGTGAATTTTAGTTGCCATATGCCAATGCTTGCAGCAGCCCAGCAGCCAAAAGCATGGCCATACCCGAAGCCTGCCAATGCGGACTGTCAAGGCATTCAAAAGTGTTTTCAAATAACAACTGATCCTCTTTGGCCGCCTGTAGGAGTGCCCGCATGGCATCACCTACATATTCTTTTGCGGTATGCGCTGAAATTTTCGACCGGCTTGAACAGGGCGATCGGGTACGGATTGCAAACTCGAAATGGGAAGATGACCGTCCTGACCTGAGGGCATCTATGGAAAATTTATTGCGCAGGGGCGTGCGCAATGTCATTAAGTTAAGGGCATATTGCTTGAAGGTATGTATTAATTTGAGCAATTCTTTGAAGAATGAAATGAAAATCCCGAAGGGATGATATATCATAGCCCGGGGTGAAACCCCGGGATAATAACCGACAAAATACTGAGCCCTGAAAGGGCGTAATATAAATTTCTATACAAATAAAGAGTTGCACCCTTTCAGGGTTATAGGTTTTAGGGGAGGGAGATTTCGAGGGGGGTCACCCCTCGCTATGGTATGTAATCCCTTCGGGATATAAAAACAGAAATTTTAAATACACATTAAATAACCTTTCAACTCATACCTCTCTGAATACCCTTTGGTTTAATCTGCTTTAAAGTCATAATTTCGAGCAAATGATCGACTGTTTCTTAACTTAATGACATTGGGGGCGTGCGCCTGAAAGTGATGGCTCCAACATTGCGTTCGGAGAATATTGACCAAAGCTGGGTGGACCACCTGAGTAACTGGCAAGAGGAATATCCGCATTTTGAGGTTAAATGGGTCAGCTCTCCTGTATTGCACAATAAGAATATTTTTATCGAAAGGAAAAATGGTGAACGTTCTGCCTGGACGGGTGCCCATAATTTTCGTCGGCGTTCGCTGCTTTATAATTTTGAATTGCTGATGTCAGTTCAAGATCAAAAGATATGTCAGCAATATATCGACTGGTTCGATGCCGAATTTGTCATAAACTAACAGCACCCCTGAAGTTTGAAATTGAGGCGGAGTTTGCGGTCTTGCAAAGGGGGTAATGGATCGTTTGGGAAACTACCGCGCCGCAGCTCCTTTGCAGACCGTTAGCGCCTTTCCCAATTTCAACCCAAACGGAAACAGAACAGCCGTCAAATTCCGCTGTAATTTAGATTGTAATTCAAAAACACCCCCCTTTTTATCTCCACTGACTTTGATTTGTAAGGCACCCATTGCTGGGCGGTGTACAAATTTTTTAAATCAAGTTTTATGGAACTATCACAGTGGGATGTAGGCATCATTGTCTGTTATTTTTTACTGACCGTCTTTATCGGTTATTTCATTGCCAAGCGGGCATCAAAAAACCTGGACAGCTATTTCCTCGGCGGAAAAACGATCCCCTGGTATATTCTGGGCGTCTCCAATGCCTCGGGAATGTTCGATATCACGGGCACCATGTGGATGGTTTCGCTCGCCTTTATATATGGGGTGAAGAGCGTCTGGATTCCCTGGCTCTGGCCGGTATGGAATCAGGTATTCCTGATGATCTTTTTGGCCGTATGGCTTCGCCGATCCAACGTGCTTACTGGTGCCGAATGGCTCACCACCCGATTTGGAAAGCATAAAGGCACCACGCAGGCGCATATTGTGGTGGTGATTTTTGCCATTATTGCGGTGGTAGGGTTTATTACTTACGGCTTCGAAGGTATCGGCAAGTTTACGGCCACCTTTATGCCCTGGGATTTGAGTTTTCAGGTAGGGGGATTTATGGTCACCTCGGCGAAGGTATATGCGATGATCGTGATGGGTTTTACGACGCTGTATGTTATTAAAGGAGGAATGTATTCGGTGGTGATGACCGAGCTGTTGCAGTTTGTGATCATGACGGTGGCCTGTATTGCAGTGGGCTGCATTGCCCTGTATTTGGTGTCGCCAGAAATGCTGTTGAGCAGCGTTCCTGAAGGCTGGACCGATTTGCATTTTGGCTGGAGCCTCGGCCTCGACTGGTCGGAGCGGTTGCCGGCACTTAACAGCAAAATTATAGAGGACGGCTATGATGTTTTCGGGGCGCTGTTGATGATGATGCTCTTTAAAGGATTCCTCGTGTCGGTTGCGGGCCCAGCACCAAGTTACGATATGCAGCGGATTTTGGCTACCCGAAGCCCTAAGGAGGCAGCCAAAATGAGTGGCATTGTTTCGCTGGTACTTTTCATTCCCCGTTATCTGATGATCTTCGGCCTGGCGGCCATTGCGCTTGTTTTCCTTCAGGCTGATTTTGCGAATATGGGCGATACCGTGGATTTTGAACTGATCCTGCCCATGGCGGTCAGGGCTTATATTCCAGTCGGCTTCAAGGGGCTGTTTATGGCAGGACTGATATCGGCTTTTATGTCCACTTTTGCCGCCAATGTAAATGCGGGGCCGGCCTATATTGTCAATGATTTATACCGAAAATACATCAATCCTCAGGCCTCCGACAAACGCCTGATCAGGATGAGTTACCTGGCCTCGTTTGCGATTGTATTGGTGGGGATTTTCTTTGGTTTATTTGTCAGTTCTATCGACAGTGTGCTCAAGTGGATTGTCGGTGCTTTGTTCGGTGGTTATACGTCGGCCAATTTGCTCAAATGGATCTGGTGGCGATTCAACGCTCAGGGTTATTTTTGGGGAATGATCTCTGGCCTGGTTACCGCAGTAGCGATTCCCCTTTTAATGCCGTCGGCTTCAGTACTGATCAGCTTTCCGCTAATTTTTGGGGTATCCATGCTATTTTCTGTCGGGGTTTCTTTAGCAACTCCTCCTGAAGACATGCAGGTGCTGAAAAGCTTTTATGCTTCGGTTCGGCCCTGGGGTTTTTGGCGGCCTGTTGAAGCGGCTTTGCGCCAAACGAACCCCGATTTCAAGCCCAATACCAATTTCAGGCTAGACCTGTTCAACTGCCTTGTGGGCATAATATGGCAACTTTCACTGCACCTGATTCCTGTTTACCTGATCATTGGCGATTATTTGCTGATGTCGGTAAGTATTGGACTGATGGTGGTCAGTATGTGGATACTGAAAGTGAAATGGTGGGATAAACTCGAAGATTATCCTGCCGATTTAGCCACCACTCAACAATTGATGCAACAGGAACAAGTGGCAAAAGCGCAGGGGATGGAAGCAACCGCCATGGCTGATCAGTAGGCTGCTTTTCTCTGCCGTTCCTTTCACTATAAAATTTCAAAACAATGAAAAATCAAGTCAATATTCCCTGGGAAGAACGCCCTGCGGACTCCCAAGCACCCATATGGCGATACCGCCACAACCCCGTGATCAAGCGGGACTCATTGCCCAATTCCAACAGTATTTTCAACAGTGCTGTGGTTCCTTTTGAAAGCGGATTTGCAGGGGTCTTTCGTTGTGATAATACCAGCAGGCAGATGCGGATTCATGCTGGATTCAGTAAAAATGGGATTGACTGGGAAATTAACCCTGAGCCAATCCAGTTTTTGCTTGGCGATGCTGAATTTGTGCATTCAGAATATGCCTACGACCCACGGGTGGTCTATATCGAAGACCGGTATTATGTACAGTGGTGCAATGGCTACCATGGCCCAACGATTGGCCTGGCCTATACTTTTGATTTTAAAACTTTTCACCAGTGCGAAAATGCCTTTTTGCCTTATAACAGGAATGGGGTGCTGTTTCCGAAAAAGATCAATGGGAAATTCCTGATGCTCAGCAGGCCTTCCGATACCGGGCACACCCCTTTTGGGGATATATTCTTGAGTCAGAGTCCCGACCTGAAATACTGGGGGGAGCATCGGCACGTAATGGGCCCAGCCGCCTTTGAGGATTCCGCATGGCAATGCCTGAAAATCGGCGCTGGGCCTGCACCAATTGAAACAGCTGAAGGCTGGTTGCTTTTTTACCATGGCGTACTCCGCTCGTGCAATGGCTATGTGTATGCTATGGGGGCGGCATTGTTGGATTTGGAGCAGCCCTGGAAGGTGCTGCTGCGGTCGCAACCCTACCTTTTATCGCCGCAAACAAACTACGAATGTGTGGGCGATGTGCCGAATGTGGTTTTCCCCTGTGCAGCTTTGCGGGATGATGCTGGACGCATCGCAATTTATTATGGCGCCGCCGATACCGTAACAGGTCTGGCATTTTGTCGGCAGGATGAAATCTTGGCCTGGCTGAAGGAAAACTCCCTGTAAAATGGCCTCCGCTATTGGAAGGTTTACCAGTGACGACCGCTGCCACGTCACCCTAATTTTAATCAGTATGAATTTAGGGTGATTTGGGCAGCCTCGTATGCCTGTCTGAAAGTGTTTTTTCATAATCATTTCGGGCGAACACGCGGGTTTGCCTACCCACAGCAGCTGATGGTTTGGATGGTGATGAATTGCGGTTTGTTCAGCTCCTCCCATATGGGCTGAGCACCATCAAGTTCACAATAAAATTAGGCTTGAAGAACTCCCTGAAGGGGGCTGACTTAGCTCAGGGGACAAGCCTGTGAAAATAGCTCATAACTTGCTGCGTCCTGAAAGGGCGTAATATTGTTTGTCGTGGAGGCCATGAATCTCTTATAAAATCCCTTTCGGATAAAACTTATTCAAATATGCTTCATCAGCGGTTTGTCTGTGCGCATACCGACAAGAAGACCTTTAATCCCATAAATCTGCGGGCAAAACAGGCGATAATAAAGGGCTACTGGTATCGCTGCGAGGATTTTCTGAGAATCAGCTCACTTTTCAGCGTGGAGGTTTCTTCCACAGCAATAGGATCAGGGTCTTCAATAAAATCAATGATTTTTTTTGCCGCCATATAGCCGAGTTTATCACCATTCTGATCTACGGTCGTGATCGGTGGGGAAGAAAATCTACTGAACATTTCATTACTGAATCCACTGATAAGTACCTGATCGGGAATAGTGAATCCCGCCTTTTTCAGTGCCTCTTGCGCACCGAGTGCCGCCATATCGTTCATGGCCATTACAGCATCAAATTCGAAGGAGCCTTCCTGAACGATTTGTTCGATCAATGCTGAAGAAGATTCATAGGTAAGGTTGGTTTCCTGCACCATCGCTTCAGGCAGCTCGTAGTCGGCAAGCATATTATTGATGCCCAGCAAACGATTTTGATAAATGCTCGTTTTCAGGTCGCCTGAAAGTACCAAAAAGCGCTTTGCCCCCTGCTGTATAATGTTGGAGGCAAGGGCTGCGGAAATTTGCTGATCGTCCATCAGCACCCGGGTAGTTTCAATATTTTTATAATGGCGATCAAAAAAAAATACAGGCGTTTTTCGGTCGATAACCTCCTGAATATGCTGTGCGTCCTCATTGCCGAGGGCGGGAGAAATCAGGATCCCATCCACCCTGCTGTTCATAAGGGTCTGTACGCTTTTCCGCTCCCTTTCCAACATGTCTTTTGATTGGGCAATAATGACATTAAAGCCTTTTTGTTGAGCGTATTCCTCCACGCCAGCAATCACATTCGAGAAAAATGCACGGGAAATATGCGGGACCACAATCCCCAACGTATTGCTGCGTTTGGTCCGTAGGTTGGCCGCCAGCACATTGGGCTGATAATTCATTTCCTTGGCCATCTCAAAAACCTTTTGCTTGGTTTTGATCGAAACCCTGGGGTGGTCGTTCAGTGCGCGGGAAACGGTTGAACTGTTAATGCCCAGTGCTTTGGCGATATCGTGTATTGTCGTTTGTTTTGCCATAATAGTGATGGCTGTAAAGGTAAGGAAAAAATTGTAAGGAGATAAAAAAACAACGCACCGAAGCTGATGCGTTGTTTGTCTGACTAATACTGAACTGTTCAATGTCAGTCTTTATTTTTTTGCGCCCTGATTAATGCGTTTAAGCGTTAAATTTAAGGTAAAGCTCTTGTCGGTGTAAATGTAGCCTCCGATGGTTTGTCCTGGTTGAACGATTTTATTTTTAAGATCGAAAGCAACCAAATCTTCATTCAAAGCTCTATTGGCAGTACTTGCTACAGCCATGTTTCCAATCGCTAAGCCCGGTCCGATAACTACCCCAATAGGATAGGAATCTGTTGTCTGACCTGTCCCATCTTGAATATTTAACTGTAGGAAAGATAATAAAAGATAAAATAGGTGAGTGGCAGGTTTTTGTTTAATACTTGAATAAACGTATTCAGCCTCGTGGGTGGGAATTATTATACCATTACTTTGTACAGCGATATCTTGGCCGAAAATTAAGGGGGTGTCCCCCGTATTTTCAATGGTTACAGCTACTGCATCCAAATTGCTTTTCATCATCTTTTTCCCGTATTTTTTACCATTTCTGTAGTTGAGTTGGTTGGGTACAATTGAATACTTAAATCCTTCTCCCTCATGGATTGCAGGCTATAGGATTGTGATTAGATGCAGGTAGCTTCATAAATTTAACCTTTCTGTGTTTTTGAAAGGACTTGCTTTTGTTAAGTTATTCTCTGATTTGGCAAGTGTTTGCAATTTATTGTGAGTGTTGTAAATTTTATAGCTTACGAAGTAAATGATGTCAATTGAAATATTAGACCAGCTACTAATTTTAAGTACAAAAAAATCAGCACACCAAATAAGATGTGCTGCTTCAAACAAACTAACTTTTACAATTTAGTATCTTATCATGATGCAGGTTGGACTACCGGCACCACTGGGCTTTCTTCATATCCGTAGCGGATCGCCTTAAGTAGGAGTTTTTGGTTATTGTTGATCTTCAATGGCTCGTGATAAATGTGCCAGCGCTGGTCATTTTCAAGCTGATAGGCAATGGTGGCGCCTTCAGTATCACAAGTCAGTATTATTTTATCGTTTTGAATGTCATATGCCGGCGCAGCAGTTTTTGGCTGTTCGCCGCCAGGCCACATTTTTGCTGCCTGATCCACCTCAGCCACCTGATAGAGGTCGTTGGTTTCATCGAGCCAGCGACTCATTTCAGTGCGCATCTCCTGAAGTACCTGTGCATATTTTATGGTATCAGCCGCCAGGTTATTCATCTCAAAAGGATCCGTATTGATGTCGTAAAGTTCTTCGGCCACATTCTTAGGATAATACAACCAATAAGATTGGTCGTGGGTCAGTTTTCCCGCTTTATCAAGTGTAAGGATTTCATGCATCAATGGCATGGTGTTCAAGAATTTGATGGGCTGACTGTAGTGGACTTCGGGCAGGAAGTTACGGATGTATTTATAGTCTTTTGAACGAACCGCGCGACGGGTATCATAGCGGTTGTCCATACGATCACGACCTGCATGAATGTAGGTTCTTGGCTTTTCCTGTAGCTCACTGAACATGGCACGTCCCTGCATCCATTCTGGGCGTTTGATTCCCGCAAAATCAAGTACCGTTGGCGCAAAGTCAATAAAGCTGTACATGCGGTCGTCGCGTGCGATATTCTTCAAAGCTTCAGGCTTCAGGTGGTCGGGGCAATAAACAATCAGCGGGCATTTAATCCCACTGTCGTAAATCCATCTTTTACTTCTTGGCAGGCAGTCGCCGTGATCTGTGGTAACAAAAATGATGGTATTGTCCGCCAGGCCATCTTCTTCCAATTCCTTAAGGATGGTGCCAATTTGCACATCCATTCGGCTGATATTGTCATAAAGTCGGGCAATGGTGCGTCGGGAAATTTCTGTATCGGGTAAAAATGGAGGGATCGATACGCTGGCAGGATCCACCTTTTTTGTTTCATCATAAGGAGGTCGCTTCACCACGTCTGGAGCAAGTTTGCTCACGTCCACATTGTTTCTTTTAAAGAAGTTCTCTTTGGTAGAATCTGGCCAGATATTCACTTCATGCGTAATCTCGAAAGTATAATACATGAAAAACGGGCGATCTTTGTCTGCCTCTGAGCGATGGCGCCAAGAAGGGTAGGGACCGACTTCATCCCAGATGGTAAATGGAGCGCCGAACTGGTAATCGAGCTTGCGGTAACTTGCCGTCCAGTAGCCTTGGGATCTTAACAATTCTGGGAATGCTTTCACCTGTGCTGGTGGCACGGCATTATAGTTTGGTACGCCTTTCAGCGGAATCACCCCTTTGGCCTGACGCATATGTTGCGTGCCAATACTGGTAGAGTAGCAACCCGTAATCAGGCCTGCACGGCTCGGCGCACAAACACCCGCAACGGAGAATACATTGTCAAAAACAACGCCTTCTTCTGCCAATTTATTGATATTCGGTGTATAGGCCAGGGAGTCTCCGTAACAGGCCCACCGTGGGCTTAAATCTTCAGCAACAAGCCAAATGATGTTTGGTCGCTGATCAACGGCTTCCACTTTTTGACTGATTTTATTACAGCCCAAGAGTGCAAGCGCAAAAAATAGAAAAGGTTTATACATATCCTTATTGCGTTTTAATAATGCAAGAGTCTTTATTTGGAATAGCAATATTGGAAATTTCCGTGCTAATCTCCTTCGGAATTGAAAGATCAATAGTGAAGAACAACTATTTATCGGGGATTAGTATTAATCGGTTGTTTTTTAAAGTGTTAGGGTTTGGTGTGGTGGGCGTTGAATTCTCTTTCATTTTTAGAAATAGAAGGGAATCGGCGAATAATGAGTCCGTAATGTGCATTTTGTATCAGTACTCCGTCACGAATTAAGCGTTATCCTCAGCCTTTATTAGCGGGAGCAATTTCCCCCTGATGCCATGTGAGATCGATCCTGCACGATTTTTTTAACGGGAACTCATGGGGGCTTTTTAGTTTGAGTAGACGGCTTCATGGGGTGCATCCCTACCGTTTTCAAAATTAGTTATTGCAGAAATTTACAGCGGGCTGTTCTGCAACCCCACCTGACCAACTGATCACCACAAATAATGATTGCGATCGGGATGCGTGTGATCGAATAGCACTTTGATCAGTAAGGATAGAAGTCATAAAAGGCAGTGGTGAATCCTGCCTATTGTTTCCGTTCTGAGGGTGGGCTGCATCAAGGTTTGTTTTGCACAAAATCAAAGGAGTTTGCACAAAATGATATTTAGCGTTTTTTCCATGGCTCATTTGCGGTGAACAACCTTCGTCAAAGTGTTTTTGGGGGAAGTGCGCAAGTATTGCCCCTCGTTTGTTGGTGCTTAAAGGGCGGTATTGACTGTGGATTTACATTTCCAAAGAAAATGTTGAGCTTCATAGGTGATTGATAATCAGTATTGTCCGTTTTTTTGTCTATTTTGATTATTGTATTTTCTTTTTCTTCTTCTAATTAACGAAACAAGACATTCGGTAAAATTGCGCTTTATATATTGCCGATGTATCCTCTTGAAGAGGAAGATTTTTTTTGACCTAAGACTTGTCCTTTTTGGGACAGTAATTTTAAACTAATATGAGCTTATTTAATCCAAAGCATTTGCTGTCGGCCTGTATGCTTCTTGCGATGGGATTGACCTCCTGCGGAGAGCAAACCACCTCGACGACAGCCGAAGTAGCGGTGGTTCAGCATCATTTGATCCAGTCCGTTAATCCGTTTATCGGTACCTCCAACAAAGGGCATACTTATCCAGGGGCAACGACTCCCTGGGGAATGGTTACACCAACGCCTCATACCGAGGATTTTCGTCAGCCTGCCCCAACGCCAGCAGTGTATGAACACCATGATCCTTATATTTTTGGTTTCGGAACCGTCAATATTTCGGGTATTGGTTGTCCAGCTTCAGGAGCGATTCCATTGAAAGTCTCTTCGGGGGATTTTGACATCAAGGCAGAAGCCTTCAAATCTACCTATAAAGATCAGGTGGCTACTCCTGGTTATTATAGCGTGTTCCTTGACAAATCAAAAATCAAGGCGGAAATGACGGCCACAAAGCGGACGGCACTTTACCGATTTACACCAAATGCCGAAGCGAAAACCACCAATCTTTACCTTGATTTGGGAGCTAACGTGAGTCATATTAAAGGTGGCGCATTGACCGTGCACGACGATGGCGTGATTACAGGATACAACCTCGACGGACTGTTTTGTGATACTGATGCGGAAGCCAAAACGTATTTTGCGATGAAAATCCATCAGCAGAATGTCGGTACGCAAGTATATAAAGATGGCAAGCCAACAGATAAAACAGCAGTAGAAGGCAGTGATATCGGTATGGCTTATGTTTTCGACAATTCAGCGGTAAAAAGCCTTGAGGTAAGTGTCGGCATCAGCTTCGTGTCTGCAGAAAATGCACGCATGAATCTTGCTCAGGAACAAAACCAATTGTCTTTCAGTGAAATTCACGAACGGGCAGAAAACGAATGGGAAAAACAACTGGCAAAGGTAGAAATTGAAGGTGGGACTGATGAGGAACGCACGATTTTCTATACGGCATTGTATCACTCGATTTTGTTGCCACACGTAATTAGCGATGTCGATGGCAGTTACCCGAAAATGGGTGGAACAGGCGAACCAATGAAAGCGGAGGGTTATACCCGTTACAGCACTTATTCTTTGTGGGATACTTATCGTTCGGTGCATCCGCTGATGGCCTTGCTGTACCCTAAACAACAACGCGACATGGTGGTAACCATGGTTGAAATGTACAAGGAAAGCGGCTGGTTGCCAAAATGGGAGTTGTTTGGTGCAGAATCTCATGTGATGGTGGGCGACCCTGCCGTGCCCGTAATTGTAGATACTTACAGAAAAGGAATTACCGATTTTGATGCAAAAACAGCATTGGAAGCGATGGTGAAGCAAGGGACACAAATCAAGGATAATCCTATTCGTCCGGGCTTGGCCAACTACCTGAACCTGGGCTATATTCCGATTGATGACCGTGGTGGTGACCCTAAGAAATTCACCTTCCAGAACGGTATCGTTTGGGGACCTGTTTCGACGACTTTAGAGTATAATTTTGCAGATTATTGTGTGTCAGCTTTGGCAAAAGAGTTGGGCAACACGGCCATTGAGGAGCGATTCTTCAAGCAGAGCCAGTCTTTCAAAACGCTCTATGATCCATCGACAACCTTCTTCCGTCCGAAGAAGAAAAATGGCGAATGGATGAGTCCTTTCGATCCACTGGATCGCCATTATGATATCCGCTGGAAAGGAAGTGGAGGAAAAGGATATTGCGAGGGAAATGCCTGGCAGTATAATTTCTTTGTACCGCACGCCATGCCTGCCCTTAAAGATTTAATGGGAGAAAAAGTGTTTGTCGACAAGCTTGAACAGCTGTTTGCAAAAGGCCAGTTTGATATTACCAACGAACCAGACATCACCTTCCCTTACCTGTTCAATTATGTGGATGGGCAAGCGAAGCAAACCCAGCGCATCGTTTGGGAGGAAGCAAAAACGCACTTTGTGAACGGACCGAAAGGGATTCCTGGCAATGATGACGCAGGTACGCTTTCTGCATGGTTGGTCTTCTCGCAGCTTGGTATTTTCCCGGGTGCGCCAGGTATTCCGACTTACCAACTGACAACACCGAAGTTCAAAAAAGCGACGCTTCATTTGGATGAATATGTTTATAATAACCAAACGATTGTGCTGGAGAAGCCAACGGCTGAAACCCGCTATTTCGAAACAGTGAAAAAAGCAGACGGCTCCTTGGTGGAAGGCTTCAGCATCTCGCATCAGGACCTGATCAAGGCGAAGCATTTGTCCTTTGAAGGCGAGCCAGCCGTGAATTAAGTAACGATTTTGTAGGGACATTGCATGCAGCGTCCGTACTCAGTTGTGCAACATTTTTATCAATAAATTAACTAACTAAGTATAAATTTTTTCAGATATGGATCTTCTTAATATTGACATTCCGTCATTCAATAATAAACACAAAGACCTACACCAAAAATCTTTGGGCTTGGCGCAGGCAATTTCAGGTAAGGACAATGATACCTTCTTGGAAATCATCGAAAAAGTAAAAGCTTTTCAGGTTGCGATCCCGTCATGGGCTTTGGGGACTGGCGGAACGCGCTTTGGTCGTTTTTCAGGACCAGGCGAACCAAGTACTTTGGAAGAAAAAATCAGTGATATCGGTTTGTTGCACGCCATTAACCGTTCTTCGGGGGCTGTTTCAATGCACATTCCGTGGGATCAGGTAGAAGGCGACGGGCAGGAGATTAAAGCTTTTGCCGAGGAGCAGGGAATTATTTTTGATGCCGTGAATTCCAATACATTTCAGGATCAGCCTGGTCAGGAAGTATCTTACAAATTTGGTTCCCTTTGTAATGTGGATCCTGCGGTGCGTGCACATGCAGTAGCACATATGAAAGAGGTGATTGACCAAGGGGTGAAAGTGGGGTCGAAAGCACTAACGGTTTGGTTGTCTGACGGATCGAATTTCCCTGGGCAATTGGACTTTAAAGGGGCTTTGGCACGTACGGAAGCCTGTTTGAAAGAGGTGTATGACTATATGCCTGAAGACTGGACGATGTTGGTAGAGTACAAGCCTTATGAGCCGAATTTCTATTCTACGGTAATCAGCGACTGGGGAACTTCTTTCATGCTGGCAAATGCTTTGGGTGAGCGTGCAAAAACATTGGTGGATTTGGGTCACCACCTGCCGAATACCAATATTGAGCAGATTGTAGCCGTTCTTTTGGCCAAAGGTAAGCTCGGTGGTTTCCACTTCAATGATTCCAAATATGGCGATGACGATGTTACGGTAGGAGCACTAAAGCCTTATCAGTTGTTTTTGATTTTCTGTGAGCTGGTGAAGGGGATGAATGAAGATCCTTCTTTGGATTTGGCTTGGATGATTGATGCTTCTCACAATATCAAAGATCCGTTGGAAGACATTTTACAGTCGGTGGAAGCGATGAAGCTGGCCTACGCTCAGGCATTGTTGGTAGATTATAAAGCTTTGGAAGAAGCACAAGCCAACAATGATGTAACCTTGGGGCAGGAAATTCTACAAGCGGCTTTCCGTACCGATGCCCGTCCGATTGTGGCGGAAGCACGCATGCAGGCCGGTGGTGCTTTTGATGTTATTAAATGCTACCGCGAAGCGAAAGTACGAGCGCAACTGACTGCGCAACGTGGAACTGAAGTGAAAGCTACAGGACTATGATACCGATTACGGTTGATCTGATTTTTGATATTGGCAGGACAAACAAGAAGGTCTTTGTTCTGGGTCAGCAGTCGGAAATCCTTGATCAGCAATATAAAAATTTTGAGGAGACCGTCGATGAGGACGGTTTCCCCTCAGAAGACCTTCAGGCGGTAAGTGCATGGGTGCTCGAAATGGTCGATCATTATGTGTTCTTGCCAAAGTACAATGTGAAAGGGGTTAATTTTTCGACCTATGGGGCCTCTATGGTGCATCTTGATGAAGATGGAAAGATTGTCGGCACCTTCTACAATTATCTTAAGGAATTTCCTGCGGAAACAGCGGCACGGCTCAAAAAACATTATCCTAATTTGGATGATTTTTCCATTGCGACCCAAAGCCCTTATATGGGTTTTCTGAACAGTGGTTTGCAGTTGCTTTTCTTGAAGTATGAGCGCCCGGAGTCCTTCGCGCGTATTGATTGCAGCTTGCATCTTCCGCAGTATTTTACCTTCTTATTGACGGGGCAAAAATACAGTGAATTTACCTCGATTGGCTGTCATACGGGATTATGGGATTTGGAGAGAAAATCCTGTGCTAAATGGCTCAAGGAGGAGAATTTATTGAAACTATTGCCTGTGCCAAGCCCAACGGATCAAGTGATTGAAACCGTGTATAAGGGCGTGAAATTAAACGTAGGATTGGGGGTTCACGATAGTTCCTCTACTTTAATTCCATACCTTCAGCAGACCGAAGAACCTTTTGTTTTGCTGAGCACTGGCACATGGAGCATCAGTATGAATCCATTCAATCAGTCGATGCTCGATGAGCAAACCCTGGCGCAGGATTGTATGAATTTCATGACCATCAATGGGCAGTCCGTTTTGGCTTCACGCCTGTTGTTGGGTAAGCATTATGCCGAGCAGGTCAAGTTGTTGAATGTCCACTTTGGCGTTAATGAAGATCTGCATAAGACGCTTCCTTATCAAGTCAAAAAATCTAAAAGAAAAGAAGCGAATCAGTGCTTGTTCAATCATCATCTGATTGCGATTGAGCGTTTTGGATTGCAATCGGCAACGAAGGTTGATTTGTTAATATTCCAAGATTTTGAAGAGGCCTACTGGCATTTGATGGACGAGCTGACCGATGCGCAAGTGAAAGTGTTGGAGCTCGCTTTGGGTGGTCAGACTTCAGGTAAAATCTTCGTCGATGGAGGCTTTGTGCATAATCAGTATTTCATGCAGATGCTCAAAGAGAAGTTGCCAACGCATCAGTTTTTGGTCACCGAACAAGGCAATGGCGCCTGTATCGGTGCGGCCATCATGCTGAACGATACGGCGGTGTTACACCATAAATTACAGAATAAAGTTATTTGTTGATTTGAAATGTGTTGGAGCAGGACATGCCTTGTTTTTTTGATCGGTCAAGCGGTTCGCTTGGGCAATGAAAGATTGATTAACAGGCTTTGATCCAAGCGGGATGCTTGAACTGAAGAAGCAAGTCCATACCCACAAACTTATAAAATTAAATATCATGAAATTAACCAAACATCCATCCGTGATTATCTCTGAAATCATGGGCATTATATATAAAGGAGAAATGACCACACTTTCTGGTGGAAATATCTCCATGTTGGACGAAGAAGGCAACCTTTGGATCAGTCCTGCTGGCTATGATAAAGGTTCTCTGACGCCTAAAGATATTGTTTGCGTAAAAAAAGATGGTTCGTATGAAGGGATTCATCGCCCATCAAGTGAATTCCCTTTTCACTATGCCATCTATGATCGTCGCCCAGACCTGAAGGCGGTCATTCATGCCCACCCAAAAGCGTTGGTTTCATTTTCTATTGTTCGGGAAATTCCTGACATGAAAATTCTTCCTCATACTGCTGATATTTGTCCTTCGATTGGTTACGCACCATACCGTTTGCCAGGTTCTGAGGCTTTGGGAGAAAGTATCGCCAATGAATTTGAGAAAGGTTTTGATGCGGTGATCATGGAAAATCACGGTACGGTTGTCGGTGGGAAAGACCTGTTGAGTGCTTTCCAGCGGTTTGAGGCCATGGAAACGGCAGCATTGTCTATTATCGATGCTAAAAAACTGGGCGGATACAATGTACTGACGGATGAGCAGGTGCAAAAATCCTTCACCCAATTCCCACAAACGCGTACGGGTAAATCCGAGATCGCCTACACCACTTATGAACTTGCGGTAAGGGATGAGATTATCCGTTTCGTTAAGCGTGCCTGTAAGCAGAAATTGATGAACAACTATTTCGGTACGGTATCGCACCGAACGCATGGGGATGATTTTTTGGTTACCCGTCGTCATATGGCGCGCCGATTTATCCGTAACAAGGATGTGGTGAAAATTACCAAAGGGGAATCGGAAGCGGGCAAAGAAGCATCGAACCTGCACCAATTGCATGAGGCCATTTATGCCAAGCACGATCATGTGAATTCGGTGATTTTTACACAAGGGAAAGGGATTTCTGCCTTTGCCATTTCTGATGCTAAATTTGATACCCGCACCATTCCAGAGAGTTATATCCTGCTGAAAGATATTCCATTTATTGGCTATGATGAATTTATGGCGGACCCTTCTGTTTTGGTGAATACTTTGAATAAAGAAACGCCGATTGTGGTGATTCGAAACTTCGGTTTGGTGGTTACCGGTACTTCGATGCTGGATGCTTATGACCGCCTTGAAGTGGCCGAGTTCAGTGCAGAATCCTTGATCGAAAGTACGCTTATTGGAAAATTGGCGCGCATCGGCGATGGAGAGATTCAAGATATTGTAGATAAATTTTTGAGTTAATTGAATACAATTGAAATTAGTTTGAGAGGGTGGCAGCATGCTGCCCTTTTCTTTTGAATCTTTAATTTTCTGTGAATACAACACAATCAAAGGATTGCAGTTTGGGTAAATGATGGGCTGGTTGCGGTTGTAGGCCGTTATTTTTCAGTGAATTATAATTATAGGAGAAAATTCTGCTCCGTTTTTCTAAAGTAGTAGCCTATTACAACTGCAGTGCCATACCTTGGATTTATAAATTTTTTCAAATGAAGCAAATTAAAAAGTTGTTTACCGATCAGGTCAGCAGTGTCAATGAATACGAGCGTGAACCTGTGCCTGAATCCGAAGTAAAAGGATTTAAGAGTTTTGTAGGGATGGTGTCCGGAGAACATATTGCCGGAACCGAATTTGTTATTGGCCCCTTGTTTGTGCTCCACGGCGCATCAGCTATCGATGTGGTCTTTGGTCTCCTTTTGGGGAATATTCTGGCGACCTTAAGCTGGGTGCTGGTCTGTGCTCCTGCCGCCGTGAAAGTCCGTACGACCATCTTTTACCAGCTCGAGCGTATCAGTGGTAAAGGTATCGTTACGTTGTACAACAGTATAAATGGTTTACTTTTCTGTGTGGCCGCCGCTGCTATGGTGGGGGTTTCTGCCTCTGCGGTAGGGATCATGCTCAATATTGAAGGCCCGGGCATGACCGACCTCTATCCGACGAGTCCTGTTTGGGTAGGGATTATCTTTGCTATTGGCGCCGTAATTGCGATTGTCGCAACTTTCGGTTTTGATAAAGTATCCAAGTTTGCAAACATCTTCGCGCCATGGATGCCATTGATTTTCTTCTCGGCAGGTTTAGCGATGTTACCGACATTGGGTGTGCATTCTTTAAGTGATTTTTGGACGGTAGCTCAGGAGAAAATTTGGACAGGTGTACCAGCCGCCGGGCAAACAAAATATACATTTTGGCACATACTTATTTTCTCTTGGTTGTGTAACAGTGCAATGCATTTAGGTTTAGCTGATATGTCAATTTATCGATATGCTAAAAAATCATATTATGGAATTGCCTCTGCCTTTGGAATGTTTATCGGCCACTTTATGGCCTGGATAGCTTCGGGGATTTTATGTGCCGTAGCAGTGCAGGCAGGAAACGCCAACCCTTCACCTGGGCATATCGCTTTTATGGGGGCTGGTTATGCTGGTTTGATTTGTGTGATTATTGCCGGATGGACTACCGCCAACCCAACAATTTACCGCTCAGGCTTAGCTGTTCAAGGATTGTTGCCCAATATGAAACGTTGGAAAATCACCCTTTGGGTAGGTTTGGTAACCACCATATTGGCCTGTTCTCCAGCGATTATTGCCAAGCTTGACCAGTTTTTAGGGATATATGCGCTTTGTGCGGCACCTATTGGCGCAATTGTAATGACCGATATTTTTGTTTTTCCTAAGTTGAACTTGATTTCTAATTTAGCGGAAGAAACAAAGAAGTTTATTAATTGGTCAGTCGGACTAAGCTGGGCAGTGTCAATTCTGGGTTCATTCGCTGTTTATAAGTATTTTGAATTTGATTTTTACTTTTTTGCAGCAATACCTGGTTGGCTTATAGGAATATTTAGCTATATTATATTCGCTAAAGCACAGCAAAGAAACTTAATTATTGAGAAACAAAAAGTTGAAGAATATGAAGTCCATTAAGTATATTATCAGACCGATTTCATACATTGGTTTGGCGCTGACTTTACTGCCTTGTTTCTTTGTTTTTTCAGGGCATTTAGATTTAGATTCATACAAAAAAATTATTTTGGCAGGTACCGCAATTTGGATTTTTACCGCGCCATTTTGGATTAATAAATAATATTGATTTCGATTGATTTGGGGGAATTGATCGACAATTGTAGTCTATCTAAGTGATGCTACGGCAAGGCTGTTCTCGTGAGGGCAGCCTTTTTTCTTTGTCTAATTTTGTGTGGGACTTTTTATTTTTGCAGGAGGTTAACAGTAGCGGCCTTTTGGTGTTTATGCTTTAGAACGTGTTTAAAACTGAAAATTCAGAGGATTATCGCAATGATGGATTATTTTGAGCGCATAGTAGCGCTACTGCTGATAAATCATTCAAAATCAATACCTATATTCTGAACTTGAAGGAAGAAGCTAAATTTTTGAACACGCTCCTAATACCTATCGGAGAAGGTATCCTTGGGTAGGGTACTAACAGAAAATAAATACTATGGGAAGCAATAAAAGTACATTAAAAAAGGTGGCAGAAGTTTTCACGATTACCTCAAGTGGTCTTGCGCTGGGGATGAAGGTGGGGAAAAATTTTGGTAAACGTAAAGGTATATTGGGGGTCGGTTTTGCAGTTTTTGCTTTACTGACTTACATCCTCTTGGAAAAAAAGGAACAGACTGAGGCTTAAGGGCTCTTCAGTAGTAAGGCGGGCAACATATGGCTCGCTTTTTCTATTTTAAATCAGTTTAATATAATGTATGGGCATGTAATGCATTGTTTTAAAAGTTAAGCAGTCAAAATTTTTCAGCCACTCATTATGATCGATGCATCCCATGGCGTTGCGGTAACAGGAGGGTATTTTTGGAGGCCATTTTGGTTCATTCCAACAGGGCTATTTTATGATGAGTTGATTAGCGAATGGATGAAAAGTGATAAGATTGACATTATTATTTATATCGCGACGCAATAATTTAAATTCTATTTGTTATTGGTAAAGTTATTAAATGTCCTGATAGTGTGTTTTAAGCAACATAATAATTTATTTTTATGACTAAAAATATCATTTATCTGAGCTGCTTTTTTAGATGTTTGGAGCACTTTTGCCCTGTATACTGAGGCAGTAATAAAGTAATGAACGCGATATATTTGGGGGGCTACAGGGCTTTTTGGCGAGTTCTAAACGGAAGTTGATGTTAGCTCTCTAAAATATTTGATAGCCTTACAGCTTCCCTAATACTTTTTGAAAGATCCATTTATACGCGATAATAGAAACCTATTTTTTATTAATACCATCATTAAACATGAGACCTACTATAATAATCAGTATATTTTTTCTTCTCACTTTAACCGCTTGCGATCCATCCTATATTGCCACAAGCATTGTGGATAATCAATTAAGTGAACCGATCATTTTCAAATTTTATGCAAGTAATAGGAGTATAGATTTTCGAGACACGGTGGTCATTTTTGAGATGGAGAATGGTCAAAAAACGGTTATTCAGAAGGAAGAAAATTTAGGAGGAGGGCACGGCTTTCCACGGGGAATAGATTCTGTTTTTGTTATTACACAGAGTGATGCTGTCAAATGGATTAATCCAATATATAGAGATGAGACACATCATGCAAAACGACCAGACATCTATAACCAGATGAATTGGATTCCACAAAATGGCAACTTCAAGGACGATGATTATCTCTTTGTTATAGATCATCAGTTATTTGAATAGGCAGTTTTCAGAAAGTGAGTCATCCCTTTTTTACCCAAATAACAGGCAGGAAACATAACCCGCTACAAGAGAGAAGAGAGCAACAACCTTTGATCGACCCAGCATTACTTTAAGTTAACCAACATCAACTAATCTTTACAATAATGAAGTATTTATCAAAAATCCGAATTGGCCGTCATGTTTTGTTACTGAATTGCTTTATCATGCTGTCTGCATTTTCATGCTATGATTATGAGATATCTGCAAAAATTGAAAATAGAACAGATTTTGACTTATTATTAATTCAGGGAGATACCGCTTTAGGCCACCAAACATCAGACTATACTTATACTATTCCAGCGAAGAGCTCATTCGATTTTGCTTAGGGTACCTTCAATGAAAATGATGGTAAAAAATTCAGGGTTACACAAATATTGTCAGGCACAAGAGCCCCCGATACAAAAACATCATTATACATTTATGATACATTAGTTCCTGAATGGAAATTAGTGACGAATTGGAAAGGAGGCTGGTTTCATAAGCCCTCCGCTACGGATAATCATTTTTATAATGTTACAAGTTGGGAAGAGAAACAAATTGGTGCCGACCATTACCAAATTACCTTCACGATTACAGCGGATGATTTTGGTAGGGGAATATCAAAATAGAGATTTGATTTTACTTTATAAGTTGAATATTAATCGATAAAAAGACTGTTTATATAGTATTCATAGTGTATATTTAGTAATCAATTTTTATGATTCTTCCTATACCTTATGATAAAGCAATTATTACAATGGAGTTGCTTACTCCTATTTTTTGCGCAACCCTTTCAAACACTGGCCAACGAGGAGAAGCGCCCATTTATTTTTTCGGTGAATGTTTCAAGTGGAGATCGTTCCTTTTATTTATGGGTTAGAGCAGATGAAGAAGACCCTGATTACGGGGAATATGTGATTGACTGGGGCGATGGGACTGCCTTGGAAAGCTACAAGGTAGATACGCCTGTTAAAAAAATTGGACATATCTTTCCTATTCGGGGGAAGTATGAAATAACGATTTATGGGACGATACCGCATATTACTTTTTTTGATATTGAAAATCCCGATGAATATAGTAGTGCCCGAAAGATAGCTGAAATCATTCAGTGGGGAGATAATGAATGGCGTTCGATGGCACATATGCTTCGAGGTACGGGCGATTTACATATTACAACATCAGATGCACCCAATCTTTCAAAAGTAGAGGACATGAGCTCAATGTTTATCGTGTCTTATTTAACCGGTAGTATTGATCATTGGGACGTCAGTAAGGTGAAAAATATGAAATCGATGTTTAGATGGGCTAGGCTGGGGAATTCAACATTGAAAAACTGGGATGTGAGCAGTGTAACGGCGATGGACTCGATGTTTTATCACGCTTTTAGTGTCCCCACTCTTGACGCGAGTGATTGGAGTGTTGGGCATGTAGAGAGTATGCGTTCTATGTTTCAACAAACCTCTTTTCAAGGGGATATTAGTAATTGGGATGTTGGCAGTGTTCGAAACATGGAATCGATGTTTGAAAAAATTAGCACTTTAGAAGTAGATTTAAGTCGTTGGGATGTGGGCAATGTAACAACGATGGAACGTATGTTTTTTGGTACGAACAGTTTTAATTCAGATTTAAGTCGATGGGATGTAGCTAATGTGACAACGATGGAACGTATGTTTTATGGTGCATCAAGTTTTAATTCAGATTTAAGTCAATGGGATGTAGGCAATGTGACAACGATGGAACGTATGTTTTGTGAAGCGAACAGTTTTGATTCAGACTTAAATCGTTGGGATGTGAGTAAGGTGATGAGCATGCGTGAAATGTTCTCAGGAGCATCTCAGTTTAGTGGCAATATAGCAGATTGGGATGTTGGGAATGTTCGGAATATGTTAGAGATGTTCCATAATGCACGAAAATTCAATTGTGATCTCAGCCAATGGGATGTAAGCAATGTAACTAATATGTATGAAATATTTGCGTATGGCAACCTTAGTCCTTTGTATTTTGACAAATTAGTGAAAGCATGGAGTGCATTGGATTTGCAACGAAATGGATACTTTTCTTCTCCTACTTTCTATTATTGTAATGAAGAAAGTAGGGACTATCTGAAGAAGTTAGAAAAAGAGTTTAGATGGACTGTTAGTGGGAGATTAACGAAAGTTTGTACGCCTATAGTAATTTTTGATAGTAATGGAGGGGAACCGTCAACCTATCAAGAAAGTTATCCTAATGCAAGATATATGGTACAACCTCCGGAGATCGTTCCTACAAAGGAAGGGAGGCCCTGTTTAGCTTGGACGATAAGTCCTGATGGAGGCACTACATGGGATTTTTCAAAAGACAAGGTGAGTGATGCAGGGGATACCCTGTATGCAAAATATGATTATCAGATTTGGGCATCTGCTTTGGAAGGAGGAACGCTCTCTGAAGAGCATGTAACGGTAGCACCGAATCAGTCGAAAACATTTAATTTAACGCTTGATGAGGGCTATAAACTTTTTTGTTGGAGCTTAGATGGTGAGCTACAGTCTGAAACTTCTCTTTCTTACACATTGGAAAATATCACTGCCGATCATCGTTTACAAGCTTGTGTAGGGAAAGCAGAGGATTTTATTATAAATATCTCGATTTCCGGCGATAATGATTTCCGCTTGTATATTGTTGGAGATGTAAACGGTTCTGAATCTGGTGAGTACACGATAAATTGGGGGGATGGGACAACAACAAGCGGAACAACAACATCGGAAAAGCAAAAGGAAATAGCGCATACCTATTCTGAAAGTGGGAATTATTATGTGAGTGTAAGCGGAAGAATTCCACAGTTGAACTTTACAGATGCTTCACCTATTGACTATACAAATGTGGCTAAAGTAACCGAAGTACTGAATTGGGGAGATAATGAATGGTACAGTATGGAGGGCATGTTTCATATGGCACAGAACCTGGAAAAAGTAAGTCCACAAAGCCCGAATTTGTCTAAAGTAAAGAACATGTCTGGGATGTTTCAACTCGCAACAAAATTCAAAGGAGATCTCAGTCAATGGGATGTGAGTAAGGTGACCAACATGAAGTCAATGTTTCATTATGCAAAATCATTTAATGCAGATCTCAGTCAGTGGGATGTAAGCAGTGTGACGGATATGCGATGGCTGTTTGATAAGGCAGAACAATTTAATTCGGACTTGACAAATTGGGATGTGAGTAAGGTCACTGACATGACTGGTGTGTTTCGACTCACAAAGGAATTTAATGGAGATATCAGTCAGTGGGATGTAAGCAGTGTGACGAACATGGAAGGAATGTTTACTGGAGCAAAATCATTTAACGGAGATCTCAGTCAATGGGATGTAAGTAATGTGACGGATATGCGATCGATGTTTTATGAAACAAGAGCATTTAATGGAGATCTCAGTCAATGGGATGTAAGCAGTGTGACGAACATGGAAGGAATGTTTTTTAATGCGAAATCTTTTAATCAGGACATAAGCAATTGGGACGTCAGTAATGTGACGAATATGTCATGGATGTTTTATGAAACAGAATCATTTAATGGAGATCTCAGTCAATGGGATGTGAGTAATGTGACGAATATGTCATGGATGTTTCGTTCTTCAGCATCGTTTAACGGAGACCTAAGCAATTGGGACGTCAGTAAGGTGACGAACATGTGGGGAATGTTTTATAATGCGAAATCTTTTAATCAGGACATAAGCGCCTGGGATGTGAGTAATGTGACGAATATGACAGACATGTTTGATCAAAATGATGTTTATGCCCCTATGTTTTTTGATCGCTTATTGGAAGCTTGGACAAAATTGGACTTACAGGAGGGTGTAAATTTTGGGAATCCCCAATATTATTGCGATGCACTAAGTTTAGGATATATCAATCAATTGAGAGCGGACAAGAGATGGTGGATTGGTCCTGCCTATCAGGAGTGTTCATCCTACACGGTTATTTTTGATAGTCGAGGAGGGAATCCACAAAATCAAATGGAGGTGATCACAAATTTATCAGGAAAGGTGTCTGCGCCCACTACATTGCCCATAAAAGATCATCAAGTCTGCGTAGGCTGGGCAACAAGTGCAGATAATGGAGAACATTTAGATTTTCAGTGGGATTTTGAGACCAAGGTAGAGGAAGATATAACGCTGTACGCGAAATATGATTATCAATTATGGGCTTCTTCGCTATTAAATGGCTCAAAATCGTTACAGGAACAGGTTACTGTAAGTCCGAATAGTGATTATACTTTTCAATTGGATTTAGAAGAGGGTGAAAAGGTACTTTATTGGATTCTGGATGGTGAAATTCGGTATGAATCAGCATTATCCAATACGTTTACTATTGATAATGTTCAATCGGATCATAGGGTAGAGGCGGTAGTGGTAGATGAAGATGATTTTGTATTTAAAGCAAGGTCAGATGGGTGGACCGGAGAATTTCACATTACGATTGATGCCGCCGAAAATGGGGCGGTAGAGAGTGACTATATCATCTATTGGGGCGATGGGGAATCAACAAAGGGAGGTTCTTCTTCTCGGGAAATAGTAAGTCATACTTATGAAGGTAAGGGAGAGAAATATCAAATTGCTATTTCTGGTAAGGTTCCACATCTCTCATTTTATAGCACTCCTTCTGATGGTTATTGGAATAATGCATCGGCCGTTTCTGCATTGCTACAATGGGGAAATAATGAGTGGTACAGGATGGATAGCATGTTTATGAATACCACTTTTATTGAGGACTTATCGAATGATGCACCTAATCTGTCAAAGGTCAAGTCTATGCGTTATATGTTTCATAAAACTTATTTTTCAAAGACGGCAATGCTCAATACCTCAGAATGGGATGTGAGTAAGGTGACGGATATGCAAGGTATGTTTAGATATTCAAGCGATTTCTCTGGAGATTTGAGCAATTGGGATGTCGGCAATGTAACGGATATGAGTCGTATGTTTTCACAAGCAAATGGCGATATAGGAGATTTGAGGAACTGGAATGTGAGCAGTGTGACCGATATGAAAGAGATGTTTAATAACGCCACAGGATTTGACTGCGATTTAAAGAATTGGGATGTGAGCAATGTGACAGATATGACATCGATGTTTGATAGAGCGGAAATCTTTAATGGGGATATTAGTCAATGGGATGTTGGTAATGTTCGGAATATGGAACGGATGTTTCGTTATGCACAAAAATTCAATCGTAATCTCAGTCAATGGGATGTGAGTGCAGTGCAGACAATGAATAAAATGTTTAATGAGGCGAAATCATTCAATAGGGATATCAGTGGGTGGGATATCGCATCTATTACTGACATGGGCGGAATGTTTGAAGGCGCCAATGCGTATTCTGCAGAAAATTACGATCGGTTAATGGAGCATTGGTATCCAAAGATGATAAAAAAGGAAGGCATTGCTTTTGGTGCCCCTCCCTATTATTGTGATGCTGAAACGTTTGATAAACGTCTTCAATTGATTATTTTAAATGACTGGGACATAACGAATAGTGAGCAGGACTGTAAACTGAAGGTAAAATTTAACTCCCTTGGAGGGATACCAAACGATTTTCCCGATCAAATCTTTCGGCAGGCAATAGGAATCGCTGTTCCAGGGAACCACCCTGTTCGTAATGGATTTGAATCAATGGGCTGGTACACCAGCAAGGATGGTGGATTGACCTATGAAGGTAGATATTATAGTTGGAGAGATACAATAAACACCGATACGACCTTATATGCAAAATACGATTATCAAATCAGGCTCGAAACAGGGGATGGAGGCGTTGCATTGGAGGATGTCGTGCTTGTATCACCAGGAAGTGACCATACCTTTACCGTTCAACCTGATGAAGGCTATATTGTGAGCTATTGGGTGGTGCAGGGGGAGGAAAAGTGGTCAAGTAAAAGTAACTCATATACGATACCAGAAATCTCTGAGGACATGAGGTTAGAGGTTTACTTTAACCCAAAAAAATACAGACTGATTGGTAGATCCCATGAAGGAGGGACAGTGAGCCCTCAAAACGTACTGTTAACACACGGGGAAAGCCAAACATTTACTTTTAATCCTGAAGAAAATTACAAAATAGATGATGTGCTAATTGATGGGAAGTCGATAGGGGTGGTTAGTCAATATACCTTTGAAGAGATCTCACAGGATCATTTAGTGGAAGTCATATTTGGTTTAAAGGAATTTACCATCGAGGTTGTCCAATCAGAAAATGGAACGATCAGCCCTGAGCGTACGACGGTTTATGCTGGCGATACGCTGGAATTTATGTTTGTACCGAATCGCTTTTGTGAACTTGTCGATGTTATCGTTGATAACCAGTCGGTCGGGCCTGTGGATAAATATATCTTCAGTGATATTAATGAAGACCATACCATTACGGCTGTTTTTGAGCGTATCTTGGCTAATGAAACCCACACATCAGTATATTTTTATCCTAACCCCGCCAAGAACGAAATCTTAATAGAGGGAATTACTACGCCTTACAATATCAAAATTTTGGACCTGACAGGACGAGTAATTTTGCAAGAGGAAGCAGAGAGGAAAAAGATTGATATTAGCGCATTGGGACAAGGAGTATATCAGGTCCTGGTGAACGGCGTTGTTATTGGGCAATTGGTTAAGCAATAAGTGCCCAAGGGGAAGATCATATTTTTGAAAACACCTATTGAAAATGCGTTAATTTTTACCTTGAAAACAGATAGGATTGGCAATGTCACTGGATAAAGTTAATCATTATTTTTTTATACTATTCTTATGAAGAACTACTTATGGTTATGGAGTAGCCTACTCCTTTTTTGTGTACAAATATTGCCAATTGAGGCGATGGGACAGGATCGCCCATTGATTTTTCAATTACAGATACCTCAATACGAAAAAGATTTTTTTATTAAAATAAGAGGCGATGTGAATGGTTCTGGAGCAAGTAACTTTGTTATCGACTGGGGGGATGGAACGACGACAAAAGGCGGTTCGATGGGAATAGATTCTTTAGGACACAGTTATGCGCATGTTGGGAGTTACACTGTCAAAGTGAAAGGGAAAGTACCTCACTTATCTTTTATATCAGTTCAACCTTATTCTTTTGAAGAGGGTTGGCTCTTGAAATCGAATGCAGAAAAAGTAACAGAGCTTACGCAATGGGGGGATAATAGGTGGTACAGCATGAGCTCTATGTTTTCTTATGCCAAGGATCTTAAAATAAAAGCAAGCGATCAACCCGACCTAAGTCATGTAGAAACGATAGATAAAATGTTTTATCGAGCGGAAAATTTTGAAGGAGATTTAAGTCAATGGGACGTGAGTAATGTCAAGTGTATGGAAAGCGCATTCTATATGGCAAAAGATTTTACCAGTGATTTAAGTGCCTGGGATGTGGCAAATGTAACCGATTTTAGTCACATGTTTAATTATTCGCATGACTTTGACAGTGATTTAAGTCAATGGAACGTCAGTAATGCAAAAGATATTTCCTATATGTTCTCATCGTGTAGGCTATTTGAAAGTGATTTGAGTCAATGGGATGTGAGCAATGTTACGACGATGAATGGTGTTTTTTATCATAATCTTGGATTTACCAGTGATTTGAGTCAATGGGATATAAGCAATGTTACCTCGATGCAATCCATGTTTTATTTTGCAAAACATTTCACTAGTGACCTAAGTGCGTGGGATGTGAGTAAGGTGACCAATATGAAAAATCTGTTTAATAACGCGCAGGCTTTTAAAAGTGATTTGAGTGATTGGGATGTGAGTAATGTGACCGACATGTCATGTATGTTCGCTGGAGCAGAATCCTTTAATAGTGACTTAAATGCATGGGATGTGAGTAAGGTTGAGACGATGTTAAGTATGTTTCAGTCTGCATCCCGCTTTAATGGTAACATAAGTGATTGGGATATGAGTAATGTTAAAACAATGTCCTATATGTTTTCAGAGGCTGTGAGTTTCAATTGTGATTTGAGCCGTTGGGACGTAAGTGGGGTTACGTTCATGAGGTACTTATTTTATGGGGCAACAAACTTCAATCAGAATTTAAGCAATTGGGATGTCGGCAATGTTTATAGCATGGAGAAGATCCTTACGAATGCACTAATTTTTTCATCCAAGAATTACGACCGCCTTCTACTGAGCTGGAGTGAGCAGGATGTAAAAACGAATGTGGAATTTGGAGCACCTTATTATATATGTAGTTCTGAGGCAAATAGTGCAAAGAGTAAACTTAGGAAAGAAAAGGGCTGGGTTATAAGTGACAGTGATACAAGATGTAATTCCATTGATGTGCATTTTGATACCCGAGGAGGGGAACCTTCGGATATCCCTTTTGCTTCGAATCGAAATTCATTAAGTCGTGTTATTAATGAACCGTTAATTAATCCAGTGAAAAATGGCGTTGAATGTGTGGGTTGGGGATTAAGTGATGATGAAGGGGCTACAATAAGTAAAATATGGAATTTTGAAAAGGATAAAGTATATCAAGCCATGACCTTATATGCCCGCTATCAATATTTGTTATCCGTTTCTGCATCAACAGGAGCGAGTCTTTCCTTAGAAGGAGATATTTGGGCAGATCAGGGTGATTCGTATACGTTTAATTTAACAGTAGAACAGGGGTATGAATGCAAATACTGGATGCTCGATGGAGAAATTCAAGAGACGCGTGATTTGAGTTTTACACTCGAAGATATCCAGGCAGATCATGTATTATGCGCTGTGGTTACTCGACCAGATGACTTTACAGTATTGATTAATACAGAAAGTGGGGATTTTGAGCTTTATATTTCAGGATCGGAAGAACATGCCGTGGAGAGTGATTATACCATAGACTGGGGCGATGGCACTTCCACTAAAGGAGGGTATTTACACCGTGAAACGGTAGTACATGATTATGAAAAGCACGGGACCTATTTAGTACAAATATCGGGGAAGGTTCCTAAAATAAGCTTCAATTATCAAAATGTAAGTGCTCGCAGCCGCTTCATGTCAGTAGTGGACGTGGTTCAATGGGGAACCAACAGGTGGTACGATATGAGTTCAATGTTTACAGGGAATGAGCAAATGCAGATAAGTGCGACTGATGCCCCCGACCTGTCTCATGTAACATCATTGGCCTATATGTTTAGTGAAACGACTATTAGTGACGATTTGAATAGCTGGGATGTGAGTAAGGTTACCGATATGTCAGGCATGTGTAAGAATTCAAACTTCAATGGAGACATAAGCAATTGGGATGTTAGTAATGTGACTGATATGAAAGAGCTATTTTATGTTTCAAGCTTCAATGGAGACATAAGTAAGTGGGATGTCATTAATGTGACCGATATGAACAACATGTTTTATTATAATTCAAGTTTTGATGGCGACTTGAGTGCATGGGATGTCGGAAATGTGACCGATATGAACGGCATGTTCAGGGAGGCAGATCGTTTTAATGGGGATATCAGCAAATGGGATGTCAGTAAGGTAACCGATATGTCAAGAATGTTTTATAAAGCCTATCATTTTAATTGTGACTTGAGTGTATGGGATGTCGGAAATGTTACCGATATGCACAGTATGTTTAACGAGGCACATCGTTTTAATGGGGATGTAAGTACGTGGGATGTGTCTCAAGTGGAAGATATGAGGCACATGTTTCAAGAGGCATATCGTTTTGAGGGGGATTTAAGTTCCTGGGATGTTGGGAACGTAACCGATATGGACAATATGTTTTATAAAGCCTATCGTTTTAATAGTGATTTGAGTCAATGGGATGTTAGAAATGTAGAGGATATGGATTCAATGTTTGAACGTGCAAAGCGTTTTAACAGCGATTTGAATGCATGGGATGTGGGGAATGTTATCGATATGCACGATATGTTTTCTTATGCACAATATTTTAATGGAAACATAAGCAATTGGGATGTAAGTAATGTAGTTTATATGAGCAATATGTTTTATCATGCAGAGTCTTTTAATGGAGACTTGAGGCGTTGGGATGTGAGTAGCGTGGTTTATATGTATAGCATGTTTTACCATGCTGAGAAATTCAATTGTGATTTAAGTGATTGGCAAATAGGTGAAGTGCAGAATATGGGGCATATGCTTCTTGGGGCAGATAACTTTTCTGCAGGATACTATGATGCATTGTTGAATGCATGGAGTAAGCAAAATGTACAAAAAAAGGTAAGCTTTGTAGGTGGTCAATATCACTGTACTTATGAGGCAATGGTCTCACGTCAAAAGCTTATTGATGATTACGAATGGGAAATAAGAAAAAGCTCCCCTCTTTGTGGTGTTAATGTACGATTTGATACCCGAGGAGGAATGCCCTTAGAAATTCCTACGGCTTCATCGAGTATAAAAGATAGTAAAATTAGAGCGCCATATATTGTTCCTGAAAAGGATGATGGACGTTATTTTGATGGTTGGGGAGTAAGTGATGATGAAGGGAAAACAATCCCTGTATTATGGGATTTTGATAACGATCGGGTTGAAGAAGATTTAACGCTATATGCACGCTATACTTTCAACCTTACCGTTCAGGAAATGGAAGGAATTCGTGTGTTCCCTGATTTTACAACGGTTGTATATGGAAGTAGCCAAACGTTTGATCTGGAATTAGAAGAAGGCTATAAATTTGTAGGGTGGCAGGTAGATGGTGTTGATGTAGACAATACCAACCCCCATTTAACACTGGAAAATATCACTGCAGATCATACTATAAAAGCGCTCGTGGAGCAGAAAGAATATGAGATCATAGCCTCAGTGAATAAAGGGGCCACAATAACACCTACACACGTGACAGCACCGCACGGATCCGATCGAAGTTTCCATATTGAGCTGGAAGAAGGGTATAAAGTCGTATCCTGTACAATCGACGGTCAACCCATGGATAAAATAGATACTGTATTCACATTAAATAATATCATAAAAGAACATACAATCATTGCAGAAGTCGCCCTTAAGAAGTACGAAATTACAGTAAATCAAACAGAAAACGGGGTGATAAGCCCACAAACTACATTTGTAGAGCATGGTGACAGTCAAACATTCACGATTACGCCAAATGATGGGTATGAAATTATTGAGGTAATCGTCGATGAACTATTCATTGGAACAATGAATGACTATACCTTCAGTAAGGTTGAGCAGAATCATACCATCTCGGCAAGTTTTGATCGTGTCATCTTGCCCGAAATCGTCATATATCCTAATCCAAATGATGGGCAATTGTACATCAGGGGATTACAAAAAGAAATGCGATTGCAATTGGTCGATGTATTAGGGAGAGTGCTTCTTGAAAGAGGCGTGAATGGGGAAGATGATACGGTTGATATATCTTATTTATACGAAGGTGTTTATCTGGTTTTGTTAGATGGTGTCTCTTACGGTAAATTAGTTAAGAAACCGTAATATTATGTTATCTTCCTTTCGCCATTAGCGATACCCAAATCAAAAAATGATCAACGGGCAACCTTAAAAAAAACGTGGGGCAAATCGAAATTTCGCAATTTAACGGAAGGTAAAACGAATTCCGATGGTTTATCAATTAGAAATTGATCAACAAACGGTCAGCCCGAAAATTTGGCGACGAATTTTGATTGAGGACACTATGACACCAAGCCATAGCGCATGTTGGTGCGAATCATCAGTGCGTTGACGATGGTACATTCAATCAAAAAAATCTCAACAAACTGAACTGCAACAATTACGGTTGGCGGTGGTATACTTTTAGTTGGTGGTGACATTCAGGAAGGATTTAAGAGGCGTATCGGATCTACCATATATGTTATTCCGCATTACGACGGTGTTTGGTTGAGTAGCTGTGCCCAGAAATTCGGAGTGATCCGGTTTTTGTTGGTAAATAACTGATAATCAACAAAAAATAAAAGCTCGGGAACCACTCCGAGCTTTTTAACTATACCAAACTATAACCTTATGAACCACTATGATTATACTAATCTAAACGGGATGTCAAAGGTGTAAAAAGAAGGGAGCTGAACCGAGCGGTTGAGCTCCCTTTCTACCCAACATCAACCTGATTAGTTATTTGCAAAGTCTGTGCCATAAATTATAATTTGGACGATTTTTTATTTTTGGATTACCTTTTCTTTGATTTTTTATGGTCGGTGGCTTGTGAAGGGGTTGACTAAAAGCAAAAATCCCCACACTTTTGAGGCGTGGGGATTTTTTAAATAACAAACTCAACTCAACTTCTTAGTGAAATTCTCTTTTATATTAACCTATTGGTAGTTATTCAATGTTTGTGCCAATAATTTAAAAGTCAGTGAGTTGTGTTGATTTTATAGGGCGGGCTGTGGGGTCTTTGACAGTTTAAAGTTTATTTCAGCACCTTCGGTCAGGGTTTGGTGATCTATAAAAAGGGAAGATTGTTTTTTCCCGTTCACGGTCAGGCTTTTAATATAGGGGCGATCGGTGGCTTTGGGTGCTTTAATGACAATTTTGGCGCCATGGTAATAATCTTTGTCGAGGTGGATAACTACTTCTTCAAATCGCGGTGTGGTGATCAGGTATTTGGTGCTTCCGGCAGACTCTGGGTAAATACCCATCATCGAGAATGCGAGCAGGGAAGACATGGTACCAGTATCGTCGTTTCCTGGCAGTCCGGCTGGGGTGTTGGAGAACGATTCATTGATCATCTTGCGTACCTGTCGTTGTGTTTTCCATTCCTGACCTTTCACATAATTGTAGAGGAAAGGGTACGCCATATCGGGTTCATTATCTGGCTCGTAATGCCCTTCAGCAAATAGCTGGTCAAGGGCTTGGAGGTATTGTTTTTCTCCACCCATCGTTGCGATAAGCTCAGGAATTGCATGCGGAACCATGAAGGCATAGTGGTAGGCGGAACCTTCCACGTAGCCGATAGCGTGTGTGAAATTCTCTCCATCTTTAGGATTGAAAGGCGACATAAACTCACCATTCGCCATTTTTGGGCGTAAAACTTTCGTCGAGGGATCATAGAAATCTTTGAATGAGGCTGTATAAGCGAGGGCTTTTTTACTCCATTCCTCCTCTCCAATGGCTTTGGCAAATTGACCAAAAGCATAATCTGCAATATTGTATTCGAGGGAAGTGGACACACTCCCCCAAACTCTTGCTTCCTGCTCATCTCCGCCGTCAAACAAATCACTTTTTTCCGACTCCACAGGAATATATCCCAGTTGCTGATAGGCTTTGTTGCCTGGGCGAACAGGGTTGTCTTCGATGGTCGAGAAGTGTTTTTTCATGGCTTCCATCGCTTTTTTTGTATCGAAGTCATGAATCCCTCTGAGGTAAGTATCTCCAATTACCGCCATGGCAGGGTCACCGACCATCGTATAAGTTTCTGTTGAGTTGAGTTCCCATTTGGGCAACCAGCCACTTTCATCATAAATATCAAGCATGGTTTTTACCATCTGCGATTGCTGATGTGGGTACAGCAGGGACATTAAAGGATGGAGGCTTCGGTAGGTGTCCCAGAGCGAAAATACAGAATATCGCTCATGTTCCTGCGAGTTGCCAAACCCCTGATGACCCGCAAGATTGTAGTCACCGTTAACGTCGGACTGGATATTCGGGTGAATTAGCGTATGGTACAGTGCGGTGTAGAACATGGTTTTATCATCTTCACTTCCTCCCTTCACTTCCACCACTCCAAGGGCGTCGTTCCAGTCCTGCTTGGTGGCAGCCAGTACCTGATCGAAATCTTTTCCAGCAGTTTCTGCACGAAGGTTTTCACGGGCATTCGCGATGCTTACATAAGATACGGCCACTTTCACTTCGACGGTCATGGGATGGGCATTGGAGTAATGCATATAGGCACCAATAGAATCGCCGACAACATGATTTCGATAATTATCAATCATTCTTAATTGCCCGTTATAGCCTTTCATCCATTGCGCTTCAACCCCTTCATTTGGGCGTGCCTCTTTCCAGATGCCAAAATCGTCGGCAGGCTTCGAAAGCTCCATTACAAAATAAACAGGGTAAACGGCTTTGGGATTATTGTAGCAGAAAGATCCAACCGTTACCATGCCCTCAATTTCGTGGTTAGAAACCACTTTCAGCATGGCGCCCTGCTCGTTGGTGAGCCCAAGGCCGAGGTTCAATAATACATTTGATTCTCCTGCAGGGAAATGATATTTGCTTATGCCAACCCTTCTGGATGCGGTGGCTTCGACCTCCACATTATATTTGTCGAGGTGCACGGCATAGTATCCGGCAGAAGCCTGCTCCTGGGAATAGGTAGACCCGTAAGACTTCCAGTCGGGGCTGGGTTTTCCTGTGGTGGGCATCGTTAAAATTACCCCAAGATCGGGGCAGCCTACACCACTCAGGTTAACATGGCTGAAGCCTGTAAGGAAAGTATTTTCATGCCAGTAAGCCATAGAATTCCACTGGCTGTCTTTATCAAATTTGTTTTGCTTTCCTGCTGCGTTGAACGGCGAAACGGTAGCCATTGGGCGAGGGGCGATTGCCCCAGGGTAGGTGGCTCCATAGTTTGAAGTCCCAATGAAGGGATTGACATAATCCGCATAGGATTGCGCCATTAATGAGCTGCTCCATGCGAGCAGTACCGCCACAGAAAAAAATAAGTGTTTCAACATATTTCAAAAGATGATAGTTCGAAAAAAGTGCAAGGGATGGCATGCCTTTGCCCAAACCTTACTGATCAAATATCAACAGCAACAGCGACAAATGCCTGTACTTTTTGCTCTACACTTGGGTTACATTTTCAAAAATCAGTGGTTACATGGCGGTTTTTGGCATAATTTACCCCTTATTCAGGTTTTGTTACTTGTTGGCGGGGAATGATTTTTTTGGTGTTGAAGTGTTTTATCTTCCTGATAACAAAATAATTACGTCATATAATTACATGGATTTTTTCTAATCACTCGAATAATGTTTAGCTTAGTATAAACAATCAAAGAAAATCATGGATACCCGCATCATTTTAGAAAGCCAAGTAAAACGTAAAGCAGCAGCTTACCTTTGTTGGGTGTTGCTCGGCTGCCATTATGCTTACCTTTCCAACTGGAAAAAACAGTGGTTGTATTGGCTTACCCTTGGAGGTTTTGGACTTTGGGCGCTCATAGATTTATTCCGAATCCCTCAGTTGGTGGAGCGTCACAATAAAATGATTTATGCCAATATTGAGTGCCTTGAACTGGAAGAGATAGAGAAAGAATTGCAGCTCCACCAGGCCTGCACCTATTAGGTTAAAAAAACAAAAACACTCCCTTTTTTATTTATCTTAGAGCAAGCTCCTGACAGGGCTTGCTTTTTATATTCAAGGAGGATTGCTCCCGATCAATCAGTAAAGAAGATTCGCTTTATGAAAACCACCAGCAAACAGACCGTATTTGAACAAGGCAGTTTATCCCAATTGGTATGGAGTGTTATTTTTGATGGCGTGGGGATGCTGAGTTATTTGTATCCCGGACTTGGGGAGTTTGCCGATATTTTGTGGGCACCTGCGGCAGGCTATATCCATTATAAAATGTACGGCGATAAGCAACTCGCACAGCTCAGCTTTTGGGAGGAGCTTTTACCAATGACCGACGTACTGCCTACCTTTACCCTGACCTGGTTTTATGTTAGGTTTTTCAAGCCCAGAAATCAGTAATGTAGAAATTTATTTATATCGCAAGAGTTTTTAGTAAATATCGATAGCTAATTTTATTACTGATGTTGTGTTTGGTGACTTGTGGGAGCCGGTAAGTTGCTCCAAAAGTGTGAAAAAACCATGCCGGGTATATGTATTTTGGTTCTTATAATGTGGTGGTTGGTTGATTCGTTTTTTATTTTATTGAGGATGATTATTATTTTTGCCGCGAGTCTTTTTATAAATGAATTTAATTCGAACTATTTTTCTGTAAAAATTAAGGGTTGGTTATGGTGTTGTTTATGAGTGTTTTGTGTAATTTTTGTCTGATTTTCTGATAAAAGTCATATTGCATTTTAATTGTCGCTAATGTAATTTTAAGCAATATCTATTATTGTTTAAACCTATTTTCGACTTCATTACATATGAATCTCAAACTACTTTTTATCTTACTGTTGACGATTCTGACTAATCTCAACATTGCCTTTGGAGAATCTGGCCCTGACAACATCAGCCCGTCGCACCATCAGCACGAACAAAAACATTTTGAACTGGAGGTCTCCTTAACAGATGAGGCGCATGTAGAATTTACCGGGGCAGTTTATTTTTTCCGAGAGAATAAAATCCAACTTACAGCCGACCAGTCGGGGCACCATTTTGCCTCTGTGTTGGTGCACGAAATCCCTTTTCACCATTCGCATTGGGGGACATTCTTCGGCGCAGGGATGAATTTTGGTTTCGATCATGAGGAAGATTCTGACCCAATTTTAGGTGCGCATAAACCAGTGACCACTCAGCCTGTTGGTCACCATATTCACTGGGAAAAGGCGCTGCTGATCCAAAGTGGTATTGCCTATAATATTGATGAACACTGGAGCACAGGTGTAACGCTCAGCCCAGCTTACGACATGACCATGCATCAGCCTGATTTTGCCATGACCTTTGATTTGGTTTTCGGCTTCTAACAATTTTCCTCGGGAATGCTTACCTTTATAAAAAAATAGGAGCAGCATGGCCAAAAAGAAATGGAAGGATTTCAGTGGGGTGGTTTACTCTACGGATCCGGATTACGAATATGAGGAGGAGCAGAACGGTGCTCAGGATACCCTGCCACCGCAGCAGCAAAACCTCAAAGTAATGCTTGATAAAAAGCAGCGCGCAGGAAAGAAAGTTACCCTGATTACGGGTTTTATCGGTTCAGAAGATGACCTGAAAGATTTGGGCAAAACCATCAAAACCAAATGTGGTGTGGGTGGTGCAGCCAAAAATGGTGAAATTATGATCCAGGGAGATTTCCGCGATAAGGTCCTTGAATTGCTGGTAAAGGCAGGCTACAAGACGAAAAAAAGCGGCGGATAATCCGTAGAAATTTGAGCGTGTTTAAAAACGTATATTACTACTGCAAATTCGGGTTATTGTAATTGATGTTGAATTATTTATCACTGCTACAATACTCCAAATTTTCAGCTTTAAACATGCTCTTCAGGATTATTGCAGTAGCACAAACTTGTTTCCGCAGCATTTTGCATTTATGATTAAAAAGAGGCTTTCTCAGCAATAGAGAGGGCCTCTTTTTTTTGTGGGTCAATTATCTGTTCATCGGTGAAAGCGAAAGGTTCAGCTGATGGAAAATATTGGAAACCTGCACGCTGTCGGCTTCAATAATCATGTGCAGCCCCACATAAACGGGCTGATCAGTGGTTTCAGGGAAATGAACCAAATGGCGGTGAATCGAATTAAATTCCTGTGTAGTTGCAGGACTGTCGACATCGGCCTGAAAAAGCAGTGGGCCCATTGGCTGCAATACTGGGGAATTGTTCAGGGGAAGGTATGTCGGGTTGGTTTTTACGGTATCTTCCACCAGCTCAGGTCGTATCTGATCCTGAGATACACTCCAGTACATCGACACCTGTCCTTTTGTTGCCGAACCCAAAGTTTGAATATTGTTCTCCATCTTGAGGTTGGTGGTGATGAAAAACTGCCTGTTGGCATCAATTTTCAAAGCGTTTTCCCACTTGCTGAGGGGATAAATGAAATGCACATGCGTTCCTTTTGGCAGGGTCTGACGGAGCTTAAATGCTCCTCCGTCATTTTTTTCCGCTTTCTCCCACGACATTTGTAGTTCCTGACTGTCGTTGATATGGTGGTTAGAGGTGAAAACGTTCCACTTGTCAAAATTATCATCGAAATTAATGTGATAAATGATGTTGGGCCCTTGTGTTTCGTCCACGGATAAACATGCGGAACAAAAGAACAGTAGGGCGACTAAAATATAAGAAAGGTGATTCATGGCGATTGATGTAATAAAGGATAAATATAGCCATATAATTGCTAAAAATCAGTATCACTCGCAAGCTATGGGGATATTTATGCGGAGATCCCCGGTGCAGGTACTCCCTTCAGTGCAGTATGTTTTTGCGGTTGCCTTTGGTGTTTTATCGAAAATCGGGCTGATTCCCGGTATCAAATATTGGCTGTTGTTCTCTAATATTTTGGTGGGGACAAATAAAAAGGACACAAATGAATGTGTCCCTCAAAGTGGTTCGGTTATAAATTATTTTTTTAACCTGCTGATCATCAGTAGGTGTAGTTGTTTAATAAGTTAAATGAAAGCGAATTTACCATCATTTTTTTTGCTTGACACGGGAAGTGATCAACCAATCATACAATTTTGTTCGCCTCTTTTACAAACTTAGACATATCTATTGGTTCTTTGATTTCATAAATGATGAATTATATGCTTAAAAAGATCATTTTCATATTAGAATTTAAGAAAAAATAAGATAGTCCATTAATTCTGATATTTACTGTATTGTTTAATCCTGAGGGCTGCAATACCTTTGATTTATCAAAAACGGCAATCAATAAGCCGTTACAATTCGCATATTAATAATATGCGTCTGATTCATTTGTATTTTTTCAATCCAATTAAATTAATTATATCATGGATGCTTCAAAAGTAAGATCAAAATTTATTGAGTTGTTTAGTAATGAGCCAATGATTGCACGTGCTCCTGGCCGAGTAAATATTATTGGTGAGCATACCGATTATAACGATGGCTTTGTTTTGCCTGCAGCTGTTGATAAAGAGATGGTTTTTGCTTTAGCGCCTAATGGGTTGGAAGTGGTGCGTGCACATGCTTTGGATTTGAATGAAACGGAAGAATTTCCATTGACATTGGATGCTCCTCGCGAAGGATGGATCAACTTTATCATCGGGGTTACTGTAGAGCTCAGCAAAAAAGGCGCAAGCCTGAAAGGTTACGATTTGGTATTCTCCAGTGATGTGCCAATGGGTGCGGGGATGTCTTCTTCTGCCGCTTTGGAGTGTGCTTTGGGTACTGGTTTGAACACCTTGTTCAATGCAGGACTTTCACAGAAGGACATCGCTTTGGCGGGTCAGGCATCAGAGCATAATTTTGTTGGGGTGAAGTGTGGTATCATGGATCAGTTTGCTTCCACTTTCGGTAAAGCCAACCACGTTATCCGTCTGGATTGTCGCTCTAAAGAAATGGAATTGGTGCCTTTGAAAATGGAAGGTTACAAGCTGGTATTGTGTAATACCAAAGTAACACATTCATTGGCCTCTTCTGAATATAACACTCGCCGCGAGCAATGTGAAGCTGGGGTGGAAATTCTGAAAACCAAATACCCAGAGATCACGAATTTGCGCGATTGTACGCCTGAGATGGTAAAATCTTGCCAGGCAGAGATGGAAGCAAAGGTTTACGATCGTTGTTTGTATGTGGTGGAAGAAAATGACCGCCTGATGCGCGCTTGCGACTGCATGGCTGCAGGAGATTTGGCAGGTCTTGGTAAAGAAATTTACGGATCGCATGATGGTCTGTCGAAATTATATGAAGTGTCTTGTCCTGAACTGGACTTCCTTGTCGATCAAACACGTGAGCGTGAAGATGTACTTGGTGCACGTATGATGGGCGGCGGATTTGGTGGCTGTACCATTAACCTGGTGGCGGCAGATTCTGTTGACGGCTTTATCGCAGACTTGACCGCTGCTTATAAAAAGGAATTGAATAAAGATATGGAAGCCTATGTGGTTGTTACTGGTGACGGTGCACGCACAGAGGCTGAGGTGGAAGCATAATCACCATAATATTTACTGAAAGCCTGGCTGGAGATATGCTCTGGCCGCTGGCTTTCAGCTGAAATTACTGATGAGCGCACTGCTGGTTGATCGTACACCGCAGCGACACATCAGCTCATTAATAACAAAAAAATTAGTTGGTTGGTGGAGGGGGTGAATATTTACCCCTCCTTTTTTCACCACCATACTATTTCCCTTTAGATTTCATGGGTATATTTTAGCGCAGTCCTTGCCTCACCCATGCTTTTCAAGAATTTCCCTAACGTTTGTAAATTTAATCAAGATGGCTAAGTTCAGTTTTGAAGATCATCCACATCGCAGATATAATCCACTTATTGGAGAATGGATTCAGGTTTCTCCTCACCGTGCAAAACGCCCATGGCAGGGGCAGGTAGAGAAAATTGAAGAAGAGAAGCGCCCAGAACACGACGAGTCTTGCTACCTGTGTGCAAGAAATACACGTGCCAATGGCGAAGTGAACCCTGATTATCAGGATGTGTGGTCATTCAAAAATGATTTCGCCTCCCTGCTCGAAGATATCCCTACGGGAAGTTTTGAAAAAGACGGCCTGCTGAAAGCGGAATCGGAAAGAGGTCTTTGTAAAGTGATCGTTTTCAGTCCACGACACGACCTTACCGTTCCGGAGATGCCGACATCAGACATCAAAAAAGTAGTTGACCTCTGGGCGAAAGAATATGCCGAGCTGGGCAGCAAAGATTTCATTAACCATGTGCAAATCTTTGAAAACAAAGGAGCCGTAATGGGCTGTTCAAACCCTCACCCACACGGGCAGGTTTGGGCACAGGAGAGCATTCCTGATATTCCAATGAAAAAGCAAAAAGCGCAGTCGGCTCATTATGCCGACAAAGGAACTTCCCTTTTGATGGATTACCTGAAAATCGAGCAAAAGGAACAGGAGCGCATCATCTTTGAGAACGACCATTTTGTAGCCCTGATTCCATTTTGGGCAGTTTGGCCATTCGAAGCGATGATCCTTCCAAAGCGTGCAATGAGTAACATCTCCGAAATGACCGAGGAAGAACGCCTTGCTTTTGCTGATGCTTACAAGCGCATGACCGTCCGTTATGACAACCTTTTCCAGTGTTCATTCCCATATTCTGCGGGAATCCACCAGGCGCCAACCGACGGACAGGCACACCCTGAATGGCAATTGCATATGTCTTTCCTTCCGCCATTGTTGCGTTCTGCCACCGTGAAAAAATTTATGGTAGGCTACGAATTGCTCGCCAATGCACAGCGTGATATTACTGCTGAAGGTGCAGCGGCAAGATTACGCGAGTTGTCTGAAAAACATTACAAAGGTTAATTCACCAAATCAAATTTATAATTTGTGTTTTGTTTAACTTATCTACTACTTTGATAAGTAAAAAACAGCATACTTAATAAGAAAAATTATGATCTTAGTAACAGGAGGTGCAGGATATATCGGCTCACATACCACTGTGGTATTGCAGCAAGCAGGTTATGAGGTGTTGGTCGTGGATAACTTATCCAATTCAGAGGCCAACGTTATCGACCGTATCGAGAAAATTTCCGGCAAGCGCCCAGCCTTTGAGGAAATGGATTTGGTGGATACTGCAAAGGTAGATGCTTTATTTGCCAAATACCCTATCGAGGGGATCATTCACTTTGCGGCCTCAAAAGCGGTAGGGGAATCTGTTCATAAACCACTATTGTACTACCGCAACAACTTGCAGTCGTTGATGAACCTGCTGGAATCCATGAACAAGCACGGGGTGAAGAACATTGTGTTCAGTTCCTCTTGTACAGTATATGGTCAGCCTACGGAAGACAACCTGCCCGTAACAGAAAATGCGCCTGTACAGGTGGCACTTTCGCCTTATGGCAACACCAAACAAGTCTGTGAAGAAATCCTGCGCGATACCATTTATGCGCATGATAATATTCAGGGGGTAGCCTTGCGTTATTTCAACCCTGTGGGTGCACACGAATCGGCACTGATAGGAGAATTACCAATAGGTGTACCACAGAATTTGATGCCATTTATTACACAAACAGCGATGGGATTGCGCCAGGGGCTGAAGGTTTTTGGAGGAGATTACCAAACACCTGACGGGACGTGTATCCGTGATTATATTCACGTGATGGACTTGGCAAAAGCACACCTGATTGCTTTGGAGCGTTTCATGAAATCGAATTTCAAAAAACGTTTCGAGTGGTTCAACCTTGGAACAGGAACGGGATCGTCGGTGTTGGAAGTGATTCAGTCTTTTGAAAAAATGTCGGGAGAGCAACTGGCCTATGAGATTGTTGATCGCCGTGAAGGGGACATCGAGCAGATCTGGGCGGAAACAACGATCGCCAATGAAGAACTGGGCTGGACGTCGGAACTCACCCTGGATGATATGACCGCTTCAGCATGGAAGTGGGAAAAATATTACAACGAAGTACTGAAACCACAAGCGGAAGCTTAATAAAAAAAAGGCTGTTTCTATCATTGAAACAGCCTTTTTTTTAATCAATTATTATCTGAAATTTTAGTGGTCGATGAGTCATTTTTGGGCGGACGGATTACTGTCCGTAACCATCATCGCCGTGGAAGATTTCAACCTCCTGAATATTTCCTGCAAGCACAAAATCCTCAAGGGCAGCATCAAGCTGAATAATTCGGCTTGGCTCGAAAGAATGAATATCGTATTGCTGAATGGTGTTTTCTCCAGGGACTCCCATGTAGAAAAACCGTTTGCTGAAGGCGATTATGGCATCTGAAGGCAAACCGTTAATCTGGCTATTGCCGAGGCTGCTGAAATCATCAGTATGATACAGCTTTACCGCACCCGAACCATTGACGCAGGCCAGCGCATTGCTCTCCGCACAAAAGGCTATTTTCTCAATATTTGGCTGACTGATGACCCGCTTGAGCTGACAAGCCTGCTCGTCAAACGAAATCTGATAAATACCTTCAGGGCTTTGTCCCACCAAAGTAGGCGTACTTGTGAAGAAGATCCCTTCATGTTCCGAAGGTTTATTTTTTGGCCACAACAAATGCAATTCATGGATATTTTTCGGATCATCATTTAACGACTGCACTTCCCACTGCTTGTTGGTGTAGTTAAAAGTAACCACCTTAATACCTTTTTCAGTGGCATAAACCGCAAAATAGTGATAGGTATAATTGGGAGGGAAAACACTGTTGTCAGCATTAATCCATTTGTAATGGGTGGCGCTGTAAATTTCCCCAAAATTACTGTAAGCCGTTTCGGTTTTTTTAGTCGCTTTATTGATGATCAATAGCTGATTATCTGGCTTTACCCTGAAAATAAAATCTTTGCGGGTAAAGGAGGCCTCATCAGTCAGTACACCGTCAAACTCAAAAGAAGCAATCCCTTTTTTGGCCATCGGCAGGTTGGTTGTAGGCTGAAGCTCAATGCCCATTTCCTGTCCGTTGAATACATCTTCAGCACCGAAAGAATATAAATCTCCGTTTGTCAGGGCGTTAAAATAGCAATAATCTCCCCAGCTAATGGCATCTGGCTGTGGTACATGAGCCACGAGCGCAACATCAGGATTTTTCAGGTGGTAATGGTTGATGTGAAAGTCGAGGCCAGTATAAATTGCACTCACCGACTGAGCGCCATAGGCCACCACATTACCGATGTTCAGTTTGAGGTTTCTTAAAAAGTGAACTCCATTTTCTGGCAGTCCGAGTCGCGCTGTTTCGCCCGTTCCCAAATCTATAATGTCGAGGGAATCGGTGGGGGAATAACTCACATATAGTTTTACGGCTTCATATTCGCCCATCGGGTTTTGATGGACAATTTCTGGATTGATCGTCAGCGGATGTTCCACCTGTAGTTGTGCACCATTTTGGTCGATAACGGTAAAAATCAACTGGGTAGTTCCCAAAGGAAAGTCCGCAGGAATTACAGGGTGTTTGTGGACGAAAGGGTTTCGGATGCCCGCAAACTCTTGTGAATAGTCGAAAATCAAATCATCCCCTTCAGGATTGACAATGGTAACGATCAGTGATTTGACAAGGTGTTCGGCCACCACTTGCGCCTGCAAGTGCATATCACGATTGCGGTAGGCATGTTGATTGGCGCTGTGGCCATCTTTGGAACTGCCCCATTCAAGGTTTTGGATCTCGATACTGTCCGATAAAGAAAAGTCATCCTGTGGTTGGCAGGCGATCATCAAAAGGAATACGATAGGTAGAAGTAATTTTTTCATACTTCAAAGGTAGTTTTGTTTTTGCAACTATATTGCAATTAAAGCAGTGGGCTATATTTTTCAATAGGATTAGTGAGGTAATCAATATCAATAGAAAGAGCGGCAATGGGGCTGAAACGGGATAAATCATGTGCCGATGGCTTCAGAAAACCATTTTTTCTCTTAATTTGCTTCAAACTATTCAAAAATGATGAAACCTTTAATCACCCCTGATGAGCTCAAAACGCTGAGTAACGATCCCCAACTGATCCTACTCGATGCCACCATTCCCAAAGTTGGGCAGGCCGAGGAAGATTTACCACCTGCCATCGCCATTCCAAATGCGCAGCTGATGAACCTCAAGGCAGATTTTTGCGACGCCACTTCAGGGCTACCGAATACCGTGCCTACGGTGGCGCAGTTTGAGAAATCTGCCCAGCAGCTGGGGGTTCACAAGGACAGTAAGGTGGTTGTTTACGACCGACACGGGATCTACTCTTCCCCTCGGGCGTGGTGGTTGTTTTTACTGATGGGACATACTTCAGTGTCGGTGTTGCAGGGCGGTTTGCCTGCGTGGATTTCTGCGGGCTACGCAACAGAAAAGCTCGAGGATGCCGCCGTTCGCCCCAAGGGAAACTTTCAGGCGGAATTTCAGGCACATCGGTTTGTTAATGCAGACGATTTAATGCGTCAGCTCTCGGGAGATACAAGCCCCAAACCATTGTTCGATGCCCGCAGTGCTTTGCGTTTTGAGGGGGCAACTCCTGAGCCCCGTGAGGGAATGCGAGCAGGACATATTCCCCGCTCGAAGAATATCCACTATGCAAAAGTCATCCCATTGTTGGAAAAGGGGGATAAGGAGGGTCTGAAGGCTGTTTTTCAGGAATATCCGACTTCAGAGATGGCCACTGTTTTTACCTGCGGATCGGGCATTACTGCCTGTATTCTTGCATTGGGAGCAACAGTTCTTGGGCATCAGGATTGGGCAGTTTACGACGGATCGTGGAGTGAGTGGGGCGCATCGGACAGGCCAATAGCACAGGGGAAAGGGTAGCATATTGGGCAGCTTTTCGGTTAGCCAAAAAATCTCGTTGGATAACATCAAATGATGGTCATGCCACCGTCCCAAACCTCACACAATTTTGTGGGTTAATCTCAAATTGGATTGGCACAACATCCACAGAAGGGCAAATCAGCTTGCCCTTCGGTGGTTGAGCGCCCCTTAATCATTCAGTGCATCCAAATGATGGAGGTGCCCCAAAAGTGTGGTGTCATTAAGGGATTTGAAATGGCGACAGGCAAAAATTTTACCTTCATATTTCACGACGGCATAATCAAGCTCATTATTTTTTGATTTCAGTACATGGACATCGAGCCCAATGGTTTGCCCGTTTTCTTGAAGTTGATCGACGAAGCCATTTTTGAGCTTTCGTCCCTGGAACATATGGCTCCACCTCATTCAGTTCAAATGGGGAATCTGAGAGCAGGTGAAAATGATAGAAATCTTCAGGGTGTTGGCGGTTGGTGGTGCGCAAACCGTTTTCCGTCGGTCGGATTTCTTTTTTGTTGGAGCAGCCGATACTGGCCGTGGCCAGCAGACTGAAAAGCATTACTTTTTTCATGGTAGGGGTAATGAATGACATAAACAATTAAATCATCATTGGTGGTCATTAGGTGGTTGTGGTTTTTATTCAAGTAGTTTATATTAAACAACTTACCTGAATAAAGTGTGCGAAGGTAGACTTTTCTATTGACGGGCACAAGTGCCGAAAACCCAATTTCAGGGGAATCGATATTGACTTTCAATCTTTATGTATTGATTATTATTTCTGGTGTTTTCGCCGTTTATCTTTCGGTCGGAAGGCCAGGAAGCTGACCACATTTCAGCAAACGTTAGCTTAATTTTATTGAGCAATAAATGAGGGGGCATGCGGAAAAGATCAAGTCACCTATCGATCTTGTGATTTTAGCAAATGATATTTTTGACTTATGAACAGATGGATTTTTTTACTCAGCCTGTCGCTATCCAGCCTCCTTTTTTCATGCGCTGATACGGGCTCGGAACTCCCCGATCCTCCAGTTTCATCCGTCAAATATTATCAGGCATCAGATTTTGTGCTTGGGGTTGATCTCTCTTATACCGATCAAATCATGGACCATGGCGGCTACTTTCAGCAAGACGAGCAGTCCGCAGATCCTTTTCACATGCTTAAAGCAAAAGGGGCCAATCTTGCCCGTTTTCGGTTGTGGCACCACCCTGTATGGGTACGTGATATTTACGGGGCGCAGTCCCCGCTTTACAGTGGTTTCGATGCCGTGAAAAGTGGCATCAGGAAAGCGAAGGCGGAAGGGATGGCCGTTAATCTTGATTTTCATTATTCTGATACCTGGGCAGACCCTGAACGACAGGAAGTCCCTGAAGCGTGGGCAAAAATTACTTCGCTTGCGGTACTTTCTGATTCCGTTTATCAATATACTTATCAGGTGCTGAACCAGTTGGCCAAAGCGGATTTACTGCCTGAAATGGTGCAGATCGGCAATGAAACCAACTGCGGAATGCTTTCTTCGGCACCTCATGCTGATTTCCCAAAACTGAGCGTTTGTGATGGTAACTGGCAACAGGCGGGCGAGCTGATCAGGGCGGGTATTCGTGCCGTACGGCAGATCGATCAGCAATATGGTCAGCATACCAAAATCATGCTGCATGTCGCTGATCCGCAGCATTTAGACTGGTGGTTTGGGCATATCATGTCGCAGGGGAAAGTGGCGGATTTTGACCTCATTGGGGTGAGTTATTATCCGCTATGGCATAGAGCGGTCCCTTTTTCTGAGATGGGCGATTACCTGAAAAATATCAGTAACAAGTACCAGAAACAGGTGCTCATTACTGAAGTGGGCTACCCCTTTACCACCGCTTCTAACGATGCCTATACCAACCTTTTTGGTGGGCAGCCCCCTGTGCAGGGCTACCCTTTTACGGTGGATGGGCAACACAGGCTGCTGCAGGATTTGGCGCAACAATTACGGGACGCCCATTTGGCAGGGATGATTTACTGGGAGCCTACCTGGATTTCCTCTGACCTTAAAGACCAATGGGGACAGGGGTCTTCTTATGAGAATTGTACATTTTTTGACTACCAGCATCAGCTGCTTCCTACAGCCGACTATTTACATTACAACTACGATCGACCTTAAAAATGAGATTGCGTAAAGCACATCATGTGCACGCATCTTGGAAAATGAAATATCAACCATTTTTTTACTGACCAATGATTAAAAAGTTTACCTACCTGCTCGCCATGACCTGTATGGTCTGGGGGTGTCAGCCTAATGAAAAACCCATGGAACAGCAAAGCCCGAACAAAACGGGACTGGGCGATCAATATCAGCCTCACCCTTATGTGGAACTGAAGCATCCTGAATGGAGCAAGGATGCGGCCATTTATCAGATAAATACCCGGCAGTTTACCGAAGAAGGCACCTTTGCCGCCGCACAAAAGCAACTGCCAAGACTCAAAGCCCTCGGGGTTGATATCCTGTGGCTGATGCCCATTCATGAAATTGGGGAGAAAAACCGCAAAGGAAGCCTCGGGAGTCCGTATTCGGTGAAGGATTATTACAGCGTGAATCCCGAATTTGGCAACATGCAGGACCTGAAGAATTTTGTGCAGGCGGCCCACCAACAGGGGATGTATGTTATTCTCGATTGGGTGGCCAACCATACCGCCTGGGACAATGCGCTGGTGAGTGAGCATCCCGAATGGTATGATAAGGACCATAATGGCGATTTCCGACCGACACCCTGGTGGGACTGGTCGGATATTATCGACCTGGATTATCACCATGCGGCAGTGCGCAAGTACATGACAGACGCTTTGGTTTTCTGGGTGAAGGAGGCCGATATTGACGGTTACCGATGCGATGTGGCGGGCTTCGTGCCTGTCGAATTTTGGAATAATGCAAGAAAGGAACTCGACGCCCTGAAGCCTGTATTTATGCTTGCGGAATGGGAATCAAGGGATTTGCATAAAGCGGCATTTGATATGACTTATGCGTGGTCGTGGAATGAGGCGGTGCACAAAATATGTATGGGGCAGGCCGACGTCAATGCCCTTTATATTTATTACTCATGGAACGAAAGTGCATTTCCTGCCAACAGTATGCGCATGACCTTTGTGTCGAATCACGATAAAAATGCATGGGAAGGCACCATGTACGAACAGTTCGGCGATGGACTTGAGGCGGCAATTGCACTTTCTGTAGTGGGCGAGGGGATGCCATTGATTTATAATGGACAGGAAGCAGGAAATGCCAAGCGACTGGAATTTTTTGAAAAAGACCCGATCAAATGGCAAGCCCATCCGATTGGTACGCTGTATCAAAAGTTGTTCAGACTGATGAAAGAAAACACGGCACTTTGGCATGCCCACTGGGGAAGCACGATGATTAAGGTCCCGAACAACCACGGCAATGAGGTGCTGAGTTTTGTGCGCCAAAATGAAAAAGATAAGGTGTTTGCTGTTTTCAACTTTTCAGCAAAAACGCAGGAAGTGGAATTTTCAGACAATCTGTTTGAAGGGGACTATACTGATTTTGATCTTCAGGACAAGGTAACTTTCGAGGCAGCGAGCAAGTTGAAGCTGAAGCCCTGGTCCTATAAAATTTATGTGAAGTAATACCACAGCAACAGCAGGCAAAAGTGCGATGATGCGCCTATTGCCTGCTTTTTTCTTTTGATGATCCTTGTTGGTGGAGGCTTGCAAAAAGCATCCACAGCACTTATCTTACAATAAATACCATCTGATTTTATGGAAAATAAACCTCTTTCTGTTGTGATGCTTGGCGCATCGGGCGCTGTTGGCGGGCAGGCACTCGGAGCCCTGCTCGAAATGTCGAATATTGCTAAAATTACCCTGCTTGGCAGGCGGACAATTCCTGGAATTACTTCTGAATATGCAGCTATCGAGCAGCATGTGGTGGATATTCATCAGGTAGATTCCTATTCAAGATTACTCAACGGGCACGATGTGGCCATTTGTACTTTGGGGGTCGGTGAACCTTCAAAAATGAATAGAGAAGATTTTGTGAAGATTGATAAAACCGCCGTGGCAGATTTTGGGCAGGCCTGTAAACAGGCGGGTATTGAGCACTTTGAGCTGCTTTCTTCAGTAGGGGCCGATGCCGCATCTTCCTCATTTTACCTGCGCACAAAAGGGGAGCTGAACAATTACCTGAAAGGCTTAATTTTTAAGCGGTTGAGTATTTTTCAGCCTTCGATGATCCTCACGCCTACCAACCGATATGGCATCACGCAGGCCATTGTGCTGAAGCTGTGGCCAATGATTAACCCATTGTTGATTGCAGGAATGAGCAAATATAAAGGAGTGAAGGTCGAAGATCTTGGCCGTGCCATGGCCCTGAATGTTTTTCATCCCTATCAAAAAGTGGAGGAGTTGCACTATGCAGATTTTCAGAAAATCCTGCGCATGAGAAGCGCCTTGTATTAAGCAGCAGCCTAAGGCTTACTACCCGGAAATAACGCACACTTTTAAACATCACGCTTGAATGAAAACTTTTGAAGAAAGACTAAAAGGTGGACATCCAAACTCATTGGGAAATACCGTCGAAATCGTTGATAAAGTATTAGCGGAAAATGGACTTTTCGCCGAGCTGTTTAATTGTTATTTCAGTAACGACGAGCTTGTTCGGCTGAGAACATCCAATGCAATGAAAAGAATTTGCAAAGAAAAAAAAGCGATTCTGGTGCCCTACCTTGATCGATTTTTGACCGAAATATCTGTCATTGATCAAGCTTCTACACAATGGACTTTAGCTCAGCTGTTCGGTATGCTGGAAAAAGAAATGACCGAAAATCAAATTGGTCAAGCAAAAAAAATCATGAAGAACAATCTGGCCCATCATCACGACTGGATTGTGCTCAACCAAACCATGGATACGCTGACAAAATGGGCGAAAAAAGATGCGGAATTAAGCCAATGGATCAGACCTCATTTGGAAAGACTAACCACTGACAAAAGAAAGTCCGTTGCTGGCAGAGCGAAAAAAATGATGGAAACACTAACAACGTAAAGCGACTGTTTCAACAATACTATTACATGATGCTGTAGGTTGGGAAAAGGGCTTGCCCCTCTTCGGCTATGCACTAAAATCCTATTGGATAGGTGGTGTGTTTTATGAACTATTTAGCCAAATCGCGCGCCTTAAACCAAATAAGGTGAAGTCAGTGAAAAACGCAATGATGGAACAAAAGGAGTGTGGACCTTTGAAGGAGGCTTAACGGTGCACACTAAATTCACCCTCAAAATAAAGTCGCCAGCTTTATAAATGTTCCTTGATCTTCTTGTGATCTTTTTTTGAACATTTCGTTGATCATGGAAACATCTAAAAGTATATGAAGCTACTCCAGCAAGAAGCCATCAACCAGCTACCCAAAAGGGAGCGAATTAAACTGATCAATGCCATTACGGGCATCAAACCAGCGAACCTCATTGGCACAGTAGACGCCGAGGGTCAGGAAAATCTGGCCATTATCAGTTCCGTCGTGCACCTCGGCAGTTCCCCACCATTGATCGGCTATATTTCGCGCCCACAGACGGTCGAACGGCACACTTTTGCCAATATCCAGTCGCAGGGCTATTATTCGATAAATCATATTCCTGAAAAGCTAACGGAACAGGCTCACCAGACCAGTGGGAAGTATGCACAGGGCGTATCGGAGTTTGAGGCCTGCGGTATTAGCCCCGAATATCTGGGTGACTTTCCCGCGCCATTTGTGGCAAAAAGCCCTCTGAAAATTGGCATGAAGCTACGCGAGATCTTGCCCATTCCCATCAATGGTACCGTGATGATCATCGGTGAGGTACAGCAGGTGGCCTATCAGCAGGAAGCCATGCAGCAGGATGGCGAACTGAACCTTTCGACTTTGCAGACGGTTGGCATCTCGGGCCTGAACAGTTATTACCGACTGGAAAAGCTGGCGCAGTATCCGCAGGTAAAACTCGACGAAGCCCCCCAAAACAATTCCTGATCTTACCCTCATGAGCATGAAAACTTACGCCATCGTTTTTCCGCATCAGTTATTTGAAGAGTCGCCCCTGCTGAAGGAGTGCACCAACTTTATTCTGGTGGAAGAGTACTTGTTTTTCAGACAATACCGATTCCATCAGCAGAAACTGGTTTTTCATCGGGCAAGCATGAAGTTTTATGAAGATTACCTGAAAAAGCAATCCAAAGGGGTGCAGTATATTGAGGCCACAGACTCCCTGAGCGATGTCCGGCAGCTGGTGCAGCACCTCAAGAATGAGGGAATCGCCGCTTTGCATTATATTGATCCTGTAGATGACTGGCTATCGTCACGGTTCAACAAATATGCTGAACGGGCTTCCATGAAACTGACCAAATATGAATCGCCAGGTTTCCTTACTTCCGAGCAGGATATTGAGGCCTTTTTCGCCAAGGAGAAAAAGCGGTATCTGCACCACGACTTTTATCAGCAACAGCGCAAGCGGATGAACATCCTGATGACAGATGCAGGAGAACCCGAAGGGGGGCAGTGGAGCTTCGATGAGAAAAACCGAAAGAAATATCCCAAGGGTAAAACGCCTCCCGTGATTCATTATCCGCCGAGCGATCAGTACCATCAGGAGGCGCTGACTTATGTCAGAAATAATTTTGACCATGAGCCGAAAGTCATGACCGACAAGGCCCTCTATCCGAATACTTTCTGGGACAGTAAGAACTGGTGGAAACAGTTTCTGGACTTTCGTTTTGCGGAGTTTGGGCCTTATGAGGACGCTATTGTTGAAGAGGCTGATATTTTGCACCATTCCGTGATTACACCGATGCTTAACGTGGGACTGCTGACCCCTGCCTACATTGTGCAGTCGGTGATTGAATATGGGCGTGACAATGGCATCAGGCTGGCCACCGTTGAGGGATTTATTCGGCAGGTGATCGGCTGGCGGGAGTTTATTCGGGGGATGTATGTGCACCATGGCCGACAGATGCGCACCACCAACTTTTGGGGCTTTGAAAAGAAGCTTCCCTCGGCACTCTACCATGGGGCTACGGGGATTCCTCCCGTGGATGAAACGATCAAGAAATTACTCAAAACGGGTTACCTGCACCATATTGAACGCCTGATGATCTTAGGCAATTTTATGTTGCTGTGTGAGTATGCCCCCAGCCAAATTTATCGCTGGTTTATGGAACTTTCCGTAGATGGCTATGACTGGGTGATGGTGCCCAATGTGTATGGCATGAGCCAGTTTGCTGACGGTGGACTGATGGCGACCAAGCCTTATATCAGCAGCAGTAATTACATCAAAAAAATGAGCGACTACGAAGGGGGAGTATGGGAGGAAACCTGGGATGCCCTGTTTTGGCGATTCATGTATGTGCACCGCGATTATTTTGAAAATAACCCCAGGATGAAAATGCTTCTGTGGAATCTGGACAAAAAATCTGAAGAAGAGCGCAACGAACTGATCCACCGTGCGGAAGATTTCATCAACCATCTGAATAGCCATAAGTATTGATTAAAGATATTTAAATATTTTTAAAATGCTATTTTTGATTATATTTGTAATACATACACCTAACGTTTGACTTATGAAAATATTTGGAAGTTTAATGATTGGGCTGATCCTTTTGTTGGCACCTGCCAAAAAAGTCAGCCTCGACTCACTTTTGACCACCAATAATGTGGTGCTAATTTTTGAGGGAAAACATGCTGACAAAGTGCAGACCCAACTGAAGCGATTTGAACAACAACGGGAAAACCTGAAACAAAATAACGTTTTACTCTTTGTGGTAGGTCGGCAGGAAGTAAAAGCCTGGAATTCAGAGATGGTACTTGATCATTCTCCAAAAAATATGCACAAACGATACAACCTCCCGCAAGGTGAATTTCGCGTTTACCTGCTCGACAAAAAAGGAAAAGTCCGCATGAAAGCTACCGAACCCTTCCACCCGGAATCCCTGCTGGCCATGTTCGAATAGTCTGCAAAAAATATCAATTTAATGAAAGAAACCAAGGAGCTGTAAGCTCCTTTTTTTGTGGGCAAAAAGTCCTGCACAGCATCAAACTTTGAGGAGTCAGTATACCACAGTCAAGGAGGGTTTCCTTGAATCTATTGTCTGAGTCAGGAATCTTTACCTCGTTTCACACTCAAGAAATTTTGCACTAAAAGTAGATTAAATTGTTAGTGGTGTGATTGAAGTCATACTAATCAGAAGTAAAAATTTTTATTTTGGAAGAGGTGTTTTTCAAGCGTGAATATCCACTGCACTTAAGTGGGGTATTTTTACTGGCGATGAAAAACAAGGGGACTGATTTAATTTGGAAATTCCCCATTTATTTTTTCCACTACCGACATAGAACCGTCAATGGCCAATATTAAGAAGCAAATCATCAGAATTTTCGAATTGTTTGAAACACTTATTAAAAACGGAATTACCACTCAAGAGTATAAAGATCGCTTTCATGGTAATAGAAATCTTTTTCGGGAGGACAGAGCGATCCTTGTAGAGCTGTTCAGCCAATGGGAAGTCATTTCAGAGCGGGAACATGGTAAATCTTTTCGATATTATTTAAGGAAGAAGTCGAATGCTTTGAAGTCCCCAATGATGAAGGTTGTAACTCATCCTTGTGTTGATTTTTTCTAAAGGAAAGAGGAGTCTGGAAGGCTTGGGAGTGTGCAAGATAGGGGTTTCGGGTGGAATTGTAAAGGGGGTGGGAGTACTTTGAGTTATTTGTTGATTTATTGTGTTTTTATATGATTAAAGTCAGCTGAATTGAGCGGGTTTATGTTTATTTTAAATTGGTTTTTTGAAGTGAAGGTAGAGTGCGTTTTGGAGGGGTAGGTTTGTCAAAGTTACGAAGCCAATAGAGGTTTGGTATTTAGCCGATTAGCAGTTGGTCTGTCAATACCTATATATTTTTAAAATCGAAATAAACTATTTATGGCAAATATAAAGAAGCAAATCATTAGAATTTTTGAACTGTTTGAAACACTGATTAAAAAAGGAATTACTACTCAAGAGTATAAAGATCGCTTTCATGGTAATAGAAATCTTTTTCGAGAAGATAGAGAGATCCTTGCAGAGCTGTTCAGCCAATGGGAAGTCATTTCAGAGCGGGAGCACGGTAAATCTTTTCGATATTATCTAAGAAAGAAGTCGAATGCTTTAAAATTCACTGCCGATGAAAGGGATCAATTGATCCGTCAAATCTCACCTATGAAGGATGAGGACTACGACACCTTTCAACAAATCTACCATAAGCTGACCTTATTCTTGGATGACAGTTGGTTTACGGCAAACGTTACTCCTGACCGGCTTTGCAATGTACAGGAGGCCATCACTTCACAAAATCAAATCGAACTGAAACATTACTATTCCATCAGCTCCAATGAATTTAAGGATTATGTGGTGGAGCCTATTGCTTTATTGGCAGAAGGGAAAAAGCTATATGCATTTGACATTCACGCACAGTATTGTAAAGTATTTAACCTGAACCGTATTGGCTTTCTGCATATCAGCAAACAGAAGATGCAATTCAAGGAAACGCACCAAGATCTTTATCATGATGCCTTTGGCTTTTCGTGCCAACATCATGAAAAAATTGCTATCTCCATTCAGCTGAATGAAACTGCTCACCGCCTGCTGATTGAAGAATTCCCTTCCCTAACCTCTAATTGCAAAGCCCTTAAAGACAGCACTTATTTGCTTCAGTGCGAGGTCGCCAAATTTGTGGGTGTTGGCAGGTTCGTTCTTGGTTTGATTGGCTGTATTGAAGAGGTTCAACCACATGCTTTTAGGGAGTACTTGGACAAAGAAATGGAAAAGTTTAGAGAGAAAGTTTTTTGTGCACGGTAGGAGCGTGCATGAAGGGGTTTTATTTAGGAAATAATCACTTAAACATATTAAGTATTCATATGAGATTAATTATTCACACAAGTCCAAATGAGTCATTCGTGGATAAGTATTATCAACCCAAGCAAAAAGGGACACTTCATAAGTGGCTTGGAGGCGATGATTACCATGGTGATATCAGTTTGTATTCATTTAGCAAATTGAATAAGGCTGTTTATAGAAGAAATGGACAGATTGATTTCCCTCAAGGGGCAAAATGGTTCATTAGTTCTCAAGATCGTAATTTTTTAGAGCGTATCGTGGAAGGTATTCAAGAAGATCCATCGATGTTTAATGGCTTAACAGTTGAAAGTGTTCAGCTGAAGACAGATCCTGTATTTGAGCAAACTAATAAGTTTCTTTGTGCCTCTCCCATTTTCGTGAAGCAAGAACGGACGCAGGATCGAGGCTTTGAACATCTAACTTGGGAAGATGAGAAATCAGATGAGGTAATGACAGATCTGATGAAAAAGAAGCTGAGCATGGCAGGCTTGTCCAATGATATTTCTATAGCCTTCGATCGCTCTTATAATCGGGCAAATACGACTTTAATAAGTTACCGAAATATAAAAAATAGGGCGAATGTCTGTCCTGTTATTATTTCAGGTGATCAAGAAGCGGTTCAATTTGCCTACAACGTAGGGGTCGGACACTCGACAGGTATTGGTTTTGGTGCTATTGAAATATAAGAGTCATGAATTTATACATTGTAAAATATAGGGGTGATTTTGGGTTCATTAAGCCTTTTACTGCTGTACGGGATGATTTAACTTTTTCGCAACAATTCTTAACGGAGTCTATGGTGTTCGGAATTGAGCGCAAACTGTTCCCCGAACTATTATCTGCACCTTATGGAATCTCTCGCATTGTTGGGCATCGTTTGAGTTATCATGGCGTCTCTCAGCAACAAGAACAGATACAGCCACGTGGATTCAATGTTAAAAATGCGCCAAAACAAAAAGGGAAAAAATTGGCAACGCGTCCTAAGGCTGTTTTGACAAGAGGAGTGTTAATTTCTCCACAGTTATTTTTGGCGTTTAAAACCCGAGAAGATGCCGAAGTTGCGAGCCGACAACATATTTGTTTAGCGCGGAATGAAGACATGCTTTTTCCTGACTCAGAGATTATAGAATGTACGCAAGAAGAATTTAATTCAGAGGAGCGCTTCAGTGGTTTTGAGTTGGTCTTTGAAAAAAATGAGCAAGCCTTTATGGTAGGCTATAATCGTTTTCAGGAAGCAAAATCGATGTATGGTTGGTTAAGGACAGTAGGGACTCCTGTCAAAGAATTTTATGGATAGTGCGATGAAAAAGCATATTGATATAAAAGCTAAAGGTGCACCTTCATGGATGCCTCTCTATGAACACTTGGAACAGGTAGAGCAGGTGGCTCGGTACTTTGCCCCTTGTTTCAATATAGAGGGAAAAGTAGCCTCTTGCGGTGCCATTCTACATGATATAGGCAAAGCACACCCTGCTTTTCAAGATCAATTGAATGGTAAAAAGAGTGCTTTCCCGATTCGTCATGAGTTGGCTTCCTTGCTGTTTTTACCCTTGTTTGGGCGATCGATGTGGGAACCACTAATTGAAATGGTTGTAGCGCATCATAAGTCTATAGTGAACGATGCTTCTAAAAGAGGCCTACTTGATTTAATTGATCGATATGACGATGAGTTAATTGACTTTTTACGTCAAGATTGGGAAGAATGGAGCCCGAAGGCTCTGGATATTATTGCTGCTTTGGGCATAGAAGGGAGAAGTTTAAGCGAAGAAGAAGTTCGTGAAGCGTTTGAGGAGGTATTGGACTATTGCGAACAGGTTTGGAATCAAAAGGGCGTCTCCCGTTGGAGAGGTTTTTTGGTGGCATGTGATCATTTTGCTTCGGCATTGGAACAGCATACGACTACTCACTTGTCGCGTCAGTTTCGAGTTGCTGACTTAAGTTTTTATAAGAGACAAAGTGATTTGTATCCATTGTCGATGAAGGATGCTTCATCTGACCGCCAACATACTTTGGTGATTGCCCCAACCGGAGCAGGCAAAACGGATTACTTAATGCGTCGTTGTCGAGGGCGTGTTTTTTATACGCTTCCTTTTCAGGCTTCGATCAACGCAATGTATAAGCGATTCAAGTCCGATTTGGAAGGGCAGGATATAGATATCCGTCTCTTGCATGCTTCATCAAAAGTTGTTAAAACAAAAGGAGAGCCACAAGCTGAGATCCTCCAAAATCTGGTGGGTTCTTCGGTCAAAGTATTAACACCACATCAGCTCGCAGGGATTATTTTTGGATCAAAGGGCTTTGAGTCTTTACTGTTGGATTTGGAAGGTTGTGACGTCATTTTGGATGAAGTTCACACTTATACAGGCGTATCTCAGGCAATTGTACTGAAGGTAGTTCAGGTATTGAAAAGCATTGGTTGCCGAATCCATATCGGTACAGCGACAATTCCTTCAACCCTTTATAATGCCCTTTTGGAGGAACTTGAGGAGGCGAATACTTTGGAGGTGCAATTGTCTGATGAGGAGCAAGTCAAGTTTAACCGTCATATCATTCATAAGCTGGATGCTTGGGAAGAGAGCCATGATGTGATTGCTGAATCAATCAGTGAAAATAAAAAAGTTCTTGTCGTTTGTAACCGAATTGAAGATGCTCAGAGAACTTTTCAACAGTTAAAAGACGACTATTCTGAAACGCCATTATTGTTATTACATAGCCGATTTAAAAGATCGGATCGTAATGAGCGGGAAGTGGCGTTGATGGAAATGAATAATCGGGAGCAGGCTTGTATTGTGGTTTCTACTCAGGTGGTTGAGGTGAGTTTGGACATTAGTTTTGATGTCATGATAACCCATACCGCACCATTCGATGCAATGATTCAGCGGTTTGGTCGTGTTCATCGAAAACGTAGCAAGCAGTCGATCGGAACCTATAAACCTATTTATGTCATTGCGCCTCCAACCGAAAAAAAGGAAGCCTTGCCATATGATGTTGAAGTCTTGCAAAAAAGCTTTGAGGTTTTGCCTGATGGGGAATTATTAGATCAGTTAAGTCTTCAAGATAAAATTGATGAGGTGTATCCAACTTTGGATTTAATGTCTATCGAAAGCCATGTAAAATATAAAAGTGGAAGCGGATGGAGTGTTGGTAAACTTACCCATAGTTCCAAAGCGGTTTTGATGGATTTATTAAAGATTGATTCCGTGCAGGGGATTGTCGCAGATGATGTGGAAGGCTATAAGCAGGCTCCTTATGAGGAAAAGATGCAGATGGAGATTCCCATGCGCTACTGGATGGCGAAGGTCAATGATTTAGAACAATTATCTAATGGAAGTGATCCCTTTATCATTCCTAATGAAGCATACACTGAATTAGGCTTGATAAAGGATAATCTGAAGGACAATAGTTTACAATTTATTTAATCAGTAATTATGATTACAGCAAATGTCGGTAGGCTATTCGTACAGGCCTACAATGAACGCGAAGGGACTTCTTGGACTGCTAAGGAGTTTTTTGAAAAGGTGTATCACCCCCTTTTTTTAGGAAGGGAAAAGTATCTACTCTATCACAAAAACAGTGAGTTTGTTCAAAAAGTCAAAGCAGTAGAAAAATCAAAATTTAAATCATTCGATGATGAAGTAGATTATAGACTGAATAGTTTTTTTAAGAAGGTAGAAGAAGGATATAGAGATGACTCAGTAGCTGTTTCCTATCCTGCGTCAGATCTAAAGGAATTTGCCACCACTTCAGGAGGGGTTACAGATATTGTTCGGGAGATTCCCGAGGAAGAGGTATATGAATCATGGATTGGAGCAGGCTTTGGAGTGACAGTGGCAGGAGGCGTATCTATTTTATTTACAGAAATAGAGGTGCTTTGGGCACTTTTTGAAGGTTGGCAGGTCTATCGATTATTGTTGAATGACCCTGTAAATTATAAGTTGGCTGGCAATAAAATTGGCGCTTGGAATGGTCAGTGGCTTCATTATCGATTAAGCAAAAGGTTTAGCCCTGATTATGATTTTTCAGTCTTGCAGGATCATCAATTTTTCACAGATGAAAAGGATGGTGTCATTGCCATTCAGACCATTAAGTGGTCATTATTATTTGTGAATCTCTCTCAATTATTAGGCGCTAAAACAATCAGTGCTTATTTGTATGCTATCGGTCAGACCAATAAAACCATTGGTTTTGTCCCTTTTCAATTGAAAGCAGGGCGCTCCATTAAAGCCGTTTACAAAAAGCTGTTTGGAGAAGAGGATACACAAGGCTTTTCGGATATCAGTTTTGAACGCCTTTTAGGGGAGGATATTTTTCAGGTGGCAAAGCTTGGAACCGTCGGACTGCAAGCATTGCGACCCGAGAAGTTGCGAGACTACTTTAAGGCAGATAAACCCATGATGAAGTTTAAGCAAAATCCTGTTAAACAGAAATCAGGAGAAAGTGAAGAGGCCTATCAACAACGCCTTGATAAAGCTAATAAAGATCAGGTTCAGAAAAAAATTACATATCGAACATATAAAACTTGGATGGAAGCTATGCTGACAAGAAACAACGAAGAACTTTTAGACTACACCACTACGGTTGCAGAAACATTGCATGCATACCGAAGTAAAGCCACCAAAAATGATCGCAAAAACAGGATCGAAGAAGAACTATTAAAGGCAGGTAACAAAAAGAAGTTTATTGATACGATTGCTGAAATTGTTCGAGATGCGGATGAAACATTATTGGATCAGTTGAAAGAAATAACGAAGACGGTTCACTTGATGACCCCTGATGAGTTCGGGTACTTTTTGACTCTTACAAAATTTGATTACGCTTACCAAGACCGAAAAAATTAATAACATAAATCCTATCATGATGCAAGACATTATTTATATCAAAACATTGAAGCGAGCAGAGCACACTGTTTTTTGCGTAGAAAAAGGGCAAAAGACTTACTATGACCCTCAGTTTAATAAATTTATTCCTTATTCGAGTGGCCAACAGGTAAAACGATCTATGATAGAAGCCATTTGTGATGCAGGTAATATTCCAACGAGTCCAACTACTTTCTTATTTGATGTTGATAAAAAGAAGAAAATTAATGAGGGAGAAGTTTATGGTACTTGTGACCCATCTGATATCGATCAATTGTTTGGCGGTTGGATGAAAGCTATAAAAGGAGGAGGAAGTCGTACGATCAAGCGTAGAAGCCCATTATCTATCTCCGCTATGCGTGGTTTACATCCGTTACTGGCAGGGGTAAGTAAAGATAGTTCTTCTTTTGACAGAAGCGAGAAAAGTAATAATAAGGTGATTGTTCGTGATGACAAGGGGAATGAGTTAAGTAGCGAGGAAGTGAGGGACGTTTTGGCTGGTAAAGATAGAAGCTTGACTCGTAAATGGATTCCTGAGAGCAATAAAGCGACGGGTTATTTTGTTCAGGAAGTTGCTATTGATTTACGTCGTTTATTTTCTGTTAAATTGGATGATTTTGAGCCGGAAGTAAGCGAAGAAACCATCACAAAACTACAAGAAAATGGCTGGCTTGAGTCAGAAAATGTTTTTGGAAAGTGTTTGGTAGCACCAAAGAGTGTAAGGGATCAGTGGATACCATTATTGGCAAGTGGGCTGATCAATTGGAGAATTACTTCAAATCAAGCCCGTACCTTCAGCTTGATGGAGACTTTAGCTGTTTCAATTAGCCATAATGCGAATAAGGTGGCTTCGAGTATCCGAGCAAAATTAACAGAAGACGGAAAGGCAAATCCTGTCGTTGAGACCGAATTGAATGGAGTATCATCTTTTGTTACACCATCAGCAGAAGCATATATGTATGTGAATAATGTGGATGTGGAGGCTTTAGAAAAAGCAGAGGACGAATTGGTTAAGTTGATGTCAGCTTATGCTTATGAAGCAAAACCGGAGTTGGTATAAGCTTCATTACCATTAATCAGATCTGATGAAAATCCCCAAGGTCGAGTAGCTTTGGGGATTTTTTATCTATCGATATTTTTTGTATTCAAAGTTGAGATAATGGAAAGACCCATCACCCCCACACTGATCGCCTACCTCCACCTTTGCCACCGCAAGTTGTGGCTTCATGCGAACCAAATTTGTATGGAGTCTTCGTCGGATTTGGTGGCGGAAGGCAAGATGATTGATGAAACGACTTACCCGCAGCGGCCGGCGAAGTGGCAACAGCTCGATTTGGGCATTGGCAAGATTGATTTTTATGATCCTGTACAACGGCAGATCCATGAGGTGAAGAAGTCGAATAAGAAGGAGGCGTCGCATATTGCACAGGTGAAGTATTACCTGTACTTGTTGGAGAAGATCGGTGTTGAGGAGCCGTCTGCTGTTTTGGAATATCCAAAGTTGCGGATTACGGAGACGGTGGGCTGGGAGCCTGAGGTGGATCGTCCGCAGGTGGAGCAATGGCTGTCGGAGGCAAGGGATATTTGGGCGGGGGATTGTCCGCCGAGGCTGACGAAAGGCAAGTGCCGAAAGTGTTCTTTTTTTGATTTTTGTTGGAGTGAAGAGGTATAAACTATGAAGAAGTCTTATTATTTATTCAACCCTGGACGTTTGAGCCGAAAGGACAATACCTTGAAGTTTGTGCCTGTTGATGAAGAGGGCAGGGAGGGGCAGGCGAGGCATATTCCTGTGGAGCAGGTGTCTAATTTATATGTGTTTGGTAGCCTGGATACCAATAGTGCGCTGTATAATTTTTTGGGGAAGGCGGGAATTGGTGTTCATTTCTTCGATTACTATGAACACTACACGGGTTCCTTTATGCCCAAGGAATATTTGTTGGCAGGGAAGCTTCATATTCAGCAATCGACCCATTATTTGGACAAGAAGAAGCGGATATTTTTGGCGCAAAGTTTTGTCGATGGAGGCGCTTTCAATATGTTGAAAACCCTTCGTTATTATGGAAATCGGGAGAAGGATGTTGAGGCTTCAGTCTTGGCGATAGAAGAGTTGATATCTAAAATACCCATGACAACTCAGGTGGATGAATTGATGGGGATTGAGGGAAATATCCGTCAGGCGTATTATGCGTCGTTCACGGAGATTGCTCCAAAATTTCCTTTGGAACAACGGATCAAGCAACCGCCAACCGACCCGATGAATGCGCTGATCAGTTTCTGTAATATGTTGTGTTATACCGCTTGTTTGGATCAGATTTATCATACACAATTGGATCCGACGATCAGTTATTTGCATGAGCCAGGCGTCAGACGGTTTTCGTTGGCATTGGATTTAGCGGAGATCTTCAAACCCATTTTGGTTGATAGAATGATCTTTTCAATGGTGAACAAAAATATCATTCAGCCCAAACATTTTTCCGATGAAATCAATGCCTGCTTGTTGAAGGAAAGTGGCAGAAAGCTGGTGCTCAAGACTTGGGACGAGAAACTTTCTACTACCATTAAGCACCGTGGATTGGGGCGCAGTGTAAGTTATAAGCACTTGATCAAATTGGAGTGTTACAAACTCACTAAGCACCTGATGGGCATTGATAAGGATAAAGTGTATCAACCATTTAAGGTTTGGTGGTGATTTTGTGCTTAACATAATGTAGGTTGTTTGGTTAGAAAATGCCACCAAAATGAATATTTCAGAACAATAAATTGAATGCTTATGTATGTGATTTTGGTTTATGATATGAACACCAAAAGAGTAGGGAAGATGCTCAAGCTTTGCCGCCGGTATCTGAATTGGATACAAAACAGCGTCTTTGAAGGGGAGATGACAGAGCTCCAACTCAAGTCGCTGAAGCGGGAGGCCAATAGCATTATGCAAGATAGCGACTCTTTGATTATCTTTAAGAATCGGGACAAGAAGTGGCTCGATAAAGAAGTCATCGGCGAAGAGCGCTCAAGTATCGATAACTTCCTGTAAGTCGTCGATCGCCCCAATATCCTTCGCCAAACGTTCTTTGACATCCTGTAAAAAATAGAAAAACCGCCCATATCGCCGATTATGGGGGTTGTCGTACCCCCACATAAATCTTATCATTGATGATCGACGATAAATTTATTTTATTATCTTTGTATAAACACCGTTTGCAGCTCGTAAACGGTGTTTTTTCGCAGTCGTCGCACGGCTTTTACCCGCACCTGTAAGGAATTGAAATACAAGCAACAACAGATGAATGAAATAAAGCACCTCTTACTTTTACCCGCACCTGTAAGGAATTGAAATTTCTTAAACAGACCAACCTTCAAATCAAATTTTTCGGCCTTTTACCCGCACCTGTAAGGAATTGAAATACGCTTGATTTATACCTAAGTCACACAGGGACATTCTTTTACCCGCACCTGTAAGGAATTGAAATATTTTATTAACCAAATTATTTCTCAAATGAAAATGCTTTTACCCGCACCTGTAAGGAATTGAAATAACTTTTACTTTTTACTTTATCATCGAGGGATCAAATGCTTTTACCCGCACCTGTAAGGAATTGAAATACATAAACCGATTCGTCCCGAGTGATCCCGATGATACTTTTACCCGCACCTGTAAGGAATTGAAATATTGTGAACATCCTGTCTGATGATAGCGCAGACGATGCTTTTACCCGCACCTGTAAGGAATTGAAATTGCAGGACCTATACGACTACGATCAAGTAGCGGACTTTTACCCGCACCTGTAAGGAATTGAAATACAATACCACGTCGGTACTATTATTTTACAATGCAGCTTTTACCCGCACCTGTAAGGAATTGAAATAAATTTTAATCACCTGTACGGACGGCTTGATCGCCCTTTTACCCGCACCTGTAAGGAATTGAAATCACATCGTACTGTTCACCAAGGTTTGGGCAGGCTTCCTTTTACCCGCACCTGTAAGGAATTGAAATTTCGTTAGCTGAACAGGCAAAGTAGCCGCACTACCGCTTTTACCCGCACCTGTAAGGAATTGAAATACCTTCAAATCAAATTTTTCGGCAATATCTTTTATTACTTTTACCCGCACCTGTAAGGAATTGAAATGTGATTGGCTTTGATACATCGTGCATGCTTGTCTAAGCTTTTACCCGCACCTGTAAGGAATTGAAATATACCTGATCATGGCATCCGAAAAAGGATGGTGGAACTTTTACCCGCACCTGTAAGGAATTGAAATTTTTACGGATAGCCTCCATCACATGCTTATGTTGTCTTTTACCCGCACCTGTAAGGAATTGAAATATTTTTGGGAGTGGAATAATCGAATCTGTTAATAAAACTTTTACCCGCACCTGTAAGGAATTGAAATATGAAAACGGCTGTGAATCTACAATCAGCAAGCAACTTTTACCCGCACCTGTAAGGAATTGAAATGGAGTTGCACGAGCACTTATTCGGATATGAATTTGAGCTTTTACCCGCACCTGTAAGGAATTGAAATGAACGAAAAAACATTTATACGGCATGGAAACGAACGACTTTTACCCGCACCTGTAAGGAATTGAAATAAAGAAATTATTGAGGTGCTTCGATGCTCAGGTATGCTTTTACCCGCACCTGTAAGGAATTGAAATTTTTTCAAAGCGGGATGGCTGGACAAGGGTACCGACTTTTACCCGCACCTGTAAGGAATTGAAATATATGTCCTCTATCTCATCATCCTCCAGATCATCGAATCTTTTACCCGCACCTGTAAGGAATTGAAATACTTTCTTCTTTGAGCGTTCATAAAGCAAGCCCCCTTTTACCCGCACCTGTAAGGAATTGAAATGGTCCTTGTCTCGTTGCCAGAACACGAGCGGATCTTTCTTTTACCCGCACCTGTAAGGAATTGAAATTGGTGTGGGCTTGGTGATGACTCGTGAGATGTTCATGCTTTTACCCGCACCTGTAAGGAATTGAAATTGGGAAGTCCTACACTTCAAGATTAACAGCTTGGATGCTTTTACCCGCACCTGTAAGGAATTGAAATATGTAGCTCAAGCATTCCAAATCGGGGCTGTATCAGCTTTTACCCGCACCTGTAAGGAATTGAAATAAGGCTCTGCGCACTTGGTTGTTTTTAGATCGTTAACTTTTACCCGCACCTGTAAGGAATTGAAATTATGTTTTTTTGGTGTTTTCCGCAAATGTGCCTACCTTTTACCCGCACCTGTAAGGAATTGAAATTCATAATCCAGTACTGTATCATCAATCACAATGTTGCTTTTACCCGCACCTGTAAGGAATTGAAATAATGACTATTTCTAATATCAAAACAATAATCACTCTTTTACCCGCACCTGTAAGGAATTGAAATTACCTAACCCAACCTAAACAAGAAGAAATAGACATTTCTTTTACCCGCACCTGTAAGGAATTGAAATTCAACCGTATGACCGAGCCTGTGAGGGAGATAGGTTCTTTTACCCGCACCTGTAAGGAATTGAAATTTAAAGGCCTCTGAATGAATGCCCTGCATACTACCCTTTTACCCGCACCTGTAAGGAATTGAAATTGAGTTCCCCCGAAGGTGATTCTATGGCCTCAGTCCCTTTTACCCGCACCTGTAAGGAATTGAAATTCCTTCGGGGTGGCTTTTTAACTTTAAATCAACCATACTTTTACCCGCACCTGTAAGGAATTGAAATATGAAATAGAAGTGTTGTTTAAAACTAATTTGAACCTTTTACCCGCACCTGTAAGGAATTGAAATATAACGATAGACGAAAATGGCTAAAGGCACAAATATCTTTTACCCGCACCTGTAAGGAATTGAAATATCAAAATCCCTAAAACATATAAAACATTTAAATTACTTTTACCCGCACCTGTAAGGAATTGAAATACTGATCACGTACTCACATTTCTGCTTCCACTTGCCTTTTACCCGCACCTGTAAGGAATTGAAATCGAGTTGATTGATTACAGAAAATATTAACAAAATACTTTTACCCGCACCTGTAAGGAATTGAAATCTGCGGCTCAGTGGGCGTGGAATGTTGCCCTAAACCTTTTACCCGCACCTGTAAGGAATTGAAATACGGGCTGGATGATTGGGTTATTGATGCTGGTGAACTTTTACCCGCACCTGTAAGGAATTGAAATGCATTGAGATTCGATCCTGAAGAAGCGTGTTTTTGTCTTTTACCCGCACCTGTAAGGAATTGAAATACGGCTGTACAACGGAAGGAATGAAAGAAATCGTAGCTTTTACCCGCACCTGTAAGGAATTGAAATACTCTGCCGGTGAAAGAAAAAGGTTATCCGCCACCTCTTTTACCCGCACCTGTAAGGAATTGAAATGCATGTCCGCCTTCTGGATTGCCTGATTGAACTCGATCTTTTACCCGCACCTGTAAGGAATTGAAATAGTGAATCAGGACATTATGGATAAGGTCGGCAATAACTTTTACCCGCACCTGTAAGGAATTGAAATATGAAAACGGCTGTGAATCTACAATCAGCAAGCAAACTTTTACCCGCACCTGTAAGGAATTGAAATATTGGCGAAGGATCACCCAAATTATCATTAAGTATCTTTTACCCGCACCTGTAAGGAATTGAAATCTTAGTCCCGCAGATGCATTCGCTAAACTATTTGCAGCTTTTACCCGCACCTGTAAGGAATTGAAATAAGGTCATGAGATCGGGGCAGGTCGTAGCCTTGAGCTTTTACCCGCACCTGTAAGGAATTGAAATATTGGCTAACGATAAGCCGCCGCGAATGGACTGTTTTCTTTTACCCGCACCTGTAAGGAATTGAAATCCTACCCAATATGGGTGAAACGTGAAAGCTGGAAACTTTTACCCGCACCTGTAAGGAATTGAAATTTGGATCATAGTCGTTAGAGAAATATTGCCTGTTAGCTTTTACCCGCACCTGTAAGGAATTGAAATTTAATTTGATTAAATCCAACTCAGTTTTGGCTATCTTTTACCCGCACCTGTAAGGAATTGAAATTTGGATCATAGTCGTTAGAGAAATATTGCCTGTTAGCTTTTACCCGC
>CANMKE010000025.1 GCA_947498325.1 uncultured Persicobacter sp.
CATAACTTTAATAATTATTTACCTTTGTAATATTATATACAGCCCAAAAGTTTACGCGCATGCCTTTCAGGACTGGTGAGTCGACGGCTCATTTTGCAATAGCTTCGGGTTTTAACCCGAAGTAGATAAGTGCCATAATAAAATTTGGATATTGCCCTGCCATGGACAGTTGCGCCCTCAAGATAAAGTATGCGTTATTTACGGATTGCTGCGCTCCTTCTACAAAATCACAGCCATAAGCCGCCTTCTGAAACGCCTCTACTATAGGTGCTCCTCAAATAATTTGAAAATCCTTTTGTACTCATCGGTCCAGCTGTTAGCCTCACGGAAGCCATGTGGTTCAATGGGATAAAGTGCCATCTGCCAGTTTTCCTTGCCCAGCTCAATCAGCTTTTGATTCAGTCGGACAACATCCTGAAACTGCACATTATCGTCCTCCATGCCATGCAAAATTAACAACGGCCCCTGAAGCCCGTCCGCAAAATAAATCGGTGAGCTGTCATAATAAGCCTTTGGATCCTGTGCGGGCGTATTTAAAATATTGCTGGTGTAACCATGGTTATAATGTGCCCAGTCAGTAACCGAACGAATCGCTGCACCCGCATCAAATAGCGCAGGGGCATTGAACATGGCCATCAGTGTCATGAAACCACCATAAGAGCCACCGTAAATCCCCACTTTCTCAATGCCATAATTTTGCTTCAGCCACTTCACGGCATCCTCATGGTCGGTAAGGTCTTTACCACCCATATGACGATAAATTCCAGTACGCCAGTCGCGGCCATAACCCGCACTTCCACGGTAATCAATATGGAAAACAGTGTACCCCTGATCGGCCAAAAAATTATGGAACATATACTCCCGAAAATAGGCACTCCACCACGAATGTACATTTTGCAAATAGCCCGCACCATGCACAAAAATTACCGCCTTATTATTCGGCTTCTCAGGGCGGAACATTCTTCCGTAAACCTGCTGACCATCCCTTGCTTCAAATGTTTTGAGCGCTGGCATCCGCCATTCAAAAGCCTCAAATGCTGGCGTTGTCGAATGTGTAATGGCCACCATCGATGATTTTGCCGTAGCAGGCTTCAGCATCAGTTCCCAGGGTTTGTTGGCCGTAGAGAAACGCAGTGCAAGCATTTTTTCATCAGGGGAAACCGTAAAAGAATAACCGCCTGATTGCTGTGTAAGGGGCTCCATTTTCCCGCCCTTCACCGACATGCGATAGACGTGCTGCTCCATAGGTGTTTTCTTATTCGACAACAGGAAGAAGGCCTCTTTATCCTGGGTAAGTTCCGCTTCAAGAATTTCAAAATCCCCTTTGGTGAGCGCCTTTATTTTTTTGGTCGTTACGTTCACGGTGTACAAATGAGAATAGCCCGTTTTTTCCGACTGAAACCACACCTGCTCATCATCAATCCAGCCTAAGGCTCCGCGACTCCCATTCCAACTGCTGATATTCGGCCCACCGACCCAGGCATCATCATGCTGACGATCCAATAACGATAAAGTACCATCCTGAAGGTCAAGGCTCATCAGCCAACGGTCTTTATTATCCGCCGAACGAATCACGACCACCGCCTGTTTTCCGTCTGAAGAAAATACAGGTTCATGAATCATCACCTCGCGTTCTTTTTCACCTTCAGCCTGCCATTCCTGACCTGCTTGCAGATAATTTTTAAGGTACTGCGGGCGGTCTTTTATCCCCTCGATGGTAGCGGTATTAATCTCCACCACGGTATCTTCCTCCACATGGTACAAATAAGATCGGTAAGTCGGTTGCTTATCGCCAACTTTAGAACGGTAGCTACCATACTCCACATATCCCGAAGCAGTTACCCACTTGGGCATTTTTGTTTTGGTTGCTTTGGCAGGGGTATAAGTTGTATAGAAAATAATCTTTGCATCCTTTGATGCCTTCACGGTGTATAAAGATGCCCCACCGAAGTAAATGGGCTTCAGCGCCTGCACGCTTGTGGCTTTTAGGTGCGCTTCTTTACCTTTCTTACGCTGATCCCATGCGCTCAAAATCTCAAATTCACGCAGCTGATCCTCTTTCAGCCATTTTTTCTGTGCCGATATTTTCTTTGTCTTGGGATCCGTTCCCGAACGAAAATCTGTTAATTGACGAAGCGCAAAAGGCTGTTGCTCCAACAGGTATAGATTTCCATTCTGCGTGAAGGTCAGTCCCTGATCCACCCATGCCAAAGAACCCGACCGCTGTGTGCTCTGATAAGCCAACTGTCCTTTATTACTGTCCTGACGCACCAAATAGATATTCCCCTGCCACAGATAAGCGCCCTGTGAGCGTTCCGCATTCCAGACGATATTGCGGGGAATATATGGATAATCCGATTCAGGAACTTCCATCGTATTTTTTGTTTCGATATCATAACGGTAAAGCGATGCATAAGCGTTATCATCTTTCTTCCGATGATAGTAAACTGCCCGTCCATCAATCGACCAAAATGCGCCATCGGGCAAATGTCCCACGAAAGCATCCCCTTGCATCAGGGTAGCAATGTCGAGCTTCGGAGTGGTGGTCTGTGCATTGACCTCACTAAAAAAAGTACAAAAAAGAAGCAAGATAATTGCTCTTCTAAAAATCTTCATAACAATATTAGGTTGATATTTTTGGCAATTTAAGGCAAAATATCTACATATTGATCATGTGCCTGAATTACCTCAAAGGGACGCTCAGAAGCAAAGCTTAACTACCATGAAAAAATATTTAACCCACGGGGCGGGTCTGTTCCTGCTCATTTTGCTATTGATATCACTGGCAAGCTACCTGATCGGTCATATGCTCGAAAGCCAGATTAAGGAGCAGCTCAAGCAAATTACCATCGCTAAAGATGCGGACAACTATAAAATTGACCTTGCTTCCTTCGACATTCACTGGTCGGAAGTAATGGCCGATGCTTCGGGGATCAGTATTCAGCCGAAATTTTCCTCTGATAAGTCGCAGCTATTCGGCAATATAGATCGTGTTCAGGTGAAAATAGGCTGGGGTTTCTGGCGGGCATTTTTTGGGGAAGTCCACCTCGAAAATATGCAGTTCGACAAGCCTGAGCTGACTTTTTACCACCGAAACCAAGCACAAACCAACACTCCTGAGCGCATCAATGTCATTGCCCAGTTACAGGAAAATGTTTCTTCAGTAGGCTTACAGAATTTCAGCATCAAAGATGGGAAAATCACCATTATTGATGTCGATAAAAAGGACTCTACCCTGTTTTTTTCCACCATGCTGAATCTCCGATTTGAAGGACTCAGCACGACACTCGACCAGAATAAGCTGAAAGTACATTGCGATTCCGTCGGCTTTCAGTATCAGCATTTCCAGCTATTGCTACAAAAAGCCAACTACCTGCTGACGGCAAAAAATATTGAGCTGAACAGCGAAGGCACGAATTTTCAGCTGGACTCCCTTCAGCTTTCCTCCACCATTTCCGTGCAGGAGAGAAGTCGCCTGCTCGGCCACCAAACCGATCAGCTTAATGTTCACGTAGCACATGCCACTGGAAAATATTTGGATTTCGATGCCTTTCTTTCTTCATCCCTTTTGCATTTGGGACTGATGGAAATCGACTCTGCCCACCTGACCCTGAAGCGCGATAAAAATTTCCCTGAAAACAAACGCACGAAAGTCAGCCCGCTGAAAGCACTGGCACGCTCAGAATTTCAATTTATTTTGGACACCCTGAAAGTGGCCCACAGTAAAATTGATTACCTGGAAAAAGATCCCAAATCGGACCACTATGGCAACGTCGATCTTGATGCGGTAAACATGACCTTGTACGGCTTGGCCAATCCCGCGCAAACCGCCTCGCTCAAAGGGGAATTCAGCACAAAATTCTACCAGATTGCCCCGCTACAAATGTCTTTTTCAATGCCCTATCAGCCCGAGCAATTATTAATGACCGCAGACATCAAGGTCGGTGGTTTTCCGATTAAAATTTTTGACGCCTTTTGCTCCCCCGCCCTTGGGGTGGAATTTCCCAAAGGGGAAGTCATCGCCTCCACCATTCACCTCGAACTGGGCAGAAATATCGGTCGTGGTAATATGGGCCTCTATTATAAAGACCTGAAAATAAAACTGGTGAACCCGAATACCGAGTCGCAAAATTTCGGTAAAAAAGCAGGCTCCTGGCTTGCCAACCACCTGCTGCTCAAGAACCACAATTACCGCAAAAAGGAGCATCGTAACTACCCCTTGTATTACGAGCGTCAGTTCAATAAATCCATCATTGCCTATACCGTAAAAACCATCTTCAGTGGCTTGGCACCTACTTTTACAGGTATCGACATCACGAAACACAAGCGGAAGAAAGCGCATAAAAAACCTTCAAAACACAAACGGGAAGCACATCAGCAGCATCAAAAATAAGGCTGCTGCACCATTTCCCTGAACCGCTGACCATTCAAATGCTCAAAACGGACATTAACAATGTTCTTCTTTTCTGATCGATAATTATTACTGATATTTAAAACGGGTATCTGTGCAGGTACCTGAAAACATCAATCGATTATGAAGCATATTTTTTTAGGGCTGATCCTGCTCTTTAGTGCATCCTTTGCGGGTGCGCAGGATACAGAAAAATGGGACATCAATGACCCGCAGCGGTCGCTAAAGACCGTTAAGTTTACCACCAACGAGGGCACCTGGATGAGTGTGGATGTTTCTCCTGATGGCCAGACACTGGTTTTTGACTTGCTGGGAGATATTTACACCATGCCGATTGGTGGGGGAAAAGCCAAAAAATTACGTGGCGGCATGGCATGGGAATGTCAGCCAAGATTCTCCCCCGACGGCCAGTATATTTCCTTCACGTCCGACCTCGGTGGTGGCGACAATATCTGGACCCTCCGCCTTGCTGATGGGCAGGCTACGCAAATTACCAAGGAAGATTTTCGACTGCTCAACAATGCCAACTGGACCCCCGACGGCCAGTACCTGGTTGCACGAAAGCACTTTACCCATACCCGCTCCCTGGGTGCAGGCGCGATCTGGATGTACCATATTGGCGGTGGAAGCGGCACGGAACTGGTTCCTGCAAAAAATGAACAGCAGGACATTAACGAGCCGATGGTCAGTCCTGATGGGCGCTATGTTTACTATGTGGAGGATATGTACGAAGGGGGGTATTTCCAATACAACAAGGATCCCAACAAAGTCATTTACGCCATTAAAAGATATGACCGACAGGAAGGAAAAACGGAAACGGTCATTCATACCAACGGTGGAGCCATGCGCCCACAGCTGAACCGAAAAGGCGATCAGCTGGCATATATCCGCAGGGTTCGTAATGAAAGCGTGCTGTATATTTTTGATTTGAAAACGGGATTATCACGCCCTGTTTTCAGTAAACTGACCAAAGATCAGTCGGAAGCATGGGCGATCTTCGGTCCATTCACGGGCTACAACTGGACCCCCGACGATCAGGACATCATCATCTACGGAGAAGGAAAACTGCATCGGGTAAACACCCAAACTGGGCAGTCGGTCATCATTCCTTTTGAAGCAGAAATTGAACAACAGGTCGCCACTGCCTTACGCTTTAAGCATCAGGTGGCTCCTGAACAATTCACAGCAAAAGCCATTCGCCATTTAACCACCAGCCCCGATGGGAAAAAAATATACTTCCATGCCGTGGGCCATTTATACGAGCAAAATGCTGAAGGCGGAAAAGCCCAAAGACTTTTTAATGACCAGCACCATTTTGAATATGAGCCGCAGGTTTCTCCCGATGGCAGATACCTCGTGTATGTCAGCTGGTCGGATGCTGAAAAAGGGAAAATATGGAAATATGACCTGAAAAAGCGCCGAAAAACAGCCTTTGATCTCCCGAAGGGAATGTACCGTGAACCGCAGTTCAGCCCCGATGGGAAAATACTTGTTTTCCGTAAAGAAGCGGGGAACAATCAGCAAGGTGCCGCCTACACCACCGAGGCAGGAATTTACCTGATGCCCTCGACTGGTGGAACAGCAAAACGCATCAGTAAAGAAGGTGCATTTGCACGGTTCGATGCCACAGGAACGCGGGTATTCTATCAGACAGGGGGCTATTATTTTGGTGCCCTGAAGAAGGCGTATCACAGTGTAAACCTTGAAGGGCTGGACAAAAAAACGCACTTCACATCAAAATACACCAACACTTTTGTACCGAGTCCCGACAATAAATATATCGCATTTACGGAGCTGTACAAGGTCTATATTGCCCCTTTCCCACAAACTGGACAACCTCAGGAACTTTCTGCAACCAATAAGTATATGCCGATCCGACAGGTGGCAAAAGATGCTGGGTACAATTTGCATTGGAGTGCCGATGGTCAGCAACTGAAATGGACATTGGGCGAAACGGTTTACGAAGTCCCACTGAAAGATTGCTTCACTTTTGTGGCGGCTGCGCCAGACTCCCTGCCTGAGCCTGTAAAAACAGGGCGACAGATTGACCTGAAAATCAACAGCGACTTACCCAAAGGTAAACTTGCACTGACCAATGCGCGGATTATCACAGGTAACCAGCAGGATGAGGTGATTGAGAAGGGGCATATTCTTGTTGAAAATAACCGCATTACGGCTATTGGTGCCGATATTGAGATTCCTGAAGGCACAGAAACGATCGACCTTGCAGGCAAAACAGTGATGGCGGGAATGGTCGATGCCCATGCGCACCTTGGTTCATTCAGACTCGGGATGAGTGCACAGCAAAACTGGCCATATTATACCAATCTCGCTTTTGGCGTAACCACAGCACACGACCCCTCCGCCAATTCAGAAATGATTTTCAATCAGGCGGAAATGGTGCGCGCTGGAGAAATGGTAGGCCCACGGGTGTACTCCACGGGCAACATCCTTTATGGTGCCGATGGCGATTTCAAGGCACATATTCAAAACCTTGACGACGCCCGATTTGCCATCAAAAGGAGTAAAGCATGGGGGGCAACTTCGGTAAAAAGTTACAATCAGCCGCGCCGTGGGCAAAGGCAAATGGTGTTGAAGGCCGCTGAAGAAATGGAGATAATGGTAGTGCCTGAGGGTGGCTCGACTTTTTTCCATAACATGACCATGGTGATGGATGGACATACGGGCATTGAGCACAATATCCCTGTGGCTCCACTTTATAAGGATGTGATCGAGTTTTGGAAAAACACCGAAGTGGGCTATACCCCTACACTGATTGTCAATTACGGCGGGCTTAATGGGGAGTATTACTGGTATCAGGAAAGTGAGGTATGGAAGAACGAGCACCTGATGACTTTCACGCCAAGATCAGTGATTGACCCACGGGCGATCCACCGAACAATGGCGCCGCAGGAGGATTATGACCACGGCTATATTCTGACCTCCGAAAGTGCCCATAAACTTCAGGAAGCAGGCGTAAAAGTGAATATGGGTGCCCACGGACAGATTCAGGGTATTGGTGCCCACTGGGAAATGTGGATGCTTCAGCAAGGGGGCATGAGTAATTTGGAAGCCATCAAAAGTGCGACCATTCAGCCTGCGCATTACCTTGGCCTCGACGACGATATTGGCTCGCTTGAAAAAGGGAAGCTCGCCGACCTGATCATCCTTTCCGCCAACCCGCTGGAGAACATCCGCAACAGTGAAAAGGTGGAAAAAGTCATGATCAACGGGCGACTTTACGATGCCAAAACCATGCACGAAATTGGCCTTCACCCCAAACAGCGGGCGCCATTTTACTGGGAACAACAACAGCCTGAAGGCCTTGACCTCCCACATGAAAACAGCGCAACCCATGGCCATTGCTCTTGCGGTTTGTAAGCTGAGCGAATAAATACTGAGGAGAGCAATCCCCTGATCAACACATAAATTTGAATAAAAAAGGGCGGTGGATCAACTCGAATAAAAGAGTTGTCCACCGCCCTTTGCGTTAGCGCTAGCGAAGAGATTTACCATACATTTCCGCGACCCTGTTGTCCACAGAGTAACGGAATTTGTGGGACGATCTCCCCCATTGCCATTGAGGGTGTATTGAAATCCCCTGCTTAAAATTTCAGGTCAAGCCCTAACATATAGTTGGCCGTTGCCTGAGGGTAATAGTACGCCGTAGTGCCCCAGACAGCCCCATTGGCTACATACTCCGCATTGAAAATATTATTTATATTAGCCCGAAGCGTTACTTCGCGCATCCATGCTGGCTTGAAGGTGTAAGAGGTCTGAAGGTTATTCAACAAATAAGCATCAAGAGTCAGCGCCTCATTTTCTGTATTGGTCAAATACTGCTTGCCAACAAACTGGGTGATCCAGCCAATACGGAAACCTGATACAGACGTAAATACTAACTGAGAATTGATAATGGTCGCAGGCGAGAAAGAGGTCGTCGTTTTACCATAATTCACCAAAACTGTTTCCTCATTTTCATTTTGTTCCGATTGCTGATAGTCACGGTTTTTGTTCTCCGAGAATGTCATCGCCAACTCCCAGTTGAACCAATCCGTTGGGGTAAGTTTCCCCGTCAGTTCGATACCCGAACGGTAGCTGCTTCCTGAGTTTGTACGGATAAATGCACCCACATCATTTTGCTCGCCCGTCAAGACAAACTGATTGATGTAGTTCATATAGTAATAATTTGCTTCCCCCTGAAAAATCCCTTCACGGAAACGAACACCCATCTCAAGGTTTTGCAGGCTTTCTGCCTCAGGTGTTTCCGAAGAATCTCCTTCGAGAAAATCATCACGCAATGGCTCACGGTTAGAAATGGCAAAGGAAGCGTAAGCCTGTAAGTCTGCATTAACCTGATAGGTCGCCCCTACCTTAGGATTCACAAAATTGAAGACATGCTGCCCCTCGATGGTCGAGCTGGCATCTTTGAATAATCCATAGTAGGAGTAATTGATGTATCGATATTGCACATCGCCAAACAAAGATAATTTCGTAGTCGCCTGATAGTCTGCCTTCAGGAAAATATTAGCATCATCTTTTACCGCCTTGTTGTCATAATAACGCTGATCGGGACTGGCTCCCTGTGTATTTTGCATCCAGTGTAGCTCGCCAAAGTGCAAGCCTTCATAACGGTTTGCTCCTCCACCGAGGGTCAGGTTTAATTGATTATTGGCCTGATAGTGGAGGTTAAAAACCATACCGTAGAAATCATTGTCCAGCCATTTTCGGGTAATAATGTCCGTAGTTTCCCCTGCAGGGGCCGTCAGCCCATACTCCGAATAATCCTGATTTTGGTTATACTCCTGATAATACCCCTGCCCTTTGGTGTAGTGCAGTGCGGTATTAAATCCTAATCGGTTGCCATCATAGGCATAATGCAATTGATAGTGTGTTTGCTGGTAGTTGTCGGTTTGGTCATCATAAAAACCGGTAACATTCCAGTTTTCATCATACAACGCACCCGCCGGGTTGAAGGTACGGTCATTTTCCAGCGTTTCCTGATCCACGCCATACCAAGCCTGGTAGGTTCTTTCCTTTCCTGAAAAAGTAATAAATTTCAGCAAATGGTGATTGTAGTTATATGTTCCCTGAACAAAGTACGACTGCAAATCAGAACTTGCGCGGTCGATATAGCCATCAGATTTCAAATTCGACAAACGCATATCGAGCTTAAAGCGATTGTTGATCAACCCCGTTCCCAGCTTGATGGTATTTTTCAGGGTATTGAAAGACCCAAAGCTGTTATTGATTTCACCGTAAGGTTCATCGTTGGATTCATCGGTCTGAATATTGACCGACGCACCGAAAGCAGCCCCTCCATTGGAAGAAGTACCTACCCCGCGCTGAATTTGAATGCTCTGTACCGAAGAAGCAAAGTCGGGCATGTTAACCCAAAATACGCCCTGCGATTCCGCATCATTTAAAGGAATACCATTGACCGTTACATTGATTTTGGACTGATCATTTCCACGGATACGCATGGAAGTATAACCTACGCCAGCCCCTGCATCGGAAGTCACCACTGCCGAAGGGCTCATGCCCATCAGGTAGGTGAGATCCTGTCCTAAATTGGCATGCTCAAGGGTTTTCTTTTCAATCTCCGCAAAGGTGGTTGGGGTGGTGTTTGTCGCCCGAGACCCACGCACAATAATCCCTTCCAAGGCTTTAGAAGTGGATTCCAGTGTAAAGTTCTTTTCGGTATTTTCCTTTAGCGAAAGCTTCAGTTGCTGATCTTTATAGCCTATAAAAGAAAGGGTTACCGCATAATCCCCAGGTTGAAGGCTCAGGCTAAATAGCCCATTAAGATCGGTGGCCTGTCCTGCCTGCTGTGGGCCATCCACGCGTACACTTGCACCGATAAGTGCCTGCTGATCCTTATCGAGCACTTTGCCCTTGAATAAAATCTGTGCATTGGCGCCCCATTGCAAACCCATAAAAAGGGTCAAAAGTAACAGTAATTGTTTGTTCATAAGATTGATTTTGGCGGGGCGCACCGTCCAAATATCGCAAAGCGATTGACCTCTACTTCCTACGCAGGCATTATCCTGTTCAGGTATTCTTCATTGAAGAAGGGTATGATCTCAGCCCGTTATTTTTAAGGCACCCCTGTTAATTGTTGGCACAAATATAGAACAAGGAAGCTGAAAAAATAACCTCAGGTGATAATTTTAACTTATATCTTTATTGTTTTACTCAATTCAGATGACGCAAGGCTGTTCAACATCAAACGGATCAGCATAGCCTTTCTTACTGCATAATTTCAGCAATGGCCTGTTGCACGGTGGCAACCCTGTCCTTGAGCTCCCCTTCCACCAGCAAAAAATCGCCGTAATGCTGCTTGACCTCCTTCATGTACAAATCCATGAAAAACTGTCGGTCTACATCGTCAGGGTATTCCCGCTGTGGGTCGTACGCCCAGGGAATGTCATTTTTGCAGAGAATCACCAGGTCGTACTGACGATCGGACAAGGCTTGTGTAATCCACGGATCCACCCGCTGATATTTATGCAATGCCCATACCTTCATGACCTCCATGCCCGTGTCGGAAATTACCATATCGGCCCTACTCGCCACTGCTTCCGCTTCGGAGGCGATTTGCCCCTGAGCGATTTTCACCAAATCCGACTCCTGATAAGGGCGGTCAAGCTGATCGATATAAGCTCTTGCGTATTCACGCACCCAGATCGCCCCTTGCATCGTTTTCGCCAAATGCTCACAAAGAGTGCTTTTTCCTGCCGACTCGGGCCCAGTTACCAACACTTTGATCATGACAATCCTACGCTTACTTTTTCTGCCGATTCGGCCTTCGATTTCAGGTATTCTTTACGCCATGAAATAAACCCGTAGATGGTCATGATGGTGTAAAATACAAACAATCCAGAGGTCAGTTCAAGCCCTTTAATGGCATACATATAAACACTGATCCCGTCGATGACCGTCCAGTAGAGCCAGTTGCTGAGAATTTTACGGGTTCCCATAACGGTGGCGATCACACCAAATACCGAAGTAAAGGAATCTACATAAGGCAAAAATGCCGAGGTATGTGTTTCCAGGTAACTGCCAATCAGGTACACCAGCACCGCACCAGCACTCAGGGTAAACAGGTGTTCTTTTACCCCCCAGTCAATAACGGGAACAGCATCTTCAGCTTCCTGATTGCCATATTTCCAATGGTACCAACCGTAAATTGTGGTTCCAATATAAAAAATCTGCAAGCCTGTTTCTGCAAAAAGATGGGCTTCAAAGCAAATATACAGGTACAGTAAAACGGAAGCCATCGCAAAATACCAACAGGATAATTTCTGTTTGGCTGCAAGGATGACGTAAATGACACTTGTCAGGACGGCGAAGAATTCAATAACACTCATGCTACAAAAGTGTGGCAATTATTTTAAATAATGAATAGATATCTAATCAAATCGCAATAAAAGCCACGGTATAGCCGCTGAGGTGGTGGATTTCCCCAGAACCAAAATGTTCAATGTGTTCAAAGTGATCCAACACCCCACCTATTGTTTTCAGCATTCGCTTAAAGCTTCGCGTCTTGTTCCCATAAAATTTTTCGGCCTTCCTGGGCACTCTTTCTCGCCATATCAAGAATCTTGCAGGTCAATACATTATTCTCGGTGCTGTAAAGAGCAAATTCCTCGGCCGTGATCTCCTTCCGTCGTACTGCCGCAAAGTGGCTGAACGGATTGATCATCTGATTTTTTTCAAAAGTGTGCTGTTCGGTTTTTCGCGGACGACGTTCCCGCTCACTGACCGTCAGGGCATCAACGGCGTGCATTTCAGAATCTCGACGGTAAACCATCATTTCTTTTCGGTTTATTGGCCAGTTCCATGAAGCCTGAATCACGGCCTGAACTGTTCCATAATCAAGCACAATCAGGGCATCATCATCCACTTCAGGGTAAGATTCCTGCTGATAGTTTCTTGTTTCGGCATAAACCGAAAGTGGTGCTTGGCCATTCATCATCCAAGACATGATATTGGCGCCATAGCAACCAAAATCAACCACCGCCCCACCGCCATTACGGGTCGGGCTGTTCAGAATTTCGAGAAAAGGTTTGCTGAGATTCAGTTTCGCAGGCCCATGATGTCCATAGTTCATCACAAACTTGAAGGGCGCATCTTCAGGGTTTTGCGCCAGCTCTTCCTTCACAAAATAGGTTGAAGGATACCAGGAAGTTTCATAATTGGTGTACAGCAGAATACCATGCTTCTTCGCCTTTTCCTGCATTCGCAAAGCAGATTTGTAATTGGTCGCCAGTGGTTTTTCCACCATGACATCCACGCCCTTGGGCGCGAAAAAGTCCACCACGGCCTCATGTTCCGAAGGGGCATTAAAAGCGCAAACGGCATCTGGTTTCTGAGCATCATACATGGCTTGCATGCTCGGGTAAATCAGCGCTGTATCAATATTATATTTTTCGCAAAGTTGGCGCGCAAAAGGGCGATTGCTTTCCACAAAACCCACAAATTTCACCTCTTCCTGCTTCCCCATGGTTTTCAAAACCCATACGATATGCCCGTGGCTCATCCCTACTACACCCATTCTGAGTTGTTCAGCAACGGCATTAAACACCTGCCCTACACATAGCATGGCGGTTAATAAAAAATACTTCAACATAAAAAATCTGATTTTTTATGGAAGATACATTCTTTATTCAAAAGATTGAAGCCTGAGCCAAACTATTGCCAAAGCTGCTACCTCAGGAGCTTCACCTCGAATCAATGGCGTGCCACGCTGTTAGGATGAACCTCCTAAGAGGATAGTTTCCCCTGATAATCGAACAACTGCCCCGCGGAGTGGTCTTGCTTTGCACCAGTAACCGACGCCAGGCAATTCACCTCATGTCTATATTTCAGCACCCCAAGCAGGGCGAAAATCAGGGCTTCTTTTTGCTCAATAATTTCTTCCCCCGGAATAATAAGGGTGGTTCCTTCTGCCCAAAAGGCGATCCTTTCGAGGAAATACTGATTGAAAGCACCTCCACCTGTAACCAGGCATTTGCCTTTTTGCTTTGCTGAAAAATGTCCGAGACACCGACCAATCTGATAGGCAGCATGCTCCACGGCCGTTGCAAGCTGATCGTTGGTTTTCCCGATGGTTTCCAGCCGAGGGATAACTTCCGAAAACACCCATTCTTTCCCCAACGATTTCACCCCAAATTTCTCAAAGAAGGGCAAAGCGTTCAGCGCCTCGAAAACCGCCTGATCGACCTGACCACTACGGGCAATTTTACCTTCCTCGTCAAAATCAAGCCCGAGGGATTTTACAAAATAATTCAGCGGCATATTGGCCACCCCAATATCAAAAGCCTTCCGCACGCCATCTTCTTCCAGGGATATATTCGCAATACCACCAAGGTTCAGGCAAAAATCATAATCTGCAAACAACAGCCGATCGCCGATAGGAACCAGCGGAGCGCCCTGCCCACCAAGGGCAACATCTGCGGTGCGGAAATCGCAGAAAACAGGCACGCCCGAAACAGCATTTATCTGAGCACCATGGCCGAGTTGTGTGGTGAGGTAATGCGCCGAAGGCTGATGAAAAACGGTATGCCCATGGCTGGCAATAAAATCCACCTGCAATTGGTGTTTACTGATAAAGGCCTTGACTTGCTCGCCAAAATAACGCCCCAATGCGACATCCAGCAGGGCATAGCCCAAAGCATTGCCTGCTTCCACTGCCGAGAGCTTCAACCGCCATTCGGCAGAATAAGGAATGCTTTCTGAACACTGAAGCTCGAACTGCCACCGTCCATTTTCATCTACTGAAAGATGGACATAACACAAATCCAAACCGTCGAGACTTGTGCCCGACATCATGCCAATCACTTTATATTTCATCCTTTGAATTTAAGGTAAGAAAGAGTTTGAAGTGCTGTAAATCCTCCTATTCAGGGCATATTCTTGCGAATGCACATCCTGAAAATGGACTGAAAGCCTCCCGAATCGTATTTTTCAGGGTAAAACTTCCGCCACTTAAAAATAGCGACCGCTTTCGTGTTCTACACCATAAGGGACAAAAAAAATCATGCACAAAATACGCTTAGCATATCCTGTGCATGATTTTCCGCCCTTTTCAATTTCAAGAGGGGCTGTTAATTATAAAGAGCGTAATTTTGACTGCTCCAATACAGGCTTCAAATGTTCAAGCATGGCTTCTTTTGCCCCTTCAACATCTTGCGCCACAATAAAATCAAAAATCTTGCGGTGAACTTCTACCGCATCTGCTTTTGTGGAAGCTGTACACACTTCTTCTTTGCTGAAATATTCAAGGATATCTGGCATAATCACCATCAGCAAAGATTTCAAAGAAGAATTCTGCGCGGCATCAGCAATGGCCAAATGGAACATGAAATCGGAATCCAGACCAGTTTGATTTTCCTTCACCGCCTTTTCATAAGCCACCATGGCCGCCTCAATATGCGCCAAATCTTCTTGCGTACGACGCGCAGCAGCAAGCCCTGTAGCTTCTACCTCAAGGAAAGTTCTGGTTTCTACCAAAGAGTAGAAGTCGTGCCCTTCAAGATCCAGAATGTTGGAAATCAACCCTTGCATGGCGGTAATTCCCATGCCAGCAACTACGGTTCCACTTTGTGGCTGCGTTTTTAAAATGCCGTAAAACTCCAGCTTTTTTATGGCCTCACGAACATGACCGCGCCCTACGCCAAAAGATTCACTCAATTTACGTTCAGGCGGCAAGACATCTCCCGCTTTCAATGTCCCTGAATTGATCAATTCACGGATTTGCTTAATTATTATATCTGAAGGTTTATCAACCTTAATTGCTTCAAAATTCATTTTCGTCATCTGATATTAATCCAACAAAACTGTAACCAAAAACTGTTACAGCAGCTCTTAAGTTTAAAAAAAAAGCCCTTATTAGGTAAGTATGAAGGGAAATCGAAAGATTATTACAAAAATAAGTAATAATCGACACAATCCCACTGTTTAATACAATTTATATTCAAAGTTAATGTGTAAGGATAAGTACGGTATTCCTCGGGGAATCCATGCCATTATTTTGATCTTTGGGCACCGAAATTTATTTTCACGCATCTGCCAACTCACAGAAAACCATATAACTTTCATTAAATATCCACACCAATATTAAACAGTATATCTAAACTCCCAACTCAATTAATTTCAGTTTGTCACTTTTAATTGCTGACATAACCAACTGAATCCTTTTGTTCTTTGTTCAGTCGACCATTTGTGCCGTTGAGGCTGATCAATGAATAATGCTTTTGGTGCGGTAATGCTATTATAGGTCGCGTAGGCAGTTGTTGGAGGAACAACATTGTCATTATAACCCCAAGAGTACCAACCTGGGTGTTTCAGTATTTTCGCAAAATTAATGACATCAAAATATTGTGCTGTTTTCAACCATTGTGGATGTTCTTCCACATTGTAATTGGCGAAATAATGCGGCCAGCCTCCTGCTCGTCCGTGCAAATAACCTGTCCAGTCTGTAAGTGCAGGAAAGTACACCAGCTGCGCATTTACCCGAGGGTCGAGTGCTGCGGTAACAATGCTGAGGCCTCCACCTTGCGACCCACCCATTACACCAACATGCTGCCCATCGAACTGAGGCAAGGTGTAGATAAAATCGATGGCACGAACGCAGCCCAAATAAACCCTTTTATAATAATATTCCTCGGGAGTGTCGAGCCCCTCCATGCGGTAATTACTAAGCCCAGCATCCCGCAAAGCCACGAATAGGCTATCAGGAGCCGTTTGGGGAATTCCGTGAATTCCTATTTTCAGGATAATCACCCCCTGTTTGGCACGGCTGTCTTTGCCTTGTTTTTTTACCCCTGCCCCAGGGCAATTTAAAATGGCGGGGTATTTCCCTGCTTTTGCAGGCACCGTGAGCGTCCCATAGATTCGACTGTAAGCCCGCCCGTACTTCTGCCTGATATTCTGAAAGCTGACACTGTAAACATTATAATCTTTGGTACACTGGGCAGTTAATTTCTGCATTTGTGGGTCAATAGGCACCTTGGCCAACTCCTTCAGCTGATGCGCCCAAAAGGCACTGAAGTCATCAGGAAATGTTTCTGTTGCTCGCAATTCGGCCACCGCCACACCAGCAGTACCCCAAGAGTCCACTTTTTGGCCATCAACCTGCACCGAAGCAAAGCACCTCAGAAAGCCTGGCTTTGTACCTTTTACCCCCTGAATAATCGCTACGCCCTTTTTCAGCTTAATATCTCCTTCTTTAATGACCGCCATTTTTTCAGGCTTAATCTGAAAATGAACTTTCAGGTTTTGCCTCAATGGCGAGCCTTCTTGCAATACCTCGACCTTATAAAAAATGGGCTCTCCTTTTTCATACAGCCAGCCTTGTTTTGTTGGAGTAACAACCACTTTAATTTTAGCGGCCGCAAGGGCTGAAAAAGAAATGGTGAATAATAATATAGTGGTTAAAGTACGTATTTTGTTCATCATACTATACATTTTTTAATATTAAATTAATCTTAAAAGCCCCATTGATCTGTTCGGAATGGTTGTAAGGGAAGGTGGGCATTATTATAAAAATTACCTGCTTGTGTGCTTGAAAAACAATAACGAACAGCGACAGGATGCTCTACCAAGTCTGAGGATAAACTCAGGCTACGATCTTTATTGAAAATCACTTTGGCAGGATAAAAATGTCGGTCTTTTCCCGCAATCGAAAAACCATCGGTGGATCCGCCAAAAGTTGACAATCCATAACGTGCATTTTGAAAAAAAAGCTTTAGAACATGTTCGCCAACCTTCTTTATTTTATCCAATTTTGGACTTTTGCACTGTAAACCCTCAAATCCATACTGATGAACCAGCGCCCAATAGGCTAACCGCTGCCCTACGGCCTGTTTTTTCCGAGGGTGAATATGTGCTTTTTCTCCCAGATCAGTCGTTACCACCATACCCGTATTTTTTACCGTTTCCGACACCTGAGCCTGCGCCTCACGCAGGAAACCAGCATTCGCCTTTAAGTATCCATATGGGGCAATCTGCACAAAATAAAAGGGCATTTTAGGCATTTCCCATTGCTGGCGGTAGTCCTGAATCAGTGTGGAAAAGCAGGAGGCATAACGACTGGGGGCAGTAACATCACTTTCTCCCTGATACCACAACATTCCTTTGATGGTAAAACCTTCAAAAGGATGAATCATGCTATTGTAGAGTACCGTCGGCCATTTTCTTTGCTTTTTCAGATCGTCGGACTGGAATTTTTGAGGAGCTGATGGCAATTGCAGCTGCTGACGGGCACTTTCACTTAACCAGGCCGCAATCGGACTGCCCCCTACCGAGGATTGTATAATCCCGATCGGGACATTTAACGCCTCACTTAATTGCTGGGCGAAAAAATAAGCGACGGCACTAAAGTCAGGGCTGTTCTTGGTGTTGGAAATGAACCATTTGCCCGCTGCGGTTGCCTTCGGCGATAATGCGGCGGATTTTTCTTGCTGAAAATAACGTATCGGATACTTGCCCGATTTTAAAATGGCCGAATTGGCTCCTTCCACGGGTTGGTTGCTATAACCTTTGAGCGGCATATACATATTCGATTGGCCCGAGCAAAACCAAACCTCCCCGATTAAAATATCTTTCAATAAAATTTTTGTACTCCCTTTGATGGACAAGCTGAACGGCCCGCCCGCAGCTGGTGTTGAAATGGTGGTACTCCATCGGCCATGTTCATCGGCCACGGTTTTAGATTTGGCTCCCCAGCTTCCCTTTAAAAAAATGGTGGAATGCGGACAATCCCATCCCCAAACTTTTGCCTGCGACTTTTGCTGAAAAATCATGTGACTACTAAAAAATGCAGGCAACTTCACCTGTGCAATGCTTGAGCTTATGGAAAACAAACATAACAGCAGGCTTAAAATAAAATAACGACTCATGAAAAAAAATAAAAAATGCATCCCATTAAAAAATGGGATGCATTTAAACTATTGATCTGTTTAAATACTAAAACAAGATCGAGACTATTGATTTATCAATCAATCTGATTTTCTTCCTTATCTATTGAAAAACAACTCTCTGCGCTTCTGACTGCCCATTGGCGTCGATCGCTTTCAGGATATACAAGCCCGAAGGCATTTCCAATGAAACTGATGAGTCGTGAGTAGTTGTTTGCTTTTGAACAGCGCCTGTTATGCTAATTACCTGATAGCTGAAAGGTGCCTGCCCATTGAATACTACTTTCATCGCGCCCATTGCTGGGTTTGGATAAGCTTTGATCAGCTTTTTATTCAACAGACCGTCATTTGAAAGTGGGTTGGATGTTGTGGTTACCGAAAGAATTTCAGAATCCTCAGAAAGGTAACCCATACCATCTTCAGCAACTACCTTCAATTCGTAAGTTGTGCCTGCGTACAGATTGGTGAGTGCATAAGAGAACGTTTCACCATTCAGATCAGCGATATACTGAAAATCTGTTTCACCTGCTCGGCGGATATAAACATAATAGCCTGTAATACCATTCAATGAATTTGATGGGCGCCAGTTCAATGTGAATGATGTTGTTGTTACCGAAGTGGCGTTCAAATCTTCCACCTTCGATGGACGGTCAGTAACTTCATCATCCTTATCTCTTGTGGTTACTTCCAAAGCTTCAGAACGATCTGACTCATTTCCTGCAGCATCAAAAGCGGTAACTTCGAAAGTGTATTTTGTCGAAGTGCTCAAACCACTCACTTTGTAGGAAGTCGCATTCATGGTTTGCAACAAGATGCCATCCAAATACAGGTTGTAGCCCAACACGCCTACATTATCCGTAGAAGCCGTCCAGCTTAAAGCAACGTTTGTACCCTGAATATCAATGGCCTGAAGATCCTGAGGAACCGTTGGCGCATCGAAGTCTGGCTGGCTTTCCGTAGAAACACCTGCAAGCCTTGTTGGCAAAGAGAAACAAACTTCTGTTTTTGAACTTCCTTTTCTGAACAGGTGACCGATAGATACGGTAACTGTTTTTGGGCTCGCCAAATGGCTGTAAGGAATTTTGATAAATGGCTCAGAAATCGTCACCTCATCCTGCCCTTCTACACGCACTTTGTAAGTGAAATTTGGGTCGTTATGACCTTCACCGAAAAGGTTCATGTCGTGATCATACAATAAGTATTGTAGCACCGCCTCATCCCAGGCAACCGTTACCGATTCGCCATCATTCTCCTGAACAAAAGCACGTGGTTTGTTAATAATCGGCACATAATCCTGTGTTCTTGTGAACATCAATTTGGCGATTTTAATATCTGGATATGCTTTGAAGATCTCAATGGTATTCAACTGACCATCTTTAGCGATTTTCTGAACATTGTAACCAATCTGTACCCACTGCCATTTTCCTACCGATTCCGCTGATACACGGGAGCCAAATGCAGCACCGTAACTTCCTTCTGCTCGAGCATCTGAACAAATACCGTTCAAGTCCGCGTAAACCTTACCTGAGTTTGTTGCGCCCTGCTGGATCAATGCCCAAATATAACGGCTTGATGAAGCATCCACATTTGACAGGTTGTAAGTTACACTTGGAGATTCCGCTCTGTCAGCAGAAACTTTATTGGCATTTGTAGTGGTATCCGTATTGGCCAAATAGATATAGCGACCTACTTCGTCGTCAGCACCTACCAACCATTTTTCACCTTCGAAAGCACCTGTTCCAGCATTGTTCATATCGAAATCAGTTGCATTCCAAGAGTAGATCAAATCATCATCAGGATTGATAATAATTCCTGTTCCACCACCTGGGTTTTCACCGCCTTCAGCAGTTGTTACTTTAATCTCAGCTGACTTTTCTGACTCATTTCCTGCCGCATCATAAGCACGAACAGCGAAAGTGTATTCCGTTTCAGCAGCCAAACCCGTCACCGTAATTTCATTCTCTGATGCTTTAGTCGATAGGTCTGCACCGTCTTGTGTGATGATATACCCCACTACACCTACATTGTCCGTAGAAGCGGTCCAAGTCAATTTCACTGAAGTAGCAGTGATATCAGATGACGCCAAATCAGTTGGTTGAGTTGGTGCTTCATTGTCTTCGTCACCACCTGGCTGAGAGTTTTTGTCAACAGTGATGGTTGTTGGAAGGGAGTAGGTATTCATATCCGAAGAAGAGTTCTTTCTGAACATGTGCCCCGCTTCAACAGAAATTTCCTGCGGAGTTTCCAAATCACTTACTGGAATTTGAATTCTATTTACAGGGATACTATCATTAAGTACTTCACCTCCCATTGTTACCTGATAGAAGAATGATTTATCCGTGAAGATATTCTCATTGAAATCATATAGTTCAGCAGTAAGCCCTGGCTCATCCCAACCGATGGTTACGTTAGTGCCGTCATTAGCGGTAACACGAGGAGTTACCTGATTAATAATCAAATTGATGGATTGTGTAGGCGTGAAAGCAATCTTGGCAATTTTGATGTTTGGACGCGCTTTGAACAATTCAATCACGTTTACACCGTCTTTTACCACACTGCTATTGGCTTGGTTATTCAACAAAATCCATTGCCATTGCCCTTTAACATCATCAGAAATTCTTGATTTAGCTGCCGTACTTCCGTACTCTCCAGGAGCCCGTTTGTCCAAATCAAGATCATTCATGTTCACCCAAACACGACCGGCATCTTTAGCCCCTTCATTAACCAAAGCCCAAACAAAACCTGTTTTTGCTTCAGCCATTTGAATTTGATAAACCAGTGAAGGTGAATCATAGCGTGCTGAAGAAGTTTCATTACGGTTATCAGAATCAGTATTCTCCAAGTACATGTATTTTCCAAAAGTAGCATCTGTACCTACTTTCCACATCTCGCCATCAGCTGCAGCTGCTTTGTTTTCAAAAAACTCAGACGCTTGGAACATATAAACGCCATTGGCATCTGCTTCGTGAGGAATATCGGTTTGGTCATCACCTGTATCAGGAACTTCTGGTGTTTCACCACCGTCTTCTGCAGGAGTATTTACATCAAACTCGTAAGAGGCAACATTCGAGTAAGTCATGTATAGTTTTGAGCTCGACACACGATTAGGATGCGCTAATTCAATCGTAAGAGTGTGTTTATCGGAACCTAAAACAGACTTATCAAAAGAGTAAGAATTTTCTGAATAAGGGTTTTCAAATTCTTGATACTCCTTACTGTCTACTGTACTACTTGTTACATCTCCTCCAGTCAATACCTCTCCATCTAAAGTAATTCTGTATGCTGGAGTGAAAGCTAATGCTGTATTGTTATCTAACTGCATCACCTGCCCGGTCACTGAAGCCTCAGACCAGGAAATTGTCATTTGATCAGCGGTATTGCTTGTTACTTTCACCTCTGCAGGCTGATCCAAAATCATATTGTTCAATTCTGCATCTGCCAAAGCAACCTGAGCCACCTTGATATCTGGACGGAATTTGTAGATCTCAAGCGTGTTATTTCCTGTTTGCAGAATATCTTTAAGATTGTTACCTACGCGGATCCACTGCCAGTTATCACCAAAGTCCACACGTGGGCGAATTTCAGCAAACTCTGTATCTTTTCTTTTATCGATACACTTACCATTTACACCGACAAAAAGGCGTCCATCATCCTTGCTCGGCGCATTGACTAACATCCAAACATAGTAAGATTGCACCTCATCAAGATTGAAAGTATAATGCATAGAAGCGCCATAATCAGCACCAGAAGGGTTTTTAGTATTATCTTCTAATCTATCTCCTCCAACTTCAATATAGTGTCCTGTTGGCGAAGAAGCATCATCGAAAATTTGCCACTCAGGGTCAGAAGCATAAGCACCTGATCCGGCTACCGAAGTCGCTCCTTCATGCATATTAATGATGATATTCCCATCGGCATCAACATGCCCTTGCGCCATTGCGCTCACCGTCATACACACGAGCAGTGCGAATACGGTAAATATTTTGTATAAACCTTTCATATAAAAAAATCAGCTAATAATAAGTTATCATTAATAAGTTTCTTTCAATTCAATTGATTTGACCGACACCTCACCATAGGCATCAATGGGTTCGTCCTTGTCATACTCGCTCTTGAATTCACTCAGGAATATGGAGGATTGAGTATAACAGCCGACTTTGAAATAGCCTGTCTTGTCTTCGGATTCCCATTCTTTTTCGAAGGTTCTTCCGTTTTCAAGACTTCGGATTTTACAATTGATGTAACCACCGTTTACATACACCTCCACCTCGATCAGGTCGCCGAGTTTGTAGGGGATGTTGGTTTCTGCTCGGTTGTTTTCATTCCAGATGATGTGCAGCCCGTGGTTGCTTTCCGAATACTGAACGCGCAAGGGTTCATCATTCGGCCCATGAATTTGCACCATACATACCTCCGGTTTTACCACCGGCAAATGCGTTACGCGCAACTGCGTTTTGAGGTATTGTTCCTTGTAAACCGACCAGTAGTTATCTCCGCCACCTACACGCTGACGCAATTCTGAACGTGGATATTTGGAGCCGCTGGTGGTGGCCCCTGCGCAATGTCCCCTGAAGATTACTTCGCCTTGTTGAACAGAGAAATACGGGCTGTAATCGAAATCTATCAGGGCATTATCCTTGATTTCCCAAGGAGAAGTATTGCGGCCGTCCACATTGGATGCATATCGACTATCGTTCCCATTTTTGTCCACAGGAAGGGTAATTTTCCATTGGGTCAGGGAAGGAATGATGTCGGTTGGATATTTGGCATCTTCGGGCACTTCAACTTCCGAAGCATAGTCAATCGAAAAATCATCAAATCGGCCAGTGGCTTCATGGTAGCGGATGCCGATCGTTACATGGGTTTGTTCGTTCACCTGAAAATCCAAATCCAAGGGTTCGTAATTGCTGTTGCCTCCTTCGGGAGTTTGAGCAGTGAGTTCCTCGGATGTTTCATCGAGCTTGACAAACAACTGCCCCGCACCTTTGACATACACTCGCAAGCGGTATGCTTCATTCGGAAAAACCCCAATTTTTTGCTGAAGGCTACCGTCAGCATACTGAGCATCGAATTTTGCGGCATTGCTTCCACTATGAAAGTCCTTGTCAGAATTATTGACAGTTCCTTCCTTCTCCCAATCCACAAAATTTTTTATTTCAAATCCTGCGTTGAGAATCACCATTTCTGGTAATTGTTCCTCAGGGGGCGTGGTTTCTCCACCGTCCTGATCTTCCTCTTTGTCCTCGTCCACAGGAGGCTCCACCTCTGGCTCTTCAGGCTTTACCTCCGTTTCTGGCACAGGTGTAACCTTGGCTGTACAAGCCACAAAAGCCGCACTGATCGCCAGGAAAAAGAATAGGTAAACAAAACAATGTTTGATGCTCATTTTAAAGAATTATGATGTCGGATCAATAAAAAGACCTGCCACAATGGAAGTTCATTATGGCAAGTATTTAATGGTGATTAATAACCAGGGTTTTGAACCAAATGCCCGTTACTTGTATCAATTTCCCGCTGAGGGATTGGCAACAACAAGCGGTTTTCATTGTAAGTCAAACCGTTGCTTTGCAGATAGTTGGCCATGGTCATTTTCAAATCACCTGTTCTGACCATGTCAAACCAGCGTTGATTTTCATATAAAAATTCTTTGCGACGCTCCTTGGCCAAAGTAGGCTTGGAAACATTGGCTAATGGCGCCAATCCTGCGCGGCTGCGAATGGCATTGAAGTATTCCAGAGCAGTGGCGTCATTGGTCTGGAAATCATTCCCCATGGTGGCTTCAACATACAACAACAACACATCAGCATAGCGAAGCAGGATATAATCGTTACCTGCCAGGCGTACGTTTGAAGACGAGCTGACGAATTTACCACAACCGCGGCGCACACCTCGCATATCGATGATGTTGGTCGTGTATCGAAGATCCTCTGTACCATTTTCACCTGGTTCAGCCTCATATAAAGCGACCATCTCTTCAGTAGCATAATTATGCGAACCTTGCTCAAAGAGGAAGTAATAAGAAAATTCCTGAGAGTTGTCCGTGTTGTCATCTACAAAAGAAATTGGGAACATGATTTCATTGCCCAGGCTCTGATAAAAGATATCGTTGTAGTTGGCGTTCAATTCAAAATTTCCGCCATCAATCACCTCTTTCAGCAAAGTCTTGGCCTCATCAAATTTCTTGAACTGGATCAAGTATTTAGCCAGCATCGTTTTAGCAGACTCCTGATTGGCTCTTCCCAATGCGACATTGGCACGGGTAGGCAGGTGGTCTGCAGCGAACTGAAGATCTTCGGCGATAAATTGATATAGCGCTTCGGTATCCGCCTGTTTGTAGCCTTCATAATCACCCACACGAATCAGGTAATCGGCCTTTGGTACTGATCCGAACAAGCGTACCAAATTAAAGTGAAGGTAAGCGCGAACAAAGCGTGCTTCTGCTTCAAACTGTGCTTTTTTGCCAGGATCGACCACATTCTCAATGTGTGCAATGATCATATTGGCACGGTAAATTGCCGCATAGCACGTTCTCCAGTAGTTGGCTACAATAGAGTTGTAAGGGGTGATGTTCATCACCTCAAACTGTGCCCAGTCTCCTACCCCACTTCGTGTTCCAGCATTGTCGGTACGCATCTCCAAGATGGCGTATTCTTGCTGAACAACATCCTGAAGGCCGTCGTACATCCCGATCACCCCCGTTTCCACTTCGTCGTCGTTGCGGAAATAATCATCGGCACCAACTTCAGAAATTGGCATTTGCGTCAAAAAGCTGTCGCAGGCCACCATTCCAGAAGAAAGGGTGGCTGCTAATAAAATTCTTAAAAGTGATTTCATTTTCTTCAAAAAATTAGAATTCAACGTTTATACCTACTGTAAAAGAGCGAGGCATTGGCGAAGCTCCTCTTTGGTAACCATAGTTCAATGGCCCTTCGTCACGAATACCCTCTGGGTTGAATGAGGTATAATTATCAGCCATCAAGTAGATCAGGTTGGACCCTGAGCAATAAACCCTTGCACTGTTTAGACCGATGCGGTTGACCACACTTGTTGGCAAGGTATAACCGATGTTCAGGCTTCTTAAAGCGATGAATGAAGCATCCTGAATGATATCGTCCGTAAAGATTCTTTCTTGTGTTGTTGCAATATCCTCCGCGCTCATGTAAGCCTCGTTAGGACGCTGCCCCTGCATGGTTTGGTATTCATAATACTGCGGATCGATGTTTCTTACCAATCCACCGTGTGACCCCTGGAACATGAACATGAAATCGAATCGACCGATGTTGAAGCTGTTCGTAACTGCCCATAATATGGTAGGGTATGGCGAGCCCAAAACGGTACGGTCTTTATCGTCAATCACGCCATCACCGTTCAAATCCTGCACATAAGCTCTTTGAGAAGAAGCACCGATTGGCCAGAAACCTTCATTCAAATACTCCAAAGGAACATTACCGTTATCGCCTTTGGTGCGGTCTACTTTAAAGCCGTAGAAAGTAGAGATCGGCATGCCCTGAATAGCGATCCAGTTGGCCGCACGCTTGTCATCAACAATCGTTGTCAGGCTGTCTACGCCACCGTTATTGACCAATTTGTTTTCGTTGGTAGAAAGGTTAGCCGTAATGGTCCACTTGATTTTTTCAGTTTGAACAGGTTTACCGCTCAACTCAATTTCAAAACCCTGATTCTGTACACGTCCCAAGTTTACAATACGCTGATCGAAACCTGTTACTGAAGGAATTTGCTGTGAAAGCAACAGATCAGAAGCAGTACGACGGTACCACTCGAATGAACCATAGATTCTGTTCCCCAAGAAACCATAATCAATACCTGGGTTAATTTCAATTTGCTTTTCCCAGCGCAAGTCTGGCATGGCAATGTTTGCTGGCGCATAGCCTGAAGAAATATTACCTCCGACTACCGCACCTACTGGCGACATACGCTCAAGTGCTTCGTAATCGTTGATGCTGTTGTTACCCGTGATACCGTAAGAGATACGAGGCTTCAATACCGATACCCAGTTCAGGGGTCTCATGAACGACTCCTCAGTCATTCTCCAACCGAATGAACCCGCAGGGAAAATACCATACTGGTAGTTCTGACCGAATTTAGAAGATCCATCTGTACGCATCGAGAACGACACCAAATACTTGTCCATATAGGCATAGTTGAAACGAGAGAACACCGAGTGCAAAGTTTCTACTGTTTTGATTTGATCTCCGTAAGCGATTGTTCCCGCAGCATTCATGGTTCTCACCGCATCGTTTGTAAATCCTGTACCGATCGTTTCAGTAGTTTCATACATTCCACGCTCGAAAGACATTCCGACTACCGCGTTGATGTCATGCCCGCCCTTAATCGAACGGTCATAAGTGAAGTAGTTATCATTCACCCATCTGAAATCTTCATACGTTCTGTATTGCAATCTTGCATCTGCTTCGCCATTTCGTGTCGCTTTTGTACCGGTATAATAATCACGGATACGGTTGCGGTAGTTGGCCATCAATGAAGAGCGGAAATTCAAACCCTTCATGATTTTGTATTTCAGGTAAGTGCTTGCATAAACACGAGTGGTGTTCTCCTGGTAATCACGCTCCATAATGTTGGCGTAAGGGTTGGAGTTGTTTGTTACACTCACGTTAGGCAAAGTGGTTACCGTACCGTCTTCGTTGATTACTTCAAAGTTGTTGAAGTGAGACTCCTGGGTATAATCGCCAATGGCAATATTGGGGAAGTTTTCACGGTCAACGTACTGGATGCTGTGTGCATCGTGAACGATTGGCAACCATGAAGACTGACGCAATGACTCATGCAATGATGTTGGGAAAACTTGCTTGTGCTCACGTGTTGGGTTGAAATTCACACCCAATTCAAGCTTTTTGTTCAATTTGGTTTTCAACTTGAAACGCAGGTTCATTTTCGTGTACTCATCCTGAAGCAACACGCCCTGGTCATTCAAATACGCACCAGAAATATGGTAAGTCGTATTGTCTGAACCACCAGCAGCACTCAAAGAGTAAGACTGAATATTACCGCCAGTAAAGATCTCATCCTGCCAGTCGCGCTCATTGCCCTGACTGATATCCAGCATGTGATCCATACGGCTGATGGTTGTTTGTGCCTTGCCATATACCGTATTGAAATGATCAAGACTCTGGAATTTCCCTGTCGCAATGTAATCATCACGGTTGGCATCCATATCCGCCAGATACGCCTCAGCATTGGCTTTATTTTGCGCTACTGTTGGACGGAAATCCGCTCTTTTCTGCACCCATTTTTGTCCGAAGAAAGAGTTGAAGGTATATTTTGTTTCGCCTGAAGCACCTGATTTTGTGGTGATCATGATCACCCCATTACCCCCACGAGAACCGAAGATTGCTGCTGAAGAAGCATCCTTCAATACCTCGATAGACGCCACATCGTTCATATCCAAAGCGGCCATATAATCGGAATCCACCAATACACCATCCACAACAATTGCTGGAGATGAACCTGCACCGATAGAACCTACACCACGAACCTGAATGGTTGGAGCGGCACCCGCCTCTGGGTTGGTCATCTGGATGTTCACACCCGAAACCTGACCCGCCAAAGCATCATCAATACGAGCGGTCGGCAACTGATCGAGTTTTTCGTTTTTCACCTTAGAGATTGCACCCGTCAAGTGAGATTTTTTCTGTGTACCGTAACCTACCACGACAACCTCATTAAGCTCAGAGACTTCTGAACTCATCGTTACATCGATTTTTGTACGTGTACCCACAAATTCCTCTTTTTCGCCATAGCCAATAAAGCGGAATTCAAGGATTGATTTTGGGTTACACATGATCGTGTAATTTCCCTCAAAATCTGTGATCGTACCTGTTTTGGTACCTTTAAGAATAATATTCACCCCTGGAAGAGGCTCATTATCATCTTGTGAAATTACCGTTCCAGTCACTCGGATCTCCCCCTGGGCGAACAACGGTGTTTGTGCTATCAGTGACAGCAAAAAGCATTGAACGAGTAGAATTCTCCACCCTGATTTTAATACTGTAATCATGCTAAACAAATAGGGTATGATTTATAATGTTATTAAAAAAATAAGCCAACCATTCCATATTGTAAACTCAAAAATTTTTAATGTTTACATTTCGTAAAAACATATCGTAAAACACTAAAATTAACATCTACACCGAACAAATTATTTGGGATGTGGTGATTGGTTACCCAAACTTAGAGAAATCTATTAATTTTTCCTAAGGATTTAAGGTTGATTTTATAATTACATTAATCAGATTGCAAAAAACCGAGAATTCATTAAAAAGAAGTTATCATGAAACTCAACTTAAAATATAGGTTTTTCTAAATAGCGATTCAAAACACCACAACGAAATAAGCCCTCTTCAACAAAGAAGAGGGCCTCAAATAATCAAACACCTTTAACATAGTCGATAAAAAATATCAACTAACAATCATATAAATTCAATAAATACAATTCCGAAATTAAAATAATATAGTAATTGATCAATTATTGTTTAGAATACGTTTCTTTTAACTCAATACTTTTAACAGCCACCTCGCCATAAGCCCCTTTGGGCTCATCTTTGGCACCAGATTTAATCTGGCTCAAAAATTTATTTGACTGCGTGTAGCATCCCACTTTAAAATACCCTGTTTCGTCAGAAGATTTCCAGTACTTGGTATATTCTTTCCCCTGATCTAGGTTTTCGATGTGGCAGTTAATGAATCCGCCTTCCACGCTTACGGTGATCCGAAGATTTTCCCCCAACTGATAAGGCACCCCATTTTGGGTATCTTTATTATCTTCATTCCAAACAATATACACCCCATATTTTGGGTGGTACTGTACACGAAGTGGTTCATCTTCTGGCCCGTGAATTTGCACCATACAAACTTCAGGCTTTTCCACAGGCAAATGCGTTACCCGCAATTCTGTTTTCAAAAATTGATGATCCTGCACCGACCAGTAGTTATTCCCTCCGCCTACTTGCTGACGCAATTCTGCACGAGGGTATTTGGAGCCTTTGGTGGTAACACCATCACAAATTCCACGGAAAAATACCTCGCCATCTTTCGCATAGAAATAAGGAGTATACTCAAAATCCACCAAGCCCTGACCGACAATCTCCAGCGGATTTTTCAATCGGCTATTGACATCATAAACCTTTGCATTGGTACGGCCTTCGGCATCCACAGGAAGGGTTAATTTCCAGTCCGTTAATGATGGAATAATTGCCGTAGGAAACTGATGATTTGGATCCACCTCAATATCTGTGGCTTTCAGCTTGAAATCATCAAAACGCCCCTGCCCGTTGGTATAACGGCCACCGATAATGATACTTTTAGCCTTTGCCGCTTCAAAAGGAATTGTAATTACTTCAAAAGCTTTATTGTTAAATTCTTTAACCGTCTCTTTGCCTTTCACACGAACATAAACGGCGCCTTTGCCTTTCACCGCAACGGACAATTCATAGGCATGAAAAGGCGTAATGCGAACATACTGACTCAAATCGCCTTTGTCGTCAACTTTTGCTGATTTTGCGCCTGTCTGAGCAACATCGGACTTCGATACTTTACCTCGAACATCCCAGCCCTTCAGCCCATTTTCAAAACCTGCATTGATTAATCTCGGTGCGGTGAAAACATCTTTCTTCTCTTTCCCCTTGGCCACTACTTGCTCTTCACTTGTTACGAGGACGAAATCATCGAACCGTACCTGTCCGTCAGCAAACTTGCCTCCGATGGTCACGCGCTTGGCTTTTTTATTGAAAAAAGGCAGCTCAATTTTAGTAAATGCTTTTTTGTTCGATGCCTCAGCCGTAAACGTCTTTCCGCCAACCTGAACATACAAAGTGCCCTTGCCTTTTACATAGGCTGAAAGCAGGTAGTTGGTTTTGGCAGTAACCGATACTATCTGGCTGAAACTGGCGCCACGATCCTGCATCTTTGCAGATTTGCTCCCTGCATTGGCAACGTCAGAAGCTGCCACTTTACCACTTTTTTCCCATCCCTTCAGTCCATTTTCAAAACCAGGATTCACGAGTTCCACTGCTTTACTGTTCTCCGAAGTTATACCCTGCGCGAATGCCTGCATTGGCAAAGCACAAAAAGAAGAAAACAGGAGGCTACTCAAACCGATTGATATTAAGTGCTTTTTCACAAAAAAAGTTTTAGTTGATCGAAATTACGCCATCAAAGCAACGGGCAAGCCAGCGACTAAATGACAGCGTTAAAAATTTAATTTACAGGTGGCTTGCGGAACAATGCCCGCAAGCCTCCTGTATTATTGGTCTTCAACAGATTGAATGTTTTTGGCAAAATAGAAGATAGAACCTATCCCAAGTGGCACAAAAACAGCAATCATCATGAAAATATAGCTATAAGAAATTTCTGCAATTTGCGGAACGAGGAAGTTCATCAGTACTACCGACAACACTCCGATTGTTCCACCGAAACCTGCCAACGAACCGACATTTTTTCCTGAGAACAAATCCGAAGGAAGGGTCTGAACATTACCAATGGAGAACTGGAAACCAAACAAAACAACCGCAACAATATATACAAACCAGTCTGGATTGTGTTGCAAATTGATCGTCAATACGGCCGCCAAACCAACGAGCATCAGGACACCACCAATAACGATGGTTTGCTTACGCGCAGTGTTGGTGGACTTTCCTTTTTTCATCAGTTGGCCAGAATAATACCCTCCTGCAATAGAACCAATGGCGGCACCAACATAAGGGATCCAGGCAAATGCCCCGATTTCCTTGACATCAAAGCCGTAAGTATCTGCAAGATAAATAGGCATCCAACCTACAAACAACCACCAGATAGGCTCCATGAAAAAACGTGAAACCAATACTGCCCAGGATTCTTTGTGCGATAAGATTTCTTTCAGAGGCATGGCCACCGCGTGCTCGTCGTTGTCGGCTTTGGATTGCCCAGATTTGATATGCTCACACTCCTCGGCGGTAATCCAAGGGTGATTTTTTGGCTCGCCTTTATTAATCAGCAACCATGGCACAATCCATAGCATTCCCAAAGAACCGATGATCATGAAGGTGGTTTGCCAGCCGAAAGCAACAAATAAGGTGGCGATAAACGGCGGAGCGACCACGGAACCCAATGAGGCACCAGCATTGAAAAGCCCCTGTGCAAAAGCGCGCTCCTGAATTGGGAACCACTCGGCGTTGCTTTTTGCGGCGCCTGGCCAGTTACCGGCTTCCCCAAAACCAAGGGTTGAACGGAAGAAAGAAAGGGAAAAGATCCCTCTTGCGAAGGTATGGCAGAAAGAAGAAATCGACCAGATCCCGATAGAGATCACATAGCCAAAACGCGTTCCTACTTTATCAAAAATACGCCCAGAAAAGGTTTGCCCTAAAGCATATGCCACCATGAAAATATTCAGGATGATGGCGTAATCGGCCTTGGTCAGCCCCAGTTCAGCGCCTATACCATTCTCGCCAGGAAACATCATCGCCAAAGCCGAACGATCAATATAGTTAATTACCGTCGCCAGGGCGATCAGCCCGATGATTACCCACCGCAAATTGCGGAGTTTAAAACCCTTTTCCTTTGAGGTGGTGCTCTTTTTATCTACAACTTCATTCATCTCTAAAAAATTTTTATCCCCGAAGGGTGAAGTATTCAGGTATTGATTTAAATGTTCCCGTTCCCGAAGTGGGGTTCAGGAGAAATTCAGGGAAGCGACAAGCACTCCCCCAATATTTTTAACCCCTTGGCTGTGCGCCAAAAGTATAGTTTTTACGTGTGCTGACTTTGCGACTCAAAGCTTTCTCCTTTGGTTCCGTTTGCGCAAATTCGGAAATGTGCTTGCCACGGCGAGGGTAATAAGATTCTATTTTCCCTGAGCCTACACTCAAAATATGGTCGATACTGCTCACTGCCCAAAGTGGGTCTTCAAAGCGGATTGTACGGCCAGAACATCCAGAATTGTAGAAAAACAGGTTGTCGGCAGTTACTTTCTGTACCCCCCAAAGCATCACCACACTGCCTAATTCTTTGTTGCCGACATCCACGAAATCACAATTTTTCACCGTTACATATGGCCCTGTGGTGGACTCATCATTTCCCATTCGGGTGATTTCCATTGCGCCAGTCATCACCTTCTCGAATCGGCAATTTTCAATCACCACCTCTTCGGCGCTGTATCGGCCTTTATCGTCTTTTTGCCCATTGATATTCAAGGCAATGCCTGAGATATTGTTGAAATCACAGTTGATAAAGCTGATTTTATCCGCAAAAGTACTGGTGAAAGCCCTGAATGCGGTATAATCTGCGGCATCAAAATTAGAGAAGCTACAATCTTCCACTTTTAGGTTATAATGCTCGATCATTGGTTCATCTGAAGTGCGGATTCCTGCCTTAACAATACCCGTTTCTGAGCGGCCATTGAATGCAATACCTTTCAAGCTTAAATCTCCACCGTTGTCAATAACAAAGAATGATTCCTGCTTGGTATTTTTTACATATTTGAAGTTTACACGAGTTGAATGACCATTGATGATTTTCACATTTTTCGTGATATGAATCGCATGGTTGAATTCAAAATCTGAACCTGCCGCAAGCTGAATCGTCGTGCCATCTTTTGCCTGATTCAAAGCCGACACCAGTGCCTCGAAACCATTCACGGTTACTGTTGTATTGACCAATTGTTTAGTTTCAGGAGTTGGCGTGTACCAGCTGACCCCCACTTTATTTTTATCTACAGGCAATTTTGGTGTAAACTCAGCACTCGCATACAAACCGTCCTGATTTTTTTCATAAGCTGTTTTTACCCTTACCAATCCCTTCGTCTTAACCGATGAACCATCGTTTACGAACGCATTATTATTGAAAGTAAAGCCTGAGATATCATCAAGTTTCGTGAATACCGCTTTTCCCGCAGGATTGTAAAATAGGTTATCGCTGATCGTGATATGGTCTGGTGTCTGTGTCCGCTCACGGTCAGCACCTACGCATAATTCAATATTTGGACAGTTGAAGAACTTATTGTTTTTCACCAATACATCGTGCGCACGGATATAACGGTTCGCCAGAGAATTAGGCACGCCGTTCATAATTGGCAGCGGCCCGAAGAATCGGCGGCCTGCCAAATCCTGAAAGTAGTTGTTTTCTATCGTGTGGCCACCATTAATTACCCGAACACCTCCTGCATTGGCAAGGTTCTCGCCAAGGAAATAGTTACCAAGCACCTGATTACGGTCACCGTGGCGCAATGCCAACACCCCTTCACAGGCGATAAAAAGATTATCTTTAATAATATTATCTGAAGATTTGATCGAAACCACTTCCACCTCACCAGAGCAACGCTCGAAAAGGTTACGCTCAATTAAAGTATTTGAAGACATCTCGCAGTAGGTCGAAACCCCCACACGGAGCGTTTCCCCACCGTTGGAGCCCAACTTCGGACGGAAGCCAAAGTAATTATCATGAATATGGTGGAAATTCTGACGTGACTCCACATTGTTCAATTTCACGGCCATCAACACACCGGCATTCAGTTTTCCACCGAAATAGCAATGATCAATTTCATTATGCTGCCCATAAAGTTCTACCCATGATGTTTTCTCGAAGCGATCCGCAGGGTTATAATGATCTATCACCACCTCACTCAAGCGACAATGTTTGGCCACCTCATCCCCAATTTTGAAAGCAACCGCTACACGGCCTTTGGCATATCCATCTTTAAAAACCAAGCCATGAACCTGAAGGTACTCCCCAGCCAATGCCAGCGAAGAATTCCCCGAAAGGATCGTCTTGCCTTTTTCTTCCGCCATTAAAACGATCGGATTGGCTTGCGTGCCCTGTCCTTTAAAAGCAATCTGTGTATCATTCCACACACCTGCAGCCATACGAATAGTATCCCCTGCTTGCGCAGTACTGATGGCCTTTTGCAGCCCATCGGCTGTAGTAACCAGGCCGTCTTTTCCTGAAAAATTACAGGCTGACAATAAAAATGCCAGGCAAAAAAATGGTGTAAATAACTGTTTCATCTTCATCGAATCCTTTGACCCTCCTCAACGAGTTCGGTTTATCTTTCCTTAAAGCGAATAGTGGTAGAGGTAATTATAAAAATTTCTAAAAAATGGTTTTAAAAATTAAAAACCTGTGCTCATCCACCGCCGACCTTCGAATAATTTTAACAATAATTTGAATGGTCTTTGGTTTTTGGTTTACCAAAAGTAATCACTCAAATTAAATTTTCCTAAATGGAGATAAAGAATTTCAATAGAATTTAAAACAAAGCATCAAATCACCATCAAAATATCAAATTTCATAATTACCCATTCAACAAACACAACACCACTGCACGAATTAATGACAAAGATCATCTTTCTATAAAACAAAATGCCATTATTTAGAATATCAACACTGCGCAGTATGCAAAACCCTCCATGCGCCCAAGCTTCGGGCCTGTTTAGCATGGTTCAACCAACATGCACAGGCGCATCCATTGAAATATCTGATCAAAAATCACTATTTTTGTATTCAGCGCTAAAACCATATTTACCACCATCATTTTTTCGACCTCATGAATAAGTTTCTTTTCCCCTTATTGCTGATGATCGCCCTGGCGGGCTGTAAAACCGCTGCGCCTTTTCTGTTAATGTACGATCAACAGCCGCAGCCTATGCTGTCCAAAAGTCAGCTTCCGAAAGCGAACCGAAAACTACCCACAGCGGTGAAAGTCATCGTGAAAAATATTTCCCAATTCCCCGACTCTACCTGCCTGATTGGTAGCCATACCCTGACACAGGATGAAGTCAGCAATAAAAAATCGGTGAATCACTATCAGCTTTTGCTTGGCGAAAATTCCCTGGCCAGCAGCGTCAACAGCTATACCAAAAAAGCCATTGAAAAAACCATTCAGCACGGAGGTTTTTTTCAGGTGGCCAATATGCTCGAAGACTCCGCCCTCACCCTTGAATTTACCATACGCCAGTTAGCCGTCAGTGGGAATTTTACAAAAGTCGAGCAAACAGAAAGCGACGGTTATTACAATAACAACCCCTACATGAGCCCCTATCGCAACAATCTTTACGGCTCCCCCTATGGCATTAACGATCCCTACTACCATAACCGCTCTTCATCGAAAACCCATACTTATATCAAAAGCAGTCTGCCCGAACGGTACATCTATTTTGAAGCTCGCCTGATTGGCAGCTCGAACCAAGTGATTTATCACAGAAGTTATCAGGTGGAAGGCCAAAATTTTAAAGGTAGCGGAAAACGAAAAAATAAAGCCTACGGCGAGGAAGGCATTAAAAAGCTGTACCTCGAAAACAACCTGATCACGGAAGAATATATGCGGCTGATGGTCGAAGAGATGACCTCAGGATTTCAGGAGTGCATCGATAAGATGATTAAAGACACCAACGTATATATCTTGCGCATGAAAAACAGCTGATCAGTCGCCTGTATTTTTATCAAAAAAATCCGAAATAAAAAGGGATACCTGAACGACCATATGTCACTGACATATATCCTCAGGTATCCCTTTCATATTGAATAAATCAAAGCTTCAATAAAATGCTTGAAGCATCCCGATCTTTCGTATTTTTCACCTATCTGAAGCGCACAATATAAGCGCGGGGCCATAATTTGCCAGTGATATAGGTTTGGTTATTGGTCGGATTGAACGCAATACCATTGAGGACATCTGCACGTGGGTTGGCGGATTTATTGTCCTTCACCAAGTGATCAAAGTTGTATCGACGAACAACTTTACCATCTTTAGGATCGATCTTGACAATATCTGCTGACTGCCAGACGTTGGCAAAAATATAACCATGAATATACTCCAGCTCATTGAGGTAAGTGACGGCTTTACCGTTTTCTGTTACCGACAAAGTGCGCTCCTCTTTAAAGCTTTCAGGATTCAGGTAATGAATTTTATCCGTACCATCACTGATGATCAGGCTCGTGCTATCGTGCGTTACTCCCCAGCCTTCATAGCCATATTCAAAAGTGCCTAATTTTTTATAGTCATTAACGTCATAAACAAAGCCGGTCTTTCCATGCCAGGTCAATTGGTAAATTTTATGATCCATCACCGTAATTCCTTCACCAAAATAGCGATCCTCAAGGCTGAGTTTTCTTGCGCCCTGCCCTGTGGTATAATCAATCGAAGAAATCCATGAGGTACCATTGCCGCCAGTACTTTCGAGTAACTCATTGCCGTTAAACACAAGCCCCTGTGTAAAAGACTCAGTATCATGCCCCAAAGTCATCAGGATGTCGTACCCACGATCCAGCGGCGCGGATTCCTGCGTTGTATTTTGCTGTTCCTTTTGATTGCATGCGAACAAGCCGACGATCAAAAGCAATAATAATGATGTATTGTTCATCCTTAAATATAATATTTTGTTGTATTATTTTTTATTCCAGTACGTTTTTTTCGTTGCGTATCAAGCCTCCACCACCGAGGCCCTCCTGCCGTTGGTCGCTTGCATTAAACCTTCGGCAGACAAACAAATCTGCGTACCGCGCAAACCTGCACTGATAAATATTTGTGCGTGTTCAAAAGCTTCCTCATCTATAAAAACGGGGAAGTTTTTCTTCATCCCGATAGGCGAACAGCCCCCACGGACATAGCCCGTAATACCGAGCACCTCTTTCAAAGGAACCATCTCCACCTTTTTGTTCCCACTCGCTTTGGCCAGTGCCTTCAGGTGTACTTCCCTGTCGCCGCGAATCACCGCCACGATCACGCCCGTTTTATCCCCGCTCAGTACGAGGGTTTTAAATATTTGCTCAATCGGTTGCCCCGTCTTTTCTGCCACTGCAATTGCGCCTCTTTCCTCCTTTTCTACAGCATAATGATGTAGGCTGTAACTGATTTTCAATTGGTCGAGCTTACGGGCTGCATTGGTTTTTTTTGCCATAATCTATCCCTGTTTTCACTGCTCAGGTCAGAGCAGTCGCCACTAAGAGCATGTTTAAAACTTAAAATTCGCAACGAAAATTTGGCGTATTGTAGAAGCGATCAATCATTCAAAATCAATTCCAGTTATCCGAACTTACGCTCGGATGGAGCGCCTTTAAACACGCTCTTAATAAAAATCCTTCCCCACATTGCTGCTGTCGGGAAGGATTGATGTTAAGCGTTTATTGAACGGTTACGATCAGCTGTAATCGGGAGAGAAACTCATCCAACCTACGCCGACCACAAACCCTGTAATCTTTAATTTTCACTGTTCAGCAACGGAACAGCCCCTATGATCAATAGGAGTTTTTCTTATTTTTTTTGCGGTACTCCTCGGGGCTCATCCCGAAGTAGTATTTGAAATTGGAAGAGAAATAAGCGCCAGAAGTAAAGCCTACCCTGTGCCCGATGGTCTCCACATTCTGATTGGTTTCCAGCAATAAACGAACAGCTTCATCAAGCTTGCGCTTACGAATATAATCATTGGGTTTCAGATGTGTGCGCTGCTTGAGGTTACGGAAGAATATCCGTCGTTCCATCCCCAGGGCCATCATCACGTGATTTTGATTTAAATCTGGCTTCTCCAGATTTTCGAAAATCACCCCATCCACTTTTTTAAGAAATTCATCTTCAACAGTTCTTAAATAGGCTGGTGTTTCATCCTCTTTTTCAATAGCCGCTTGCAGCTTCATTTTCTTGCGGATGCGGTAAATCGAATAGCCACCTCCAAGCACAATAAACAGAATAATGACAATGAAAATAATGACGGTTCGGCCAATAGGGAACTTCCATGGCAATTCCACGTGCATGGTTTCCGACCACTGATTTGGCCCGAGGCTTGCTTTCCATTCCACATGCTCCATATGGCGAAACTCTGTATCCGCTACCAGCTTCCATTTCCGTCCTTCGTGGTATTGCCAGTTGGCCGTAGAATCATGTCGCCAAGCGATAAAATCCCACACCTTGGGCATCAGGCTCTGTGCATGTAACAACAGGTCGAATTCCTCATCGTCGGGCAAAGTGGACTGATATAAAAACACCGGCATGGTCGGGAAGGTTTGCGGCAAAATCACCACCTGCCCATCGGCGTAGTTCAATGCCCATTGATTTTTCACTTTCCCAAGCTGATAATCTTCCTTCAGCTGCCCATAGTCAAAAACAATTTTAGCAGAAGGATCAATCAAATAAAGTTGTGCGCCATTATTTGCCCAAAGCATGCCTTTATTAAGACCAATCAATTGCCAGTGTGCTGCTGCCGGCTTTTTCGGCGTTTGCCCCTCCAGCACCTCCAATTCTTCCTCCAGGCTGTGGTGTTCTTTTTCCAGCAGCCCGCGGTTCACCTCAAGGACGGAGTCGTCCACTAAAAGTTGGCCATGTTTCACCTGCCAGCGCTCACCGCCAAGGGTCAGAACTTTGGAGGCATCAACCGGGTGAAAATTCACCGCTTCAGCTTTCAGTTTCTGCAACTTACAATCCTTGGTGAAATCCACCATAAGGCCCTCATCGGTTGCCAGGGCAAACCAATGCCCTTTCGCAACATAAATCAATGGGTTGGCCGAGGGGCTATCGAAAATTGGTTTGATATGATCGTTCGCATCGATTTGGTAAATTCTTTCGCCTTGGGTCTGACAATAGAACTTGCCATCTTCACTGAAAACCCTGCTCGGCACTTCAGCTAATTTGCCAAAATCCTTTTCAAGGTCGCCCGTAACATCAGAAATCAATTTCAGGTGTCCGTCTTTGGTCAGCCAGATGCCGTCCTGTGTTACCCCGCAAAACTGATGCCCCCAGAAAGGCTGTGCGAATTCCACTTGCGTCATGGTTTTATCAGCCACATTCACACTGATCATAAAAAAAGCACCATTGGGCTGTATGCCCAAAAATTTGCTGCCGCCAATTTTATGCAGTTCATAATCCTGAAGCGCTCCCGCAGCACCTATAGCTTCTGTTTTACCCTTTTTAAAATACCAGAGCGAGCCTTCCCCTTCGAGCATTAAACCCTGCTGCAAAGGAAAAATCTTCGACAGGCGTTCATTCACTATCGGCTTTGTAGCAAAAGTTCCCCCTTGTGCCTTCAGCTTAAATAAACCCGCACTACTGCTGGCATAAAGTACACTATCAGCATTATATAACTGACTGAATTTGGCCTCTTCCGCTACTGTCTGCCATTTGCCCTGATTCAGGAATAGTATTTTTCCTTGTCCATTAATTGCCATGATTCCGCCATGATACGGAAACATCTGCTTCAGGCTGGTAGTACCTTCGGGATAAGTGTACAAGAATCCGTCGGCAGTATTTGCCCATGCTCCCTGCGCACACAGGAACATTAAAAACGCTGAAAAAAACAGGTTAAGTCGTCTCATCAAAATCATTTATTAGCTGCTACTTCTGCTATTATTTCGTATAACTCCACAAATTAAGTCTTCGGAAGAAGAAACTCGAACTTTAAAGGAAATTATTCTTCGACAAAATTAATTTTTATATTTTACACACCAAACATTGTACTTTACCGATGGTTTAAGCATTAATATCAACGCTTTTAAGGAAAAAGAAATTTTGTTTGATATTTTCGCGGTCGCTTAATTTTTCACACAAACGATCAAGCGCACCTTATCAGATTTTATAATATTTATATAAATTTATTTTGAAGACACTTGTATCTTTAATACAACAATCCATTCAGGAGTGTTGGGAACTGCCAGCTTTGTCCAACTATAAAGGAGATAACTATACCTTTGGTGCAATTGCTATCGCCATCAAACAACAGCATTACCTCTTTGAAACATTGGGTGTTGAAAAAGGAGATAAAGTGGCTTTAATGGGAAAAAACTCCGCCAAATGGGCCATCAGCTATTTGGCTGCCGTTACCTATGGTGCAGTGATCGTCCCTATATTGCCGGATTTTAAAGTAGAAGACGCCACCAGAATTGTGCATCATTCCGATGCCAAAGTATTGATCATCGAAAAGTTCATTTTTGAGCAAATGGAGGTGGAAGGAATGCCCCTTTTGCAGGCAGTAATGGATGTGGCGGACTTCAACCCTTTATATCAGAAAACAGAAATACTGGACCTTGGGGCGCTTCCTGCCGAAAAAATGCTACAGGATTTCCCACTCGGCTACCATGCCGCTGATGTTCAGTATGCCGAAACACAGCCAGACGATTTGGCGGTGATCAGCTACACTTCAGGAACGACGGGCTTTTCCAAAGGGGTCATGATTCCCCACCGAAGCCTGACAGGCAATGTGGTTTTTGCTCGGGAAAACATGCCCCTCGAACGCGGCAACAAAATCATGTCTTTCCTGCCTTTGGCGCACACCTATGGCTGTGCTTTTGAGTTTCTTTTTCCTTTTACCCGAGGTTGCCACATCACCTTTCTGACAAAAACTCCCGCACCAAAAATCATTATGATGGCCTTTGCGGAGGTCAAACCTCACTTGATTCTGTCCGTGCCATTGGTGATTGAAAAAATCTACAAAAGTCAGATATTGCCTGCCCTCGAAGATTCAAAAACCAAGATGATGCTCAAGGTCCCCCTGCTCAATAAGCTGGTACATAAAAAGATCCGAGAAAAACTGACACAGGTTTTCGGCGGAAATTTCAAAGAGCTTATTATTGGTGGCGCGGCCTTCAATGCGGAAGCGGAAGCTTTCTTCAAAGAAATTAAATTCCCTTTCACCGTAGGTTACGGCATGACCGAATGTGGCCCACTGATTGGCTATGCCTCCTGGAACAATACAGTACTTGGTGGTTCTGGCCGACCTGTAGATGCCCTTGAGGTGAAGATCGACAGCGAAAACCCAAGGGAAGTGGTTGGCGAAATTCTATGTCGTGGTGGCCACGTGATGCAAGGTTACTATAAAAATCCAGAAGCCACCGCCGACACCATCGACAAAGACGGTTGGCTGCATACAGGCGATCTGGGGATTATGGACGAGCAAGGCAACATCCTGATTAAAGGAAGAAGCAAAAGCCTGATTTTAGGCCCTTCGGGAAAAAATATCTACCCAGAAGAGCTTGAATCTTTACTGATGAACCTGCCCTATGTTGGCGAGGCCTTGGTGGTTGACCGTTCGGGAAAACTCTGTGCCCTGATCTATCCTGATTATGTAGAAACAGAAAAAGCGAACCTGAGCATTCCACAAATTCATGATATTTATAAAGAACACCTTAAGGTGGTCAATACTAAAGTGCCCAAATATATGCAGCTGAAAATGGTGGAAGTTCAGCAGGAAGCCTTTGAGAAAACCCCAAAGAAAAATATTAAACGCTTTTTGTATCAGTCGAAGTAAAAAGCGAAGTAATCTATTGCAAAAAGGGACATCGGAAGATGTCCCTTTTTTTACTTATTCATTAATATAAACACAGCACAATAATTTTGAAGGAGTCATGGACCATGATTACCTTGATTTACAGGATTACCATGATTTTTTGTTTAACCTAAAATATTGATTTGTGGAGTACGGGTAAGATAGTTATAATCAAAAAATCTGTAGAAGTCTGTGTACGAATCAGTATGCCTTTGGATTTATTATTAGGTGCATCTGTTTGGTGCTGAAAAAACTATACGCCACTACCTACCTTCAAAATCTTCGCTGATTTTGAAGGAATGACAACCGCCTCTTCTACTTCCTGCTCTTGGTAAAGATCAAATAATGGCTCACCTGCAGGTTGAGCCCATGAATAAGGCACATCCCCATTGTTGATCGCTACCACAATTTGCTCGCCTTCATAATTTCGTTTAAAAACATAAATCTCCTTTTGGTCATCTATCAGCATTGTCTCAAAATCACCTAACTGCAAGGCTTTTTGATTATTCCGAATATGTATTAGCTTCTTATAATGTTGTAGCAGATCGTGATTCACCTCAACGGCATCAGGAGCGTGCTTACTGCCATCTACATCACAAACCTCATCTTCGTAGATCAAATCATCCCAAACCATTGGCTTTCGGCAATCGGGGTCATTCCCCCCCCACATTCCGACTTCATCCCCATAATAGATCATCGGCGCACCTACATAAGTCATCTGCATATAAGCGAATAGCTTCTGTAACTGAAGGTCTTGCTCATTCGGTTTACGGGTTGAATAATTTGGATTTTTGGAAGGCGTCGAGGCATCAAAATAGGCTCCCCAGTCTCTGAAATTACCAATCCCATTATTTCGGTTAGTGATATGTGAGCCCAATCGGTTGGAGTCATGGCTACCAAATAAATTCTGCACCACATAAGCAACACCATCAGGATAAAGCTCGCGAAGTTCTTTTAGCTTCTGATCGAACCGAGTGGCAGTAATGCGCTCATTTCCTTCGTTAAAAAAGAACTCTGCCGAAGCGAAGGCGAAATTGTAGTTCATCTCCCCATCAAACTCATCCCCTTGCAAATAAGCCTGAACCACTTCCGGTTTCTCCACAATCTCGGCAGTCATGTAGGCTTCCGGATTAATCGACCGAACATGCTTTCGCCATTTCTTCCAAAACGGGTGCCCAATGCAAAACGCAACATCCAATCGCCAGCCATCAATCCCGTAAGCTGCTCCCTTACCTTTAGGGTTCATCCATCGTTCGGTCGCATTAAAAATATAGTCCTTAGGCCCAGACACAATACCCGTACTGTCTTCTCGCAATTCCGGTAAAGACTTCACCCCAAACCAACCTTCATAATCAAACGCAACTCCTTTATCTTCATCCTGCCAGCTATTGACCGTAAACCAGTCTTTGTAAGGAGACTTTTGCTGATTTTTCAACACATCCTGAAAAGCAAAAGAATTATAACCCAAATGATTGAATACACCATCGAAGATAATACGCATACCATGTGCATGCGCTTTTTCAATCAATTCCAGCGCCAACTCATCAGCAGAAGTCCAAACCCAGGTCGATGGATCCAGTGGATTTTCCTGTTCAATCATTCGTCGATCCCCTTTTGGGTCTGGGCCAAAATTTGGGTCTATATGATGATAACTTTCCCCATCATACTTATGCAATGAAGGGGACTGAAAAACAGGGTTCAGGTACAAAGCCGTAATGCCAAGCGCCTGTAAATATCCCAATTGATCAATAACACCTTGTAAGTCGCCTCCATACCTTCTTCTCAGGATATGCTTCCACATTTCCGGCTCTCCGTTTTGCTTCTCATAATCCTGCAAAGCATACCAATCACTCCCCCACGGATGGATCTGCCATGCTTTAGGAGGCTCTTGTGGATCGGCCCCCAATATATCATTGACAGTAGGATTATTTGTTGGGTCTCCATCCCGAAAACGTTCGGGAAAAACCTGATACCAAACCACCGACTTTGCCCACTGTGGAACAAACTCCTTTGTTGTTTCCCTATTTTGAGCATTCGATTTCCCTCCGATGAGCAGTCCAAACACCAAGGCTGACCAGGCAAAAAACTGTATTGCTTCTCTAAAAAAATACTTCATATATCTCTCCATATTTCGGTTGACGATTCATTAAAAATATTGAGTACAAATTTAGAAATCATCTTCTTGCAAAATGCTATTTGGGTTGGACCACCTACTTAAATGGAGATTACATTTTACTATAAAGAACTACAAATCAACCTATTGAACAAAACGCCTAAACCACTGAATGGAGGTCTTCAGAACGTATTATGCACAAGGAATAGCCTGAACCTTTCGTTCAAAATCCCGCTCGTCGAGCTTAATTTTCCCTTTGACCTTGTTCCGATAAGTATAAACTGATTTTTTACTTACCCCCAAGACTTGGGATAAATGTTCACTGTCGGTTATTTCCAAGCGCATCAAAGCATAAAGCCGAAGTTCAGGAGGTAATTTAATCATCGAAGTCTCATATTGATTTTCCTCCGACAAACAAGCATTAATCGTCGGGACAAAGGAAGGATAAAGGTTTAGAAACATCTGATCAAACTGTTGAAAGAAGGCCTCTTTCTCCTTTCTTGACTGATGACTAAAAACCAACTGCTCAATCTTGGTGTACTTTTTATTAATCAAAAAAGCGCCAATCTGATGGTAGAGCTGTTCTCGTTTATCAAAAAATTCTGCACCAATAGCAAAGAATTGCTTTACGTAGTCCACCTTGGTGGCATTTGCCAATTTTAACTGCTCATTGACCTTCAATAATTCGTCATGCTGTACCAGAATCTGCTCACGATGTGCCTCAATCAGCTTCTGCTTCTTCACCAACCGAAATAAAAAATAGCCAATTACTACGGACAACAACAAGAAAAAAGCAGTGGCCAATATACTCATCTCTCGTTTGCGTTTCCGCTCGACCTCGAGATGTTGTTGAATCAACGGTAATACTTCTGCTACTTTCGCCTGACGTTGTTTGGCGCCATACTTCCTTGCCTGCTCCATCGCCAACATACTGAACTGATCGGCCAAAGCATAATCCCCTCTATCCAAGAATACCCAAGCCAAAAGCGTACTTGCCGTGGTTTCATTCGTTGAACTCTTCAAATCCAAGGTAGCCGATCTGAGTAGATGCGAAATGGTACTTTTCGGCTCCAACCAAGCCAAAGAAGCATGAATCATAGCCTGCTGATGATCAGAATAATTCGCATCAAGCATCCTGCATAATAATGCCCTTGCTTCGCTGTTCTTTTTCTTTCGGATAAATGCATTCGCTTGCTCATATTGATGCACAAAACTACTCGGTGCACTAAAATACAATAATGAATCACTATACTGATGTCCTCGCTGGCGGTATCTCTGCTTGTAATCCTGCAAATCCGTGTAATCAGCCAAGTCAAAAGTACAGCGGGTCATACACTGAAAATATAAAATTCGAAGTGCCGGCTTCATTTGCTGTCCAGCAACCTGCATCAATCGTTGTTGTGCTTCATGAAACATTCCCATCCGAATCAAAACCTGCGATACACTTAACTGCCCCTCAATCCACAAGGAGTAATCCCTGCCTTTTGCTAAGAGCGATAATTGTTCTGCATACGCTATCGCCCTTGGCCCATCATAATTTAGGGTGTGCTCCGTTAATTTTTGGAGGTTCACCATCGCCCCTACCGTATCTTCTACTCGCAATTTCTGTTCGACTGCCTTTTCAAGCCCTAACAATATTTCCTGCTTCTTGCCTTCAAGTTCTTCCCGCTGTTGATAACACGAATGAAAGCTGTCTAATGCTGGCGCAAAGGATTGTGCGCAGGCAGGAAAATATAGAATCGAAAAAATAATAAAAATATATTTACTCAAACTATTATACATAAAAAGCAAATCAAAAAATAAAAAAGTGACTTACCTGTCTTGTCTTTAAGTTCCTACACATCAAAAACAATAACAGCTAAATCACTTCGGCGATGAAGGTAAGAAAGAGAAATTTTAGATTCAATTCAAAGGCGGTAAAACACTCTTTTTCTTCGAAAGATCTAACGAGTTACGGAAGTAAGACTATGTAAGTGATTTTGGGGCTTAGGATAATATCTTTGACTATTCAAAAATAATTTCGGAAATGCCCGAATATTCAGTTCATGTCGGTGGGGTTAGCTTTTTAAATAAAAAACAACAGACGATCAGTGATGCATAATTCCCATCGCTGACCGTCTGTTAATTTGATCTTCAGGGGCCTCTAATTCATTGATTTTTTAGATTTGTAAATGCTGGGCAGCGATTACTCCTCAATCAGAACCGGACTCAGTGGCAGGTGGATCGTGAAAACACTGCCCACTCCTTCTTCAGAAAACACACTGATATGTCCATGGTGTTTTTCCACAAACTCTTTACACACGCTCAGCCCCAATCCAGAGCCTTTAATATTCTCCGCATTTTTTCCCCTGAAAAAAGGATTGAAAAGATTTTTCTGATCCTCTATGGAAATGCCAATCCCTTTATCCCGGATAACGATCAGCAACTCATCATTATCCGTCTCCAAAGATAACCTAATGGGCGCTTCCTTCGAGGAATACTTAATCGCATTGGTCACCATATTGGTAATGGATTGCTCGATCATCTTGTAGTCGAAAGTCATCAAAAGGCTATTCTCCAAACAATTCTCAAACTCCAGATGGCGTCCCTGAACGCTAAGCTGCTCCAATAAATCCGCCATAAAACTCTTCACCTCATATTGCTTGGGATTGAAAGGAAAGTTCCACAAATCCAAGTCCTTAAAAGCTAAAATCTGATCCACAAAATTGACGAGCTGATCCACCGATCCGTTGATCCGACCATTCATTCTCTGAAGCTGATTGTTGGTCAGTTGTTCCCCTGAAATCAACAGCTGATGCATCAGGTCTACCGACGAACGAATGACGGTAAGTGGCGTTCTGAACTGGTGGGAAATGGTCAGGATAAAATTCTCCCGAACCTTTCGCATTTGTTGCTCCTGATCAAGAGTATTTTTAAGCGTCTGCATAATTCGGTGACGGATACTGATGTCCTGAACAATGGAATCGATATGGGTTACCGACCCGTTTGCCGAAAAAGTAGGGGTATCTTTGATGTGCAGTCGGATGGTTTTTCCATCGGCACAAAACACCTCGAGCTCATAATTAAAGGGATGACCAGCCTTCATTTGAGACTGCCGTTGACTAAACATCTTTTTGTTTTCTTCAGACGACCAGAATATCTCCTCATATTTTTCCTTGAAATCCGCTTGATTGAAGCCCAGCAGCTGCACGACCGAAGGGCTGACATAATCTACCTGCCCATCAATAGATTCACTTTTCAGGAAATATTCATCGCGAATACTGTCAATCAAATTTTTGTATTTCTTGCTTTCCCGCTCCCGTAATTCATTCGACGACGCAAGTGCTTCTCTTTGTTCTTCGTAATGTTTCCTGAAGATAAAACCAACCACAAAAATCAGGATCATCGCGAACATATTGGTCATAAAGAAATCTAGCTCCCGCAACTCATCCGTTTCATAAGGAATAATTATCGCACTCATTTGCTCATCGAAAAAGAACAATAACCACATGACGATCATATTGGTAGCAAACCACTTAAAATGGTACTTTCTGCCCATCAAATAGGTAACCACCACAAAAATAATAATGAAATTTAAGCTGCTCGGCCCCGTTTTTCCTCCAGAAACCACCCACATGGCCACGTTGGAGAGCACTCCCCAAAAGCTAAAGAAAATCACACCTTCCTGGTAAAAATCAGGACTTATTCGAGACAACACATAAATTTGTGCTACTAATATGGTTACCATCAACATGGTATAGACCAGCACTGTAGGGAATATTGGAGTCGTGAGCACAAACACACTATAAGATGCATAAACAATAAAGCCCACGAAAAGCCCTATGTTCAACACTCGGTGTTCAAATGCAAAAGATGGCCCCCCCGATAATAACCTGTGCAGTTTATCCAAATAGGATTTAATCATACTCCCTAATTAACTTATTATATAATATATTACTAAACTCATATTTAGAGGGTCGAAAAATTCAAACCAATAATGGTAAATTTTTATTAAAGCTCCTTTTTTCTTTTCAACAGCTGCTGATCATTACTTACAGCGAAATACGATGGAAATAACCCTCAAATGTCATTTCATCCTAAGATTTAAGAGTGGGTTTCAACACTTACCGCCTTACTGCAAATTTTCATATTTGAACATCCGCTAAGTGCCTAAGGCTGCGAAAAACATCAAAAACCAACATCAAAATCTGTCGCAGGACTCCGTCGTGGGGCAAACCAATCGACTTAAATATTGCGCAAAAGAGGGATGATCGCGATAGATTATGGCCATGAAAACGGCGGCTAATTTTTATCAATATTATGCTGACCGAAATACACGGCGATCCTAATTTTACAGCGGGGCAACATTTACGAGCGGAGCCCCCAAAAGAAGCAAGATGATGCCCTCATTTACAATGGCTGCTATCCGGTTGATGAAGGCTAAATATCTGTTGAAAACGCTGGAATCAGTGGGCAATAAAAAAACAAGTATCATTTATGAGTTGCAGCATTATTGCTTTTTGGGCTGATTTTGTAACTTCATCCCATGACATCAGACAAACTTCAAATTGGAATTATTGGCTGTGGATGGTTTGGGCTTCCCCTCGGCAGTTTTTTGGCCAATGCGGGCACACAAATTACCGGAACAACCACCCAACAGCAAAAGCTCAGCCTGCTGAAAGAAAAGGGCATCGATGCCTTTCAGTATCGCATCGGACTTGATCCCCTGCCTGCAGCATTCAAGGACTGTGATCTGGTCGTGGTCAATATTCCCCCAAGACGCCAAAAGCGGGAAGCAATGGACTATTTGGAGGCCATCCACCAACTCAAAGATGACTTGCTGAAAGCGGAAATCAATCAGGTAATTTTTATCAGTACCACAGGAGTTTATAACGATTCGCCCACTGCAGTCACCGAAAACGACCTTCCCGATCAGCCTGAAAATCACTTTCATGAAGCGGAACAGATCTTCAAAAAGCATTTCAGCAAGGTAAATATTCTCCGTTTTGCAGGGCTTTTTGGTGGCGACCGAAAAGCAGGACGATTCCTCGCCGGCAAAGAAAACCTGGAGGACAAGGTCATCAATATGTTGCACCTTGACGATGCCATAGGCTTCACCCAAAGGCTGATCCACCAACCACAGCCCAATGAAGATTTCAATGTCTGCTGCCCAGAACACCCTTTGCGCAGTGAATTTTATACACAGGCGGCGAAAAAAAATGGGCTGAAACCACCGACCTTCGCCTCAGTAGCCGACCGCCAAAAAATGATTTCACCCCAAAAAGGCATCACGCAACTGGGCTATACCTACATTTATAAAAACCCTTTGGAGGCACTTTAAAAGCCTAAAGGCCGATCAATAACAATGCTATGAACACTGAATCCGATAAATTTATCCCATATACAGCGCCTGTGCTTGATGAACAGCAAAGCTTAAAGGCTGCTGCCGATTATTTTGAAAAAATCAACCAGCGCCGAAGTTTGCGGGAATTTTCCGATCGCCCTGTGGCTCGGGAGGTTATCGAAAATATCCTTAAAGCCGCCAACTGTGCGCCAAGTGGTGCCCACAAACAGCCTTGGACTTTCTGCGTGATCAGTGATCCCACACTGAAGCAAAAAATCAGGGAAGCCGCAGAAAAAGAAGAGTACGAAAATTACCATGGCCGAATGAGCGAAGCCTGGCTCAAGGATCTCGAAGCTTTTGAAACCGACTGGCACAAACCATTCCTGACCACTGTGCCCTACCTGATCATTGTTTTCAAAAAGCCTTACGACCTGATCGACGGACAGAAACATAAAAATTACTATGTGAATGAATCCGTTGGGCTCGCCTGTGGATTTTTAATCAATGCCATTCATGAAGCAGGGCTGGCAACACTCACCCATACGCCGAGCCCCATGAATTTTTTGCATAAAATTCTTGAGCGCCCTGAAAACGAAAAGCCCTACCTGCTCCTGCCTGTGGGCTACCCTGCCGATGAGGCCAAAGTCCCGAATCTTCACCGAAAAAATTTATCGGAAATCAGTATTTGGTATGAATAAGAAAACCTATCTCAACTGGAGCGGAGGCAAAGATGCCGCCATGGCATTGTACAAACACCGCGCGACGGGCAATGCCCCGGTAACTAAACTTCTGACCACCATCTCGCAGGAGCAAAGGCGCATTACCATGCATGGCGTTGCCGAAGCATTGCTCGATGCTCAGGCTGAAGCCCTCGGCTTGCCCGTACAAAAAGTGGCGCTGCCTGCATCGGAAAATCTTGAGCAATACAATAAGGTAATGGCCGAGGCCATGCAGCAGCTCAAGCAGGAAGGTTTTGAACGGGCTGTATTTGGGGATATTTTTCTGGAAGATTTAAGAAAATACCGCGAGGAACAACTTGAGCAACAGGCCATCAGGGGCGTATTCCCTTTGTGGAAACTCAACACCAAAAAGCTCCTTCAGCATTTTATCAATCTGGGCTTCAAGGCCGTTGTGGTTTGTACCAATGCCCGCCTGCTTGGGGAGGAATTTGTCGGAAAAGTGATTGATCAGCAATGGATCGACCGCCTGCCCGACGATGTGGATCCTTGTGGAGAAAATGGAGAATTTCATACCTTTGTTTTCGATGGACCGATTTTCAGCGCCCCCATCCCGATAGTCATTGGAGAAAACCACCTGCACCATTATCCCCAAAAAGAAGGAGATACCTGGGATGCTGATTACTGGTTCTGTGAATTGAGCTTAAAAAATAATCCCTAAAAAATTGACGATAAAAGTATTTAAACCCGCACTCATTGGCCTGCTCCTCTGTGTTTTTTGCAGTACCATCACCAAGGCACAGGTCGCCATCCTCGGCGCCATGGACAAGGAAATCACCGACTTAAGGTCACAGATGAGCATTTCCGACTCCACCCTGATCGCAGGGCAGTGGTTCTATCAGGGTACCATCGCCGATAAGCCCATCATCCTTACCAAATCAGGGGTTGGGAAGGTCAATGCGGCCCTAACGGCTACCCTGCTGTTGGACCACTTCAAGGCGGAATCGCTTTGGTTTACAGGTATTGCTGGGGCTGCCAATCCTCACTATAAACTGCTCGATGTTGTTGTTTCTGAATCCCTGCTCCAGCATGATTTCGATGCACGACCCTTTGATGCCCAGCCCGCTCTCGTGCCATCAAGCGACAAAAATGGCTATTTTCATGCCGACCCACAACTTGTCAGGCAAGCCTTTCGGGCAGCACAGCAGGTGGTTGGAAAAGCGCATGCACACTGCGGAATTATTGTTACTGGCGATCAGTTTATTGCCGATCACCAGAAGGTTGAGCAGCTGCGAAAAGACTTTCGTGCCGATGCCATTGAAATGGAAGGAGCCGCAGTGGCACAGGTGGCTCACCGCCTGGGCAAGCCTTTTGTGATTATCCGCAGTATCTCGGATCAGGCAGATGGAGAGGCAGAAATGACCTACCCACAAATGGCCAAAAATGCTGCCGCCCATGCCATGAAAATCATTGTCAGAATGCTCGAACAACAGTAATATGTACGCCTTCAACTACTGATTCTCTCACTTTAAAAACCACCCCTATGGATCTTCTCTTTGCTATACTTACCGGACTCATCTGCCTGGCCCTCGGCTACCTGCTGGCACAGTTGCGGGGCAAACAGCAGCAACAAAATGTTGCCTTGAGTGCTCAGGAAAATCATCAGCTGAAATCTCGACTGGAAGAAGTCCGTCAGCAGTTCAACAATGCCCAACAACAGGCAATGCAGGCGGGCCAATCCCTTGCCGAGCACAAGTCTGACCTCAAAAATCTTCATGCACAACTCGCCGAGCAGCAAAATCGCTTTGACAGCCTGAACGATGATTTCCATGAAGTTTCCGGGCGCAGCACACAACTTGAAAAATTGCTCGCCACGGAAGAAGCTCAACGAAAGGCCATGGCTGAAGACGCCAATCGGCAACAACTCAGGGAAGAATCCCTCGGGCAACAACTGAATGCCCTTCAGCAAAAAAATGAAAACCTGATGGAAGCCCTGAAAACGCAGGAGGCCAACAATCGGGGGTTGCAGGAAAAGCTTCAGCAGCAGAAAGGGGAAATCGAAGACCTCCACCGAAAATTCAAGACAGAATTTGAATTGGTGGCGCAAAAAATCCTGGAAGAAAAAACCGCCAGGTTCACCGATCATAACAAGGAACAACTGGCGCAGATATTACAGCCTCTCGGTCAAAATATCGACAAGTTTCAGGCAAGGGTAAATGAAGTGTATGACAAAGAAGCCAAAGAACGTTTTTCATTGGCAGAAAAGGTCCGTGAACTCGCAGCGCTGAACCACAAAATCAGTACCGAAGCCCACAACCTGACCAAGGCGCTTAAAGGGGAAGTTAAAACCCAGGGACGCTGGGGAGAGATTATCCTGGAGCGGATTCTGGAGCAGTCAGGGCTGAGAAAAGGCACTGAATATTTTATGGAACAGGAGCTGAAAGATGAACAGGGAAAACACCTGCGGTCTGATATTGAGGACAAAAAAATGCGTCCCGATGCCGTAATTCATTATCCTGACGAACGGCATGTGATCATCGATTCCAAAGTGTCGCTCAACGCCTATACCCGCCATATTGAGGCCGAAGAAGATAGCATCAAAATTCAGGAACTTGATGCCCATGTTCAGGCGATAAAAAATCATATCACCGCCCTGAGCAGTAAGGGGTATGACGATTACAATAAAGCACTCGATTTCGTGATCATGTTTGTCCCCAACGAAGCGGCCTATATTGCGGCAATCAAATACGAACCGCAGCTGTGGGAATATGCTTATGAACGCAGAATTATGCTCATGAACCCCACCAATCTGATCACTTCCCTCAAGCTGATCAACGACCTGTGGAAACGGGAATATCAGAACAAAAATGCGCAGGAGATTGCCGAGCAAGGCGCCAAACTGTACGACAAATTTGTGCTTTTTACCGAAAACCTTGAAAAGGTGGGCAGCAGCATTCAGCGGGCACAAGAGCAATACGATACCGCCTACAAGCAACTTTCCACTGGAAATAATAACCTGGTGAAACAAACACAAAAACTCAAATCCCTCGGACTGAAAACCAAAAAAGAACTTCAGCCAGGTTTATTGGACCAACACTGATCCAGCATTGATTCAAAAAAACGACCATTTGGTCAAAAAAATACAGCAGAATGAAATATAAAATCTTAGCGGAAAAGCCCGTCTTTGATCAGTTTTTCAAGATCAATAAAGCCACCATTGAACACGACCAGTTTGACGGATCAAAAGTAACCATTGAGCGGCTATGTTTTGAAAGAGGCGATGCCGTGGCCGTCGTGATTTATGAGCAAGATACCGACAGCCTGCTGTTCACCAACCAGTTTCGCTACCCCTCCACCAAAGAAGGTGATGGCTGGGTTTTGGAACTGACCGCAGGGATGCTTGAGGGCGAAGAAGATGCCGCCATGAGGGTAAAAAAAGAGGTGGAAGAGGAGATTGGCTACCGTCTGAATTCGCCAAAATTTATCAGCTCATTTTTTGTATCTCCAGGAGGTACCTCGGAGCGGATTTTTCTTTACTATGCGGAAGTTTCAAGCACCGACAAACTTTATGAAGGCGGTGGCCTGAAAGCGGAAAAAGAGGACATTCAGCTGGTGAAAATCAAGCGACAGGAAGTAAAGCAGCTCCTGCAAAACAACCAGATCCGAGATGCCAAGACCATCATTGGACTTCAATGGTTTTTGATGCGCTAACCCCCAGAAAAAAGCCTTGGCAAATTGCTGCTGCCAGGGCTTTTTACATTTTTATGGAAACCGAATCTCTGATTATTAATCCGTATTATTCAAGCTTCAATCGTCGTTTAGCGATCCCGATGAATTGCTCCACTCATAAAAATTACAGCTTTCATTTAATTCAAAGCCCACCTTGGGGTAAAGGCTATTTCCTATTAAATTTGACTTTTCAGTTTCTAAGGACATTCCGCAAGCTCCCGTTTCCTTTACCAGCTTTTTTGCCCGCGCAATCAGTCCTATCGAAATCCCTTTTCCTCTATGGTCAGGATGTACAAAAAGATCATTAAGTAGCCAGAATTTTTTCATTTTAGTAGAGGAAAATAAAGGATACAATTGTACAAACCCCACCAATTTATGGTCAACTTCTGCTACAAATATTTCAGCATCATTATGCTCAATCCTTTCCTTCAAAAATGCTTTGGCACCTTGAAGATTAGACTCTTTACGATAAAATACCCTGTAGCTATCAAACAATTCAGCAACTTTATTTAGATCTTTTTCAGTAGCTTTTCTATAAATCATTTTATACTGATCATATTATTAAAATTCTGTATTGTCTGTCGGCAACTACCACAACCACCCTGCTTATAAATAAATATCCTGTTAATGCATATCACTGAGGGAACACCATTAAGCTGGGCTATCGATTATTTTTCACCTATCGGTGCGGGGCTGTTGCATAACCGTAATTTAAAATTGCCCTGCAAAATTTATTCTGTTCGGTACGGGTGAACCCACGTGTTCGCCCGAAACTAACGTTACAATGACTGTTTAGGTCTGACCCTACCGAAACGAAATATTATTTGGTGATATAAATTACAATTCAAGTTGTGCGACAGCCCCCTACGGCGGTAGAAATCATGTTTATAATTGGGTGATGGCATATTTTCGACAGGCTATGCTAAAGTGCTTTTTTCACCAAATCAAGTGCCTCAGCAGAGAAAGGGATTGTCAATGCCATCTCCTGCCCTTTGGCCGACATTTTATGCCATGTTTTTTGAATGATACTGACCATTTTTTCTTCCTCGATATCTGCGGCAGCATAAAAATCCGCCAAATAATTTTCAAGAAAAACCAGACAAATCACATCTTCATAAGTCTGACAATCAGCATCTCTTTTGATGTGTTTTTTCTCCATAATTTTCCTGACTGCCTGTTTCTGCGCCTCACCAAATCCCGCCTGATCCATCATTTGGTGGGTAAGTTGCAGGTGGTGCTGAATCAAATCCGTACGCCATTTCAAATATCCCTTTCTCCCTTCTGGATAGTCGGTCCGTGGACTTTCCCAACGCCCGACATGATTGGCCCTAACGGCAATTTGCAGCTCAGCGGCAGGCGAGGTTTCCATCTTGAAAAGCCAAGCGGTCATTCGTTGCGAATACAGTAATTCTTCGGTCAGTTCCTCCCCATTGCTGTTGATGGTTTTCGGGTCCTGCCTGTTTTTTTCATCGATCAGATTTAATACTTGCTGAAGTTGATCCTGTGACATTTTAAAAAAGTGAATAAGGTTATAGATTGATTATGCTTACAACCTAATCATAAAAATATTCAATTTTGAGCGGAAAGGCTGAAAATTTATGGCTCGTGGCTGCTAAGCACAGCAACGCTTGTATTTCTGCCCACTTCCACACGGACAAGGGGCATTTCTGCCTATTTCCATTCGGCGGAGCACCTGCTCGCGTTCGGCCATATCATGTTCAAAAATCTCTTCGAGCAAAGCGTAAAGCTGAGGGTGCTTGCGTTGCATGCTTTTGGGGTTTTCAAAAAAATGCTCACTCGCCACCGCAAAAAACTCTGCCTCATTCGTACCACCGTAGGCATTAATGTCCGACGAACGCTCATGAATCTCCTTAATTTTTGTTTTCATCAGGTCGATCCACGGAATCGTATATTGCCGCTCGAGCAACATCGAAGGTACCCCATCGATCACACCATCCATTTTATCCACCAAATGCACAAACTCATGAATGGCCGTGTTTCTTTTGTCTTTTTCATTGGCGAAACCATCATGCAGGGCCCTTTTTGAAAGAATCATTTTTCCTTCCATATAGCCTGTTCCTACCATGCCCAGAATATTACGGCCCTCCCCTTCAGTGGCAAAATTCTTATCGAAATGATCAGGATAAATGATCACCTCGAAGAGATTATCATAACGCCAATCAGCAAATTTAAATATGGGAATTACTGCGCTTGCCGCTACCAGCAGCTTGTCCACTTTATCAATCTCAACACGGACACCCGTAATTTTATGGTTCAGAATAAATTCCTCCACTTTCCATTCAAAGTGTTCCTGTTCCTCAGCCGTCAGACCATTATAAAAAGCGACTTTCTCCTGAAGGATTTTCCTCCACTTAGTCGGGAAATGCCCATCTGGCGACTGCCAAGAGCTTTTTCGAAGGTATCCATAATACGCTAAACACAAAGCAGCCACCATGGCAAAAAAAATAAATAAACCCATTTTTATTCAATTATTGGATTATAAAAAACAAGAAAAATGACTGTAAAAGGATTAAATATTCAGGTGATACCCAATTGATTCAACAGGGATCGAAATCAGGAAAAGAAGACACCAACTGTTATGCACGCTGATACTACAGCCGTCTATTCACTGAAATAATAACCTCATCACTTCCACTAATCTATTGATAAAATAAATATGTATGATTGAATCGTTACTCCACTAATATATTGAAATGATCATTGAAATACGCTTCTGTCCAACAACTATTTTATCCGATTCAAACTCACACAGGCTAAACCTTTGACTTATAATGAGTAAATACTTTATATTTATTCAGATTTTATTTATATTCATTAATACCGAATAAGCTTCTTTTTCAAAATATGTAACAAATAAATCTTCACAAAGAGCCGATTCACGATTACACTGGCGCGTTTGCTCCCTAATCAAAAGACCTTCAACCTTTATACCTTTCCTCATGAGAACTGCCCTGAAAATATTTGCTTCAGCCACCTTGTTTCTTTTACTTTCTACCCTTGGAGTAGGTGTTTATTTTTACCAAACCAACCCAAGAATTCGTGCCATGGTAGAAAATGATGAGTCGGTACTGTATTATTTTCCTTCAAAGGCCATGCAGCCTATGGATGATCTTCCCCACAAAACCACCTGCCTGACGGTGGACGACTCCCTGAAAATATATACCTATCAGTTTGAGCCTTCCACGCCAAAAAAAGCCAACATCTTTTTTATTCATGGCGCGGGAGGTAATGTATCGACTGCTCAATACCTGATTCGGCCATTGATAGAAAATGGCTTTGGAGTATATGTGGTAGATTGGCGAGGATATGGAAAATCCAACGGCAAGCCCAGCTATCGTGGGGTGATGAAAGATACCGAGGCGGGTTTTGCTCACTTCATTGGCAGCGTTAAACCTGAGCAACTTAAAACCATTGTTTACGGTTGTTCCCTCGGAGGGCAACTGGCGGTCAAAATCACCAAAGATCATCAGCGAGAGGTGGATGCGTTGGTGCTCGACGGTGCTGTGGAATCGGCTCAGCGGCTTGCGATGGCGTATGCGCCCGTTGGCATATTGAAAGCCCAGATTGAACAGTCGCCAGAAAAATTCAATCAGGAATATGTGGCCGTACGAGATATCGCCATGATCAAAGCTATTCCCAAATTAATTATTCACAGTAAAAATGACCAGCAGGTGCCTTTGAGTCATGGTGAAAACCTCTTCAATGCCGCCTATGAACCCAAAAATTTATGGGTAACAGAAACAGCCCATATTCAGACCCTGAAAGTCTTGACTGCCGAGGCCATCGACAGGATTGAGGCATTGATAAAGGAATAAGTGATCTTTATTGCGCATGCTGTCAAAAATAGCTTACCAAAATGGGATTAATCATCACCGACCATGTCAATGTCATATAAGTTAAGGATTTTAGGTGGTGCTATCTGAATTTTAAATGCATGTAGAGACGGTATTCTTAACGACTCACATGACAATTTGAATAATTCAAGGCGAAAATGAAGCTTATAGTTACAGGCATACCATCAACATTGTCCCTCCGCTGATCAACATTTTCAAATATCTTCCTTTTCTCTCCCCCACCACAGAAAAGTTCAAGAACAAAGCCCTCCACGGAAAGGGTCAGCATTAAAACAATAATTCCTTCAGGTGCTCGAATAATTAATAATCATCCATTTCATTGCAATAACCCTCCGCCAAGCAACACCCTATTCACGGTATTTTTAATTCAGCAACCCCAAGATTAAGAAGTCATCAGGAGGACGCCCCACGATAGTGGTTCCGTGTGAATTGACAATTACACAATTTTAAGCCTGCAAAAGCCCCTTAATTTTGAAACTCGCAAAATCGACCTCCAGCACTTCTAAATTTAACATTGGGCAACCGCAATCAAGGCTTTTGATAATGAAATATACTTTTTCGGGAAGTTGGCAAGATGCACCTGTTTTTTTAGGCCATTTTGAAAATCTCGTAATCCGACCTGCCGCAGGAGCCTGTCAGGTCAATTAAAAAGATCATAATCATATGAATTTAATAAAAATAGCCCCGTACATTTGTAATGTAATCAATTAGCAAATAACACAAATCAATTACAACGATGAAAAAATTCTTATCTATTGCCTTCGCCCTATTATTGGCAGCATCTTTCGCTTTTGCAGGTACCAACGACAATGAAGCTGCTAAAGGAAAATCTTTCTTCCGAGTGATCTCTAACTCGAATGCTGAAACTTACAAAGTGTTATACATGGCTAACATGGACTCTAAAGTAGTGGTATCACTATATAATGAAGCAGGTTCATTGGTTGCAAAAACAGCTGTAAAAGACAAAGACAACTTCATGAAACCATTCCGTTTCGAGCGTATGCCTAAAGGGACTTACACTGTAGTTGTAAAGGATGGTTTTGGCGTAACCCGCAAAACTTTCGAGCACAACCCATCACACTAATTGATTCATCGGCGAAGGTTGACGCAAGGGCAATGATGTATTGCCCTCGGCGATTCAACCCGATGAATCATCAGTGAAAAATTCTTAAAAAAACCCTCGATCGTCGAGGAGCCATAATGCCTTTTCAAGGGCATTTTTTTTTGCCCCTACTTTTCTGAAGGACCTGACTTTTGGTCTCCATCAGGGCGTTGAGCCTTCTGCAATTTGAGCTGTTCTTGCAGTAAATCACTGATCTCACTGAGCAATTCAATATTCTTGGGTGTTTTAACCGTGCCATCTTTAGGATCATCAGATTGGTTCCTAAAGGCATTCATCACCTTAACCACAAAAAAGACACTCAGCCCAATAATCATAAAGTGGATCCCCGCATCAATCAGCTTTCCATAACCAATCGCGATCTCGGTAATCTTTGAGCCATCCGCTGCTTTCCCCGCCTCTCGCAGCACCACCTCATACTCACTCCAGTCAATACCTTCCGTAATGTACGACAAAGGGGGAAGCATAATTTCCTTTACCAGCACATCCACCACCTTATTGAATGCCTGCCCGATAATTACCCCAATGGCGATATCAATCATATTGCCCTTAATCGCAAACTCCTTAAACTCCTTCAGTAAACCCATCGCTCTCTATTGCTATTAATGCCTACACTACCAATTATCCCCCCCTTTTGTTGCTCCTTTTCATTAATACTCCCAGTCGATTTAATGCCTAAAAAAAATCATGAAGCCCCCAATTAGTGGTATCTTCAGCAAAATCTTATAAACCAAAAGCAAAATTCCATAACACAAAACCGATCTGCCCGACCGACCTTTGTAATACACAAAACAACCATCCCATGAAAAGCAATGCACTCACCGAAACGCCCCTCAGATATCAGCAATTTCCTGTAAAAGGCATGAGCTGCGCCTCTTGTGCTGCTCAGGTAAGCAAGGCTTTACAGGCCGTTGCAGGGGTTAAAGAAGCACAGGTCAATTTGGCTACCCATCAGGTACAAGTCAGTATGGAAGCACCTATCGGAGAAAAAACTTTGCAGGAAGCCGTTCAACGGGCAGGTTTTGAATTATTGCTTGAAATAGAAGACCCCACTGCTGAAAGGGAAAAGCTGCAAAATCAAAAATTACAGCAACTGAAAAGCCAAAGCCTCTGGGCCATGATTTTCACCCTTCCTGTTGTCATTATCGGCATGTTATTCATGGATTGGGAGGCTGGCCGATGGCTCTCAATGCTTTTGTCGGTACCTGTTTTAGGGATTTTCGGACGCTCATTTTATATCAATGCCTGGCAACACGCCAAACATGGAAATGCCAATATGGACACCCTTGTGGCCCTGAGCACAGGCATTGCCTTTGGCTTCAGTGTTTTTAATACTTTAAATCCTGCCTTTTGGCTCCAAAGGGGCATGGAACCGCATGTTTATTTTGAAGCCTCCACGGTGATCATCACCTTTATTTCCTTCGGAAGGTGGCTCGAACAGCGGGCAAAGTCAAAAACCAATAGCGCCATTCAAAAACTGATGGGCATGCAGGCCAAATTTGTCAAAGTGAAAATGGCACAGGAGTTTGTGGAAATCCCTATTCATGAAGTACAGGCAGGCATGGAGGTACTCGTGCACCCTGCCGAGCGTATTCCTGTGGATGGGCAGGTGATCAAGGGGCACTCTTTTGTGGAAGAAAGTATGCTCACGGGAGAGCCTGTTGCGGTCGAAAAAAATGCGGGCGACAAGCTGTTTGCGGGAACGATAAACCAAAAAGGAATATTACACTTCCAGGCTGAAAAAGTAGGAAAAGACAGCCTCCTCGGACAAATGATTGAGCGCGTACAGCAGGCACAGGGCTCACAGGCTCCCGTCCAAAAATTGGCCGATAAAATTGCCAGTATCTTTGTGCCGACCATCCTCTTTTTATCTGTGCTGACTTTTGCCCTGTGGCTGTTTTTTGGCGGTATGGCCTTTTTCCCACAGGCAATGATGTCGGCGGTAACGGTTTTGGTTATTGCCTGCCCCTGTGCTTTGGGGCTTGCCACACCCACGGCCATCATGGTGGGCGTAGGCAAGGGAGCTGAAGAAAATATCCTGATTAAAGACGCCGAAAGCCTTGAAATTGCCCATCGTGTCGATACGGTAGTGCTCGACAAAACAGGAACCCTCACCGAAGGTCAGCCTGTGGTAGTGCATCAGTTTTGGGCGGATAAAAGTAAGGCAGATATCCTCGAACAAATAGAAAAATCTTCGGAACACCCTTTGGCTTCCGCAGTCCTTAAAGCACTTCCGAAAACTACGCCAGCCGATGAAATCCCACCACTGAAAACCTTCGAAAGCCTCACGGGGCAAGGGGTACGAGCCCAAAGTCAGGATCAGAAATGGTATTGGGTAGGCAACCTCAGCCTGGTGGCTTCACAATATCAGCAACTTCCCGAAACCGTACAGACACAGGCTGAACAGTGGCAGGAACTTGGACATACGGTCGTGTATTTTGCTGACGATCACCACATCCTGAGCATCTTTGCCATTCAGGATCAACTTAAACCTCAGGCATCAGCAGCGATCAGCAACCTGAAAAAAGCAGGCATTACGCCTTATATGCTCACGGGCGATCACCCAACAACAGCCAAACACATGGCTTCACAGGCGGGTATCGATCATTATAAGGGGGGCGTACTACCTTCGGAAAAAGCCGCCTTTATCCGCCAGCTACAGGCCGAAGGGAAAATTGTGGCCATGGTAGGCGATGGCATCAATGACGCCGAAGCACTCGCCACTGCCGACATCTCTATGGCGATGGGACAGGGGACGGATATTGCTATGGAAGTGGCCAAAATCACCCTGATGACCAACGACCTCCACGCTATTCTTCGTGCCTTCCGATTGTCAAAAATGACCGTCAGGGGAATTCATCAAAACCTGTTCTGGGCATTTATTTATAACCTGATCGGTATTCCGCTGGCCATGGGTGTTCTCTACCCTTTCAATGGTTTTCTGCTGAATCCCATGATTGCGGGGCTGGCGATGGGACTGAGTTCCGTTTCGGTGGTCAGTAACAGTTTACGCCTCAAAAAACAGTCCCTGTAAATCAGGAGATTTTAAGCTGATGCTGATTCAATTTTTCAGCAAAAAAAATCATCCACTATTCCAATAAAACACAAAACATTGTAATTTACAGTTCAAATGGCGAAACGCATCTCACATATTATCCTATCCATGCTCGTGTTGCTCTCGACGATCGGTATCGTCGTGGACAAGCATTATATGGGTAATCATTTGATGAGCGTTGCCTTTTATCAAAAAGCACCATCCTGTTGCCCGATGCCTACGGAGCATTCCGAAAAAAATCACGGCTGTCGCAATGAGATGAGTGTGCAAAAAATTCAGGATGTCTTTCAACGGCTGGATTTCCATTTTGACTTCATCGCTCCACAGGCGATCAACTCCCACGATATTTTCTTGCAGGCATGGCAATTGCTCTGCGCCTTAATGGCGGAGCATCACCGTGCGCCCGAAAATATTTTTCGGGAAGCCCCACCGTCGCCCGACGGTCAGGCACTCCGGCTGAGCATTCAGTCGTTTATTTGTTAGACCTCTCCTTATTATAGGTTGGGGTGGATGATATTGTCCACAGATTACGCAGATTTCCACAGATTATTTGATGTCGAAAATCTATCGCGAGAGTCCCTCTCGTGATAGGCCATGTTTTTTTTAGTTCAAGCGTCCCGCTTGGACTAAAGATATCGTGATGAAATTTTTGTGCCTATCGGTACGGACGTTGCATGCAACGTCCCTACATCAAGCAATCAAATTCTATTTGACAACTGTACGGGCTGACCTATGTGTCTGCCCGAATCAATTCATAATCGGATAAAATTTGGATACACACAGAGGTGTCTCCGTACAGCGTTCCATCCCCAGACACCAATATCAACGAAATAAAATCTATCACGAGAGGGACTCTCGCGATAGCATTGGGTAATTATTTTGGTCCAAGCGAAGGGCTGACACACAGATCAGCCCCTACAACGTCCACGGTCTATCAAAAAATCATGATCAAATTCTTTCTACATAACCGCCTCGTGACGGTGTTGTTGATCCTTGCCCTTGTGGTTTGGGGGATCATCACGGCGCCTTTTGGCTGGAAAATCGGTGGGCTCCCCTCCGATCCGGTGGCTATTGATGCCATTCCCGACATCGGGGAAAATCAGCAAATTGTTTTTACCGAATGGCCGGGACACGCTCCTCAGGACATTGAGGATCAGGTCTCGTATCCGCTGACGACTTACTTGCTTGGCTTGCCGGGCGTCAAGTCGGTGCGTTCGTCTTCTGTCTTCGGCTTTTCAAGTATCTATGTTATTTTCAAAGAGGACGTCGAGTTTTACTGGTCGCGCTCGCGGATCCTCGAAAAATTAAATGCCCTTCCTGCGGGCTTGTTGCCTGCGGGGGTAAGCCCGACGCTGGGCCCTGATGCGACGGCATTGGGTCAGGTGTTTTGGTACACAATTGAAGGTCGCGACCAAAACAATCAGCCGACGGGCGGATGGAGCCTTCAGGACATTCGTTCGGCGCAGGACTTTTTGGTCAAGTATGGGCTAAACGCTGTCGAAGGGGTGGCTGAAGTCGCTTCGATCGGTGGATATGTCAAGGAGTATCAGGTCGATGTTGATCCCGATGCTTTGAATGCTTATCACCTGTCGCTTTCGCAAGTGATGAAAGCCGTTCAGCAATCCAATAAAGATGTTGGGGCGAAGACGGTCGAGATCAATCAGGCGGAATATTTGATCCGTGGGCTTGGGCTGATCAAAAGCACTCAAGACATTGAAGAAGCAGTAGTGGCAGTTCAGAGCAATGTACCTGTTCGGGTCAAGGACGTGGCGCATGTGAAGCTGGGCCCTGCGAACCGTCGCGGACTGTTGGACAAAGACGGCGCCGAGGCAGTCGGTGGAGTGGTCGTTGCCCGTTATGGTGCCAACCCTTTGCAGGTGATTAATAAACTAAAGGAAAAAATCAAACAGATGGCCCCGGGCATGCCTCAAAAAACATTGAAGGACGGGCGGGTGAGCAAGCTGACGATCGTTCCGTTTTATGATCGCTCGACCCTGATCCACGAAACCCTCGGCACTTTGCGCGAAGCCTTGAGCATGGAGGTTTTAATTTCTATTTTGGTGGTGATCGTGATGGTGATCAACCTGCGGGCTTCCTTGCTGATCTCAAGTCTGTTGCCGATTGCGGTGCTGTCGGTCTTTATCGTGATGCGCTATGCGGGCGTGGATGCCAACATTGTGGCGCTGTCGGGCATTGCCATTGCGATCGGGACGATGGTCGATCTGGGGATTGTCATGTCGGAGAATATTATCAAACATCTCGACGAAGCGCCTCCCGAACAGAAATTAATTGACACGATATATATAGGTGCAAAAGAAGTCGGCAGTGCGATCATTACGGCAGTGGCGACGACGATCGTCAGCTTCGTGCCAGTCTTTACCATGCAAGCCTCCGAGGGCAAACTATTTCGTCCGCTCGCCTTCACCAAATCCTTTGCGCTTTTGTCCGCCTTGGTAGTATCTTTGTTGATTTTGCCAACACTCGCTTATTGGTTCTTCGGTTGGAAAGTCCGCAGTGAACGCATGAAATTGCTCTTAGGCATCGGCGGAATGATCACGGGCTTGGTATTGCTGACTTTACATCAATGGTTCGGGGGTTGGATGCTTTTCTTTTTTGGATTGATCCCACTTTACCAAAAATTTATCGCCCCGAAAGTTCCTCAAAATAAATGGACCCAATGGACCAATCATCTCGAAGCCATCATCAGCATCGTTGGCGTAGTATGGTTATTGGCAAAATACTGGATGCCTTTGGGGGCGAACGAAAGTTTGTGGCGGAATTTCATCTTCGTTGCGCTGATCGTCGGGCTGATTCTCTTCTTGTTCTATCTGTTGGAGGTCAATTACAAACGGATGTTGCTATGGTGTTTGAACAATAAAATCAAATTCCTAAGCGTTCCAATTTTCGTGATCTTCTTCGGCCTACTGATCTGGCAGGGATTCAATGCGACCTTCTCATGGTTTGCCAAACCAATGGAAACGATTGGCTGGTCGGTTCGTTCGACAGCCCTTTGGAAAGATTTGTCAGACGAATTTCCTGGAACAGGCAAGGAGTTCATGCCTTCGCTCAATGAAGGGAGCTTTTTGTTGATGCCCACCTCGATGCCTCACTCGGGCGTGAGTTATAACCGAAAAGTCGTCGGGCAATTGGATAGACTATTGACCAACATTCCCGAAGTCGATATGACCGTCGGGAAGATGGGGCGTGTGAATTCAGCTTTGGACCCTGCACCGATCTCCATGTTTGAGAATGTGATCAATTACAAACCCGAGTTCATGACCGATGCCTATGGCGAGCGCCTGCGCTTCAAAGTGGATGAGGAAAACAAATTCATCACCACCGACGGGCGACACCTTTCCAATGCCGAAGGTTTGAAGGCCAAGCTGAAGCAAAGCGATTTGATTGAAAATCAAGACGGAAGGCTGTACCGCAACTGGCGCAAGGAAATCAAAAGTCCTGATGATATTTGGAAGCAAATTGCCAAGGTATCGAAAATTCCTGGGGTAACTTCTGCGCCCAAACTTCAACCGATCGAAACGAGACTGGTGATGTTGCAAACGGGGATGCGTGCACCGATGGGCATCAAAGTATTTGGTCCCGACCTGCCGACCATTCAGGATTTCGGGATCAAACTCGAAGATATTCTAAAGCAGGTGCCTTCAGTAAAAAAGGAAGCCGTCTTTGCCGATCGGATTGTGGGCAAGCCCTACTTGCTGATCAAACCTAATCGGGAACAAATTGCCCGCTATGGTTTGTCGATGGAGGCTATTCAGAAAATGATCGCCACCACGGTCGGGGGCATGCAGATGACCACCACCATTGAGGGGCGTGAGCGTTATGCCGTTCGGGTGCGCTACCCTCGTGAGCTTCGCGACAATCCCGAAGCGATCGGAAAGATTTTGATCTCCACCCCAACGGGTGCACAGATCCCTTTGCGACAGCTCGCCGAGATTGCTTATGAAAGAGGTCCGCAGGCTATCAAGAGTGAAAATACTTTCTTGTTGGGTTATGTTTTGTTTGATAAAATGCCTCAACATTCCGAGGTAGAGGTGGTCAATGATGCACAACAAGTCATTGAGCAAGCGATTGATACGGGGCGTTTGAAAGTTCCTGCAGGCGTCAGCTATCAGTTTTCGGGAAGCTATGAAAATCAGGTGCGCGCCGAACAACGACTGGCAGTGATCATGCCCATCGTCCTGTTGATTATCTTCCTGATTTTATATTTCCAATTCAAATCTGTTGGCACTTCGCTGATGGTTTTCTGCGGAATATCAATGGCCTTCAGTGGTGGCTTCCTGATGCTTTGGCTCTATGGACAATCATGGTTTGCCGACTTTTCTTTCATGGGCGTAAACATGCGGGAGCTGTTTCAGATGCACACCATTAACCTGAGTGTGGCCGTTTGGGTCGGCTTCATCGCCCTCTTCGGTATCGCCACCGACGATGGGGTTTTGATTGCCACCTATCTGGATCAAAGTTTTGAAAAATATTCCCCCGAAAATAAAATGGAAATCCGTCAGGCGGTCGTCAAGGCTGGTCAGCGACGCATCAAGCCCGCGATCATGACTTCCGCCACGACGATCATTGCGCTCTTGCCCGTGCTCACCTCCACGGGTCGGGGCTCAGACATCATGATCCCGATGGCGATCCCTTCGTTTGGGGGCATGCTGGTGGCTTCGATTACTTTTTTCATTGTGCCCGTGCTGTATTGTTGGCGCGCCGAATGGCAATTGAAAAAGAAAAATGATGGTTCAATGGAAAATGTAGGATGATGATAAAGCAAATTATTGTAGGGACGTTGCATGCAACGTCCCTACCGAAACAAATAAAATATTTTGATCCAAACGGGACGCATGAATCAAATAGAAGCAAAAAAATCTGTGGAAATCTGCGTAATCTGTGGACAATAAAACAAGTTCCTCTTTACACCTTTCTCCTTTTCCTTCCACTATTAGCAAAAGCCCAAGTCCCCGAGCACTACATCGAGAAGGCGATGCAAAACAATCCGACGCTTCAGGCACAATACAAAGCCTTTGAGCAGGCGATGGAAAAAGTGGCGGAAGTGCAGGGCTTGCCCGACCCGCAGTTGTCGATGGGTTATTTCATTCGCCCAATCGAAACCCGCAATGGACCGCAACGCGCCAAGTTTTCTTTGATGCAACAGTTCCCGTGGTTCGGAACCCAGAAGGCGAAGGCTTCGGTGGCACATTTGCAGGCGGAGGCACAGTACCAACAATTTATTGATGCTCAGCAAAAAATTCGGTATCAACTCTGCAAGGCATACAATCCTTTGATCGAGCAACAGACGATGGAACGGATCGAGCAGGAAAATATTCAATTGCTGTCCGCTTATAAAAATATTGCCCTGAGCAAGTTTGAAAATAATGAGGGGAGCATGGCGAATGTCCTGCGGGTAGATATGATGCTGAAGGAGGCGCAAGTCAATCTGAAAGTGATTCAGCAGAAAGTAAAGCCTTTGCTGGCAAACTTCAACCGCTACCTGCACCAACCGATGGAGGCAAGCATTGAGCTACCCGAACTCGCCTACCCTGACACTTTGCAATGGGAAGCACAGGCGCAAACGGACAGTGCTTTTGCTCAGCATCCTGAAATATTGGCGATGCAAAAAATGGTGGAGGCAGGCGAAGCGCAGGCGCAAGTCGCTCGAAAGATGGGCGCTCCAAAATTAGGCGTCGGTATAGATTATATGATCGTCGGGCAATCGGATATGCCCGCTGAATCTTCGGGGCAGGATGCGCTGATGCCGATGGTGTCGGTAAGCCTACCGATCTTTCGCAAAAAATATAAGGCAATGAAGAAGTCCGCCGAGCTTTCACAACAGCAATGGCAGTTTCAGCAAGAGGCCGTGAGGGATCAGCTGAAGAGCGATTATGAACAGGCTGTTTTTGAAATCGAAAGTCAGGTGCAGTATTATAATTTGTATCAGGCGCAGTATGTTGAAAGTCAGCAGACGCTCGATCTTTTGTACACCGCTTATGCCAATTCGGGCAAAGATTTCGAGGAGGTTTTGCGGATGCAACAACAGTTGCTTCAATACAAAAAGCGAAAGGCAAGCGCATGGACGAAGTATCAGAATGCCTTGGCGGAGTTGGGGTATTTGATAGCCGATTAAACCACAGATTTCACAGATTAACACAGATTATTTTATACTAACGTACGGACGTTGCATGCAACGTCCCTACCCATTGAAATAAGAATAAATAAAAAATCATGGTAATCCTGTAAATCAAGGTAATCATGGTCTAAAACACTTTACTGGTCGTAGGCTCCTGTCTACGACCAACAATGATAACAGATTATTTTGCACTGACGTACGGACGTTGCATGCAACGTCCCTACCAATCAATAATCAACATAAGAATAAATAAAAATCATGATCAAAAAATATATCAATAAACAAACCGCCGGCTACCTTGCGCTTCTTCTCGCAGGGCTATTGATCGGGCGTTTCTTTTTCCAAAAGCCATCCGAAAAAGAAGTTATAGCTACCGAAAAATCGGAACAAAAAACAATCTACACCTGCGCGATGCACCCGTCGGTGCGTCTGGATCATCAAGGCGATTGCCCCATCTGCGGGATGGAACTGATTCCCGTGGATAATGAACAGGGCGAACAAGTTGATGCTGATGCAGTGAAGATGAGCCCGCAGGCGATGGCTTTGGCGTCGGTGGAAACCACTACCGTCGGCGAGGCATCAGCAGAAAACACCATTGCACTGAACGGAAAGATTGCCCCTGATGAACGGAAGACATTTACGCAGGTAGCACACTTTGCGGGTCGCGTGGATGGGCTGTCCGTGAATTTCACGGGTGATTATGTGCGCAAGGGTCAACCCTTGGCGGTAATTTATTCGCCTGCCTTGGTGACGGCGCAAGAAGAATTGTTTCAAGCGCAAAAGTTCAGAGACAGTCAGCCTGCCCTTTGGGCGTCAGCCAAACGGAAGCTGAAAAACTGGAAGCTGACAGATGCTCAGATTGAAAAGATCATCGCTTCGGGCAAAGTACAGGAGAGCTTCCCGATCTTGGCGGATGTTTCGGGCGTGGTAATGAAGAAGATGGTCAATGTAGGCGATCACCTGATGGAAGGACATCCGATGTTTGAGATTGCCGATCTGAAACACCTTTGGGTACAGTTTGAAGTGTATGAATCACAATTGTCTTTGGTGAAAAAAGGAACAAAAGTGAGCTACACTGTTGCAGGTCAGCCTTCGAAAAAATATGAGGGCACAATTGATTTTGTAGATCCGGTGGTGAACCCGAAAACGCGGGTGGCACATGCCCGATTGTTGTTGAAAAATTCGGATATGGTGCTAAAGCCTGAGACTTTTGTTCGTGGAAAGGTGCAGCTCAATAGCGAAGGCCAAGCAGAAAAATTATTGGTGCCCGCTTCCGCCGTGCTATGGACCGGCAAGCGTTCAGTAGTGTATGTTCAGCAAAAAACAGCCGATCAACTTTATTTCCGCATGCGGGAAATAGATTTGGGTAAAAGAATGGGCGACCAATATGAGGTGTTGAGTGGATTGACCGCAGGCGAAGAGCTGGTTACCGAAGGCGCTTTCAGTGTGGATGCTTCGGCGCAGTTGACAGGCAAGCCAAGCATGATGAGCCCCGAAGGTGGAGGCGCCCCAAAAATGAATATGAAGGGAATGAAGATGGATAATGGGCAGAAAATGGATATGAAGATAAAACATGAGCACCACGGGATGAAAATGACTTTCGATCAGCGGGCTCAATTGTCCACGGCAAATCAACAAATCTTCGAAGCCTTGTTGAATGATTATTTACAAATCAAAAAGGCATTGGCCTCAGATGATTTTGCTTCGGCACAAGAAGCGTCTATGGATTGGGTTAAAAATTATCAAAAGATAAAAACCGTGAAACTGAAAGCAGAAGCCAACGAACGGATGGAGATGTTCGCACATCATTTCGATCCGATCAGCAAGCATTTGTCCTCGGCAAAAAATATGGATGAGCTTCGGAAAACTTTCAAGCCCTTCTCCACGACGATGATCACTTTCGTAAAAGCCTTCGATGCCTTCCCTACCTTGTATATTATCCACTGCCCAATGGCGGATGAGGATCAAGGTGCCGACTGGCTCGACACAACCGATCAGGTATTGAATCCATATTTTGGTTCGAAGATGCTGAAGTGTGGGTATCGGACGGGTGTGGTTGATTGATGGGAAATATAATTTCTACTGACGTACGGACGTTGCATGCAACGTCCCTACCGTTAGGTACAAAAATGATTCACTGGTAGTAGCGTCCCGCTACGACCCAAAACATAGCAAGCGTCCGCTTGCCTAAAAAATATTAAAATTATTATCTCTATATTTAACTATACATTTAAAAAATGAACTCAACGATGAAAAACCTAACCAACCTTTGTTTACTTTTGATCGTCAGCATTTTATTTGCCTGCGAAGGCGAACAGAAAAAAGAAGATCATGCGGGGCACGATCACGCAACAGAAATGACAACGACCACCGATACCGCCGTATCACATGAAGCCAATGACAATGTTTCTGCCGACGGCACACAAAAATTATTGGCGGGCTACTTCGAAATCAAAGATGCTTTGGTGAAGACCGAGCCTGAAACCGCCTCCAAAAAAGCGCTGGCCTTTGTAAAAGTTCTCGAAGCCAACGATGCTGGGCAGTTGTTTGCCTCCACCCGCGCGATTGCTTCGGCTAAAGATGTAAAAGAGCAACGCAAGCAGTTCGAGGTACTCTCTCAGCAGATGTATATGTTGGTAAAAAATAATAAGACCGACGGCGCAACGGTTTACAAACAGTTCTGCCCGATGGCCTTCGACAATAAGGGCGCTTTTTGGTTGGCCAAAGAAAAGGAAATCAACAATCCTTATTTCGGCGACAAGATGTTGCACTGCGGAATGGTACAGGAGGAGTTGTAAACTTGGGCTGCCAATAAAAAAGGGCTGTTGCCTCATAGGCATTTCGTTGTTTGTTTTCTCGGTGCAAACCCGATGTTATGAATGTGTCATCGGCCTGTTTTTCAGGCAAAAAAAATGATGCAACAGCCCCTTTATAGCCACGATCAAAGTGTTTTTCGCAAGCAGTAGATATCAGCGATCAGCTGCTGAACATCCAAAGCCAAGGTGCCATTGTAAATCCCACGAATTCGCTTATCGGCATCCACCAAAATTAAATGTTCCGTGTGCAAAAAGTCGGTACTGTCGCGGCTGTAGCCAATGTCTTCTTCCGCAAAATAAGCTTGTCGGGCGAGTTGGTAAATCTCACTTTGCTTACCCGTCAGAAAATGCCAATTCGGGTCACTGATTTCATAAGATTTCTTAAAAGCCTGCATCACGGCTGGAGTATCATACCACGGCGTTACTGAAAAAGACAGCAGCCCCACGCGGTCGTCCTTTTCAAATGCTTTACTGACCGATTGCATTTGCTGAACCATCGTTGGACAAATACTTCCGCAGGTCGTAAAAATAAAGCTGGCCACATGAATTTTTCCCTCAATCCAATGCTGATCCAACAGCAGGCTGTCCTGATTCAGTAATTTAAACGGACTGATTTTATGGGTAATTCCTGCTTCAATCTCCTCTGGAGCCGACAAAAATAAAGGTGTGAAAGTGGGCTCATTATAATAGGGCAACATCGTCGATGCCTCCACGGTTTTTTCCGCTCCACTTTGGCACGACCACAGCAATAGGCTACCGATTAACAGCCAGACTGTCCGATACATTAACGCAGTTTTTCGTCCCCAGCAAGCCGTACCTTCTACCATTGATGATAACATAATTCGCTCTGATTTTTCCATTGTCATACCATAATTTTTGTTCCCCTTCTTCCTGCCCATCTTTATAATGTGCAAGATGAATCAACTGACCGTCCACATTCCACTCCTGCAACTTCCCCTGATAAATTTCCCGCTCAGCAGTATATTCAAAACGTTTGTTTCCATTTTTCCAGAAGGCCACCTGCGGGCCATCTTTCAGCCCGTCTGAAAAATAACGACACTCCTGCCGCTCCCCACTCTCGTACCATTTTTGCACCAACCCATGCGGACGCCCTGCCTGATATTCAGCCTTGAAAACCGTATCCGCTTCCATACTCAAATCATAGACGCTCCCTGAAAAAGGCTGCCCCTGATAGTAGGCACGATCATCATGCGTGGTGGTGGTTAAGGCCGACCGTCGGATTGCGTTCGGCCCCGTGTAAGGCTCCGTTCCTGTCGCCGCCTCTTTGGTGGGGCTACAGGAAAAAACCAACAGGCACCATAAAATTAATCGGTTCATTACTGGCTGACCGTTCCTGCCTGACCATAAAACCCATTCCCGTTGATGTAAGGTGCCTCATTGGTCACATGGTAATGGTAGATCCCCTCGGGAAAATCAGCCGTTACGTGGGAATGCCCATGAAACTCATCAAGGTTCTCCACGGCGGCACCATTTTCCTCAGGCCCATAAACAGGGAAACCATCCAGCAAAAAGCCCAGCAAAGCAGATTTGTAAGCCGTTACTGTGGTCAGGTAAGTGGGCTCTACATGATAATGAAAAGTCCCGTTTCCAGTTGGGTGGCCCAAATACTGGTCAAAGCTTTTGTATTCATCGGTTAAAGGCTGATTTGGTCCCGCATACTGATTGAAAAATGGCACCCCATTCAACGAGACCCCAATCGCACCAAGAGGTGTAGGCGCATGTCGGTCGGCCTTTTCAGGATTCAGCGGAATTCGAAAAGTATAGTCGAAAGAAGCAATGGTATTGGGGTTTTTCTGAAAGGTATAGCCCTCAAATGTCGTTCCACTGAAGGGCTCATATAAATCACTTGTTGTAGGATAATAAACGCTTTTATGATCTGGCATTCCTGTGGTTTTGATCACAATAAAGTCGCCATCGAGCATCAGGCGGGAAGCCCCATATATTTTCTCATAAACTGCTGGAATTTCCTGATCGGCATCAGGATCCATAATATCAGCAACATCATTTGCGCCATCAGAGCAGGCCATTAAAAAGCCTATAATAAGGGTAAACAGAACGGCATTAAAAGTTTTCATAGGATATTAGTTAGGTTCATACACTATGATTGGATGCAGTTGCGCCAAAAAAGTTTAATGCCTTACTAAATATATCCCTACTATTGATGTAGGATATGGTGGATTTTTCACGGAACACGACGCCCACCTCAGCTTAGCTTACTAAATGCCAAACCCTTATCCGCCTGAAATAAAAAAACAATAAGGTGGGTATAAAAAATAGCGATTGCCTCATAATTCATCGATGCCGCTGCGTTTTGGCCGATCGAGTTGTTTGAATTGTGTGGGCGTCATGCCTGTTTCCTTTTTGAATTGTGCCGAAAGGTAAGCGACCGAGCTGTAATTTAACTGATGGGCAATTTCCGATAACGACCGCTCATCGTAAATGAGGTATTCCTTGACCTTCTCGATCTTTTGCTTGAGAATATATTTTTCAATCGTGATACCCTCTGTTGCAGAAAACAACTTCGTCAGTACTGAATAAGTATGCCCGAGTTTGGCAGAGAGAAAGTCTGACCAGTTTGCGGTCATTTCTTCTTCCTGATGGTGTATTTTTTCGATAATCAGCTGTTTGAGCTGTGCAATCAGTTTTGCATTTCGCGAAGAAAGTAACTCAAAGCCCAAATCCTTCAGCCCTGAAGCCAACGCCTCGGTTTGTGATGCTGAAAGTTGATCAGCAAGTAGCACCGTCCCCAGCCCAACCTCCTGATACTTGATTTGAAGTTGTTGCAGTAAATCCGAGACCGCCATAATGCACCGCGGACAAACCATGTTTTTTATCTGTATCGAAAGCGTTTCCTTGCTCATTGTAGAACTCCTTTTCCGTTGGTTGCCTGTAAAATAATCAATTTTCCCCTGACAAACGATAGGAAAAGAAAAAGCCCTTCGCTGAAAAAATCAGGAAGGGCCAAGATACATAGCATTAAGGAAAGACATTTTAATAACCCCCTGTGCCGGTGGCCATTGTATTTTTTAAGGGACCCATGCTATGATCAATTCATCCAACAGTAATTTAACAGGACTGGAAAAGAGCACCTGCACCGCAATGCATGGCGCAATCTTTTTCCTCCTGAGCTGACTCATATTTGGCAAATGGGACAGCGGAATATTTTATTTTGTTCCGAAAGAACCACCGAATTCGTTGTTGGTTTTCAACTTCATCGCTTCCTCACGGTTCATTTTCTTGTTCACTTCGTAAACGTGCTCGCCCTTACGTTTGTAGTAAGATTCGATGCGTCCAGCGTTGATCGATAAGATATTGTCGATTTTAGAAACTGCCCACAATGGATCCTCGAAGCGGATGGTACGTCCTGAAGCACCAGAGTTGTAGAAGAACAGTCCGTCGATGTCCAACTGCTGAACACCCCACAACAATACGGCAGAACCCAGCTCTTTATTACCTGTTTCGATGAAGTCACAGTTTTTCAATTTCACTGAAGGGCCAGTCGTTGATTCGTCATTACCCATACGTGTAATTTCCATCGCACCAGTCATTACTTTATCGAAAGTACAGTTCTCGATGGTTACTTCTTCAGCGCTGTAACGTCCTTTTTTCTCTGTCTGACCGTTGATGTTCAACGCCACACCTGAGATGTTGGTAAACAAACAGTCTTTGAAAGTAATTTCATCAGCGAAAGTAGAAGTGTAAGCGCGGAATGCACAGAAGTCAGAACCGTCGAAGTTTTGGAAAGTACAGTCTGTTACGTCCAATGAGTAGTGCTTGATCATTGGCGAAGTAGACGTACTGATCCCCGCTTTTACGATACCTGTATCTGAACGACCGTTGAAAGTAACGCCAGAAACTTTCAGGCTACCACCGTTCTCGATGGTGAAGAATGGCTTTTGGTTGGCATTCGCCAAATAGCGGAAAGTTGAGTGACCTTCACCTTTGTAAACGATGTTTACGAAGTGTGTCAAGTGGATACCGTCTTTGAAGTGGATCTCAGGAGCAGTGATCTCGATGGTTTCACCGTCTTCGGCATTTTTGATCGCTGAAGTCAATTCGTCAAAAGAAGCTACTTTTACGTGCTTGTCCGTTAAAACAATGGCGTCAGAGATTGGTGTGTACCACTGAGGTCCCGCTTCGTTGTCTTTTACAGGCAACTCAGGCGTAAAGTTTTTGCTTGCCCACAAACCTTCTTTAGTTTTGTGGTAAGTATCAGCAGCAATGGCTTTCATGCCTTTTTCCTTCACTTTGAAACCGTTGTTCACGTACTTGTTTCCTTTGAAAGTGAAGCCAGAAATATCATCCAATTTAGTGAAGATATCTCCTTCGTTAGGGTTATAGAAAGTGTTGTTTTTGAAAAGGATATGATCAGGCGTTTGTGTACGCTCGCGGTCAGATCCAACACACAATTCTACGTGAGGGCAATTGAAAACGTGGTTATCTTCGATTTTCACATCGTGAGCACGGATGTAACGGTTCGCCAATGAGTTAGGTACCCCATTCATTACCGCCAATGGGCCGAAGAAACGACGACCACCCAAGTTTTGGAAGTAGTTGCCTTTGATCAAGTGATTACCGTTGATGATACGCAATCCACCACTGTTGTTGGATTCACCCAAACCAATGAAATAGTTACCCAACACTTGGTTGCGGTCACCATGACGCATCGTCATTACACCTTCACAACCACGGAAAAGGTTTCCTTTGATTACGTTGTCAGAGGATTTGATCGAAACAACCTCTACCTCACCAGAACAGTGATCGAAGATGTTGTTTTCAATTTGTGTACCTGAAGTTTTAGTACAGTAAGTAGAAGTACCTACACGCAAAGTTTCACCACCGTTTGATCCCAATTTTGGACGGGAACCAAAGATGTTGTTGTGAATATGGTGGTAGTTTTCACGCGATTCTGCGTTGTTCAATTTTACGGCCATCAATACACCCGCATTCAATTTGCCACCGAAGTAACAGTGATCGATTTCGTTGTGTTGTCCGTAAAGTTCTACCCAGGAAGTTTTTTCGAAACGGTCAGCAGGGTTGTAGTGGTCGATCACGACCTCGCTCATGCGAACGTGTTTGGCTACTTTGTTTCCGATTTTGAAACGAACCGCCACACGGCCTTGTGCATAACCATCAGTAAATACCAAACCTTTTACAGTGAAGTATTCTCCAGCCATCTCCAAAGAAGAGTTGCCTACCAAAATGGTTTTTCCTGATTCTTCCGCCTGAACAACGATACCCGCTTTTGGCGTACCCTGAAGATCAAGCTTGATTTTGGCATCGGTCCATCGGCCAGAGGCCAACGAGATGGTATCACCTGCTACGGCAGATTTGGTGGCGTCTTTCAACGCATTCATATCCTTGACAACCACATTTTTCGCCTGCACAGTCCCCAAGGCTGCGGCAAGAAAAAGGGTCATGGATAACTTTGAGAAAAAGCTTTTCATGAAATCTAAAGTAAATATTGTTAAAAATTGGGCAAAAAAGATGGCTGGCCACCTTGATTGATCCACGATATTGGTACAGGGGATGAAGGGCTGGATTTCTCCCAAGAAAAAATCCCTAAGATACTTTAGTGTCAGAAAGTAACCAATTAGCAAAACACGTACTGCTGACACAAAACAAAGCCCGAGCACAAAAAGTGCTCAGGCCTCAAATAATTGATTAACTTAACCGCGAAGCTCAGCGATAATCGTCAAAGCTTCTTTAGTTTTATTCTTGATCGCCTCCAAATCAAAGTTGCCATCAGCATCTTTGATCATCAATTGCGATCCCATTCCTACACAGTGAACCCCTGCGTTGAACCACTCTGTCAAGTTCTCACGCTCAGGCTTCACACCACCTGTTGGCATGATCGATGACCATGGGAA
>CANMKE010000026.1 GCA_947498325.1 uncultured Persicobacter sp.
TTCCATTCTTTGAGATGTTTGACGGGATTTCATATTGTAGTGCCGTTGCATGCAACGTCCGTACCGTAGGTGCAAAATCAAAACCACAACATTGAAATTGATCCTTGTTACGTTTTTTTTATTTCCACTTTTTTGGGATGTTTGACGGGATTTCATATTGTAGTGCCGTTGCATGCAACGTCCGTACCGTAGGTGCAAAATCAAATTCATGAATGGAATTTATCTTGTGACCATTTCTGTGGATTATTTTGAATGTAGTCATCGATATTATGAAAGGCCTCTTGATCCTTGATGATATGATCGTAAAATCTGTTGTGCCATTGCATGGGATAACCCAACTGATTACAAGTTTTTGTTACTGCAGATTTGTATGACCTGATGATTGTTGATATGGAGTTCTGTTTTGGCGTGATTTTTCGGAAGTTGCTATTTTTATCTGTTGCTGCTGAACATTCATTGGAATGGTGAAACTGATTTAGTTGAATGATTCCGTGTAGATGATTAGGCATGATACAAAAAGACCCTAACCAAATTTTATTTTTTGTATGATATGGGATCTGTTGCCATAACAAATGAGCAACCAAGCCGGCATGTGACAGTATCATTTTACCTGAAATAATATTGCCGAATAAATGTCGGTATTCGTGTGTGCAGATGGTGATAAAATAGGTTCCCGGCCAGCGATAATCCCAGCCATTTAGCCGACTTGATTTTCTGTTTTTCTGATTCATGTTGGTCTTGTTTTGTGGACGTTGCGTGCAATTTCCGTACAGGGTTAGAATAAATTGGGTGTAGTGCCGTTGCATGCAACATCCGTACTGATAGGTACAAAATCAAAAACCGCAACATTGGAACTGATCCATGTTGCGGTTTTTTTTATTTCTATATTTTTGGATGGCAAAATGTATAGAGGTTACATTTAACATTCATATTGAAGGTAATGACGGCAAGTTGATCATAGGTCTAAAAATGCAAGTTGAAATATAAATTACAGATCGCCATTATCAGCTGTATTCTTGTAATAGTTCAATTTTTAGATATTGGTAATGGTTCCAAAAGGCTGAAATTCTTACGGATGTAAGTCCTTCAGCCTTTCGTGAAAGTGCATCAGGGTAATATTTCATATTCCTTCGGTGATTTGAGGCCTGTTGTTCCGAAGTAGCTTTGAAGCGTTCCTCCTCTAACGACAATTTTTTTGCCTAACAGGTCTGGATTGTCCTTCAGGTTGAGCACTTCCCGAATAGCACCGCTGGGTAGCTGAAGGGGGAGAATTTTTGTGGCAACGGTTTCATTGGGCATGTCCGCTAATGCGATATTTGTGGAGGAAGTGAAGGGCGCTGTCAGTTTAAAGTTTGGGCCCGAGGAGGTTGTTCCGACAATATATCCGTGGAGGTCTGCTTCGGTTTCAAGAGGTGCTGACAAGGCTTCGCTGATGGTCAGGCCGAATTCGGGGTTTTCCGCAGGAGGTGTCGGCGGCTCCTCATTATTACAGGCGATGGTGTCAAACTGAAACGTAACAGGGGATCCGTCGAGTGCTTTCAATTCGGTAAGGGAGAGCACCTGCGATTTTTTGGCTTTTTCAGTCTGGAAGTCAATATGGTATTTTTCAGCCGACTCGACAAGCAGACTGTGGTATTGGGCGTGGTTTTCATTGATCCTTGCAAAGGGGATTTCCCGACCTTGTGAATCTGTGATTTGAGGTGCTTGCTGAAAGTATTCCCAGCCGTTCAGTGGACAAATATACCGAAGCGCAACGAGGTTGAAGGGGATGAGCTCAATGAGTGTTACCTCCATGCCAATGCCTGTTTCTTGCGGTGCTTTTGGCGCTGCTACGCTAATGGTGGTCAGGTTTATGGTATTGGTGACGAGCGGAGCAATGCTGAAATCAAGCGGCAAACACGCATCGATGGCCATAAACTGTCGGCATAATTCACTTTCCTGGCCGGGGGTGTAATACAGGGGCTCAGCCTGTGCATTTCTTACTTCCAGTTTAGTCAGTTGGTATGTCCCGACAGGAAGCTCGATAGGTGCAAAGGATACACGACCATCAGCCAGCTGAATAGGTAGCGGACCAAATTGCAGTGATTGAGCATCGTCCATACTGGTGATTTCAATATGGATATGATCGATAGTAGCCATGTCCGCCTGTCGATGATTGAGGCTGGCGACACTGCCACGAAATTGAATTTTCCCCATAGGTTCCTCGACCTGGGTTTTTGTACAGGCGGCAAGCAGTATGCTCAGCCATAGACAATATTTCAGCATAGTGTTCAAGAGATTTTATGCTGATATACTTTGGAAAATAAGGCACATTTCTATGGTGAAGGATTCCAGTGGAACATTGGGGTAGGATTCTTTTCTGTGATTTATGGAATATCATGCAAATAGTGGAATTTTTGATTTCTATTTGTGTGCTGAAATCCGTAAATTGAAGGTAGTGGTGTTCACGAGTGAATAAGAAAATTACAATTCAAAATATATGGCTTCAGTAGAAACAGATCGGATTTCCAAATTAATTGACAGCAGTGACTTGATCAGCAGGGACTTAAGCTGGTTGAAGTTCAACGAGCGTGTGCTTGATCAGGCGAAAAAAGATCGCAGCCTACTGGAGAAGCTTAAATTTTTGGCCATCACAGATTCAAATCTCGATGAGTTCTTCATGATCCGAGTGGGCTCGCTGTATAATTATATCGATTACGGTAAGGAGCGCACGGATTACTCGAAGTTGCGGGAGTATCAGTTCAAGAAGCGGCTGTTTGCAGAAACTCAGCGCTTTGTGAATCAGCAACAGAGCTTGTTTTTAAGTCTGGTGGATCAGTTTGAGGGCAGTGGCTTTCGGATTGAAAACGATCTGGATCAGCTGACGATGAATGACCGTGCCGAGGTTGAGGAGTTTTTTGATCGGACGGTTTTCCCGATGCTCACACCAATGGCCTATGATAATTACCACACTTTTCCGCTGTTGATGAATAAGTTACTCATCTTTGGCGTGTGGACGCAAGCGGAAGATGGGGGAAATCAGCATAAATTATCATTCGTGCAAATTCCTGCCAATTTGCCGAAATTCTATGAGATCGAGCGTCAGGACTTGCTGTTGTTCGTTCCGATTGAGCAGGTGATCCGCTATTATATGCAGAAGCTTTACCGCAATGTGGTGATTGATTCGCTGACGCTGTTCCGAATCACGAGAAATGGTGATTTTACCTTGGAGGAATCGGATGATATTGAGGCGAATTTCCTCGATGAGTTGCGCCTGAAGCTGAAAACAAGAAAAACGGGTCGCGTGGTTCGGCTGGAGACCGAGTACAATCCTGACCCCAACCTTTTGGCGATTTTGAAAGAGCGTTGGCTGATTGATGAGGACAATATTTTCAGAATGCACAAGGCGAGTTTGGTGGATTATACCCGTTTTTGGGGCATCGTCAATCACCGATTGTTGCGTGCGCATCTTCCTAAGCAACCTTCGCCAGTACGGCCAGTGAGCTTGCCTCCAAAGGGGGAGCAAAATATGCTTGAGGTACTCAAAAAGCGTGATGTGTTGATGCATCACCCTTACAATAATATGGATCCATTGCTTGAATTGCTGGATCAGGCCGCTGATGACCCAAAGGTGTTGTCGATCAAGATTACCATTTACCGTTTGGCAAAGCGATCAAGAATTGTGGAGGCCCTATTGAAAGCCGCAGAAAATGGAAAGCACGTTTCGGTTTTATTTGAGGTCAAAGCCCGTTTTGATGAAGAGAACAACCTTGCGGCAGCGAAACGATTGCAGTCTGCAGGATGCTTTGTGATTTATGGAATTTCCAATTTTAAAACCCATACAAAACTGTGCCTGATTGTGCGTAAAGGGGAATCGGGCATTACCTCTTACGTGCATATGTCGAGTGGAAATTACAATGAATCCACGTCGAAGCTGTACACTGATTTGGGGATGCTGACCACCAAAAGGGAATATGCCAAAGATGTGGCGGAGTTTTTTAATGTGATTACGGGGCATTCGAACCCTAACCGATTTAAATCCCTGATTACTGCGCCAACCAATATGCGTGATCAGTTGATTGAGATGATTGATCAGGAAACGCAACATGCCAAGCAAGGTCTGCCCTCTGGTATTTGTATCAAGATCAATTCCCTGCAGGACAAGAAAACGATCAAGGCGCTCTATAATGCCTCTCAGCAGGGGGTGCCTGTGAAGCTGATTGTTCGTGGAATTTGCTGTTTGCGCCCACAGCGTCAGGGTTTGAGTGAGAATATTGAGGTAATCTCTATTGTAGGCGATTATTTGGAGCACAGCCGAATTTATTATTTCCACAATCAGGGCGACCCTTTGTTGTATTCAGGCTCTGCTGATGTGATGGTGCGCAGCTTTGACCGTCGTCTGGAGTCTTTGTACCTCATCACGGATGAATTGCTTAAAAAGCAGGTAACCAACATTCTGGCTTATAACCTCAAGGACAATGTGAATGCCTATTCTATGCATGAGGATGGCAACTTTACCCGCCGGGAACCGCAGGAAGGAGAGAAAAAGTTCAATGTGCATAAGGAGTTTTTTAAAGTACGGGCGACGGCCATCAAAAAAGTGTCCTTATTTGCGGATCAAGTGGAAGAATCCACTCCGACCACAACGAAAAAATAAAGCTTTTTCGCAGCAGATGCTTATCGCAGGTCTTCGGAAAAGCCTATGAGGATTAGTTGGTCACGAGACGGAGTCACGCGACAGGTGTGTTTTTAGTCAAGGTATTCTTTTCTGTTTACCCTATCGCGAGAGTCTCTCTCGTGATAATCGCTTATTGTGATTAGTTTGTCCCGCGACGGCGTCTCGCGACAGGAAGTGGAGTCGGTTTATCGTGTTTTTCAATAGGCTGAGCACATTTTTAGTTTACGCTATCGCGAGACTCTGTCTCGTGATAATTGTTTATTGTGATTAGCTTGTCCCGCGACGGCGTCCCGCGGCAGGAAGTGGAGTCGGTTTAGTGTGTTTTTCAATTAATTGAGCACATTATTAGTTTATGCTATCGCGAGACTCTGTCTCGTGATAATTGTTTATTGTGATTAGCTTGTCCCGCGACGGCGTCTCGCGACAGTCCCATTCATGATAAGTGCTTATTTTGATCAGTTTTCCGGAAGACAGCCTGGAGCCTTAAATCTAACTGTGTCGCGAAATGTTTTCATTCAATTTTTTAATTTAGATCAAAAAAACCTACACCTACTCTTTTTACCATGGCATAAACCGTAATTGATAAGCAATTATCAAAAACAAGAAAATGTCAAGTGCATACAAGATCAAAGACGAAAGCCGTTTTCATTTCTTGACCATGTCAGTGGTGGATTGGATGGATGTGTTCACAAGGAAAGATCATCAACAAATTATCATTGATTCACTTCGGTTTTGTCAGAAAAATAAAGGCTTACAAATAGGTGCCTGGTGCATGATGACCAATCATATTCATTTGATTGCTCGATCAGAACAAAATTCATTAGGTAAAACCATTGGTGAGTTCAAGCGATTTACGTCACATCAACTGCTAAAGGAGATAGGTGCTTCATCAAAGGAGAGTAGAAAAAATTGGTTAATGGGTCGTTTTTCTCAAGCCTCTCACCAATATAAAAGCGCTGATAAACATCAATTTTGGCAATATGAATCGCATCCTGTTGAATTAAATACGAATACTATTATTCAGCAAAAAGTGGATTATCTTCATTATAATCCTGTAAAAGCAGGTTTTGTCGAAACCCCTGAGGCGTGGAGGCTAAGTAGTGCTATGGAATATAGTGGGGGAGGGCGCGTGCCTTTAATTGATTGTTATTTGATGTGGTGATATAATGGGAAGTCACGAGACGGAGTCTCGCGACAGGTGTGTTTTTAGTCAAGGTATTCTTTTCTGCTTACGCAATCGCGAGAGTCTCTCTCGTGATAATTGTTTATAGCTATTAGTTTGTCACGAGACAGAGTCACGCGACAGGTGTGTTTTTAGTCAAGGTATTCTTTTCTGCTTACGTTATCGCGAGAGTTTCTCTCGTGATAATTGCTTATTGCGGTTAGTTTGTCACGAGACAGAGTGACGCGACAGGTGTGTTTTTAGTCAAGGTATTCTTTTCTGCTTACGCAATCGCGAGAGTCTCTCTCGTGATAATTGTTTATTGTGATTAGTTTGTCACGCGACGGAGTCACGGGACAGGTGTGTTTTTAGTCAAGGTATTCTTTTCTGCTAACCCTATCGCGAGACTCTGTCTCGTGATAATTGTTTATTGCTATTAGTTTGTCCCGCGACAGTCCCACTCGTGATAGTCATACATTCTATCCCACCCATAAAAAAAACCGCTGTAAAATCAATTACAGCGGTTTTTCTATTTTTAACGACCCTAATATCAGGTATCGATATTGGCATATTTTGCATGTTTTTCAATGAACTCACGGCGAGGTGGTACCTCATCACCCATCAACATAGAGAACAGGTGATCTGCCTGTGCTGCAGATTCTACCGTTACCAATTTCATGGTTCTTGTTTCTGGGTTCATGGTTGTTTCCCACAATTGCTCAGGGTTCATCTCTCCAAGACCTTTGTATCGCTGAATGCTTACTTTGCTTTCATCACCAGCGCCAATTTCAGCGATGGCTTTCATGCGGCCTTCTTCATCCCAGCAATATTGTGACTTCGCACCTTTCTTCACCTGGTACAATGGTGGCTGTGCGATATACACATAACCGTTGTCAATCAAATCGCGCATATAGCGGAAGAAGAACGTCAGGATCAGGGTACGGATGTGAGAACCATCGACGTCGGCATCCGTCATGATCACAATTTTGTGATAGCGGAGTTTCTCGAGGTTCAGTGCTTTTTCGTCACCATCAACACCGAAGCGTACGCCCATGGCGGTGATCATGTTTTTGATCTCCTCGTTGTCGTAAATTTTGTGCTCCTGTGCTTTTTCAACGTTCAGGATTTTTCCTCGCAAAGGAAGAATTGCTTGGAATTCACGCTCACGGCCTTGCTTGGCAGAACCACCTGCAGAGTCACCCTCCACAAGGTACAATTCAGAAAGCGATGCATCTTTAGAAGAGCAATCGGCCAATTTACCAGGAAGCGAGGTAGAGCTCATTACGTTTTTACGCTGAACCATTTCCCTTGCTTTACGGGCAGCATGACGCGCCTGTGCGGCAAGAATCACCTTTTGAACGATCTGACGGGCATTTTTTGGATTTTCTTCCAAATAGGTAGCAAGCATTTCTGAAACAGCAGAATCCACTGCTCCAACAACATCTGAGTTACCTAATTTGGTTTTGGTCTGACCCTCGAACTGAGGTTCAGCAACTTTTACAGAGATCACGGCCGTTAATCCTTCACGGAAATCGTCACCGCTGATATCTACCTTCGCCTTTTCCAACAAACCAGATTTGTCGGCATAGCTTTTCAGTGTACGGGTCAGTGCTCTGCGGAAGCCAGAAACGTGTGTTCCCCCTTCGTGGGTGTTAATATTATTGACATAAGAAACCACGTTTTCAGAGTAGGAAGTATTGTAGCTCATCGCTACGTGTACTGGAATGCCTGATTTTTCCCCTTCAACGTAAATAGCCTCCTGAATCAGTTTTTCTTTGGAATTGTCAAGGTATTCTACAAACTCCTTGATGCCGCCTTCAGAGAAGAACGTTTCCGTGATCGCATTTCCTTGCTCATCAAGATCGCGGTAATCTGTCAGGATAATGCTGATACCAGCATTCAAAAATGACAATTCACGCAAGCGGTTTGCTACACGATCCCATACATACTCATGGTGGGTGAAAATCGAGTCGTCAGGCTGAAACCATACTGTTGTTCCAGTAATATCTGTTTCGCCTACGGCCGATACATCCTGCTGAGGAATACCTTTTTTGTAATTTTGCTCATAAACCTTACCGTCATTGGAGTTAACGGTAACTTTCATGTCCTTGGAAAGTGCATTCACACAGGATACCCCTACGCCGTGCAGACCACCCGATACTTTGTAGGTGTCTTTATCAAATTTACCACCAGCGTGCAAAACGGTCATCACGACCTCAAGGGCAGATTTGTTTTGCGTTGGGTGCATCCCGACAGGAATACCACGTCCGTTATCACTTACGGTAATGGAGTTGTCCTCATGAATGCTTACGTTGATGGTGTCACAGTGACCAGCAAGGGCTTCATCGATAGAGTTATCGACCACTTCCCAAATCATGTGATGAAGACCTTTGATGCCAACATCCCCGATGTACATCGCTGGACGTTTTCTTACCGCCTCCAAGCCTTCAAGAACCTGAATATTCCCTGCGGAATAATCTCCGCCAGTTGGTTTATTGGTTTGTTCGCTCATGTTATTTTAATTCCAATTGAATTGCTTTGTAAATTAAAGCTTCCCTGCGGTAAAAGCACGGAGCTTCAAGTGTTATCGTCGTTATTGTGGGTGAAAAATCACCTGAAAAATTTTGGCCAAACCCTTTGCTTTTTGAAAGAAAAGCACAGCGTTTATGGCTTCGATTTACTAACGCTCACAACTTGTCAAAAATACGATAATTCACCCTAAAAATCTAATTTAAACCCTCCTTTTAAGGCCTGAAATCCGCCTTTTGCTGCCATAAAAGTGTTTTTTTTAAAGGGAAACAGGATTGATCGTTGTTGGCGGAGAAAGTTAACTTTTTTACTGTCTTTTTCAGACGGTAAAAGAATATGGAAAATGCGGAAAAGGCAAAATGATATTATAAATTTTATGCGAAAATGGAAGTTTGGCAATGATGTTGCTATGTTTTTGTTTTTAGGAAACTCAGAAGGATAAGTGAGACCTGCATGTTGCGTTAATAATTGTGTTTTTTACGACTTTTATATTGCGACATTTGGATCTTATTTCTTACTTTTGAAAACAATTATCATTTTATTTTAGAGAATAACTCATTATAACGATACCATGACCATAGAAAATGCAGCTATTACCGCTGTCGGTGGCTATGTGCCAGAGGATGTTCTATCGAATGCTGATTTAGAAACTATGGTGGAAACTTCCCACGATTGGATCGTTAGCAGGACAGGAATTTTAGAACGAAGGATTCTTAAGGGAGAAGGGAAAGGGACTTCTGTTTTAGCAATTGAGGCCGTTAAGGATTTGTTGTCAAAATCGGATGTTGAGGCACAGGAAATTGATGCTGTGCTGGTGGCAACCATGACTCCCGACATGTTATTTCCATCCACTGCCAATTTGGTGTGTGAAGCGCTGGGTATTCAGGGGGCTTTTGCATTCGATATGCAAGCCGCTTGCAGTGGCTTTGTGTATGCACTGAATGTAGGTTCCGCTTTGGTAACTTCTGGGCAATATAAAAAAGTACTCGTGATTGGGGCGGATAAGATGTCCTCGGTGATGAACTACAGAGACCGCAACACCTGCATTCTGTTTGGCGATGGGGCAGGCGCTGTTTTATTGGAGCCCAACGCCGAAGGCTTAGGCATTCAGGATTGTGTGATGAACTCCGACGGGGTTGGTAAAGACATGATCATGATGAAAGGTGGCGGCTCTGCCTATCCGCCAACCCATGAAACCGTAGAGAATGGCGACCATTATTTCTATCAGGATGGCCGGCAGGTTTATCGGCATGCGGTAACGAACATGAGCAACATTACGCTGGAGATTATGGAACGCAATAAGCTGAGTAGCGAGGATTTGGCCTATTTCATTCCACATCAGGCCAATAAACGTATTATTGAAGCCATTGCGCAGCGTTTGCAGGTGGGCATGGACAAAGTAGCCGTGAACATCCATAAGTATGGTAACACCACTGCAGGCACAATTCCGTTGTGTTTGTGGGAATGGGAGCAGTCGTTCAAGAAAGGGGACAATATTGTGTTGTCAGCTTTCGGCGGAGGTTTTACCTGGGGAAGTGTATATCTGAAATGGGCGTATTAACCGAAGGCTGATGGTGCTGAGGCAGTGGTTGATTGCGTCGATAATCCGTCAGTACAGCTAAATATTTAAAGCAATTTAGGGAGGAATTGATTTTCTTCAGAAAAAAATGCCTTGTGATCGTGGTGATCGCAAGGCATTTTTTTGCTTCATTTTTTGGTTTTACTTAGGGTGCGTTTAAAAACTGACCATCCTGCTGCAAATTCAGATGATTGGTATTGATGAGGAATGATGGATCACTTCTACTATACACCAAATTATCGTCGCGAATTTGAAGTTTTAAACTCGCTCTTACTGAGGCGCCAAGCCTTCAAGGTGTTCGGTATTGTTGAACTCGATCAGTTCAAAAGTCTTGCTCACCGTATCGTAGCTGAATTTGGTGATGCCCGTATTTTTTGGGGTGAAAGTATGCATCTCTGTGAGGGGCTTTTTCAGTAAGGTACACATCAAAATACGAATTGCCCGACTGTGCATCACCAAAAGGATGGTTTGCTCGTTGGGTTCCGCAAGAATTCCCTCAAGGGCTTCTTTTTGTCGGTTTTGCACCTCAACAGGGCTTTCTCCACCTTCTGCTTTCGCCTTCGGGTTGCCCTCAATCCACTGGTTCATTACATTCCATACATTATCACCTTCCTGATTAATCGGCGTGTTTTCATAAACACCATAATGCAGTTCATCAAGCCCCTCTACCGCTTCAGTAGGATAGCCTTTCTCCAATAGCAGGCGGGCGGTTTCCCATGTTCTTTGAAGAGAAGAAGTGTAAATTTTATCGAAACTGACCTTCATTAAAGCTTCAGACATGGCGTCGCCCTGTGCTTGTCCGTAGTCGTTCAAATGCGCATCAATAGCTCGGCCCTGCACCAAATCAGCCTTGTTATAATCCGTTTGGCCGTGTCTTGCGATGTAAATTGTTTTTTTCATACTGAATTTCTGTCAAAAGGGAATCCGAAATTACGATAATCAGGGATATTTTCCATTCCTTTTAACGGAATCTATTAGCTTTGTGGTGAATTATAATTTAGTGGTCGTCGCAGTGGTCTTGACCCCATGGCAGGACTTTTTAAAACCATTGACGACCTCCCAACAAACCAAACCCATGAAGAAATTAACAATCAAGATATTGCGCCCATTATGCCTGGCAGGTTTAATGATGGCCTGTCAGCCTGCGGTGGAGGATATGATGCAGGAAGCAAAAGTAGCACTCGACGCTGGCAATACTGCTGAGGCCAAACAATGGCTCAGCAGGGTGGTGGATCGCCAAGCCGATAATGCCACCGCATTTAATATGCGTGCGGTGGTGTATTTCCGTGAAGCTAAATATGATTCTGCCATTATGGATTGCTCGAAGGCAATTGCCATAGACCAACAGGAATACAAGGCTTATTACAATAAGGGGAATGCACAGCGGATGCTCTCGCAGTGGGCAGAGGCACTGGCCTCCTATAATCAGGCCATAAAACTGAAGCCCAACATGGTGGACCTGTACAATAACAGGGCTTTTGTGCTGGTTAAGCTGAATAACTTTGAGCAGGCACTGAAAGATTATGATTTTGCCCTCAATTTGCAACCCGAGCAGGGAACGGTGTTTTATAACCGGGCACAGCTGCACTTGAAAATGGGCGATCAGCAGGCGGCGGAGGCCGACTTTATGCAAGCCATAAAACTGAATGCAGACAATGCCGAAGCGCACTTTTTCCTCGGCCTGATGGCCAAGCAGGCAGGAGATGATGAAAAGGCCTGTCAGTTTTGGCGTCGTGCGGCAAATTTAGGTTCTGAAGATGCCAAACAAAGCCTCGAAGCTTTTTGTAAATAGAATAAACATTGAAAATGCAGGGCCTGTGGAGGCACTGCATTTTTATCAGATAATAGGGTGATCATGAATATGCTGGGATGGCTTAAGCAACGTAATGCCGACCGTTGGCGGTTTGCCACTGTAACGAATGAAGCGCAAGTGGCAAAATTGTTCAATCGGATGTATGAGGATTATATTCAGATGTACGGACTGGAATTAGAGGGGCTGGAGCATCGGGAAGCCTCCGCTGTAAATCTTTCATCGCATTATGCCCTGGATGGCCACAACCCTGAGATGCTGTCGGCTTACTATGTGGGGATTATTCAACTGAATAAATCCGATGAAGGTATTGATGCGCACTGGCAAATTGGGCAGACGGGCAGCCCGCAGTGGGGACAGGGGCAGCTTTTCGGGGATTATTTACTGATTGATTTTCAGTATGAAGAAGAGGACGCTCCTTATGCTGGAAGGGTCGTCTATCGATGGAATGGTAAAGTATGGATCGGCTTTTGGGCAGAACATGAAATTTATGAACTGGGCTATGAACGGCTGAGCCCTCTGCAGGAGCGTTAAGCGGTGCCGTTGTGTGGGCGATTCACACAGGTTTTTTCGGTCATCGTAAATATGGCACCGTATTTTGACAACGGCAATAACGGAAACCTACCGAACAGTCTGCATTATTTTGTCTATTACTTGGTCAGAGCGGCAGGACCTGCACAACATAGGAGGAATCAGCATAAGTATTAATCTGTAAATAAATAGATCAGACAATAGCCGTGGGCTTTAGCGCCGTGTAAACCGTTCAACATTTTGTGGCGGATTTTGGCAAACCTCCGCAATTGTTTTAGTATATAGCAATGAGTAAATTGCATTAATTTTTTGACGACCAATATTGACCTTATAATATGAGAAGAAAATTACTTGACCTTTTTGGCGCCCTGATCGTGTGTTTTATGTTGCTGACCTCTTTTCAGGCACAAGCACAGCGCATCAATATTAAAGCAGGTGCCGTGTTGGGCAACAGCCTGTTGATTGATTCCGATCAGTTACGAACATTTACCGATTCAAGACTCGGCCCAATGCTTGGCGTGGGTTTTGAACAGCAGTTTTTCTCTTTTATGATATGGAATGTGAGTGTGGATTATCAGTCGCAAGGGTACCATGTCTACTATCAGAATATCAAGCAGACCTACGCCATGAACGTGATCAATATTCCGCTAAATTATGGTTTTCGTGTGGAGGTGGCTGACGGCATGGCGGTGTCTATATATGGAGGACTCTATGGACAAATTCACCTTAATGGAACCGATACCGAAGGCAATAAACTGGTGTGGGGCGGACAGGAAGGCCATATTGAGCCCTGGGATATGGGGGTGAATGTTACTGGTGGCTTCGATATGGGGCCGATTCGTCTGGCGCTGTCCTATCAAAATGGCATGCGGGACCTGAACCATGTCGAAGGGGAGACTTTCAAACAATATAATATACAGTTCAGCCTGAGCTATTACTTCGGTATGCCGCAAAGAGATGGGCTGCCGAAAGTGTTGCGCTCCAAGCCTGGCAAGAACCGTAACCGTGACTGGACCAAGCCCAACCCGAGAAAACGAAATCAGAAAATGCATTTTTAGCCTTGGGGTGGTTCGTAAATTCATTTTTCCTTACCTTTGGGTGTTAAAAAAGAAAATCACGCACAACATATCATATCATCATGAAGCAATATCTTGACCTGATGCAAGACATCCTGGAGAATGGCACTAAAAAAGAAGACCGTACAGGAACAGGGACAATCTCAGTATTTGGGCGCCAAATGCGCTTTAATCTTGCAGAAGGATTTCCTTTGCTGACCACCAAAAAGGTGCACTTGCGATCCATTATTCATGAGTTGCTGTGGTTTCTTAAAGGTGATACCAATATTGCTTACCTGAAGGAAAACAAGGTGCGTATCTGGGATGAGTGGGCTGATGAAGAGGGGAACCTCGGACCTGTATATGGCGCTCAGTGGCGTTCATGGGCCACAGCAGATGGTCGTACCATCGATCAGATTGCTGAAGTGCTCGAGCAAATTAAGCACAATCCAGATTCCCGACGCATGATCGTGAATGCCTGGAATGTTGGGGAGATTGATAAGATGGCCTTGCCTCCTTGTCATACCATGTTTCAGTTTTATGTTGCTGACGGTAAACTTTCCTGCCAGTTGTATCAGCGTTCGGCGGATTTTTTCCTCGGCGTACCATTTAACATTGCATCCTATGCCTTACTGACGATGATGATGGCTCAGGTTTGTGAGCTCGAGTTGGGCGAGTTTGTTCACACTTTCGGCGATACCCATTTATATACCAATCATCTTGAGCAGACGGAACTTCAGTTGAGTCGTGAGCCACGTGCTTTACCCCAAATGAAAATCAATCCTGAGGTTAAAAATCTTTTCGATTTTACAATTGATGATTTCGAGTTGGTGAACTACGATCCGCACCCACATATTAAAGCAGCCGTTTCTGTTTAATCAACAACATGTTGAATCTGCATGAATCGGACAATCACGGTTCATTTCGCCAATTTGGCGGCAAGCAACGATCAATACATTATAATAAGTGTAGCTTCAGCATACACTGACCATAAAAGGGCAAGACGTTCAGAGCGGTGTTGCCCTTTTTCTGTATAAATCAATTGATGCCATGATCAACACCCGTAGGAAGGTCATGTAAACCCGACTATCTGATTTTTGTAAAAATAGGATCTGAAAAGTGCTGTTTTTAATGGTGTCAATATTTTGTGCACCCCCATTATATCTTGTAGGCTGCCAAAAGTCGGAGGTTTGCAGCCTTGCCAAAGCCATTTTTTCACGAAAAATGGAAACCGCGCAACCGATTGTTAGTGGTCAAATGATGTTTCAACGCCATTTTTCCATGGAAAGGAATGATTTGAGCCCATTTTAGTGGCCTGTGTCATTGTTGTTCGCACGAACAAAAAGCGGACAATAAAAATTGATGTTTTAGTGCGAAATATAAAAACTTTCAGCTAATGCAAAAGATATCAAGGCTTGTTTATTGTCTTTTAAAATGATATTTATGTATCATTTAAACTTAAGTATGTTCCTTAGAAACAATTTTTGTCCATTTCAATTTAATCTAAGGTGCTAAGAGGTTAGTGGGTCAAAAAAAGCCGATTTGGCGATTTGTTCAAATTATGCGAATTGCTTAAAAATAGAAGTGTATAAATCGTTTTGTGATAAATTACATGCTGAAAACAGGTCGGTATTTGAAGTTGTCGCAAAGACTCAAGCGCTTGGCTTTTTTTGATGATACGTATCATGTATCCACTACTGCTTAATCCCTACATTTGAATGCAAATAAAAAAACGAAATAATAAGATGTCCATTTCCACTAAGCGTACGAAAATCGTGGCAACTGTTGGCCCAGCCAGCAGTACCAAAGAAATGTTATTGCAGTTTGCAATTGCAGGTGTTAACATTATGCGATTGAACTTTTCTCACGGAACTCATGAAGACCACCTGAAGGTGATCAACACGATCCGCGAAATTAACAAAGAGTTCGATTTTAACATCACGATTCTTCAGGATTTGCAGGGGCCAAAAATCCGTGTAGGTCAGGTGAAGGATAATGGTCAGCAGATCGTTGCAGGTCAGCCATTGATCATTACGACTAAAGAATGCGAGGGTACGTCTGAAAAAGTATCTACTGTTTACCAAAACTTTGCAAACGATGTAAAGGTAGGCGAAAAAATCTTGATTGATGATGGTCGTTTACAGTTGGTTGTGAAGCGTATTGAAGCGGATGAAGTTCATACGGAAGTATTGGTAGGTGGTTTGTTGAAATCACGTAAAGGAATTAACCTTCCTGATACAAATATCTCGGAGTCAGCATTGACGAAGAAAGACTTGATTGATTTGGAATTCGGTCTGAAACATGAAGTAGATGTGATTGCACTTTCTTTTGTGCGCACGGCTGCTGATGTAGAATTCTTGCGTACTAAAATTAATGATGCTGGAAAAAAATGCCGTATCATTTCTAAAATTGAGCGCCCTGAAGCATTGGTACATATCGATTCGATCATCAAAGCATCAGACGCAATCATGGTAGCACGTGGTGACCTCGGAATTGAAACCAACGCTGCTGAAGTGCCATTGGTACAAAAATCAATCATCAAAAAATGTCACGAGAAGGCGCGTCCAGTAGTTGTTGCGACCCAAATGTTGGAGTCGATGGTGAAAAACCCAATCGCTACACGTGCTGAAACCAACGATGTTGCTACGGCAGTATTTGATGGTGCAGATGGCGTAATGCTTTCAGAAGAGTCTGCTGCTGGTCAGTATCCTTTGGATGCAGTAAAAGTGATGGCTGATATTTGCCGCACTGTAGAGCAGTCTTCTCAGTATGAGTATGACCGTACTTACCCTTCTACGCCAGAGTCTCCATACTTCATGTCTAAAGAAGTGGTAAGATCAGGTACGCAGTTGGCTTCTTCAATTAACGCAAAGGCGATCATCGGTAGTACAACTTCAGGTTTTACAGCGACAAACCTTGCGAAATACCGTCCAAAAGCCAAAATCTTTGTGTTCACCAACGACAAAGCAGTCTTGACACAATTGAACTTGGTTTGGGGTGTTCAGCCATTCTTGTTACCAAAAACATTCACTTCATCATTGGCATTGCATGCGCACACTGAAAAAGTGTTGATGAACGAAGATGCCCTTCGTGAGAACGATATTGTTGTACATGTTTCTTCTTTCCCAATGGACGGAGAGCGCCGTACAAACATGATTAAATGTTCAAAAATTGAGGCTGCAAAATAAGACTCAAGTGAGTTAATCATAGGCAGTTTAATCTGTCAATCTTGAAAAGGGAGTTCAGCAATGGACTCCCTTTTTTTGTTGTGCGCCGTGCATGGCGATGAACTAATGGCGTGATCAATATTTACCGCGCAATTTTTTATTGTCCACAGATTATTGAGATCAAAAGGATTTTATAGGTAGTTCCTTTTAATCTCATCATCCCATTCATCTGGAGATAAATTATCGCGCAGAATTTAAGGGTTGCTCCGCTAATCGGTGTAAGTCCGTACAGGGAGCAGCTTCAGCGCATCCATCACCTCATGAAAAGGCAGGCCTTCCAACTTACCAAAACCTGCATCCTGCCGATTGCGCAAACGGCTAAAGCGTGGCATGGTGATGCCCAACAAAAACTTGGCGAGCAGTCGCGGAGAGAGTGGTGCTTTGTAACACGCTTCGGCGGCATCCCGCATCGCTTCCAAGTCGAAATCTGCAAGTTGCTGCTCGTTGGTTGTTTTCGGGAATTGTGTGGCTGCGTGGTCGAGACAGTAGGAGCAATGACCACAGGCTTCCCAATGGGGTGCTTCACCAAAATAGGTCGATAACTTACGGCTCAGGCAACCATCACGCTCAAAGAAATTAATCATCGCCTCGAGGCGCTGGAGCTCACCTTGCTCTTTATGCAGAAATAGCGTGGCAAATTTCTCCGTCAATATCTCAACTGCTTGTGCATCCGGCTGTACATGATAAACCTCAGTGAGATTTTTCGTTTCGAGGATGATGTGTTTTTTCTCATGGAAATAATCCAAGGCGGTGATGATGCGCTCTCGTGTGGCTTGCGGATATTGCTCTTGAATATTTTCAAAATTGATGGTCATCCACGTGACTGCCATTTGGCTGTAGTTGAAGATGGCACGCACAAATTCACGTTTTTCCCCTTCGGGCATCATGGAGATGACTTTTTCTTGTTCCGTCTCAAATTTCACCCGATACTCCGCAAAGTAGCTGTGCGATGGCGTGATAATGCCTTCACTTTCCAAATAGACCAACAAAGTTTTGAGCGGCGCCTGACGAATATTGGCATCGTAGCTCATGCGGTAGAGCTGAAATTCCCACTGCCCTTCGGCTTGTGCCAAATCGTTGAGTACATGCGCAATCGCATCCGCTTCGGGGGTATCGCCATAGACAAAATTCTCGAGCGTTTGTTTGGCACTCAGGTCGGCCATGCAGACACAATTTGCCGGCTGCCCGTCACGACCCGCTCGACCAATCTCTTGCGAATAATTTTCAATCGACTTCGGCAGGTCGTAATGTACCACGTGGCGGATATTGGCTTTGTCGATCCCCATACCAAAAGCGATCGTAGCGACAATAATGTCGTGCGTACCAAGCATGAAATCCTGCTGAATTGTTCGGCGATCGTCCGACGACATGCCCCCGTGATAGGCCACCGCACTGAGCCCCTGTGTTTGCAACGCTTGCGCAATTTCCATGGCCGTCTTTTGTAGGGTAACATAGACAATACCCGCCTCTTTTGGATAGTGCTGGAAGTATTTGACCAGCTTATCAAGACGCTCACTGCTATCGAACGGCTTGATAAAAAGCTTTAGATTTTTACGATAAAATCCCGTAACAGTGAAGTTGTTGATCGGCATTTCAAACTTTCGGGCCATATCTTCAACAACATTTGGTGCAGCGGTTGCCGTCAGTAGCAACACCTGCGGAAAGTTGAACGCACGGCGGTAATCGGGCAGCTTCATGTAGTCGGGGCGGAAATTGTGGCCCCACTCTGAGATACAGTGCGCCTCGTCCACCACCAAAAGTGAAAGTTGTAGCTGTTGCAGAAATTTGCGGAAGCGTTCGTTTTTGAAGCGTTCCACGGAGATAAACAGTATTTTGTACTTGCCGGCCTTCAAGTCAGTAGTGATTTGCCGTGCCTCATCGGGGCTGAGGGTTGAGTCGATGCGAGTAGCCGCAATCCCTTTGCTGTGCAGAAATTTCAATTGATCCTGAATCAAGGCCAATAGCGGGGAGACCACCACCGTCAGGTGCGGCAGTAGCACCGCCGGCAATTGGTAGCAGAGCGACTTGCCCGATCCGGTCGGGAAGATGGCTCCCGCCGATTCTCCTTGCATGATATGGTTGATCGTAGCCTCCTGACCTTCCCGGAAGGTGTCGAAGCCGAAGTGTTTTTGCAGTGCTTGATGGAGCATATGTTGGGGATTTATTCTTAGAATTCCAATTTACGAAAAATTGAAGATTTTGGTATTGGAATATTCGATTTGCGATGTTTGATGAGTGAAGGGCTCAACCCATTTCAATGCGTTTTTGTATTGATAGCCCATTGCTTCAGCTGTGGGTGATAGGATACGACGGGTCCACGATTTTCACCTCTAAATAATGAAAATATTCTCAATTGGCCTTAACTTGCGAAAAATAAGCGATTAAGGTTCATGGAATTGACGAATCAAGAAATATTTTATCAGCACCAAGCGCAAACTTCTCCCTACCCTTTAGGTATCGAGATTGAGCGTGCTGAAGGCGTGTTTATGTACGATACTGAGGGGAAGGCCTATATGGATTTGATCTCGGGTATTGCGGTGAATAATTTGGGGCATAGTCATCCACGGGTGATTAAAGCGGTGAAGGATCAGGTGGACAAATACCTGTTTGTGATGGTCTATGGTGAAATGGTGCAGAAGCCACAAATCGAATTGACCAAAAGCCTGTTGTCTGTTTTGCCCGAACAGCTGAATTGTACCTATTTTGTAAACTCGGGTACAGAAGCCAATGAGGCGGCGCTGAAGCTGGCCAAAAGATATACGGGGCGCACGGAACTCGTGAGTTTCAACCGTTCCTACCACGGGAATACGCATGGCTCATTGAGTGTGTCGGGGAATGAGGTGAAGAAGAATGCTTTCCGTCCGTTGTTGCCGGATGTACGTTTTATCGACTTCAATGTGGAGGAAGATTTGAAGCAGATTACCGAGCGTACGGCCGGGGTGATTGTTGAACCGATTCAAGGCGATGCCGGTGTTCGGATTCCTTCAGTAAATTATATGAGAGCCCTCCGTAAGCGATGTGATGAGGTCGGTGCGATACTGATTTTTGATGAAATTCAGACGGGCTTCGGACGCACGGGGAAATTCTTTGCTTTTGAGCATTTCGGCGTCGTGCCCGATGTGCTGACCATGGCTAAAGGCATGGCCGGCGGTATGGCGATGGGCTGTTTTGTGGCGAATCAAAAGTTGATGAAAACCCTTAGTCATGATCCAATCTTGGGGCATATTACTACTTTTGGCGGGCATCCTGTATGTTGTGCGGCGGCCAATGCTGTTGTGGAAACCCTGAAAGAAGAACCGCTGATTGCAGCGGCTGAAGGCAAAGGGCAATTAATTGAAGACCTGCTGAATACGCACCCTGCGGTGAAGGAAATCCGCAGAAAAGGACTGATGTTTGCCATTGATATGGACAGTTTTGAGTTGGTTAATCGGGTGGTAACCAAATGCATTGAAAGAGGTGTAATTACCTATTGGTTTCTTTCTACGCCATACGCATTCCGCATTGCACCTCCTTTGGTAATTTCTGAAGAAGAAATTCGACAGGCCTGTGCCACGATCTTGCAAGTCATTGAAGAGGAGTATCAGAAAGAATAATCGATATCGTTGGTTTTTCTTTAAAACCATGGATAAAGTATTGAGGAATTAACTTTGAAAGCCTGATTTATAATGTATAAATCAGGCTTTTTAATTTTTTATTGGGGTGTGGGTTTTTCGTGATTCGTGGGGGTAAAGCGAACCTCTCGAAAGGTGTTGCGGTACTGCATGAAGGGGCGCGTAAGTCTGACGCTTATCGAATAAGTGTTTATCATTGCTATTTTTATCATTACCGAAAACTTCAAATATATATCGAGTTTCCTTTTTTCTTTTAGCTGTTGGCCAAAGTCCCTGTGGTATGATGTTGGCTATATATTGCTTTAAAAAGATCATGAAAGAATTTTTTAAGGTCTTTTTTATTTTGAGTAGGGGTAAACCTACACCTGCTGCTCTTATCACTGTGGGGCTTAATGTCAAGCCTTTATCCGTGAAGAAGAAAAATCGAATTCAAGTATGAATAATACACGACTCCATATAGCACTCATTGAAGCGACACCACCAAAACGCAAAAAAACAATCAGTTTTAAAGCCCTTGCTTGTTGCTGGTGGTTGGTGGCTGGCCTTGCTTTTTCATCCGTAGCACAAAAACGGGTGGAGAAATTGGCGAAAAGATCCGTATTGAGGGCGAAGGTGATTGATGCCGACAATGGCTCAGGCTTGCCATTTGCCGCTATTGCTGTAAAAGACCATTACGGTGTAGGGGTGAATACTGCAATGGATGGGAAGTTCGAATTGAACCTTGAAGCGATTACTCCACAGGATTCGCTGGTCATCAATTATATGGGTTATCATAACCGCACGGTATCGGTAGCACAGGTTTTTGATATGAAAGGCCATGCCATTGAAATGACTTCGGAAACAAAATTACTGGGGGAAATTGTCGTGGAGGCCGGTGAAAACCCTGCACTGGCATTTTTGAAGAAAAACAGAAAAGCATGGCGACAACAGGTGGCCAAAGACCGTCACCATCGTCAGTCGAGAAAAGCAACCATCCTTTGGGAAACCACCGACAAGCCTGAACATACGGGTTGGCTGATGGCAGATTTATCGAAATACCTGACCGTCGATAAGAAAGATGGCAAACAGCACCTTCCGGTAATGGTCGCACAATATGATTTGGTACGCAAAATCAGACAGGGCAGAGTCATTGAAACTAAAACCATCAAAAAGGAGAAAAAAGGACTCGGCTTTGATGCCAACGGGGTACTTGGCGAGGTGATGGGCAATGCCAAGCTGATGATCGACAACATCATGAATCCACAGGTGATTGTGATGGACCGCACCGTGGTATCGCCCTTCAACAGTCTTGGCGGACAGATTTATGAATATGTATTGGCTGATGAGCCAGTGGAAAGAAGTGGGAAGAAATTCTATAAGCTGGATTTTGAGCCCAAGAAAAATATAGAGACAGGTTTTATCGGGACATTGTGGCTTTGTGCTCAGGACAGTCTGCTGACAGAGGTGAGTATGAAGCTGAAAAACAGTGCCAACCAGAACTTTTTGACCCATTTTGATTTCGATCAGCAATGGATGACTGGCCCGAATGGGGAGCATTACCCAACGGTTACACACTATAATCAGGAAATGACAGGCCTGCCAGTTTTCAAACACCTGAATGCGCACTACACTTTGCGGGACTGTTGGCTTGAAGGTAAAAAAGCAACATCCACAACGGCACCAGTGTCTTCGTCCAATTATGTAGCTCCTGCCTTGGCGCAGGCTTCAGACAATGCTATGCAGGTGATGGATCAACTGAACAGCACAAGCCGCATTGCCAAGTTCAATAAATGGGTGAATGTTTTTGGCTCTGGCTATTATGAATTCAAGCACTGGGATCTTGGGCACGCCCTTGATTTTATGCTTTATAACGATATTGAAGGGGCGCGTCCGGGTGCAGGGGTCATGACAGACGAGCTCTTTAACAAAAAGCTGTTTGTTTCTGCTTACTCGGGCTATGGGGTGCAGGATCAGCAATGGAAATACAATCTTGATACGAGGGTCATTTTTAACCGTCAGAAGCGATTGACGCTTGGCGTGAAAGTGCGCAATGAACTGGCTCCTTTGGCAAACTTATCTTTTGAACAACCGCCACTCGAAGCGGATTTCCGCATGGCACAATGGGGAGCACTTTCTAAACGGATGCCGTTCTATCAACGCCTCGCCCAGGCCGACTTCACCACACGATTACACCCTGACTGGTTGCTGACGACCGCAGTGCGACATGAGGAGTTGAGTGCTCCAGAAAAAAATGTATTCAGAACAGATATGCCCACACCTAACTGGATTGCCAATGAAGGGGTGGTCGAGTTGAGATGGAGCCCGCATGACCGTAGTTTATACAATAAAAATTACCGATTACTCAGAAAAGGCGGGCAGCCATATCCTGAATTTCGACTGGGTTATGTGCCAGGAAATGTCGTCGATGGGCAACATCATTCTTACACCTACAACAAAGTGTATTTTCAGTTGCGCTCAGAATTTGCCCCAGTGATCCCTTCTATGGGGGAGACGTCCTACTTCCTTCAGGCGGGATTTATTCAGGGGAAAGCACCATTTCCTTTTTTGCGGGTTTCGCAGGGAATCGACGGGCCAGTTTATGCTTATGGAAGCCATCAGATCATGAATTCTTTTGAATTTGTAAGTGATAAGTATGTTGAATTTGAGATGCAGCACTTCTTCGAAGGGGCGCTGTTCAACAGGGTACCTGGTTTAAGGTGGTTGCATGAAAAAACAGGCATGGGCGTTGTCGTGGACTTTGATTTTGCCTATGGCGGAATGTCCAAAGAGAATCAACAACTCAATGCGGCTTACTTTCCAGCTGACGGACATTTTCAAACCTATCAGGAGCCTTATATGGCCGTTGGTTATGGTTTGCACAACATTTTCAAGATATTCTTTGTCGAATATTGGAATCGTCTGACGTATAAAAATCAGCCTTATTCGATGAAGAATGACGGCTGGACAGTCGGCTTTGCTTTGAGAATGTAATCTAATAATTTGGGGTCAAATTGATATTGGCTCAAGCGTCCTGCTTGGACCGACACCCTTAATCAAGTTTCAGTTTGAGAAGATGTAGAAAAAGGCTTTTTGTAGTGGCAGGTCATTATTGATAAACAAATAATTTGTGATATTAGCATAAACGTATTTTTTGGTTTCATATTCAGTAAGTTTGTTGTTCAGGGTTGAAAAGGAGTGTTAGGGTAATGAACTCACTTGAAGTACTGAGTGTAATTTTAGTATGACAGAAGAATTTAAGCAATATCAATCGACCATTAAAAAAGTCCCAACTTATGGCATTAATCCAAAATTTGAGGAAAGTTTTTCAACTGATTTAGAAGAAGAATATTTTTTGCCTGTTGTTGTGGCTGTTTTTGAGCAATTAGGGTGGCACAACACGATTAGGAAACCCTGCGAAGTTCATGCAAAAATTATTGGAGAATACAATGTATATTCAGAATATGTACGTGTTTCATATTCCGAGGGAATTGTGAATGTTGAAAGTTCCTTATTAGGCCGTCAAATTAGAGATGGGGGGCGTAATTCGGTAAGAGTGAGACTGTTTGTTTATGCTTATAAAAAATTCCTTAAAAGCAGTGGTACTGATGCAATTCAAAAGATGAAAGAGGAGTTTGAACGTGAGGAAGAAATGTTGGATTATGTTATTCCCCAAAGTCTTCCAAAACCGAATTACAGTAAAAAATACCTTCCTTTATGGTTGGTAATCTTAGGTAGCTCAGTTTTACTTGGATTAAGTAGCCCATTGACAGCAATCTCAATCATGTTCCCTGGAGGATTAATGTTTAGCATAGCACTCTCGGCAATCATCATGCGACTTTCTTTAACTGCATTAGTGAAGCTGTCAGTAGTTGACAATCGAAGGACCTTGGATCATTTGATTTTATTTTTTTTAAGCATTTATTTTTTATCAGAACAACTCTTTTTGTTTTATCCAATTTTCGAGCATAACCAAGAGTTAACAAGTTTATCATTGATAATTGATCTACATTTAAAGGCCAATAGGTCTTTCTTAGTTGAATATTTAGGAGGATTTGGTTTACTATTGGGGTGGTTGTTTAAATATGGAGCACTTGTATTTTTATCGACTTCTAAAAGTACTTTCTTGCTTGATGAAAGGCTTCTAAAAAAAAGTTCCTGAAGAGGTTATTGAGTTTGTCCTTTATTTTAAACTGAGAAAGTGTTCAATTAAAGAGATAAGAGAACAATTATCGCTTAAGGGTTGGTCAGTCCCCAAAGACCAAAATGATGTGTTTGAAATAGTAGGTTTTAGTGAGGGAAATAAAAATAATGTGCCTTTGTAACAAAAAGATTTGCTATAATGGCAAATCTTTTTTGTTTTTAGTTCCATCATAACATGCGGATAGCAATAGCATCAACCGCTAATAATTATGCCTAACCCTTCGAGTCGTCCGAGGAGTTGGTTTTTGGAGGCCGTAAATGTTTACCCTTTTTCCTCAATTGCCCCAAATTTTCTTCAAACTTTTGCAAAGAACCAATATGCTTCGGTGTATGCACTTTCTGGGAGGTATAGATCCCTGTATGCCCGCTGAAATAATAAGCTGTGAAACAGGCCAAGGCGAAGTAAAGGAAATATTCAGAGCCGAAAAGTTCAACGCCCATAATGGTACAAGCCAGGGGAGTGTTGGTGGCGGCAGAAAATACGCCAATGAATCCCAGTGCGGCAAACAATGGAATGGGGCCGTCGAGTAAAACACCCATGGTGTTGCCTAAAGTGGCGCCCACAAAAAACAATGGGGTTACCTCGCCACCTTTAAATCCTGCGCCAAGTGTAATGGCGGTCAATACTAATTTTGAAATCCAGGAGTACCAATATGCTCCACCTTCCTGAAAGGCCGTACTGATGGCAACGCCTCCTTCATGGTAAGGCTTCACCCCAATACCGATATAATCATAATTTTGTGTCGCCGTAACAATGGCGATCACTACGGCACCCCCAACAACGGGAATCAGGTAAGGGTTTTTGATGTGTTTTTTGAGGGTGTCTTTCACCTGGTGGGTGAGTTCCCCAAAAAGATAACCCGCCAGACCAAATGCGATACTGGCAACAATAATTTTGATGATCAGCAAACTAACGGGCAGAAAATGGATGTCCATGTTAAAGGCCACATTGATCGGGTCGGTGATGTTGCTGAGCTTGTTATGGCTGTGGTGAGTCCCCCAGGCGACGGTCACGAAGTTGGCGATAACAGAAGCGTACAGCGCTGGAATAATCGCATTATATCGCATGCGGCCGATATACAGCACCTCCAGAGCGAAAATTGCCCCAGTAAATGGTGTGCCGAAAATGGAGCCGAAACCTGCGGCGACACCCGCTATCAAAATCAGCTTGTGATCGTTTTCGTCCAGGCGGAAAAGTTTGCCCAATTGTTCGGCGGTGGCTCCTCCAATCTGAACGGCCGTCCCCTCTCGGCCTGCCGAGCCTCCAAAAAGGTGGGTGATGACCGTGGAGAATAGGACAAAAGGACTCATGCGACCAGGAATTCCTGCACTGGAGGCATGGATCTCATCAAGGATCAGGTTGTTGCCCCCTTCGGAGTTTTTTCCAAACTTACGGTAAGCCCAGATGATGGCGACCCCTGCCAAAGGCAACAGGTAGATGATCCATGCATAATTGTCGTAAGTGGAAATTCTGAAATCCGTAGCCTTGGAAAGTAACCACAGGAAAAAGGCATTGATGGACCCCACAATCACAGCGAGTGGAGTAATGATCAATAGCCATTTCAGGAGCATTTTAATTTGATGGTAGGTGTGTTGAGTAAAGGGGAAATTCATCCGCTATTTTTGTTTGGTTTTGAAATGCTTAAGTAGGAACCGATGTACTTGATCGAACTCGGTATGTTTTTTTGGATTTATACGTATTATTCGCTGAGGAAAGGCAATGATGAGCTCTTGTATTCTTTTGCCTTTGTATTCAATATCGCTTTTCATCCAGAATTTCATCTCTGGCGTGCTGAATGTGGTTTTTTGAAGACCAAATAGGCGCTCTTCTTCGATTTCCGCTTTAATAAATTTATAACTTTTCAGCTCCAATAAAAAGCGGACGGTCAAGATAATAGAGAGCGCAAAGGCAAAGGCCAAAGAAATCAGCCACCAAATTGTTACAGAGGGGCTTGTGGCCACATGGTGGAAATTGAAAATTACGGCGCTGTAACACAAAACGATCAATACGGTCAGCGTAAAACGAACGCCAAATTTAGGATATACTTTAATCATAATAATAAAATCTGCGGGCGACCGAAAAAGGTGCGTCGCCTCGTGGCGCAAATTTATGGGGATTATGGGAAAGGGCAAGAGGTTTTGATATTTACCCGTGTGTTGATTTAATTATTGTCCACAGATTTATGGGATTTATGAGATTTGATTATAGCGAAAATGGAGAATGGTAGGGTGAAATTAAGGGTTGCCTACAAATGTTGGATCGGTGTTAAAGACCATGATTTACATGATTTAAAGAATTACCATGCTTTTTATTTTTTTCAGGTCATTTTGTAACTATAACCTTTCAAACTCATTCAAAAATAATCTGTGGAAATCTGCGGACAATAAATATCCCTTTAATTTTTGTGGGTGGTCGTAATGGTCTGTCGGACAATTGATGTTATAAAAGGCGAAGGTTCACATATTTATAGTCCTTTTAATTCCATTAATCTGTGGACATATTTATCGTTTCGTTTAAAAATCCCCCGAAATACAATGCGCCTGCAATTCCTGATAAAATTCTCGGAACAGTCCCTTAATCGGGTCACCGAATTCCTTTAAATCGGTATATGCTTGTTTCATATTATTCGGATGCCGCACCCGATTGCTGATGCCTGCCAAGGCCTGACAGATACCCGTTTCCGTCGCATAGCTCAGCAACCAATCATCCTTGCTCATGTACTGATAGATCTGCTTCGCCCGTTCGGGGAAACAATCGTGGAAAGCAGCAATTTTCTGATAGCTGTCAGTGGTGAATTCTTCCAAATTCATTCCTTGCCATTGCTCAAACTCCTTCGCCAAAAAATGATCGAAAAACATGTCCATTACAACGCCCGACCACTTGCCCTGCCGTGGACGGATCAGGCTTTTGGCTTCCAAAACCAAGGGGTGCGTATCGGTAAAGTGGTCAATGCTTCGATGCATGATGATGCCCTCGGCCACGCCTTTGGGGAAAGCACTGAAGTTTTTTCCCTTAACAAAATCACCGATATAATTGCCAGCCATCAGGGCAGCATCGGGAGCGGAAAGGTGCAGGTGGGCGAGGTAGTTCATCTTGTAGTTTTAGCTTGAATATCTTGTAATTTAATCAAGATAAATGGAAGGGCATAATGGTGACGTTTTAATATAATGTAGGGACGTTGCATGCAACGTTCGTACTGTAAGGCATGAGATTACCTTTCGCGCTATCGCGAGAGTCCCTCTCGTGATAGCCATACCTTATTCCTCCACCACTTCAATTCCATCCAACTTCACACCTTCATTCTTCAGGAAAGCACAAGTCAAGGCATCGGCTTTACAATTCACAAAGCGGACATCTTTTAACTTTCTGTTATTTTTGAAAAAAGTATTGACCAAAGTCGCATTTTCGAAGGTTACTTTTTTAAAGCCACAACCGTCAAAAGCACAATCCTCGAATTGGCCAACGAAGGTCATCTGTTCGAAGGAAGTTTGCGTGAATTTCGTCTTGCGCCATTGGGCATGCTTACATTTCAACTGCTGAAGGTGGCAGTGATCGAAGGTGGCTTCGCTGAAATTAGCACTGACCATTGATCCATTTTTGATGTAGCTTTTGAGGAAAGAAGCCTTTGAGAAATTGGTCTGTTCAAAAGTGTTTTTGGTCAGGGATGATCGCTCCACCTTACTTTGTTGCCAATCGGATTTTGTGAAATCACATTGGATAATTTGATTGTCCTTGAGATGAAGCGGGGAGAGGGTTGTGCCTATGAATTGACAGTTTTTGAGGTTGGCTTCGCGGAATTGTTGGTGCAGATTTTTTAAACCTGAAAAATCAGCATCCTCCCAAATTCCACCTGAAAAATCAAAGGTGTTGTTTATTGCTTTTTCCTCGGCTGTTGGCTTGGTATTGTTCTGTGGTGTGGAGTCAAAATCTTCTGAAAAGTAATTCAGATCCACCTTTAGAATCTTCGCCAACTTATTCAAGCTGATGATGTCGGGCATGGATTCCCCCCTTTCCCATTTGCCGACTGCCTGCGGACTGATGAACAGTTCTTCCGATAGTTTAGCCTGAGAAAGATGTGAATTTTTTCGTGCCTCGGCGATTTTTCTTCCGATTGATTTTGTTTCCATGAGGTTCATATTGAAAATTTTTTTTAACATCACAAAAGTATTTCGAAAGATTATAAGTAGATATTTTCAGTAACTACTTGCGGTTGTTTTCACGCTACATGCTGTTGTATGCCGCAACGGGTGGTTGTTTTTTTGAAAAATATCCTAAATTCGAACTTTAATTGAATATTAAATATTATGTAGGGACGTTGCATGCAACGTCCGTACCGATAGGTACAAAAATATTCGAAAGCGTATTTAGACCATGAATTTTTATAGAACTATCGCGAGAGTCCCTCTTGTGATAGCCTACGATCTATTGCTATCACGAGACAGCGTCTCGCGATAGCTTGAAATCTGCGGACAAACAAATACACCTTCTAAATCATTCCTTCCGTATAAATTAAACCATACATATCATTATGCCCTCAACTTCTGAGATTGCCATCCAACAAACCATCAAATTATTGCAGCAGGAAAAAGAAGCAGACCTGGCGATTTTCCGACAGCAGGTGATGGAACGATCTATCGATAAAAAAAGGAAGGATGGCGTTTGTTGGTATCCTGTTCAGCTCAATAAACAATTCTATGGCACTGGCGAACGGCTTGTGATTGATATTGAACGCATCAAAGGGCAGGAAGATAACCATCAGTTTGGGGCAGGGAAGAGTGTGGCGATTTTTGTCAATGATAACGGGCAGCAAGGAAAAAAATGGCTTTCGGGCGTGATTCAGTACGTTCGTGGGCAGGTGGCCAGAATTGTATTGCAGGAAGATGAATTGCCAGATTGGGTTACTGAAGGGGGACACCTCGGCTTGCAACTCATGTTTGAGGAAACCACTTACCGCGAGATGGAACGGGCATTAAATATTGTGGCCAATGCTACCGGCCGGGCCAAGGAGCTGCGCGAAATTATGCTCGGTGATCAGCAGGCAGGTTTTAAGGAGGCCTTTCCGGAACAATTGCCACAGCTGAACCCCTCTCAGAACAATGCCCTGTATAAGATACAGACGGCAAAAGATGTGGCGGTGGTTCATGGCCCTCCGGGTACGGGGAAAACCACCACTTTGGTTTATGCGATCCGTCAGGTTTGTAAAAAGGAGAAGACCGTTTTGGTTTGTGCACCTTCCAATGCGGCGGTTGATTTGCTCACCTCCAAACTGGATGAAATGGGCTTGTCAGTTATTCGGCTTGGGCATCCGGCACGGGTAACGGAAAGCTCCATGCAGTTCACTCTTGACATGCAGATCGTTAATCATTCGAGTTATTCAGACCTGAAAACGGTGAAGAAAAAGCGGGAAGAGTATATTCGCCTGGCTGGAAAATATAAAAGAAAATTTGGCACTGAGGAAAGGGCGCAGCGGACTCGCCTGTATCAGGAGGCCAGCAGGTTGGCTGAAGAGGCGCGCATGTTGGAAAATTACATCTCTGATGATCTCCTCGACAAGACGCAGGTCATCACTTGTACCCTTGTTGGGGCCTCTCATTATTTGCTCCGCGAAATGAAATTCAAAACAGTCTTTATCGATGAGGCCGCTCAGGCGCTGGAACCCGCCTGTTGGATTCCTATTTTAAAAGCCTATCGTGTTGTACTTGCCGGAGATCACCATCAGTTGCCACCGACGATCAAATCCTTTGAGGCAGCCAAAGCGGGTTTGTCCAGGACTCTGTTTGAAAAGACCATCAATAATAATGATGCAGATGAAATGCTGACCATTCAGTACCGGATGAACGAGGAGATTATGGGCTACTCAAACAGGCATTTCTATCAGGGCAGACTGAAAGCGCACCCTACGGTAAAAAATGGCCGATGGGAATCGCTGTCGCCCGTGGTATGGGTGGATACCGCAGGGGCAGGCTTCTTTGAGCAACAACACCGGGATTCACGGTCAAGCTTTAACCCTAAAGAAGGACAGATCCTGTTTGGCTACCTGAAGCAACTTGCCGAAGCAAGCCCAGAAAATATTCCTACGGTCGGGATTATTGCCCCCTATAAAGCACAGGTGGAATGGCTGAAGCAACATTTGGAGCAGGAGTGGAAAGACCACCCTTGGCGTGCAAATATTTCGGTGAATACCGTGGATGCCTTTCAGGGGCAGGAGCGGGACATTATCCTGATGAGCATGGTTCGTTCCAATACGGATTGTAAAATTGGCTTTTTGCAGGATCAGCGACGGATGAATGTGGCCATGACCCGCGCAAAAAAACACCTCTGGATTATCGGCGACAGCGCCACTTTGTCTTCTGATGATTTTTTCGATCAGATGTTAAACTATATTCAGAATATCGAAGGCTATCAGTCCGTTTTTGATGCGCAATTCCAAGAATGGATGTGATTTCAAGATTGATTTCCAAGGGTTTTTGGGGAATCCTGCCGAACTGTTTATATTCATTAAACCGTTTGACTCCTGTTCATTATTTCGCCTAATAAAATACGCATGCAACTCAAGCAGAAAATTATATTCCTGGTGGTTTCGGTTCTTTTCGTTGGTATTGGAATTCTCACCTATGGTATTCATCATAAAACAAGCGATTACACCCTGAGCACCTCCAAGGTGCTGGCCAATCAGATCTCCAAGCGCTATGCTAGTAATATGGAAGAGCTGTTGGCGGTTTCACTCAATAAAGGGGAGTTGTTGCAAGAGGTGATTCTGCAGATTAAACATACCAACAAACAACCGCGGGAACTGATCAATAAGATTGTGGAAAAATCCGTGATGGAAGACCCTACCGTGGATGGTGTTTGGATGGTCTGGGAACCCAATGCCCTCGATGGCCTGGATGCGCAGGAGAAAAATACCCTGGGCTCCGATAAAAATGGTCGTTATATGCCCAATTTTTATCATCAGGGAGATTCTGTTACCGTAGAGTTGCCTTTCGCAAATCCTGACACCTCTTTCTGGTACCTGAAATCCCGCGTGGTGGGGCGCCCATTGGTGCTTAACCCTTATTGGGCGCAGCGCGGAGGTCAGCAAAAGCTGGTGATTTCAGCCGTTACGCCACTCGAAGGAAAAGACAATATTTTTGAAGGTGCCATTGGGGTGGATGTCTCTTTGGCCAATATTCAGCAACGTATAGCAGAAATCGGCTCTTTTGTAAGTGGGCGGGTGCTGTTGGTAGGTAACGACGGCACCATTGTCGCTGATTCAGATTCTACCCAGATCGGGCGTAAATTACAATCCTACAAGGAGCGAAAAATTGATCCGCTGATTGTATATCAGGGGCGTGCCCGTGAGCGCAAGGTGGAAACAAAAGCGGGGGTGATGTATCAGTTTTATTCCCCGATAAATATTGGTTTTGGCGAAAACCCGTGGTCATTCATTATTCAGGTGCCGGAATCCCAGATTACGGAACTGACCAACAACGTAACGCGCAACCTTTTGCTGGGATCGTTGATTTCCCTGGTTGTGCTGGTTTCTTTGCTCGTGTTTTTCCTGAACCGGATTGTCGCGCCCTTGTTGCGGGTCTCCAAAATGATGCGAGAGATTGCCGGGGGGAAAGAGCCCGATATGATGTCGTTTTTGCATAAAAACAGGAAACGAAAAGACGAAGTAGGGCAGATGATTGAGTCGTTCACCGTTTTGGCCTCCGCAATGCAGGAAAAGCAAGTGGCGGAGGAAGAGTTGATGACCGCTTTCGAGAGCCTGGAATCCTCGAACACTGAAATCAAACGCCTCAACAATCAGCTTGAAAAACGGGTAGTTGAACGCACCGAAACTTTGCAGGCGACCTTACACGATCTGGAGGTGAAGAATGAGGAACTTTCGGAAAGCAAGCGAAACCTTGAGCTGGCGCAAAAAGAATTTGTGGCGAGTGAAAAACGGTATCGTTCCCTGGTGGATGATTCTGTGGTGGGGGTGTTCCGATTGAATCACGAAGGGGATTTTAAATTCCTCAATGAGGCCATGGCGAGTTTATGTGGATATAATTCCTCTATTGAACTGATGGACGATCAGCCATGTTTTTTCTGTATATGGAAAGAAGGCGAACAGGTGGAGGAGCTCCTTGATCGTATTCGAAGGGATGGTTCTGTAACGAATTTCCTGGTGAAGATTTATGCCAAAGATGGCAGCATTCGACATTTGCTGATCAATGCCTCGTTCAATGGCGACCTGATCGAAGGGATGGTGGTTGACAACACCAAAGAACATGAAGCACTCGTTCGCCTGCAGGAGCGGGAAGGGACCTTGCGACTGGCGCAGAAAATTACGAAAATGACCAGCTGGAAGTGGGATATTGCCTCGGATGAGCTGAAAGTGTCCAGTGAGTTTTATGATATTTTTGATATTGATCCCAAGGAGTTTGACCACAAAGTAAGCTCTTTGCAGCAGTATTTTCCAGAGGAGGAACACCTGTTCAACACGCGCACCATTCAGAAGCTGGTGAATCAGCATCAGGGCAGTGACTGGCAGGACTATATTTTCGAAGAAACGACTTTCAAAATCCGTACTGCCAAAGGAGAGGAACGATGGATTTTAGGGAATGAAAAGGGCATGAGTAAAGATGGCCGTCATTACCTTATTGGTACGTTTCAGGACATTACAGCGAAGAAAATTTCCGAAGACCGATTGCGACAGTACCGCACGATTATTTCTACGGCGCATGAGATTATGGCCCTGCTGGATGCCGATGGCAATGTGGTGAGGACAAACCTGGCCTTCCGAAAAGCAATTCAGAAGGATTTCAGTGAAATTGAAGGAAAGTACATTAAAGAGGTGGTTCCCGATGTGGATTCCGAATTGGTGAGCATCATGAAAGAGTTCAGGGCGGGGAATATTCGTCCGCATCAGATTCAGCGTTGGTTCAGCCTGCCGTCTTCTGTAGGTAGGGTCTTCCTGACCGTTCAGGTATTGCCCGTTTATGGGGAAGATGGGCAATATCAGGGCTTGACTATTTCGGCAAGGGACATTACAGACATCAGGGAAACTCAGGAGCGCCTGGAGCGTATCCTGCATTCTATTGATGATGGGGTCTTTGACCTCGACTACAGTTCCCGTGATTTCTTCTATTCTGAGAATATTTATAATATGCTGGGGTATCACCCGAGCGAGCTAAGCGATTATCAGGACGATATTTTTAGCATTACACATCCTGATGATCTCGAGGATTTCAGTCAGTCAGTGCTTGATCTGATTCAGGGGAAAACCGACCGTATTGTCTGCGATATCCGATTGAAAAAGTCTGATGGCATTTATCTTGAAGTTCAGATTCGCGCCACTGCTTTTCAATGGGGACCTGATGGTCGGGCGTCCAAAATTATTGGTACGCAAATGGATATTTCAGCACTGAAAGAAAAAGAATATGCCTTGCAGGCAGCCAAGGAGCAGGCGGAGCAGGCCAACAAGGCGAAGTCGGAGTTTTTGGCCAATATGTCGCATGAAATCCGCACGCCCATGAATGCGGTGATCGGGTTTACGGAATTGCTCGAAGGGCAAATTTCTGATCCGCGACATCAGGGTTACTTAAACTCCATTAAGGCTGGTGGAAAAAGTTTGCTGACGTTAATCAATGATATTCTCGACCTGTCGAAGATTGAAGCCGGTAAAATGGATTTGACCTATGAGTCTGTGCTGACAAAAAGCTTCTTTCAGGAAATTCAGCAGATATTTGCCCACCGGGTAGCGCAGAAAAACCTCGATTTTATTGTGGAGGTGGCAACGGATTTCCCGGTCAGTCTGATGATCGATGAGGCACGTTTGCGTCAGGTGATTTTCAACTTGATCGGTAATGCGGTGAAGTTTACTGATCAGGGCCATGTGAAGCTGACTGTCAAGCATGCCAAAGGGAAGCAGGAAAATGAAGTGAAAATCAATATTGCCGTGGAGGACACGGGTATCGGTATTCCGCAGGATCAGCAGGATCTGGTATTCAAGGCTTTTAGACAGCAACAGGGGCAAAGTACCCGTAAATATGGCGGCACAGGTTTGGGCTTGTCCATTTCTCGCCGCCTGGTTGGGATGATGGGCGGACAGATGTCGCTTTCTTCTGTGGAAGGAAAAGGCTCTACTTTTTCTATTGAACTGCCAGCGGTCGAACTCGGTATGACACTTATCGAGGAGGAACAGCATGGGTTTACTGCCGAGCAAAAGATCGTTTTTGCGGAGGCAAAAGTATTGGTGGTCGATGATATTGAGATTAACCGCGTGTTGATTTTTGAAAACCTCAAAGACACTTCGCTGCAATTATTTGAAGCCTCCAATGGTAAGGAAGCTTGTGAAATTGTGGAGCAGGAACGACCGGATTTAGTGCTGATGGATATCCGCATGCCCGTAATGGATGGTTATCAGGCGACACGTACAATCAAGGCCAGCGAACACCTGAAGCATACGCCGATTTTAGCATTGACCGCCTCGGTGATGAACGAGGACCGCGGTAAAGTATTTGACGCCGGATGCGATGGGCTGCTCCGGAAACCGATCAGTGCCGTGGACCTGAAAGAGGCCATGTCGAAATACCTTCCTCACCATATTGAGGAGGAGCAATCCGCTTCTGATACCGCACCCGCGGCGGGAGGAAATAGTCAGGTGAGCCTGCAACATTTATCGGAAATTCAGCAACAAGCATTGAGAAAGGTGATTCGTGAAGAACTGACGCCCCTGTGGAAAAAGGTGGCCGATGAGCTGATGTCAGATGACGTTGAGGACTTCGCCGAGCTCTTGCAAGCACTTGCCGAAGAGTTTAAATTGCCCGCATTCAAGCAGGTAGGGCAACAATTAAGTGCGTATTTAGATTGTTTCGATTTAGAGCAAATGGAACGTGAGGTGTCATCCTTTGGACAAATTTTAGATCGCTTAGGTTAATATAGTATTAAGTTTGTGTTATACTTAAATTTAATGTACTTTTTATCAGTTGTGCGCTATATGATCAAATTGATGTGGTAATTAGATTTTTTGCTCGTATTTTTGCGGAAACTTAATTTTCTTAAACTTAATACGATGAATAAACGTTTAAACACGCTTTTTTTCCTACTTTCTTTAATGTTGGTTTTTGTTGCGCAAGGTGTAAGCGCACAGAATGTACAGCTTCATTATGACTTCAACCGTAGCCGTCCGGTAGAAAAAGGTCAGAATCAAAATTACGGGGATCAGGTATTCACTTCTACCTTTGAGTATTTCAAGCCAGGGGAAAAAGGGGAAACTTTCATGTTCTCTGATGTGGATTACCGAAACACCCAAGATGGTGGTGCCGGCCTTTTCTATTGGGAGATTTCTCATAAATTTTACCTTAACGACAGCAAGCTGAACTTACACGTGGAGTATGATGATGGTTTTGCTACTTTCAGCCCTAAAAAAGATGGGTTTGATGGGCAGTTTCCTATTCGTCGTGCGGCATTGTTGGGTATTGGCAAGCCATTCGTTTTTGGTGATTTGTTTGTTCACGCTACTGTAATGTACAAGTATCATCCTCGTGCCAACAATCATTTGGATGCTCAGTTCACGACTGTTTGGATCTGGCCTTTGTTTAATGGCAAAGTGATGTTCAACGGTTTTGCTGATGTATGGACAGAAGATAAAACATTCCGTGGGGATGCACTTCCTAACGGCGACGGAAAACAACTGGTATTCTTGACTGAACCACAAATCTGGTACAATGTAACAGACCACTTTGCTGTGGGTGGTGAGGTTGAAATTTCCATGAACTTTGCTGAAAATAATCCAAGCTTCTTGCGTGATAAAATCAACAAGTGGATGGTCAACCCTACGGTTGCAGTAAAGTACACATTCTAATTTCTTAGAATAAACCTTGTTGGATAGTGGAACCTCAACATTGGCGGCCGACGGGTCTGTGCGGATATTTCCTTGATTCACCGTACTATTCAATGCTTGCCCACTATCTGTTTTCTCATTAAGGGCCACGAACGGTGGACTCTAAACTTGATAAATAATCATGGAAAAGTTTTTCAAACTGCAAGAACGTGGAACAACCGTTAAGCAGGAGATTTTTGGAGGGCTAACAACCTTCCTGACGATGGCTTATATCATCTTTGTCAATCCTAATATTTTAGGAGCGGCAGGTATGGATCAGCCAGCATTGATTACTGTAACATGTATTGCAGCAATCGTCGGTACACTTCTGGCCGCTTTTTGGTCGAATGTACCTTTCGCTATGGCTCCAGGAATGGGGCTGAACGCTTTCTTTACCTATACCCTGGTTTTGGGGCAAGGGGCCAAATGGGAAGAAGCACTCGGGGTAGTATTTTTCTCCGGAGTAGTGTTTTTGATCCTGACGGTCGTTGGTGTTCGGGAGAAAATCATTTCAAGTATTCCACAGACGCTGCGTATTGCGGTGGGCGCCGGTATCGGTTTGTTCATTTGCTTTATCGGCTTTAAAGAGATGGGCTTGATCGTCGCTAATCCAGCAACTTTGGTGGGCCTTGGCCACTTTACACCACAGGTAGCAATTGGTTTGGCAGGTTTGGTCTTGATCGGAATTTTGGAAGTAAGAAGAGTAAAAGGCTCGATTCTTATCGGGATCCTTTTCTGTACAATCGTAGGAATGGGCTTTGGTGTGGTTAATACACCTGATCATATTGTGGCTCTTCCGGCATCTATCGCTCCTATTGCCTTTAAATTGGATATCCTTGGCGCCCTGAAGGTGTCAATGATTGGTGCGATCTTCTCTTTTATGTTTGTAGATTTGTTCGATTCTATCGGTACAATCGTGGCTTGTTCTTATGAGGCCAAGATGGTGGACAAAGATGGTAACATTCCTGTGATCGGAAAAGTACTGGAGGCAGATGCTTTAGCGACTGTAATTGGTGCTGTTTTGGGTACATCAACCACAACGACTTATGTGGAGTCAGCATCGGGAATTGCCTCTGGCGCCCGTACTGGTTTGGCTTCGGTCGTAACGGCTGGTTTATTCTTTATTGCAATGTTTTTCGGCCCTGTAATTGGGGTGGTTCCTGCATTTGCTACTGCACCAGCGCTTATTATCGTAGGCGTATTCATGTTTAAGAATATTAACAAAATTGAGTTTGCGGACTTCAATGAAGCCATCCCCGCATTCCTGACGATCATTTTGATGCCCTTGACTTACTCGATCTCGATCGGTTTGAGTTTTGGTTTCATCGCTTATGTGTTAATCGCATTGGCGAATGGACGTGCCTCGAAGTTGTCGATCACCATGTGGGTTATCGGTGCATTGTCTGTCGTGAATCTGTACTTCACAATGACTGGTGGCGGTGCTTAAGGGTACCTAAATGCGTCATTCTCTTAAAGAGCCTCAGCTTCGGTTGGGGCTCTTTTTTTTGTCCGAAGAATAAAATTCAAAATTTTATGTGGGCAGGTGCGGGCCTTTGTGGGGTAAACAGGGATAAATTTTTTGTTTCAGCTCAAACAACAAATATATTTTGGTATATGCTCATTCGGGCAAATGATTATAAAATGATCAATATAATAAATGTTCTATGAAATTGAATGTATCTAAGTAGTGTTGCTTCAGGGATAAAATTAACATTACAGAGAAGGATTATCGACATCATTACTCCGTGCTGTGGCATCGGTTTGGAGTACTTTGGCGAGGGTTTTGTTTAATAAAACTGTTAAGTGGAAGTTCCTTTTATTGAGATTTTCCAAACAAATAACCAAAACCATTGGCGTTTTTCCAATGCTCCAGCCCATTAGGGGTGGAGGCCGAACAACAGAAAAGTGATATGATGAAAATGTTAAAAGCTTTTGTCCTGATAGGGATGATGCTTGGTTTGCCGAAAGCCTTTGCGCAGGATGCAAGTCAAGATACCGTAGCAATTCCCCTAAATCCAGCGATTATACATAAGACCCTGCCTAATGGCTTCTCTTATTATATTCAGAAAAATGCCCTGCCAAAAGATCAGATCCAGTTTCGAATGGTCATCAAGGCGGGTTCTATTTTGGAAACAGAGCAACAGCGTGGCTTTGCGCACTTTTTAGAGCACATGGCCTTTAATGGGAGCAAGCACTTTCCTGAAAACCAACTCGTGGATTATTTACAGTCGATCGGGGTGGAGTTTGGTAGTGACCTGAATGCCTACACAGGCTATGACGAAACCGTTTACATGTTGCCTTTGCCGAACAGCAAAAAGGAAACACTGGACAATGGTTTTTATATGTTGGGCGATATCCTGAACGGATTGAACCTGACCACAGAAGATATTGACAAAGAGCGTTCGATTATCCATGAAGAGTGGAGAACAACGATCGGTTTGTCTCAGCGCCTCAAAGATGCCATGTACCCATTGTTGTACCAAGGCTCTCGCTATTTGGACCGCCGCCCGATTGGCCTGATGTCCGTAGTAATGGGCAAAGGAAATGAAGAGGGCATCCGTCAGTTTTACAAAGACTGGTACCGCCCAGACCTGGCCACGCTTGTTGTGGTAGGTGACCTTAATCCTGCTGAAATTGAAAAGCGTATTATTGCGACTTTCGGACCGATGACCAACCCGTCGCCTGAAAAAGAACGCAAATATTATGGTGTGCCTGATCATGACAACACTTTGGTGAAAATTATTCAGGACAAGGAAATTACCTCGACTTCGATCAAGGTGATTCACAAATACCCAAAACATGAAGAGAAGACGCTGAAAGATTTGCGCCGTTCGGTAGTGAACTTGCTGTACACTTATATGGTCAATCAACGATTGAGCGATGTGGCACAATCACCGAATGCTCCTTATATGTATGCACAGTCGTATTCAACTTCTGCCTCGGGCAACAAAAACCGCTATATCTCACTGGCAACAGTGAAAGCCGATAAAATTATTGATGGTACCAAAGGGCTGATGCGCGAATTGCAACGCATTAAGCAATATGGTTTCACGCAGGCGGAACTCGATCGTAAAAAGGAAATTCTGAGAAAGGATTTCGAGAGTATGGCCCTGGAAGAAAACAAACAGACTTCCGCACAGCTTACCGCCCTGATTACCAACCATGTGATTTCAGGAGAAGAGTGTAGCACCTTGTCTTTCAAGAAAAAGTTTGTAGACGAATGTCTGAAAACCATTAGCCTGAGCGATGTGCAGTCATTGGTGGAGGAATTCATGCATGGCGAGCAAGCAAACAGAGTCGTTTTATTGACTGCCCCAGCTTCTGCCACCACGCCAAGCAAAGCGGATCTTTTAACTGCCCTTGATCAGGTACAAAAAGAGAAGGTGACTCCTTTTAAAGATACAGTTGTTGATGCCCCACTGATGACCACCACACCAAAAGGTGGTAAAATTGCCAAAGAGGTTTACGATAAGGATTTGGATGTAACGCATTTGACTTTTGCCAACGGCGTAACGGTTGATCTGAAACCTACGGAATTCAAGAACAACGAAATCCGTTTTACTTCGGTACGTAACGGCGGTTATTCCAAAGCTGCGGCAGATAATTTCGATAATGCTTCAATGGCTGCTACTTTCACCAATCTGGGTGGTTTGTCGAACTTCTCTTCTATGCAACTGGATCGTATCCTTTCTGCAAAGCAAGTGTATTTGGCGCCATATATCCACCGATATACCGAAGGTGTGAGTGGTTTCTCTTCGAAAGAAGATTTTGAAACACTGATGAAATTGACTTACCTGACCTATACGGCACCACGTAAAGACCCAGCGAAGTTCAAGCAGTTTATCGACAACAAAAAGGAATACAACAGAAATAGCCTCAATGATCCAGATTCTTATTTTGCTGATCAGATTAATAAAGAAATGAGCCAGCATGATCCACGCACGGAGACCTTATTGACTCCTGAGCAATTGGATCGCCTGAGCCTTGATAAATCTTTTGATTTTTACAAAAGCAGATTCAATTCCGCCAAAGGTGCTCATTTCATTATCGTGGGAAGCTTCGATGTCAATACCATCAAGCCATTACTAACCACCTATTTGGGCGGTTTGCCTGCGGGTCCTGTGGATGCCTCTTTCAATGATGAAGGAATTCGTCCACCGAAAAAAGGCATGTCATTTGATTACCCTCGCAATACCGTGGACAAGTCTAAAGTAGTGATTCGCTACACAGGCGATTTCCCTGCAAGCCAGAAAGACCGTGTAGAGATGGGCTTATTGGGCGACATCCTGACCATCCGCTTAAATCAAAAATTACGCGAAGAAATCGGTGGGGTATATTCTCCATATGCTGCGGCGAATGTGTTCAAATATCCTTATACCCATTATAGAATGGATATTTTCTTTACCTGTGCTTCTGCCAACAGAGATGCTTTGGTAAATGCAGCCGTTGGGCAAATAAAAGAGATGCAAAAAGGCATTTCGGCAACAAATTTGGATAAGGTAAAGAAAGCAGCACTGAAAGACAGAAAAGCTTCGCTTCAAATGAATGGTTACTGGAGGAAACTCCTTGAGGATCAGTGGTCAAGAGGAGAGTCTAAAGTCAACTTTGAACAATATAATAAGGATATCCAGTCGGTTACTGCGAAAGATTTGCAGAAAATGGCGCGCAAGTATTTGAAAGCGAACAAACACCTGGAATTCACATTAAGCCCTAATCCTGAAGCTATTAAAAAGTAAGCGGGAGGGGGTGATAAACCTATTTTGAGCGCCTGTTGCTACAACGGGCGCTCTACTCCTAAAAATGATTTTTATGAGACAATTAATTACGCTATTACTGTTGCTGACGGTAGGTTGGGCTATGCCCAGCTTCACGATGGCTCAAAAGCAAGTGACCGTTAAGGGGCTTGTTACCGACGCAGATACAGGGGAAGGCTTGATTGGGGTGAATGTCATCCTGAAAGGCACAACCTCGGGTGTGGTAACAGACTACAACGGTCAGTTTCGTTTCGGTGGTTTGACCAGCACGAGCGAGTTGCAATTCACTTATATGGGGTATACTACCCAAACGGTGAAAGTGGGCAACAAATCGATCGTCGATGTTCAGATGAAGTCAGAGGTGAAATCGCTACAGAATGTGGTGGTATTCGGGGAAAGCCAGAAGGATGTCCGTACCATTACCGGATCAGTAGGAAAGATTGACACCAAAGTGTTTTCAGCGGGTACACCTTCGGGCTCTTTTGACCAATTGTTGCAGGGGCAGGTAGCGGGATTGTCGATTCAGGCAAGTGGCGAACCTGGCGAGCAGGCTAAAATTCGTATCCGTGGTAACAACTCCATGGGGGTACGTGCCAAAGACGATGCCGAGCAGCAGATGGCCAACAACGCCAACGAACCATTGTATATTTTGAATGGCGCGCCTATATCTTCGGATGTGTTTAATACCATCAACCCAGATGATATCGTGGACATCAAAGTGCTGAAAGATGGTCTTTCGACGGTTCAGTATGGTACACGTGGTGCCAATGGGGTAATTGAAATTAAGACTAAAAAGGGGATTGTCGGTAAAACAACCTACAACATCCGCTATCAGCATACCATCCGTCCGATTGGTGGACTTGGCGGTATTGAGCTGATGGATTCCAAGGAGAAACTGGCGATGGAGCGTGAGCTTTCGATCGTGGACGGACTCGGATTTAAATACTCACCACATCAGGGCGATAGCCCAGAGGTGATCGCCTATAAGCAGCGAAAATATCAGGAACTGGAAGGTAAGAATACCAATTGGCTGAATGAGCTTTCGCGTGCAGGCCAGGTGAAAGATTTGCAAATGAGCATGTCGGGCGGGTCGGACAATACCCGTTATTACCTGTCGGCTTCTTACTATGACGAAGAGGGGGGATATTTGAACTCGTGGGCAAAACGTTATACCACTCGTTTCAATATCGACCATAACCTTCGCAAGAATCTTACCTTAGGAGTTGATGCTTCGATTGGCCGTTCACAGCGTTCAAAATCAAGCACTTCACCAGCCCGTTTGATCTACACTTTGCAGCCTTACGAAACCACATCTTCAGAAAGTTTTGTGGCTCGTCAGCCGAATACAGGAAGTGTGAATTTCATCAATCCTTTTGATGAGCTGTACAAGCAGTATTCGGAATACGACGCCTGGAGAATTGACATGAATTCTCGTTTGAACTGGACGGTAATGAAAGGTTTGAACCTGAAAACGGAAGTAGGGTTTACCTTTAACGATGGGGAAAATGACCAAGTCGCTTTGGCCAATCCCGATGCAATAAAAGATACGCAAAAGGATGGTTCATTCTCGAAAAACCAGTCGAAATCCTTAACCACCCGCCTGAACATGTCTGCCAATTACATCAAGAGTTTTGGTGAGAAAAGCATGATCAACGCTTCAGTAGGAACAGAATATATTCATGACCAAAACTGGGGATTTGGTTTCCGCAGTGTAGGTCTTGCTGATAAAGTAGCACCGATTATTGGTGCAAACCCAGATTCGAAAATCAACAGCTCATTGTATGAAAATGCATTGCTCGGTTTTTACGGACAGGGGAACTACTCTTATGCAGGAAAGTATGACCTGACAGGTTCGTTCCGCTACGATGGCTCTTCTATTTTGCCTAAAGACAAGCGATTTGTCCCTGCGTGGGGTGCGGGAGCTTCCTGGAATATTCAGCAAGAAGACTGGATGAAAGACCGCAAGTTTTTCGATCAGTTGCGTATGCGTGTTTCTTATGGGGTAAACTACAATTCTGCGGGTATCCGCCAGACCCTCGGAATGCCGTTCTACGACTTCACCAACTCCGATACTTACCGCGGACAGCGAACAGTGAACCTGACGGAATTCTATAACCCTGACCTGAAATTTGAGCGCACAAAACAATGGAGTGTGGCCATGGATTTCGGTATTTTGGATCACCGTCTGTACGGTACTATCGAAGCTTATATTAAAAACACCGATGATTTGTTGTCTAATATTTCCATTCCGTTGAGTAATGGTTATGGCGATTTGTTGCAGAATATTGGTGCTTTGGAAAACAAGGGTATCGAGCTGAACTTGTCGGCAGTGCCGATTCGTACGGATCATTTCCGCTGGACGTCAAGCCTGAATGTGGCCTACAATGTCAATAAAATTACAGACCTCTACGGACAGGATGAGATTCGTGTAGGAACGGAAGGACTGTTCAAAGTTGGAGAACCGATTAACAGTGCTTTTGTGAAACATTGGGCAGGGGTAAATCCTGTGAATGGTCAGCCGATTTATTATGATGAAAAAGGCCGATTGGTACCTGGTGGTTTTGCGCCGCAGGTAACTGGCTTTGGTACTTATGATCAGCCGTTGACTGGTGGATGGACAAACATTTTCACTTATAAAAATCTGGAGGTTTCAACCCTGTTCACTTATGCATGGGGTGGGGTGAATTACAACAACCTGAAATCGACCATGATCCGTAACGTGAAGAATGGGGAAGTGCCTTACGGTGGATTCCTGGGCGATATCTGGTTGCATCCTGGCGATGTGAAACCAATGCCATACCCTAAATTCTTTACCGATACATCGGTGAACTCACTGTTCCTGGAAAACGCTTCTTATATCCGTTGGAAAAACGTGATTGTGCGCTACAACCTGCAGGAGAAATTACACCTTAAAGGGGTAACTGCACTGAAACTGACCGCACAGGCAAACAACATCCTGACCATCACGAATTATCAGGGTATTGACCCTGAGGTAACGGGTATCGGGCAACCATTGTGGCGTTCATTTACATTAGGTTTTGACTTGACTTTCTAATCAGTATGAGTAAAAGAAATTGGATATTCCGAATGGCATTTTGGGGCGCAATGGTCGCCTCGACAAGTGCCTGTAGTTTGCTTGATATCACGCCTCAGGATGTGGTGCCTTCAGTAACGGCATTCAATGATGTTCCCTCTTATCAGATGGCGCTGAACAGAATGTACCGCGACCTGACAAGCCCTCAGCAGAATATGGCCACTTCTGATTTTGCATCAGATGATTTCCGCCAGGTGATTGAGGGTTACGCACCGTCAAACTATAATATTTTCCATTGGAACTACACCGCTCAGCCTCAGCCTTTCGTTTGGCAGGTGCAGTATCAGCAAATTGCCCGTGCCAATGTGATCATGGACAATTACGATGTGGTAACGCCGCAGTCTGATGAAGAAAAGAATGAAAAAGACCAGATTATGGCGCAGGCTTTGGCCATGCGTGCGTGGTCTTACTTTAACCTGGTGGAGCTTTACGCACCACGATATACAGGGCAAAATGGCGACCAGCTTGCAGTGCCTTTAAAACTGAAGCTTGACCGTGAATATTTGGGTAAATCTACCCTCAAGGAGGTTTATGATCAGATGTTCAATGACCTTGACCGTGCATCAGAGATCTTTAAGGAGACCAATTTCAACCCTTCCAGCTCCGATGCGCCATACGTTTTTGGTCAGCAGGCTGTTTGGGCACTGAAAGCGCGTATTGCCCTATATATGGGAGATATGAAGGTGGCCAGTGAAAATGCAGCACACTTCATCAATACCCCACTTTTGGATAAAGATAACTACTGGAAGTTGTGGGAAGATCAGGTAGGTTCAGACAATCAGGAAGTGATTTTTGAGACGGATAACCTGTCGGATACCGACGACGCGAGTTTGATTGACTATCAGGAAATTTATGAGTTCAGTAAGGTGAAACTTGCGCTTGAACTTTTACAATCCTTTGAAGCTGATGACATCCGCAAGGACAAAGATTATATCAGTACTGACGATATGCCGAATAAATATATTGTGCAGGTGAATGATCGCAATACCGCGATTAACAGAAACCTGTGCTATAAATATTTCCGCCTTGCAGAGCAGTATTTGATTTATGCGGAAGCCAATATGAATACGGACAAAACGGCTGCGCTTCGTGTATTCAATACGTTACGCAAAGCCCGTGGAGCATCGGAAGTAAGCACGCTGACGGCCACTACGATTCTTCAGGAACGTCGCCGCGAGCTCTTTTCAGAAGGTCTGAGGTTCTATGATTTGAAGCGTAAGGCACAAGACTTGAATATTGTTGTGAAACGATCGACTGGGGAGATGCTACCCGCGAATTCTCCAAAATACAATTGGTCGGTGCCATTGGAGGAAATCAATGCCAACCCAAATATATCTGAATAAATATGAAAAAGTTATTGATGATAGCCATGGGTTTGGCCATGGGATTTACCGCCTGTACGGATCGCTACGATAATATCCCTTTGGATAAATCTTATAAAGGTGCCGCCTTTGTAAGCATGAGTGGCGAAGAGGGCGTCGTGTATATGAATGAAAGTCGAAATGGTGATCCTGAAGGGGTAACTACCGACAGTCTGGCACTTTCTCATGTGCTTGATCATGATGTGCGCATTCAGCTGGAATTCGTGGCGGCGAACTCTTTGGGCGAAGTCGGCAAGGAATTTGATTTTCAGAAAGAAGTGGAAATTAAAGCGGGTCAGTCTTATGGTCGCTTCACTGTCAGTGGTTTAACGATTTCTGATGAGCAAGCACAAGACCTTAAATTGGCGATCAGTATTAAAAGTACTGACGACCCTACCATTATTGCTGGCCTCTACGGGAGGAAAAAAGCCCTGGCCGAGAGAGAAAGATTTTATAAGACTTTCTCCTTTAAAAACTAATTTTTAATTGGGCATGAGCCCTATCCTATACTTATTATTATGAAAAAAGTAACATTTTACGCTGCCGTATTATTTAGTGCGATGACAATGTTCTCCGCATGTTCATCTAAAAGTGATGATCCAACTCCTGAAAAACCTTCTCAAGAGGAGTTAGACCAAAAACGCGCTGACGAAATGATCGTAACCGCAGATTCTACTTTCCAAGCAATTGTAGATGGTCATTGGGTAATCAGTAAATTCGAGCCCTCGAAAGACTTAGAAGATGCGTCAAAAACACAAGATGGTGCTGCAGCATTAACATTAATTAAAAAAGCCGCTCACGTTAGAGATTTTTTGCTTGAAGGATCGTTTGCTAAAGAGAATGACACATATGCAATGCATGTTGATGTAAACCTTGATGAATCTAAGTTAGATGATGCTATATTAGATTATCAAGAAGAAGTACAAGGCATGCCGAAAGATTGGGGAATGGTTTTTCCTAAGGAACAAAATTTAGCAGAAATTCGTCGTATTATGGCAGCTCCTTTTGCACAGGACGATGCTGCAATTGAGGATGTAACAAACGATCAAACAGGTTTAGTGGTTCTTAAAATTAAGGGACGTGATTTCAAAGGAAGTAACTACGAAACGATGTTAGAAGGTGGCCGTAAACTAATTGCTGATAACGGAGATAAATTATACTTCGAAGGTAATAACTTGGTGGTTGAAGTTTCAAACAAAGAATATGGTATTTCTCGTTGGGTATTTGCTCCAGCAAAATAATCATCCCACTGATTAAAATATTAAAGGTCGATGCTTTGGTGTCGGCCTTTTTTTGTGCTTGATTTTCTCAGTGTAGTTGTGGTGCACTTGTTGGTTTTATCATTGCATAAGACCAAAATTGAACGACCTATGAAAAGCATCTTTTTAATTTCAGCAAGTGCCACAAGTTCCCGTCAAGATTCATTTCACATCATCGGCTTCCGAAGTGGGGCAGCATTTGCGGAGCTTGTAACTAATGATTTTTCGGAGCTCCTGGATTGGATGGAGGAAGTTGTAGGAGCACATCCCGTATATGCCTGCCCGATGCCAAAGGCGTATCACCAGTTTTTGAAAGCGCAGTTGGAGGCTTATAGGCTTAAGCCTTTAAAAGCGGTTTTAAAAGCCCACAGATGGAAAATACGCAGGCACTATTCAAATATTCTACCGCTGTTTTATCAGCCGATGAGCCACTCGGAGATGCTGATTATGGGGAGGTGTGTTTTGAAGATCGAAGGTGATTCTGATCTCTCTGGAGCACTCAGTGTACAGAAGGCCGCGCCAATGATTGGCTTTGAGGCCACGGGCGCTAACCTTCTTTCCCGAATTTGGTTTTGGTGAGTATAACCCAATAATTTTTATCATGACCAAGCTCGAAAATCAATTGCATGCCCTCGATCAGGCTATCCAAAAAGGAGACCTTCAAAAGGTGTCCGTCTCCAAGTCAGGTACTTATTGGCATATAGGTCATGCCCTCAAGGTGATCATCAGCATTATTGGAGTAATGGAGGCTTCAGTCCCTGATCAATTCGTGAAGAAGAATTCTTTTATGTGGTTGTTGATTCAGTGGTTTGGGGTCATTCCGAGGGGGAAAGGGCGCTCTCCTAAACGTGTTTTGCCCCCGGAACAACTTGACCGTGCCTTATTGGAGCAAATGCTGAAAGAAGCAAGGGAAGCTGTTGCTATTTTACCCTCTTTACCGCCTGATAAGTATTTCAGACACCCTGCTTTTGGAGACATGAGAAAGAAAAAGGCAATTAAGTTTATAGGAATTCATTCACATCATCATATTAAAATAATAAATGAAATTATAGAAAAGTGATGAAAATTGTTAATATAAAACACTGAATCATATCGTGAATTATTTTTTGGTTTTTTTTAAGGTTGCGAAGGCGTTATAATTGCATTAGTATTTTTAATCAACCATAAAAAAATGAAAAAGACTTTTTTATTATTATCCGTATTCGCACTATCATTATCGTCATGCTTTGATACTTCCAATGATCCAACACCTGAAAATGACAGACAAGAGGAGGTTCAGGCTCCTGAGGAAGATAAGGATGGCGAAGGTGCTGAAGATGATAATTCTGGTGTAGACGAAGGAGGAACAGAGGGGGGTCAAGACCCTGACGGTGATGCTGAAGAAGACAATACGCCTGCTCTTTCTGTGCAGGAACAGGCTCGAAAGGCTATTTTGGCAGGTGAAACAAGTTTTGAGGCCGCTTATGTTGTCGATAGTGAAAACCCAAAATTCTTGATTAATACGATTGCTGAATGGAATGCTGAAGACGCATTCGGTAATGTCCGTTTTCGTAATCCTTTCAATTTTGCAGTAGAAATCAGTGCGTCACGAGGAAGTTTTGAAACCATCACAATTGAGCCACAAACGCAACTGTTTATTGTTTTACCTGTAAAAGGAACTTATGTTTTTGAACTTTCGGGTAAAGGAGATCTGGAGTTTACAATGAAGAAAACGATTAGTGCTCAGTAAAAGAAATTGTTAATTTTGTGGATGCATAATTACAAGAGGGATGGTCTGATGATTACAATATCGGCGATCCCTCTCTTTATAAATACCCAAAGCATATTACCTACACGAGGGGCTGCCTCCTTGCATAAACTCAACTTAAACATTGATCACGAGACGGCATCTCGCGATAGTTTATGGGCAAGCTTGTTGAAAATAGGCCATTACCCCAATCGAAAGATAATTTCTACCGCCGTAGTGAGATTGCCTTGTAGCAAAAACTCAGCTTAACATTGATCACGAGACGGCGTCTCGCGATAGTTTATGGGCAAGCTTGTTGAAAATAGGCCATCACCCCAATCGAAAGATAATTTCTACTGTCGTAGTGAGATTGCCTTGTAGCAAAAACTCAGCTTAAACATTGATCACGAGACGGCGTCTCGCGATAGTTTATGGGCAAGCTTGTTGAAAATAGGCCATCCCCCCAATCGAAAGATAATTTCTACCACCGTAGTGATGTTGCTGCAACGTCCGTACAGATGATGGCTTATCGGCAAAGCAGCCATTTTTGTTGCTGTAAATTTAACTTCACTGATTCATCTGAAACTGTAAAGGATAAAGGAATCACTCGCTAATTTCAGCGGACAGGAATGACATGACATTTTGATGGTCGTCATCGCTCAATTTCAACAGGCACATGGCGAGGATTCCATTTTCAGCTATCGCATGCTCTTAATCGCTTCGATGCCTTCACTGAGGAACTTTTTGATTTCCTTTTCCTGCTCTATGGTGTCCTCATGGAATTCCGTAATCGGACAAATGATGCCCTGCATTCCATTATCCACCCAATGGCCATACACCAAGCTTGGTCGATCAGCAGGTAATTTCTTTTCCTTGTTGAAATAATTAATGTAGCCATAAGGTTCCCTGCTGAGGTGGTCGGGAATAGCCAGGCCAAGGCCGATCGTTTCGGTGGCTTCTCCCTGTTCATTTTTTGAAAGAATTATCAGGTTTCCGAGGTCGAAATGGTGTGGCCAAACTCGTGTTGCTCCCGTGTGTTCCTCATTCTTTGTGAGCTGCTCGATCACATGCTGGAACTGTCCAAGCATACGGCCCCAATGGCATAAGTATTTATTGTCAGGGATAATATAAGGCTGATCATTCACTTCAAAATCCTTGAAATCATAAGGTAAATCAAGCTTCATCTTTGCGGGCTGGTTGCTCAGAAAAGCGAGGCGGCTTTCCATCCACTGAATGATTTCCTTTGGCGACCAGGATTCCGAAGGTTGTAAAACGGTTTTCTGCTCGGTCTGCATGCCCAGCAGCGCATCCTTAAATTGCAGGAACATTCTTATTTTTGGCGTACCGCCACTCCACTGCCCGTAAAGGCGTCCTTCCTTGTCGTTCCATTCCATATTGGTATGGGAGGTATCGGCCTGTTCAGGTACCATGGTATGACCAAATATTCCCAGAAATTGGCTTAGATGGTGTAGATAATCAATGGATTCCGCAAGGGCCTCTTTATCCGTTTTAATTTTCATATCGGGTAGTTTATAGATTAGTTCCCCCATAGGCAATGCCCGTGAGGTGGTGCATTTCACGATTAAAGGTAGTCAGGTCATCGGCCTTGAAGGCGCTGAGTTGGTCATAGCCACAGGCGCGACTAATGACTTTCAGTAACTGATTACTTGCATTGAAGAAGTTAGCGAGCTGTTCAGCAGATTTGTTGATCTGTAAGCGGGCACGCAGGTTTTCTTTTTGCGTGGCAATGCCCACAGGGCAGAAATTAGTATTACAGGCACGCATCCCCAGACAGCCAATGGCCTGAATGGCGGAATTTCCGATGGCGATGGCATCAGCGCCAAGCATCAGGGCTTTGGCAAAATCTTCGGCCACCCGCAAGCCACCCGTGATAATCAGGCTGACATGGTCTGCACCTTTACTGTCGAGGTACTGCCTTGCCCGTGCCAGTGCGGGGATGGTAGGAATGTTGATATTATTGCGAATGATCGTCGGTGCAGCGCCTGTTCCTCCTCCTCGTCCATCAAGAATGATATAATCCACCCCAACCTCGAGGGCAAAATCCATATCCTTTTCAATATGTGCTGCTGACATTTTAAACCCGACAGGAATGCCTCCGCTGACTTCCCTGACTTTCTCGGCAAAAGCCTTGAAGTCTGCCGCCGTTTTCAGGTCGGGAAAGGCAGGGGGTGAGATGGCGTCTTCCCCCACTGATATATCTCTGACGTCGGCAATTTCCTGATTGACCTTATTGGCAGGCAGGTGTCCGCCAACGCCTGTTTTGGCGCCCTGACCAGCCTTGAAGTGGAAAGCCTGCGCCTGTTTTACTTTCTCCCACGAAAAGCCAAACTTGGCTGCTGCCATTTCATAGAAATAGTGGCTGTTGTTTTCCTGCTCTTCTTTGAGCATTCCTCCTTCCCCTGAACAAATGCCCGTTCCTGCCATTTCAGCTCCTTTCGACAGGGCGATTTTGGCTTCTTTGGAGAGGGCTCCAAAACTCATGTCCGTAACAAAAAGAGGCATGGAAAGTGTCAGTGGTTTTTTGGCCTTTTTACCAATCACCGTGGTGGTCTCAACCTCGGCATCGTCCATCAGTGGTCGGCGCGCCAGTTGCGCAGGAAGAAACTGAATGGCCTCCCATTTGGGGAGTTGATCCCGCTCCACACCCATGGCTTCCGCAGGGCCGTGTTTGGCATTCAGACCATTTTTGGCAAGGGACTGAATGGTGGCGTTATGCGGTTCCGTAGGCTGTGGATTGGTGTCGGCATATAAACCGAGGTAAGCTTCGCGGTCGAAAGGCTGCGGGTTTTCCTTCAGGTAGTCTTCAACCTCCTGAAGACTGACATAGACCTTCCCTGCATCGATGGTTGATTTAAAATGATGAAGGGCTTCTTCGTTATTATATTCCGAAACGCCCGTATCAATGCGATAATCCCAGTAATGTAGCCCACAGATGAGGTTGTCCCCTTCAAGATAGCCATCCGAAAGCAGGGCACCACGATGGAGGCACCGACCATAAAATACGGATACCTGATCGTCGTTGTATCGGATAACCACAAGGTCAAGATCCTTGACTTTGGCATAAGTGGGGGTGCGATCTTCAAGGTCCTCAAGTTTGAAAAGTTCATGATCACAATTATAAGTATCGGCAGACATAGCTCAGCGGGATTTGGTAAATTCAGTTATTGAACCTGCTGTAATGAATTTTGTCTATTGATTTCTGTGAAAATGTGATTTGTACAATAAAATTAGGATGATATGAACATTTACTTTATTGCTGAACCACTTTCCTTATTATTTGAATACTTAAGGATTTGAATTAGGAACTAATTTTGGCCATTTGACGGATAAAATTCGATTCATCACTTCAGCAATACGCCGAATTTTCGTTACGAATTTTTAGATTTTAACACGCTTGTAAACGATGTCCGATTTTCGACATCAAAAAAATCGTGTGGCCACTTTGCGTTGCCTTGCTCCGTCGGGTTTTCAGGCGGAGGCGTAATTTGATTCCATAGGGGCAGGCTTCGAGTGAGAGTATTTCAGGCTGTTGAAGAATTTATAATACATTTGGCGCATAAACTCTTTTTTATTGACTCCACCTGCTCTGAACGCTCTTTTGTGGCCAAACCAAACGGCGTGGATTGTTCCAAAAAAAAGTATTCCGTACAGCCCAATGCTCAGGGCCTTTTGGTAAAATCCTTTGTGCTCAAAAATTTTCCAGAGCCTTTCATTCTGAAATTTTATGTGGTGGGCTTCGTCGATCAGGATGTCATTACAGATCGATTTGAGGAGTGGGCAATTGCTGGCGTCGCTGAGTGCCTGATAAAAGATCTGTGCAGCACTTTCAACGATCAGTACCGTAATCGTCCACAGCTCCATACTGGTGTTAAGGTGCCTGATTTTCCTGAAGAAATAATCCCCCCAGTCTTTTTGAATGGTTTCTTCCCCTATGGCAGTGAGGTATTTGGCCAGATTTCTACCATGCTTCTGCTCTTCCTTGATAAACAGCTTAACGGCCTCCACATATGCGGGTTCGTGGTATTGATTGGCATGCTTTGCTGCTGCGGCCAATAAATGTTTGCCATCGCTCGTTTCCCCGAGTTGCCACGCTTTTAGGGAGTACAGTATCTCTGCTTTCTCACGGTTGGTCAGGTTGGGTTTGATGTCCCAGTTTATCCTCTTGACGGTTAAATTATTTTGGAAATGATCGGTCCAGAATTCAGCGGTATGCATTGTCGGTATCGGGTTAAGTTGACGGCTAAAGAATTGGCCTCAGTAGGCGAGGTGGTGTTGCCCTCATTGGGGTGGTGCACCATCATGATCGACTTGGAGGTTTTTGTAGAATATAATTATTATTGCTAAAAAATGTACTGTCTTGCTCGCTGTTTTTTGGACAGCTTTAGGAATAATAGGAGGGATCAGTCTCCGATTTGTCGTGTTATCATCCACAGTTTAAGCCTGCAATTATCCATTTTAATACTTAACACGGCCGTAAAGAATTTATCCTTGTGAATCTGTAAATAGAAAGGCAGTCGTTGAAGGTATTGGGGGAATACCCTTCAACATGTGGGTTGTATTTATTTTGAAGATGATTTGCTGGTGGAGCCAAAAGTGTATCGGATACCCCACAAAGTCCGCAGGCGGGTTGGGTTCTCAATCAAAAACTCAGGAGCGACCTCAAATAATAAGGAAATTTGCTTGAGATCTTGCAGGGGGTATAATTCAAGAGATAGGGGGACGGTTACGGCATACATTCTGTCATTGGATATAAATGGCGAAAAGGCGATGCCTAAACCTGCTGAAAAGCGGTGATAGGTTCCTGCTTTGAAATTGTAGAAGCCGTCGAGCTCAAAAAGTAAATCTTCAAAATCTCGGTTGGCGAAGGTCTTCAGCTCACCGCTGATCATTTTGTTGGTGGGTGTATTGACACTCACCGCATTAATGCCATAGCTCGAAACACCAATTTGTGCGTTCGCTTGATGCGTCAGTAATAGGAAGGTGAATACTGCCAGTAGGTTGATTAACTTTTTCATTAAATTAAGTTTAGGTTGAACTATAAATATAATAAAAAATTGGATTGGACAAAAAAAAGCCCGAACCGAAGTTCAGGCTTTAATATCTTAACATGAAGATTGAAATTATTCAGCGATAACTTCAAATTTAATTTCATGCTTAACTTCTTTGTGAAGGTCAATAGAAGCTGTGTACTCACCAACAAATTTAACTTCGCCGTTGATAGAGATTTGCTTACGATCTACATCGTAACCTTTTTCTTTCAACAATGAAGAGATTTGGTTAGTCGTTACAGAACCAAAGATTTTACCGTTATCACCTGCTTTAGTAGAGATAGTCAATTTAGTATCTCCGATATTAGCAGCCAATGCTTCAGCGTCAGCTTTGATTTTTTCTGCTTTGTGAGCAGCTTGCTTGATGTTTTCAGCAGTCATCTTCTTGTTAGAAGCTGTTGCTACCATCGCATAACCTTGAGGGATCAAGTAGTTACGACCATATCCAGGCTTAACGTCAACGATATCGTTTTTGTAGCCTAAACCTTTGATGTTTGTTGTTAGGATAATTTCCATTTCTCAATCAAATTTTAAAAAACTACAAAAATTATTTCAATGAGTCAGTCACGTATGGCAACAACGCAAGGTGACGTGCACGCTTGATCGCCTGAGAAACTTTCTTTTGGAATTTTACTGAAGTACCTGTGATACGACGAGGCAAGATTTTACCTTGGTCATTCACAAATTTCAATAAGAAGTTGGCATCTTTATAATCGATATATTTGATACCATTTTTCTTGAATCGGCAATATTTTTTGCGATTCTCGTTACGATTTACTGGTTCGTTAATCAATGTCATGACTTAAGCCTCCTTTGTTTCAGTTGTTTCTTTCTTTTTGTTGAACTCGCCTTTACGACGCTTCTCGTTGTATTCAACGGCAGCTGGCTCCAAAGCAGTAGTCAAGAAACGCAAAACGCGCTCATCACGACGGAATTCAGTCTCCAAAGCGTCAACGATTGTTGCAGCAGCTTTGAATTCGATTAAACCGTAGAAACCAGTTTTTTTGTGCTGAATTGGGTAAGCCAACTTGCGAAGACCCCACTCTTCAACATTAACGATTTCTGCACCTTCTTTTACCAAGATGTCTTTGAATTTGGCAACGGCTTCCTTCATCTGCTCATCAGACAAAACGGGAGTAAAAATGAAAACCGTCTCGTAATTTTTAAGTACCATTGTGCTTAAAGTATTAAGTGATTTTTTTAAACCGAAAGAATTCTTTCGGCCTGCAAATATACAGTGTTTATTTTAATTTCAAAAACTTAGGGGCAAATTTGGTGCCTGAAGTAGTCGGGTGGCGTGTTTTTTAGACCATGATTTTGTTTTTGCAGGCCCCATATTGCAGGAGGCTGTTGCGCAACCATAATCCGATATTATCCCACGAAATTTTATTTGGCCATTGTATGAGCTGACCCAATGTCATTAAGTTAAGCGCCTTACCCCGTAGAGACGTTATTTTTAACGTCTAACACAACGCTGATTTCCCTTGGATTAGTTCAAATTGTTATGTGAGACATAATGAATTATGCCTTTACATGCATTTCAAATTTACACCTGAGTCAGCCCAAAATCCTTAACTTAATGACATTGGGTCTGACCCTACCAAAACGAAATATTATTTGCTGATATAAACTACAATTCCAGTTATGCAACAACCCATTTACATGCATTTCAAATTTACACTTGAGTCAATCCAAAATCCTTAACTTAATGACATTGGATGCATCCGTACAGCTCTTGAAATAGTATTTTGCGCTCCGTTCAATGAACTGAGTTGTTCGACCGCCCCGTGCCTTGCAAAAAAAAGGCGAACCTTTCAGAAAGGTTCGCATTTATCAGTTCACCGTGCCCCTTTCGGATCAATCGGTGAAAATAGGTGTTATCTGTGGGTTAGAACCTCCCACCAATATTATCTAACCGAGAAAGGAATTTGCCCCATTTTATAGTTGTCAGCGTAAACTTCCAAAATGTATTTTCCTTTTTCGTATTCAGTGCCCTTGTCGTAAATGAAGGTTAGGCTTTGCTGCGTGTTGTCGAAAAGAATCTCCTGCTTTTCAGAGTAGAAAGTCTCACGGCCATCAAGCATAAAGCTTCCGCCTCCTTTAGAAACATCGAACAATACATTGTTATTCTCATCAATCAGGCGAATCATAATTTCACGGCCTCCGACTGGTGCCACTTTATTGTCAGCAATTTTGAAATTGACTTTCAGTTTTTCGAGGTGGCGGTGGCGGAATTCATCCCCTTTACGCTCTTTTCCACGATTGTTAATGGCGATCAGCTCAAAATTCTCGGCCTTCAGGCGGGAAGCAAATTCCACTTTCTCGTTCAGTTTTTCCTGTTTCTGATTCAGGGTTTTGATCGATCGGTTCAACTCATTTTTCTCTTCCTTCAGATCGCTGTTTTCTGTTACCAGCTGCTCGTTGATTTTCTTGAGTTTGGCAATCTCTTTTTCTTTTCTTACCAAAAGCTCACGGTAACCTTCTGCTTTGTCTTTAAAAGCCAACAGCTGACGGGTGGTTACGGTGCTTTTTTCTTCCAAAGCCTGTTTCTCTTGCTCAAGTTGCTCGCGAACGGCCTTCAGGTCATCAACATTTCCGCCGAGTTCCTGAATTTCAGCAATTTTCTTATCTAAATCTTTTTGCAAGAGCTCAACATTTTGTTTTGAACTTTGCAATTCCTGTTGCGATACCGTATTGACTTGGTGTAAGTGAAAAATATAGCCCAAACTTACTAACAGTAAGATGGCCAGTACAATTACTACGGGAAGCAACTTATTCCCTGCTTTTTTCTCCTCAGACATATGCTTATGAAATTTTCGTTTTGATGTAAATTTAGGAAGGTCAATCTTTTTTACAAAGGTCACGGCTAATTAAGCGCATGTTTTAAAATTACCTTGCAACTTCAAATTTAGGTGATTGGAATTGATTTTTAATGATTTTTCAACAATAGCGGTGCTGTGCTCTTCAAATAACCCTTTGCTTCAGTAAATCGCCAAACTATGGGCACAGATTTTTTAGATTTGAAACGCCCTTCAAGATTGCGGCCATTGTTTTGGGGCCATTGGGCTACCACCAACTGAAGCCAATGCGGTAATGTTTGGCCGAGATGGTGGGGCAGAGGCAGACAATGCCAAAGCGCCAGTAATCGAAGCTCATTTTTACTTTCGGGTGATTTTTTATCGCTTCCCACGCACGGGTCATGCCTTCACTATGGTAGATGTCATCGAAAATCAGCAAAGCGTTTTGATGGCAGTGCGGCAGCAACATTTCAAAGTAGCGCAAGGTGGCCTCGTAGGTGTGGTTGGCATCAACAAAGGCCAGGTCGATAGGGGCGGCAGTGTTCAGGAATTCGGGCAGGCGGAGGTCAATATCTCCTACTGTTAAGCGGATGTTTTTCAGCTGCTGCGCTTCCCAGAGCTGCTGCGCCTGTTCGGCGATCTGTGGAATCCCCTCGAAGGTGTGTACCGTTCCCGTGGTGGCTTTGGAAAGGTAAGCGGTATTAACGCCCAGGCAGGTGCCAAGTTCCACAATTTGCTGCGCCTGATGCCATTGGGTGAGTAAGTAAAAGAAGGAGGACATCCGTGGGCTCGAAAGGCTGCGTGCGGCCAATGATTTGACGGTTCTGTTACGGATGGTTTTATCAGCACCCATGTCCTGATAGGAGAGTACTTGTCCGTCGGTCAATAATTTTTTGCGCGCCTGTTCCAGGGCCTCCATTTTTGGGCGGGCTTGCCGTTGGGTATGCTCGAACAGGTCGTAGGCAAACTGCCCATGGAGCGAATGGCGGTCAACGGCTAAGAACCAATGCCTAATTAACGTTTTTAACTGATGTAATTTTTGCATAAAAAAATACCTAATCTTTGGCAAATTAGGTATTCTTTTGCTGAAAGCAATATTTAGTTCATTCGGAATGGAACGATCATATTGAATTCAGGAATGGCGACATCAAATTGCTTTCCGTCCAGTTGGCGCTCCATGGCGTATCGGCCGAGCATTTTGCCAATTCCTGTTTTGAGGTTACAGCCTGAGACATACTTGTGCGACTGCCCAGGTTCGAGTACTGGTTGTTGTCCAACGACCCCATCGCCCTCCACTTCTCTTGTTTGCCCATTGCTATCATGGATCTTCCAATGGCGGCTGCGCAGCTGTATGGTGTGTTCGCTTTGGTTTTCTATGGCAATTCGGTAGGTGAAGACATAGTGATGTTGAATGGGGCTCGAGTAATCAGGTTGGTATTCCGTTTCAACGGATACTTTTATGCCCTGTGTGATTTCTGTGACCATATCCTTAATCTCCTTTGTTTAGCTAATGATTATTTCAAGAGTAATAACGCTGTATTTATCCCTTAGTTTGTTTGTGGAAGCGATGCTTCTGACCTAATATCGGAATCTATTTGAATAATTTAAACCTAATGTTTAAAAATTTAATGATTAACCAGAATGTTACTTTGGGTAAACAGAATTTTACCTTGGTACAGGTAGGATAATACGGTAAAAAGGACGAAAACGTATTTTTTTTAAAATGAAGCAAAGCCCTTCAACAAGAAAAGCCAATTCACGAAATGCGAATTGGCTTTGTATTATTTTGAAGCACGAAGCTTAATCAATCATTTTAAGGATTTTTCCTGGGCGTAACCCGAAGCCTTGAGCTGTAGGGTCAATAGACCAGAAAGTGAAGAATGCTTTCCCGACAACATGATCCATCGGTACAAACCCCCAGAAACGTGAATCTTCAGAATTATGGCGGTTGTCGCCCATCATGAAGTAGTAGTTTTGCTTAAAGGTATATTGCTTGATGGCCTGCCCGTTGATCGTGATCTGATCTTCAGTGAGGACAACATTATCGTTGTGCTCATAGTTTTTGATCACTTTCCCATAACGAAGGATATTGTCTGGGTTGATGTCAATTGTCATGCCTTCAGCAGGGATGGTCATCGGCCCCCACCAGTCGGCATTCCAGGCGAATCGCTTGGCATCAGGATAAATTCCTGCTGTGGCATCGCCTTTGTTTTTCTTGAGCATCACCACGTCTTCTATAAAAGGAAGGGCTTTAAGGGATGCTGCGCCATGATTGGTGAGGTCGGCAAGGTAGCCACCACGCACCTTGATCACGTCAGCAACATTGACGTCGTTATCTCTCCAGATGCGCTCATGAACCGACTCATTGGTTTTGATGTAGTATTTAAACTGCATCTCTTCAGGGTTCTTGATCGCCTTGTCGTTAATGAAAACCTGCGTGTCTTTGACCTCAAGTTTTTCACCAGGAAGCCCGATACACCGCTTGATGTAGTTGGTCTTCAGATCGACAGGATGCTCAAGCTCTGGCGGGTAGTTGAACACCACCACGTCGTTGCGTTTCACTTCCGAAAAGCCTGGCAGGCGGAACTGCGGCAGCTTGACCCAGTCCAAATAGGAAGGGATATCCGTTCCCCAGATTTTTTGGTGGGTTAAAGGCACCTGAAGCGGGGTCATGGCTGTACGTGCGCCATAATGCATTTTACTTACAAAAAGGAAATCGCCTACCAACAGGGAGTGCTCCATCGAAGGGGTAGGGATGGTGAAGGCTTCCATAAACAGCCAGCGGATAATCGTGGCAGCAATGACGGCAAACACTATGGCGTCCGCCCATTCGCGAAAGAAGCCTTTCTTTTTCTTCTTCGGTTTTTGTGATTGCTCCTTTTGAGTTTGGATGTCCATATTTTGGTCGATTATAGTTTTAAGAAGTCATCCATGTTTTTCATTCCTTTTTGAGCAGGAAGCCACTCAGCCACTAAAACGGCACCAAGGGCAAAACCCTGGCGGCTGTGGGCGGTGTGTTTGATCTCGATAGTGTCCACTTCCGAACGGTAGTGTACGCTATGGGTCCCAGGTACTTCAGGCTCCCGAAGTGAAATGATGGATAACTCATCAGTTTTTTCAGAAGAATTATTCACCCATTTTTCCTTGCGTTCAGTATGATTGATCACGCCTTCAGCGAGGGTAATGGCGGTTCCTGATGGGGCATCAAGCTTTTCGGTATGGTGAATTTCTTCCATATCGATTTTATAGTCCTGCTGCGGATTCATCAGTTTGGCGACAAAATCATTGATTTTAAAAAACAGATTGACACCAATGCTATAATTGGATGCATAAAAAAACGTGCCATTTTTTTCCTTCACCAGGTTTTCTACGTCCGTCATTTTATCCAGCCAGCCTGTGGTACCCGACAAAACAGGAATGCCATTTTTGATGCAGGTGCTCAGGTTGTCGAAAGCCACCGCAGGCATAGAGAACTCAATGGCAACATCTACTTGCTCATTGGTAAGGGTTTGTAGGTCGGCAGCATTGTCCTTGTCGATGCGGGCAACAATTTGGTGTCCTCGACTGATGGCAATGCTTTCGATGATTTTGCCCATTTTCCCATATCCTAAAAGTGCGATTCTCATTGGTTATATTTTTTTAAAAAGGTGATGATTTAAATGCTATTTTAAGCTGAAATTCAGACATAGTCCCACGGCTGGTGTCCCCGTCATGTTGGGGATCAGGGTGGGTTGAATGCCCATACTTACATTGGGCGAAATTTCAAAATCCCGCAGGTGGGAGTCTACGTGTGCATCGACGATCTGCATGGCATACAGCACGGTCATGAACACAATCGACCAGTCACGGTTTCGCTGCGCGAGGTCGGCCCGTTGCTCAAGCTGCTCAATGGTGTAGGCATCTGCAATTGGGTTGCCGTTGGGGTTGCCGTTGTCTTTATCGAAAGCGGCAGTCCTGAACAGCTGATAGTACTGATCGTTGTAGCCCACAAAATAGCCGATCGTGATGGCCCCACCATAAATGATGGGCACTTTCCAGTATTTGTGGTTATAGATTTGCCCCAGTCCTGGTAATGCGGCGGAATAAAAAGCGGCACGCAGCGGGACATTTTTGTATTTCCTCACGGCGGGGTCGTTCAGGTCCCCTTCGGGGATTTTCAGCGCTTTGGTGTATCCCTGATATCGGGCCTGATGCCTGAGTTTTGTGGAGTCAATTTGATAATTGATTGGCCCCGATGGATTGCTCAGGTCAATTTGTTCGTCGGCCTCGATATGCAAGTCAGGTTCCTTTTCCTTTTTGTCGGACTGCGCCCAGGCGGGGGAACTGCAGCATAGCAGCAGGCATAAACTTAAAAGTAAACGGTAATCCATTATCAATTATAAGTCAAGGATGTCCATAATTCGGTTAAAGTCTTCTGCAGAGATGAAAGGGATTTTGATGAAGCCCTTGTCTTTATCATCTGAAGTAATGCCGACTTTTGTGCCGAAGTGGTTGCTTAGTCTTGATTGAATACGCTTGATCTGATAGGCGCGTTCTGGGTCAAGATTTTTGTCCTTGCTTTCAACTGATTTTCCTGAAGCCAATTCACGCACGAGCTGCTCCACCTTTCTTACCGAGAGGTCTTCGGCAACGATCTTTTTAAAGATGCTCAGCTGAAGGTCAATGTTATCGATATTAATGATGGCGCGCGCATGGCCCATGGAGATCTTGCGATCACGAACTGCCACCTGAATTTCTGGTGGAAGTTTCAGCAGGCGCATATAGTTATTGACCGTCGTACGGTTTTTACCAATACGTGAGCCCAGTTCTTCCTGTTTGAGGCCACATTCTGCCACCAAACGCTGGTAACAAAGGGCGATTTCAATGGCGTTCAGGTCCTCACGCTGAATGTTCTCGATCAGGGCCATTTCCAGCATTTGCTGATCGTTGGCCTGGCGAATATAAGAGGTAATATGGGTTAGTCCCGCCAGCTGAGCGGCCTGGTACCGACGCTCTCCAGAAATGATCTGAAAGCGGCCAGGCTCCACCTGCCGAAGGGTGATCGGTTGAATGATCCCCTGTACGCGGATGGATTCCGCCAGTTCCTGCAATGCCACAGGGTCGAAGTCGGTCCGTGGCTGGAACGGGTTAACCTCGATATGCTTGACATCAATTTCGTTGATCCCCATTGGGGCGGTGATCGGTTCAGCATCGATGCCCGCTTTACTGAAGCTTGCTGCTTTTGAGTCTTCCAACAATGCTCCAAGCCCTCTTCCTAACGCGTTTTTTCTTTTTTGACTCATAAATATCTATTCCAATACAGTGTACATGCCACTGTGGTGTTCTCTACTATCTTATCTTTTGCAATGCCCTGGTTTATTTCACCAGCTCATTTTTTTCCAGAATCTCTTTGGCGAGGTTCAGGTAACTGATGGCGCCTTTGCTGGAGGCGTCGTGGGCAATAACAGGCACCCCAAAGCTTGGCGATTCACTCAGCTTGATATTGCGGGGAATCAGGTTGCGGAACACCATATGCTGGAAATGGGTTTTCACTTCCTCTACCACCTGATTGGAGAGGCGCAGGCGCACATCGTACATGGTCAGTAGAATACCTTCGATTTCAAGCTCAGGGTTCAGGCGTGTCTGAATAATCTTGATGGTGTTGAGTAATTTACCCAAGCCTTCGAGGGCGAAATATTCGCACTGTACAGGAATAATCACCGAGTTGGCTGCCGTAAGGGCATTAACGGTGATGAGTCCAAGTGAAGGAGAACAGTCAATGATAATAAAATCATACAAATCCCTGATCGGAGCAATGGCCGCTTCCATTTTTTGTTCACGGTTGGCCTCGTTGACCATCTCGACCTCGGCACCCACCAAATTAATGTGTGAAGGCAACAGGTGGAGGAAGTTGATGTCGGTCTCTTCGATGGCATCGCTGACGGTGGCTTCACCGACCATGCACTCGTAAATAGAGGTTTGGATATCCTGAGGATTAAAGCCCAAGCCAGAAGTAGAATTGGCTTGAGGGTCGGCATCAATGACCAAGGTCTTGAATTCCAATGCAGCCAAACTGGCCGCGAGGTTGATTGCCGTAGTGGTTTTGCCCACACCACCTTTTTGGTTGGCAATGGCAATGATTTTACCCATAAGTATTAAAGATTAACGCTTTTTCCGATTTCGATGAAGATCAATTCTTTGTTGGCTTTTTCTGCCTTCTGCAGGCACTCCTCCTGATTGACTTTTATCGGGGGGAAGGTGTCGTAGTGCATCGCAACAATGCGGTCGCACTGCACAAAGTCGGCGCTTCTCAGGGCATCGTCAATGCCCATGGTAAAGTGGTCGCCAATAGGCAGAATGCTGAAGTCGATCTTGTACTCATCAGCAATAAGCTTCATGTCATTAGTAAGTGCGGTATCACCCGCAAAGTAGAACGTGCCCTCCTGCGCTTTAACTACAAAGCCTGCAGGGTTGCCACCATAGCTGCCATCAGGGAAGGAGCTGGTGTGGTGGGCGATGGTCATTTTAATTTCCAGATCATCGATTTGTATCTTGCCGCCCAGATTCATCGGAAGGGCATTTTCGATCCCTTTTTTATTGAAATAGTTGATGATTTCAAAGCTGCTGATCAGGGTCAGGTCGGGATTGTTTTTGAAAATGGCTTCGGTGTCGAGGATATGATCCTGATGGGCATGAGATAGTAACAGATAATCTACTTTGATCGCCTCCAGGTCAATATCTTTGGCCAATTCATTTCCTGAAATGAAAGGGTCGAAAAGTAATCTCTTTCCTGCTACTTCCATGTAAACAGTAGCATGTCCATAATAAGTGACTTTCATATTGAAGGGAGTTTACGGTTAAAGGAAATTAGCGTGTTTCCACACGTTCCACGCAAATATAATAGAATGTTTGAAGTTTTCGTGAAAACCGTGAAACAAATTTTGTCGATAATCACGCCTAAGTATCGTCGGTGGTGTTTTGAGCGCTGTGGTGTATCTTTTCAGCTGGAAAAATTTATAAAATGAATTAAATTCATATGATTAATCTAACTATTTTAAAACTGTCCATCGCCAAAAAAAGGGCGAATGGCCTTTAATTAAATCAATTTATTCCTCATCGCCAAATGGCTGATCCATATTTAACATGCCCGAGAGCAGATCTGAAAATTGGTGCCCTTTGCCGAGGGTTTTTTTACTGATCAGGCTGTAAGCCGACAGCCCGTGGAGCAGGAACTCCTTGTGTGTGAGGTGTTCTTCGCCGGAGAGGTCGGGCTGGTGTTTCTTGATCAGCGCCTCAAGGGGCGGGATGTTCTTCAGTGCGGCTTCAAAGGCTTTATCAGTGGATTCAGACAGCAGATCAATGACGTTCCCTTTTTCGAAATACTGCGCTACTTGCATGTAGGGGTTATCGGTTTGTTTGCGTACTTTTTCTGGCGAGGGGTAAAGCTCGGCAAAGGTGGAGCGCACGGCTTTTTCCATGAGCGTGGCAGCAACGGCGGCGGCACCTTCTTGCTCTCCTTCATACACCAGTTCCACTTTTCCTGTGATGGCGGGAATAATCTGAAGGAAATCCGCAAGGCGTGCCTGGCTTTGTTTTTCGCCATTGAGGAGCATCCTTCGCTCGGCAGTGGCATAAAGGGTTTCGAGGGCGGAGATGGTCAGGCGTGCCGACACCCCGCTTTTGACATCGATGTATTCGGAATTTCGGGCCTCTACGGCCACTTGTTCAATCAGGCTAAGCAAGAGGTCGGGGATGATGATGCTTTCTTTGAGTTGCTCAGGCACTTTGGCTTCCTGTTTGGTGATGGTTTTTCCTGTCTCAATATCCATAGGGTAATGAGTAATGATCTGGCTCTCGATACGGTCTTTCAGTGGGGTAACGATACTGCCTCGGTTGGTGTAATCCTCGGGATTTGCCGTGAAAACAAATTGTAAGTCCAGGGGCAGCCGCAAATTAAAGCCGCGAATCTGCAGGTCGCCTTCCTGCAAAATATTGAAAAGGGAAACCTGAATTCTTGCCTGCAGGTCGGGTAGTTCATTGATCACAAAAATGCTTCGGTTGGCGCGGGGGATCAGTCCGAAATGAATCACGCGCTCGTCGGCATAGGAAAGTTTCTGGGCGGCCGCCTTGATGGGGTCAATATCCCCGATCAGGTCGGCAATGGATACATCGGGCGTGGCTAATTTTTCCACATAGCGCTCGTCTCGGTGTTTCCATGCGATCGGGCAATCGTCTCCGAGTTGTTCCACCTGGCTTCTTCCAAAATGCGATAGTGGCGCAAAGGGATCGTCATTGATTTCTGATCCCTGAATGTAGGGAATATATTCGTCCAGCAGCTGGGTGAGTAAGCGGGCTATCCGTGTTTTTGCCTGTCCTCGCAAGCCCAGCAGGTTGATGTTGTGTCCAGCGAGAATTGCCCGCTGAAGTGCTGGAATGACCGTTTCTTCATAACCGTGAATGCCCTGAAAGGGGTTGGTGTTGTTTTGCAGGGCTTTGATGAGGTTACTTCGCAGCTCCTCTTTGATGCTTTTCGGCTGATAATTGGAGGCTTTCAGTGCGCCGAAGGTGGTGCAGTCGTGGATCGTTGGCATATGGTTGTTTTGGTTTATTGCTAATGAGTGTTGTTACAGGTGTATTGGTTTGATCAATCAATCGGTATGGGCTGAGCAGGTTAATTAAAGGTTTTTTCGACGATTTTTCTTGAAATCTTCAAAGACCATGTCGCCCAGGCCTTGCAGTCCAGAGAAATAGGCATTGCCCTGATTCGCTTCCGTAAATTCCCTGACGAACTGTTGCAGGTAAGGGTCGGAGGCGATCATGAAAGTGGTGATCGGGATTTTTAGCTTCCTTGCCTGTGTGGCGAGGTTCAGGCATTTATTGACAATCTTTCGGTCGAGGCCAAAGCTGTTTTTGTAATACCCCCGAGGTTCTTTTAAGCAGGAAGGTTTACCATCGGTGATCATGAATATCTGTTTGTTGGTGTTTTTCCGCCGACGCAGCAGGTCCATGGCCAATTCCAGCCCTGCCACGGTATTGGTGTGGTAGGGGCCGACTTTCAGGTAGGGCAAATCCTTAATGGCGATCTGCCAGGCATCGTTCCCAAAAACCAGAATGTCGAGGGTGTCCTTGGGATATTTTTTGGTGATCAGTTCAGCAAGGGCCATCGCGACTTTCTTGGCGGGGGTGATGCGGTCTTCTCCATAAAGAATCATCGAGTGGCTGATGTCGATCATCAGTACGGTGGAGGTTTGGGTTTTGAATTCCTTCTCGACCACCTCCAGATCCTGTTCCTGTAAATGAAAAGCGTTGATGCCGTGGTTGATTTGCGCATTCCGCAGCGAGTCTGTCATGGCGATCTGCCCCATGCTGTCGCCAAATTGCCACGGACGCCTGTCGGCACTGAGTTCATCACCTTGCGGGCCAGTGAAGGGGGTGTGGTGTTGCCCACGGTGCGATTTTTTCAGCTTACCGAAAATCTCCTCCAGGGCTGATTTGCGGATTTGGCTTTCCGCTTTAGCCGTTACTTCAATGCTTTGGTCCTGTGGGTTTTCTTTGATATACCCTCGGTCTTTGAGCTCCTGATAAAAATCCCCCATGCCGTAATCCTCATTGGTGAGTTTGTACTGGCGGTCAAGTTCATTCATCCATTTCATGGTTTCGCCCACATCGCCAGAGGTGATGGTGATTAACTGCATGAAAATGTCGAGCATCTTCTCAAAAGGCGTTTTCTCGGATTGTTCCTCAGGGTTAAGGTGTTGGAATCGGTAGCCTAACATAGTTTGAATAGTCTGTTTAATTCAATATAGTCAAAAAACATGTCAATACGGTGAATTCAAGATGTCGTGTATCATTCATTTGGTATCGAAAAGGAACAATTTGTTTATAAAAAGGATTAGCTTCGTGTGTTAATATTTACACCAAAACCAAACTACTACCAATTCTTAAGCTATGGGCAGAGGAATTTTCAAATCAAGAGATCCTGAGAAAAATAATGTGGACAAGGCGACTTTAGACAAGCCGAAACAGTTCAAGCAAATTCTCGATGAGCAAATTGAGGCAGGGATGCACGAGTTCAACCGCTCGAATACGGGCTTGTTTTTTTCGGCATTTTCGGCAGGGCTTGAAATCGGGTTCAGTTTTTTGTTCATGTGTATCATCTATTCATTATTTCTGGAAGATGTCAGCATGGCGCAACAGCGATTTTATCTGGCGATGTGTTATCCCTTGGGTTTTATCTTTGTGATCATCGGCCGTTCGGAATTGTTTACCGAGCATACAGCCATGGCGATTCTGCCTTTGCTGAAGAAAATTGTGACGATAAAAGAGCTCCTGGTGCTGTGGGGGATTGTTTACGCGGGTAATTTGCTTGGCGGTTATCTTTTCAGCTTTCTGATCACCTCCCTCGGGCCTAAAATTGGTTTTACCGATTACCGCGCATTCGAGTACATTGCCGTGCACCTTGTCGATTATTCCTGGGACGTAATTTTTGAAAGTGCCATTTTTGCAGGCTGGATGATGGGCTTGCTCGGTTGGCTGGTGACGTCCTCACAAGAGACCATCAGCCGAATTGTTGTCGTGATTATGGTAACGGCCATTATTGGTATGGGCGGTTTTCACCACTGTATTGTGGGTAGCGTGGAGGTGTTCTCGGGTTTCCTTGTAAGTCCTAAGGTAACGTTTATGGATTACCTGAAATTTCAGGCATGGGCAACGCTGGGTAATGCCCTCGGCGGTTCTATATTCGTGGCCGTGCTCAAGTTCAGTCATGTACGCCTGAAGTAAGACTGAAATGAAGACACAGCCTTTTTCTGATCCTTCAGTTGTGGGCGTTAACTAATGATGAATGGAGCCCAGAATCCTACGAGCCACTGATTTTCTCCACAGCAGAAGCAGGTTAGTGCGGATTTCATGGTTAAAACTTCCCCAGATATAAAACCTTTTTGTTAACTGGTGGCATTCATTTGAAAAGCAAGCCCAACCCATTTTAATGGGTTTGACATTGTTAGGCCAAGGCTTTATCCTTGGTTAAATAATGGATGGGTCGTAGATCGGAGTCTACGCCCAGAAAAGGGCTGTGGGTAACAAAAGATCATAAATCAAGACCAATCTTACCTCCTATTTTGCAATCCCACCCATACCGTTTATCTTTGTGATTAACCACCCTGCGGGCCCCTTTGTAGTCGGGTAGTAGGGTGAAGCGATTAAGTCAATAGTTGTAATATTGAAAAATCGAAACCATAACATATTATTATGTCTGAGCAAATTAAAATTACGCTTCCTGACGGTTCAGTTAGGGAGTACGACAAAGGAATCACCTCGCACGGGGTGGCGTTGAGCATCTCTGAAGGCTTGGCGAGAAATGTATTGTCTGCCAAAGTGAATGGCGAAGTGTGGGATGCTACCCGCGAGATCAAGGAAGATTCAGAAGTTCAGCTTTTGACATGGCATGACGAGGAAGGAAAGCATACTTTCTGGCACTCTTCTGCCCACTTGATGGCTGAGGCTTTGCAGATTCTTTACCCTCATACCAAATTCGGTATCGGTCCTTCGATTGACAATGGTTTCTACTATGATGTAGATTTCGGCGATCAGGATTTCGGTGATCAGGATTTGGAACGCATCGAGAAAAAGATGTTGGAGTTGGCGAAGCAGAAGCAGACGTTCGACCGCAAGGAAGTTTCCAAAGCGGATGCTATTTCTTACTTCACGGAAAAAGATGACGAGTACAAGCTGGAATTGATCGACGGTTTGGAAGATGGTCAGATCACTTTCTATACTTCAGGTGAATTCACCGACCTTTGTCGTGGGCCACACTTGCCTCATACGGGTTCTATCAAAGCGATCAAATTGTTGAGCGTGGCGGGTGCTTACTGGAGAGGTGATGAAAAACGTAAGCAATTGACTCGAATCTACGGGGTGACTTTCCCTAAAGCCAAAGAATTGAAAGAGCATTTGGCGATGTTGGAAGAGGCTAAAAAGCGTGACCACCGTAAATTGGGTAAAGAATTGGAGTTGTTTACTTTCTCTGAAAAAGTAGGTCAGGGATTGCCATTGTGGTTGCCGAAAGGTGCTTTGTTGCGTGAGCGTTTGGAGAATTTCTTGAAGAAAGCTCAGAAGCGGGCAGGTTACTTGCCTGTAGTTACGCCACACATTGGTAACAAAAATCTTTATTTGACTTCTGGTCACTACGAGAAATACGGTGAGGATTCTTTCCAGCCGATTCAGACACCTTCTGAGGGTGAAGAATTCTTGTTGAAGCCAATGAACTGCCCTCACCACTGTGAGATCTACCGTGCACGTCCGCGTTCCTACAAAGAATTGCCTTACCGCCTTGCCGAGTTCGGTACGGTTTACCGTTACGAGCAGTCTGGTGAGTTGCATGGCCTGACACGTGTCCGCAGCTTTACGCAGGATGATGCCCATATCTTCTGTCGTCCTGATCAGGTAAAAGAAGAATTCAAAAAGGTGATCGACTTGGTGTTGTATGTTTTCAACGCTTTAGGTTTTGATAACTACACTGCGCAGGTTTCTTTGCGTGATCCTGAAAATAAAACAAAATATATCGGTTCTGATGAAGACTGGGCTTTGGCTGAGGCTTCCATTCAGGAGGCTGCTGATGAAAAAGGCCTGAACACCGTAGTGGAAACTGGCGAAGCGGCTTTCTATGGTCCTAAATTGGACTTTATGGTAAAAGATGCTTTGGGTCGTTCTTGGCAGTTGGGAACCATTCAGGTGGATTATCAGTTGCCTCAGCGCTTCGAATTGGAGTACACTGGTTCTGATAACCAAAAGCACCGTCCGGTGATGATTCACCGTGCGCCTTTCGGTTCTATGGAGCGTTTTACGGCAGTATTGATCGAGCATTGCGCAGGTAGATTCCCGTTGTGGTTGGCGCCAGAGCAAATTGCAGTCTTGCCAATCTCTGAGAAATATGCGGATTACGCGGAGAAGGTTTACAATGCGTTCCAGTTAGCGGATATCAATGGTTTTGTGGACCACCGTGATGAGAAGATCGGTCGTAAAATCCGTGATGCTGAGGTAACAAAAATTCCTTATATGATTATCGCTGGTGAGAAAGAAGCTGCTGAAGGCAAAGTTTCCTTGCGTAAACATGGCGAAGGAGATATCGGAACATTTACAATTGAAGAAGCATTGAAATACATGCAAGATAAAATTGAAAGCAGTGTTACTGGAGGGTAATTACTGATTTTTTATCGCAAAATGAAAAGGTCGTTGTTCTTCGGAATGGCGACCTTTTTTTGTGCCTAAGGCAGAAGTGCCTCAAGAGCTATTGTTTTTGATCGATCAGGTCAGAAATTTAATCCTTGGGCAGGTGAGGATTGAAATTCCTTAAAGCGGTTTTTTTGGTACGAATTTGGCTATTTATCGCTGAATTCGCAGTTCATGGTTACGCGCTTTTCTCATGAATTTATATTTTGATAAAAAATCCTTGTTAAATTGAGGGACAATAATTCCATTAGTCGGAAAAAATGTCCATATTTGCGACTCGAATTTTAAGTTTAACGAAATTAAATACATACTATCAGACCAAGAAGATCAAACCGTGGACGGATGGTGAGGCAAGAAGAGCCTTATCGCGTTAATGAAAAAATTACCGCACGTGAAATCCGTGTAGTAGGGGAAAATGTTGAAGTAGGTGTCTACTCAACACGTGATGCCCTAAAAATGGCCAAAGAGCAAGGTTTGGACTTAGTAGAGATTTCTCCAAAGGCCGATCCTCCTGTTTGTCGTATCATTGACTATTCGAAGTTCAAATACGAGCAAAAGAAAAAGCAAAAGGAAATTAAGGCGAAGGCTCAGAAAACGGTGTTGAAAGAGATTCGTTTCGGTCCTAATACTGATGAGCACGATTTTCAATTTAAATTGAAGCATGCTGAGAAGTTCTTGGAAGAAGGTGCGAAAGTGAAAGCTTACGTGCATTTCGTAGGTCGTACGATTGTCTTCAAGGATCGCGGTGAGGTATTGTTGCTTAAATTCGCTCAGGCTTTAGCTGAATTGGCGAAAGTTGACCAATTGCCAAAATTGGAAGGAAAGCGTATGACCATCATGCTTTCTCCTAAGAAAAAAGCGGCAAAGTAATCCAACGATATTCATGCAAGGAGGCGGGTATCTTCTGGTATCCGTCTTTATTGTGTCAATATATATTAGACTATTTTATTTATTTTAACCGATTTGTATTATGCCTAAGGTAAAAACCAAATCAAGTGCTAAGAAACGTTTTAAGTTGACTGGTACTGGAAAAATCAAAAGAAAGCACGCTTTCAAAAGTCACATTTTGACTAAAAAAACAAAGAAGCAAAAGCGTAATTTGACGCACGCAGGTTTAGTTGACAAAGCTGACTTGTCGAACATCAAAGCACAGCTTCACATCTAATTTCGGCTAAGCCGAAGTTTCGGTTTATTTATTATTTCACCAGGCATTTGGTCTAAAAGATAAGCATTCGTAAGAATCACCATCTGTCAAAAAATTTATTATTATGCCAAGAAGTGTAAATCACGTAGCGTCAAGAACGCGTCGTAAAAGAGTTCTTAAATTAGCCAAAGGTTATTTTGGCCGTCGTAAAAATGTTTGGACAGTAGCTAAGAACGCCGTTGAAAAAGGTTTGGGATATGCTTACCGTGACCGTAAGGTTAAGAAGCGTGACTTCCGTTCACTTTGGATCCAGCGTATCAACGCAGGTGCTCGCCAAGAAGGTATGTCTTACTCTGCCTTGATGGGTGCATTGAAAAAGAACAACATTGAGCTAAACCGTAAGGTATTGGCTGATTTAGCGATGAATCATCCTGAGGCTTTCAAAGCAATCGTTGCGAAAGTAAAATAAAATAGTTCTATTTCAATATAGAGGGCCCACTCATTAATTTGAGTGGGTTTTTTTATGCCTTATTTTTTAAGATCCTCCTTTGATTGAATTTTTTATGTTGTTGGTAGAATATTTTATAGTTTCAATAAAAAAATGAAGTTCTTCACGGTGTTATCAATTACTTCATCAACACTATGAGAACGCTTTACCTTCTTTTATTTTTTTTACTGACTCATGTAAGCATGGCGCAAAGCGTCAAAGTACAGGGGCAGGTGTTTGGTTTGCAAAATCAGGAAGCACTTGAGGGGGCTTACCTTTTATTTACCGCAGTGGATGAGCCCTCGGTGAGTATTCAAACGGTTGTGGGCGCAGCGGGCAGTTATATGGCGCAGTTGCCACAGGCTGGCCGCTATAAGGTGCAATGTCAGTTTTTGGGTTATCAGCCTTATCAAATGGTGGTTAAAGTGGAAGGCGCTGATCAGGTGACCCTGCCGCTGATTCAGCTTGAGGCGACCACAAAGGTGCTTGATACGCTCGAAATCCGCGCTTCGGTTCTTCAGGTGGAGGTGAAGCAGGATACGACGGTATTTATCGCTGACGGCTTTAAAACACGCCCTGAGGCTATGGCGGAAGATCTTATCCGAAAGTTACCCAGTGTGGAGGTGGACCTTTCGGGGAATGTCACCGCAGAGGGGGAGGAAGTGAAGAAGGTGCTGGTGGATGGCCGCCCATTTTTTGGCAGTGATCCCAAGATTGCCATGCGGAACCTGCCAGTGGAGATTATTGAGAAAATTGAGGTGATTGACGAGCAGAGTGAGCAGTCAAGGTTTACAGGTTTTGATGATGGCGACCGCACGAAAGTGCTCAACATCATCACCAAAAAAGCCAAGCAATACGGTAAGTTTGGTCGGGTGGAACTCGGCTATGGAGCAGACCAGCGTTATGCGGCTACGGGTAATTTGAACCTGTTTAAGGGTGACCAGCGGATTTCCCTGATCGGGATGTCGAATAATGTGAATGAGCAGAATTTTTCCATGCAGGATTTGATGGGCGTGGTTGGCGGTGGTGGTGGCCGCCGACGCGGCGGACGTGGAGGGGGCGGCGGCAGTTCGCCTTTCGATCAGTCGCAAAATTTTCTGAGCAATCAGAATGCGGGGATATCGACCACCAATGCGTTGGGCTTGAATTATTCGGACAAATGGGGGGAGAAGTGGACTGTAACGGGCAGTTATTTTTTCAATCAGAAAAGCACGGATCAGTTTTCAGAAACTTTCAGGACTTATCCGATAGAGGGGGCGGAAGATCAGCAGATGAATGCGGATGAGGGGCACCATCAGTCGAATTTAAATCATCGCTTTAATGCACGGCTCGAATATAAAATTGATGACCGAAATTCTTTGCTCATCAGGCCGAGTCTGAGTATTCAGGGCAACAACAGTGTCGACGACTGGCGTCAGACGACTTTGTTGGAAGAGGATACGCTGAACTATTCCGACAATGCGCAGTCGGCAACACGGTCGGGGGTGAACTTTTCGAACAGTGTGCTGTATCGCCATCAGTTTGAAAAAGAACGTCGTACATTTTCGGTGGAAGCCAACACCTCGGTGTATCATCAGGATGGTATAGTGGATAACTGGGCCATTACCCGAAGTTTGCGGGAGGAAATGGTGCAGATCGATACCACTGATCAGCAAACCAATGCAGTGACTAAAAATTATGCTTTGGGCTTGAATACCAGCTATACCGAACCTGTGGGGACGTATGCCATGTTGCAATTGGGTTATAAATTTGGTTACGATGTTCGGCAGGCGGATACGCGTGTGTATGCGCAGCACCAGTTTTCGGAACAGGAGCGTGAGTTGCTCGATCAGCAGTCGAGTGTGTTTAATAACGCCAATGCGAGTCATGCGCCTTACCTGAGGTATCAGTGGCGTAAAGATGAGCTGTCCTTTTCGGCTGGCGGTTCTTATCAGTTGATGATGATGGATTCTGAAAATACTTTCCCACAAAATGGCTTGTATCAGTACCAGTTTCGGCAGTTTTTACCTGAGGCCAATTTGTCGTATCGATTCAGCCGTGCCAAAAGGTTGCGCGTCAGTTATCGGGCATCAACAAGTCTGCCGTCAGTAACCGCCTTGCAGGATGTTATTGATCTGAGTGATCCACTCAATATTTCGATGGGTAATCCCGCACTTCAGCAGGAGAACAACCATACTTTGCGCTTTAATTACCGGTCGTTTGATCCTCGGGCGGGAAAGTTTATGTTTTTGAATGTTTCGGCAGGTTTGACCAACGACAAGGTAACCAACGCCACCTATATTGTTCAGCGCGATTCTACGCTTTCGAATGGTGTGGAGGTGAGCAAAGGAACAACGATTCAGCAGTCGGTCAATCTGAATGGCTACCTGACGGCCAATTTGCAGTTTGTAATCGGGTTTCCTGTGGAGGTGATCAAATCAAACTTGAACCTGCACTCCAATTATGGTTTTACTCGGGAAGTCGGCATGACCAATCAGCGGGTGGCCTATACTTATAATAACAGGTTCGGGCAGACGGTCAAGCTGTCGAGTAATATTGGGGAGGATACAGATTTCTCCATGTCGTGGAAAACGAACCTTTACCTGATCAACAGCGATTTCAATCCTGACCAGAACAATGATTATTTTCAGCACAGCCTCCAATTGATGGCACGGCAAGCGTTTCTGAAAAGGTGTTTTGTCAGTGCAGAAACCAACTTCGTGAAATACGACGGCCTGAGTGAGATTGATCCGACTGTCTTTTTGATGAACCTGTCGTTAGGGATGCGAATGATGAAGGATAACCGTGCGGAGCTGTCGGTGAAGGTCTTTGATTTATTTAATCAGAATCAGTCAATTGCCCGAAATGTTACTTCCGCCTATGTTGAGGATGTGTACACGCAGGTTTTACAGCGTTATGGTATGGTGAGTTTTACCTATCGTCTCTCCAATTTCGATCCGAGAGGAGGCAGGAAGCCACCCAAAGGGCTTTCTCCAGAGTTGATGCATCAGATGAGGCCTTAATAGCAGGTGATTACTGTTGATGATCAACTATAAGTCAGATGATAGCAGCGTGAATGTTCGGAAGTTGAAAATAACAGTGGGATAATTTCTTATGACAATGAAATTGATATTATTCTATTGATCAGTGTAGAAGTTCATGCCAATCGTAAAGGGTTTGTAGGAAAACTTGGGGAGATCTTGTGTGTGGGGGATGGTGTTTTATTTTTGTACTGACTTTATTTTTAAGATAAAATGCCGGTGTCGATCCTTTGCTTGGGTTATTGACGAAGGTGTTTTTTCGCAAACCTATTATGACGATGATGAAGAAGATGTGTGTTATCGCATTGTTGTGCCTGTTTGCAGGGCAGCTGTATGCACAAAAAATTAATGTGGGAACCTACAACCTGAGGTATTATTCCACCAACGACGGCGAACACAGCTGGGGAGAACGAGGGGAGCAGGTGAAAGCTCAAATTCGTTATCATGATTTTGATATTTTTGGGACGCAGGAAGGCCATAAGGAACAATTGGACGATATCGCTTCCTTGCCAAATTACGCTTACATTGGCCTTTCCCGTGAAGGCAAAGGCGTGAAGGGCGAGCATTCAGCCATTGTTTATCGTACCGATAAATTCAAGCTGTTGGATCATGGCGACTTTTGGCTGAGTAAAACGCCCGAGAAGGCAAGTATGGGTTGGGATGCGCACTATAAACGCATTTGTAGCTGGGGGCTTTTTGAGCAGAAATCTAACCACAAGCAGTTTTATTTCTTTAATGTGCATTTGGATAATGCAGGAGAAATTGCGAGGGTAGAAGGCGCGAAGTTGATGTTAAAGAAGATTAAAAAAATCAACAAGAAGCATTTGCCACAGTTCTTAACCGGCGACTTTAACATGACGGCTGATCATGAATCGATTGGCTTGGTGAAAAAACAATTTCTGGATGCGCATGATCACTGCCAGACGCCTCGGTTTGGCCCTGAAGGTACTTACAATGCCTTTGATGTGAACTTTGGCTGGCGCAGAATTGATTTCATTTTTGTCAGTAAAGAGATTCCCGTTCTCAAGTATGGCGTCCTGTCTTACATTCAGAAGAAGCCACGTTTTGCCTCTGATCACTTTCCTGTTTTGATTCAGACGACTTTGGATTAAGGTAGTCAATAACCTTTCATTCAGAAAAAATAGAATCTTCACTGAAGTAGGGACGTTGCATGCAACGTCCGTACCGTGTGGTATAAAAAAAAGCACATCCGATAAAGATGTGCTTTTTTGTTGTGGCGAGAGCGAGAGTTGAACTCGCGACCTCCGGGTTATGAATCCGACGCTCTAACCAACTGAGCTACCTCGCCGAGAGGTTTATTTTCAATCTCCCTTTAAGAGATTGTGGTATTTAATAGTGGCGAGAGCGAGAGTTGAACTCGCGACCTCCGGGTTATGAATCCGACGCTCTAACCAACTGAGCTACCTCGC
>CANMKE010000027.1 GCA_947498325.1 uncultured Persicobacter sp.
ATCAAGGTGCATAACTTTAATAATTATTTACCTTTGTAATATTATATACAGCCCAAAAGTTTACGCGCATGCCTGAAAGGACTTTTCGCAATAGACATGGAATTCATTCCATGGTAAAAAAGGCATGGGCAAATTTTATTTGGTTTGATATATTGCGGAGCCATTTGTGCAACAGCTCCCTACCGTATGACTACTCCTACTTCTTCCGCATCGCCTCAAACATATCCCACATTTCAGGAGTGATTTTGTCCAGGCCATTGAATTCTCCTGCTCCTTTAAGCCACTCACCACCGTCAATCGTTACCACCTCCCCATTCATATAGGCCGAATAATCCGACACCAGATAGGCCGCAAGATTGGCCAACTCCTGATGCTCTCCCACGCGTTTCAACGGTACACGACGAGCTGGGTCAAATTTCTGCGCCAACTCTCCTGGGAGCAATCGGCTCCAAGCCCCTTCAGTAGGAAAAGGCCCTGGCGCAATGGCATTGCTCCGAATATTATACTTTGCCCACTCTACCGCCAAGGAGCGGGTCATGGCCAGCACACCTGCTTTTGCTGCCGCCGATGGCACCACATAGCCACTGCCTGTCCATGCATAAGTGGTCACGATATTCAGAATCGTCCCTGCTTTTTGATTTTTTATCCAGTAATCGCCCATCGCTAAAGTGAAGTTCGATGTCCCCTTCAGTACAATATCCAGTATAATGGCAAATGCACGGGGCGAGAGTCGTTCAGTAGGACTGATAAAGTTCCCCGCGGCATTGTTCAGTAACACATCCACACCACCAAACCGCTCGACTGCGGCATCAATCACCGCCTGCACCTGATCCACCTCCCGAACATCACAGGGAACTGCCAGCACCTGACCGCCCGTTTTGTTCATCAGGTCGGTAGCCGCAGCTTCAAGCACCTCTTTTTTACGGCTGCAAATGACCACATTGGCTTTCAATTCCAAAAAATACTGAGACATCGAACGGCCAAGGCCTGTTCCTCCGCCAGTTACGATAATGGTTTTGCCGGCAAGCGCCTCAGGCTTCAGCATACCTTCATTATACTTCATAGGGTTCTTATTTAGGTTAGTATAAGGAAAATATCAAAATTTATTGACATTATATAGGTTAAGCTTTATTTTCTCGCTACTTAACAGCCCATCACCTACTACTTATGCGAACAATACGATTTATTATTCACCTGACAATATGCATCAGCCTGATTTGGGCACTCAACCGAACTTGGGGGAAAGTCCCTCCACTCGGGAAATTCCTCAACCCTTTCGAAGGCTTTTGGCAGAATGCTGCTTACAAAAATACCCACAGCAACATCCTTGAAGAAATAAAACTCAAGGGGCTGAAAGGTGATGCCAAAGTATTGATCGATGAAAATCAGGTCCCTCATATTTTTACTGATAATGATTACGACCTGTATTTTTTGCAGGCCTACTTCACCGCTAAAGACCGCCTCTGGCAAATGGATTTTCAGACCATGGCCTCCGCAGGCCGACTATCGGAAATTCTCGGGCAAGATTCCCTCATTCTGCAATATGATCGCGGCCAGCGCAGAAAAGGCATGTGCTACGCTGCGGAATTAGCCACCGAGGCTTTTATGGACCATGAGGCGACTCGTGAAATGCTACAGGCCTACACCGATGGCGCCAATGCTTACATTGAAAACCTGCCACACCGCAACTTCCCGATAGAATACAAAATCCTTGATTATCGCCCGGAACCCTGGACACCCCTCAAGAGTGCGCTCCTGCTGAAATATATGGCACAAAACCTATGTGCCAGCAATGCCGACCTTGAAAACACCAATGCACTGGTAAAGCTGGGTAAGAAAAAATTCGACCTGCTGTTCCCACTGATGGAAAGTGGTCAGCGGCCAATTGTAGATCAGCCCAATGCCTGGGGAGAAGCCCTGCCCAAACAAGCCCTGGCGGCTCAGAATACAACCATCGACTTCCCACTGGATCCTGGCCCCAACCCGCTGAACGGATCCAACAACTGGGCAGTTCATGGCTCAAAAACAAAATCAGGCAAGCCCATACTTTGTAACGACCCGCACCTTGGGCTAAACCTGCCCTCCATTTGGTACGCTATGCAACTGCACAGCCCGAATGTCAATGTCATGGGGGCAAGCCTTCCCGGGGCTCCTGGGATCATCATTGGGATGAATGAAAAGATCGCCTGGGGCGTTACCAATGCCCAAAGGGATTTAGTGGACTGGTATAAAATTCACTTTCTGGACGACCTGCGAAATCGCTACGATCTGAACGGAAAAGTGGAGACGGTAACCAACCGCATTGAGACCATTAAAATCAAGAATGCGCCCGCCTTTATTGACACTGTAAAATATACTGTTTTCGGTCCCGTCTACTATGATCAGGCTTATCGCTCCAACAGCCCTTACACGGGCTACGCTTACCACTGGATTGCCCATGAAAAAAGCAATGAGGTACTCGCCTTTCACCAAATTAACCGAGCAGAAAACTACACCGCTTTTAAACAGGCCATCAGCCATTATGATGCTCCGGCACAAAATTTTGCCTATGCGGATATCGATAACAACATTGCCATGCACATTCAGGGCAAGTTCCCCATCCGTCGTGATGAAGCCGGACGATTCCTCCGTGAAGGGAATCATCTCAATAACCTATGGGAAGGCTATATTCCTGCCAATCAACAAATCTATGAGCACAACCCCAAAAAGGGATTCATTTATTCGGCCAATCAACATCCGGTGGATGAAACCTACCCCTATGTGGTCGCGGCCAAAAGATTTGAATATTACCGAAACCGGATCATTTTTGAGCGCTTGAATGCCAACGATGAATGGACTGTGGAGGACATGAAGAAACTGCAAAATGACAACTTCAACTTGCAGGCAGCAGAAAGCCTCCCGCACTGGCTGGGGTTTGTTGACACCCTGCCATTACCCCGCTTGCACCGTTATGCTTACAAGCAATTAAGTCAATGGGATTATGAAAATAACGCTGACACCGAAGCCCCCACTTTTTACGCTACCTGGTGGAAAACCCTCGACCGTATGCTTTATGAGGATTTCGATCAAAGTGAAGCTCCAATGATGCGCCCTACGGCCTATACGACAATCAAATTACTCAAAGATCCTACCCATCAGCTGAAGTTTGGCAGTAAAAGAATGACAGGCACGGAACTGCTTAACCTTGCTTTTGTGGAAGCCATGAACACCCTTGCTCAGGAGCAAATTAAAGGAACTGACCTGCATTGGGCAAAATTCAAAAACACCTCCTTGCGTCACCTCGCACGTATTGCCCCTTTTGGTGCCAAGGCCAACATCGCTGGAAATGCAGGAAGCATCAATGCCGCATCGGCGGATCATGGGCCGTCATGGCGAATGATCATCGAACTATCGGCAGAAGGGAACCAAATGTGGTACACCTACCCCGGCGGAACTTCAGGCAACCCCGGAAGCCCGTACTACAACAACCAAACTACAGGCTGGGTCAAGGGGGCATACCTGAAATCACCATTTTTCAGCACCGCTCCCTCTTCCAGCAGCGACCAGCAATTATTAATCAACATTCAGGCAAAAAACTAACCACAGCATGAAAGGACTACTTCAATTCGCCTGCAGCATTTTCCTGACAGGTACCGCTTCCTTATATTTCCCATTTTGGGTCATCGTTCCTGCAACCGCCACCGTGGCGTTCATCTTCAATTCCAAAAACAGTTTCCTCTACGGTTTTTTCTCCATTCTGCTTTTGTGGGTGGCCTTTGCCGCTTGGCTCGACTATGACAACCAGCAAATGCTCTCTGCTAAAATTGCCGAGCTGCTGCAAATCCCTGCCTCCATGAAGTTGTTCCTGGTGCTGATCACAGGCGTCTTTGGTGGAGTACTCGGTGGTTTTGGTGCCGCTACAGGGGGAAGCCTGAGGAAGATATTTGTTCAGCGATAATCTGTACGGCGTTGTATGTAATGCCCCTACAAATGCCGAAAATTCTTCCTAAATTGCGCCAAACAAAATCATCATCCCATGGCCTTGACCTTTGAATTAAAACACTACGAACAGCTCAGCAAAGACGAATTTTTTGAAATCGCCAAACTGCGCATCGATGTCTTTATTGTGGAGCAACACTGTCCTTATCCAGACTTGGACGACACCGATAAGCAATGCTTTCATTTTATGATGAAAAAAGATGGGGAACTTGCCGGCTATGTCCGTTTGATTGACACCGAAGACCCGAAGCTGAAAAAGTTGGGAAGAATCATCATTGCCCCACCATTCAGAGAAGACCGATTGGGTAAAACGTTGGTGCAGCAAGCATTGAAAGCGACCCAAGAACAGTATCCACAGGCGCAAAAAGTAGCCATCTCTGCCCAACAGATCATCATTCCATTTTACAATAAGGTTGGCTTTAAAGAAGAGGGGCCTATCTATTTGGAGGATCGCATTCCGCATAGAAAGATGGTTTATACTTTTTAAAAGAGGACGGTAGTGACTGTCCACAGATGACACAGATTTCCACAGATTTTTTTATTGTGATTTATTTAGTGTCTTAACGCTTAACGTCGCTATTTTTTTGACCATGATTTACTTGATTAGAAGGATTATCACGATTATCGTAAGAAACAAATCTTAAAATCCTTTTTAATCATGGTAATCAAGGTCTATAACACCTCACCAACAATATTGTGTAGTGCTTAACCCGAAGATCAGGCAGTCAAATATTTTTGTACCTGACGGTACGGACGTTGCATGCAACGTCCCTACACAGTAGCAATCATGATTGAGAATCTTAAGCCAATAAGGCTAAACGCTCAACATCAAGGGCAAAGCATGACAATTATCAGCGAAAAAATGCTTAAATTGCGCACTATTTCAAAATTGATCAAAATCAAACATCCAACACCAAGGGGCTGGGTGTATTGCTTGACATAAATATTACCGTGTTGAAGGAAAGTTCAAATATCCACACTGCTAAATCAAATGATTTGAAGCACCCTGATCGTGTGCCGTACTTGTTGGCTTGCGATGCCGAGGGAAACATGTTTGAAGAGGAAGATTATGAAGTGATTGGTCGCTCGGGTACCCGATTGATGGGGCTCAAACCTGAGGACTTCATCGAATTACCGGAAGGCAGTGAGTTTTTCAATATGCCCTGCCGTCATCCTTACGGGATGAACAAACATACCGGCGAAGTAGAATTGTTGGAAGACGTTTATGCTGTGGCGGCATTCGTTTCACCTGCCTACACACAAACTTTCATGCCTGCTTATGAAGAAACTGACGGCGCTGAAACCTTGCCTTTATATGCCTACACTGCCGTAGGTTGGTTGGATGATAAATTTTACACCACAGCAGTTCGTATTGATCCCGATCCACGTCAGGACTTCGAAAATTTTGATTGTGAGGAGATCGAGCAAAAGACCGTTGAAACCATGCAGGAATTTTCGGAAAACCGATTGATTCAGCATTTGGGTGCCAACTGTTCTTTGACTTATTCTTGTCCTGCGGCCCGCAACTTCTTTATGGGACGTTGGGAAGCGCCGATTCCATTATCACCTGCCTGTAACTCCAACTGCTTGGGTTGTATCAGCTTTCAGCCTGATGAGCATGGTATCGATGCGATGCAAAACCGCATTGACTTCATTCCATATATCGAGGAAGTGATCGAGATGGCCGTTCCGCATTTGGAAAATGCACCAATGCCGATCGTCAGCTTTGGTCAGGGATGTGAAGGGGAGCCTTTATTGGTATGGCAATTGATCCGTGATGTGATTGTAGAAATCCGCAAACGCACTAAGCGAGGAATTATTAACCTGAACACCAATGGATCGAAACCTGATGCAGTGAATGAATTGTTCAAAGCAGGCTTGGACAGTATCCGTGTGAGTATGAACTCGGTGAGAAAAGATGTTTACAACAAATATTACCTGCCGAACAATTACGAGTACGAGGATGTGATTGAGTCGATCAAAGTTGCCCGTCAGCATGGCAAATGGGCGTCGATCAACTACTTCACTTTGCCTGGTTTTACGGATAACAAAGAAGAGTTTGAAACGCTCCGTCAGGTGATCCGCTATACCGACCTGAGCATGATTCAGTGGCGTAATTTCAATATTGATTTGGAATGGTACCTGTCGAAATTGGGCATGGAAGACACCGGCGAAGGCTTGGGTGTTGCCGAAGTGATGGCGGCAATTCATGAAGAATTCCCGCACATTGCTTATGGATACTTCAACCCACCGATCGAAGTGCAGGAGAAATATAATGCGTTGAGAGAAAAATAAAGGTGTTACCCTTAGTTCAAGCGTCTCGCTTGGACTATAGAATTTATAAAATGCTTCGATCCAAGTGGGACACTTGAACCAAAGCAAGCATAATAAGAAAGCCCGAAGCTGAATGAACAGTTTCGGGATTTTTGTTTTTTAGGGGGTTGAATGGATTTCGTTGGGTTTGTAGGTTATCTCGAGAGGGACTCTCGCGATAGGAGGATAGTGTTACCCTTAGTTCAAGCGTCTCGCTTAGACTATAGAATTTATAAAATGCTTCGATCCAAGTGGGACACTTGAACCAAAGCAAGCATAACAAGAAATCCCGAAGCTGAACCAACAGTTTCGGGATTTTTGTTTTTTAGGGGGTTGATTTACGGGGCTTTGAAATATGTAACGATGTCGCATAGCGTTCCTCCCAACCACGGCCATGACATGCCTAAATATTTTCTTCTCAAACCTGTCAATATGAAAACGGATACCAACATAAAAACCGTCCCCTCATCCCAATCCACGAAATGACCATAAACATAGCCTCCACCAAAGGCAATGGTAAACAAGCTGATGAACCAAGTTCTATTCATGGGTTTTGAGGTTAAGGCACTGAAGGAAAACTGCTCTATGTTTTTAATTTAATCAAAATTTGAAGGAAATGAAATGGATTTTTTGGGGTTTTGGCTATCACGAGAGGGACTCTCGCGATAGGGTTTGGTGGTTGTTTCTCAACGGCGCATGCTATGTCTCGAACTCATGTTTTACCAACGCATTGTTCACCAACACATGCGCTAATCTTTACCTGCCAACGCATGCGTTGTTGCTACATCGGTTTATAATTCGGTGGTGATCACCTCTTGAAAATCTCTTCTTTGCTTTGGGTTCTTGCTGACTTGGTTGGCATCGGCTGGATCACGGTAACCGATCGCTACGGCGAACACGGTTTCATGCTTGTCCAAACCCAAAATCTCAGTGTACGCCTCAGGCACAATACCTTCCATTGGGGTTGAGTCGATGCCCATATTGGCACATGCGCTCAAGAACACGCCCAAAGCCAAATACACTTGGTGGGTCATCCAATTTTTGACTTCCGCTTCAGGTTTTGGTTTAAGGAAAGTATTATAATAACCAACGGCACCTTCAGGAAGGTTGGCATTGATGACTTCTTCGAAATAAGGTAAATCATTGATCACATTGAAAACCACCAAATGACTGGCATTACGAATACGGTCTGCATTGAAGTAAGACGCTTCCGCCAATTGGTCTTTCAACTCATCATTCTCCACAAAAGTAAAGTTCCATGGCTGGCTATTGATCGACGATGGGCTCAAGTGCAGAATCTCTTTCAAGGTATCGATTGTTGCTGCATCAATTTTTTTACTACCGTCATATTGTTTGGTAGTGTAGCGGGTTTCCATTGTTTCAATAAAGCTCATAATACTATATATTTGTTTGTTGCTATCAAAAGTATAGCACAAAGCTAAGGTAAGTGAATTTACCAATCAATAACTAACCATATGGATAGTATACAAAAACCCGCCTTACGAGCTGTAAAACGGGTTTTTTTTACTTTTTTATTTTTCAACGACGTATTAATTGTTATTAGCGGGTGGTACTGATAATCTCATCGAATCCTCGGCGTTGCTTTGGTTTCTTACTGAGCTGGTTCAAATCTTCCTCATCACGGTAACCGATCGCCACCGCCAAAATGGTTTTGTGTTTGTCCAAACCAAGGATCTCGGTGTATTTCTCAGGCTCGATGCCTTCCATCGGTGTCGAGTCGATACCCATGTTGGCGCAGGCACTCAAAAACACGCCCAAAGCAATATACACCTGCTTGCTCATCCAGCTTTTGATCTCCTCGGCGGGCTGACCTTTCAAATTATTTTGATAATACTGAACGGCATATTCAGGAAGGGTCTCTTCGATTTTTTGCTCAAAATATTCCAAATCATCAATCACATTGAAGGCCACAATATGGCTCGCCTTCTGCACCTTTTCGGTATTGTGAAAAGAATGATGCGCCAACGCCTGCTTCTTTTCGCCTTCTTCAATGAAAGTAAAATTCCATGGCTGAGTGTTCAATGACGACGGACTCAGATACAAAACCTGCTTCAATTGCTCGATGATGTCAGCATCTACCTTTTTGCTCGCATCATATAATTTGGTGGTGTATCGATTGGCTATATTTTCTGTAAAGTTCATTGCTCGATGATTTTGTTTTGTACAAACCTAATGCATTGAGTAGTAAAGTTCAAAGATCATGCAACGATTTCTATTGTGTAGGGCGCTGTGACACAACTTCATTCTTTGAATTTAACACAAAAGATTATTTCGTGAGCTGTACGGATGCACCCAATGTCATTAAGTTAAGGGCATATTGCTTGAAGGTATGTATTAATTTGAGCAATTCATTGAATAATGAAATGAAAATCCCGAAGGGATGATATATCATAGCCCGGGGTGAAACCCCGGGATAATAACCGACAAAATACAGAGCCCTGAAAGGGCGTAATATAAATTTCTATACAAATAAAGAGTTGCACCCTTTCAGGGTTATAGGTTTTAGGGGAGGGAGATTTCGAGGGGTTTCACCCCTCGCTATGGTATGTAATCCCTTCGGGATATAAAAACAGAAATTTTAAATACACATTAAATAACCTTTCAACTCATACCTCTCTGAATACCCTTTGGTTTAATCTGCTTTAAAGTCATAATTTCGAGCAAATGATCGACTGTTTCTTAACTTAATGACATTGCGGATGCACCTATGTGTGTATCCAAACCACACAGAATTTATGATGATTCGGGCAGACACGCAGGTCAGCCCATACAGTGACCAAATAAAATTTCGTGGAACAAGATCAATTTATGGTTATGCAACAGCCCCGTACCGATAGGCACATAAAATATTCGACAGGCTATGTTTAACAGGCTATCAGGAGAGGGGCTCTCGTGATAGATCATAAGTAAACATACAAAAACCTGCACCTATCCAATAGATTTCAATAGTTCTGGTGAAATCGAAGTACAAACAGCCTTCACGTTGTTTAATAAGGATAACAAAAGAAGAATCTATGAGGCGTAACTTTATGCTTTCTCCTATCAATAAATACCGCTTGTACCGCCTGTTGGTCATGCTATTGCTTTGGAACATTGGGATGTTCATTCTGAGTTTTATCCGCTTTGGATCGGGCTCAGATGCCTTTGTTTATTTGGAGGCAAAGGCGATTACCGTACTGAAAAACAGGCATTTTATCACCATCATTGTAGCCTCGTCGGTGGCTTTCTCCACTTGGCTGGTCGAGGAGTTTTTGAATAATTGGATTAAGATGCGTGTGGTATGCGCCTCCAGTACCATCCCCTCAAATATTGTGTATTTGTGTGTCGCCATTTTGATCAGTATCGCCATTAACTGCTTTTACTATACCCAGCACTATGGTTATGGGCTGCTGATGGCTTTCGAGCAACTTCCGCAGTTTATGCTCAATAAAGTATGGCTGTACTTCTTTGTCCTCGGGCTAATCATCAACTCTGGGGTAACCATTTACATGGCCGCCACCAACTACCTCGGGCCTGGTAACCTGAACAAAGTCCTAAGGGGAAAATACCGTATCCCTCATGAGGAAGACCGAATTTTCCTCTTTGCCGACTTGATTTCTTCCTCACGGACAGCGGAAATTCTTGGGCATAAGAAATACAGTGCCTTCATCCAGGAAGTATTTCGGGAATTTACGGATCATATTTTCGTTTATCGGGCGCAGGTTTATCAATATGTTGGCGATGAGATCATCCTTTCCTGGCCAGCAAACGACAAAAATTATCAGCGCTCGCTGGATTTCTTCCATGAGGTATGCAAAAGCCTGGAGGCAAAAGAAGATTACTTTCAGGAAAAATATGGCCTTTCCCCGCAGTTCAATGGCGCCATAAACTCTGGCTTGGTCATGGCAGCGGAAGTGGGCGAGGTAAAAATTGAAATTGCCTATCACGGGGACGTACTAAACACCGCCGCAAGGGTACTTGAAAAGTGTAAACTTTTCCACAAAAACCTGTTGGTTACTGGCAGGTTTGTAAAAAGTGCGGGCATATTCAGCCCTTCCTATTACTTCTCCTACATCAATAAAGTGTTGCCCAAAGGCAAACAGAATGAGGTGGCTATATATGCCGTAGAGCAAAATGCGGGGGCTTCCTCAAAAATAAATAAAAAGAAAAAAGGTAATCATCGTCCCTACAAATCCCAGCATAAAGACGGTATAGGCTAAGCGCAGGAGTTTAAACTTTTTGGCCAACACCAAACCCAAGCTGTATTGGTCTTTAATCATGTTATTGTAAAGCGCTTTTCGGTCGGTAATCAGGCGGTTGAGTTCATACTCGTATTCAGGGTAGGCCATTTTCCAGAAGTTCCCAAAGAACAGCAAATTGACAGACTTGTTGGTCAGGGCTTCCTTTGAAACGGGCTTTTTTGACACCTTCGGACGGGTAGAGAGAATGGCGAGAATGAGGGTAATTAATGAGGTAACGACAAACATCAGCATTGCCCACTGCAGGTCGGGGTGCTCCTGTGCGTAAGGGTAGCCCGAGATGGTTACCACCGAAACAATCAGTGAAGAAACCGTCAGTAAAATATTCGCCTTATTATCTGCTATTGAACTCAGGCTGATTTGATTTCGGGAGGTAAGTCGAAACATCGATTGCACCCCGCGCTCCACCGAAGCCTCCTTCTTCTTACGCTTCTTTTTCTTCACTTTCGCATTGGTGCCACGGGCTTTAGGGGTTTGCTCAATAAGTTGGTTCAGCCGATCTTCTATACGCTGAAGGTTATAGGCTTTGCCAAGGGCAAAATTCCTTTCGGCAAAGTCAGTATAATATTGATGGTTGTTAAGAAAAGTCAGGGTACACTCCAGATAGGCTTGTTCCGACATCCCCTGCCCGTTATCCATCTGCTGAAATTCCTGCCAAAGATTATTCGAATACGCCATATAATCGCTCATATGCAAATGAAAGTAATCCGCATCTTTCATAATACACTCCACAATTCCCTCAGGTGCTTCCCCCATCTTGGTGACCATTATAAGCCGTCTGGCACGTTCGAGCTCTTCCGTCGACAGCTCATCAGCAAGTGCTTTTGTCAGTAAATCAGCACTTCTTTCTTCATGCCCTTTCCCGCAGCCACTTTCATAGCCAATATCGTGGAAAAGTGCCGAAACCACCAACAGCAGCCCGTCTTGCTCACTCACCTGATAATGTTGAGAAAGGTACTGAACACACTCCACCACACCTTCCACATGTTTGATATTATGGAAGGGCAAACGGCTGAGCTGAAGGTTATCCTGATAATATTGGTGAATAAATGCTTTCCCTTTGGCAATGATTTCGGCTGGCGTCAATGGTCTTTTTTTCATAAGGTTAAAATTGATAAGAAAATTGAAAGTTAATCATGCCGTCCTCTCGACTCCTCGCGTAGTTAAAGCCCAAGACGGCCAGCTCAAAAGGTGCAAGCCAGAGTCCTGCACCATAACCGTGGTGCCATCGGCCAGAATCCTCCCCCTCAAGCCATACACGGCCCACATCATTAAACAGCAGCAAGCCCACAACACCCCGCAGGTAATACATATTCAATTCTCTCAGTCGTATTCGCATTTCAGTATTTTGATATATTGAAGCGTCGCCATAAAAGCGCGTTGCCCGATAGCCGCGCAAATTTTCCCTCCGCCCCAGTTTCGCTGCTTCATAGAAAATATAATCCCCCCAGTTTTTCTGTCCGCCGAGGCGCAAAGCATACACCACCCTTGGCCGCTGAGAAAAACTGAAATAGCCCGCCATATCCATTTGGTAAGTGGTGAAACCTGTCGCCAGCCCTCCCATTCCGAAGTATTGTTTCAGGGAAGCATTCACCTTATAGCCCCTTCTGGGGAAAATGGCACTGCCTGCAAATTGCTCCTCGGCTTTCAGGCGCTTGCCTGAAATATTATCGAACTCATAGTTAAACGACAAGCCCAAAAAGGACTGCCCGTCAAATATATTGACAGGTAAATCATTGATGTTCAATCGGGATATAAACCGCCCGATGCGTGGCTCCACGACCGTCCGCTGTGCAAAAGCCCCGAGCCCAATTCGGTGAAAGGGATCGCCGAGGGTTTTCCACCCACGAAACTGCCCGACATACTGATTTAAACGGATCCGATAGAATGCCCGTTCAGCCCTTGGCACCCGCCACTCAGTATTATTCCCCAAACCGAAATAATTAATGGTGAAATTTGGGGCTTTTATAAATGCCTGAAGGTCAAAAGCCATCCCCCGAAGGGGTAAATATAAGGACGACTGCAAATCAAGATTGAAAGCCCTTGTGAGGAAGGCATAATTCCCCACAAAGCGGTGTCGCCAATGATGAAAATTCCGATAGGAACGGTACAGACCTCCCCCCCCAACAAAGGCACCGTCGTCAATATTATACCCCAAAGCCAATGCAGGAGAAAGTACCGCATACTGAAAACGCTCCCGATCATACTTTGCTTCCTTTTGCTGATAATGCCTCACCTGAGTCCTTTTTAATCCGCTACTTTTGGGTAGGGTATCCGCGGTATAAATTTTCAGTTTACGCGGTGGCTTCTCCATCAGTAACCGATAAGTATCTTTTGTGCCTTTACTGAAAATATTAACCCTTATTTTTGACGGACGATCTCCCTTAATGAGCACCTCGTCTCTGCCCGACAAGCCATAAATATGTACATATTTTGTTTCGGTCGCACGGAACCGCCGATCATAAAGCTTCCGCCCCTTATCGCCAGATTTTTTCAGGTGCCAAAGTCGCACCCGCAATTCCCCATCGGACAAATAGTCAAGCTGTATCTGATCCGCATCCTTAGTGCCTACCACATCGACCTCCTTCGCCAGAAAATCATAAAATTGGCGCATCATGGGCAACAGATGATCCCGTCTTTGCTTCAGCATTTTAGCTGTTTTTTGCCCTGCAATCGGGTAGATTTCCTTCGGGAAAGATTTTACCGCCTGATCAATCGACGCATCGTCAAGATCGGCTATTAAAGCTTCAATTTGCGGCTGCCATTGCGCCCATGAAAGTGAGGTCAGGAAGGTCCGGTCAAAAAATCGGGCATTAAAAGCATGGCTTTTCACATGCGCTGTATAAGGCGAAAACCCCTGAATTTTGGGGATCAGCCATTGTCGGGCCATCAACTTCGGTAAAATGCCCTCGTTCACAAAAAAGGCCTGATCACGGTCTCGGGGAATAGGCTGATAAACCGTCAGGCCACCTACTTTTTCCCCTGCCCATCGCCATTGGTCATCGTGCCGATCCCAGTCATTAAGCCAAATATCAAAAGCACGGGCTTTGAGAACCGCCTGCTGATCTACCTGATGATCTTCCGACGACTGCATTTTCTTAATCATTTTTTTCGTACTGATGACCTTTTTGGAATTGCCAAAATGTGGCAGGTCGGAGCAATCACCGTCGGGGCGCTGTTCAAAGAAAAACAAACGGTCGGCAACATCTTGTCGGTAAATTCCAAAATGGGGATCGTCGGGGACATAAACCAATTTCGGGACAGGGTGTAAGATTCCTGCAACATCGGACAAAGGTGCCACAACCAGTGCAGAATAGGGGTTAGATGCCGAAATTTGATCCTGAACAATGCTATGAGCAATGGTTTTTTGCAATTCAGCAGGCAGTGCGCCCAACACATTTTTATCCACCGTCCGAAGCACATACTGACGGCCAGTGCTGTCCTGTAACCTCAGCGACATGGTTTGCTGACCACCTCCGCGCTTCACGACCTTGAGGCCACCATACACCTTCGAAATATCAAAAACGGTGGCCCGTACAGGTGTTTCCCAAACCTGTCGATAATTCGCCCCCATCCAACGGCTTTTCCGTCCACTTTTGTCATGGTACAATTTGCTGCCCACACTACTCGCCGAAGGTGGCAACTGTCTTTTCTGCTCTTCAGGCGCTGTTGGTGTAGCGGTGTATTTCATTGCTTTAATATCGCCTTCAGTCCCAATAAACGACCATTCATACTCCGATGATTTGTCCGCAGTTAAAACCACAAAAGCCGACTGCTTAGCGGTAAACCCCTCGGTTATCGGCTTCACAAAATCAGGTTCAGCCATATTGGTGTTGCGTATCGGCAGACCATCAACAGAGAAATATTGCTGATTTTTTTCTGCCCCCGATATATAATTCACATTGGGAAATGCCTTCAGGATGGTCTTCAAACGAGAAGCCACCGCCTTGTATTCGGGAAATGCGAGATCATAGCGTAGCCCAAGCGCCTTGCGATACAGCACGTAAGGAGCAAGTAAAATCGATGCTCCCGTAGAAAAATAGCCACCGTGATGACCATAACTTTCGATCGGGTGATACCCCACCACAAACACCTGCCGACCTGTATTTCGCCGCAAGACATCCTGTAACTCGATCAGTACATCAAGCGGATCTTCAATGCCACATTTATTGAAATATCGATCTTCAGGATTCAGCCACCATTGGGTGTCCAGCACCACAAAAGTGAGGTGATCGCCAACAGGCACTTCTACAATATTCGGGCAGGCCTGCGCCGTTGTCGTCCAGTTTTCCCGAGCATTGATAGCATCTGCGAGCTGCCGCATATTTTTTTTGCCTTCTTTTCGTCCTCCCATCCACTCATTGTAGCCAGAAGTCAGGATCACCTGCCCACTGAAGTCTTTCAGCAATTGATCAACTTTATGCAGCTGTTCATCCGCTACTGCGCGCTGTTTTTTTACAAGCGGAACATAATCGCCCAATAGCACCACCGATTGCGCCGTTTTCAGCTCATGCCGTAAGCGCTCTTCAAGCTGCGGGTCAGTGAGCGAGGCCAAACCACCCACAAACACCACCTTAGCACCCTTATAAGGCTGTGCAAAGGTGTTTTGCAGAAAAAAGGAAAACAGCAAGAAAAGCCAAAATTTCATGTTAGTGGGGTGAGGTCATCAGCTCGGTTCATGCAGATAACCCTATTTGTTGTCCTTATTGTTCAGCAAAACAATTGTAATGAAAATATCTTTGACTAATAGCACCTGATTAATTGTAAATAACCCTTACTATGAAAGAACTGATTGCTATTTTCCTAAGCCTGATGCTACAAATGACTGCCTTTGCACAAGTGCAAGAAGATACTAAAGTGTATCAGGTCAACCGATGGACTACGGGAGGATCTGCCTTGGTGGGGTTCGGGACAGGGGCATTGGGCTTCAAGATTATTCGAGAAAAGGAGGCCATTACTTTTGATGAACTTCGGGCGCTGGATCAACAAAGCCTGAGCCCGATTAATCGGTGGGTTTTCGATTTTGACCCGACAAAAACGGTGGAGGGCCAAAATATCTCCAACACCATTTTGCAGGTCAGTGCCTTGATGCCGCTTTTATTGTATATTGACCGAGATATTCGACAGGAATGGATTGACATCACGCTGATGTATTTGCAGGCACAGGCTTTGGCCAATAATGCTTACTCCTATTTAGGGCCTATTTCTTTTGACCGATATCGCCCTTTGGCATATAATAACACACTTTCCCTTGAGAAAAGGAGCGACTCCAATAACAAAAATTCTTTCTTCAGTGGCCACACCACAACTACTGCGGTATCGAGTTTTTTCATGGCGCAGGTATTGATAGACTACCACCCACATTGGTCAGTGCCCAAAAAAGCCATGATGTACGGTTTTGCTGTGCTGCCACCTGCCCTGATGAGTTATTTCCGTTTCAAGGCCTATAAACATTTCCCTACTGATACCTTTACTGGCTTACTTATTGGCGCAGGTATCGGTGTCCTGATCCCAACCATTCATCGGCAAAACAAGCTTCGAAAGCTCTCTTATGTACCTTATATTAATGAGCACTCTACGGGTGTGGTTTTCGCCTATAAACTGTACTAAATCTTAAATGTGAAGAGCGGTGAATCACGGCATATTACCTTGCGAGCAAAAAAAGTAAAAGCAAAAAAAACCGTCGCAGGATAAGCCCACGACGGTTCAAAACTAATATTCCAAAATGTTAAAACTTATACTTGAAGCCCAGGCGAACGACCTGCGTTTCATAGAAATTCTCATAATTCACTGTGAATCCATCGCTGTAAATTTCTTGGCGGATACCATATTGATTGAAGACATCGGTCATTGAAAGCGTCCACTCTCCTTTGCCTTCCATCACTTTTTTGCTCAAACCAAAATCCACCGAGCTTCTTGATAGCATGCGCCCTTGGGCAATGTTCTTTGGTGCCACATACAAACCGCTCAATTGGAAGGTGAAATTTCTTGGCAGGATAAAAGTGTTACCGATTTTCATGTCCCAAGTTAAATCCACACGGTCTTCCACCGTGAACTCGTGCTCGTAAGGGAATCTCAACATGCCTGTAAAAGCATGAATATGGTTGCGGTAAATGTTCATATTGGCGTTCATTTTCCAAAAAGAGCCTACCTTCTGCTCCACACCCCACTCAAAACCCGTGTTGGTCGCCGAACCTGTATTTGCATACGATTTGAACATCACATCATACTTTTCATTCTCGGTATCTTCCGTGTAAACACGCATGAACGGGTCTTCGATCCACTTGTGGAATGTCGCCAAAACCAAACTACCCGATGACCACCCCTTGCGGTAAGACAATTCAACAGCCGTCGTAAATTGCGGACGCAAATATGGGTTACCCATTTTCAACAGTTCCTGATCGTCAGACTTCGGAAACACACGCAACTCCTGCTCTCCAGGACGATCCACACGGCTGTTCAAGAAGGCTGACAATTTCTGATCATTGCCCAAATTATAACTCATTCTGATGTTCGGGAAAATGCGGAAATAATCATAGGCATCATCCTCATCATAGTATTTGTTAGCAGGGTCAATTTTGTAGAAAACCTCAGTGTATTCTGCACGAAGCCCCATTTCCATACTGAATTTGGTTTTCTCCATCACCCAGTTCATATAAGTAGCATAGATATTCTCGCCCCAGTCAGACCATTCACCCAAGTCAGGATAAATCACCGACTCATGACCACGATCGACGGTATATTCAACAGGTAACCATCTCCATTGTCCCTTTAATCCAAGTTCCAAACGCCCTGAAGCCAATGGTTTGGTGTAGTCCACCTGCGTGGCAATGGTATGCTCAATTGCCAAAATATTGGTAACATCACGTCCCTGACGAACCGCCGAGCTATCGTTGATGTAATAAGTTTCATCCTCCCAACCTTTGGTATATTGCCCATCGACAGTCAATTCATGCCCAGGCTGATCAAACTGATGCTCCCAGTTCAATCCAAAGTTCATGAAACCCGTGATCTCATCTTCCATCCAATTGGTGTAACGGTAAAGCTCCCCACCTTTGTTCAGGTAAGCAACTTGTGCCGTATCCTGATGGTTTTCCCAGTCATAAACACCTGAAACGGTCAGGCGATTTTTATCATCAAGGTCGATATTCGCTCCACCCTTCACGATATAGTGAATCTGCTGACGGTTCTCAGGAACCTGCGAACGGGTTACACGACCATCCTCGTAATGTCTTGTTGTAAATTCATTGTTCGGTAATTTCTCTTGCGATAACACCTCCGACTGCAAGAACCAGTTCACCTTCTTGCTTCGGTAGTTCAGGTCAAGGCTTGGAATGTACTTTGGCGTAAATTGGTATGAGCCCAAGTCGGTAGGCAAATCTGATTTGCGTTGCGTCAAAGCACCTAAACCGTAAGTCAAACCCACGCTTCCATTGAATCCCTTTTCTTTGGATTCTTTATAAATAATGTTCACAATCCCCGCCATTCCCGCAGCATCGTACTTTGAGGAGGGGTTATGAATCACTTCAATTTTTTCAATATTTGATGCAGGCAAATTGTCCAATCCTTTCTGCTGACCAAAGCCTGTCAATGCCGATTGCTTGCCATTAATCAAGACGATCACCTTGTCGCTACCACGCAAAAACAACTTGCCGTCAGCATCAATCGCCACGCCAGGCATGTTTTTCATCGCATCCAGAACTGATCCACCCGACTGCGCCAACAGGTCGTCCATATTGAAGCTCTTTTGCTCCAAATTTTCACTGCTGATCGCTCGCTGACCCGCAACGGTTACGCCGTCCAACATTTTGGTGTCAGCGATCAATTCGATCTTGCCCAAGTCATAATGCTCATTCAGTTCACCTAACAGGATGTTTTTCTGAGTGGGCTGATAACCGATACAAGTGATTTTCACCACATAATTTCCTTTTTCGAGGTCTTGAAAAATAAACACCCCTTTTTCATTGGATGCTCCTCCAGTAACTAACTTTTCGGAGGCATCAAAAATACTAACCGAGGCAAAAGGAAGCGCCTCTTCATTACTTTCATCGATGATCGTCCCCGAGAGGGAACGTTGTGCATAAAGCTGAACACTCATGAGCATCACCATGCCCAACAACAATAACTTCTTCATTCTTTTGGTTGATTTGGAATATTTGTCCGCAAGCTATCAACCAATTCTGAAGAGATTTTGAATTTTATCTATATCCTAAAAATAAATCTTAAAAAGATGAATATTCGGCTTTTGATACTGATAAGAAAAGTCATATTCCATCCGCTGACAAATCTCATGCACAATCGACAGTCCCAAGCCCGAACTCTTTGCACTTTGCTGTTGTCCTTTATAAAAACGCTCACGAATCTTCTGCCCATCCAAAGGCTGAAACCCACCTGTATTGATCACCTGAAAGGATTTTCCATTCAATACTATTTTTATAAAGCCATTCGCTACATTGTATTTTATGGCATTGGTCAGAAAGTTCAATACCAAAGATTGCCATAGCGTCGCCACCGCCTCAATCTCAACTTCCTGCTGAAGTTCCATTTGCAAGTCTATGCCTTGTAAAGAAAGTTGCTCCTCAAAAAATCGGCATTGCCCTTTGATCAAGTCCGTCAGGTTCAGCTTTGTTTTCTGTTCAAACTGTCCATTTTCGATCTTAGACAACCAAAGCAAATTTTTACTCAGCTTAGACATGTAACGCAGGTTCATCTCCATAATTTCGATATAGGGATACGCCTCAGGATTAAGGTCTTTGGTCTGCATCAACAATTCAAGCTGATTTTTCATCACTGCCAGAGGGGTCTGCAACTCATGCGAAGCGTTTTCGGTAAAGGCCTTTTGCGACTGAAAGATCTTATGATTTTCATTGGTCAAATGCTCAATTGCACCGCCCAAAGCGTTGAATTCATCGATCTCAACAGGGGCAAACTTCAAGGAAACTGATCGATCGACGCGGAATTTTCTCAAGGTATCAATCAACTGAAAAAAAGGCATCCACATCCGTTTGGAAAGGTAGTTGTTCAGCACCAAAAACATCAATAAAAAAACCAGCATCACACCGACCTCTACCAGGAAAATCCCCATGACCAAGTCTTCGTTCTCCACCAAATCATGCATTACACGAAGGTGGTAAGTGCCTCCATTGGCGGTAATTCGCGTATCAAGCACCCGAAAAGGCTCATCCTCCTGATGCTCATGATCCCACCATAGCGCGGTATAAAGATCATCAACGAAAAGAGAATCTTCAGGAATTGGATTTAGGGTAATGGCAAGATCAACAAATTTCAAAGTGGCAGATAGTTCGTCAATCATCTCCGGGTGATCGTGTAGGGCATTGGTAATTTTTTCCTTTTGCGCCCACAAACTTTCATCTACATCATCAATCCACAACCGATTGACCATCACATAAAAAATCGGAATGGTCAGCAATAAAATCGCCAACGACAGCAAGGAATAAAATTGCCCTGTTTTATGAATCAGCTTCATGCCTCTACCTCGCTTAATTTGTAGCCCATGCCGTAAATGGTCTGAATCAAATGCTCGAGCCCGACCTTCTTAAGCTTCCGTTTCAGATTTTTGATATGTGCATAGACGAAGTCAAAGTTGTCCATCAGGTCGGCATGATCGCCCACCAAGTGCTCAGCAATGGCCATTTTCGAAACCACCCGTTCTTTGGAGGATGCAAAAAACAACAACAGCTGAAATTCAGTGGCGGTCAATTGTGAGACAGGCTCATCACCACAAAACACCTGCTTTTCTATCAGGTCAATACGCAAATCTCCGATACGAATAATGTTGTTTCCTTCGAATCTGCGTCGGCGGGTGATGGCCAATACCCGCATGGAAAGTTCGGCTAAGTCGAAAGGTTTGGTCAGATAATCATCAGCTCCCAATCGCAGTCCTTCCAAGCGATCATCCAAGGCATTTTTTGCAGAAATAATCAAAACGCCATCTGCCTTACCCTGTTCTTTGATAAAACTCAACACCTCCAAACCCGAGCCATCAGGCAACCCGATGTCCAATAAAATACAATCGTAATCGTACAATTGTATTTTCTCAATAGCTGACTTTACTTCTTCACAAACCTCACAAAAATAACCCATCGGTTTGAGATAACTGACAATACCACTCGACAGGGCGGTATTGTCTTCGACGATCAAAACTTTCACTTGCCTCTACTATTACCTAAAAAAATCAAAGTGCAAATATAAATATTAATCTTTTAGGAAGGGCTAATAGGCAAAATATTAAAGGAGAGAAATAGACCATGATTACCTTGATTAAAAGGATTACCATGATTTTTTGTTTTTTTATAGGGATGAAAACTACTTCCTGTCTCTGAATATTAAACTTTTCTAATTCGGAATACCTTAGTCGATCAAATATTTTTGTACCTACCGGTACGGACGTTGCATGCAACGTCCCTACACAGTAGAAAATTATATTCTTACATACTTCCTACAAGATATTAACCCTGCCCCAAATGGAACGCTTGAACCAAGGCTAAATAAAAAAATAGGCACTAAAAAAAGCCCATCAAATAAATGATGAGCTTTTCCAATTCTTTGTAAAATCGTTTTCTCTTAAGCTTCAGCTTCTACTGGAAGAACTGAAACGAATGAACGGTTTTTATATCCTTTGCGGAAAGAAACTTTACCATCCACCAATGCGAACAATGTATGATCTTTACCGATACCTACATTTTCACCTGGGTGGTGTTTTGTACCACGCTGACGTACGATGATGTTACCAGCGATAGCTGCTTGACCACCAAAGATTTTTACGCCTAATCGTTTTGATTCTGATTCGCGACCGTTCTTAGAACTACCTACACCTTTCTTGTGAGCCATTGTTCAAATTATTTAGAGATACCTTTAATTACTACCTTTGTGAATTGTTGACGGTGACCATTTTTCACCTTGTAACCTTTGCGACGTTTCTTTTTGAAAACGATCACTTTGTCACCTTTAACGTGCTCAACAATCTCTGCTGAAACTTTAGCACCTTCAACAACAGGAGCACCTACTTCGACTTGACCGTCAGCGTCAACCAACAATACTTTGCCGAACTCTACGGAAGCGCCAGCTTCACCCTCCATTTTTGGAGCGTAAATATACTGATCTTGCGTTACTTTGAACTGCTTACCGGCTATTTCTACAATTGCGTACATTTGTAAATAATAAATTATTCAAATAATTAAGCTCCGTTTACACAAACGGAATGCAAATATAGGTGTTTTAGCTTTATAATCAAATGCTTCGGCAAGAATCTGCTATTATTCTTTTCGAAAGGTAAAAGATTATTTTAACACCTGCTGAGGGTTGGCAAATACGTTGCCGAAATCGCCCGACATTTATTATCTTGCCCATGAAATGTTTTAGATTTTCAGTTTGAGGGAAAAACAATGCTTAGCAAATTCATCAATCCGTTCACCGATTTTGGTTTTAAGAAGCTTTTTGGAGAAGAAGCGAACAAAGACCTGTTAATTGATTTTCTGAATCAGTTGTTGCCCGAGGAAGATCAAATCAAGGAGTTGAGTTATCAAAACAACGAGCATTTGCCTCGCACTCCCGAAGAACGAAAAGCCATTTTTGATTTGTTCTGCCAGAATGAAGCGGGAGAAACCTTCATTATTGAGCTTCAGCGCGCCAAGCAAAAATATTTCAAAGACCGTAGTTTGTATTATTCCACCTTCCCAATTCAGGAACAAGCAGAGCCAGGAAAAGATTGGAAATTCAAACTCAAAAGCGTTTACACCATCGGCATCATGGATTTTGTTTTTGATGAAAAAGATGAAAACAAGGACAAACTGCTCCACCATGTCCAGCTGTTAGAAACCGAGACCAAAGAGGTCTTTTACGATAAACTAACCTTTATCTATTTGGAGACCCCAAAATTCACTAAGGAGCTCCACGAATTAGAAACCAAATTCGACAAATGGCTGTACTTGTTGCGCAATTTGGAAAAACTTCAGGATCGTCCTGCACAGCTTCAAGAAAGGATCTTCACCAAATTTTTCGACAATGCCGAAATTGCGCATTACACTCCTGTCGAAAGAAAGGCGTACGAAGCTTCTTTAAAAGTTTATCGTGATTTATTCAATGTGATTGAAACGGCTAAGAGTGAGGCTGAGAAGGTCGGGATTGAGAAGGGAGAGAAGATTGGAATCGAAAAAGGGGAAAAGATTGGAATTGAAAAAGGGGAAAAGATTGGAATTGAAAAAGGAGCTCAAAATGAAAAAACTGAATTCATCAAAAGCCTCATCCAAATGAATGTTCTTACAGACACTCAAATTGCACAAAGTGCAAGGGTTACCGAAGATCAAGTGAAGAAAATCAGAAAAGACCTTAATTTGTAAAACAGTCAATCCATATAATGAACATAGAGGATCATCAACTAAAAATTCAAAGAGATTTGTTTAATGTGATCGAAACCGCTAAGAGTGAGGCTGAGAAGGTCGGGATTGAGAAGGGAGAGAAGATTGGAATCGAAAAAGGGGAAAAGATTGGAATTGAAAAAGGAGCTCAAAATGAAAAAACTGAATTCATCAAAAGCCTCATCCAAATGAATGTTCTTACAGACACTCAAATTGCACAAAGTGCAAGGGTTACCGAAGATCAAGTGAAGAAAATCAGAAAAGACCTTAATTGTAAAACAGTCAATCGACACAATGAATATAGAGGGTCATCAACTGAAAATTCAAAGAGATTTGTTTAATGTGATCGAAACGGCTAAGAGTGAGGCTGAGAAGGTCGGGATTGAGAAGGAGAAATTAGAGTTCATCAAAAGCCTTATTGAAATGAACGTACTTACCAATGCCCAAATTGCTCAAAGCGCAAGAATTCATGAAGAGGAGATCAAAAATATGAGGGAGGCCAACAAATAAGCCTCCTCCCCTTTATTTACTTTTCTGAAAATTATAAGCCAATCTGAAGGTGGCGAAAGGCTCATACCGCACATCAGAAAAAGTAGAAAAGCCATCATCCTCCATAATGGTTACCACCTGATTACTGTTGAGCAAATTGTTCACACTGACACTCATTCGGAAATGCTCTTTCTTCCCAAAAGCCTTTCCTACCCTCAAATCCATCGTTGTGTAAGGCTTCGTGTATCCCTGAGGCAAGACCTGTTTTCCTTGATAATCGAGCATCATATCCAATGAAAAGCCCAAAGGAAGGCTGAAATTATTGGTCAAATTCAATTCCTTGTTCAAATTTCGCTGATATTGATTTTCTGAAAGGTAAGTCAAATGCAACTGATGATGATAAAAGGCCACAGAGGTGCTTACATCCCACCAGGAAAAAATCGGCACATTGACACTACTTTCTACCCCAAGGTTATTCGCTGAACCCGTATTGACCAACTGTCGATTAAAAATCCCCGCCCCCATCGACTCATAAACATAAGTCGTATGGTTCACGGTCTGATTGAAAAATGCATCGAAACTGAAATTCCACTTATCATAGAAAAAATAACTCAGCGTGTAGGTATCGGTCAGCGCAGGCAATAAAGACGGATTACCCGTTTCCACAAGGTAAGTTTCAACAAAATGTTGTATCGGTAGAAACTGAAAATAATAAGGACGATCAATTCTACGGGCATAAGACAGCCCAAATTCATGGTGCTCACCCACATTTCTTTTCAGGTGCAAGGAAGGAAAGAGATTGTTAAAATGATGATCGTAAAGCGTACTTTCTGCGCCGCCGTTAGTCTGATCCACCACCGCAGTTTTACGATCGGTTATCTCATATCGCAAGCCCAATTGCCCCGAGACCTCGCCAATTTTGCCTTTCAATGAGGTATAAATACTATAAACATATTGGTCAAAATAAGGAGCGTATTGGTCGGGTAGAGCGGTTGAACCTCCCTTCACATTATTCTCCAGATGCAGTCCCTTCATGGAATTCTGATCAAACTCCCCTCCCCAGTTCAGTTTAATATTTTCGGTTAGTGTATGTGCCCCTCCAAGTTTGGCAGTAATAGAATGCTCTGCGTCCACCAACTTGGAATAACCCGCCGTCAATCTTTGATCTGCACTCAAAAACTCATTATCGAGGGTTTCTGCGGACTGTCTTAAAAATGAAAAATAGTTAAAATTAACCTTGAGGTTATTCGCAGGAGAATCATTGAAATAATAATCCAGTCGGGCATTTCCATTAATGATCTGCGAACTGTTATTGAGGTCGAAATTGGTCGTTTGGGGCGTATGATTATCCGAAACAATCACATTCTCACCTGTCATTTTATTGGTGTTTCGGGAAGTGATTGGGGTGAGTCCTCCACGGATTATAAACTGATTATTGCTTTTCCATTTGTAGAAAAAATCATAATTAACCATCGCATACTCTGCCCCTGCGGTGTATTTTTCATCACGTTGGATTTCAGCACCATCATCCGACTTTTGATTTCCCGTCAATTGATAGTTACCAAAAACCTTATCCCCATAACGCGCCGAAACAGACCAGCCCATTTTCTTGCCCTCCATTTCAAAATAACTTCCGACATCCTTCCCTCCAAGGGTATTCCAGGTGGTAGAGGCATTCAATGAATACCCTTCAAAATACGATCGCTTTTGCACCACATTGATGATCCCCGCCAAACCTGAAGCCGAAAACTCAGCGCCTGGATTGGTAATCAATTCGATCTGCTGAATTTTCTCCACAGGGATGTTCCGCAACTGATCCACCCCGCCTTCAGCAGGTTCTCCATCAATGAACACCATAAAAGATAAATGATTGCGGTATTTGATATTCCCCTCAAGATCCATTTTAACCCCAGGAAGATGTCCCACCAGATCCAAAGCGACCGACGCCCCTTCAATCGCTGAGGCATCGACTATTTTCCGATCGACCTCCAGCCGAATAGGCGATCGTTTTCCCTTGACCGTAACCTCATTCAATAGCTGATCGGCTTTTTTCAAAACGATTGACTGAGCAACCTGAATGTCGATAATTTTGGGTGAATAATAAGGCTCAAACCCAATCGCAGAAACATAAATCAACAACGGCTGATCTTGCGCTTTGAGCGCTAAAGTAAACTTTCCCTGCTCATCGGATACCCCTCCAGAAATCATGGTACTATCCGAAGTGGACAATAATAAGATGTTACAAAAAGGAACAGGAGTTTGCTCGCTATCCAGAATTTGTCCTGAAATTTGAGCGTAGCTATCGAAGGAACTAAAAAGTACAACAGCCAATAGCATGGCTAATTTTGAGTAGGTAGGCATAAAGCGGTTAAAGGCTGATATTTGAAAAGTGCTTAATATAAATGAAAAAAGTACAAAAAATAAAAAAATCCCTCAAATTTCCTCAAGAGATTTTCTGTTATCTGTTTAACGCGCTACACTGATGGAAAGGAAACAAGAAGTTGACTTCAATAGTTTTCTATCAGGCGATCATTAACATACTCAACACACCACCGAGCATCAATAATTTACAAAAAAGACTTAATCTGTGGTAGTGCTTTTTGGTATCTGCCCGAAAAAGATAGGCCACCACCAGCATCAAGGGCAGACTCAGAAGCATAAAATAAACGTTCAGCCGTTGATTATCTGCCACCGACATCCAGGTCATCATCAGAGTGATAAACAGGACAATAAAACCCAGTAACAACTTCTTGGTTTTGGGAATTCCCCATAAAATTGGAACCGTTCTGCCGCCATGCATTCGGTCGCCATCCACATCTTCCATATCTTTGATCAGCTCTCGAATCAGACTTAACGCGAAGGCGAACACGGCATAAATCCCTGTAATCATATAGGATTTTTGGTAATAAACCGCCACCTGCATCAGCGAAAGTGCCGTCAGTAGTGCCACCGTAATGTTCCCGACCAATGGCTTTTTCTTTAGATACCGGGAATAGTACCATAAAAAATAGGCACAAAAGAGCGCAATTAATCCCGTTTTCCAGGAAAGGAGCAATGCCAGTAACAGGCCGATCAGGGTAACGACAAAATGCATCGCCATGGCCTCCCGTCGAGTAATGATTGTGCCAATGGTTACTCGGTCTGGGCGATTGACATAATCAATTTTAATGTCATAATAATCATTGATAATATAACCGCCAGCGGCAATAAGAATGGTAGAGATAATCAACACGCCAAGCGGAAGCCAGTTGTTCTCGTTGAGCAAGTCAATGCGCACTAAGGCACCAGCAACCAGCACCTGTGTAAAGGCGACGATCAACAGGTTGTTCAGACGGATCAATTTCAGAATTGCTTTCATGGGAGCCTGCGGCAAAAAAATGTTCAACAAATAAATTTAAGGTGCTACGGGAACCTGAATCACCACCCGATTGTCTGGAAAGTACAACTCCACAGAATAGTCCGCGAGTGTCTCGTTGTTTTTCGCACTCTCTTTCCTGATCATTTCCAGTACTTGGTCGGGGCGTGGTTTAACAAAGCTACTCGTTCCGAGATTAACCTGATAATAAGCTGCTGACTGAATAGATAACGATTTCAGGCTGTCCTGTGGTGCCCCCTCCCTGATTCCGCCGATAAAAACATTGGCATGCTCTGCATCTTTTGCAGCATACTGCACCACCACCAAAGGAGGCAAAAGAGCGCCAGATTTCACCCGATCACGAACGGCCTCAAAAGCTTGCTGAAAAGCAGGGCTTCCCATTCTACCCTCATATTTCAGCCCTTGCAGGGGATATTGGAGGGCTTCATTTTTACGGTTTATCACCACAGTATCGAATCCGCCAAAATACCAATATATACCCATAGAGATAGAAAAAAGAACAAAAGCAATTGGCAAGACACGTTTAAAAATAAAATTCATCAGGTTGATTTTAGGGTTGATAGGATTGATTTTCAAATTGCATAAAATCCATTTTTTGACAAAGGATTTTTTGTTTTCATTGGTAGGAGATGCGATACAATTGGAGGGATAATAAAGACCATGATTTCCTTGATTAGAAGGATTAGCGTGATTTATTTATTGTCCACAGATTACGCAGATTTCCACAGATTTTTTTTGATTAGATCTATTAGTTCAAGCGTCCCGCTTGGACTGTTGATTTACCATAGTGCTGATCCAAGCGAGACGCTTGAATCAGTATATCGGGATAAACAAAAAAAGGAAGCCCGAAGCCTCCTTTTTCATTTATCAATAATATTATTCACAGGTTAAAATCAACCCTTAATCTGCACCACGGTAACACCTGCGCCTCCACGCTCCACATGTTCATCCTTATATGAACGAACCTGCGACATGGTATCGAGGATATTTCTGACCACATCCCTTAGGATACCATCGCCTTTTCCGTGCACGATTCGCAACTCATCAAAGCCAAGCATTGCGCCTTCATCGACAAAGTTTTGCACCTCGAAGAAGATTTCTTCGCCCCGACGTCCACGGATATCCAAGTTCGAGTTGTAATTCGACATTTTGGCATTAATGTCAATCCCTTTCATGCCGAAACGCTTCGTGCGCTCCTTCTCTTCTTTCTTCTGCTCACGCTTCGAGACTTTCTCCACGCGGGTCATTTTCACCTTCGTTTTCAGTCCGCCAAGCGAGATTTCAAGATCCTTACCCCGAACGCCAAGTACCTCGCCAATAGTGCCAGAATCTTTCACCCGAACATAGTTGCCTACTTTTATCGGGCCACCTTCAACGATGTATTCCGCTTCCTTTACCTCTGCATTGGGCAACTTTCGCTTCGTTACCTTGATGTTGTCTTTGTATTTCGACAACTGCTCACGTACCTGTCGGGTCTGTTCTTTCGAAGCTTTGGTTTCTTTAATTTCCTTAATCGCCAATTCCACCCGACGGTTCGCCCCTTCCACAATTCCCTTGGCCTCGCGGCGGGCGTCATCAATCAGATCTTTGCGGCGGTCGTCCAGTTTGGTCTTCGCCTCCTCATATTCCTGCATGCGCAACTTCAGACGACGGTCACGGTCTTCAGCCTTCTTGTTGCGTTCTTCGAGTTTTCGTTTTTCACTCTCCAACTGCCCCAGCATTTTATCGAGCTTCACCTGATCCACCCCAACCATATCCTGTGCGGCCTCCAGTACATCTTTCGGCAGGCCAATCTTTCTGGCAATTTCCAAAGCAAAAGAGCTCCCAGGCTTTCCGATTTCCAACTGAAACATCGGTTCGAGTTTTTCCAGATCAAAGCGCATCGCTCCATTAACCAGCCCTTTGGTTTTATCCGCAAAGCGTTTCAGGTTACCGTAGTGGGTGTTGATTACACCAAACATGCCCATTTCCGCAAACTGACTCAACAGCGATTCGGCAATTGCCCCACCAAACTGAGGCTCTGTACCCGTACCAAACTCATCAATCAGCACCAAAGTACGTTTATTGCCATTATTGACAAAATGACGCATATTCGTCAGGTGTGAAGAGTAGGTTGAAAGGTCATTATCGATCGACTGCTCATCGCCAATGTCCAGAAAAATATTCTGGAAAATCCCCATTTTTGAGTGGGCATCCATCGGCACCAAGAGCCCGCACTGCATCATGTATTGCACTAAGCCTACAGACTTCACACAAACAGATTTACCCCCAGCGTTAGGTCCTGAAATCAGCAAAATTCGCTGTTGGGAAGACAGTCGAACGTTCAGCGGCACAATATTTTTACCTTGTTCCTGAAAGGACAACCATAGCAATGGGTGACGGGAATTGTACCAATCCACCATCGTCCGATTATGAATCTCTGGTTTATTGGCCTCAATCTTTACCGCCAGTTTTGCTTTTGCACGGATAAAATCCATCAGCCCCATGAAACGATAAGCTTTGCGCAAAAACTCAATTTCAGGGCGAACGGCGTCAGTCAGCACGGTCAGGATACGAACGATCTCACGGCGCTCTTCATACTCCAGCTCTCGGATCATGTTATTAACCTCGAGCACTTCAGCAGGCTCCAAATAAACGGTCTGCCCCGTAGAGGATTCATCGTGCACAAAACCCTTGATCGAACGTTTGTAAGCTACACTTACGGGAATGACCATTCGGCCATCGCGGATCGTTGGCGTAACATCATCTTTGGTGTAACCTTTGGCTTTGGCATCGCGCAGGATCCTGTCCAGCACACGGCGCAATTGCACCTGTTGCCCCTGAATTTTGCCCCTGATTTGCTGTAGCTCGGCACTTGCGTTATTTCTCAGCTGACCTTTTTCATCGATCTTGCTTTCGATTTGCTGCACCAGTTGCTGATTGAAAAATACCGCTCCACTGATTTCAGCCAACAGCGGATAGTCTTCCTGCTTACCTTTGAAAAATCGCACGATGTCGTCGATGGTTTTCAGCGACAACAACAAATCGTAAAATTCTTCCTGAGTAAGGAACGTCCCCTGTAAGGACGCTTTGTCCAATGCCGAAGTGGCATCAATATAATTTGAATTGGGAAAAGACTCTCCTGAGGTTAGGATCTGCCGAAATTCCTCGGTCTGCAACAACCAGGTATTCAGCTGATCAAAATTTTTGGAAAAGCGCATCTTTTCCGCATAACTGACCCCTAAACGACTCAGGCAATTGTCCTTGACTAAATCACGAATACGGTCAAAACCTAACTTCTCCTCAAAACTTCGGGGATATAGCATCTATTATTTTCTCCTTTTTATGTGCAAAACAGCAACGGCCTATTTCTTTCTATCGACTTTTTTCAGCTCCTGTTTTTGCTTTTTCTCTTTTTCATTCACCAGGCGTTCCTGCAAACTGAGGCTGTCCACGATGGCGGCATACAGCGCCTCCATGGTTTCTGGCTCCCCAAGGTAATAATCCATACTTTGTTTATAAAGTGTAGAATCCACCTGATGTTTTTTATAAATTAGTGGTTCAAGCTGATGATACAAGGCATTTGCCGAATCACGACCTACACGAACCTCTTTCACCTTTGCTTCCAAGACGTAAAAGTCGATCATGAGCTGAACCATCTCATTTTTAGGCAACAAGCCATCAGGCTTGGGCGTTCTGTGCTCCTCTGGATCGCAGGCAACCAAAAGAGAAATCAGTATCGGTATTAAAAAATATTTTTTCACAACTGCAATTTAGCGGAATACTTTCTAATTTTGAAAACACAGCATTGTACATTTAGATCATTCTTACAATATTGTGCTCTGATTTTTGATTGAAAGGTAAAAAATGGTCTTTTATCTGGAGTAAATCGCCACAGATCAATAAATGCAAAAACAGGATGAAGGAGATTTTTCAGAAAATACGTAAATACGAAATACGGATACGCAAGGCGGTAAAAAGCCAGATGCAGGGAGATTTTCACTCCATTTTTAAGGGCAGTGGCTTGGAGTTCGACGATGTTCGAGCCTACCAATATGGCGATGATGTCAGGAGTATCGACTGGCATGTAACGGCCAAAGGTCATGGTACTTACATTAAAACCTTTAAGGAAGAAAAAGAACAGACGGTATTTTTCCTGGTAGACGTGAGTGCTTCTCAGCAAATTGGAAAGAAAGGGAAGCAAAAAATTGACATCACCAACGAGATCACAAGTGTTTTATCGCTGTCGGCTGTAAAAGAGGGCAGTTCTGTTGGGGCGATATGCTTTTCCGATCAGAAGGAAAAATACATCAAAGCAGGAAAAGGGGAATCGCAGGCTTATCAGCTGATCACCTCTTTGTATAAACTGGTGCCAAAATCCAAACGAACGAGCCTGAACAAAGGCATTGAATCCTGCCTGAACCTGGTCCGCCGAAAAAGTATTATTATCCTCATTTCGGATTTTATTGACGAAGGCTATGAACGAAACCTGAAATCTTTGGCCAAGCGCCATGATTTAGTGGTGCTTCATATTTTCGATCAACGGGAGACCAAACTGCCAAGACTGGGAATCATTCCTCTTTACGATAAAGAATCTGAAAAAACGATTTGGGTCAATACCTCCTCGGCACATTTCAGGAACAAAATCGCCAATAAATATGGTGGTAATCAAAATAAGCTGAAAGAACTTTGTCAGAAATACGAGGCCAACTACCTTCGTATTGATACCGAAGAAGACTATGTACCACAGTTAATTAAACTTTTTAAGGTCAGAAATTTAAGCAAGAAAAATGGCTAAGCGCAACTGGATTTGGAGCCTATTACTCCTACTGATCTGTCATTTTGGTGCCATGGCGCAAAATGTAAAACTGGACGGATATTTCATGCAGGATTCTACAAAAGTCGGGGAAGACCTCGCCTATATCCTGACTGCAAAATACCCTGAAACCCTCAACATTTTATTTCCTGATTCCCTCAATAACTTCCACCCTTTTGAATATAACAGGCGGGAGGTTTTTCCGACGAAAACAACGGCAGGCATCAGTACCGACAGTGTGGTATATCACCTGTCTACTTTTGAAACCGACAGCCTGCAAACCTTAGTGATGCCTGTTTACCTGATTCAGGAAAAGGACAGCCTGACCCTGTTTGCCCCAGCCTCGGACATCTTTTTTGCGCCTACTGTTTTACAGTTGCCAGATTCCTTGAAAATGCGGGCTAATGTTGCCTATACCCCAGTTGATTACCCTTTCAATTATCCATATTGGTTTGCGGGTTTGGGCATATTCCTCGCATTGCTGATCATCGGATTCCTGATTTTCGGTAGTGGCATTCGTCAGCAATTCAAAATCAAGAAACTACAGCGTCAGCATAGCAAGTTCCTCAATAACTTCGACAGCCTGACTTCCTCAAATCAACAGGCTGAATTATCGGCTCACTGGAAGTCATATGTCGAGACCATCGACGGGCGGCCATTTTCAAAGTTAACCACCAAGGAAATCGCCAAAGTCATCAGCGACCAGGAAGCGGTGAATGCCCTAAAACTACTGGACAGGAATATTTATGGTGCGCAGTCGGCTGAAATCGAAGTAAGCCAGTACGATCACTTGCGCCAGTTTGCGATTGAAACTTTTGAAGAAAAGCTCAACAAGATAAAAAATGACTGAAGTAAATAATTTAGCACATCAATGGTGGAGCATGAGCTGGTTTGAACCAAGCACGCTTCAGGGATTTACGTGGGATAATGCATGGGCGCTATACTTATTATTGGTCATCCCAGTGCTGTACCTTCTTAAATGGCTCTTGAATATCAAATTCAAACAGCGCTTACCCATTGCACTGACCAAGCGGGAGCTTAATTGGAGCCCAGTAACCTTACTCCGATTCATCCCTCCCCTCTTTTTTGCACTGGCCATGGCACTGATGGTCGTTGCCTTAGCCCGACCACAGCGCACCAATGAGCATGTAGAACAATGGGCGGAAGGTATTGACATTAATTTGGTGGTAGATATTTCTGGCTCCATGCAAATTGAGGACTTTAAGCCCAATCGTCTGGAGGCTGCCAAGAAGGTTTGTGGTGATTTTATCAAAGGAAGATTTCAGGACCGCATCGGTTTGGTCATCTTCTCTGGCGAGGCCTATTCCCTTGCTCCACTCACCACTGACTACAACCTGCTGGAGAGCTATATTCACGATATCGATTTCAAGATGATCGCCAACGACGGTACCGCTATTGGCTCGGCCCTTGCTGTGGCCACCAATCGTATGCGTGAAAGCAAAAGTAAATCGAAGGTGATTATCCTATTGTCTGACGGAGAGAATACCGCTGGGAATATCGATCCGATTACTGCGGCCAAGTTAGCGGCGGCATACGACATCAAAATCTATACGATTGCCATTGGTAAGGAAGGCATGGTGCCTTGGGGGAAAGATTTCTTCGGCCGCCCAAGAATGGTTCCCAACACCCTTGATGAAACCACGCTGAAATCTATTGCTGAAATTGGAAAAGGGCATTTCTATCGGGTATCAAATAATGAAGCCTTACAGAATGTATTCCATAAAATCGACCAATATGAGAAGGTGAAAATTAAGGAATCAAGGTATAAAAACACTTCTGATTTCTATGATGTTTACCTCAACTGGGGGATTATTTTCTTACTGATTTTCATGGTACTGAAATCCAGTTTCATGAGTAATATTCTTGAAGATTAAAACCTTCATGGCACAAAAAAGGCTATTTCTAAATTTCAGAGATAGCCTTTTTTTTTATTCCAACCATGGCAAAATACTAATGACCACCAAAAACTGATTCGTCCGTTCGTCAATAGATATTTTAAATTGCCCCTTATAAGCCTGCCTCAATTTCTCCAAAGCCCCATCAAGCTGAGCTGAAAATACCGAGGACCTGAAGTCGTCAGGTTTGACAATATCCATCACCAATTCTATACGATCTGCACTGGATTGCAATTTGGCTGAAAAGCCCAATTTATCCACAACCCTGCGTTGTAACATGTTGAACGCAAGACTTAATAGAGGAAAGAAAACCCCTGGGGAGATGTAATGATTTCGATCAATTGCGTGTATAAAATTAATGTCAAGGTGATTATTAAATCGCAATCTCTGCAAATAGAAATACGATCGCAAAAACTGCACCTCCTCTTTAATCGGTATTTTGTCCAATTCTGCTGATCGGTACTGATATCGAAAATAATCGGATAGTTTGACCAAAGAATCCGTCAGCCTGCCATCGTCCAACAAAGACATGGAGTACAGGTTATTCAACGTATTCATCAAAAAATCATCCTCCACACGGGCCATCACTGTATTTGTAGTCTCTAAGTTTACTTTCATATCCTATTGTATTTGTATCTATTACTTTAACTCCAAATTATTAAAATAGTACCGCACAAAGGGATCAATGCCAACTTTCTATTACTACCAATATTTCTTACTGACCAATCATGTAAGAAACACGAGGTAATTTCAATAAAATTCCCCTCGATCCTATACCCCACCTCAACGGATAGATCGTGTTTATTTAACAAAGGGTCTTCGGCACTTTTTCATGATGAATCTAACCCTTCACCCAATAAACCGAAACTATTTCTTCCCTATATGAAAAAACTTAAATGTATCATCGTTGATGATGAACCGCTGGCGCGTAGTATCATTCAGAAATTTGTCGAGCAGAATGAGGCTTTGGAATTGTGTGCAAATCTTGAAAATGCCATTGAGGCATTGAATTACATCAATGAAAACCCTGTCGATTTAATCTTCCTTGACATCCAGATGCCCGAACTCAGTGGTATCGATTTCATGAAAACATTGGTGGACAAGCCAATGATTATCATGACTACTTCAGACCCAAGTTATGCTTTGGAGTGTTACGAATATTCTGTGGTGGATTACCTGCTCAAGCCAATCACTTTGCAGCGATTCCTGAAGGCCATTAACAAAGCCATGACAGCCTATACCAAGGCGCCTACTGAAGAGAAAATTATTAAAGAAGATGAGCCTTCACTGATTGTCAAAGAGAACGGCATTAACCATCGCTTATTCTTTGAAGAGATCTATTATATTGAGGCTTTTGGCAACTATTTAAAGATCCACCACCCCAACAAGACTTACATTCAGACGGAAACAATGATCCGAATTATGGATCAGCTTGACGAACGCTTTGTACGTGTGCACAAGTCTTATATCACCAACACTGACAAGATTCAAAAAATGACCAGCAACCGCATTCAGGTAAATGGGGTTGAAATTCCGATAGGAAATACTTACAAAGGCAATTTGAGAGAAAAAATGGCCAAGGTTGTTTTTCAGTAATAGAGAAGATATGAACAAAATAAAGTCGCTGATAGCGGCTTTTTTTGTGCCCTTTTCACAATAAAAAAGGCTGCCCTTTCAGGCAACCCATTCCATCACTAATGCTTACTTTGATTGATTAATTGGCCATTTTCATGGCTACCAAATTCTTCTTCTGTTTTCTGATGGCTTTACTCGGGCGATGCGCCTTAATGTCGATCTGCCCCATATCTACCCAATGATCAAGCAAATATTTTTTGATCTTACTTAAAATCAACTGATCTTTTTCATCCGCTTTTTTCCCTCCCTGCGATTCCAGCTCCACGGTATAGTTACTATCGCTTAATAATGCATTGACAAATTTATCCAATATCAATTTATCCTCCACATCGAATGAATCTTCCTGATGCGCCAAATCTACCACGCCTTCGAGATCACTGAAATCTTCCTCTACCTCTTCAAACACCACTTGTTGCTCAGGAATTAATTTTGCAATAAACACTGTATCAGCATTCACACTGGTAAGGTCAACCATCGCATTCCCCAGTTTGATATACCCCACAGGCTCTGACATAAATTCCATCTCCTCGCCATTAGGTAACACGATAGCATAATAAAACATATCTGTTTCGAGGGCCTTTACACGAATTAAAGCCTCCTCTGGCTGTGCCTCAAAATGATTCAACTGTCTTGAATGGTAGTGAAATACCGAATCAGTAGGAAATAAATCAGCAGCATATAAAAACGAACTGGCAAACAACAGTAAAAATGTAAATATTGGCTTTAGGGTGTTCATAAGTAATTCGAGGGTTTGAATTTGAAATTAAGTAGCAGGAAAAGAGTTGTGTATTAATGGCGACGTGAACGTCGGATGGATTTGCGCTCATTTTTCTCTTTCTTCTTGAGCACCTTATCTTGCAGCTTGGCGAGATTTTTATGAAACTTCCTTCGGTTCTTCAGCACCTTTCGTTGTTGCTTAATGGCATGTTTCTTATTCTGTTTCACCTTGGCGTAATTCTCATTCGATGGATTGGCCATAGAACCGAATGCGATCAAGGTGCCGATAATCATTAAAAATAGGTTTCGCATTTTGTGTTGGGTTGTTTCCCCAACAGTTTCAAATCTTATTCCAGCTCTTGCGTGTGCTTTAATTCCCCGACATTCTACTTATTTTACTTATCAACCATTGGTTTGCTGGTTAAAACTACTTTTTCAGGAAAATCAGCCCACAAAAAAAATCCCAAAACAGGAACTAATTCCTATTTTGGGATTCTTAATCACTTTGGATGCTGATTTATTTTTCTTCAGAAACTCGCTTTCCGTAAAAATTCAGTGAATGAGCCTGAATTTTGATATTATAAAGCTCCTCTACTGTTTTTTTGATTTGCTGCACCCGAGGATCACAGAATTCCAAAATCTCTTCGGTGTCAGTCAGAATGATATGGTCATGCTGCTTGTTACCATAAGAGCTTTCGTAAAGTGCCAGGTTTTTCCCAAACTGATGTCTTGTCACCAAATCACATTCAATCAGTAAATCCAGGGTATTATATACGGTAGCACGAGAAACACGATAGTTCTTGTTCTTCATATTGATGTATAATGATTCCACATCAACATGCTCATCACGAGAGTAAATTTCTTCTAAAATGGCAAAACGTTCAGGTGTTTTGCGCAGGGCATTATTTTCCAAATACTCGGTAAATATCTTTTTTACCTCCTCTATACGGGCGGGTGAGTTTTTCATATGGTACAATTTACGAAGAATCCTTAAAAAAAACGTATCTTTCTTTAGCATATAAAGAAATTATGGAGATTTTCGTCTCCAAAATTACGCTACAATGAAAGCATTGCTATCAAAAATTTTAATTTTTATGGTGGATATTTACCGCTATGGTATCTCTCCATTTTTTCCTCCTGCCTGCCGTTTTACGCCTACCTGTTCAAATTATATGGTAAAGGCCATTCAGGTACATGGGCCTTTCAGGGGGCTGTTGCTTGGGCTCAGGAGAATTGGCAGATGTCATCCTTGGGGAGGCCATGGGCATGATCCCGTACCTCCCAAATCGGATTTAGACTGACCACTTTCCCATCGCTGCAATGGCCAAACAAGCCCATGCAACGATAAAGGCTACACCGCCAAAGGGGGTGATGATGCCTAATTTTGGGGTATTGGTCAGGCAAAGGGCGTATAATGACCCACTGAACAACAAAATACCGACCAATGCAGCATAAAAACTGTAGTTAATCAGGTTGCCCGTCAGTTTTGGGGCAACCACCCCGAGCAGGATGATTAAAATGGCGTGATACATTTGATATTTCACTCCTGTTTCAAAAGTTGCCGCCCGCCCAGTGGCCTCGAGCAAATCTTTTAGGGCGTGTGCTCCAAAGGCACCAATCATCACGGCCAAGCCGCCCAATATTGCGCCAGTGGCGATCATTATTTTCTGCATATTATAAAAAATTACATATGGGTAAAGCCCTGCGCCTGCAATGGGTAAACATTCCCTTGCTTGGTTACCAGGTTTTTTCCCTTTTCCTCAGCTTGAATATATCCTATGGTATGAATATCAGGCAAATTTTTGATTTTCTCATAATCATCCTGCTTAATTGTAAACAGTAATTCATAATCTTCGCCACCATTCATTGCTGCGGTAACAGGATCAAGCTGAAACTCCACGGCATTTTCATAGGCAACTTCATCGATGGGCAATTTATCCTCAAAAATATTTACCCCGACTTTCGAGTGGCGACAGATGTGTAACAGTTCCGAAGCCAGACCATCAGAAATATCCATCATGGCAGTAGGCACAACACCCACTTTGCCCAATTCATGAATCACGTCCATACGTGCCATTGGCTTGAGCTGTCGGCCGACAACGTAATCGTAGCCTTCCAGCTTAGGTTGCATTTGTGGATTGGCCTGAAACTCCTGCTTCTCGCGAACCAATACCTGCAAGCCAATATAGGCCGCGCCCAAATCGCCCGTAGCACAAACAATATCCCCTGATTTTGCGCCACTTCTTTTTACTACTTTGTCCTTGTTCACCGTGCCAATCGCCGTGATGCTGATGACCAACCCATGGTTGGAGGCTGTGGTATCGCCACCGACTAAATCTACACCGAATACTTCACAGGCTTTATGCACGCCATCGTAAAAGGCATCGAGTGCCTCTACAGAAAATCGGTTACTCAGAGCAATACTTACTGTAATTTGTTTGGGAATGGCATTCATCGCCGCTATGTCCGAAATATTTACAGCTACAGCCTTGAAACCCAAATGCTGCAATGGCATATAACTCAAATCAAAATGAATCATCTCCACCAGCATATCTGTGGAAACCACCTGGTAAAAATCACCACAGTCCATCAAGGCGGCATCATCTCCTATCCCGAGAGCTGTTTCCTGATGTTTGAATGTAGAAAATTTTTCTGCGATGCGATCGATCAACCCAAATTCGCCCAAAGCAGCCAATTCTGTTCTATTTTGATTATCTTCCTTAGCCATATTCACAATTTAATAAGAGACAAAAACTGATTGGAAAGATCCATTTTATACTCTCCAAGCAATTGATTATATTTGCAAAAGTGCCTAAACTTTTGGGAATGCCCAAACGTTTAATCCAATTACCCTACACCTACGGCAAACAATGCCAAAATTTCTATCTAAGATGATTAATATAACAGATAAGGCAATTGCTCGATTACAAGAGCTGCGCAAAGAAGAAAACCGCTCTGAGCACCACCACCTCAGAGTATTGGTTAAAGGTGGCGGATGTTCTGGGTTGATGTACGACCTGGATTTTGATGCCAACATTGAAGCCAACGACGAAGTGTTTGAAGACAAGGGAGTGAAAATTTTGGTCGACAAAAAAAGCCTCCTTTACCTTTTGGGTACTACGCTTGACTTTTCAGACGGACTGAATGGCAAGGGCTTCCAGTTCATTAACCCTAATGCGACAAGAACTTGTGGCTGCGGAGAAAGCTTCTCCATTTAAAGCATAAAAAAAGACCGATCTGATGATCGGTCTTTTCATTTTATTATGATTCAAAATCTACGACCTTCCGGTCTGCAATTACGGAAAGAATAAAAGACAACACCTCCAAATGCGCAGGGTGGTCAGCATATTTTTTCAATCCTTCACGGTCTTCGTGTCGGGAAGTAAGTACCACATCAAATGCAGCAGGTGAATCGTTAAAATTAATGCCGACTTCCATCGCCTGAAGTGATTCTACCTTTTCGACCAGCCCCTCAAGGAGCGTTTTCATTTTCTTTGCGTTTTCAGCTTTAGAAAGCCCATTGGCTTCCTCTTTCAGCTGAAACATTACAACGTGTGTAATCATGGCTGTTGGTTATATTTAAAAACGTTAAGTTAATGCCGCTGATTTACAAAAAAAAAGATTTAAATCAGCATCATAAAATTCAAATTGCGCCCGAAAACGTTTTCGGTTTTCAGGATAATCCTTAAATTTACAATTCTTTATAGGATTTATTTGTAAAAAAATATTTAAATTCCTATTCAGGTATTTTTTCCCCTTTCCACCAACTAATCAAGAAACGATCCATTATGCCAACAATCGAGACGACAAGATTCACAGAAGAAGAATTAGCTCAGTTTGAAAATAGAGGAATTTCTACTGAAGAAGTTGAAAGACAACTGATCAACTTTCAGGAAGGATTCCCATTTATGGAAATACTCAAAGCGGCTACTTTGGGTGACGGAATTATGCAACTCAGCGAAGAAGAAGTGAACAAGCTGGTTGCTGATTTTGACAAAAACATCGCAACGGTTAATGTTTCCAAATTCATTCCCGCTTCTGGGGCCGCAACGCGTATGTTTAAAAACTTGTTTGGCTATAAAGACCAATACCGTGATTACTCCCCTTCGGCGGCAGATGTAATCGAGGACGCCAATGTTACGCCTACACATTCATTCTTTGAGCATATTGAGCAATTCGCTTTCTATGACAGCCTCAAGGCGGCACTTAAAGAAGACGGCATTGATCTTGATATTGCGGCAAAACGCCACCATGTTTCAGTACTTGATAAACTACTGGGTAAAGGCGGCATGAACTACGGCACATTGCCGAAAGGTCTTTTGAAATTTCATACCTACAGCGACCACGTTGCTACCCCTGTCGAAGAACACCTGAAAGAAGGTGCTGCTTATGCACAGCAACAATCTGGGCTGGTACAGTTGCACTTTACCGTTTCTCCACAGCATCTTGAGGCTTTCAAGTCGCATGTAGCGGAAGTGCAGTCGAAGTACGAAGCGAAGTTTGGGGTAAAATATGAAATCTCTTATTCTATTCAGAAGCCTTCTACCGACACCATTGCGGTAACCAATGACAACAAACCATTTGTGGAAGAGGGTACTGTACTGTTTCGTCCTGGAGGGCATGGTGCACTGATCGAAAACCTGAACGATATTGATGCGGAAGTCATCTTCATCAAAAATATCGACAATGTGGTCAATGATCGTGTTGCTGGCGATACCATCACTTATAAAAAAGTATTGGCAAGTGTTGCCATGAAAACACAGGAGCAGATTTTTGCCTACCTGAAACAATTGGATGAGCCTGCACTACTGACTGCCAACGATATTGAAGAGATTGCCAACTTTGTGCAGCAAACCCTTTGCGTTGTGCCTTCTCAGAAAAACCCTTCTCGGGAATCAAAAATTGACTGGTTGAAATCAAAGCTTAACCGACCAATCAGGGCCTGCGGAATGGTGAAAAATGAAGGAGAACCTGGTGGTGGGCCATTTTGGGCAGTGAACAACGATCAAACCATCTCTTTGCAAATTGTGGAATCTTCACAGATCAACCTGCAAAGCCTTGAAAAACTGGAGATCGTCAATCATGCAACCCACTTCAACCCTGTTGATTTGGTTTGTTTGGTAAAAGATTACCAGGGAAATAAATTTGATTTGAAAAAATATGTCGACCCTAAAACAGGCTTCATTACGCTGAAATCAAGAAATGGGCAGGAGATCAAAGCTCAGGAACTTCCTGGACTTTGGAACGGCGCCATGTCGGACTGGAATACGATTTTCATTGAAGTACCGATCATGACATTCAACCCCGTAAAAACAGTGAATGATCTGCTAAGAGACAATCACCAATAAAATAACAGCACACGAAAAAAGCGGTATCCGACGATACCGCTTTTTTTGTTTCACTCTTAACCGAACGCATCAAAAGAATGAAAGCCTCTTTCAACTTAGCTCAGTTTAAAGCAATTCCAATAAGCTTTCCAGCCCCATACCCCGTGATGCTTTAATCAGCAATAAACCTTCAGCAACGGGCGCCTCCTTTAGGTACTGCACCACTGCGGCCTTATCCTGACAGTATATAGCCGAAGGATATGCGGACTTGGCACTCCGCATCAGTTCACCCACAAAAATAGCGTTGAAGCCATACTTCGCGCACTGCTCTCCAATTTCCCGATGCGCTTGTTCCTGTTCATCACCCAACTCATACATATCGCCTAAAATCACCGTTTTTGGGCTTTTCTCCATCTGTTCCAGGTTTTTTAAAGCCACTTCCATAGAGCTTGGGTTGGCATTATAAGCATCAAGAATGATTGTCAGTTTCGTTTTCTCAATGATCTGTGAACGGTTGTTCGATGGCACATATTCACGAATTGCCTCGTTCGCCACCTCAGGCAAAACATTGAATCGCTTTCCGATAGCGAGGGCAGCAGCAATGTTCTCAAAGTTATACTGACCGATCAAACTACTGACAACCGTTTCGCCATTCTCTGCTTTATAGGTAACAAACGGATCAGCCTCCACGAAATCGACCTGAACACTGTCGCCCCGCTGTGGGTACATCATCGGCTCCTGAAAACGCCTTGCCATATTGGTAAAAATCGGGTTCAGGGAGTTGATGAACCCTTTCCCCTCATGGGTCAGCAGGTAATGATATAATTCACTTTTGGCACGGATAATATTCTCAAAACTGCCAAAACCACCTATATGTGCCTTGCCGATATTGGTGATCAGTCCAAAATTAGGGTTCGCTATCTGGCACAATTCATCGATGTCGCCCACTTTATTTGCGCCCATCTCGACAACGGCCATTTCCAAATCCTCGGGCCAGGCCAGAATAGTCAAGGGCACACCGATATGATTATTGAAATTCCCTTTGGTCGCATAAACACGGTACTTTTTCGCCAACACCGCATGCACCAACTCCTTGGTGGTTGTTTTTCCATTGGAGCCCGTAATGCCAATCACAGGTATGTTAAACTGATCACGATGGTGTCTTGCCAGGGCCTGTAAGCACTTCAGCGAATCTTCCACCAGAATAAACCGATCGTCGATTGCGTATTGTTCCTGATCGACCACCGCATATTTCGCCCCCTGTTCAACAGCCTGTAAAGCAAACTCGTTGGCATTAAAGTTAGCGCCTCGGAGTGCAAAGAACATTTGGCCTTCATTTACTTTTCGGGTATCCGTATTGACACCCAAACATTCCTTATATTTGCCGTAAATTTGATCTATATTCATTATCGTAAGTCTTCAAGTACTTTGAATAAATAAATGTAAAAAAAGAGCCTCTCAATGCCCACAAAACTACTCAATATCCTCTTAATATTTTTTTTATTGATCGCTCACAGCGGCATCGCTCAGCCACGCTTCAAATATAGCAACGCCATTTCTGTGGTCAGTGACCACCCGTTAAAGATGCCCTGGGCTGGCGGGCTCAACAGTCCTCAGGTCAGTAATTTTGATTTTAATGGAGACCAGCAAGCGGACCTGTTCATTTACGACAAAAACAACCAGCAAGCCAAGGCATTTCTGTGGCAGGATGATCAGTACATTCCCTGCCCCGAGTGTCTTTTAGACTTTCCAGAAGCACTCAATGGCTGGGTACTTCTTCGGGATTATAACGGAGATGGCCTACCCGACATTTTCACCAAGCAGCAATTTGGAATTTCTGTTTATGAAAATATTGGCCAGGGCGATCAATGGGAATTTCAGTTGGTGGCTGACCCATTAGCCTCCACGGCTCCCTCTGGCCGAGAACAAAACCTTCAGTGCTCCTCTACCGATATTCCCGCCATTCAGGATATTGACGGTGATGGCGATCTGGACATCCTTGTTTATAATTTTGCAATGGGCGGATTTGTGCGTTCACATATCAACCGATCCATGGAAAACGATGGAACAATGGGGCTGAATTTTGCGCTCGATAATTTAGCCTGGGGCGAGTTTGAAGAATGTGACTGCCAGCACTATGCCTTTGAAAATGAAGGTTGCGGCGCCTCAAACTATCGTATTGAGCATGTTGGCGGAAAAAGTCTTACCCTCCTTGATCTTAACGACGATGGCTTGCTGGACCTACTCGCAGGCCATGAGCAATGCCCAGAATTATACTTTCTTCCAAACACAGGCACGGCTGCCAATGCGCTTTTCAGGAGTTTTGAAGCCCCTTATCAACAGGTGAGTTATCCGTATTTCCCTGTGGCCTATACGGTGGCTACTGAAGGCCGCACGAGTCCTTCCCTACTTGTAGGATCGAACTATAATGAAAACGATAACTTCGGCGTAGACTTTAAAAACACCCTTTGGAAATTAGACCTTGTCGATGGGGAATATCAACTTAAAACCAACAATTATCTGCAAGGGGAAATGATCGACGTTGGGGCATATGCCTCAGCGATTACCATTGATTTAAATGACGATCAAAAAAATGACCTGCTCGTTGCTGGGCAAGGAAAAATGGTGGACGGTAAAAGTTATTTTGACCTTCAGTATTTTGAAAATAATGGCAACAATCAGCAGGCATCACTTACCCAAAAACCGACAACAATGCTGAATACCGATCAGCTCGATGGTGCCTTTCCAAAGTTGCAATCTTTTGACCTCAACCAAGACGGAAAAGCTGACATTCTTTTAAGCATGGCCAATCCAGATTTACGGTTCAGAACCCTGTATGTCGCCTTGGCTACCGAAAATGGTTTTACCGCATTTCAGCCCTTGAGCAATAACCTGAGCAGCTTTACGCAGCTTCGGTTTCACGACCAAATTCATTTTTTCAGCAAAGAAGGAAAAACTTTTGCTATTATGGCCAGAAAAGAAGGTCGACTGGAACTGTGGGCGCCTGAAATTTCCGATCACCGCATCGACTTTTCACTGATCACGGATCGTTATCTATCCATCGAAGACAATTACACACAGGCCAACCCTTCGGTGTTTTATGTCAACGATCCACAAGGTGACTACCTGCTCAAAACAGACTTTTCACAACAGCTGACGGTCATTACTGATTTGGATACTGAGCCGACTTTTACCACCAACACCTGGCAACTAACCGACTCAGATACTCCAAAAAGTTTCAGATTAGGAGATGAAAACAATATCAATATCGGTTTTTTCACCCCCAACTCCCCACATGTACTTGTCGGACAAAAAAGTGGTGGCATTTTATTACTTGAAAATGAGGAACCTTCTTCCGTCGTCTCGTGGTCTACGACTGCTTATCCCAACCCCCTGAAGGCGGGTCAACAATTAACTGTAAAAAGTTCGCTGAATTCCGAAGTGGCCATATTCAACATGCTCGGGCAGCGCATAGGAGTGCCAATCAAGCTACAGGCCAACGAAAGTCAAAAAATACCTTTCCCCAGAAAACAGGGAATCTTGCTTCTGCAGTTTAAATCCAGTCAAGGAATTCGGACCCATAAAATCGTTATTGAATAATGAAAAACGAAATGCTCATCCATTTTCACTGTTGGGAATCCCCTCCTGTGGGTTTTCAGCCCCACCCGTCCTTATCCATTTCCCTGATAGAAAACAGCGACTTATTGCAGTGGGACAATTATGCCACCCATGCCATCAGCCCACTAATTTCAGGAACTGAAAACCTCAGGGTGATCTTTACAGGTAAAGGGCGTTCGGGCAAAGCACTCATGGAGTTCCTCAATCACCTCCAAAAACATCCGCCTGTTAGTATCAGCCTAAATACTGAAAACCCCTGGTTAGCACGTTTTGTCGGCATGATTCCCCTAAAGAGTCATTCTTAGGTATGAAATCTTCGGCTAAAACAGTTCAAAACCTTTAAAATCGGGCAATATGTCCTAAATTTGTAAATTCCATTTCAGGAAGACAGATCTTAAAGTAGAAATACATGCTTGCAATAAATAATCTTACCTATTACATCAGTGGTCGCCCGATCTATTTTGAGGCTTCATTACATATCAAACCAAAAAATAAAATCGCCCTGATTGGTGCCAACGGCGCAGGAAAATCGACCCTTTTGCGCATCATTGCTGGAGAATACACCCCCGATGAAGGTGATATTACCAAAAGCAAAGAAACTACTTTAGGCTACCTGAATCAGGATTTGTTATCCTTTCAGTCTGATGACAGTATTTTGAATATCGCCATGAGTGCTTTTGAGGAGGCGCTCAAATTACAGGCAGATATGGAAGCGCTGATTCAGAAGATGGAAACCGACTATAAGGAAGAGATGGTCGAGCAACTCGCAAGCATGCAGGAGCGCTTCGAAACGCTTGGGGGTTACAGCCTGAAATCTAAAGCGGAGGAAATTCTTGAAGGGATTGGCTTCAAAACTTTTGAACTGACCAAGCCATTGAGTCAGTTTTCGGGGGGATGGCGTATGCGGGTAATGCTGGCCAAATTGCTCCTGGAAAAACCTTCCCTACTGATGCTCGATGAGCCTACCAACCACCTGGATTTACCTTCCATTCAATGGGTGGAAAATTACCTTAAATCCTATGATGGCGCGGTGATTGTCGTTTCTCACGATCAGCAATTTCTTAATAACTGCACCGATATTACGGTGGAAGTTTCCCAAGGAAAGCTGAACCTCTACCCTGGTAATTATGATTTCTATAAAAAGGAAAAGGTTGCCCGAACGGAGATTCAGCGTAATGCTTATGAAAATCAGCAACAAAAAATAAAAGAAACGGAACGGTTCATTGAACGATTCCGATCCAAAGCAACCAAAGCTCGACAGGTACAATCAAGGGTAAAAGAACTTGAGCGTATGGAAATGGTCGATGAGGTGCAAGAAGAAAAGGCCAAAGTGAATATGCGCTTTACCTTCAACCAACCTTCAGGGCGTTTTGTAGCGACCTTCGATAAGGTGGACAAGGCCTATTCTCCTGAGTTGGAGATTCTGAAGGCGGCTTCGGGAACCGTTGAAAAAGGGGATAAAATTGCTTTGGTGGGTGCCAATGGTAAGGGAAAATCGACCCTGTTGCGTATTTTAATGGGCACTGAACCCATTCAACAGGGAGCCGCAAGCCTTGGCCACAACACCATACCGTCATTCTTTGCTCAGCACCAATTGGAGTCGTTGACCCTGGAAAACGACCTGATTGAAGAGCTCAAGCAAACGGGAACTTCCTTAACAGAAACGGAACTCAGAAGTCTGCTCGGTGCTTTCCTTTTTAATGGTGATGATGTTTTCAAAAATATTAAAGTCCTCTCTGGGGGAGAAAAATCACGGGTTGCGCTGGCGAAAGTACTGATTTCAGAAGCCAACTTTCTTTTGCTCGATGAGCCTACCAACCACCTCGACATTCAGTCGGTGAATGTACTGGCACAGGCACTTCAGAATTATGAAGGCTCGTTGTTGCTTGTATCTCACGACAGGAACTTCATCGAACAGGTTGCCAACAAGATTTGGTACATCGAAGAAGGGCAGATTAAAGAATATCCTGGTACCCTTGCCGAATACAACCATTGGGTAGAAAAACAGCAGGCCGAACAAACGGATAATGCTTCCTTGTCCACTGAAGCGGTTCAGGAAACGGTGGTGAGTAAAAAAAAGGAGTACTCCCAATCGGAGCGCAAGAATATTCAGCGAGAATTACGCAAAGCACAAAAAGAACTCGAAAAGGTGGAGCAAAAATGCATGAACCTGGAGGAGAAAAAAGAAGAAATAGAAATGCAATTGGGCGATCCCGCTTTATATAATGATGCCCAAAAAGTGGTGGAAGTTACTCAGGCACTGGAAACGGTGAAAGCGGATTTGAACAAAGCCAACGAGCTATGGGAACAGTATGCCACGGCCGTATCAGACCTCGAGGAAAAACTCTAACAGAACTTCCTGACCACACAAAAGCCCAATGATCGCCCCTTGCCTTCATTGGGCTTTTTTTCTTTTGACCAAAGCTTACTATATTCAAAGATTACAAGTTTAATTCAACAACATGTTACGCCCAATTCCCTTTATTTTAGGTCTTGCGCTGATGGTCTTTACAACTTCCGTCAGTTTCGCCAAAAAGACCAAGATGCTCTACCGAGATCACATTTATCAAAGCAATATTAAAGCGGTAAAGCTATTTCCCAAAACTACTGATCCCGTTCAGATGATGATCGCCCCTGTGGTGCCTCTTAACGGCCAACAGCTGATTTTAGAATTTGACGACCTTGCCGAAGATTATCAGGAATATCGCGCAAAGCTTATTCACTGTAATTACGATTGGAAACCCTCGAATTTGGCCAATATGGAGTACCTCGATAATTATAATGAATTCAACATTAATGATTATGAGTTCTCGGAAAATACGCGTGTGGATTTCGTGAAATATCAGCTTCAAATCCCGAGGGTGAAAATGTCAGGAAATTACGTTGTGGTGGTTTATAAAGAAAGTGACCCTGAGGATTTGATTCTGACGGCCCGATTTGTGGTTTACAGAAACATTGCAGGCATCGATGCCAAACTGAGCCGATCAGATTTAGTGATGGATCGCGACATTAAACAGCAGATCAATTTCCAGATAAATTATGGTTCTTACACGATAAGCAATGCATTCACGGACCTGAAAGTGGTATTAAGACAAAACCATCGATGGGACAATGCCATTTTCAACCTCAAGCCCACCAATGTTAGGCATGACCTCGGGCAGGTGGAATACAATTTCTTTAATGGTGAAAATAATTTTCTTGGTGGTAACGAATACCGATTTATCGACTTGAGATCTGTTTCTTACACTGGGCGTAATGTCGCCAAAATTCGTCGAGATGATTATATGAATTATGCCTGGTTAAATACCGACAGGAGTCGTCAAGGGGAGCCTTATGTGGGCTATAAAGACCAAAACGGCCAGTTCTTCTTGGAGAATGTCGGCTTGGAGCAAGACCTTGCAGGAAGTGACTATATGAAAACAACCTTCTCGCTGGAAGCACCCAATTTTGATCAGGGGAAGATATTTGTCATCGGGGCATTTAGCAACTGGGAATTGCAACCCGAACTAAGAATGAAGAAAGATCCGCAATCGGGAATCTATACTTGTACAACTTTACTGAAACAGGGTTTTTACAACTATCAGTATGTTGTATTAGGCGGTGGTCATCAATGGTGGGATGTTGAAGGTAGCTTCTTTGACACGGAGAACGATTATGATATTATCGTTTACTATCGAGGGCCGACAGACCGTGCGGATCAGGTGATTGGATATCGGACATTCAATACGCAACAACAATAATTGCCATTGCAAACATCGTTTTTCCGCTTTATTATGGTTATGGAATGGACTATAACCAAAAAGCGGAAAGACGGTAATTTGTTAAGTGTGTTTTACCATTCGTAACGAACAGTACGGTTTGTAAGGTCGGTATTGGCAATATCCAACATTCCTAACCCTTTGTGTGTAAAAGCGCCCAATCCACTGTGGAATACGAACTCTTGTACCTCTTTGGCAGCATAAAGTGTGAATGGGAAAGTATATCCACGCACTTCATATTTTACATCCTGATCATAAACGGGATAAATACGCGCAAATTTCTTTTGCGTTTCTTTAATCTTCCGTAAGTAGTTTGCATCAGGCACCAATTGAAATTTGGTGAACTTCGCCAACTCCTCTGTAGAATATTGTCCATAATCTGCTAAACGGCCCATTGTGGACTCATAGAGCATATCAGAAAAATCTTCCGTTTCAGGACTGATAAAACGTTTGCCATGGGAGTCATTAAAACCAGGAACGATCAACACCAATGGAGAGATACAAATGAATTTGGTCTCCTCAGTTAAAGCAGGTGTTTCTTCACGTTCTACAGCTTCAGGAATCAACATCAAGTTACCGACCTCTACGGTTGGGAATTTGAACAGCTCCGTCAGGAAGTAGTTAATGAACTCTTGGTCCGTGCTGGAAAACACCAGTGTAACACGGCTGGAAAAGAAGTGCAATCCATTACGACTGATCTTTGTCTGACCTTTCAGTCCAGAAAAGTTGTAATGATTAAAATCACGGTACTTCTCATTTCCTCCTCTAATAACAATTCCTTTCACTAATTGCGCTAAAAGGAACTGATGATGAAAGGGAACATTTGCCCCTTTATTCTTCAAAATAAATACGATACGAATTCTCAAGCCTTCTGAATTTTTCAGTTGAAAAAAATTGTAAAAAACTTTACAGGTAAAGCAAGGATTATGCCTATATCAAAATCCCTACTTACGTTGTAACTATGGCCTTGCACTAAGGTTTCAAGGAAACATTAAATAATATTCTAATTTAAGCTAATTCCTTTGTAAAAGTCAATAGAATAGGATTATATTCCTTAGTCACCAAGTAGATTTAAGACCCGATAAATACAAATGAAAAGGAGAAAATGCATTCTCTCCTTTTTATTTCAACTCCTGAGCAATATTGCTCATTTCATTAATTAAACATTAAATCGGAAATGCATAATGTCGCCATCTTTCACGACATACTCTTTTCCTTCTATTGCAATTTTACCATTTTCTCGGCAGCCCGCTTCAGTCTTGAAGTTCTTGTAATCCTCCAACTTAATCACTTCAGCCTTGATAAAACCTCTTTCAAAATCAGTATGAATCACCCCCGCAGCCTGTGGTGCTTTCCAACCTCTTTCGATCGTCCAAGCACGAACTTCCTGCACTCCTGCTGTAAAGTAGGTAATCAGGTTCAAAAGCTCATAAGCAGCGCGAATCAACCTTGCCAAACCAGATTCTTTCAATCCGTATTCTTCAAGGAAAAGGTCACGCTCTTCAAGATCTTCAATTTCCGCAATTTGCGATTCGATAGCTGCAGAAACCACAACCACCATTGCATTTTCATCCTTTACGCCTTCACGTAACTGATCTACAAATTTGTTTCCTGTATGAATGCTGTCCTCATCAACGTTTGCCACATAAATTACAGGCTTGATCGTCAATAAATTCAGGTGTTCCACAAATTCGAGTTCCTCAGGTGCCACCTCTACAGAGCGTGCATTTTCACCATTCTCCAGTGCTGACGTATATTTTTCCAATACTGCCAACTCTTTTTTAGCTGCCGCATCACCTGTTTTGGCAATTTTCACCAAACGCTGCATGCGCTTCTCGATAGATTCCAGGTCTTTCAGCTGAAGTTCAGCATCAATCACCCCTTTATCCGCCATCGGATCAACACGACCGTCAACGTGAACGATATTTTCATCTTCAAAACAACGCACCACATGGGCAATCGCGTCTACCTCTCTGATGTTTGCCAAGAATTTATTTCCCAGTCCTTCGCCTCTACTTGCGCCTTTTACCAAGCCCGCAATATCAACAAATTCCATTGATGTTGGCATTACACGCTGTGGATTCACCAAAGCCTCCAACTCACCCAAACGAGGATCTGGAACAGAAATCACCCCTACGTTTGGCTCAATTGTACAAAAAGGAAAGTTTGCTGCCTCAGCTTTATTGTTTGCCAAAGCATTAAAAAGTGTTGATTTACCCACATTAGGCAAACCTACGATACCACATTGAAGTGCCATATGAGATTTATAATATTATTATACTAATTCTTATTAAAAATATGATACTGCGTATAACTCTCGCGTAGCTCGACAAAGGTTACCCGAAGTATCGTATATGCAGGTATTGCGAAAACCATGCCCACAACACCCAATAAATTTGCACCTGCAAAGATAATAATAAATATTTCAAGAGGATGCGCTTTTATACTTTTTGAAAAAATAACTGGCTGTAACACCAAATTATCAATTAATTGAACCATTCCGAAGACGGCAGCGATTTTCAGCATCATGATCAAATAGTCGTGATAAGTGAATAAATCTACGCTGGTGGACATCCCGACGATCACTCCAAATATGGCACCAAGCATTGGCCCAAGGTAGGGAATCAGGTTGGCAATGGCCGCGAAGAGTGCGATAGTGGCCGCATAACGGATATCAACAATCGTGAGCCCCACCGCTGCAAGTCCAAAAATACTGAACATCTGCAACTGAAGCCCGAGCAAATAGTTGGTCAGCAGTTTTTCCGCCTTCTGAAAAGTAGAAACAAATAACTCAAAATACTTATTGGGGACAAAGCCGATAAATTTTCTCCGAAGATAACCATTCTCGAGTAGGAAGAAAAACGAGATGAAAAATACCGCCAGCACTCCTACCAATAAGTTTCCCGTAACAGAAATGACATTATTCAACAGGGTTGAAACCTCGATATTCGCCAAAAGCTCTTCAATGCCATTACCGATGGAGGTCTCCAGGAAACCACTTGGTTTTTGTGTGAGCCCATTGGCCCTGAGGAAATGTTCGAACATCCCGACGGGTTCCAGGGCGAGATCTATCATCTTATCAATGTTCAGACTTTTCAGTACCGTTATCTGTTCCGAAATTAAAGGAACAAAGAGCAGCACAAAGAAGGTGATGACGGCAGAGAAGATAAGAAAAGCCAAAATGATGGCGCCAATTCTTGAAAAATGCCAGCCAGAAGCACGCTTGCGGGAGAAGTAATTCACCAGTGGGCTCAGGAAAGTAGAAACAATCAGCGCCAATGTGATATAAACAAAGATGTCCGAAAACATCCACGCCAAAAATACGAAGAGCACAAAGCCAAGTATAACGTAGAGCGTCAGGAGGTGTTTCATGTGAGATTATTTCAATAATAAGGTATGCTTCGCAAGATACTTTATAGTTTGACAAAATAAAAAAACCCGCCAATACTAAATATCGACGGGTTTATTCTAAGAATAGGTCCTTTATGATCAAACTATTTTATTTGCTTTTAAACATTCCAATTAACCTCTTCTCCGAAGGAATCATTAGGAACACCTTCACCTTCTTTTTCATCGAATTGCGAAAAGTCGAAATCTGGCATCAACTCCTCTTTAACAAATCCTACAGTATCCTGAAGTGCATTAATAAATTTATTGAAATCTTCTTTGTACAAAAAGATTTTGTGCTTCTCATAAAATTGGTCCCCGTCATCTTTGAAACGGCGTTTGCTCTCTGTTACCGTTAAATAGTAATCATTAGAACGGGTGGCCTTTACATCGAAAAAATAGGTCCTCTTGCCAGCACGTACCCTCCGCGAGTATATCTCTCCCTTTTGATCCTTGCGCTCTTCCACAATCCAGTAGTTTAAATGTTCAACAATTCGTTTAAAAAAATGTAAAAATCACACATTATGATTTGACTAATATAAAGATCTATACACTAATCATGCAAATTTAAAGTTGGAAATATTTATTATTTGCTATAATATATTGAAAAAATAAGTAGCGCATGTACCTTATATTTCGTTCTTTAGAAAAAATGAGCAAATTTCAGCCATGAAAATAGACCTGTCCAACATACAAAAGTTCGGTTCCATAGAATTACTCGCCAAGCAATTGGTCGAAGGCTTCATTACTGGCCTGCACAAATCGCCATACCACGGCTTTTCCGTGGAATTTGCTGAGCACCGACTATATAACCCTGGAGAATCCACCAGAAATATTGACTGGAAAGTATATGCCAAAACCGACCGACTGTACTCCAAGCGGTTTGAAGAAGAAACCAACTTGCGTTGTATGCTTGTGATTGACAACAGCCCTTCGATGCATTACCCTGAACCCAACAAGGATAAAATCAAATTCTCTTTGCTGATGGCCGCAAGTTTAGCGCATTTATTGCAGCGCCAGCGGGATGCCGTCGGCCTGACCACCTTTGCTGAGGACCTGGAAATACAAACCCCCGTAAAATCATCAGGGAGCCATCTGCATAAATTGCTCTTACAGATTGAGCATGTTATGGGTGAAAAGCATCAGGTGAAGAAAGGGACAGATGTACCGAAGGTATTACACCAGATTGCCACCAAACTACATAAGCGTTCGCTTGTGGTGATTTTTAGTGATATGTTTGACCGACAGGAAAATCAGGAACAGATGTTTTCTGCATTGCAACACCTCAAACACCAAAAGCACGAAGTTCTGCTGTTCCATATTACAGATAAAAATACAGAGGTGGATTTTGATTTTGAAGATCGCCCCTATGAATTTATAGACATTGAAAACGATCAGGTGATCAAGGCGCACCCAAGCCAAATTCGTGACTACTACCAAAAGGCCACTCAGTCGTATTTTGAAAAGCTGAAATTACGATGTGGGCAAGCAAAAATTGATTTTATTGAAGTAGATACCAAAGGAGATTACGAGCAGGTACTCCTCTCCTACCTGATAAAACGGCAAAAAATGATTTAAAAAAAACGACCTCAAATTGAGGTCGTTTCTTATTTTATTCTGCGTGAAGCCATGCCTTTTTGGCTAACAGCTCATCTTCCTCTTCCGGTTGGTCTGGATCATCAACACAACAATCCACAGGACATACTGCCGCACATTGAGGCTCTTCATGGAAACCAATACATTCTGTACACTTGGTACTTACAATATAGTAGAACTCATCAGAAAGGGGCTCCTGAGCATCACCTGCGTCCATTGCCGACCCATCTTCCAATTCTATCTGACGTAAATTCGTTCCGTCACTGTAATTCCATTCAATACCACCTTCATAAATGGCAGTGTTAGGGCATTCAGGCTCACATGCACCGCAGTTGATGCATTCGTCCGTGATCATAATCGCCATAATATCAGTATTTTAATTATATATCAATTCCTTAATTAACTTCAAAATTAATAAATTTTTCATTACAGACCATAACGAGCATGATTTTTATCATTGATATTCTCTTATTATTGTTATTTCTATAAAAAATCAGCGATTGAAGAACTAATCCCAACTGATCGGTAAAGTATATTTATTTGTGTATTATATTTGTTTGGAAAAATAGCGAAAGATGACAATTACTGAAAGAATAAATTCCTTCGAGCAATTAGGGGAAGCTTTATCTGCCCTGACCTCAGGAGAAAAGCAAAGCCTTTATTTTAGTGCGGAGTCCAAGAACAACTGGTTCAACGAAAGCAGTATAGAAAGCGCCCTTGCTGGTATCATTAAATTTCTGGACCGCGAAACCCTCTCAACATGGGCCGCACAATATGAAATCAGTGAAAGCTTTTCGGACAAAAAAATTGGGCTGGTCATGGCTGGGAATATCCCGATGGTGGGTTTCCATGATTTGCTTTGTGTGTTGATGGCTGGCCATATTGCTTTAACCAAGCTGAGCTCACAGGATGAAGTATTGATCAAGTTCCTCATCAGCATGCTACGCCAGATCAGTCCTGAGTTTGCTGACCGTGTTGTATTTGCTGAACGACTCAATGATGCTGATGCTTTTGTTGCTACGGGAAGTGATAATACCGCGCGCTACTTCCACTATTACTTTGGAAAAAAAGATCACATCATCAGAAAAAACAGAAGTTCTGTCGCTGTAATTGATGGAGCCGAAACTGAAGAGGAATTAAAAGCCCTGGGCATCGACATTTTTACTTACTGGGGATTGGGTTGCCGTAATGTTTCCAAGGTATTGGTCCCTGAGGGGTACGATTTCATTCCTCTCCTTGACGCACTGGCGCCTTACGAGTATGTCGCTGATCATCATAAGTATAACAATAATTACGACTACAACAAGTCGATCCTGTTGGTAAACAGAGTACCTCATTTGGATACGGGCTTTTTGTTGGTTCAGGAGTCTGAAAATCTGGTATCGCCAATCAGCGTGCTGTTCTATCAGACTTACAAGGATCAAAATGATCTTGAAGCTTACCTGAAAGCACAGGAAGATAAAATACAATGTATTGTTGGGCATGACCGCATTCCTTTCGGCGGTGCGCAATATCCTTCAATAAATGACTATGCCGACGGTGTTGACACCATGCAATTCCTTACTGGTTTGCAGTAAAATTTTATAGGTGAAATTATTTCAAGCCATCATGGATTTTTTCTATGGTGGCTTTCTTGTTTTTCAGACCTTGATGCACGGTCAGCAAGTGTAAATCTCCAGCCTAAAAAAAGAGGTCAAGCAAAATGCCTGACCTCTTTTCTATTTGTATTTTATTTTAGTTCGATGCAATACGTCCCTTAAAGACCTCTATCCATCCATTGAACTTACCCGTTTCGCCAGCATCCAATGAGTAAAAATAAGTGCCGTCCGGTACTCCTCGGCCATCCCAGGCATTCTCCTTACGGTAGTCATCATTACGATATACAATACCTCCCCATCGGTTGGTGATAATGATCTTCCAGCCACCTTCGTCTTCATCCTTAGGCATGTTACGGATATAGAATGTTTCATTCTTACTGTCGCCGTTCGGCGTGAAAAGATTTGGAATCCAAACCGCTGGATCAGCTTCAAGCTCAAACTCATCAGAGATAATCAAACAACCTTCGCCATTTCTATCCCTGAACTCCACTTGGTAAAGCCCTGCCGACAAATCCTTGAAGACATACTCATGAACTACTTCAACGTCTCTGATATTCGGAATTGCCACCCACGGACGCTCGTCAATCTCAAGTCCTGGTACAAATGATTGCAATTGGTGAATCCTCACCTCATATCCATTCATCCCTGATCTGAAGAAATTCTTCACGCCAACGATACCCGTCCCTCTATCTTCAAACGACTTTCTAAGCACCTCAATTCCCTCAATGCTCATTGCCTGCCCTGGGCCGATGATCTCAAAAGTTCCTGATCTGCTCTCCACTTCACACTCTTTGACTGCCTGCCAAACACGCACCTGGTATTTTCCTGGCACAACGTCGGCATCAAAAGTAAAGGTGTTAAAGTCTGTAAAGTCAGCCGTTACCTCAGCGATTACCGTTTGGCTTGAGCCTTCAAATCGAATCAGTTCAATGGTTGATTCAACACCAGCCGTTCCATAAATATCAGTAACTTCTACAATGGCTGATTCATCGATACAGCCCTGATCAGACTCGTTCACCTTGAAGCTAATTGGATCAACACCACCCTCAACAGCAACTACCAGTTCGTTTGGACAACCGGAGTCTGCAGATCCCGCTTTAAGGACAACATTGTAATTTCCGTTAGTCAAACTGTCATAAGTCATGATTCCTCCGAACATTTCCTCAAAAGCGCCTCCATTAATAGAGATGAAATATGGGCCTGGATCGATCGTCTGCTCTCTGTTCACTCGAACAGTAAAGCTTCCGTCTTTTCCATTACCTTCACAAGAAGGCTGATTGACCGTTACCGGATGGTAATATACCAAGTCTGGGGAGGTAACCTCTATTTCTCTTCGTGCTACACAACCTTTGTTATCTGTTACTTCAAAAGTGTAAGTTCCTCTACCCAAATTATCAATCAAACCACCTTCAGGCAATGAGTAATCCTGTCCATTCAGACGATAAGCATACGGTGCCTGACCGCCACTCACCTGAAGCTGAATAGAACCATCATTATTGTTACAAGAAGATTCTGTTGCGTTCCAGGTGATATTGATGTCATTGCTTGCATTAAGCTTCAATGTACCAGACACTGAACATCCACTAACTTCTGCACTAACAATAAATGAATAATCACCTGCTTCCAATCCGTCAAATCTACCGTCGGTATTTTCAATGGTATTTTCAGTGTTAATTAACTCAAATCTGAAGTCTCCTGCCTGCGATGGTGTCAGTATCACCATACCCGATTCAGGGTCATCACATGATGGATGCGTTATGGTTTCTGTAACCGCCAATTCCTCACAATCCACAGGAGGGATCGAACAATCTTCGGTCAGGCTAACCCTTAACAATTCAGACTCACAATCGGCTTGTTTCACCTTAACGAAGTAGGTTCCTTCTGCCAAAGATCTGAAGATGCCATCCACTGCTGTTTGAAGCAGATTCTCGTTCACATCATACAATTCAAACAACTCGCTGCCTACTGTTGGCGTCAAAATAACTTTGATTTGACCATCGGCCATTTCACAGGTTGGGTTGGTAACATCAAATGAAGTATTCAATGCAAGAGCAGTAGATACATTGGCCGTTTTGATAATCTCACCACAAGACAAGTCATCAACAACGCCAAGGCTTACCTGATAAGTTCCTGCCCCGATTCCCTCTCCGTTAATGGATGTTACTTCCACAAAACGAGTATTGAAGATCTGACGATCACCGTTAATTTCATAGAAGTATTCTGACCCCTCTGGTGCGCCATCCACTTGGATAACGATTGCTCCGTCTTTGGATCCGTTACACTTCTCAGCATTGGTGGAAACAGCCGTTCTGAAATCTCGCTCACAATCGAAGCAATCTTCTGGCTGACCAACTTTGATCTCAACAATTTCAGTTTCACAACTCTCCCCATCCTGAACACTCACTCGGTAGGTTCCATTTCTAAGGCCAGTTCGAATCGCTGAATTGATCGTTGCATCATCTTCCCACTTGAAGCTATAAACGCCATCACCACCTGTTACGGATAGGTGAATTTCTCCATTCTGCGTATCACAGTCAGTTTTATCAACAACCTTATCAATTGTAATCACAGGCATATCCCTGTCATCCCCAACGGTAAAGGTCTGCTCCACAGAACAGCTATTATCACTTGTTACTGTTACGGTATAATCTCCATTTTCAAGATTCGCAATCGATGAGGTCGTTTCTCCATTTGACCATGCATAGGTATAAGGTTCTGTTCCTCCTGCTACGGTCAAACTGATCGAACCATTAGGATTAACACAGTCAGAGTGGTTAATAATAATGGCAGCCAAAACAGGACTCTCCGTATCATCACCAACAGTAACCTCCAACATGGTTTCACACATTTTGGCATCAACAACCTTGATGGTATAAGTTCCTGCTGTTAACTCCGTTCTATTTTGTGGCGCGGTATCATCATCCAGCCACTCTACATTATAAGGTTCCTCTCCTCCAGTTATCTCAATGGCAATCTCACCATCTGGATTAACACAATCAGATTGATTTGTAATCGTTGGATTAATCTGAGGAACATCAGCCGTATTGGTTATCGTTGCTGAGAAACTTGCCGAACATTCCAAAGCATCAGTTACTGTACCCGTATAAGTACCTTCTGATAAATTTGACAAGTCAAAATCAGTTAAAGAATTATCGTGATCCCATTCAATAGTATAAGGAGTCGTACCGTCAGCAACAGTGATACTAATTGCACCATCTGGTGTTTCACAATTAGACTGATCTGTTGTAGCTACCGACAAGTTTGGTGAATCAGTTTCATCCAACACTTCTACCTCAACAAAATCAGTACAGCTGTTGGCATCGGTAACGGTTACTGAATAAGTACCTGCGGCAATATTTTGCAATTCATCAGAAGTATCACCTGTATTCCACTCATAAGTTAAGGGAGCAACACCTCCAGTAATATTCAAACTAATCGCACCATTTGTATTTGAGCCACACAAGGTTTGATGGGTAATACTCGCTGTTACTACAGGTGCATTGGTGTTATTCTCAATTTCAATATCGTCAAGAGTTGTCGAACATCCATTGGCATCGGTAACGGTTACCGAATACGTCCCAGCTACTTTGTCTACAAAAGTTTCACCCGTTGTTCCGTCAGACCAAGTGAAGGTATAAGGTGCTGTACCACCAGTAACGGCATCCAATGTAATGCTTCCATCAGGTGTAACACAATTTGTTTGTGCTGATCTTGACTGAACAGAAACCATAGGAGTATCAGTATTATCCTCAACATCAAAGCTTTCCATTCCTGAACATCCTTTGGTATCGGTCACCGTAACGGTATATGTTCCTGCACTCAAATTCTCAATGTTCTGCGTTGTTTCTCCATTTGACCACAAATAGGTATATGGAGCTTCACCCTCAGAAACAGTGATCTGAATTGCGCCATCAGCATCCACGCAGTTCGTCTGGTCAGTAACCGATCCCGCGATTGTTGGCAACTCCTTCTCATCAATAACTACGAAGGTTGTATTGGATGCACAATTATTGGCATCAGTTACGGTTACCGTATAAGTTCCTGCGACCAACTCTACACGATCCTGATCGGTGCTACCATTATCATCCCAAAGGAAGGTAAACGGCCCCGTACCGTCAGTAATCGTCAATGTAAGACTACCATTTGGAGCAGCACAATTACTGTCATTTTCAATGGCCGCTGATACTGATGGGGCACCACTTTGATCCTTAACCTCGGCAGATATCATCACCTCACATCCAACTGCATCGGTTACGGTTACTGAGTAATTTCCAGCAATCAGACCCGTACGATCTTTGTCCGTGTTTCCATCAGACCAAAGGAAGGTATAAGGTTCCGTTCCACCCGACACCGTCAGGGTGATCGTTCCATCAGGAGTACCACAAGTCATATTGTCCGTTGCTGAGGCAGACGCTAAAGGTGGATTAGAATCATCAGCAAGATCAATCACTTCAACATAGGTACATCCTTTGGTATCAGTAATCGTTACCTCGTATTGTCCTGCTGAAAGATTTTCACGGATAGCTGCTGTTTCAGTTGGCTCGTCCACGCCATCTTTTTTCCAAGAATAGGTATATGGACTCACTCCCCCATTTGCAGCGACCTCAATACGGCCATCAGGCATCGTACATGAGCTCACATTTTGTGTGGTGATTGTTGCCTGTACAGGAGCAATAATTCCAAAATCAAAAGGATTATTCGTAACAACGGCCTCACAGGAAGCTTGTCCGGTCACCATTTTAATTTGAACAGGCATATCAGAGAGGGCAATGTTCCCATCACCTCCACAAGAAATTCTGTCCAATGAAATGGTAAAGAACTGTTCGCCTGAAGCAAGTGTTTGTCCATTTACCCCATCACTATTCCAGTTAAATGACAATCCACCAGCCTCGCGAATAATCGCTGCAGGATCAACCGCAGGGCTAATCACTTGATTATAATCATCAACAATAGGATTGGCAAAAATGCTTGCATCCCAAGTAAGAGAGAGGCTTGACGAATGTAGGTCTGAAACCCCGTCCGTTGTAACACTAAAGGTTACCTTATCATCTGTATTGGCAATTTCAACAATATTTAAAGTTGCATTTACCGTTGGATTAATCGTTACGGCAACTGGTAAAGTCGCTATACATGATCCTAATTCAGCTTCAATCCAATAAGTGCCGGAAACAGTTATATTTTGACCGATATTTGAACCACCACTTGCAGGATCACCATCATAGTAAGTAATGGCTGCAGTTGGTGAGACATTGGTGATCGCATCTTGTAAATCGTAAGCATCACAAGACAAAGCCGTTGCCTCCACCGCAAAATCCAATGTGTTTATAACGACTGTCAAAGAATCAGTAACAATTCCACAAGAGCTACCTGCTTTCTCGGCAGTCAGATAAAATTTCACTTGCCCCGTGGTTATATCATTTAACCCCGCCTGATAAGTTGGCGTTAAGGTATTGTCATCTGTAAACGTTCCATCACCTGCTTCTGTCGTCCATGTGAAAGTGTCATAATCTCCGGTAATTGAACCAGTTAGATTAATAATATCGCCTGAGCAAATTTGCTGGTCAGCTCCGGCATCGACAATTGGTGCTGATTCAACATCAATTATCGCTTCATTATCGACAATTGTTGCTACACAAGTATTGGTCTCTGAGGTTACCGAAACCAAGATGTAAGTCGTTGTTGCGGTTGGCGTAACAGAAATCGCGTCACCAGCAGAATAGCCAGTAATCGTTTGATCTGATGTGCCATCATTGATCACAACCGTATAAGTTCCGACTGCATTACTGATTGAAACATTCAAATCAGCTGATGTACCTTCACATATCGTGTCATCACCATTCAGCGCAACATCTGATTCGTCATTGAACGAAATCGACACTTCATCTTCTGACGGTGGACAAACGCCCGCCGTTTTGCTGATTGTCCATTTCAACACATAATCATTCACTGCATCAGCGGTGAAAGTAGTTGATGGATCAGTGGCATCAGCAAAAGTACCCGTTCCTCCTGAAATAATAGACCAAGTTCCTTCCTCGCCTGCAGCTACTACATTAGCTGACAAAGTGTAGGTCAATTCACAGCTTGTAGCATCCGCTCCAGCATTAGATACTGTGGTTGCTGGTTCAATCGTCAAAGTCAAATCATCAGATACAGAACCACAGGTGCCGTTGGCATTTGTCGTCGCTGTCAAGGTTACTGTACCTGCTGCGATATCGTCTGATCCAGGGGTGTAAGTTGTATTAATATCAGTTGCATCAGCAAATGAACCGTCTCCGCTCGTCGTCCAGGTAATGCCTGTCGCTCCACCTGAGAATATCGCTGATAAAGTTGCTGATTCTGAAGAACAGATCGTCGCATCTAAACCTGCGTTAACCACTGGCAAGGCATCAATCGTTACCGTCAACTGATCAACATCGGCTACACACTCGGTGCCTGCATTTGTTGTCAAAATCAAATCAACTGTTCCTGCTGAAATATCAGCTGCACTTGGCGTGTAAGTAGTTGATAAAGAAGTAGCGTCCGCAAATGTACCTGAACCGCTTGTTGTCCAAGTAGCGGAAGTTGCACCGCCTGAGATTGTTCCCGTTACGGTAACATCGCTTCCTCCACAAACCGTTTGATCAACGCCCGCATCCGCAATCGGCGCTGCCTCGATCGATAATGTCAAATCATCAGATACAGAACCACAGGTGCCGTTGGCATTTGTCGTCGCTGTCAAGGTTACTGTGCCTGCTGCGATATCGTCTGATCCAGGGGTGTAAGTTGTATTAATATCAGTTGCATCAGCAAATGAACCGTCTCCGCTCGTCGTCCAGGTAATGCCTGTCGCACCGCCTGAGAATGTCGCTGATAAAGTTGCTTGATCCGTAGAACAAATCGTCGCATCTAAACCTGCGTTAACCACTGGCAAAGCATCAATCGTTACCGTCAATTGATCAACATCGGCTACACACTCGGTACCTGCATTTGTTGTCAAAATCAAATCAACTGTTCCTGCTGAAATATCAGCGGCACTTGGCGTGTAAGTAGTTGATAAAGAAGTAGCGTCTGCAAAGGTTCCTGTGCCGCTTGTTGTCCAAGTAGCGGAAATTGCTCCGCCTGAGATTGTTCCCGTTACGGTAACATCGCTTCCTGCACAAATCGTTTGATCGATACCTGCATCCGCAATCGGTGCTTCCTCGATCGATAATGTCAAATCATCAGAAACTGAACCACAGCTGCCGTTGGCATTTGTGGTAGCTGTCAAGACAACTGATCCATTCGAGATATCATCCGAACTTGGTGTATAGGTAGTATTTGCAGCTGTTGCGTCAGCAAATGACCCTGTTCCGCTCGTCGTCCAAGTAATTCCTGTCGCACCGCCTGAGAATGTTGCTGATAAAATTGCTTGATCCGTAGAACAAATCGTCGCGTCTGAACCTGCATCAACTACTGGCAAAGCATCAATCGTTACAGTCAACTGATCAACATCGGCTACACACTCGGTGCCTGCATTTGTTGTCAAAATCAAATCAACTGTTCCTGCTGAAATATCAGCTGCACTTGGCGTGTAAGTAGTTGATAAGGATGTAGCGTCGGCAAATGTACCTGAACCGCTTGTTGTCCAAGAAGCTGAAGTTGCGCCGCCTGAGATTGTTCCCGTTACGGTAACATCGCTTCCTGCACAAATCGTTTGATCGATACCTGCATCCGCAATCGGCGCTGCCTCGATCGATAATGTCAGATCATCAGATACTGAACCACAGCTGCCGTTAGCATTTGTAGTAGCAGTCAAGACAACTGAACCATTCGAGATATCATCTGAACTTGGTGTATAGGTTGTATTTGCAGCTGTTGCGTCTGCAAATGACCCTGTTCCGCTCGTCGTCCAAGTAATTCCTGTCGCACCGCCTGAGAATGTTGCTGATAAAGTTGCTTGATCCGTAGAACAAATCGTCGCATCTAAACCTGCGTTAACCACTGGCAAAGCATCGATCGTTACTGTCAATTGATCAACATCGGCTACACACTCGGCGCCTGCATTTGTTGTCAAAATCAAATCAACTGTTCCTGCTGAAATATCAGCTGCACTTGGCGTGTAAGTAGTTGATAAGGATGTAGCGTCGGCAAATGTACCTGAACCGCTTGTTGTCCAAGTAGCGGAAGTTGCTCCGCCTGAGATTGTTCCCGTTACGGTAACATCACTTCCTTCACAAATCGTCTGATCAACGCCTGCATCCGCAATCGGCGCTGCCTCGATCGATAATGTCAAATCATCAGATACAGAACCACAGGTGCCGTTGGCATTTGTCGTCGCTGTCAAGGTTACTGTGCCTGCTGCGATATCGTCTGATCCAGGGGTGTAAGTTGTATTAATATCAGTTCCATCAGCAAATGAACCGTCTCCGCTCGTCGTCCAGGTAATGCCTGTCGCACCGCCTGAGAATGTCGCTGATAAAGTTGCTGATTCTGAAGAACAGATCGTCGCATCTAAGCCTGCGTTAACCACTGGCAAAGCATCGATCGTTACTGTCAATTGATCAACATCGGCTACACATTCGGTGCCTGCATTGGTTGTCAAAATCAAATCAACTGTTCCTGCTGAAATATCAGCTGCACTTGGCGTGTAAGTAGTTGATAAGGATGTAGCGTCGGCAAATGTACCTGAACCGCTTGTTGTCCAAGAAGCTGAAGTTGCGCCGCCTGAGATGGAACCTGTTACGGAAACATCACTTCCTTCACAAATCGTCTGATCAACGCCTGCATCCGCAATCGGTGCTTCCTCGATAGATAATGTCAAATCATCAGAAACTGAACCACAGCTGCCGTTGGCATTTGTGGTAGCTGTCAAGACAACTGATCCATTCGAGATATCATCCGAACTTGGTGTATAGGTTGTATTTGCAGCTGTTGCGTCTGCAAATGACCCTGTTCCGCTCGTTGTCCAGGTAATTCCTGTCGCACCGCCTGAGAATGTCGCTGATAAAGTTGCTGATTCTGAAGAACAGATCGTATCATCCGAGCCGGCATCAACTACTGGCAAGGCATCAATCGTTACTGTCATTTGATCAACATCGGCTATACACTCGGTGCCTGCATTGGTTGTCAAAATCAAATCAACTGTTCCGGCTGAAATATCAGCGGCACTTGGTGTATAAGTTGTAGATAGTAAAGAAGCATCTGCAAAGGTTCCTGTGCCACTTGTTGTCCAAGTAGCGGAAGTTGCACCGCCTGAGATAGTTCCCGTTACGGTAACATCGCTTCCTTCACAAATCGTTTGATCGGTACCCGCATCCGCAATCGGCGCTGCCTCGATCGATAATGTCAGATCATCAGATACCGAACCACAGGTGCCGTTGGCATTTGTCGTCGCTGTCAAAACAACTGATCCATTCGAGATATCATCCGAACTTGGTGTATAGGTTGTATTTGCAGCTGTTGCGTCTGCAAATGACCCTGTTCCGCTCGTTGTCCAGGTAATTCCTGTCGCGCCGCCTGAGAATGTTGCTGATAAAGTTGCTTGATCCGTAGAACAAATCGTCGCGTCTGAACCTGCATCAACTACTGGCAAAGCATCAATCGTTACCGTCAATTGATCAACATCGGCTACACACTCGGTGCCTGCATTTGTGGTCAAAATCAAATCAACTGTTCCTGCTGAAATATCAGCTGCACTTGGCGTGTAAGTAGTTGATAAGGATGTAGCGTCGGCAAATGTACCTGAACCGCTTGTTGTCCAAGAAGCTGAAGTTGCGCCGCCTGAGATTGTTCCCGTTACGGTAACATCGCTTCCTGCACAAATCGTTTGATCGATACCTGCATCCGCAATCGGTGCTTCCTCGATCGATAATGTCAAATCATCAGAAACTGAACCACAGCTGCCGTTGGCATTTGTGGTAGCTGTCAAGACAACTGATCCATTCGAGATATCATCCGAACTTGGTGTATAGGTTGTATTTGTAGCTGTTGCGTCTGCAAATGACCCTGTTCCGCTCGTTGTCCAGGTAATTCCTGTCGCACCGCCTGAGAATGTCGCTGATAAAGTTGCTGATTCTGATGAACAGATCGTATCATCCGAGCCGGCATCAACTACTGGAGTCTCATTAATCTGAACCGTCACATTAGACGTTACTGGCGTACACGCGCCGTTTGGAGAAGACACCGTTAGTGTAAATGTTAGTGATGATTTTAAAGCATCAGCCACATCAAAATTATAAACCGCTGACGCTGGATTAGTATTATCATATGCGTTAAAAGTTCCAGCACCATCAGTTGTTGACCATACTGCCGTTGCTCCAGCACCTGTCATGTTTGCTGTTGTAAAGGCAAAACTTCCTCCTGATACATCTACCTGACAAATTTGCCCTGGGTCTCCCGCGTCTGCTGTTGGGGTTTCATCAATAGCAACGGTCAAAGACTTCGTTACTTCACAAGAACCATTTTCCGCTTTAATCCAATAAGTCCCATCGGTGGTAACCGTTGAAGCAATCGCAGTTCCTCCTGCATCGGGGTCTCCATCATAATAGGTATAAGTATTTGATCCTTCGAAATCATCAATTGCTGTCTGGAGGTCGTAATTATCGCAACCAACATATGGGCCTGTAACCAATGTAATGGTCGGCTCAATATTAATAGACAGAGAAATCGGGGCTAAATTACTAACACAGCGCGTTGTTTCATTAGTCTGATCCACATAATAAGTATGTGTCGTAATAATGGAATTATCAACACCTGGCAAATAAGACGCTCCTGTATGCAATAAATTAGAGCGACTGGCGTCATCATACCATCTAATCACATTACCTGCATCTCCTGCTGCAGTCAGTGTAGGGATCGCATCCCCCTGACAAATATTTTTGGAATCGCCTGTTGGCGCATCAGGCACAACAGAAGCATCGTTCACTACATAGTCCGCAGTAACAGAACAAGCATTCCCATTGGTAACCACAACCGTATAAGTCCCATGCTTTAGCGCGGTAATATCTTGGTCTGTGGAAGTAAACCCATCAGGTCCTGTCCATGAAACCGTTTGACCACTTGTGTTTCCAAGTACGGAAAGAGCAATAGCACCATTAAAAGGTGCTTCACAATTGACATTATCCGTGATTGTTGGAGTATCCAGTCGTAGTCTATCGTCAGGGTCTACGCTAAACCCAAGCCCTCCAAACGATGGACAGCTAGACTTAATAATAATATAGGACGAAGGTGTCGTATTTCCGAAATGATATCTGGGAACATTTCTGAAATAATAAATTGATGAACCTGACACATGATCCACGGTCACATTCCCAATAGGAGTAAAAACGAAACTATTATTGGTTACATCAAAAATCGTATACCCATCTGCATCCGTACCAGTTTCATTCAGGTACATAGTTACCGTGGCCGTACCATCTGTTTCGTAACAAATCTCGAACCCGGCGGTAGCACCCTCTCCCTTAGAAGTGTCTAATGTTGCACACTGTGCCATCGCCTCAAAATTAAGGACAGACAGAAAGAATGCAAGAACTAAGGAAAGGTGTAAAGATTTTAGGTTAATGTTGCTTCTCATAGGTTAATTATTTCTTTCCAACGAGTATCCCCTGTATTCCACCAAGTGAAAACTGACATCCATCGGATGCAACCACTTGAACCACATAAACTGCGGATTTCAGGTTTGAGAACACGACTTGTGGTGTATTTTTCACAAATTGCACTTCTTTCACCTCGTCAAAGGACTTACTACCTTCGGACAAATTATATAATTTGAGTTCCAAGGTGGTGGATTTATTCTCAAGAGTCAATTGAATATTTCCGTGATTCGAATCAATATCAATCACCTTATGGTCAATTTTGAGACCACAGTCCTTCTTTTGCGCAGAAGCACCTAAAGTGCTAAAAAACAGACACAAGAAAAGGCTAAAAAATAGTAAACACTTTCTTTCCATGTTATATAGATTAAAATCCACTGTCCTTCTCAAATAAAAACGGTGGCGTTGGGTACAATTCAATGTTCTAAGCTGTGATTTCCACAGTCAGATTTTATGGTTGATAATATTGTGAGCAAATTAAAGATTTTAGTACATAATCACACCCTTCCAACTGAAAAGAGATTGTTAATTAACAAAATTCTCATTTTCATAGGTGAAATCTACCAATAACCAAGTTCAACTCATCCTTAAATACCTGCATTTGGCACTAAGTAACCTGAATACAAATATAAAATGATTGATTCAATATAATTCTCAAGTAATAAATTAAATATACTTAAAGGATTGATAAGATAAAAAAACTTCAAAAATTTGTTTTTAATTACATAGTAATAAATCCGAAGAGCACAAAAAAAGCACCTCAATGGGTGCTTTATCAATCATATCAATTTCTGTGACTTTACATCGTAAACTCTCTTCTAAAATCTTCTAATTCCTCTTCAAGTGGCCGTGTTTCCAAAGGCTTAACATATTTCCATAAAGTAGATGCTGGAGAAACTGTGAGCTGTTTTAGGGACAAGTGCTGGTTTACAAAGATAAATTCCAGCGAAGGATATAGGCTTTTGAGTACATCCACAATTTCAAGCACCTGCATGTTTTTCTCCACCATATTATACACTCCTGAAGGTGTTTCAGAGCGAATCATTTGGTACAGAACATTCACCAAGTTACTTACATGAATAAACGCACGTTGCTGCTTGCCATCTCCATGAATTTGAATTCGATTAGAATAATGGGACTCAAACATGAATCGGTTAATAACCGCATCAAAGCGCATACTCTTGCTGTAACCGTACACATTCCCACTGCGAATGATGAACGTACGCATCTTGTTTTTCAGGCGGTTAACATGCTCCTCACCACGAACTTTACTCACCGCATAAGGTGATTTCGGCGATGGGAGTGTTGATTCTGTCACCTCATCAGACTGGTCCCCATAAACGGAAACACTGCTCAGGTAAACAAACATTTTTACGGAAGGCGATTCCTCAACGGCATCCACCACATTGGCCGTGCCCCAATGGTTCACCTGCTCAAAAGTAGAGATTTCATTGTTTTGAAGTGGCGTCGAAACATGAGCGGCAAAGTGATATACCACGTCCACCCCTTCAAGGGCTTTTTTCAGTTTCCGGCTATCAAGGATATCCGCCTTAACAAATTTAATTTTATGGCCATTAGGGGTAGGTCGCCCCAAAAACAAATTATAATTCGCCTTGCTCAGGTTATCGTAAACAATCAGCTCGTCCACTTCAGGGTGATTCACCAACAATCGTGACAATTCTGTACCAATATAGCCTGCGCCACCTGTTACCAATATTCTCATAGGTAAAAAATACTTTTCTTTAGTTATTTTTTGATAAGGTCAGTATGCAATCCGCACTCTGTTTTGTTCATCCCGTACCAGCGCGCTTCACGCTCCTGCATTTCGGGATCAAGCTTTCTGGTACATGGCGCACAACCTATACTCATATAGCCTTGCGCATCCAATGGGTGCTCTGGCAAGTCAAACTCTTTTCTGTATTGATAGATGGATTTGGCATTCCAATCCAACATCGGGTGAAACCTCAGCGAATTATGTGGTGCAGGTTGCTCAACTTGCATCGCCTTGCGTACCGCACTTTGATCGCCGCGTACCCCGTTAATCCAAACATCATACTCTTTTAAAACACTTTGCATTGGCGCCGTTTTATTCAAGAAGCAACAGTAATCCGGGTCTGAAGAATAGAAAAACTGATTATCCTGATCCAACTGCTGACTTTTTGAAACCGGCGTTTTGAGATCAATAAGATTTAAGCCTAAACGATCCGAAATCTCATCCCTGAACATCAGGGTTTCGGGAAAATGAAAACCCGTATTGATGAAATACACTGGAATGGAACGGTCTATTCGGCTAAGAATGTGCAAAAGAACAATACTGTGGGTCTGAAAGGAAGAAGAGGTAAACACCTGCTTTCCCTCCGCCTGATATTGTTCTAATTTTCTTTTGATGTTATCGAAATCCAAAGTGATAGTAATTTATTGATTGACAAATATAGTAATTTCTGTAAGGTATTACCGCCCCTTTGAGGAAACAAAAAGATTAGATTTAGTTAAATCCAATGAATATTCACCCGAGAATCGCTATTGCCCCCAATGATTCCGAACCTCAAATCATGCCTCCTCACGGGAGGAGGCCCAGTCATCCATCAGCTTTTTATGTGCAATCAGCCCACTTAAAACCACCCCAGGTATTCCCTGCCCCGGGTAAACCGTATCACCGCAAAGGTAAGCACGATCCTTATCCCATCGGGCGGCATTCATTGCCCAAGGTTTGATGCGCATCATCTGAGGATAGCCTCCGACAAAGCCATAAGCCCTGCCCGTCCATTTCTCCCAGGACTTCTGCGTGGACGAATGCTGATAGACAATATCCTCCTTGGCGAAAAACCCTTGCTCAATCAACAGATTTACAATCGCATTTTCAACTTCTGCCGTATTTTCTATAATATTATGTTCGGGATCCGACAAATGAGTCGACACTGACATCACGCGGCAACCCTGCTGATCTGACCTTGAATGATCCTGACCATGACTCAGGCTGATAAAAATAGATTTTGAATTGAGGTGCGGCAAAGGCGTGGGCAGATGAATCTGAAAGTGCAAAGTTTCAAACTCACGCGCGGAGCGAAAACCAATCCCCATTTGGAAAGCACTGTTAAGGTCTTCAGAGAACAACCGTCTGTTTTCAATTGGCTTTCTGAGGTTCCGGTCAGCCATTTCATATAAATTATTAAGCGGAATTCCGGAAATCAGGAATTGGCACCGGTACTCTCCCTTGGTGGTAAAGACATCGTAATAATCACCATTTTTTTGAATATTCACCACTTTGGTTCGCAAGTCTAAAGCCCCGCCTTTCTGCTCCAGAAAATTCACAAAAGGCGTTACCAGATTAATCAACCCACCATCTACATAATGATTTTCATAGTTGGTATAGCAAAGTGCTGCCGCACCAAACAAGGCATTCACCTCCTCGGCGTGATTCTGTGCCGTAATCAGCAACTGCTCGTTAATAAAAGCCACAAATGCCTGATGATCCGCCAAGCCATATTGCCGCAAAAGATCTCCCACAGATTTCAAAGCGTAACGCGCCTTCATCGTTTCTTTCAGTGGAAATTTAAAAGCCATATTTTTCAAATCCCCGATTTTTTCTGGCGGAAAAGTAATTTGCTCCGAAGATTGATCCCAAACAAATTGACTCAGCGCATGACATTTCTCCCAAAAAGGCCTTTGCCCTTTTACACCAAACACCTTTTCAGCTTCGGTAATCCACTCTTCAATCGCCTGAAATTTGCGGATCACCCGCCCATCAGCAAGAACAACCTGCATCGGTAAGTCCAACTTTCTCGTTTTAAGCCTCAAGCCTATCTTCTTCAGCAATACCTGCAGAGGCATTCCCTGATCTAAGCCTACAAGGGTGGTAGCCCCTGCCTCAAAGACAAATCCCTTTCGCCAGTAGGAAGTTGTACAACCCCCAGGAATCCAATTTTGATCAACAACTCGAACCTTGAACCCATCGTTAGCTAATAAGCATGCGGAGGACAACCCGCCTAAGCCGCTGCCAATCACTAACACTTCTGTAAATATTTTTTCCTTCTCTTGCACCATAGACTTTAAGCGTATGGTCAAATTTAAAAGTTACAATAAAAAATCAGCAGGAATGAGTGACTAATTTTTAAACAAACACTTATATCCCTATGAAATTTTGACTGACCTTTTAATTTCGCCAATAACTTTATTAATTTCGCCTTCTTGAGGCAACCAAAATAATCAACAATCACTTCCTAACACTAATCATTATGAGAACAGCTGTTTTTCGAAAAGAGCATTTTAATGCCGCCCACCGGTTGCACAATCCTGAACTTTCAGCAGAAGAAAATAAAATGCTTTTCGGAAAGTGTAATAATGAAAATTTTCACGGGCACAACTACCATCTTACTGTAAAAATTGTTGGGGAGGTGGATCCTAAAACTGGCTATGTTTTTGATATGAAAATACTTAGCCGAATGATTAAGGAGCTCGTGTTGGATAAATATGACCATAAAAACCTTAACTTAGATACGGAAGTTTTCCAGCACCTTAACCCAACTGCGGAAAACATTGCCAGAGTAATATATGATGATTTGCGTCCTCATATTGCTCCGGAACAAGACCTCAAAATCACTTTGTATGAAACAGAACGGAACTATGTCGAATATCCCGCTTAAAGACCAGATAGATTGGGAACAGATTGAGTCTATCGGTGATGAACACATCCCGGGATCAGCAGACACCCCTCTTCGAGACGATGCATTTGAGATGGATGATAACACCAAGATTGAGCAGATTGCTGCCCACTTCAAGGAGATCATGCATATAATGGGGCTTGATTTAAACGATGACAGCCTTAAAGGCACTCCCCACCGAGTAGCTAAAATGTATATCAAGGAAATTTTCAGTGGATTAAACCCTGCAAATAAGCCAGATGTCAAGCTCTTTGAAAATAAGTATCAGTATAAAGAGATGCTTGTGGAAAAAGATATTGAACTTTATTCCAATTGCGAACATCATTTTGTGCCAATCATCGGTAAAGCGCACGTTGCCTATGTGCCGAACGGTAAAGTTGTTGGGCTTTCAAAACTCAACCGTATCGTGCAGTATTATGCAAAGCGGCCACAGGTACAAGAGCGATTGAATATACAGATTGCCAATGAACTGAAACAACTTCTGGAAACTGAAGATGTGGCGGTAGTTATCGAAGCCACTCATTTGTGCGTTTCAAGTCGAGGAATTAAAGACACTTCCTCCAGCACGGTAACAGCCAGCTATCATGGTGTTTTTCAGCAAGAAGCCAAGAAGAATGAATTTCTTAATTACACAAAATAATTTGTTGTGTCCTTAAATTTCATGCTTTACAATAAATTTTAGATTATGGTAAAACGGTGAGGGATTGTTAGCTGCTTAGTTTAGGCTATTGCTGAAATAATTCAACATCATTTCCCTCAATATGAATGTACATTAGAACGATTAGTTTTGAGTACTTCCTTAAGCACCTCGCTATTTCAGGCGAGGTTTTTTTTGTGCCTCATCTTTATCCAGCGCCATTTCACTGTGACTGACCGCCCTTACAACTTCAACAGTGACACACAAAATTTGGACATAAAAAAAACGTCAGCATAAAAACACTGACGTTTAATTGTGGGCCCTACTGGATTCGAACCAGTGACCCCCTGCTTGTAAGGCAGGTGCTCTGAACCAACTGAGCTAAGAGCCCAAGTGTCGCGCTCCTCAACGCTTTACTTGTGAGGTCTCGAGCGGATTCGAACCGCTGTACAAGGTTTTGCAGACCTCTGCCTAGCCACTCGGCCACGAGACCAATTGAGCCTCCAGTCGGACTTGAACCAACGACCTACTGATTACAAGTCAGTTGCTCTACCAACTGAGCTATGGAGGCATTATTGAACCGACGTCCAACAATTGGTATTCTTCAAAATGATTTCACAATCCTTTCGATTGTGGGCCCTACTGGATTCGAACCAGTGACCCCCTGCTTGTAAGGCAGGTGCTCTGAACCAACTGAGCTAAGAGCCCAAGTGTAGCGCTCCTCAACGCTTTACTTGTGAGGTCTCGAGCGGATTCGAACCGCTGTACAAGGTTTTGCAGACCTCTGCCTAGCCACTCGGCCACGAGACCAATTGAGCCTCCAGTCGGACTTGAACCAACGACCTACTGATTACAAGTCAGTTGCTCTACCAACTGAGCTATGGAGGCATTATTGAACCGATGTCCAACAATTGGTATTCTTCAAAATGATTTCACAATCCTGTCGATTGTGGGCCCTACTGGATTCGAACCAGTGACCCCCTGCTTGTAAGGCAGGTGCTCTGAAC
>CANMKE010000028.1 GCA_947498325.1 uncultured Persicobacter sp.
AGCGAAAGACGAGATTCGAACTCGCGACCCCAACCTTGGCAAGGTTGTGCTCTACCAGCTGAGCTACTTTCGCAGGATGTTTTTGCGATTGCAAGGTTAAGCAACGTTTTGCTTTATTGCAAGGCTTATGTCAATTTCTTTGAGCGAAAGACGAGATTCGAACTCGCGACCCCAACCTTGGCAAGGTTGTGCTCTACCAGCTGAGCTACTTTCGCGGGATATATGCTAATAAGTACCAGAGGCGGGACTTGAACCCGCACGACCTAACGGTCACAAGATTTTAAGTCTTGCGTGTCTACCGATTCCACCACTCCGGCCCGACCACCCGATAAATCAGGTGCGGATAAAACGAATTCCGAAAAATTCATTTGAGCGAAAGACGAGATTCGAACTCGCGACCCCAACCTTGGCAAGGTTGTGCTCTACCAGCTGAGCTACTTTCGCAGGAATTAATATTGCTCAATTCTGACGTTTTCAGAATTTTTGAGCGAAAGACGAGATTCGAACTCGCGACCCCAACCTTGGCAAGGTTGTGCTCTACCAGCTGAGCTACTTTCGCAGGAATTTGTATTGCTCAATTCTGACGTTTCAGAATTTTGAGCGAAAGACGAGATTCGAACTCGCGACCCCAACCTTGGCAAGGTTGTGCTCTACCAGCTGAGCTACTTTCGCTTATTTTTGCGCCCCTTGTTTCGTTAAGGGATTGCAAAGGTAGCCACGTTTTTTTTAAATGCAATAACTGAAAAGAAAAAAGTTGATAATTTTTAAAAAAACGCCTTTCTGACTACCTGAAAAGGGATTTTCCAAACTTTCTCTTTGGGCTAAAGCTTCGCAAACATCGTAAATTGCCAACAAAAAAGCCAAAGTCTTTAACAAAAAACTTTGGCTTTTAAGTGGATTATAATCTCACTATTTACGTCTTGTTGCGCCACAGGCATCAACAACTTGCTGAGGATTAACGGCCTCGCCGTTGGCCAGCGATACCTGCCAGTCAAAAGAATCGTTATCAATTTTTTCCTGCGCCAAATGTGCAACACCGCACATTCCTGCAACGGTTAACTTAGCATTGGTATCAATCTGCAAAATTCCTTTCAGCGAATTGGTATCTGTTGTGCCTCCAATGGCGGTATTTTCAAGGCCAGCAAGGGAGCTCAGGTTGGCATTCGAGGAAATATTAATTCCTCCTGCTTTGGTCAGCTTACTCATGGCGGTCAAATCTGTCAGCGCATCATTGGCCAGCAATCTGAATTCCCCATCAATGGTTTCAATGTCCTCCAGACCATTCAGGTCTTTCAATACTTTATTTTGATTGATGTCCAGACGCATCAGCTCCGTAACATCTCCCAAGCCTTTGAGTGAAGTCAGTTTATCGTTCTGAGAGATGATCATATCTGCCTCAATGAATTTCAAATTATCCAGCCCTGAAAGGTCGGTAATCAATGGCAATTGCTCCAACGACAACTGCAATACCGAATCAATCTTATTCAGCCCATCCAAAGAGGCCAGCACAGGCATTAAACCAATACGCAGGTTCCCTTTGAAGTTCGTCAACTGATCAAAGCCCTTCAGTGAGGTTATCTTTTCGTTGTTCTTCACCGTAAGGTTCCCCTCGACAGTGGTTAGTTTTGGGAATGCCGTAATGGTGGTCGCTTTCGAATTTCGGTCGATCGTCAGGTCGTTTCCAACAAACAGCAAATTACTGAAACCCGAAATTTTATCTATTGTACTGTCCGATGCAATCGTCAGGCTACCATTGATAGAGTCCAGGAAATCAAAAGCCTCGTAAGGGCTAATGCTGTAATCGTTGTCGCGGAAAATCAGACTACCACGAATACTCACGACCCCGCGGTCTTCCAACTCCTGAATGTTATCCAGGGTAGGGTTCTGAATTGATCCCTGATAATAAGGTGCATCAACACCTGTGGTATCAATAATCTTTGAAGCATCGTAAGGGTTCGGAATATAAGGAGCTGGTTCGTCATCCTTCTTACAAGCACTCAGTGCACCTACTGCAAGGATACACACCAGACTATATTTCAGCCAATTTTTCATCTATCAATCACTTTAATCCTATGATAAGGATACTTTTGGTTTTAATTTTTATTGCTAAACTGCCATATCGGAACAGTAACAACCGACTAATTTAGCACTGATTTTCGACAAAGTTGCAAATAATCGATCATTCTTGCCACCCAATGGTTGTAAAACATTTCACTTTCATTGGAAGTACTCCAAAACGGCACGCTCCTTTCCTAATATAGCGTATTCATGAGGCGATTACCGCATATTTTTGGTATTTTGCCGAAGAAATCAAGAATCATAAACTCTCATAAATATATCATCCCTATGGAGGCTAAATCATTTATCGAAGCGAATAAAGACCGCTTTTTGAACGAACTTTTTGACTTGCTACGCATCCCTTCAGTAAGTGCAGACCCTAAATTTGCCGGCGACGTGCAAAAAACGGCTGAATTTATTAAGGATCGCTTTGCAGAGGCGGGTGCTGAAAATATTGAGATTGTACCGACGAATGGCCACCCGGTAGTTTATGCCGATAAGATCATCGACGAATCGCTGCCTACAGTATTGGTTTACGGCCATTATGATGTGCAACCGGCAGACCCTTATGAGCTGTGGGAAACGGAGCCATTTGAGCCTGCGGTACGCAACAACAGAATTTATGCCCGTGGCGCATCTGACGATAAGGGGCAGGCTTATATGCACCTGAAGGCTTTCGAGGCGATGCAAACTTTGGGGCAGCCTGTAAACCTTAAATTTATGATTGAAGGGGAGGAGGAAATCGGTTCCAAGCATTTGGGTGAGTTTGTGAAAGCAAACAAAGAGCGCTTGAAGGCTGACGTAATCCTGATTTCTGACACTGGCCTGTTTTCGATGGATTGCCCTTCTATTTGCTCGGGACTTCGTGGATTGAGCTACCTGGAAGTAGAAGTTACTGGCCCGAACAGGGATTTGCACTCCGGACAATATGGCGGAGCAGTAGCCAACCCGATTAATGTACTTGCAGAAATGATCGCCTCGCTGAAGGATGAAAAAGGTTCAATTACCGTTCCTGGCTTCTATGACAACGTGATTGAAGTTTCCAAAGAAGAGCGTGAGCAACTCAACAAGGCGCCATTCAGCCTCGAGGAATACCAAAAAGATTTGGGCATTGATGCCGTGAGTGGAGAAGACGGTTACACAACTATTGAGCGCACTGGAATTCGTCCGTCATTGGATGTAAACGGTATCTGGGGCGGATATATTGGCGAGGGTGCCAAAACAGTATTGCCATCGCAGGCATTTGCAAAAATTTCGATGCGTCTGGTTCCTGGCCAAAAAAGCGAAGAGATTACGCAGCTTTTCAAAAAGCATTTTGAGTCTATCGCTCCAGACTGCGTAAAAGTAAAAGTTACACCGCACCACGGAGGCGAAGCATCGGTAACCAACATCGATTCTGCGGGATTCCGCGCAGCAAGCAATGCTTTTGAAAAAGTATGGGGCAAGCCGGCGATTCCTATGCGTGAAGGTGGCTCAATTCCGATCGTTGCTTTATTCAAAGAAGAGTTAGGGCTGAACAGCATTTTGATGGGCTTCGGATTAGATGAAGATACCATTCACTCTCCAAACGAAAGCTACGGCATCGACAACTACCTAATGGGAATCGAAACGATTATCGAATTCCACAAGGAGTTTGCTGAAATGAATAAATAAGCTGGTCAAATACACCACACTGAAAAAGCGAAAGCCCTCCATGGTTTTCGCTTTTTTTATGCAATTGACTGAAAGATGTTTTAGCTCGATCTTTTTTAACCAGTCTAATTGTCAATTTTTAGACAATTGGTACCAAATAGCGCATTTTCTATTTCCTTTAAGCTCGCGGACTCGTTATCTTTACCATATGTTAAAGCAAATTCAAATATTGGGCATCCTGATCGCGATACTCGCCTATACTTATGGCGCCGTACCCGTGAACTCCCCCTATATTCGTTTTTGTGTACAGTGGGGTAATGCCCCTGCAAGTATGGATCAGCAAGTAAAATGCTATCCTTCTGTTTTTGGAGATCAGACTTGCGACTTTACCCACTTCATTCCAGCGCCTTCGACCAAAGCAAAGACTTGCACCAAAGAGATTGTCATTGTAAAAGCACTGGATCAACACATCCTGAAACTCTTCAAATTCATTCCTCAGCAGACTTACGCCGTGATTAAACACACAGCAGTACTGAAGGAATTATATCACTTCCTGGGAGAAAACAGCCTCTCACCGCCTCCAAGGTTTTAGAAATATCGCCCCTTGAACATCACAAACCGTGATGCGGGTTTTTATGCCCAAAACAATTGTTGCAGGAAACTAAATACATGAATATTAGAGCAATGTTTTGACCTTGATTAGAAGGATTGCCATGATTTTTTTATTAGCCTAAAACCAAAAAATCTGTGTAGTCTGTGGACAAATGAAATCTTCGCTCTGTCAATTCATCATTTCTCTTCCTGCCATCGTATCCGATATTTCTATTAAAATGAAAAAATTAAGCATACTCTTCATGATCGCCCTTTTAGGGATGGTCAGTACGGCTTTTGCCGATATTCAGGATCCAGCGCAATGGTCGCTATCAGTCAATAATAAAAATTACACGGTTGGCGACGAAGTTACCCTGAGTTTCAACGCCACGATTCAGAATGGCTGGTATTTATATTCTTCGGATTTCGACCCAGAACTTGGGCCGATGGTAACCACTTTCACCTTCAAACCCAACGACACCTACGAATTGGTTGGTGGCATCAAACCTATCAACCCAAAGAAACATTATGATGACCTCTGGGAAGGGGAATATACTTTCTTTAAGCAAAAAGGAGAGTTTCAGCAAAAGGTAAAAATCCTGAAAGCCAATCCACAGATCGCTGTTATGATTGAGTACCAAACCTGCTCTGATGAATCAGGACAGTGCATTCCTTTCGACAAAGATTTTGACTTCAATGAAGTGTTAGGATCGAAGGCTCAGGTTGCTAAAACGACCCCTGCAAAAAGAGAGAAAGTTTCTACCAAAGTAGCAGGTGAAGGAGATGAAAATACAACTCTTTGGGGTTTTGCCGTATTGGCATTTTTAGCCGGATTGGCCGCTTTACTGACTCCATGTGTGTTCCCGATGATCCCAATGACGGTCACTTTCTTTACTAAGGGTGGCAGCGACCGCTCGAATGGCATCAAAAAAGCGCTATTGTATGGCTTCTCTATTATTGCGATTTATACCCTTGCGGGGACAGTCGTAGCCGTATTTATGGGACCTGAATTCGCTAACTTCCTGGCGACACACTGGGCTCCAAACCTGTTTTTCTTTGTTGTATTTGTCATCTTTGCCTTATCATTTCTTGGGCTCTTTGAAATTGTGATGCCATCATGGCTGGTAAATAAATCGACCGAAAACGAAGACAAAGGTGGCCTTGCCGGTATCTTCTTTATGGCCTTTACACTGGTATTGGTATCATTCTCTTGTACTGGCCCTATCGTTGGGTCAATTTTGGTGGCTTCTGCCGGGGGCGCAATCCTAAAGCCTATCGTTGGGATGTTCGCTTTCTCTTTGGCTTTTGCAATCCCATTCACCCTGTTTGCGATCTTCCCAAGCTGGCTGAACGGCTTACCAAAGTCAGGTGGCTGGCTGAACAATGTAAAAGTGGTTTTAGGTTTCCTTGAGTTGGCTTTAGGTCTGAAATTCCTCTCGATCGTAGATCAGACTTATCATCTTGGCATTTTAGACCGCGAGGTTTACCTGGCCTTCTGGATTGTCATCTTCTTTATGATTGGCTTGTACTTCCTGGGCAAAATCAGCTTGCCTCATGATTCACCAACAGACGGAAAAGTATCAGTCCCTAAAATGGTACTGGCGATTCTTACTTTCACTTTTGTGGTTTATATGATTCCTGGCATGTGGGGTGCACCATTGAAAGCTTTGGCGGGTTATTTACCTCCAAGAACAACACAGGATTTCAATCTGGATGAACCAATGATTGTTGGCGGTGGAAACGCCGCTATGGGTAATGTTCTGGATCGTCCTGCTAAGTATTCAGAATTCCTTCACTTGCCACACAACCTGAAAGGTTACTTCGATATGGATGAAGCACTGGAAGCTTCCAAAAAGTTGAAAAAGCCTATTTTTGTTGACTTCACTGGACATGGCTGTGTGAACTGCCGTGAAATGGAAGAACGTGTTTGGTCGGACCCGAAAGTACTGGAAATCCTTCGTAGGGATTATGTGATTTTAGCACTTTATGTAGATGATAAAACTGAACTGCCGGAAGCTGACTGGTACACCTCTACCTATGATAATAAGGTGAAAAAATCCATCGGTAAGCAAAACGCCGATCTTCAGATCAGGAAATACAACAACAACGCACAGCCTTTCTATCTGTTATTGGATAGCGATGGTGAGTTGATGGTTCAGCCAAAAGCCTACGATTTGAATGTGAACAACTTCGTGGAGTTCCTTCAAAAAGGCGTGGATGCTTATAATGGGAAATAACATGTCATGTACGGACGTTGCATGCAACGTCCCCATGATCCTATAAAATTCTTCAGCCCTTCGAGCAATTGCTTGAAGGGCTTTTTTTATATCACATTTTTTATACACAAAACTGCCATCAAATCGTTTTGGAGTGTATTTTTGCAAAACTTAACCTACTTCGGACGATTGAAAAATTACATCAACCATTAAACAATCATCCATGTTCATCAAATCTACCACAGTAGGCGCTTTACTGAGCTTATTGTTTTTTATCAATGCCCAAGCTCAGCACTCAAAAAACACCCTTGACAGTCTTTACATCAACGAAACAGAGGACCACCCTGACAAGCCTGCCAAGGTACTGCATGCCGAGCCACTCTATATTGACCTGATTCGTGATTTAGGTGCAAGGAAAGGTGAAAAAGAGTGGAATGTAGGGATGGGATTACTCGACCATAACACTTATGATCGTTACGAAGCGCTGGTTGAATACGAATGGGCACCAATGGATCGCCTTGGGCTGGAAGTAGAGTTACCATTTTCTTTTTACTACCCACTGCAATCTCCAAACTCCTTACAAAATAGCGATCAATCTGATACCGTCAGTGCTCCTTCAAGTGGGCTGGAAAGCCTTAAACTTGCGTGGCAATATACTATTTTAGTGTCTGAAAAATACAAGACCTCCCTGGCTGTTGGGTATATCCATGAGTTTGAAATCAATAATTTCAGCCAATATGGTAAAGGTAAATTCTTTACTGGCAATGTTTATAATCCCTTCTTTATTGCTGCCAAAAGATGGGGGCAGAATTTCCATACCCTCATTTATACCGGACCGGTTATCGCCAAACATTTTGATTCCCCAACCGTCGATACCCATTGGCAGTTCAATTCCAATATTCATTATATGATCCCCGGGACAAGAAACTTCCTCGGGATAGAGTTCAATAAAGAAATGTACCATAATGATTTCGACATGACCATTCGCCCTCAGATGCGTGTAGAGGTTACCGAGAACATCATGATTGGTATTGTAACCGGTATTCCGATCAGTCGCGAGAGCGAGCGTTTCAGTTCCTTCCTGCGCTTGATTTATGAGCCTTGATGTTTATTTGTCCACAGATGACACAGATTTCCTCAGATTTTTTGATGGGGGTTATTCAAATATTACTCACTCTCAATATTCTAAGTGAAGTAAAAAATTAGGGTAATCCTTTAAATCAAGGTAATCATGGTCTATAACACGTCCTAAATCACCCACTTGTCCACAAAAAAAGAGCTCCAAAAGGAGCTCTTCTTATTTTACTTCAATTTCTTCGCCATCTTTGGTCCGCATAGAAAACTCTGTCAGTCCCAATGATGAATCTTTTTCAAGGTTCACCCATCTCCAGTATTTTAAAAACCAATTCATCCGTCGAGAAGGGAATCCCGTGGTGAAATAGGCGTGGAGGTATGGATGTAGCGCAACGGTTAATTTTTTTTCGTTTTGTTTTGTAAGGATGTAATCGATGTTTTCCTCAATTTGGTCTGCTACTACGATTGATGCGGTAATAGTACCGCTGCCGTTGCAAGTCGGGCAAACCTCTTTTGTCTGAATATTCAGCTCTGGGCGCACTCGCTGACGAGTGATTTGCATCAGGCCGAACTTCGTCAAAGGCAATATGGTAAATTTAGAACGGTCGTCCTTCATCTCCTCCTTCATTCGCTCATACAATACCCTTTTGTTTTCAGGTAAGCGCATGTCGATAAAGTCAATGATAACGATACCACCCATATCACGAAGTCGTAATTGCCGAGCGACCTCGTTTGCAGCTTCCAGGTTCACTTTCAATGCAGTGGTTTCCTGGTCGGACTCAGCGTTGGATTTATTCCCGCTGTTGACGTCAATGACGTGCATAGCCTCCGTATGTTCAATGATCAGGTAACCGCCGTTGCGTAAACTCACGGACTGACCGAACAGGGATTTAAGCTGCTTTTCCACGCCGAAATTCTCAAATATCTTGGCTTTGCCAGTATAATGCTTGACAATTTTTTCTTTCTCAGGGGCGATGGACCTGATGTAATTTTGTACCTCCTCAAAGACCTCTTCGTCGTCAGAGACGATCTGGTCAAATGATTCGTTGAGCATATCTCTCAATATGGATGAGGCTCTACCCATTTCACCAATCACCTTATCTTTAGGCTTGGCAGTTTTTAACGCTTTAACGCCATTTTCCCATTTCTCCACCAAGTTGCGCAGGTCGCGGTCCAATTCGGCCACTTCCTTGCCTTCGGCTACCGTACGAACGATAATTCCGAAGTTCTCAGGACGAATAGAGTTCAGCAGACGGATCAGTCTTTTGCGCTCTTCTTTGCTGGTGACTTTTTTCGATACATGTACTGCATTCGAGAAAGGCACCAAGACAATGTATCGTCCGGCGATAGACAACTCACAGGACAAACGAGGTCCTTTTGTCGATATCGGTTCTTTTACCACCTGCACTAAGATCTGGTCGCCCTTAGAAAGGACCTGACTGATCTTACCCAATTTATTGATATCCTCTTCAGACTTAAAGCCATTCAGACGATAATTGGTATTCTTTTTATTTTGGGACTGCTTGGTGTATTTGTTCAAAGAACGGACCTGAGGACCCAGGTCAAGGTAATGAAGGAAGGCGTCCTTTTCATAACCGATGTCAACAAAGGCGGCATTCATACCTGGAGCGATCTTTTTGACCGTCCCAAGATAAATATCACCGACATTAAACTGGTTTCCACTATCCTCGGTGTGGAATTCCAATAGTCGTTTATCTTTTAAAAGGGCTAACCGACATCCATTTTGAGTTCCATTAATTATTAGTTCGTTACTCAAAATCTTAAATATTTAAGTGAAAAGATGTCCGTAGCAGCAAAACAAACGAAGGCTGAACAGTATTTCACTGTCCAGCCTACGAAAACATCGTTATAAGACTACTTCTTCTTGTGTCTGTTTTTTCTAAGACGCTTTTTTCTCTTGTGAGTAGAAATCTTATGTCTCTTTCTTTTTTTACCGCAAGGCATAATTAAGAGTTTTTTAGTTATAAAATAATTTTATTGAAGCTGTTCCAAATAATCACCTGCCGTCGCCTGAACCACGGGATCGTCGCTGTTGGCAACTACCCATTCAAACGCTGACTTGGCCTTGGACTTTTTTCCTAACTCAAAGTAGCTCAATCCCAAATAGAAACGAGCTTGCAAATGCTGAGGACTCACCTCAACAAGATGCTTAAAACGCTGTACCGCCTTTTCATACTGCCCCGATTGCATCGAGAGCATTCCCATGGCGAACAGCGCATCCGGTTGGTCAGGATCTTTGGCCAATACCTCACGCAACGACATCACGGCCTTCATTGGCTGATCAGTAGAAGCATAAGTCATCGCTAAATGTGTCTTTGAACTCAAATCCTCTGGATGATCCTTCAAATACATTGCCAAATATTTACGGGTCTTTTCTCCATACTCAGATGCTTTGCTGCGATCCGATGCATATTGAAAAGCGTCGTAAAAATATTCACCAACCGACCTCAGCCTATCGGCTGAAGGTTCTGCGGGCATGGATTGTTCTGCAATAAATGCAGCACTATCAAACTGACCCAAACTTTTGTACATTCCCGCTAAAGAATCCGCAAACATAAGCCTTTTGGCTGATATTTCCGAATTTTCATAGCTTTCTTTTACCTGAACGAGCTGTTTTCTTAACGAAACATCCTCTTTTACGCCGTGTTCGTGTCCAGAATGGTCGTGACCATCGTGATCATCATGGTCGTGGCCATCATGCTCACCGCTATGGTCAGCAACCCCTGAAGCCTGATTTTCAGCAGTAAGTTCAGCGGTTTCGTCAGTGGCTTTTTCCTTCACTCTTGGCAGGCTATACACCAGGCCGGTAAGAATGATTACTGCCACTATTAAGGTTATGCGGGTTCGGGACATAAAGGGGAGGTTGGTTGTTTAAATCAGCTAATTGATAATTATTCGCTATCTTTAACGCTTGCTTTTACCTTCTCAACAAACACTTTTGATGGTTTGAAAGCCGGTACATAATGCTCATCGATAACGATAGCGGTGTTTTGTGAAATATTACGAGCTACTTTACGCGCTCTTTTTTTGTTCACGAAACTCCCAAAACCACGAACGTAAATGTTTTCGCCATTAGCCATTGAGTTCTTCACAACCTGGAAGAATGCCTCAACAGTTTCTTGAACGTCTGCCTTATCAATTCCGGTTTGCTCAGCGATCTGAGAAATTACGTCTGCCTTAGTCACTTTGCTTATATTTAAGTTTTAAAAATTTAATTCGTAATAATCTATTACCCAATTATTTTTGGGCTCACAAAAATAACGGTCGGTATTTAATTAAAAAACAATTCGGACAAAAAATATCGCTGATTTCTCTGCCGATAGTGCTCAATTAAAAAAATAAATTTTTCATGCAAGACTTTGTAAATAAAATCGTTAGGTGGTACAAAAAGAATTTACGACCACTACCTTGGCGAGCCACAAATGACCCCTATCGCATCTGGCTTTCAGAGGTCATCCTTCAGCAAACACGTGTAGAGCAGGGCCAGCCCTATTACGAGCAATTTACAACAGAACACCCTAATATACAATCACTTGCAGAAGAATCGGAAGAAAAAGTTTTGAGGCTATGGCAGGGCCTTGGGTATTATTCACGTGCCCGAAACCTGCACAAATGCGCCAAAGCGGTGGTAAACCTCCACGCGGGTCATTTCCCCGATAATTACAAAGAATTAATAAAATTACCCGGAATAGGTCCATATACCGCAGCGGCGATCGCTTCCTTCGCATTCAATGAACAAATTGCCTGTGTAGACGGCAATGTTTACAGATTACTGAGTAGGTACTTCGGAATTGAAGATGATATTGCAAGCGGGAAAGGGCAGAAGGTATTCTTTGAAAAAGCACAGTCGCTGATTCCCGCAGATCGGCCTGCCGACTTCAACCAGGCAACCATGGAGATGGGAGCAATGATCTGCACGCCTAAAAAACCCCGATGCGAACAATGCCCAGTGCAGCAAGGGTGTTATGCTTTCGAGCAACAGGCACAAGGCCGACTGCCCGTGAAGATCAAAAAGCTGAAAATAAAAAACCGATATTTAAATTACAGTGTTTTTCAGTTTGAGCAGCGGATTATTATGAACCGCCGACCAGAGAAAGGTATTTGGGCAGGGCTTTATGATTTCCCCCTGCATGAAAGCAAGCTTACCCTTGACAGCTTCGAGCCATTGCTTGAGGCCTACCCGGCACTGAACCCCAATGATTGGCTGTTGGGCAACATCAGCAGTGAATACAAACACGTTTTGACACATCAGAAATTGTTTGTGACGTTTTTTTCTTTTAACTGCAAAAACAAAGCGGCTTACGAGGCGGTAAAACAAGCACTTAAAGCTGAAGAATACAATTTAGAGGAAATAGAGGAGCTTCCGAAACCAAAAATAATCGATCAGTTCCTTTCTGACACTTTCCTGCAGCCAGAACGATAACACTTATTTCCGCCAATGAACATACGTTAATTTCGACAAATGATATTTTTTTACTACATTCCAATGATCGGAAGAGTATGGAGGCGGTGGTTACATTTCCAAAAAGAGCCTTATATTTATACAAAACAGCAAAACAAAAGCTTATACATATTATGATTAACAAAGCGATAATTCTCGGTAATCTTGGTGCTGATCCTGAAGTACGCCACCTTGAAAATGGCGTAAGTGTAGCCACCATTAATGTAGCCACCACAGAAACCTATAAGGACAGAAACACCGGTGAACGCGTCTCCAACACCGAATGGCACCGCATCGTTCTTTGGAGAGGCCTGGCGGATGTGGCTGAAAAGTACCTCAAAAAAGGTGATCAGGTTTATATTGAAGGAAAAATTGAAACACGTCAATACCAGGATCAGGCAGGAGTTACCAAATACACCACTGAAATTGTAGGGCGAGAATTGAAAATGCTGGGCTCACGCCGAGACCGAGATCAAAGTGCAAACCCTCAGCAGGCAGCAGCAGCACCGCAAGCTCAGCCACAGGTCACCCACGCACAGCAAAACGCAACTGTGGAAGATCCATTAAAGGCACCAGCAAATGCTGCACCGGCAAACAGCCCCGCCGACGACGATCTCCCATTTTAAAATAAAAATGTTTCTTAATGCGCTACTTGGTTCGTTCCAATGGCGCATTTTTTATGCCCGAATGAAAATTGTCTGACAGATATGCTTGCTTTAGATCAATTTTCCCGATTTTTTTGTATTTTATCAGAAATCATCTTTAAAGAACTTGGAAACAACAGTCATCGACGACCCCTATCCCCTGATGATGAGCATGACTCATCTAATCGGACCCCACTTTTGGTTTTTTATTACCACAGGATTGTCCATTTTCGTCCTCCTGGTCATGTCTTTCATTGCCTCAGGATCGGAAATTGCTTTCTTCTCCCTTGACACCGAAACCATCAAAAGAGTAAAAAATGGTGACAGTGGGGAGAAAATGGTCTACCAACTGATCAGTAAGCCAAAGCGACTACTCGCCAACATCCTAATCCTCAACAACTTCATCAACGTAACGATGGTGCTCATCACGACCATCATGGTTTGGAAAGCCGTAGGAAAGGGAGAATCTGAAGCGGGAGTCATTGCAATTTTCACCACCATTCTATCTTTGGTCATCGTATTTTTTGGTGAAATCATTCCTAAAGTCTTTGCCCGACAGAACAACCTGAAGTTCGCTAAATTCTCCGGACGGATTTTGGTGGTTTCAGAGTTCCTTTTCAAACCCCTGGCCTGGCTGCTGATGAGCTGGTCCAACATTATTGAACAGCGCATTCACCGCAAGGGCTACCAAATTTCTGCCGACGAAATTTACCACATCCTTGAGCTGACTGAAAAAAGCACCTCAAAGGAAGAAAAAGATATTTTAAGGGGGATTGTCAATTTCAGCTCCCTGACGGTAAAGCAGGTGATGCGAAGCCGGCTTGACATAACGGCCTTTGATCTTGAAATGAATTTTCATGAGTTGATGAACAACATCAACAAAAATAATTTTTCGAGAATCCCTGTTTATAATGAAACGATCGACAAAATCGAAGGCATTCTGTATGTCAAAGATTTACTGCCCTATATTGATCGCGACGAACACTTCCCGTGGCAGGATTTACTCCGCCCCCCGCATTTTGTACCAGAACTGAAAAAAATTGACGGTTTGCTGAAGGAGTTTCAGGAAATGCGTGTGCATATGGCCATCATTGTGGATGAATATGGCGGTACTTCCGGCCTGGTAACCCTTGAGGATATCATTGAAGAAATCGTTGGGGAAATCAAAGATGAGTATGATGACGATGAGCTTTCTTTCAAAGAAATTGACGCCAATACTTTCATCTTTGAGGGGAAAACAAGTTTGAACGATTTCGCCAAAGCACTCGACATTGATGTCAATCGGTTCGAAGAGTTCAAAGGAGAGAGTGAGTCCCTGGGAGGACTTTTACTGGAGATCAATCATAATTTACCAAATGTTGGGCAGGAGATCAGCCTGAGCAACCTTACTTTTACCATCAACTCTGTTGATCGAAAACGCATTAAGCGTGTGCGTGTCAAGCGAAATATCCCGCCGGCAACACTCGACGACAAAACCAATAAAGTTGATTAAAACACCTCCATGAAAACAAAATATTTTCTTCTGATCATCGGTCTTGTTGCATTTATGCAAGCTTGCCATGAAGACAGTTATTACCCCAAACCTTCGGCTTTATACCGGATGCCACTGCCTGAACACGAATATGTGGCAGTCGCCGACACCATGCCCTATCAGTTTGAAATCTCTAAATATGCGATCATCAAACCCGATACCTCTTGGATTGCCGAAGCCCACTGGGTACACATTTTTTACCCTGATTTTGTGGCTGATGTACAACTTACCTACAAGGCCGTTCATTCTCAGCAAGAATTACAGCGGTTTGTAAACGAAAGCTATAAACTGACGGCCAAGCAGCAGATTAAGGCCACAGCTATTAATGAGGGAAAATACACCACCCCGAACGGACACGTGGTCAGTTTTGCCGCTATCGAGGGCGAAGTACCCACGCAGTTTCAGTTTTTCACCACCGACAGCACCAAGCACTTTTTGCGAGGAGCCTTATATTTCAGAACATCTGTTGCCAACGATTCCCTGGCACCAGTAATTAAATATGTTACCGAAGACATCACTCATATGATGAATACTTTGGAGTGGAAAAAATAACACGCCGGCAGGAGGAGGGGGCCAATCATGAATTTCTTCGAAACAAAAATTGAATTTCTCAAAGGAGTGGGGCCCAAAAGGGCTGAAATCCTGAAGAAGGAACTGAATATTCATACCGTAGGGGAGCTGATTCAGCATTACCCCTACCGGCACGAGGACCGGTCGCAGTTTCACCAGCTCGATCAGGTGCAGGCTGATTCCCCATATATACAGGTGCGTGGCTGGGTGCGCGAAATTGCCACCTTCGGCGAGAAGCCCAAACAACGCCTCGTTGTTACCTTCTCCGATACGCATGGCACCATTGAGCTGGTGTGGTTTAAAGGGGCAAAATGGATTGAGAAACAGCTTTCCATTGGCATGGAGTTATTGGTCTTTGGAAGGCCGCAAGCTTTCGGTGGGAAAATCAATATTCCGCACCCAGAAATCGAACCGCTAACCGAGGAGAAGAAACCGCAAGCAGTAGGCCTACAGCCTGTATATCATACCACAGAAGTGATGAAGCGGCGTTTTTTAGACAGCAAGGCAGTCAGTAAACTGATGAAAGTTGCCGTAAACCAGTCGCTGGAGCATATTCACGAACCCCTTCCTGAATATTTCAGAACACACTTCAGCCTGATTGATAAAAAAATTGCGCTCTGGCACATTCACTTTCCCCCAACGGCCGAACACCTTCAGCAGGCGCAATACCGCCTAAAGCTTGAAGAGCTGTTCTTTCTTCAGCTTCGGTTGCTCAAGCTAAAAATTGCCCGCACCGAAAAGTTCAAGGGCATGATCCTGAAACGAACTTCCCTGCTCAACACCTTCTATAAATCGCACCTTCCTTTTGAACTGACCGGCGCTCAGAAAAGGGTTGTCAAGGAAATTCATACTGATATGAGCAGTGGTCAGCAAATGAACCGCCTGGTGCAGGGAGATGTAGGCTCGGGAAAAACCATTGTTGCCTTTATCACGATGCTCATTGCCGTAGCAAGTGATACACAGGCCGCTTTAATGGCTCCCACAGAAATTCTGGCCACCCAGCACTATGAAGGCCTGAAAGCATTTGCGCAAACGATGGGCGTTACGATAGAACTGCTCACGGGCTCAACCAAAAAATCTAAACGCACACAAATTCACCGTGACCTTCTGAGCGGCGACCTTAAAATACTGGTGGGCACCCATGCACTGCTCGAAGATGTTGTACAGTTTAAGCGCCTTGGCCTTGCCGTGGTGGATGAACAGCATCGGTTTGGCGTGGCGCAACGCGCAAAATTATGGGGGAAAAATAAAGACATTTATCCGCATGTACTCGTCATGACTGCCACCCCAATTCCACGCACACTCGCCATGACCCTTTACGGTGATCTCGATGTTTCGGTGATTGACGAACTGCCTGCAGGCCGTAAACCTATTCAGACCTTCAACCTGAACGATGCCATGCGTTTGCGGGTAAATGGCTTCATCAAAAAAGAGGTCGAAAAAGGGCGGCAGGTGTATATTGTTTATCCTTTGATTGAGGAATCCGAAACGATGGACATCAAAGACCTTCACGATGGCTATGAAAGTATTTGCCGTGCCTTCCCGAGTTATCACATCAGTATTGTGCACGGGCGCATGAAGCCACAGGATAAAGAGTTTGAGATGCAGCGGTTTCTTCGGAACGAAACACAGATTATGGTCGCCACCACTGTTATTGAGGTAGGGGTAAATGTACCCAACGCCTCCATCATGATTATTGAAAATGCTGAACGCTTCGGCCTGGCACAGCTTCACCAGCTCAGGGGGCGTGTAGGGCGTGGGGCCGAGCAGTCTTATTGTATCCTGATGACCAAAGACAAACTCAGCAAAGACAGTAAGGTGCGGATGGAGACCATGGTAAGGACCAACAACGGCTTTGAAATTGCCGATGTCGATCTCAAATTACGAGGCCCAGGCGATATTACGGGTACACAGCAAAGTGGTATTCTTGATTTGTTACTTGCTGATATTGCTAAAGACGGAGACCTGATGACCAAGGCCCGTGAGGCAGCACTTAAAATTCTCGACAAAGACCCAGAACTGAAAGCTCCCCACCACCAGAGTATTGTCCAGCACATCAGCTCATTGAAAAAGGACACCACCAACTGGGGAAGAATAAGCTGATCGTCACCAATAGTAATCCCATTGGGTTAATATCTTTAATGTAAAAATATCATAAGTTTATGGATGAAAATTAATACTTGATTAATTAATGGAGGCCCTAAAAAAAGTATTATTGTATAAGCAATAGCCTCTGAATATGAAAGATTTAATTTCAAGTTTTTACCATACTTTCACTCTTAAGCTCATCACTGTCTTAAGCTGTGTATTGACGACCCTGTCAATGTTTATACTGCATGCCAACTATAAAATCAGCGCGCTGTTTATAGGCAGCTGCATCTTGTTGTTGGCGTTCTGCTGGATCGTTACGGCATTTCACATTGTTCAAAACGCATCAAGTCAGGCAAAACCCAAATGGATCATTTTCATGCTGATTTTACCCTTCATTGCGCCAATTTTCTATCATCTGAAAGATTCTCCCCATTAAAATTGGCCTGCCATTTCAAAAATCAGCCAAAATTTAACAGCTCATCGGGGTGGCTAATGGTTTAATTCCATCGCAACGATTTCCGAAACTGCCAGTAATCTTCTGGATTTTCCGCCATAGCCAGGCAGCATTCCAACTCCTCCGCAGTAAGTTCAAGTGAAGAAGCCTGAAGGTTTGATTTCAGCTGATCTTCGGTTATCGCACCACTCAAGGCAACATCGGCCCACGGTTGCGCAAGCACTACTGCCATAGCCAGGACGTCAATGCCTACCCGATATTTTTCAGCAATCGCCACCAAGGGCGAACCTTTCCCTCTAAGCGGTTTCAAATCTTTGTCCGTCAATCGGCCATTTGCAAATACTTCTTTAATAATGATACCCATTCCTGCCTGATGTGCCTGCTGCAATTGTACACCAGCCGATTGTTCATAGATATTCCATGTCGCCTGAACCACATCAAAAAGCGGTGCACCACTAACAGATTTCACTTCCATAGCCCGTGCGAGGACTTCCCCCTGTTGTGAACCACTCAGCGAAAGTCCCAGCAAAATACCGTGATTCTTCTTGAGCTCAAAAAGTGCCTGATGCACTTCCGTATTTTCGAGAATCCCACTTTCAAGCGTTGCCGAATGCACCTGATAAAGATCAAGCTGGTCGCCAAAATTCTCTTTGGAAATCTCCCACTGACGCAACAGATTCTCCAGACTGTGATCTTTAACCTCGTGCGCTTCAACATCAATTTCCCAGTCAGCAACATAAGTGTAACCCCACTTTGATCCCACACACAAATCGGTATAAGGTTGTCGTTTCACCCATTCCGCCAAAAACAATTCGCCCTTACCGTAGCTGCGCGCTGTATCGAAGTAGCGGATTCCTGAACGGTAGGCAAGGTCCATCATTTGCTGAGCCTGCGTTTTCATGGCCTCAGGTGTATAGTCAAAATTAAGGTCGGAGCCATGCCCTAAAGTAATGTAGGCTGGTCGGCCAAGTGCCGCGGTGCCAAGTCCAATTTCACTGACTTGCAAAGAGGTATTTCCTAAGCTTTTTATTTTCATGGTTGGGTAGGTCAAAATGTTGGGATATTGCAATTGTGGTTGCTGATCGTTTACCATTGGGGAACCATAGAGATTTGATAATGGACTGTATCCTCTAAAATCACTTTTGTTAATCCACTGACAGTATAATGCAGCAGGCGCTCGTTTTTCCATTGCAGCTCAACAGTTCGCTCGGCTTTGTGCACCAGGGTGCTGCTTTTCAGGGTGGCATTTATTTGCTGGCTGCCATCGGCAAGATATTTCACTTTCAGCCAATTCACTTTGGCCTGTGGGTCTGCTTTTTTCAGTGTATAAGTAACCGTTTGCGCGGTGGAGTCCTTTCGGTACATCCCTTGCAGTACTGGTTTGTTCAGGTCAAGATCGTCCAAAATTTTAAACTGATCAGTCCAATTGACTTCCTGCCCAGCAATTTTTTTTGACTCGCGCTCCGCTCCAATTAAAATTTGCTGCTCAATAGCGGGCTGCTGTTTTTCCATTGTGGTTTTCAGCTGATCCACCGTTGACTTTACAGGAAAGTACATCTCCCTTTCCACGGTATCGGGTGCCATATTACAGGATTGTAGCAAAAAAAGGAGGGGAATCAGAAGTGCAAATAACTGCTTTAGCATATCGTTTTTATTAAATTTTATCCAATTAAACCATTTCTGAGCCGAAGGGCAAAAAAAATCCGACAGGAAGCCCGTCGGATAAGTATGCTTGTGTATGAATTAACCGCTAAGCCACCAAAACACCTGCCTTAATTTGCTTGACCCAGTACCACGTATTTTCATCAATGGTAAATGTTCCTACGGATAGTTCCATCTCGTCGAACATCGTTTGTACGGGCGTTTGTGTCATTTCCGCCTGCTCCATCATGGCCTGTAACTGTGCCAGCAATTCCTGATGCCTGATGGCCTGCGAAAAAGGCTGGTCCACCATTTCAGCATCGCTATTGTAGCCCAGGGCGGAGGCAAAATGCTGATTTGCTGAATGCACCTGCCCGTTGTGATTGATCAGCATCCATGCTTCATCGTTGGCCAAAGCGTGATTAATCAGTATATCTTTCAGTTCAATATCCGTCTTCAGTGCTGCCGCTTCTTCTTTTTGGGTTTCCTGCAACCTGTTAAGTTGCTCATGGGTTGCCTGCATCTCCTCCATATTTTGCCTCAACTCTTCTTCCTGTGCCCGCATTTGCTCCGATTGCCCCTGTGTTTCTTTTAGTAATCGAGAAGTTTGTTCATTGGTTCGGGCGTTGTAGATGGTCATGGCAATGGCCTGCGCCACCTCCTCAAGGAATTCCAGCTGATAATCAGTGATAGGATCAAAAGATGAGATTTCAAGTACCCCTTCAACCTTTTCATTATTGACCAGTGGAATGATGGCCAAAGCCCGCGGAGGAGTATCTCCCAGACCTGAAGTGATGCGCACGAAGTCGGCAGGAATTTCTGTCATATAGGTCGATTGCTGATCCAGGCACGCCTGACCGATCAACCCGTGGCCAAAGGGAATAAATCTGTCGATATATTTTTTCCGATCATAAGCATAAGTCGAAACCTGATCCAGCCCCGACTGATTGTTTTGCTCCCCAACCACATAAAATGCCCCTTGTACAGCCCCAAGGTATTTAACCAGGTGAAGTAATATGGCATCACCTAAAAGGTGAAGTTCATCGAAATCGTTTCTGATAATTTTGGTAAGGTCAGCCAACCCTTCAATTTTCCACAGTCGGCGTTTCTCTTTTTCATTGACAACCTTCAGCTGCTGACGCATATCCACCAAGGCATTGCCCAGTAAATCGTGCTCACCGTTAATATTGAATTGCTCATCCAGGTTGCCTTCACCGATTTGCTTGGCGAATACAGAAGCTGAAGCTAAATTTCCACCTACAGCTTCAAGTGCTTCAGTCATTTCTTGAAAGTCTTTCAAATCTGTTACCTTGTAACTTTCAGGAAGTTCCCCCTTGGACAACTTGCGCAATAAGCCTGAAATACTGTCTATCGGTCTGCCGATCAGTTTGAGTGCGTAAGCCAAAAAACCAAAACACTGAAGAAAAATAAAAGCCAAAAACAGCAGAAAGTACATGACTAATTCACCAATATAACTATTAGTCTTTTCTATATGATTATCATATTCTAAACTTACATCACCCTGTAAATTATTGATCTCATTAATTAATAATAACGCATCGACACTGCTTGTCTTCTCACTTGATTTCAGGGCATCGAAATATGTATTTTCTTGCTGTCTCAACCTGCTTAAACCCTCTGAGAAATAGGCAACTTCTGTGAGGTTTGCCGCCTGCACAGCCCTGTCAACCGCTTCATTAAACTGCCCCTGATATTTTATAATAGCATTGTTGAAATCATGGGCTGACATATCAGTTGATGCCACCACGAGCAGTTTACTGACATTCGACTCCATATCGTTCAAAGCAAACCGAAGTGGGGTAAGGCCCATTTCTTCTACTTCACGGCGCTGTTTGATATGTTCTTTATTCGATAAAATCTTCACGGCAGGAATACTGCTCAGGAGCAATACACCGCTAAAAAACAGGATACATCGTTTTTTAATTGACGCACCCTTCCATAGGTTGATTCCCATATATAAAGCTTTCTGTTTATTTCTAAGAAAAAATGTGACTAATTTGAATAAAGTATTATATCAAACGGTCTTAATGTTTGCAAAAATAAAAAAATAAAATGATTACAATTTATTTTATATGAAATAATATACTTCCTATCGAAAGTATCAGAACATAGGAGAGATCAAATGATCAGCAAATTAACGAGTGACTGTTTTAACTATTCAGGTATTTTATAAAACAAAAGCCCGAAACCATCATAATACTATATGGCTCCGGGCTAATTTACTTTCTTATATTTTTACAAATTATATCAGCATAGATATAATTTATAATAGGGATGCTTCAGTGGATTAAACCAAAACCTCACCAGTCATTTCAGCAGGGATTTCAACACCCATCATTTTCAGGATCGTTGGGGCTACATCACCCAATTTACCGTCTTTTACGTCACCTTTGAAGTCGTTATCAACGATGATGTAAGGTACTTCATTTGTGGTGTGAGCAGTGTTCGGAGAACCGTCAGCATTAGCCATGAACTCAGAGTTACCGTGGTCAGCCAATACCATAACAGTATAGTCGTTTGCCAAAGCTTCTGTGATCACTTTTTCTGCACATTTATCAACGGTTTCTGCAGCTACAACAGCAGCTTCAAAAATACCTGTATGACCTACCATGTCAGGGTTAGCGAAGTTCAAACAGATAAAATCTGCTGATTTTGCTTTCAATTCAGGAAGGATACCTTCGGTGATTTCTGCCGCAGACATCTCAGGCTGAAGATCATAAGTTGCCACCTTTGGAGAAGGGCACAAGATACGTTTTTCACCATCGAATTCTGTTTCACGGCCACCCGAGAAGAAGAACGTTACGTGTGGATATTTCTCTGTTTCAGCAATACGGATTTGCGTTTTGCCTGCATCAGCAACAACTTCACCCAATGTATTTACCAAGTTATCTTTGTCGAACATCACTTCAACTCCTTTGAAAGAAGCATCATAGTTCGTCATGGTAACATATTTCAATTCCAACGGCTCCATGTTGTGCTCAGGGAATGCCTCTTGCGTCAATACTTTTGTGATCTCACGGCCACGGTCAGTACGGTAGTTGAAGCAAATCACTACATCACCTTTTTCCAGCTTCGCCAAAGGCTCACCAGCTTCGTCAGTAATGATCAATGGCTTGATGAACTCATCAGTGATGTCAGCATCATAAGAAGCTTGCATTTTAGCACCCAAGTCTGTGATTTTCTCACCTTCAGCGTTTACCAATGCATCATAAGCCAATTTCACACGCTCCCAACGGTTATCGCGATCCATCGCATAATAACGACCTACAACAGAAGCAATTTTACCTGTTGATTTAGCCATATGTGCTTCAAGGTTTTCGAAGTGCGTTTTGCCTGATTTAGGGTCGCAATCACGACCATCAGAGAAAGCATGTACGAATACATCTTCCAATCCTTTATCTGCAGCAATCGACAACAAAGCATTCAGGTGATCCAGGTGAGAGTGAACGCCACCGTCAGATACCAAGCCCATCAAATGTACTTTTTTGTTGTTCGCCTTTGCAAAGTCCAAAGCATTTGCCAATGTTTCATTGTCTTTCAATGTATTGTCAGCAATGGCTTTGTTGATTTTTACTAAGTCTTGATATACAATGCGGCCAGCACCCAAGTTCATGTGCCCTACCTCAGAGTTACCCATTTGTCCGTCAGGCAAACCTACGAACAAACCAGAAGCCTGTAGTTTAGAGTGTGAATATTTCGTGTAAAGAGAATCTACGAAAGGTGTTTTCGCTGCATCGATTGCTGAAACTTGAGGGTTAGGAGCAATTCCCCATCCATCAAGAATCATAAGCATTACTTTCTTATTCATGACTTATATATTAATATGAGATTTATGATCATTTCATCGCCAAAGCGTGCTGGCATGTTTGGTGCGCAATTTACGTGCTATTCTACCACTTGCCTGTGCCGACTTCTATTTATTTACAAAAATAGAAGTTTAACCGACCTACTTTGATGATTTTAATCATGATGTAGGGCAAAGAGTTCAAAAATGCAGTAAGTAAAACATTATTAATGCTGAAATGATTATATTGAGCCTTGAATGCTTTCTTTTAAAAATCCCCACCACTGAGGATATGAATAAAATCTACTATACTTTTCTGTTCTGTATTTTGTACTGCGTTAGCTTTCAGGCCCATGCACAAAGCGAGGTGCTGCAAAAAGTTCGTGTTGCCCTGAAAACAGGAAACGCCAAAGAGCTTTCGCGCCACGTGCACCAGAACGCTGAACTGACTTTTGATGGCGAAAAAGCCAACTATAGCCGTACGCAAGCCGAATTTGTATTGAAAGATTTTTTCAAAAAGAATCCGCCAACAGATTTTCAGTATGTTCATCAGGGAACTTCCCGTGAAGGACTGAAATACAGCATTGGCAAGTATGAAACCCAAACGGCCACTTACCGAGTCTATATGTTCGTGAAGCGCTATGACAACAGTTATTTTGTAGATACGATCGACTTCAGTAAAGAATAAACTTGCCTGAGGGTTGCTGCATTATTTTTTGACAACCTATTCTAATTTGCGGGAAATTTATCAAAAATTCACCCCCATTTTTTCATCCTTTTAAAGGACATTTGTCATTTGTAACCTTAATTTATACTTTTGCACCATGTTAGCATATTTGACTGAAGAAGCATTATCGCAGTGTATTAATACTGCCATTCGTGAAGATATCGGAGAGGGTGATCATTCTACCTTAGCGGCAATCCCTGCAGATGCAGTAAGTCGTGCGCAGATGATCATCAAGGATGATGGAATTATTGCAGGACTGGAAGTTGCCAAGCGTGTTTTTAACGCTGTAGAGCCGCGCCTAAAAGTGACATTGAAAAAGCAAGATGGAGACGTTGTAAAGAAAGGGGATATTGCGCTGGTTGTGGAAGGACCCGTACGAGGCATTCTTTCTGCAGAGCGTTTGGTATTGAATTTCGCACAGAGAATGAGCGGCATTGCCACCCGTACTAACCACCTGATGACGCTTTTGGAAGGCACCAACACCCGCCTGTTGGACACCCGTAAAACCACACCTAATGTTCGTGTGATGGAAAAATGGGCAGTACATATCGGAGGGGGAACGAATCACCGATTCGGTTTGTATGATATGGTGATGTTGAAAGACAATCACAACGATTACGCAGGAGGAATCACCCAGTCGGTTCAGGCCACACATAAATACCTCAAAGAGCATAACCTCAACCTTAGAATAGAAGTTGAGACCCGCAATTTGGAAGAAGTAAAAGAATGCATCGAAGTAGGAGGCATTGATGTTGTCATGTTAGACAATATGTCGCCTGCACAAATGAAGGAGGCCATCGCCGTAATTGATGGAAAGTTTGAAACAGAAGCTTCAGGAGGAATCACCGAAGAAAATATCCGCGAGATGGCGGAAGCAGGGGTTGATTTTATTTCTGTAGGTGCACTGACTCATTCTGTAAAAAGTTTAGATATTAGCCTAAAAGCATTTTAAGTCGAAGCGTTGTCTTCGTATTATTTTAACAGTTATGATCATTAAGACCAAAAAAGTTCAATTAGACAAGAACGAGTACATTAAAATGGCCATGCTGCACACGCTGAAAAAACAGTGGTGGGTTGCATTAATTTATTTGGCAATTTGCTCAGGAGCTATCTTTATCCCTTCATGGTGGTGGTTTTCCATGGCAACCGTTGCTTTGGTAATTTATGTACTATTTTGGATGATTCAGTTCGCTGGACTAACGCAAATGGAGCAAGGGCAATTATTGTTCGAAAAGCTTTACTATGAGATCACGAGTCAGCAAATCCTGATCAAGATGAACGAACGTCAGGGAATGCCAATGAAGTGGGATCAAGTTCAGGAGGTTACAAAAACCAAAGATGCGTATGTACTTTGGATCTCGAAAGCGCAATTGATTCACCTTCCGTTCCGCGTATTCAAAGGGGAACGCGAATTCAGCTTTTTAGAGAGCGTCATTCTTGATCGTAAATTTGATAAAAAAGGAGACAACAAATGGGTAAATAAAGTTGCTGAAAAGAAAGCCGCTTAAGCCTCCCTTCAAAAAATATTATACCAAAGCTACTGTTTTTGCAGTAGCTTTTTTTTGCGCCCAAAGGCCGACTTGCCTTGAAGCAAAAAATTTTAAGCCTAAAAAAAGCCCTGCGTTTCAAGCAGAGCTTTTAAAGAATTGCAATAAGGTGTGCATACATTCAATACTCAATAATCACATGGGCGCAAACCTACAATTTGATTCACTGGAAATACCCATAACACCAATGCATTCTATTATATACTTTTATAACGATCTAAAAATCAGTTAGTTGTTAATGCGTTTGATTTTATGAAATGTTCTGATATTCATTATATTCAACAATCATAAGTTGCAAATTACTTTACTTAAGCTGAAAGATTTGTATTTTTAGACATGCAGAGAAGAAACCAGGCAGACTATAAATCCCTTTACCTGAAGGCGGCCAACTATTGCGCTTATCAGGATCGCTGTATTCATGAGGTTCATGAAAAACTGAGCAAGTGGGGACTCGAAGAAGAGAAAATCCCTGTGGCCATTGAACAACTTCAGGAGGAAAAATACCTTGACCAGGAGCGTTACACCCGATCCTATGCAAGAGGTAAGTTTTATTATCAGAAGTGGGGGAAAATTAAGATTCGCCAAGCCCTAAAACTTAAACAGGTAGATGAATCTTTGATCCAAAAAGCCATGAATGAAGAAATTAAAGCAGACGATTACGATCGGGTACTGACACGAATTCTTTATAAAAAATACCATCAGTTGTTCAAAGAAGAAGACCTTTATAAACGCAAGATGAAGACCGTTCAGCATGCCGCCCAAAAAGGCTACGAGCCCAATGTTATTTATGCCTTGATTGATGAGGCGATACAGATGAACGAAGACGATTTCGAATTTTAACCATGTACCATATCAACCTATCTTCCTCCGCTTTTTTTAGGCCGAAATACTTGCTGCCACTGTTCGTTAGCATGCACGTCGCAGGTGCTATCGGCCTATTAATCCCTGAAACCCAAACCTACTTTCAGGCCCTGACACCGCTAAATTTACTGTTTGCCAATGGCATTTTATTTGGCTTAGCAGAAAATAAACAAGCCGCTTTCTTCCGCTTTGCCCTCATTTGCTACTCTGTTGGCCTCCTCGCCGAAATGGTCGGCACCAACACAGGCATCATTTTCGGAAATTACAGCTATGGCCATACCCTTGGCTGGAAGTTATGGAACACCCCACTGACCATCGGCTTGAATTGGTTTGGCCTGGTTTATAGCGCCTCCTTTTTACTGGATAAGGTTCGACTCCCTAAAATCATGAAGGCCCTCCTCGTTGCTACAATGCTTGTTGTGCTTGATCTCTTTATTGAACCTGTGGCCATCCACCTGGATTTCTGGCATTGGTCCTCCGCGGATGTACCAATTCATAACTATTTAGGCTGGTTTGTCATTGCTTTTTCTTTAAGCTATTTTTACTTTCAAACCATCAACGTTCATAAAAATCCACTTGCCCATATTTTCTTTTTGGTGCAATGTTTCTTTTTTATTTTTCTTTGGAATATGCTATAATTTTAGCGTACAAGGCGTTTAGACTATATCGTAGCCTAATTAACTAAATTAAATATGTCAAATTATTCCATTAAAGACCTTGAGTTGCTATCAGGAGTGAAGGCGCACACCCTCAGAATTTGGGAGCAGCGTTACAACTTTCTCAAACCTCAGCGTACAGATACTAACATCAGGCTTTATTCTGACGAAGATTTACGCCTGATTCTCAATGTCTCCCTGCTTAAAGAAAACGGTATCCGTATTTCCAATATTGCCAAAATGGACGAAAGGGAAATGCGGGAGAAAGTCATCAAAATCACGGATTCTCAAACCTCTTTCCCTGAGCAGATTTATGCCCTAACCCTGGCCATGGTCGAGCTCGATGAAGAACGTTTTGAGAAAATTATGGGGACCAATATTCTAAAGCACGGTTTTGAGAAAACGATGGTGAATATTGTTTATCCTTTCATGAGCCGCGTGGGATTACTATGGCTGACAGGCGGAATTAACCCCGCACAAGAGCATTTTATTTCCAATTTAGTACGACAAAAGCTGATGGTCGCGATTGACAGTCAGTTTATTTCTGAAAAGGAAGTCAAGGATAAATATATGCTGTTTTTGCCCGACGGCGAACTGCACGATATTGGTCTTCTGTTTGCCAATTATTTATTAAGACAGCGTAAAAACCGTACTTATTACCTCGGCCAAAGTTTGCCTTTTGAGCATCTGATCTCCATTTATGATATCCATAAACCCGATTTTCTGTTAACCATCCTCACTGTCACGCCAACCTCATTTATTGAAGTTCAGCGGTTTGTTGATGATATTTCCCAAAAATTCCCCAAAAGCACTATTTTGATCAGTGGCCCCCAAATTGTTGGGCAAGGCATTGAAGAACCTGATAATGTTGTCATTCTTAACAAATTTCAGGACTTGGTCGATTTTATCAATGATCCAAACAAGAGTAAGTACCAACTCTAAACAGCCACCACCACTCACCACCTGATAATCAAACACTTACAAGTATTCTTGTCAAATAACACCCCATAATTCTTCCACAAAACATACGTTTGTTACTTCATCAACAAAACAGAAGCTCCAACCTCCACCTGTGGTATTGAGTAAATCATTTTATATATATAGTTGAATCAATTATCTTTCGCCCTGAAGGAATCTATTTGACTTTGAGTACCTGATTTAACCAATGTCCCACCTATGAAGACACAACGTTTCAACCTATTATTTTTTCTACTGATCCTTACAACAGGCTCCGTTTTTGCCCAAGGCCGAGCAGCCTCTAAAGGATTTAGTCATCACACGAACCTGCGCAGTAAATGGTCTTTTGGTGCATCGGTAGGAAGTACCACTTTGAATACTGACGCCCTTAAACTGGCTGACAGTAAAAGCTACTTTAACCCACTGGTAGGCATAGGGATTCATTATCAGATTAACAACTACTGGTCTGCTTCTGCGCACCTGAACTTTTTCAGCCAAACTTTCGATGGCGGATCACTTCCCATGTATAAAGATTCTGTTTCCCTCGCTTTTAGCAGCAGAAATATAGAGTACTATGCAGTCATCAGAAGAAAAATCCTGACCAGCCTCAACTACCTAAAAGCCACACAATACTGGGATATTGACCTATTCGTAGGCCTGGGTAACGTCATGTTTATTCATGAAGACTACAGCTCCTCTTCGATTAGAAATGATGGCTTCGTGATCAACAATGCCACCAGCCCCAGCACGGATAACATTTCCATGATTTCACACGCTCAATTAGGCATAATTGTCCCTGTTGGCTTAGGTTTTAATTATCATATCTCTGACAAGTTCACCGTGAATATCGAAGGGGCTTATCGCTTTTCAACCTCAGATTTTCTCGATGGCATTAAAGTAGAAGGGCAAGCCAAAGATGGCTACTTTTACTCTTCTATTGGTGTTGTTTATCGCCCATGGAATAAATCAGGAACAAAATACCTGTACAACCAACACCTGAAAATCAAGCAGAAAAATCGAAAACGCAGTACACCAAAAAAAGTGAAATCTAAAAATTACCGTTCAACAAATAAGCTGTAATCAATTCACTTATCCACAAAAAAGGGGTTTTCCACAATTAACATGTGGAAAACCCCTTTTTATTTACATTTACCGTTTCGAATTTTCGATAATCATGTTTTTTATCGCTGTTTCACCGACAGATCACTCATGTTTCACAATAATTAGTGGATAAGTAAAGAGTTATCCACCGAGTTTTCAACATATCCACAATGATTACTCACAAAATTGTGGATCACGCACATTATCGGTCCGTATTATTGATTTGCTCCTTGGGAACAATCGGCGGGGCAACAATCGGCCGCTCCTTCAACTCCTCAGGTTGCTGCTCTATTGGCACCCTGCGTTCCATCAAAAACACCTTCCCTTTTTCATTGGTAATCAAAAGGCGTTCTTCATCCAAAAACAAGACTCCCTCTGACTGCCCTGAATTTAAAAACCGTTTGCAGTATACTGGTACCAGCTGAATGGTATTATCCTCCTCGAAAAAAGTCTTGTACATCAGCACCTTTCCGTAACTCAAAAGCACCACCTGACGACCATCTGGACTGATATCTGCACCCGTTACCTGCAATTTCATTTTGAATTCCTGCACCACTTTTGCCTCATAGCTTCCTGCCCGATCAGGCAACTGATAAATCTTAACCTGTTTACCTCCCCGAATTTTAGCAATCAGATAAAGGTGTCCTCTGGCCCAAAACATCCCTTCGCAGTCAAAACGTTTGTCCTTATTCTTTTTGGGAGGAAAATCCCGCTGGTCCTCATAATGATAATTAATCACCTCCACATCGCTGCTGAAAATATTGTAACGATAAATGGTCAGGTCTTTCCGCCCATTCAAATTATTGCCAATATCGCCTATAAAAACGTGGCCGTCATTATCTTGCGCCAAATCTTCCCAATCGACGTTTTTAACCCCGGGAATCGCAATTTCCCCCTTTAAATCTTCACCATCTTTAAAGGCATATAAAACAGCGGGGCCACCACTATCCGAATGGGTAAAAAACAAATCGTTATGTGCCGCCAAACCCGAGGACTCCTTCACCTGGTCAGGTAACTTGCCAACCATATTAATTTCATAAAGCCGATCTGGGCAAGACTCACACACTTCATTAGGAAAAGGGCAACCGATCAGGATACTTTTTACAGCCATCCAAACCGAAATAAATTGCTTAAAAATCATATTTTATTTTTAAAAATAACAAGGACATTTGCCCCTTTAAGCCACAAATATATAATAGAATCGACAAAAATTTATTAATTTTTCTATGCTGACCACCCTTCACTAACAGTTTTATATTAAAGATCTATTAGTCATAAATAGGTAGGAGATGAGTAAAACGGCTTGATTTTCGCTGAATAATTTAGAATAGATATAAATAACCTTCAAAAATGATTATTATCAGCGAATTTAGTGAGGAAACAAGTATTTTTGTGAGGTAGAAGAAGAAATTATGGTAAATCAGATTAAAGTAACAGGGATTTCGCACAAAAGCGCAGAAATTGATCTGCGAGAAATCGTTGCGCTTAATGAGCAAGGGTGTAAAACCTTACTTTTTGAACTTAAAGAGAAGTTGGGAATTAACGAGGCTTTGGTGCTTTCAACATGTAACCGAACGGAGGTCTATTACAATCACAGTAAAGACTTAACGTTTGAGATCGGTCGAATTGTTGGATTGGTAAAACACCTGCCAAACCCGTGTTCTGTTGCTCAAAAATTCGCTGGTATTACCAATCATCACGAAGCTGTTCACTACTTATTTCAGATAAGTATGGGCTTGGAATCTAAAGTGGTCGGAGATATTCAGATTTCCAACCAGGTGAAAAAAGCTTATCAATGGGCTTGTGATGAAAATATGGCGGGCCCATTTCTTCACCGTCTGATGCATACCATATTCTACTGCAACAAACGGGTATCTCAAGAAACAGCTTTCCGCGATGGTGCTGCTTCTGTTTCTTATGCTGCTTCAGAAATTGCTGAAAACCTCACGACACAGATTGTCAACCCTAAAATTCTGGTTCTTGGACTGGGAGAAATCGGGGAAGATGTTACTAAAAACCTGGTGGATGCTGGCTTTCAGGAAATTTATATTTCCAACAGAACAGAAAGTAAAGCAAGCAAGTTAGCCGATGAGCTGAACGTCAAGACGCTTCCTTTTGAATCTGCGAAAAAATTCCTTGCCGAAGAGGCGGATGTAATCATCAGCTCGGTGGCGATGGACAAACCGTTTATTACTGCTGATTTTGTCAGAAGCTTCCCTATTCACGGTTACAAACATTTCATCGACCTTTCAGTGCCAAGAAGTATTGAGCTGGAAATTGAAAACATTTCAGGAGCCACACTTCATAATATTGATAATATTACTGCAACCACCAATAAAGCTTTGGATAAACGCATTAAGGCGATACCAATGGTGAAGGAGATTATCGTGGAATGCCAGGCCGAGTTCATGAATTGGAGCAAGGAGATGGTGGTTTCGCCGACGATCAAGAAAATGAAAAATGCTTTGGAGCAAATCCGTCAACAGGAATTAACCAGATACCTCAAAAATGCTTCTGACGAAGAAGCTAAAATGATGGAGAAGGTTACCAAGTCCATGGTTCAGCGAATTATGAAGCTGCCTGTGTTGCAACTAAAAGCCGCCTGCAAGCGTGATGAAGCTGACCAGATTGTTGATGTTTTGAATGATCTTTTCGACTTGGAGAAGTCACAGGAACTGATCAAAAAATAAAAGTAAAAAGCTGTCCTTTAAGACAGCTTTTTTTATTTAGTAAGACTTTTTCAGCAACTGGTTAACACCAAGTTTATTTTTACGGTAAAGATGTACTGGAAATCCCCACAGGTACCGCACATAGTCCAGTGTTTCCTCTGCCTCTTTATCATTCAGCTGATAGTTATGGATTGGGTTGTAGATAAGCTTCAATACGTTACTTTCATGTAAATCCCCTTTCTCCGCCTGAATATCGGGCACATAATTCTCCCGAGCATATTGCGAACTGATCGACTCCCTTAATTTTCGATAGCCAGACTCATTGTGAATTGCCGTAATTTCATAATGCTTCTCCTTCTCATCATCGCGAATTGCAAACAGTCGCATGTCGCGCATCACTTTCGGTGACAGGTATTGCAACAAAAAGGAATCGTCACGGAAGTTCTGCATGGCAAAATGAAAATGCTCAAGCCAGTCTTTTCCTGCCATATTTGGGAACCATGCTTTATCTTCGGCTGTCGGATTTTCACAAATCCGCTTCATATCCATAAAGATGTTGAAGCCCAGGGTATAGGGATTCAACCCACTGAAAAACTTACTTGAATAAGGTGGCTGAAAGATCACACTACTGTGATGGTGCAAAAACTCAAGCATAAAACCTTCTTCGAGAAATCCTTCATCATGCATTTTATTGATCAGGTGGTAATGTGTAAAAGTGGCAAAACCCTCATTCATTACTTTGGTTTGCGACTGCGGATAAAAATACTGACTGACCTTACGGACAATTCTGATTAACTCCCGCTTCCATTGCGGTAATCGGGGGGCATTTTTCTCAATGTAGTACAGGATATTTTCCTCCACTTCAGCGCCACGCTGCCTTTCCTCTACAATGGGTGAGGTTGAGGAAGGAATCGTTTTCCACAGTTCATTATAACTCTCCCGCTTGAAATCTACCAGCTGCCGCAACCGTTCATTTTCCTCCCTGATACTTCGTTCACTGGGTTTTTTGTATTTATCAACACCAAGGTTCATCAGTGCATGGCAGGCATCCAGCGTAGCCTCCACCTCCTCATAACCAAACTCATCCTCGCATTTGAGCACATAATCACGGGCAAAAACCATATAATCAAGAATTGCATCGGCGCTCGTCCAGTCTTTAAACATATAATTCCCTTTGAAAAAGGCATTATGCCCCTGGCAGGCATGCGCAATCACGAGAACCATCAAGCAAGTCGAATTATTCTCCATATTATAGGAGATACAGGGGTTGCTGTTGATGACCATTTCATAGGAAAGCCCCATTCGCCCTTGCCGATAATTATTCTGATTAATCACAAAGTCTTTTCCGAACTTCCAGTGCGGATAAGAGGTTGGCAAACCAATCAGCGAGTAGGCATCAAGCATCTGTTCAGAAGTTACAACTTCAATTTGGTTGGGGTAGGTGTCAAGCTTCAGGAAAGATTTCCCAAAATAGTCGGTGATCTCATTGGCCAGCTCAATAGATTCAAAATCCCAATGAGGATTGGAAAACATCTTTTTACTGAGTTCTTTTTTTGAATGTATGCTCATAGGGGGTTAATTCAATTGATGGGTATAAGTAATGAAAAAAGGAAGGAGGTTTAAGTTGTTTTTATCACCGATTTCTTTTTGAAAAGGCCTTTGAATACAGGCCATATTTCAGATACCTGATATATTTTCCTGATCGAAAATCCTGAATCCTCCGAAATGGCCTTATAATTTTGCCACAGATAACTGGAGTACTCGCTGTTATTTATTTCCAGATAGGCCATATACTGCACCTGCGGTAGCAATTGCTCCTTAATAATGTTTCGGCATTCGACCGCATCACGTTCAGACCAGGCATCACCATCCGAAGCCTGGCAACAATAAATATTCCAATCGGAGAGGTTGTACCGTTCACGGATGATATCACGCATCAGCTTTAAAGAAGGCGCCACGATCGTACCCCCTGATTCCCTGGAATTGAAAAACTCTTCCTCATCAACCTCTTTGGCCACAGTATGGTGGCGGATAAAAACAATCTCAATTTTCTTGTACTGCTTCTGTAAAAAGATATACAACAGCGTAAAAAATCGTTTGGCAATATCCTTTTCATGCTCCCCCATAGAGGCAGAAACATCCATAATACAAAACATCACCGCAGAGGTAATCGGCTGCGGGTGGGGCTCATGGTTTTTATACCGCAGGTCGATATGATCAAAGAACGGAACATTCTTCATCTGCTTCTCTACCAATTCAATTTCAGCCAATAGGGAGGCTTTTTCTTCAACATCAGTACTGCTCTCATAAGCTGCTTTTAAACCTTCAAGCTTCTTTTTCAGCACTCCCTTAATGGCAATCTGCCGAGCCATAGATTGCTGATAACTTGTTTTGATCGCCAATTTTGCGGGGCTCCCTTCTTTTGAATAACCTGCACGGCGTAACTTGGTCGCCTCGGTTTGCTCCATATATTTTTTCAGCAGATTTGGCAATTCCAGATCATCGAAAAAATAATGAAGGAACTCATCACGGGTAATGGTCACCGAAAACTCATCTTCCGTGACCGCAGGATCATTGGAGCCCTGCCCTTGTCCGCTGCCTTTACCTTCTCCACTTGGTGGTTTGGGAATCTTATCCCCCTGATTGAAACGGTCATTTCCTGGCCGTACAGTTGTTTTGTTGCCCGTCCGTCCGTCATGGTGAAAAGAGGGTTCACTGATTTTTTTTATGGGTACGCGGACGGTCCCCCCTTTGGAGGCATCGGTAATTTTTTCCTGACTGATCAAATCAGGTAATGCTTTTTTTATTTGGTCTTCCACACGGCGCAAAAACCGATGTCGGTTACTTGTCGATTTCCCTTTGGAATTTTGGCGTCTGTCTATAATTTTTCCCATCACCTTGGTTGGTTTAATTCGATAAAGAAAAACCCAGAATCATGGAGCTGACCCTGGGTTATTTTCAAGCTTTATACTGGCTTAGGCCATGGTCTTTCTGACACGCATAAACCAATCTACAAGAATACGGATCTGCTTGTAAGTATACCCACGATCCTGCATTCGGTTGATAAAGTCCTTATGCTTCGCCTCATCTTCCTTATTGGATTTAGCATTGAAGGTAATTACAGGCAACAAATCCTCTGTATTAGCGAAGATTTTCTTTTCAATGACCGTCTTGATTTTCTCATAGGTATCCCACCTTGGCGACTGTCCCTCATTTGAGGCCTTATAGCGTAAGGTAAAATTGGTTACCTCAGCACGAAAATCCTTGGGATTCGCAATTCCTGCAGGTTTTTCAATTTTCTCCAGTTCATCATTCAGCATCGATCGGCTAAGCATCTCACCTGAATCTGGATCACGGTAATCGTTATTCTGCATCCAATGATCTGCATATACAACATACTTCTCAAAGATATTTTGTCCATAAGTTGAATAGGATTCGATATATGCTTTCTGAATTTCATCAGCAATAAACTCTGCATATTTCGATGCCAGCACTGATTTCACGATATTCAGATAACGTTCTTCCCTATCTTTGTCCATCTGCATTTTAATGATCTCCTGCTCCAAGACATAGAGCAAATGAACGGGGTTGGCTGCAATTTCATCAGTATCATAATTAAATACTTTTGACAGTACCTTAAAGGCAAATCGGGTAGAAATCCCCGTCATTCCCTCATTAATACCAGCCTCATCCTGATACTCCTGCAGGCTTTTAGCATTAGGGTCAGTATCCTTAAGAGATTCCCCGTTATAAACCCTCATTTTTGAAAATAAAGAAGAGTTTTCTGAGGGAGTCAAACGTGACATCACGGCAAACTGTGCCAATATTTCGAGGGTCTGTGGTGCACAAGCGGCTTCACTGAGTGAGCTTTCTCGAATCAACTTTTCATAAATCTTGATTTCCTTATCAACCCGCAGCACATAAGGCACCTGTACTTTATAAATCCGATCGAGGAAGGCTTCATTTTTCTTATCAGAAGTAAACTTCGCCCACTCAGATTCATTGGAATGGGCAAGAATAATTCCATCGAAAGGAATTGCCCCAATAGGCTCTGTTCCTTTATAATTATTTTCCTGTGTGGCTGTAAGTAATGGGTTAAGCACTTTAATAGGCGCTTTAAACATCTCGACAAACTCCATCACCCCTTGATTGGCAAGACACAAGCCCCCAGTGAAAGAGTAGGCGTCAGGGTCGGACTGTTGATGCTCGGCAAGCTTACGAATATCCACCTTACCCACCAAGGTTGAAATATCCTGATTATTTTCGTCGCCAGGCTCTGTTTTCGCTACCGCTACCTGATCCTGCACCGATGGGTACATCTTCACAACACGAAACTGATTAACATCTCCCCCAAACTCTTTCAACCGTTTGGAAGCCCAAGGACTCATACACATCGGAATGTAACGAGAAGAAATACCATAAGCTTCTTCGATCTCTTTCTTATAGGAAGAAAACAACCCTAAAGGGCTTTCAAATACTGGTGAAACCGTATCTCCGGCTTTCAGCACATAAATAGGATTTTCCTGAATGAGTGCTTTCACCTTTTCAGCCAATGAACTTTTACCTCCACCAACAGGTCCCATCAGGTACAGAATCTGCTTTTTCTCTTCCAATCCCTGGGCAGAGTGGCGGAAGTAGGAAACAATTTGCTCAATTGTTGTTTCCATTCCATAGAAATCCTCGAAAGCAGGGTAGACCTTAATCCGTTTATTGGAAAACAGTCTGCTTAACTTCGGGTCATCACCCGTATTAATCACTTTAGGTTCCCCTATGGATTTCAGCATTCTTTCTGCAGGCTTGAGAAAGGCCGTTTGGTCGGTTTTACACAGCTCCAAATACTCGGACACTGTCAATTCAACCGTGTTACTGTGGTAGTTCTTTTTTATTTTATCTAATAGGCTCATATATCCTCCTTGGTTATCGTCTTCTGTCAGGTAAATGATAAGATATTCAAATCGATGGGGCAGAAAGAGACCAATATTTACTTTCAGACAAATAAGTTTTGGATGTAACTATTCTACTACCCTATAAATACTAATACGATCAATAGTAAATATCCGTTGTTGAATATTATTTGGCGTATTTTACATATAGACAAATATTATTAACATCCATAAAGTTTTTACGCAATCAAAATTCTGCCTATTTTTTGTGTTTTTTATTACAATAAAGCCATATTTCAGACCAACTAATAGGATTCATCATAGGTGTAAAAATCTTGATGTTGAAGAAAGATTTCTCAATTTCATCCAAATGAACTTTTTTTTTAATAATTTTGGGAATTGAATTTTTCTCATAGATTATTCCCTTTTAGCCCATCACATATTGAAATTCGCTTTTATAGACCGAGATGTTCTTCCCTCATTTAAAAGGCTCTTTGTCGCTGTCAGTTTACTGCTGATCAGTTTTTTAACTGGCACTTCCTTCTATTACCTTCACGAAGGGTTTTCACTGGTGGATGCTTCGTATATGTCCATCATCACTATCTCGACGGTGGGCTACGGAGAAATTTTTCCACTAAGCCCAGCGGCACGCCTTTTTACCTCCTGCTATATTGTCAGTAACCTGATTATCATCGCCTTTGGAGTTTCTACCCTGACCAGCTACCTTTTTGGTGGGGAAGTCAATAAAATGTTAAACCGATATAAAATGAACCGAGAAGTTAAACGCCTGAAAGACCATGTGATTGTGTGTGGCCTGGGACGAAATGGGATAAAAGCTTGTGAGGAGCTGGCGCGCGCAGGCACCCCTTTTGTGGTGGTAGAAGCCAATACAGAAGTGCTCGATACCTTTCCCTACAACATTGGCTCCTCGATCATTCTTGGAGATGCCACAATGGACCATGTGCTCATTAAGGCGGGGATACTTGCCGCCAAAGCACTGATTACCACCTTGCCCTCAGATGCCGAAAATGTTTTTATTACCCTCACTTGCCGTGAGCTGAACCCCCATGTGCGTGTTATTGCGAGGGCCAATGAAGAATCTTCCGAGAAAAAGCTGATGCGGGCGGGTGCGTCGCGCATTGTTAAGCCAGATACCCTTGGTGGTTACCATATGGCACAGCTGATTACCAAACCTGTGGTGATTGAGTTTATTGACCTGCTCAGTGGTGTAACCAATGTTGATATGCAGATGGAAGAAATTCGCTACGAGAATATTGCGCAGAAATACCGTAACCTGACCATCAAAGAGATGGATGTGCGAAACATGACAGGCGTTTCGGTGATTGGCCTAAAAATGCCCGATAAACAATTCAATTTCAACCCTTCCATTCATGACAAAATAGAAGAGCACACGACCATTATTGTGATTGGTTCAAATGAACAGATCAGCACATTCAACAAAAAATATTGCAATTAAATTTGATTCAATAATCAATTCGGCGCGCAAATAAGTTAAGGTAGATATCATTCCGCTAAATTTTGACCATGTCTGCTACCCCTCCCTATACCCTGATTACTGGAGCTTCCTCTGGTTTGGGAAAAGCTTTTGCTGAACTGTTTGCTCAGCAAAGTAAGCCTTTGATTTTAATTGCACTGCAAGACAGCGGACTGAAAACCTTGGCTGAAAAGCTAAGGCAAACCTACAATACGGTCGTGATATATTTTACCACTGACCTGACAGATGCCACTTCGCTTCGGTTACTGGTAGAGCAAGAATTACTGCATCGGCCAATTGATACTTTAATTAACAATGCTGGCACGGGCGGCTCCAAGGCGATGGAGCATGTTCAGTGGCCATATATTGAAAATATATTACGTCTGAATATTACAGCACTTACTTTCCTGACCTACTCACTGCTCGATCAGTTAAAACTTCAGCCCCATGCCTGGATATTGAATGTATCAAGTATGACTTGTTTTCACCCAACGGGCTTTAAAACCGTTTATCCAGCATCCAAGGCCTTTGTTTATACCTTCTCTGTGGGTTTGAGGGAAGAGCTTAAAAGCTCCAATGTATCGGTTAGTGTTATTACCCCAGGCCCGATGATGACCAACCCTGAGGTCACTCGAAGAACAAAAAAGCAAGGATGGTTTGCCAGAATTGCCTGCCTGAGCCCTGAAAAAACCGCTCAAATAGGATTGAAAAAAATGTATGCAAGAAAAGCCGTCATTACCCCTGGTTTAGGCAATAAATTCTTTCACTTACTGAGCGTCCTGTTACCTAGTGCCATCCGAGTACCATTTTTAACGAATAGGGTTAAAGTTGAAATTTCTCAATTCACCAACACCAAATAATTAATGAAAGTACTCGTCACTGGCGCCAACGGCCTTTTAGGAAGCAATGTCATCAGAGCACTACTACAAAAAGGCTACGAACCTAAAGCGATGGTTCGCCCCAAAGCGAATATCAAGGGATTTGAAGGTTTGAACGTTGAAATATTTTATGGGCAACTGACCAACCCCGACCATATTGAAGAAGCCATGATGGACTGCCAGGCGGTTATTCACACGGCTGCCAACACCAATATGAATGGACTCACTGCTGATTTCTACGCTTTCAATACCAACAGCACCCGTGCGCTCGTAGAGACGGCCGTACGGCAAAAAATTCATCGGTTTATATTTGTGAGTACAGCGAATGCTTTTGGCTATGGCACAAAGAAAAGCCCAGGCCATGAGGCCCTTCCTCCGAGCCCTGTATTTATGCGTACCGGCTATGCCAAGAGTAAAGTGAACGCACAGAAAATAGTCCTCGAGGCCGTTCAGCAGCAAAAGCTGAATGCCATTATCGTCAATCCAAGTTTCATTATTGGGCCTTACGATGCCAAGCCTTCCTCGGGGCGCATCCTGCTCATGGCCAACCAGTGGTTTGCCTTTGCTCCTCCAGGGGGAAAAAACTTTGTTTCGGCCAAAGATGCCGCCACGGCAATTGTTAATGGGCTGATCAACGGTAGCGCAGGGGAGGCCTTCATTCTCGCTGGCGAAAACCTCTCTTACCGCCAGTTTTTCAAAAAATGCCAACAACTCAACCAGCTTCCAAAAGTGATTATCACCTTACCCAAGCCTTTACTTAAATTAGGGGCCAGGTTTGGTGTAGCCTGGCGCAGCATCAGTGGAAAAGCCATTGAACTGACCCCTGCAAACGCTAAAATCTTATGCGTTAAAAATTATTACCACGCCTCCAAAGCTCAAAAAGAACTCATGATGCCCCAGTCGGGCATTGATCAGGCGATCAAAGAAGCACTGGCCTGGTTCAGGACACAAAATATGATTTCCTGAGCAGGGGAAAAGACACCTTTATTGACTATTGTATTATACAAACGAACCGCTTTTTAGTCCGCCTAAATAAAACCGCTAACTATTTATTAGTCAAGTTCAATTTTTATTCAATTATTGAACTATAATATTAAGCCCCTAAAATGTTTGACTAACAACCGATTATAAGCTCCTAAACAGCATTTTACCAATACAAACAGCCTAACCGTTCAGCTGTACGCATTGCTAATTATCAATATTTTCATCATTTTATACATAAGCCCAAACATTGTGGCCTATTTTTTGATTTAAAATAAAGCAAAATCATCATCTTAAAAGACAAAAAGATAGCCCCAATTAGTATAATTTTCGCCTTTTCACTTAAATATTTAATAATTGAAACATGTTACCCCTTTCGGCAGTAAATTATGATAAACAGGGCTAAAATAATTTCTTTTAAGTCAGAAAAACATAAACATTTTAATTTTTGAATTGTTCTTAGATTAATTTTGATCGAAAAAAAATAACCGAAGAATAAAATATAAAAAATTAAATTACTAAATTTGAACAAAACCAATAAGCCCTAACATTAAACACTTATTTTCAGTAAGTTAATAAACACAGCTTTGGTTTAATTTGATAATTCAGGGATTATTGAACAGTGTAAGTTGATAGATCATGGAAGATTATAACAAGATTATCGAGTCATTGGGCGTAAGATATGCTAAGGCAAAAAATATTAAAATATTACAACCCTTAACAATCACCAATTTCTACGATGTTGAAAACACCATATTATTACTTAATAAAGGTGAAGTACGATTTGGAGAAGAAGATGAATTAGTAAAAGAAGGGGATATTTTGTTTATTCCTGGAGGCCACTCGACCACCATTTCTTATGGGTCAGGTAAGCCAGATGTTTTAAACAATGATGAGTTCATCACACAGCGTGATGACTATTTCAAATCTTTCCATCATTCTGAGCTCGAGGATACCATTGCAGAAAATTTCTCTTATGTTTCTTTTGAAGCTAAAGTATTTGATTCTGTAAACTTCTTCAACTCTCTTGATATTCCACCTTTCATTATTGGTAGAAATGATCGCCTGGCGGCTATCATGCGCTCAATCTTGAAGGAAAGTGTATCTGAGTTGGCAGGTAACCAACGTGTGGTAAAAATCAATACCGAATATTTGGTGGTGGAGATTGTTCGTCACATTATCCGTAACCGCCTGTTTGTTGAACAACTGGCAACGAACAGTACTTATTTTAAGGATCCTCGATTGATTGATATCTTCAATTATATCAAGGAAAATCTTGAAGGCGATCTGTCCAATAAAGTTTTGGCGAGTGTAGCCAATGTTTCTGAGGATTATGTTGGGCAGTATTTTAAAATGCTGACAGGAATTAACCCTCAGGATTATATCGAGTACCAGCGTATGGAGAAGGCGGTAGGTTTATTGAGAACAACCAAGAAATCTATTCGCGACATCGGTAAAGAAGTAGGCTATAAAGATACCGCTTATTTCTGTCGCCGTTTCAAGATGATGTTTGGTATTCCTGCAGGAAAGATGCGTCGTCGTGAATCATTAATGAATATCTAAGCACCCAAGAGTGCTTTAACCATAAAAAAAAACCTTGATCGCCGATGATCAAGGTTTTTTTTATGTCTTTATTTTTTTAGTAAGTATTAACAGCAAACTTCTTCAGCGCATCCTTAATACTCAACTGCGATGCTTCTATCGTTGTGGTGTTAATGTCAAACTTTAATTTACCGTCCACCATCAAAAAACTAAAACCAGCGCCTTCTTCGGCTGCCCCTTCCAGATCAGAAACAATCAAAACAGGTGAGCCTTTCAAAGCTTCAATATAGTTGGGCAAATCTGCCTGCCCACTGGGCACATATAATAGCTGGCATTGTTGGGCTTCTTCTACTGAACTGATTTTCTTCAATTCAATCGCCTTCCCCCTGATTTCCTTCTCCTCTGCCATTTTTTCCAAATGAGGGTAAAGCCCTGAATAGCCTACAAAGCCGATGGTAAACTTTTCATTTACCTCCGCATTGGGCCATTCTATATACTTCATAAAAGTATAAAGGTACAGCTTCTGAAAAGCATAGGATTGGTTTCCCTGCGCAAAAGCAATGGAACAGGTTGAAAATAATATTAAGAGAAAAATGATTTGTCGCTTCATTATCACAAAAGTAATCTGTTTTTCAATATACAAGCTATTGAAATCAACGAAAAATAATCACCGACTTAATTTAACCTAAAGCTGTACTAAAATCGGGTTCAGGCGCCTAAATTCCATTCCTGACAACACCAAACCATGTACTATTCAGAACTACTAATGGTCAAATTAATTTACAATCAGTGATTGATAAGAGTAATTATAGTAAAAAAAAGATGAAAACAGCCATGATTCACAAAGCTTTATCAATCCTGATTACTTTTGACGGGGAATAAAACATTGTTTTTATTAACTTTGCATATTCATAAGAAAGAACGAAAATGACTGAAAAACTTGAGGCTATCAAAGCTCGATATGAAGAAGTTGGGCAACTGTTAGTACAGCCCGATATTGCTTCAGACATGAAACAATTCACCAAGCTGACCAAAGAATTCTCTGACTTGGAAAAGGTGGTGAAAAAATATGAAGAATACCGAACGGTAATCAGTGGTATTGAAGAGGCGAAGCACATTTTGTCGACCGAGAAGGATGAAGACTATCGGGATATGGCCAAAATGGAGCTGAATGAACTGGAGCCTCAAGTGTCAACGATTGAAGCAGATTTAAAAGAATTATTGATCCCCAAAGATCCCAATGATGCCAAAGATGGTATCCTGGAGATCCGTGCAGGAACAGGTGGCGACGAAGCCTCTATTTTTGCGGGAGATCTTTTCCGTATGTATCAGCGATTTGCTGAAAAAAACAAATGGTCGGTATCACTGATGAGTGCCACAGAGGGATCTGCTGGTGGTTATAAAGAAATTATCGCCTCCGTTTCTGGTGCTGATGTTTACGGCAAGCTGAAATTTGAATCTGGTGTACACCGTGTACAGCGCGTTCCTCAGACAGAAACACAAGGCCGTGTTCACACTTCGGCCGCTACGGTTGCCCTGATGCCCGAAGCAGAGGATGTGGATTTTGAACTGAACCTGAAAGACATCAAGAAAGATACTTTCCGTGCCTCAGGTGCTGGTGGGCAGCACGTCAACAAAACGGAATCTGCCGTTCGATTAACTCACCTTCCGACCAATACGGTTGTGGAGTGTCAGGATGGTCGTTCACAGCATGCCAACTACGACAAAGCCCTGACGGTACTGCGCTCAAGATTGTATGAGGCTGAGCTGAAAAAGCATAATGATGCGATCTCGGAACACCGCCGCTCATTGGTAGGTTCTGGTGACCGATCAGATAAAATCCGAACATATAATTATCCACAGAGCCGTGTAACAGATCACCGCATCGGTTACTCTTCCCATAACCTTCCAGCCATTATGGACGGGGACATTGGTGACATTGTTGAGCAATTGCGTATTGCTGAAAATGCCACTAAAATGAATGGCGAGGAGCAATAGGCTTCTCCATTTTCTCAAAATATTAATTCACCCTTTACCTGACGGTAAGGGGTGGGTTCTCCACTTCATAAACATTCGTCTGAGCATTTTTTAACAGACCGCCTCCATATGCGATTTTCTTTTTTAGTCTTCTTCCTTCTCTTTTTTGCATGGGCATGCCTGCCTAAAGAAGAACAATTGTCTACCGACCCGATACTGAAACTGGCCTTTTCAACAGATACCCTTCAGTTCGATACCCTTATCAGTGGACAAAAAAGTACCTTTGAGCAACTTCAGGTTTATAATCGCGCAGAGAAAGCCATTGAAATCACCCAAATACGGCTCGCAGGCGGAGACAACTCCCCCTATCAGGTGATCATCAACGGCAACGAAACCACCACAGAAAATAACATCAGGCTATTGGGCAAAGATTCCTTGCTGATCATCGTTCAGTATCATGCTCAGGCCACCAATGAAAACGCCCCCGTTGCCATGCCCGACAGCTTAATCTTCCTGACCAACGGCAACGAACAAGAGGTGAAATGCCAGGCGGCAACACAGGATGTTTATCGTTTTGGCAAGCACACCATCCTTCAGGATACGACCTTAAAAGCCGACCGACCTTTTCTACTGACCGATACACTGACCGTAGCACCTGCCGTAAACCTTACCATTGAAGCAGGCGCCACTTTTCTTGCTCAACAAGCCGCAGCAGTCAATATATTTGGCAGCTTGCAGGCTCAGGGAACAAATGAACAGCCCATCGTTTTCAGAAATGAAAAACTGACCGTTGAAGCGCCCTCGCAGTGGCCTGGGATTCACATTAACAGCCCTACGGGTGAAATAAATCTGCAGTTTACCGAAGTCAGAAATGCACAAAACAGTCTTTGTATTCAAAACAGCACCATGCCTGTGATGCTAAAAAACTGTCAGCTGATCAATCAGGGGGGATACGGCCTACTGATCAACCAGGCGGAAATTCATGCCGAAAACAGCATCTTCTCCAAGAGTGGAAAAGCCATGATTTGCAGCTATGGTGGTGCACATTTTTATGGAAATCACCTGACCATCAACGGCATTGGAAGTAGCCTGTTGCGCCGCGACCCACTCATTAAGGTACAGCCCGAAGCTCCCGAAACGAACAGCAAAGTGCAGGCAAATGCTCCTCACTTTGAACTGATCAACAGTATAGTCTGGGGTGCTAATCAGGAAGAAATCTCAATTGAAGGAACTGACTCTCCGGCAGAGATCATCTTCTCTTTACTGAAAACCCAGCAGGATTTCGGAAACACGAACTTATATAATAACTATTTCAGCAGTGACCTTTTTCAGAATATTGAAGAGGATAATTACAAGCTGAAAGAAGATAGCCCTCAGATCGATCAGGCAACACCTACTGCCGTAAAAAAAGATTTCCTTGATCGAACACGAGATGAAAAACCCGATATCGGTGCCTTTGAGTTTATAGCCGAAGAAGACCTTACACCTACGGAGTAATCCATCCACCGTCATCCACGTAAATACGCACAAATACATCCTTGATTTTGGAAACTCAACAACCCAAAAAAAGTGGGATGCTGTAAAAAAAACAGACAAAAACAGCCCCTCAATACAGCAGCCATTACTTTTGATGATCACTTAAAATTTCATCACTTACATGTTGTACACCGAAAGGAGTTTCCTCAATTTTGTTAATAATCATCGCTTAGCCATTGATTTAATTTGATTCAATGATAATTAAATTATATTTGTGATTACAATGGAACTGACACAAAGCATTAACACCTATAGACCTCTTCTTTTTAAGATTGCTTTTGAAATACTTGACAATCTGAAAGATGCGGAAGACATCGTTCAAGAAACCCTCATTAAGTGGACCAGCATGGACCGCACCAAGGTAGCCAACCCTAAGGCGTACCTTGTGAGGGCAGTTACCAACGCCTGTCTGAATTTCAAGAAACAATGGAGGCACCGCATGGAGTGCCCATGGTCAATGGACATATCAGAGTTTCTTCCCTCTACCAAAGAGGTCGAAGAATTTAAGACTGATATTGACCACCAGTTGCGCTCGGCCTACAAAACAATGGTGAAAAAACTCAACCCTTTGGAACGAGGCACCTATCTGTTGCGCGAGGTATTTAACTTGGATTATCCCGAAATTTCTGAAATCTTCGAAAAAAAGAAAGATCATTGCCGCCAACTGGTTTCAAGGGCCAAACAACGCCTTGAGGATCAAAAAGAACGCTTCAATGTAGAAACACAGCAGGTAAAAAAAGGCTACGAACACTTTCTGAAAGCAAGTAGAGAGGGAAATTTGGACGATTTCATCAACTTCTTGAAAGAAGACACAAAATAATTTCTTTTAATTGTCACAAACAGAGGTGATGATTGTCATATAAGCAAAAGCTTTTATTGACTCTTTATTACCTCCGTATGGCAGTTATTCTTTTCTTTATCTTTACCTGGTATTTCTCCCTGTTTTTCCAGACCTTCTTTCTGCACAGATATGCAGCTCATAAAACATTCTCCATGTCGAAAAAAACCGAAAAGGTCTTTTTTATCCTGACATGGATTGGGCAAGGCTCAAGTTACCTGAGCCCCTATGCTTATGGCGTATTGCACCGCATGCACCATGCTTTTGCAGATACCGAAAAAGACCCACATTCCCCGATTTACGACAAGAACCTTTTTTATATGATGTTCCGCACCAAGAAAATCTTCACCGATATTCTTTACAGCAGAACCGAAGTAGAAAAAAGATTTACCCGTGGTGTACCCGAATGGAAAAGTTTTGATCTATTCGCTTCAAGCTGGGTTTCAAGAATCGGCTGGGGTTTGGTATATGTTGCCTTTTACGTTGCCTTTGCCGATCATATCCTTTTGTGGCTATTGCTGCCAGTACAATTTCTTCTTGCTCCTGTTCATGGGGTCATTATCAACTGGTTTGCACACAAATACGGGTACCGTAACTTTGATGTGTCGGATACCTCCAAGAACCTTTTGCCAGTAGATTTTCTGATGATGGGCGAATCTTACCATAACAATCACCACTCTATGGGGCATCGCCCGAACTTTGGTGTAAAGTGGTGGGAGATCGACCCCACCTATCTTATCATTAAGATCCTGAATACTGTTGGAATAATTAAATTAAGAAAAGTTAAAAGTTAATAAAGATCTGCCTCAAGCTGTGCTTGGGGCTTTATTTTGTCCTCTCTTTGGACTTTCGGGTTCATGCACCTACCTTTGCGGTTGAAATTCAAGCTTATGAGTGAAGAAAAAAATGATTTTTTCGATGAAGAAATCAATGAGTTATATGAACATCATCGTATCGTAGCAGATCCCAAACAAGCCATTATCCGCCTGGATAAATTCTTGATGGACAAGCTGCCCAATGCGAGCCGTAGTAAGATTCAGAAGGGAATCAAAGATGGTTTCATCACCGTCAATGATAAAACCGTAAAGCCCAACCACAAATTACACCCTGAGGATGTAGTGGTCATGGCCATGCCAGAGCCGCCACGCGATACCGATGTGGTGCCTGAGGACATCCCCCTAAATATTGTATATGAAGACGACCATTTGTTGGTTGTGAACAAGGAAGCGGGGATGGTAGTACACCCAGCGCACCAGAACTGGTCTGGCACCTTGGTGAATGCCCTTGCATACCACTTTAAAAACCTGCCAGAAATGGAAGGTAACACAGGACGCCCAGGCTTGGTTCACCGTATTGATAAAGACACCAGTGGTTTGTTGGTGATTGCCAAAACGGAGCAGGCAATGTCGGGACTGGCCCGCCAGTTTTTTGACCACAGCATTGAGCGTACCTACAATGCTTTAGTTTGGGGAGAGCCCAAAGAGCAGGAAGGGACCATCAATGTAAACATTGGCCGATCTTTGAAAGATCGTCGGGTTGTTGATGCTTTCCCTGAAGGGGATTTCGGTCGCGTAGCCATCACCCACTATAAAGTAATCAAGCCATTGCGCTATGTAACCATGATTCAGTGTAACCTTGAAACAGGGCGTACACATCAGATTCGTGCACATATGAAATACCTTGGCCACCCACTTTTCAGTGATGCCATGTACGGAGGAAATAAAATACTGAAAGGTACCTCATTCTCAAAGTACAAGCAGTTTGTTGATAATTGTTTCAAGATTATGCCTCGGCAGGCTTTGCATGCCAAGTCGCTTGGTTTTGAGCACCCGATCAGTAAAGAATGGATGCAGTTTGAGTGCGAACTTCCTGAGGATTTCACTAATGTGCTGGCCAAATGGGATCAATACGTTACTCATAACGACTAAAAAAAATTAAAAAAGCGGACTTCATGTTCCGCTTTTTTTATGCCCTGTGCTGTCGGCATAAAAACGGAAATGCTATTTTTCAATAAAATTGATAAATTGGCTTTTCGTACATTTCTGTCCTTTCAGGGACTCACTTCTATCCTCAAAAAAGATGAAAAAGAAAATTGCCTTTATCACAGGAGCTACCTCAGGTATTGGGAAAGCCACTGCCGAAGCTTTAGCCCCACACTACAACCTGATTCTGTGTGGCCGCCGTGAAGAGCGACTGACTGAACTCGCCAATACCCTCGATACCGATACCTACCCGCTACTGTTTGATGTCAGAGAACTGGAAAAGGTGGAGCAATGTATTCATAGTCTTCCTGAAGAATGGAAGGCCATCGATCTGCTGATCAACAATGCAGGTAATGCCCATGGTCTGGACTTGATTCATCAGGGAAGTATTCTCGATTTTGATGCCATGATCGACATCAATGTAAAAGGCTTGCTTTATGTCTCGCGCACGATTGTCCCGATGATGGTCGAACGAAAAACAGGGCATATCATCAATATCAGCTCTATTGCAGGAAAAGAGGTCTACCCTAACGGAGGCGTTTACTGTGCCTCAAAACATGCTGTTACGGCCCTGAGTGATGGCTTGCGTATGGAATTGAACCCTTTCAATATCAAGGTCAGTAATGTATGCCCTGGCGCAGTGGATACAGAGTTCAGTGCTGTAAGGTTCAAAGGGGATGTAGAACGTGCAAGCAAAGTGTATGAGGGCTACGAGCCACTGTATGCCAAAGATATTGCCGACATTATCGCATTCATGGTGTTGCGCCCTGAGCATGTCAATATCAGTGATATTACCATTCTCCCGAAAGCACAAGGTTCGGCTACAATTTTCAACAAAAAATAAACAGAGATGAAGGTCATTTTTATTTCGGATGTCCACGGGTCGATGATGGCCATAAAAAAAGCCCTGAAGGCGGTGGAACAAGAAAAAGCAGATCAGATTGTACTGGTTGGGGACTTGATGTATCACGGCCCTCGGAACCCACTACCTGAAGAATATGCCCCTGCAGATGTTGCCCAATTACTGAATACATATAAAAATAAAATCATTGCCGTACGCGGAAATTGCGACAGCGAAGTGGACCAGATGCTACTGGATTTTCCAATGATGGCGGATTACACTGTTCTGCAAACAGAAGGGCAATATTTCTACATTACACATGGGCACCTCCATACACCTATGGACCCTCCAGCCTTGCCCAAAAAGGCGATTTTTGTTTCTGGCCATACCCACCTGCCAGTAGCCGAAAAAGAAGGCGACTTATTTTTCTTCAATCCAGGTTCCGTAGCACTCCCAAAAGGTGGCTTTCAAGCAAGTTATGGTGTATTTGAGGGCAATACCTTAACGGTAAAAGACTTTAACGGAGAAACTATAAAAAGCACAACATTAGATTAACATAGTCTAAAAACATTACGTAACCATTTGCTTTCAATGCACACAATCCATCGCCGAAGGCAACCCATTTATAAGCAATAAACACTTGTAAATTATGGGGTTTATATTTTTAAGGCAAAAAGGCTCATTTCAAATAGTGTAAATACAACCAAAAATAGTCCCTTTTTGTACAAGTGAGTGAAAAAGCCGTAAAAAATCAAAAAATAATTGTAATTATATAAAAAATTACCTTTCTTTATTATAGTCAATATAGGTTAATTTCCTTCTTTAATACGGAGGACAAATGGGATTATGGATAGGGCTACACTTAATTGTTGTAGCCCTTTTTTGTTTTGTTATTCATTCAAAGCGGGTGCGTCTGTCGCCTCTTTTAGAATTGGCGCAGGGGTACTGATAACGGCAGTAGAATCAGCAGGCTGCACGCCTCTCGGCGCCAGGACATCCTCGAGGGTAGGGCGGTCACTTTTCCGCCAGTTAAGCCCTTTAAGTACTTTGAGCTCATCCGTAATTTCATGAGGAGGGTAGAAAGTTGCTTCAGGCTTAACATAAAAGCGGACTTCCGAAGGTTGAGTCCCTTCAAAAAAGATCTTCATATTACTGCACAGAATCCGGTTGAGTCCCTGCAAGCTGTTGTCTTGCTTCAGGGCAAAGTAAAGTGACTCACTGTTACCATTCACATCAACTTCCTCAATGCTTTTGCCTTTAAAATGAGCCACCATTTCACGCCCCTTAATCTGATTAAAATTACCCACAGTATCTTCCATAATAATGAAGGCATTCCGTTGGAGGAACATTTTATCCAAAGAACCTTTTCCTAATTTCAATGAAATGGAATCCGCTTCAATCTGGTTTCGCTGCGCCCACAGCAATGGATCATCGTAAAGGTAAATCAGTGAATCATTCATATTATAAGCCATAGAGTCAGCGATTCCCTGCAAATCAGATTTCCATATCTTTACATCATGGAAGGCCAACATCTTATTTTCATTTTCCTGTTTGTTATCAACAGCAATCAGCGTATCTGCTGAAAGATAGAAAGTGTCAACCTCCATAATTTTTTTCATCACTGGGCTTCCCCAAATTTTGGTATAGCCACGCGATTTGTCGTAATAAGCCTCCTGACCGGTAATTTCCACACTGTCCTTTTTCGACAGCATATATACGTTGCCAATCACCTTATACAGGTTCTCCGCTTTATTATAAACCATATCGTCCCCCTTCACCCGGTAGGCGTCGGTTTCAATCACCCCAGAATAAACTTGCGATTCCTGACTGCTGGCGTCGTAAATCATGCCATGGGGAGTATCAAGGGTAGAGCCATCGCTACGGGTACTTTTGGTGTAGCCAAAGGTGGTGGCTTCCTTGGTAACTGTGTTATAAATCAGGGAATCGGTTTCGAGCGTATATTCAGGGTTCACCAGTTTTACCTCCCCCGAAAAGACCATCTTCTTTTGGTTTGGGTAGTAAGTCCCCTGAGTTGACGTCAGGGTATTTTCACCATCAATAATTTTTCCAGAGTTAAAATAGTGGGCAGATTTGCTGGTGGTGTTATAATCCAGAAAATCAGTGTACAGCGTCATGTTGCCATCACTGTAAACCACATCCTCACGCAGCTTGGCCATCCGCTCGGTGGTTCGGTAAACCAGCTTCCGTGAGGTAATATTTATCGAGTCATTCTCAACAATACGTACCTTTCCGTAGCACTCCATCTCGCCCTTCCTGCGGTAATAGTAAGCAGAATCGGCATAAATCTGTGCATTACGTTTTTTGAAACTGAAAACCACATCACCAATCAATTTCTGATAGCGCACAGATCCTCGCCGACCGTTAACCAAATCCTTGGCGTCGTAGTTTACTTTCTCTTTTTTATTTTGAGCCTGCACCTGACCCATGCTCATCATAACAAGCACACAAGCGAATAAAGCGATGATTTTACGCATCTGTATCAATTAGTAATTAAAGCCTAATAAGAAGAAGGACGTGATTTGGCGGTAAAAAACAGGCAAATGCCACAATCCTCTTGTAATTTTGGTAAATTCCACCAAATTTAATAAATCCATCCGCTATTCCGCCAATAATCCCATGATCCTTAATGCGTTTTTAGCACAATTAAAAGCCAAGGGGCTTTACAGCCCAGAAAAGCCCTATCTGTTGGCTGTCAGTGGTGGGCTTGATTCCATGGTATTGCTCCATTTATTTTGCCAGCACCACTTACCTGTCGCCATTGCGCACTGTAATTTTCAACTTAGAGGAACCGCCTCCGAACTCGATGAATTACTGGTCAGGAAAACGGCTGAACAACTGCAAATACCCTTGCATTGTACCACATGGGATACCCGCTCGGAGGCTCAAAAACAGGGAGGATCCATTGAAATGGTGGCCAGAACTTTACGTTATCAGTTCTTCGAGAATTTGGTAAACACCCACCAGTACGCTTATGTCGCTACGGCACACCACCTCAACGACCAGCTCGAAACCTTTCTGTTCAATACAGCCAAAGGTTGCGGAATGGCAGGCATTAAAGGCATGCAAACCCAAAGAGGGCAGCTGATTCGCCCTTTGCTGGATTTCAGCAGAAAACAATTGCAAGATTATGCCGATTTGCATCAAATAGCGTACAGGGAAGACGAAAGTAACCTGGAGGTGAAATATCAGCGCAACAGAATACGACATCATATCATTCCTGAACTTAAACACATTAACCCTGAGCTTGAAAAGACTTTCGCTGCGACACAGTACCGAATTTCCGAAGCTCACAAACAGTTATTGCAATGGGCTGAAGAGCTCAAGGTCAAGGCATGGAAACAGCAAGCAAAGCAGATTTGGATGGACAAGGGTATAATTGCTGAACAAGCCTCCCCAATTTTGTTATTAGAATACTGGCTTCGCCCGATGGGTTTTTCCTTTGCCGTTATTGAACAAATTGCGCAACACCTGAAAAGCCCTGCCGGAAAACAATTTGAAGGTAAAAATGGCCGACTGTTTACCGACAGGCACCATTTGATTTATCAGGAACAACAGCAGGATTTACGCACCATCGAGGTCAAAATTGACGATCAGTCTTTGGTCAGCCAAGATTTTAAATTATCTTTTGAAAAGATGGCCAAAAATGATTATCAATTAGAAAGAGTTCCCGACATTGGGGCTTTCGACCTTGATAAAATTGAATTTCCACTGAAACTTCGCCCCTGGCAACTCGGCGATAAGTTTCAGCCGTTGGGAATGAGAGGCAAAAAGAAAATCAGTGATTTTCTGATCGATCAAAAAGTTCCCTTGCCGCTAAAAGAGCGCTGCATGGTGCTCGAAAGCAATGGGAAAATTATCTGGGTTGTTGGCTATCGCCCCGACGACCGATTTAAAATCACCGATTCAACAACTAATATTTGGCGTGTACAAAAACAATCTTTATGAAAGGTCTCTTTAAAAAACCTTATTCTGACGAAGACATTCAACTTTACGATTTTCTGCAAAATTGCCCTTTGCTTGCTGAGCTCAATTACCGTGAGCTTTCGGAATTCAAGCCCTTTCTATACCTGAGGGAGTACCAAAAAGATGAAGCCATATTTTTCAGAAATGATCCCAGCCAGGTGCTGTATATCATCAAAAATGGCGAAGTAAGCATGTCTGTGGATATCGAAGGAAACTTTGAGGAACTCGGCAGAATTGGTGCGTATGGGGCTTTCGGAAAAAATGCCCTCTTGCCACACACCCACCGACTCCACCACACCATCGTTACAAGCACCAAGGCGGAAATCTATGCTATTCCAGCCTCAGACCTCCACGATATTTTTGAAAAATACCCAGAGATTGAAAATAAAATGCTTCGTGCCCTGACGGTCTATTATAATGATTACATGAAAAAATTATTCATTGCTTACAAAAAGTCGAAAGCCTTTTTTGAGCTCAAGGATGTTTATCAATAATTTAGTCCTTAGCCACTGATTTTATTTTCTTTTATCCCTTAAGCCTTTAAATTTGTTCACTTTTAAGCCTGTCCATACTTCAGGACTATAGCCATTATATTGCTTACTTACAGGGAACTATGAAAATAATTAAAGGACAACTGGTTGATCTTCATCAAAAGATCATCTATCCTGCAGAAATCAAAATAGATCAACAACGCATCAAGTCAATCCGAAAAATCAAGGAAGCTCCAGCGCATTATATCATGCCTGGCTTTGTGGACGCCCATGTTCATATTGAAAGCTCCATGTTGATTCCCTCGGAATTTGCAAGACTTGCCGTAGTGCATGGAACTGTAGGAACCGTTTCAGACCCGCACGAGATCGGCAATGTGATGGGCATCATGGGTATCCGCTTCATGATCAACAATGCCAAACAAACCAACTTCAAAATTAATTTTGGTGTGCCGCCATGTGTGCCCGCTACACAATTCGAAACAGCGGGGGCGACCATCACTCCCGAGGACGTTGATACCCTGTTCAAAAAAGATGGGCTGAAATACATGACCGAGTTCATGAACTGGCCTGGGGTGCTGAACAAGGATGAGGACTGTGTCCGTAAACTTGATATCGCCAAAGCTTACGGCAAACCGATCGATGGCCACGCCCCTGGACTGAAGGGCGAACAGGCAAAAGCTTATGCCGATGCAGGTATCAGTACAGATCACGAATGCTTCACTTATCAGGAAGGTTTGGACAAAATTCAGGCAGGCATGAAAGTGCAAATCCGTGAGGGAAGTGCTGCAAAAAACTTTGAAGCATTGGTAGATTTACTCAAAGATCACCCTGAGCAGGTGATGTTTTGCTGTGATGACAAGCACCCTGACAACCTGATTGAAAATCACCTGAACGATCACGTAAAACGTGCACTTGCCAAAGGCCACGACCTTTTTGATGTGCTTCGTGCGGCAAGTTACAATGCCATCAAGCACTATGACCTGGATATCGGGTTGTTGCAGGAAGGTGACCCTGCTGATCTGATTATTGTAGATAACCTTGAGGAGTTCAACATTCAGAAAACTTACATCAACGGGGAGCTGGTGGCTGAACATGGCACCACTTTATTAAAATCTGTTCCGTGCACACCCATCAACAATTTTTCGTGTGCCCCAAAGGTCGTAGAAGATTTTGCCATTCCTGCTTCAGCGAAAAAAATCAACGTGATCGAGTGTCTTGAAGGCGAACTCATTACCAATGCCCTGACCATGGAGGCTAAAATTGAAGATGGCCAATATGTATCGGATACCGAACGGGATGTTCTGAAAATGGTGGTGGTGAACAGGTATAAAAAAGCGCCTGTTGCCAAAGCTTTCATAAAAAATTTCGGACTGAAAAAGGGTGCTATTGCCTCTTCCGTAGCGCATGATTCTCATAATATTATTGCCGTAGGAACAGATGACGAATCCCTTTGCCGCGCAGTGAACATCATCATCGAATCTCGGGGTGGCGTTTGTGCTTTCGACGGAGAAGATCAAACCGTTTTACCTTTACCTGTAGCTGGCCTGATGACCAATATCAATGGCTATGAAGCGGCACAACGATATATGGCCGTGGACAAAATGGTGAAAGCCATGGGGGGTACATTGAACGCACCATTCATGACATTATCTTTCATGGCGCTGCTGGTCATCCCATCTCTTAAATTAAGCGATAAAGGACTATTTGACGGAGATCAGTTTTGCTTCACCGACTTGGCTAAGGAATAAAAAGAGTTAAAATATAGAAAAACATGATTTTTATTAACTTTTTTCTTTTATTCATCAAATCTTAATGTTATGTTTATGGAGCTATAAGATAAATGGCTCCAATAACTTAACTGAAAAATTACAAACAATACCAACTTCTTCATCAATCTCGATGCCTCAAGATCATACTCTTGAGGCATTTTTTTTGATCCCCACTTCAGGGAAACTGCCCTTGATTAGTGTTGGCTTCACGGCCTGGCTTAGCAGGCTCGAACCTCCAACAAAAGTGTTCAGGAGTATTTTCAGCATTCAGATCAGCCTATTTTTTGAAGAAAATATTCCGAGATTACACAGGATAAATTTGATCGAATCTTGAAAAAGTTTAAATAGATTCTAATTCCATGAATGCTGAATAGTAGTAATTTACCAAAATAAGGAAGATTGAACTCATTGACTTAAACAGAATTAACCACCACCATAAAAAATTCCGTTTAGAAATTTATTACCCTACAAAATAAATAACATGAAAAATCTACTACTCCTCCTTTGCATCCTACCTGCATTGCTCTTCGCCTGTAAGGACAAGGACAGCAGCGCACCCACCGAATCGGCCAATGCAGAAATTGTTGCTTTGTCAGCAGCAACTATACATGGGTTTACAGTTGAATACGCCACCAAAGGCGATGCCAATTTTGAGATCAAGCTCTTTCAAACGTCAAAAGACAATCCCAATATTTCGGATGTCAAGCCAGTATTGGAGTTGCCCGCACAGGCAGGTGACCACAAGGAGGTGATTAACAATGTCGTGCTATTTCCTGGTGTTACCTACACTGCGATGATGGCCGTCAATGGTGTCCTCGAAACCAACAGCGCAAAAGAGATTACGACCAAATTAGCAGACTTTAAAATCACTTATAAAAAGGTCGACGAACAGTCGTTCGACATCACAGAAACACCCGTCGGTTCTGGCGGAACACTGATGGTTTCCATGGATCAGAAATCCTTCGCACCCTTCACACCTTATCAGGTAAATAACATGAAACCACACACTGGGGGGGCCATGTACCTGAAGGTGGTAAACGACCAACAGGAAAGTAACACGATTGAAATTAAGGCAGATGAGTTTAAAAAATTCACGGCCATCAATAAAACGTCAAGCATTCAAACGGATGATATTAAAGAACAAAGTGTTGAACTTGACGGACAAAACTTACATTTCACAGTAGCCCTCGCTTCTGGCGAACAATTCGATCTGACGGTAAAATCAAAAACAGCAGACCAGCTTGAAAAGCTTTTTAAAAGTGATGAAGCCGCAGCGATTGGCACAAATGATCTGGAGGTAAGTGGTACACTGCAAAAGGATGGCAAGACTTATCAGCTGGTAGCTGATGGCATTATTGTAAATCAAGTGGGTCTCCTGAATTCTGGTCAGGAAATTGCCCTTTCGGGGATTTTCACCTTTTATTTGGATGGAAACACGAGAGGCGCCGAAATACAGTACGATCAACTGATTTTCAGAGCAAACAAATAACTTTCCCTTCCTTCGGGCGGCCCGTCATTATTGATCGGGAAAATTGACGCCCAAAGGCAGGCCCAAGCCAACTAAGCTAAAGGCCATCGCGGTTATTCCGTGGTGGCCTTTTTTTGCGTCTCTTCCAGTATCGGTTGCAATACAGACAAATTCCCGTCAATGCCCTGTGGAATGCTGAGGTTTAAAACCCTTGCCATCAATGGATAAATATTGACATTTTCAAATGCGGGAATGGTCATCCCCCTTTTAAACGACGGGCCATTAGCATAAAAAATCGCATGCGTATCCTGTACTGCCGGGTCATAACCATGCGTTCCCGCCGACGGCTTTCTTCCTGCCTCCACAAACATATAATGCGGGTTGGCTTCCAGCCAAAAATCTGGCACATCCTGATGTGTATAATGCCAGTATTCAGGGGCATCCTTTTTCTGAATCACCCGATAGCGCCCGTCCGCATTAGCTTCCAGTGCTTTTATCAAGCCCGCGATATTTGTTTCAGCGGCAGGGTAAATCATCAATTGTGTGCCTCCAGCATTTAACACCTGGCAACCATTGAAGTCGGCCAGTTCCTGGTAATCAATTCCATGCGTTACTTCCACCATGCCGTGGTCAGAGATTAACAAATAATCAGGGGCAATCCCTTTTTCATTCATCAAGCGGAACAACCGGCCCAAAGCCCGATCCACTTCGGCCATTGCCTGCTTGGTCTTTTTGCTGTCTGGCCCGAAATGATGCCCACTGTGGTCGGGTTCATGAAAATACAAAGTGATAAAATCAGGCCGTTCCCCTTCAGGAAGCTGTGCCCATTTCAGTACCTGATCAACCCGATCGTTAAAAGGTGTGGACTCCCGATAAGGGTAGTAATAAGTCGGAAGGTGGCCTGCATGCTCCACCTCCGAGCCAGGCCAAAAATAACAGGCTGCAATTTTCCCCTGATCTTCTGCCAATTTCCAGATGGGAGTGCCACCATACCATCGGGGGTTATTCCGTTCGGCAGCATCACCGAGTTTAAAAGTGGCCTGATAGTTTTTTGAAAAAAAGGCATTATGAATCAGCCCATTATGACCAGGATAAGTACCTGTGGCTACTGCCCAGTGGTTGGGGAAAGTCTTGCTCGGGTAGCAGGGAATCAATGCTTCGGCTTTTACTCCTTCCTCTGCAAATTTCTGAATGTTTGGTGCCTGAAATTTCTCGGTGTAATCAAAGCGATAACCATCCACAGAAATGAGAATCAACGGATGATAATCCTTACCGGAAGTACTGTTGGGTGTGGATTTACAGGCAAAAAGACCGCCTGCGATCAGCAAAAAAATAAAGGAACGCAGCATGATATTCAAGGTGATGTTAATTTTTCAGCAAGTTAAAACAATCTTCCATAAGGTCGGCTGAGGTAGCCCGATAATCTTTGAGGAGAAAACGCCCTGTTTTTTAGTTTAATATTGAACTTTATAAAGCTGAGTACATCCCAAATCAATGGCTGTTTTCCCAACTGACAAATAAGTGCAACAAAGTCATTAAGCCCCATTTATTGCCAATTCATCCATAAAAAGCTTATTTGATCAAGCCTGTTGATGCAAATTCAAGACACTAAAACTTCTCATTGTTCAAGTTTACGTCGGGAAGTCGGCAGTTTATTACGCTTGTTGTAAAATAAACAACAATTGAAATAATGATCGGATTTTCGCCCCAAAACCCGACAATAAGACGTTTTTGAACAAAAAAAACCTGACAGTGGACTGTGGCTGTCAGGTAAATACTTCTCTTGTGGAATGGAATGTATTTCTTTAGATCGGTTTGATCAATTTATCGAATGTATAAATGTTATAACTCGAAAAAGTGCTTGCAGGTTTCAGACATTTATTAAAAAAATATAAATTTCTCATTAAGCACCGATTGTTTTCATTTAAAAGTAGGCTCACACGCTTTTTAAAGGGGTACTCCCGTTTCATGCCTCCACAGGAAAACGACATCAATTTGCACTTTATCAACATCATTAAGCGCATTTTTTTAAACTTCCCATCCTGCTGCAAATTCGGATTACTGGAATTGTTCTTGAATTATTGATCTACAATACCCCAAACTTTCAGTTACAAAAAAAGCGACCTCATCTCTGAAGTCGCTTTAAATATTTTTATGACAGGCAGTGCTTAGTCTTCCAACTCACGGAAAATCTTAGAAATAGAAACCGCTTCGCCGATCACTTTACGCAAATCTGCAATCGCCACACGTTCTTGCTCCATAGAGTCGCGGTGACGGATGGTTACTGTTTTGTCTTCCAAAGTTTGGTGATCTACTGCAATACAGAAAGGCGTACCGATCAAATCCTGACGAGTATAACGCTTACCGATAGATTGCTGCTCCTCATATACCAAATTGAAATCGTATTTCAGGTCATTGAAAATCTCTTTCGCTACATCTGGTAAACCATCTTTTTTCGTCAATGGGAAAATCGCTGCTTTTACAGGGGCAAGGGCAGGGTGGAACTTCAAGAAAGTACGTTTTTTCGCTTTCTCTCCTTCGCCAACCATTTCTTCAGTAAAGGCATTGAACATGGTCATCAAGAACAAGCGGTCAGCACCAATAGAGGTTTCTACCACATAAGGAATATAGTTCTTGTTGATCTCAGTATCGAAATACTGCTGTTTCTTTCTCGAGAACTCCTGATGTTGTGTTAAATCGAAATCCGTACGAGAGTGGATTCCCTCCACTTCTTTAAAGCCAAATGGGAATTTGTACTCGATATCCGCTGCTGCATTGGCATAGTGCGCCAATTTCTCGTGATCGTGGAAACGCAAACGATCCTGAGGAACACCCAGAACTTTGTGCCATTGCATGCGGCTTTCTTTCCACTTTTCGTACCACTCCATTTCTTCTCCTGGACGAACGAAAAATTGCATTTCCATTTGCTCAAACTCACGCATACGGAAGATGAACTGACGCGCAACGATCTCGTTACGGAATGCTTTACCGATCTGAGCGATACCGAAAGGCACCTTCATACGGGCTGTTTTCTGAACATTCAGGAAGTTTACAAAAATACCCTGCGCCGTCTCAGGACGAAGATAAACGGTACTTGAATCATCGGCTACTGAACCGATTTGCGTCGAGAACATCAAGTTGAACTGGCGAACTTCTGTCCAGTTGCATGTTCCTGAGATTGGACAAACAATCTCCTTGTCGATGATCAACTGACGAACAGCTTCAAGATCTTCCGCCTCCAGCAAACGTCCCAATTCCTGCTCCAAAGCTTTCGCCTCTTCCGCTTTGCCTTCTTCTTCCAATTTGGCTGCAAACTCCTCCACCAATACATCGGCGCGGTAACGCTTATTGGAATCTTTGTTATCGATCATCGGATCGTTGAAAGAATCCACGTGCCCTGAGGCCTTCCACGTTGTAGGGTGCATGAAGATTGATGCATCGATACCGACAACATTGGAGTTCAGGCGAGTCATTGACTGCCACCAAACGTCTTTAAGGTTTTTCTTCAATTCCACCCCGTATGCTCCGTAATCATAAACTGCCTGCAGGCCGTCATAGATTTCAGAGGATGGATATACGAATCCGTACTCTTTTGCGTGCGAAATAATGTCCTTTAAGGCGCCGTTTTCTTCTTGTTGTTTAGCCATCTTGGAAAAATATATATTGATTCTTTGAATTGCTTATTTAATCATGGGCAGCAGGCCGCTGCCACATTGCTTGCAAATATAAGGAATGTCCTTGACAATTAAGGAGTATTTAAGTCCTCCTCACGAGGGTAGAGTTGAAAAATTCATCTTGATGCACCAAATCATAACCACGTTCAATCCATGCTTCAAGCGCTTCCCGCATCCGCAGTAGCGCATTTTCATCCTGCGGGTGATTGACCTCATCAAATTCCACACAAAGGATTTTAGGGTAAAGCCCTTCGCTCAGCAGGTTATTCATCACCGTATATTCAGCCCCTTCAATGTCTATTTTGAGCATATCTATTTGCTGATGCCCCAGCTTGCCCATCAGTTGCTGAGTGCTGTAAACCTGGGCCTCGAAGTACTGATCGGTCTTTTGCAGGTTTACCGCTGAATGCGACACATGGGAAGGATCCGCCGGGGTGTAAAATCTCAACACCGAATCCCTGTCCCAAATTCCCCACTCATGAAACTGCACCATCTCCAACACTTTCGGCGTAGCAGGGTAGGCCCATGCGCCATTATAAATCGACATCGCCTTTCGCTGCCGCATAGCACTTTCCGCCTTTTTAAAGTGTTCCACTGCCCGTGGAGTAGGATCAAAAATATGCACCTCGCATTCATATTTCTCTGCCAGCAGCAAATCAAAACTGATATCTTCCCCCGCTCCTGCGCAATAGCAGACCGATTTACTGTTCAGCACCCCTTTGGGTACCACCCAGCCCCCGTATGCTGAGCCCAATCGCTCAATGGGTATCTTTTTTATAGAGAAATATCTGCGGAGTTTCCACCATGCTTTCGCCAGCATATACTGCTGAATGATCCTGTTCATATTGTGTAGTGCCGTTAAAAAATATTGATTGCTAATTTCATTGCGGGGATCACTTTAATATTGCCTCTTATTTTTTAAATTCGTGAAATTTATGGAAAAGCAAAAAATATTCGCCGCTCTTCAAGTTAACCATCAAGCTTTTATTTATAAAGGCGATACGGAAAATTAATCAACTTTATAAATGAGTTTTATCAAAAAAGCCTTGCGTAAAAACCGTTTCACAGCACGGTTACTTAATATCTATTTTTTAAACCGATTTTACCTCGAACCAAAAGGCTGGACAGAAAGCAGGTTCACCGGACAGTCGATTGATGGAAATAACGAGCCCATCCCATGGTTTTCCTATGCCTGTATTCATTTCATTTCAGCGCGTATTCTTCCTGCCAAGGAGCTCACCGTTTATGAATATGGTATGGGTAACTCCACCAAATGGTTTGCACAAAGGGCCAAGCGCGTTGTTTCTGTTGATCACGACAAAAGTTACTTCGAGTACATTTCTCCTGTAATTGCCAAAATAAAAAATGCGAAAGCCTTTCTTGAAGAAGATACCAACAACGGCTACATCAAGCACCTGCAGCAGCAAGAGACCGCTTTTGATATTATCGTGATTGATGGCCGAAACCGCAATGCCTGTGCGCCTGTTGCATTGAGCAAGCTGACCTCGAGGGGAGTGATTATATGGGATAATTCCGACCGACCAGAATACCAGCCGGGGATTCAGAAAATCCTTGATGCTGGCTTCAGGAAAATTGATTTTCATGGCCATTCGCCCATTAGTTTTGAAGAAACCATGACCAGCATTTACTACAAAGAAGGAAACTGTCTCGATATCTAAAACCGTGATTGGTAAGGGACAATAAAATGGCCCGCGGTGGACATTCCTTCTGATTCTTCAAAAGGGCTTTTGGACTGAAGTACCGTAGGCCTACTTAAAAAGTGTCGGATTTTAACCGGTAAAAACGAACAACGAAATAACAGTTAGTCATTCATAAAAAAAGCCAATGAGTTCAATGACCCATTGGCTTTTTTTGTGTCTTTCAACGGACTCAGGGGGCAGCCTGTTCCGCATCTCGCTTCCCAAGCTGAATACACATCTTCAGCAGTGGTGCAGAAATAATGATGGTTACCAACACCATGATCACGATCGCTACAAAAAGCTGATTATCGATCAAGCCCGCCTGTAAAGCAATGGCGCCCAAAATCACTTCCAGCGTACCGTGCGTATTCATTCCAAAGCCAATCGCCAGCGCGTCATGCTTTGGCAGTCCACTGATTTTCGCCCCTGTATATCCACCAGCGACTTTCCCGATAAAAGCGGTTATAATCAGTACAACCACCAGCCATAAATTAAAGCTGTCGATGAAATTGACATGCAAACCTATCGATACAAAAAACAGCGGTGCAAAAATATTATTGATGAAATGATGTAAAATTTCTTTGGCTCTTTCGGAAAGGTGTACCGAATCGCCCAGGGCAATACCAACAATAAAAGACCCAAAAATGGCATGAATGCCAATCCATTCGGTAAAGGCGGCAGCACAAAAACACAAGGCCATAGATAACGACAACAGACCGCCAGGCCAGGCCAAGCGGGCGTTGATCCACGGCAACACTTTATCAATCACATATCGGCCAACGGTCAGCATCAGCAGGGTAAAGCCCATGGTCAGGCCAATGGTTTCTCCCAAGCCCATGTGTCCACTTTCAGAACCCATCATCGAAAGGATTACGGTAAAGATCAGCCAGCCCAAAATATCGATAATCATGGCTGAAGCAATGATGAGCATCCCCGTTCGGGTTTTAAAGATATTCAGGTCCATCAGGATTCGCGCAATCACGGGCAAAGCCGTAATCGAGAGGGTTGTCCCGATAAACAGGGCAAAGACAAGGTGGTTGGCGCTGTCTTCAAGCCCAAAGAATTCAGGCACAAAATAAGGGCCTACAAATCCCAGGATAAAAGGGATAATCAGGGCTGACAAACTGATGTTGGCCGCTTTCTTCCCCTGTTCAATCACCAGGTCAAGCTCCACTTCAAGCCCTGCAATAAAGAGCAGTAATACGACGGCAATCTGAAAAAAGCCGTCAAGCACAATGGCCGAAGAGCCGCTTGTCGGGAAAAGGGTACCCCAAAGTTCAGGCGCTATCTGCCCAAAAAACGTCGGCCCCAATAATACTCCCGCTAAAATTTCCCCCACCACTGCAGGTTGCTTCATCCTTCGGATCAGCTCAGCCAAAAGACGCGCCACGCCGAGAATTACGGCCAGCTGTAACAGCAGGCTGATCACTTCACTATGATTTAATTTCTCCATGTAAAATTCACGCTACGAATAAAAATTAGGGGTGCACAATCAATAAATTCGATGGCAAATCAGACATGATGTATTCCAGATCCTGTCTGAAAATACGGTCAAAAAGCCCTAATTTGCGCCCCATTCCCTGCATCACCAACAAATCCGCATTGGTTCGTCGTGTAAATTTCGCCAGCTCGTGCCCGGCTTTCCCTGCGGTAATTTTTATATTCACCCGCAGGTCGCCCACATTCAGTTTGTTCAGCTTCTCTTGCACTTCCTTCAGTTCCTCATTCACAAGGCTCTTTCTCGTTTCAGAATATTCTTCCTCAGAGTCTTCAGAGGCCACAGCAAGGCTCAGGCCATACAGCTTGATCTCGCGAATCAGGTGAACAATACTCGACTGGTCTTTTTTGGCCAGCTCCACTGCCGCTTTCAACGACTTGCGCGGGTTTCGTCCACCACCACATTGCACCACAATGTTGTCCATATTCTGAGGGTTGGAAGAAGGCGACACCAGCACCATCACCGAACAATTCGCCTTGCGCAGAATATCGCGTGCTACGGAACCGATATAATACTGAAAGAGGTTCTCCTTGCGCAAAGCACCAGCAACCAACAGGTCAACATCCTCATCAGTACAAATTTCAAGAATCTTTTTTGAAGGGTTGCCATCTTCCCAGCGAAGGATCACTTCCTCTTTCGATACTCCTACACGGGAAAGCATCTCATCAAGCTGAGCGATATCTGCTTTGCCCTGTGCGCCAATATGTATAAGGACCATCTCAGCATCGAAAAGCTTTTTCAAGCGCAATGATTCTGCTAAAACCGCCTCTCCGGTAGGAGAAAAAGCGACGGCCACGGCTAATTTCTTAAACATGGGATTTTTAATTTTCTTCAGGAAAAATAACAGTCAGCAAAAAATATTACTTACTGTAGAACCTGTTCCACCCAAAAAAATCGCTGTTGATGTAGGAAATTGATGGTCGGGACATATAACCAAATATAAGTTATTTTTGATGAAATAAGGCGATATCAACTTCCCCAACCGACATAATTTTCGAAATTTTAATTCGAAAACAATCCCATCCTATGCATTCCAACCTGTGCCTAATGGGTAAATACCCACTCAACAGCCTTCCACAATAGTTTAGTGTTCAAATATTATTAGCTTTGCCGACGGTCAATGATCTGATAACTGAAAACATGAAAGTACTTTTTACCTTTGGCGGATTGCCCCATTATTTAGTCGCTTTATTGAATAAAATTAATGCCATGCCCGAATTCGAGGTGGTGGTGGTCATCCCAGGCCAATCGAACGGCACCATCGGTAAAGGAGTCAAACTGATTGATTCGGGTTATGAGTTTAAACTGATCAAAACCTCTGAATACAAAACATGGTATGGCAAACCTCAGCTTACAGACCTGGACCAGATCATCATCACTGAAAAGCCTGAAATCGTGGTTTCGCTGTGGCCCTATATCATCGGTTTTGCCTTCCTGCCCAAATTGCGACGTGCCATTCAACAGGTGAACACCAAACTGGTCATCCGTGAGATTCCGTTCATGGTGGCACCAAAACATGGCGCAGTGAAGTATTATCAGGAGCATCCTATTTACGATGAAAACCTTCACTTTCAGCCCAACAGTGGCTGGCGGTTTAAGCTGAAAACACACCTGCTGACGATCATGCGGCAGGCCTATTACAAACAGTGTTCGGCCACGATCAACTATACCGATGTAGCATATAACGTACAACCATCCTTCGGTATTGCCCATGAGGACATTCACGTCACCCTGAACTCTCCCAATACTGATGAGATCAAAAAGGCTTATCTCACTCTCAAAGCTGATCCGCAGAATACCCCAAAACCTTTCCGAATTATTCATGTTGGCCGACTGGTGAAGTGGAAAAAAGTACATCATCTGCTTCAGGCAGTGGACATCATCCGAAAGCAAATTCCCGAGGTGGAGCTGGTGGTGATTGGCAATGGTCCTGAGCTCGACAACCTGAAAACACAGGCGGCGGCCCTGAATTTAGAGGATCACGTGAAGTTCCTTGGGGCCGTTTATGGCTATGAACAGCTCGGGAAGGAGTTTATGCAGGCGGCTGTTTTTGTGCTCGCAGGAATGGGTGGGCTGGCCATTAATGAAGGCATGGCCTTTGGCAAACCTATTGTTTGCTCGGTGGGCGACGGTACCGAACGGCACCTCTTACGCCATGGGGAGAATGGCTATTTCTTTAAGGAAAATGACATCAATGACTTGGCTGAAAAAATCACCGAGCTCCTGCAAAGCCCTGAAAAAGTGGCTGAGTTTGGGCAGAAAAGCCTCGATATCATTGATCATGAAGTGAATATAAACACTGTAGCCAACCGCTTCAGAACCGCTTTACAAAAAATTGCTGCCAAATAAGCTGTACGCTTTTTGATACAATACCCGCCCCATTAACTTAATTCCCACGCAAATCGAAGAGAATTTCCTCCCGATTGCTTAGCTTAACACTTGCTATGGCAGATAAAAAATTAAAAATCGTTTTTCTGACCTCCTTCGGAGATACTGGCGGGGCAAGTATGGCTGCCTTGCGGATTGCTAAAGCTGTGGAGGCGCAGGGAATGGATGTACACTTTTTAGTACAACACCAAAATAAGCCTCACCCAAAAATGCAGGTGGTCAAAGGTTGGAAAATTCGTCTTGCCTTGGAGAAGCTGCACTTTTTATGGTACGAGAAGGATGCCGCACATCGTTTTGCTTTTTCTTCTGCAACTGTTGGGGCAGACCTTGCCAACCATCCCTTAATTCAATCGGCAGACATCATCCATATCCACTGGACCAATCAGGGCTTTCTTTCCATGAAGGGAATGAAAAAGCTGTTTTTACTTCAAAAACCAATCGTCTGGACGCTTCATGACATTTGGGCATTTTCTGGTGGCTGTCATTATGCTGATCGCTGCGATGGCTATCTGAAAGAATGCGGTTGTTGTCCATTGCTCAGAAACCCCCACAGCCACGATTTATCACATCAGCAATGGAAAAAGAAGCGCGAGATTTACCCATTGAACCGCCCACATTTAATCGGTGTCAGCGACTGGATCGTAGCCCAGGGAAAAAGTGCCGCTTTGGCTCCTCTGCTTCATTTCGACCGAATTTTCAATCCCATAGACACCACGCTGTTTCAGCCATCAGATCAAGAAGATCACCTGAAAAAAAAATGGGGACTCCCGCTCCATCAGCCATTATTGCTCTTCGGTGCTGCCAATTTACTGGACCCACGAAAAGGGTTTAAGGACGTCTGCAAGGCCATCGAACAACTCATTGCACAGGGAATAAAACCGCCGCACCTGGTGTTTTTCGGAAAATGTACGCAATTGGATACATTAACGGCGCTGCCCTTTAAGTATAGTTATTTAGGCCTGATCAGCGCACAGGAAGACATGCGGGAGTTGTATCAAATCGGGGATGGCTTTATTACTGCGGCACTTCATGAGAACCTCAGCTACATGATTTTGGAAGCAATGGCCTGTGAAACTCCCGTGATTACCTACCGAACAGGTGGTAATCCGGAAGCTGTTTTGCACAAAGAAAATGGTTATGTCGCCGATTATCAGTCTGTTGAAGACTTGGCGAAGGGGATTTTATGGCTCACGCAGGAGGCCGATCTTGCTTGTATCAAAAAAGAGGCAAGAGGGCATGTCCTTGAGAATTTCAATGAACAAGTCGTTGGTAAAGAATATGTTGAAAAATACAACCAAGCCCTATCCATAAAAAAAAGTCTCTGAAGAAAACCTTCAAAGACCCTTTTAAATCACATATAAGCGCTGAATTTAATAACTGTAAATAACCTCTAATTTTGGACGCTTATCAGGATCATGATAATCACTTGAACAGAAGTATAAGGCTCTGTAACCACTCTCTTGCTTTAACTGAATCATTATACCATCACTTCCTGCTGGACTATTTACAATATCATTGACTATTGGCAGAATATCTATATCCAGATAATCCTCGTTATCTGTTTCAGAGGCTTCCATACTTATCCGGTTTACCGAAGTGAACGAAGGCTGAGTATTCCAGGTAATTTCACCTTCGCCCCACGCTTCTGTTACTCGATTAATCCAACACGCATTACTCCCACTTAATTTTGAGTGCGTATTTTCTGGCCAATGATATAAAGATAATGACGCTTTTTTAATGGTCGCTCCTGCAGGGATATCAGTAAAGTCAAAGTCAAGATAAGCTCTTGTTCTGCTTAAACGCCCATCAATGGTCCAATTTTTAATCATCAAATCCTCTCGATCACCCCAATTTTCATCTCCGTACCAAGAATCTACTCGTGCATCTTTTCCATCAGAGCTGTTCGGTCGAAGTTTAAGATGTTTTACGATTTGTAAGGAGAATTTGGCATAACCAAATTTATCTAGCCCCCCAAAATCTGAGGGAAGAACCTCCAAAACCACGTTATTCACATTATCGGGTGTTATACTAAAAGAATGTGGCAAAGGAGTTGAAACATAATCTTCAAACTCAGATCCAGATTTAGGAGTAAGATAAATGATGGAGGCATCTTGATCCAAAACAGCAAAATCCTCAACAGTATAATCAGCCACAGGAAGCTCTATGTTTTCAGTAAGGTACTGACCATTCATATTGAATAGGTCAATTTTCCGCATATTGTAGATATAATCACCCTCCATATCCTTTATAGATAGGAGAATAAATTTTGGTTCCCCAACATCTGCATGACGAAAATTATGGTTGGTCTCACTAATCGAAAAGCTTATTCCTCCCTTTTCGTTTGGTAACAAATTTGAATCTTGTGAACAAGCGAGCATTGAGGCGGTCAAAAAAATAGCCGAAATTAGGTTAAGTGCAGTTTTACAATTCATGATATGTTATACTTAAAAATACTTATCTATATTAATAACTAAACCCCACTTTTAAAATTATATTTATAATTATATACATTTTTAAACTAATTTATTTTTATTAAGGAGTCCCAATATACCATTCCGACTTCACCCCCACATAAAAACCCACAGGTGTTGGCCCGACCACATTCAGGAAAGGGGAGCCGATGCTTCGCTGTGCAAAATCGTTGTATCGTGCCAAGGTAAACACCAGCCTGATCTGCGGCCTGTCAAATAAACCATCATGACCAATAGGCATAAAAGTAGGCGCAAGGGTCAATTTTGTAACCGATGCGGCAGGATCTGTCCCATTTACCCGACTTTGGTAACTGCCCTCAGCAATCAGGTGTAAATAATTATTAAGGTGAAACATCGTTCGGGCGCCTACAACAAACTCTTCCTTAAAATTGTAAACCTTGGTGCCGAAATAGTTCTCGGCCTGCCCACGATCATCGAGGGCACTTTCCGCTGCCGCACCACGGCTGCGCATGTATAAGCCATAAATCTCTGAAGAGAATTTTTCAGAATATTCAAGGATTAAGGACTCAACAATCGACAGCGAATAGGCACGGTTGAAATGATTCGCTTCCAGATCTGGAGCACCATAAGTAAAATAGGTCCGCGAGAAGCCGTTATCGCCACCATTGGCAATCCCTCGCGCATACCGAACAGTCAGTGTATTGTAGGTCTGCCGTGAACGATTCAGTATATTCCAGCGATGCTTCAATCCGAGTACCCAGCCATTGGCTGATTTCAGCTGATTGGGATTAACCCCCACCGTGTCCGCGTTGTCATCTGCCTCTGCAAGCTGGTGATATTCCGCAAGTGCCTTAAAGGAGTGATCCTCTCCCAGGCTGAAATTTTGCTCTCCAATCAACACCAAACGCTGTCGGAGCTCCAGCACTTGCCCGTTGTTGACCACCCCATTGTAAAAATAATTTGGGCCCGTGTCTGAAGTGTCTCGACTGGCAACATACAAGGCCATCAATTGTGTATTTTTATACTTGATTCCCGCCCCTTGCCCAGTATGGTCATCAAAATTGAAATAATCATTGGTTTGTGAATAAGTCTCGCGGGTGTACCGCCCACCTACCCAGAGCATCAGTGGCAGGTTGGCTATTTCATCTACCTGAATATACGCCTCGGGCAGTGCGAAAGCCAGGCCCGAAAGCTGATTGGTGCTTCCGTAGGTAATGAGCTGCGAGGAGCGGGAATACATCGCGAAAGTCAGGGCAATCTTTATCCTTGTGCGGTCGCCATTCTTTAGGTTAGGCTGAAATTGATAACCTGGAATAAACTCAAAATAATCCCCCTCTTCATTTCTTCCCCCACGGCTTCCCATGCCATTCAAATTGAAATTCGCTCCAGTAGCACGACCGTGATTCACCACCGTATTGATCCCGATACGGCCATACAAACCAACAAAGGCACCATTCTGATAGTTCTTCAGGGAATCGGTATCAACTTCCTGCGCCCATGCCATATTGAAAAAAAACATCGAAAATACTCCTAATATCAATCCTAAAAATTTCGCCATAGCCAATCTATTCTATTCAGTATCATTTAATCCTGTGGCAAGTGTCAGCAAATTCCTACCCTATGGGACAAAGATGCCCAGTCCTGAATATTGAAATTTTACAATTTACCAACACTTCAACCTCCACAGGTAAACAAGAATACCTTCAAGATGTTCCCTCTCAGGCACGGATTACAGCCGCTTAGGGCACCATTCAATCAAATGGATTATTTTTACCAATCTCAGCTAAAAAATCCCTCACGAACATTATTGCGTATAATCTTCTGTATTATTTAATATAAATTTCATATCAGCTCAGATTTCGCAGCTTAATCCCCTTTAGGATTAAAAATTGATATAAATGACTAACAATCAAGACTAATCATTTGTATTGTCAGTTTTTCTTATTTAAATTACTTTCGTTGTCCAAAAACCGAAACACTCCCATGACGCCATCAACAAAGCCAAATAATCCAAAGTCCTTTAACAACAAAGTATTAGGTGTTTTTTTCGCCATGCTGCTCTCCACAGGTCTTATTGCCCTCAGTCAAATACATATCATCAATTCAAAATCTCGGATTGCAACCATATTTCCGACACAGGGGCTTATGCAGGAGACGGCGCTGACGCCTAATTTCCACCTGAATTTTATTGGTATATTCACTGATTTAGTACTTCGCCGATAACCAAAAATGATGCGCGGTACGATCAGCTTGTTGCTGGTTCTATTTTTTCCCTTATTATCTTCTGCCCAAAATCGGTTTGGGTTTTTCTTGGACGACAACACCAAACGGCACAGCCTCCCTTTCGAGTTGCGGAGCAATCTGATTATTGTCAAATTTCAGATCAACGGATTCCTTCCCCTAAATTTTATTATTGATACTGGTGTGCAACACAGCATCCTGACAGATGTGTCCGTTGCGGAGGTACTTGGCCTCACGTATCAGAAAAAAATCACCCTTTATGGTGCCAACAGGACACCCATAACCGCTTATATCTCCACGGGCATTAATCTTGATGCCGGGCAGTTACATTCCCGAAATGGCGCATTGCTGATCCTCGAAAAAGACCCCATGAATTTCTGGGCACTTACAGGCACCATGGTTCACGGAATTATTGGTTATGAATTATTGAGTCGTTTTGTTACGGAAATTAATTACGACCGCAAACTGATCACCTTTCATCGACGGGAACATTTCTCTCCTCCCAAAAAGAGTATTGCCCTTCCTCTTACCATTCGGCACACCAAAGCCCACATTATCGCTGACCTTCGCCTGGAGGAGGAACAACTGAACAGCCTTTCCCTAATGATTGATACTGGCGCAAGCAGTGGGCTGACCCTGGAGCAAGACCACGAAGGCCTGCCATTCAACCCACCCCAAAAGCATATCGACACCGCACTTGGGTTAAGCATCAGCGGACAACTTGAAGGAAGCATGGGGCGCATTGATCATATCAGTCTTCATCAGGAACTGCCGCCACTCAAAGAGGTGGTCACCAATTTTGCTGATGAAAGTTACCTTGAAGACAGCACTTTTGTACTCAGCAGAAACGGCACGATAGGCGGGGAGGTGCTGAAACGCTATAAGGTATGGCTGGATTACGCTGGAGCAATGGTTTATCTGAAAACAGGCAAATACCATAAAAATCCCTTCAGGCATAACAGGAGTGGGATCGTCCTTCAGCTGATTGACGAGCACGAGCCAAAAATCATTATTCAGAAAGTCATTACTAATTCCCCGGCCGAAAAGGCAGGGCTAATGGCGGGCGACCAACTGCTGCGGGTCAATCATTTTAAAGCCGTGGAAGCCAACATGGGCAACATCTCCACGCTATTCAAATCTCTGCGAAAACGGCAGAAAGTCAAAATTGTGTACCGCAGAGACGGCCATCGAACCAAAGTCAAATTTCAGTTAAAAGACCTGATTTAGGCTCAGTCTATTTAGTGGGCATTCACAACAAGGTACTTCCTCCAATATTTTGAAAATCCCTGCATAAAAAAAATGAGGCATAAAAAAACTCCTGAATCATCTTCAGGAGTTTTGTGACCTCGCCAGGATTCAAACCTGGAACCTCTTGAGCCGTAATCAAGTGCTCTATTCAGTTGAGCTACGAAGCCGGTTCATTAGCTTTTATACACCGCCAATAAGTGTTTGTGACCTCGCCAGGATTCAAACCTGGAACCTCTTGAGCCGTAATCAAGTGCTCTATTCAGTTGAGCTACGAAGCCGGTTCATTAACTTTTATACACCGCTAATAAGTGTTTGTGACCTCGCCAGGATTCAAACCTGGAACCTCTTGAGCCGTAATCAAGTGCTCTATTCAGTTGAGCTACGAAGCCGGTTCATTAGCTTTTATACACCGCTAATAAGTGTTTGTGACCTCGCCAGGATTCAAACCTGGAACCTCTTGAGCCGTAATCAAGTGCTCTATTCAGTTGAGC